>JAFZOK010000034.1 GCA_017550655.1 Bacteroidales bacterium | reverse complement strand
TCAAGTACCACGATGCTATTTCAGAAGATAATTCTAACGGCTGTGCCGCGAATTTTCCACTGAAATTCCTTGCCGTAGTCATCTTGGTGGGCTTGCTCTTTTACGCACAAAGAAAGTCTAAACCCAATAGGACATGCCGATGAAGTTAAAAAAAAGCTCCTCCGCAGGAGATTGACTTCGAGAAAAAGAAAGTCTTCCCCGCCAGGAGGTCCGATAAAATCCAAAATTCACAATCAAATAAGCAACATTATGAGACTTATGAACGCAGAGTTGTCGGAATCTCTCAAAAAATTCCCGCTTTACAGTCAGGACGGCAAGAAGGCCGATGCCGTCGTAGTGGCAAAGTACTTCTTTCCAGCAACCGCCCTCACATGGTACGTCACCGAGGGTCGGCAGGAGGATGATGACTATCTCTTCTTTGGTCTGGTGGTCGGTACTGACACCAGCGCAGAAATGGGCTATTTCTCCCTTTCCCAGTTGTCTGAGCTGAACCTGTGCGGCTTGAAGGTGGAACGTGACATGTTCTTCAAACCCAAGAAACTGAGCGAGATCTGCAACAGGTCTGTGAAGGAGTACATCAATCACTATTTCAAGGATTAAGTCTATGGCACATAGGATGAAGAAAGAGACCCATGATATCCCTGAATGGGCTATCTACTGGCTGGCATACGGTGAGTGCGATGGCCTGACAGAGGACGAGGTTGACATGCTGACAGCCTTCGTTGAGTTCAACTTCCCGATGGGCTACACCATGGAAGTACAGTGGGACAACTACAACGAGTTCGACACGCATCCGGCTTTCGGACTGCCGACAAAGACCTATCAGGTGGATTTCTATACACACTAATACAGTTGGAGAGACAGGTCAAGAAAAGGCCTGTTTTCTCCAACTATTCTTGATTTCAGACTATTATTTCATTATTTTTTCGTAATTTTGCAGCCATTATGATGACATATGCAGAAGCTTGTATAAGAGAAAGACAGGAGAACGTCACGGAGGATTTCATCCGTGGCGCAGTTTGGGCTATCATGAAGGTGTATGAACTTGTTCCATACGACCCTTCCAAGTCTTATAAAGAACGTATCGACATGATTTTGGATCTGGAGAATACCTTCCCAGACTATATCGCCGCAGAGAAGGAATCCTTCGAGTTCAACCGGGGAGCAACTCATGGACTGGAGTCTTTTGCACTCCGGGTAGCCAAAGATGAATACTTGGATTGTGCCGACCGCCTGACTATTATTGGAGGCTACGGTGTTGACTATATCGCGGAGGAAGAGGATGCTCTTCAGATGTATCAGGAAGAGTTCCCTGAAGGTGAGGAAAAAGAGATCTCCATCCAGAACATTACCAAAAAGTTAGAATGGGCTAGGAACATTGAAAAGAACAAGAGCTGGTAGTTTTCTACCGGCTTTTCTTTTTCTCTATACGCTCCCACGGGCGGCTGTCAGGCCGCTCTTGCTCCTGAGTCGAGCAGTGGCCGACACGGGAGCAAGAGCAGCCTGACAGCGGAGGCAGGATGGACACTCTTGCAGACAGTCCATTGATCCCTGCCTCAATTCTCTTCTCTATTCCTCCGGCCCACCCACCAACCCAAGGCAGCGGCTCTTCTGTTTATACCTTGGAGGTTGTATATGGTATTTGGCCTATGGCTTCGCTTGTTTTTCACTTCGTATATGCCCCTGTCCGAACAGGGCATCTGGCAAGGGAGAGGCCTATTTCTTACTCGTTTTCTCTTTATCTCTATTCTTGGTATTCGGGTCTTGTTACCCTTATCTTCCGGACATTTCTGATGCTTGGTGGCTACAAGTTTCGTGTTGTGGACGGTCTTTATTGGTACACTCTGCGGGCATAACCCTTCGACCATCACGGCACCCTTTGTCGATAGTTCTGGTATGCAGCCTTGATGCTTTTCCTTTGCCTCAGAGGATTGCACGGCTTTCCTTGCTGTGCCTTCTCCATGCGTCTTTGATGCTCTTCTCTGGGCTGATACGTTCACGAGGTGGTTGACTCTCGTTATTCATTTCGGTATAACCTGGCATCGGTCGTTCTACGTCTTCACATCATTTTTTCGGGCGATGTCATATACAATTTTCCGTTGCAAAGTTAGCGACAGCGGCGCTCGTCAAGGGCGCACATCCTGTTTTGCTCGAAAAAAATCAAAATAAATTTGGGGAAGGTTTTCCTTAATCCAAATTTGTTCAGAGCCGCAAGGGTTTATTTTTTGTCGGCATTCCCTTGTCTTATGGCACCTTCTCCTGTCTTGCTATTCTAAGCAGCGTAAAATTTAAATATTAACATCTAAAAAATTAAAGTTATGAAGACAATGAACAACTTTCAGATTTCAGGTTTTGTAGTAAACAACGCTACCATCAACCAGTTCGCAACCGCATCAATCGCCCGCTTCGGCCTCTCAGTTCGCCGCACGGAGAAGATCGGTGATGAAGAGAAAAAGGTTTCCGCAATCCTCAATATCGAGGCATGGAAGAGCAACGAGGCAGCTGATGCCTTCAACATCCTTACAAAAGGTGCCCGCGTGCTGGTAGAAGGGTACTTCAAACCGGAAGAGTGGACGGATAAGGATAACGTTAACCACAACACTATAAAACTCGTGGCTACCAAGTTCTCCGAGTTCAAGGAGGAAGAGAAGCCCAACGAGACCCCGGCTGAGAAGCCTGCTGAGGAGAAGAACAAGAAGGCCAAGAAATAACGG
>JAFZOK010000033.1 GCA_017550655.1 Bacteroidales bacterium | reverse complement strand
TACTTCTCGCCGTCCAGATAAAAGCGGCGACTGCCATCCATCACGTAATAGGCGGCAAAGAGGTTGCCGTTCAGGGGGACATCCCGGCACCAGCCTTCAATCTTGCGGGTGCCAAAGAGTTTCTTCCGGTAGATGTTTCCTGTGGCAAAAGCGCCCAGAATCCAGAGAATCAGAGCCAGCACCCCGGCGCCCAGCAAATAGGGACCCCAGGCCTTGGTATTGGACAAAATGTTATAGCTACTGCCTTTCTTGGCCTTTTTCTCCATTTGGGCGAAGGTGGAGTTCTTGGTCACTTCCGGGGCAAACATCCCCTTGTCAAAGCGCACCATGATGGTCACGTGGTTCCGTTTGCTCATGGGTTTCCGGGTCTCGGCCACTACGGCTCCGTCTATCACGTAGATGGAGCCCCGGAAACCGAAGGCCCAGACCCTGGTGTTCTCAGAGGTCCACTCCGGCCCACTGGTTTGGTTCACAATGGTCACCTTCACGTGCTGTGGGCCGGCTACCATCTGGGTGTTTACAAACTGGAAGTTAAAGCCGTCATAGTCCGTCATGCCCTGAACCAGGCCGGTCATCTTCACCACCGTGCGCCATTTGTGATCACCCAGGGAGCCCTGGCCCCAGCACAGCTCCACACCGTCGGTCTTCCGGACCAGACCGCTCCGGCCCTTTTTCTGCTCCAGGGAACGGCCGGAATCCCAGTTGAACCCCTCGTCCACGAAGGTCTTTCCGTCTTCGGACACCTTGAGGGAAGTCACTTTCATGGGCCCCAGATTGCCCACGGGGATGTACCACTCGGTGCCGCTGGTCACGGTGACGTCCCAGTCGGTGGTCACCGTGGCGGAACCGTCTTTGGCCACCACCACACGGATGTCTATATCCCGAATCTCCTGGGCCAATAAGGTCAGGGGTAGGAGGAGAGCTATCAGGAGAATTATCTTTTTCATATTGTGGAGATTATCAAGTATTCATCGGCTTCCGCCACCATGGCCGCCACCGGAGTGTCCGCCGCCTCCGCCCAGGAAGGAGAACCCGTCTTCCGGGTCGGAATCCAGGGTAGAATGGGCCGATACCACCCGGGAAGCGATATTGGAGAAGTTCTGGGACAGGTTCAGCAGCGAAGGGATGCCGCCGGAGGGCTCCAGGGACATCTCCTGCGCGTAGCGGGCAAAGTCCATGGGATAGAGCACCTGCATCTGGCCGGCCACTTCATCGGCTATCCCGAAAAGCGCCGCATACACCAGATACTGGTTCCAGAGGTGCACCTCGGGCACCGTACGCTTGTTGATGAGGGTGAAGTCTTTTAGGAACTGCCGGAACTCCGGAACCTGCCGCATGGGTGCAAACCCCGCCTCGGTGCCCCGGTCCTTGTCGGTCAGATAACCTTTGTCCAGAAGGTATTGGCGGCCCACGGAGAGGGCCTTCTTGGGCCAGGCTTCCAGCGTCTTGTAATTCGTATCGGCCCACTTCTCAAACTCGTTCGGCTCCAGGAGATGGTTGTCGCCGGCAGCTTCCAGGGCCATCTTGTACAACGATTCCTCTACCTCGTTGTCCAGCTGGACGTCCTGCTGCAATTGCATGCATTTCTTCCGGGCCTGCACCTTCCCTTCCAGGATCCATTTGAGGAACAGTGCCCCCATGAGATGACTCTCTTCGCCGCCACCGCTGAAGAAGAAGCGGTTGGCGTTGCGGCTCACATAATAATTGGCAAAGAGGTTCCCGTCCAGTGGAACGTCCCGGCTCCAACCCTTGATTTTCTGGACGCCCAGAAGATTTTTGTTGTATTTGTTTCCCTTTTTCAGGGCCGTGAAAAGCCAGACCAGGGCGGCTGCCACAACGGCTATTAGGCCGTAGATGGCCAGTTCGTCCATCTTGGCTGCGTTGCTGATGCGGCTTCCCTTTTTGGCTTTTTTCTCCATGTAAGAGAAGGGGATGTTCTGGAGGACTTTGGGGAAGAACATTCCCTTGTCGAAGCGCACCATGAGGGTCACGTGGTTCTCCTTTTTCAGGGGCTTGGTGGTTTCGGCTACAATGGCGCCGTCCACCACGTGGATGTTTCCCTTGAAGCCAAAGGCCCACACCTTGGTATTGGAGGGAGTCCAGGCCGGGCCTCCGGTCTTGTTCACCAGAACTACGCGCACGTGCTTGGGAGGAGCCTGCATGCGGTCATTCACAAACTGGAAGTTGAAGCCGTCGTAGTCCATCATCCCCTGCACCAGGCCGGTGAGGCCCAGCCTGGACTGCCACTTGTGGTCTCCCAGGCTTCCCTGGCCCCAGCACAATTCATAGCCGCGCTTGGTCTTGACCAGACCGCTCCGGCCCGCCTTTTCTTCCAGCGAGCGTTTGCTTTTCCAGTCCAGCCCCTCATCCACGAAGGCCTCGCCGTTTTCAAACACCTGGAGGGAGGTGATGGTCATGGGCCCCAGGTTCTCGATAGGTATGTACCACTCCGTGCCGCTCACCACCGTCACGTCCCAGTCCGTGATGACGGTGGCGCTTCCGTTCTGCGCCACCTCCACACGGAAGTCCATGTCCCTAATCTCCTGGGCCGATAGGGTCAGGGGAAGGAGAAGAGCCAGGAAAACAAACACTCTGTTTATGAAGATTGTTTTATTCATTCCATCGTCATTATACTATTGCAATGCCCCAGAGTTACTCTCGTTGGTGCAGTAAGATAAGACCTAGCTATATTAAATTATAACGTCTCTTTTCATAGTCTCGTAAAGTTTGGAAATATGATTCTTTCACAATACATGTTAATTGGCACCTCCGGAAAAGGGGCGTCCCATCATCAGGGCTCGTTAGCGTTGGAGAATAATGCTCTACATAATGCTCCTGCGGACGACCTCTCTGATCCTTTTTTGAAATCTTTCCCAAAGTTGCCATACCGGTTACGTCAGATAATTCCATTTCATAAACCTTGTAGTATGAATTATCGGTATTTCCCATGCCTTCTACATACCATGCGTTGGTTTGCTTTAATCCATAACCCGAAACCCCGCTCCATTGCGAGGAGACTCTAACAGAAGAATTTAACTCATATTGGCAGGGTAGTCGAAAATCCGGTTTGTCACGTTTATAAGGATTCATTGTAAAGTCAGCCTTGTGAGAAATAGTTCCGGCAATCAACTCTAATTCTTCATCCAATAGCAACTCTACCGTAATATCGTGAGTCTGTTCTGGATAAGGGAACTCATAGGAGTTAAGACTATTAAACATGTCGCCGTTATAATGGAGCAATAAACGATATCCGTCTGTAGTTGGTTCAAAACGCATGTTTTTGTCTGTAAAAGGTATCTCGCACTGTACCACCCCAACCCATCCGACGTCGCCTTGCTTTGAAACATAATAAGGCGGCTCATAGTCCAACCCGGCAACGATAAAGGGATTCTCCTTAAAATCAACCTTCTCCACCAGTTTTTCCTGGCCATCGTGGTGAACCTCTTTCTCCTTTGCTTTTTTCTCCTCTTTGGCCTTCTTCTTATCGGCCTTTTTGTCTGCTTGTTTATCGGGAGCTATAGGCTTGGCACCGTACACCGCTTCCTTTGACTCGGGGGATTCGTATACCTCTCCGTCCCTCTCGCAGACCCATCGGACCGTAAGCGTGAAATCGCTCTTATCGGCATCCTGCATCTTCCATTTTACATTCTTCTTGCCGAATTTAGACGCGGGGGCAAAAATGTCCATTTCTTCGCCGTTGGCATTCCTATATATGTATTTGGCGCCCGTCACATATTTGTTCTTCAGAAGGACACTTTCCGGCTTGGGAATGTCAAACAGGATGTAGTCTTTCTTCACCTTTTTAATCACTGGTTTCTCAGGCTGGAATAGGGCTACAATTTTAAACGGAAGGGCCAAGGAATGTGGTTTGAAATAGGCGCCGGAGTAGTCGTTGTCATTCTTCGCTGAAAAATAGAGCCCTTCTTTCTTATCGTCATCGAAAGATCCCGTAGAAGTATAGAATGATACTTCTTCTGCGGTGCAACCCTTACCTCGAACAATATAGGCCGTAAAGGGTTCTTTCCCTTTCCCTTTTAAATCAAAGGTTCGCATAATGAGATCCCCCTTTTCTGCAGTCGCATCAATAACAGGGGAGTTGGGTGAAACCGTATACTCTTTTGTGTGGAGTTCCGGGTGTACGGTCATAACGTAATTATCACTTTGCGCCTTACGTATTCGCTCCAAGTTATCAACGCAGAAACCCTGTACATAGGCGTTGAAATCCTTTTCCGCCGTTATTCCAAACCAGGACATGTAGAGCTGCTTGTGGGTCTCAAACATAGAATACTTATCTAAAAGGAATTTACCTTTAAGGTGTTCTTCCAGGCCCTTTTTCTGATGAAGATAATCCATCAAATCGGCATATGTGTAAGATGAGTTCGCTGCCCAATCGCTATCCTCTAATAGCTTATTAATACTTGCGTTAAAATCCCGGCCAAAAACTTCATAATTCTCTCTGGGAGCCGGGTCAAAATCACTACTTCCTCCATCAAACTTCCCGGAGATAAGGGTTTTTGCCAGGTTCTCAGGAGAGGTCCGAATCTCTCCCCTTTGCAAATAGTAAACAGCCGCGCTATTCTCCAAATAAGCGGCCGTTGTTTCCATTGTTCGATAGTCTATGCCAGTTCCCCACAAAAAACTCCACTTATGCTGACGGTAGTGGAAAAGTTCATGAGTAAGAGTTAGAAGCATCGCTTCTCCTTTGCCCTTCCTCTCATAGACCTTACGGGCACTTAGCATCTTCTCATAGTTAACGACAATTTTTCGCTTTTTTATATAGGCATCTGTAACAAGACCACTGGTGGCGCCAAGTTCATTATAGCCAACCAAATAGACGTCAAGTGTCCAGTATTGCGGATTAAGTTGTTGGTTTTCTGTTAGATATTTGTTGGCAGCGATAAGCATATTCCCAATGTCTGCAACGCTGGGCGGTGCGCTGTATAGCTCTCGTATCTCCCACAGTTTTTCATCTTGATCACATAGTTGGGCCAGAATGGCGGCCCGGTCTATGGCTTCTTTGCTATACGTATTCTGCCAGCTCTTCAACCAACCGATTGCGCCCTCTCCATAACGTTCTTTCATTTGCCGGTCATATTCTTCATCGGCCCTTTTTTCCAGGTACGCCTTCCGCTGTTCAAATTCACCGACGCGTGATTTCCAAGCTTCATAACGGTCGGCATATTCTGTGTCTTTGTAGCAGTAATAGATATCGAAATCTCCATAGCGGTTTTTTAACTGAAGCCTGCAGACATCGTCTCGCTTGTTAAAACGTTTTAATAACCCGCCTTCCGTTCTTGTTTCGTCAATTACATATAGTGCAATAGGCAAAACAATCGGTGCTCCAATCACCCACTCCATCAGTGTGTTTCTGTCACTTTGAAGTACGAGTTTACCATCTTCAATCCACGTTGTATACCTTTCTCTCTCATCTCCAGAACACCACCATACTGAAATATAGTCCCATAGAATGGGGGGAATGCCCATTTTTTTTAAATCCATCGAGAAAGTATACTCTCCAGGTAGGTGCTCGTCAGGACCAAGACCAGCGTCTAAGTCGAAGCAAAAAAGCATTTTTTCCTCGCCGTTCGCCTCTACTCTTTTTTTTGCTTCTTCCCAGGTCTTCTCATCCACAGCGGTAATCGTAAACTCCCGGTCCTTGTCCATAGCGTTGGCCGGGGCCGTGATGCGGATGCCTTCCACGGGTTCCACATCAAGGGCCTCGCTATCGCCCACAACAGGAACTACAGGCCCTCCGTCCTCTTGCGCCGCAATGGTGAGCTCGTCTGCCAGGCCATAATCGGCCTCGACCTTATCGGCCTTATCCCATGGCCGGATGACAAACATAAACAACGCCACCGCCAGAATGATGGCTGCGTCCAGAATAATTGTGATGAGGGTTGACTTATTCATATTTCTCAACGAAGGCGCAAATTATTTTTTTAACAATGTCGTGGTGACATCATAGCTCGTATTAAAGGTCTCGCTCATTCCCTTGCCGATTTCCACGTACTTGGTCGGCGCCCCTTCCATGCCTTTCCCAATTACCTTTCCGGTCGCAATCTTAATAAACTCTCCGGAAGCATTACCAAGCACGCCTTTGGCTGTTTCTTTCACACTCTTCCCTTCATACCAGCCGGAGAAGACCTCCTTTGCAACACCGGATCCGACTTGGATTCCATACTCCGCCATCTTGCTCCCTGCGGCGTCACCCAGAACATCTGCATTATTCTGCGCCACCTCAAGAGCACCTTCTACGGATCCGGCAGCCAAGCCTTTGGCAAAAGAACCACCTGATGCATGTGCTTCAAATCCTCTTCCCAGTCCGTTCTTGGCCATAGAATAATAGGTTTGTACGGTCTTTCCGCCAGGAACTACTTGTGCACCAATGGTGATGGTAGAATCACATACTCTCTGCACCAGTTCGGTTTGGGCGATGAGTATGCTGAGACCCTCTTCCACCCCTGCCATCTCCCGGTATTTCTGCAGTGCCTCTTTCTTCATCTCATTGATGCCCTTTCTGGCCGCCTTTATCTTAGCTTCCTCTTTCTCTTTGGCTGTACCTTTACCATATTCTATTGAAGTAAGATCCACATAGTATTTGTTGGCTATTTTATCTATGTAATCATCTCTCTTCCGCTGGGCTTCGATGGCTGCAGTTCCCTTTTTGTACTCCTTCTCGTCATAGCCCCTCAACTCCTCATTGCGATCGCGCCAGTCCTTGAGATTCTGCTCGGCGGTCGCATCATCCTGAGAGAAGGCCGAGCTGTTTCGCTCGCGCCAGTCCAGCCATTCGTCAATACCTGCCTCATCGTACGGGGTATCGTTTTCGTTCTTCCAGCCCGTCTGGTTGCCATCCTCGTCATAAGTGGGGTAAAGCGTATATTGCTTTCCCGTTGCGGGGTCTTCCATGGTGCGCGTGCCGTCATCATTGTCTTTTAGGAAGCGCCTGCGGCGTTCATCCTCCGGGGAAAGGAAACCGGGACCGTCCGGGAAAAGGCCGCCTCCGCCCGCGGCTGCACCGCCTGCTGCAGCGCCACCGGCGCCGCCCAGCAGACCACCACCCATCAGGCCGCCGACCAGGCTGACGAATACAGTCCACACTTCATTGGCGTGTTCTCCCTCATCGCCCAGCAGTTCTTTTACCCAATCCGGAGCCACCAGTATTTCATTTCCTCCGCCCCACTCAAAAATGTAGTCCGTCTGAAGGATCTTTTCGCCAATTTCAATCCAGATGCTGTACGTTAATTCATCGCTTCCTACCTCGGCATGCGTGGGAAATGTCAATTCACACGGAGGATTATCACTGCGCATCTCCCAGCCAATCATTATATTATCGTCCGCTGGCCAGAAAGAGCCGTGCATCCAGTACTTGCAGAACATTATCAGGTTAAACCAGCCCCTGTCCGCCGCTTCACCGCGCGATTGCAGTATGACAAGCTCACCGGGTTTATAGGGGCCTTCGAAGGGGGTGACGCCACCCCGGAACGTGCCGGTCTGGCCGTTGTAGGTAACCGAGCATTCGTAAGAAGTCGTGGTTCCGCTGATATTACTTACGCTGAATGGCGTTCCCCATATTTCCGATGAGACGGGGAAGCTTGTCGTTTTCACATTGGCGAGTACCCAGACTCCATCTTCGTTTGCCTTGGGCACATCTTCCTGCGCCCTGGCTTCTTGGAC
>JAFZOK010000032.1 GCA_017550655.1 Bacteroidales bacterium | reverse complement strand
GATAACATCCACAAGTGTCGACGGCTCACTCTCCAGGGAGTCACGACACTCAATCGGGCTTCGGTCCGTTCCAATACCATGCAAATACAGGTTCATAGACGCGAGCGTAACCACCAGAGGGGTATTATCTATGCCGTGTAGAGCTTCCTCACGGAGGAATCTGCGTTTATCTTTGTCTGCCGTCTGAACTTTCATGTAGTCATAGGCAGTGAGAAGGAATCCACCTGTTCCGCAAGCCGGGTCGGCAACAGTTTCCCCAATCTTCGGCTGGGTGACATCCACCATGGCCTTAATGAGCGAACGAGGGGTAAAGTACTGACCGGCACCGCTTTTCTTATCTTTTCCGTTCTTCTCCAGGATACTCTCATAGATGGCTCCCTTCACGTCGCCATCCATCACAAGCCAGGACTCCTCATCAATAAGAGAAATCACTTTTTGGAGATATACCGGCTTGTCGATCTTGTTCTGCGCTTTAGTGTAAATGGTGCCTATCAGGTTGTCTTGCTCGCTGAGGACCTTCAGCGTTTTCTCATATTGGGCAATCAGGTCCAGACCATCCAAACCAATCAAGTCTTCCCAGCGGTAACCATCAGGAATGGCGGATGTCTCACCGAAGGTCTCCACATTCTCATCATCCATCTTGAGGAAGAGGAGATACGTAAGCTGGGTAATGTAATCTGTGAATCCAACGCCTTGTCCAGCAAGGACATCGGCTACTTTCCAAACTTTATTGATAAGGGTCTGTTCTGATGACTGCTTTGCCATAAGATGTTATGCGGTTTTTCTGTAGATCATGAATTGGGATAAGGATGCAAGAACCATGTTTGCTTGAGGCAAGCTGCCAAACGCTTGAATGAGTTGTCCGGCCTGGGTCTTGTCTTCTTCCTTGATATCGTCAATGGTGCAGGAACCGTTGGTAACAATGTAATTAACAACCTGTTCCAGTAATGCTTTTTGAGTCTCGGTAACACCACGCCAGGTCTGGCCGCACCAGAGATTGAAGTATTTGGCGGCACCGCCCTTAAGGCTCTCCAGCTTTGGAATATGCTTAAATGCAAACCTGACCAGCTGGATGATATTGGTAATGGCATCTTTCTCGTCCTTTGTCGTAAACTTCACGACATCGGTCGGGTGCAAAAGAGCATAGGTATTCCAGAGGAGCGCCGGATTGAACTTGGCATTTGCGAAGCGCAGTTGCGTATCAAGCTCTTTTAGCATGGCGTATGTGATGGGGTCTCCTTGATTGTTGTAGATGATGCGTAACGCTTCAATCTCATCTTTGTGTGCTTCGACATACTTTTCAAATGCAGCCGTCGTTTTTGCGGCTTCTTCGATTGAAAAGCCCTTGGAAACCAGTTCGTCTTCACCCGGAACAAGGATCTTTACAAATCCGGCATTCAGGATAAGCAGATAATTCCTTGCCTCGGGATGATTTGCCAGCGCAGAAACAAGTCCTTTCCTCTCGTTGTTGGGTTCGTTGATGTCAACAAAAGGAGGAAGCGTTCCTGACTCCAGTGCTTCATAGATACTAGATGCGATCTCTTTCATGTCCTTCCCGGCAAGATTCGCGAACTTGGTCCGCTGCTCTTCGTCGGCCTTATTGTAGATACGTGAAAGCCGACCTGCCAGAATCTTGAGGTACTCATCATCAACGTAGCCGTGAGTGATGCGCTCAAGCAGCTCCTTTAGGGGCATGGTCGCCGGACGCGGGTCCGTTCCGGGACGCGTGACCTTCATATCATGCTCCGTAACGCCAACGGCATCAACCAGATAGAACAGGTCTTTACTGAACGCGTTAGGCGTAACGATTCTGAGCTGTTCATCCCCGATAGTGCGAACTCCGCGGCCTTTCATCTGGGTATAAAGAGATTCCGACTCTATGTCTCGCATGAACATTACCACCTCAATTGGCTTAACGTCCGTTCCGGTGGCCACAAGCGTTACGGTTACGGCTATACGGAATTCCTTGTCATTCCGGAAATGGCGGATAAGTTCATTGCTGTTTCCAGCAGAATAGGTAATCTTCTGGACAAATTGCGGGTCATTCTCCTTTCCGAATACTTCTTTTGCTATCTGGACGATATTGCTTGCGTGCGCATCGTTCAGAGCAAAAATCAGTGTTTTGGGGAGATAATCGAAGTTCTTCGTATCGGGTTTTTCCCTCGGAGGATCATTGAACATCTCCGTATAAACGGCATCACGATATGTCTCCAGGACAAGCTTTATCTGGGAAGGGTTAACAATGCTTCTGTTTAGCTCGTTTCCGGTATAGGTTTTCTCGCCACTATTCTTTACGTTTTCAACCTTGCCGGTATAACGGGTAATCTGCTTCAGGTCTTCTCCATCCCTGATGGCGCCTCCATCTTCGGTCGCCTTTGTCTTGATGCGGTAAACGCGATAATCCACGTTCACGCCGTCGGCAATGGAACGTTCAAGCGTATAGTTGATAACCCGGTTGTTGTTAAAGAATGCTTCCGTTTCCGGAGCAGGGGTTGCTGTGAGGCCGATAATACGTGCAGAAGAGAAGTACTCCAGGACGGAACGCCATGATCCGTAAATGGAACGGTGGCACTCATCGACGATAATCAAATCGAAGAAATCCTTCGGCAAGGTGGGATTATCTGGTAGTGTTACAGCGGGAGTCGGAGTTTCGTCGCCGTCATAGTTTTCGTCATCGTCGGTATCTTCCACTTCTTCGCCTTTCAATAGCGAAAAAAGACGCTGGATAGTGGAGATTACCACGTTGGAATCCTTAGGGATTGTCTGTCCCTTAAGGCGATTGACCGTAAAGATGGAATTGAAGGGGTCTCCAGTTTCAGTGAGTTTGAACTTTCCGAATTCATCCTCTGCCTGCTTTCCAAGGTTATTTCTGTCCACCAGGAACAAGACCCTGCGCATAGGCGTGTACGAAAGGAAACGGTAGGACGCCATACACGCGGTGTATGTTTTTCCTGCGCCTGTCGCCAGAACCATATAGGCCCTGTTTTGTCCGCTTCTGAAACTCTTTTCCAGTTCGGTAATCGCTTCGAACTGACAGTCGCGGAGACCTTTCTTTTTCAGTGTGGGAAGACCGGCAAACTCATCCTCGATCCCCAGCATCTTGCAGATTTCCTTTGGGGTGTGGATGCTTCCTACAGGGATGTAGCCTCCATCTTCACCCTTGAAGAATGTCACCTGGCCATTAGAGACATAGACAATGGGTAGCGGATTTGCATAATACTGGTAATACTTGGTCAGTTTATGCGTGTATCCTTCAGCTTGAGATATAACCTTTTCTGAAGTAACATCTGTTGAAGCTTTTTTTGCCTCCAGAACACCAACAGCCTTTCCATTGATAAACAAAAGGTAATCAGCCTCTTTACCCCCCTCTAATATACCTTCTTCAATAGCGGCAGCCGAGAGATTCGGGGAATACTCATCCCTGGAAACGACTTTCCAACCAGCGTCTGCAAACATCTGGTCTATGAGTACGCGAGCTTTTTCCTCTGGCGTCATAGTTCTTATAATGTAGTATTATCGGAATCTTGCAAAGTACAAATTTAACTTTTTTCGCCGAATTCTTTTACAAATAGTATTCTGATGTTATTCGTTCCTTGGGAGTTAAGCCCTAATCCATGAATACAAACCACTTGATAGATAGTGCGATCAGATAAACACTAAGCCCGATAATAATCAGGGTCATCAAACCCCAATGTCCATTATTCTTGCTTTTGTTTCTATCCTCCATTTCTGCTAAACCATCAGCCTTATCAATCTCCCATCCCTCACAAACATATCCGGATTCCGGAATACTACCGCCCAAATCTGGTTCGTCCCCACCGGTTGCCCATCTCTGCGACGATGAAGCCGGTGCAAGTTTATCTGCTCCGCCAAAGTCTCTGCCGTCATACCGCAACCTTCAGTGGAGAGAAGATACACTATCGCTTCCTCGATTCTCATCTTATAGTTTCATCGCCTGGTCTTGCCAGCAAAGAATGAGGAATACAGGGAAACACAGGAGAGCAAGCAGCAGTTTCGCCGCCGGGCTCCGTCTTGGTCTGGAATGTACTTTAGCGTTCATAATGTCAATCATTTCAGTTTCCCAAATATAGTTAAAAATTGTCAATTATCGACAATTTTTCTACTCAATTCTTAGGTCTGCCAAACCCGGTTCCGCCAATCCCTGTCCACGCCAGACCAGTACAGGCGTCCTTCCGGAGTCTGATCCCAGGGAAAGACGCGTCCGAAGAGGAACTCCGAATCCAGCCCCAGCAAATGCCACAGGGTTTCGTCCATCCGGTAACCGGGATGGCTGGCAGCAAAATTCCGGTCAAACGCCTCTTCACAATGCTCATCCTGCAGGAATGCACGGAATCCTGCATAACTGGGGATTGCCAGTCTTTTTCTCTTGGCCATAATACTTTTCTCTGGGTGATGCGGCAAAGGTAAAACGGCAAATTGTCAATTACTGACACACCACCATTTTTTTGGTGCGAAGTTCACTTTTTTCTTCTCACCTTCCCAAATACATGAAAGGCTTTCAGCTATTTCGTCCCCGGAGGCAAAGGGATTACTTTTGCACCAGAAACCGATAAAATCAACGCGCCATGAACATCTACAACGTAATCATCCTTGACGAAAGCGGCAGCATGTCCGCCATCTACGACCAGGCCCTCACCGGCATCAACGAAGTGCTCTCCGGAATCCGCAAGAATCACGAGGATTTCCCTGACCAGCAGCACTATGTGACCATCGTCACCTTTGAAGGCAACGGTATCTCCGGCATCAAGACCCGCCGCGACCGCGTGGCCATTGAGAAGGTGGAAGACTTCTCCCGGAAAGATTATCGTCCCGGCGGCTGCACGCCCCTGTATGATGCAATGGGAAAGACCCTGAACACCCTGGAAGGCCAGATTCACGAAGACGATCGCGTGATGGCCACAATCATTACCGACGGCTATGAGAACGCCTCCGAGGAGTACTCCGGCAAGACCGTGAAATCACTGGTCAGCCGCCTGCGGGAGAAAGGCTGGACTTTTGCCTACATTGGTGCCAACCAGGACGCCGTGGAAGTGGCCAAAGACCTGAATATCGACAATGCGCTAAACTTCGACGCTACGGCCGAGGGTGTGTGCAAAATGTCCGTCCGCTTCCGCAAGGCAGGGCGTAAGTTCGCAACCCTGTGCGAAAATGCCGCTGCACCGATGGCTATGTATGACCGATTGTTTGAAGAGGAATAAGATTCCCGGTCAAGCCGGGAATGACGGTCAATACTCCCAGATTACGAGGTCCCGGTCCAACGGGACCTTCTTTATATCCCCCGCTGCCCCGTTGATGTAGTAGAAACGGGCGATCCGGTCGCTCACGGCATTCCGGAAAGCCGTCTTGATGCGGGATGCATTCACATTGAGTCCATTGCCAAACGGGTCAACCAGAATGGCAATACTCTTCTCCATTTCATCCGGCACATCCCGCCCGGAAATGTTCTCGTAAATGTGCAGGAGCTCATCCTTATGGTCTGCAATCTCCTTGTAACGGAGTCCTTCCGGATGGCGCAGGTACAGGAAATAGAGCGCCTTGGAGACGTTGGGCATCTTAACTTCCCTGTCATCATATTCGGAGAGGAAGATCTTCCCGCCACGGGTAATGCGAATGGGGCTCAGCTTGACGGTATATCCAAGCATCACTTCCAGTTCGTCAATGCTCACGCCGTATTTCTCCTGCAGGCGGCGGATTTCGGCAAGAATTTGCTCCGTGCGCGGGTCCAGGGCTTCGGCATCCGGTTCAATAGCCTCGTGGAGTTCAGGCTCGCTTGTCTTTCGTCTGCCAAAGATGGGAGCTGCCGCCTTCGCCGCCTTTCTCTCCCGTCTGCGGAGTGGCGCACCGGCCTCCGAATCCATTTCCATGTCGTACATGGCCATCGGTGCCGGCAGCTCTTCCAGCATACATTCGAAGAAGCCGGGACTCTCCTCCAGTTCCGGCAGGCCCGGGAACAGGTATTCCAGGGCTTCCGTGCTGAGTTCCCGCAGAATGCGGTTTATCTTGCGCTGGTTCATAGGGCTTTGCTGCTTAAGATGTAACCGGCCTTTTCTTTCAGGTAGGCCTTTACCTCCTCACCCTCCAGGATCTCTATCCTGTCCGGGATGGACAGCACAAACCGGCCGACGCCTTTCATGCCGTTGCAGTCGGCCTCATAGATCCAGTAGTCGCCATCGGCCGTGAGGTTCTTTTCGGCCAGCGGATACTCCTCCAGCAGGAGGTTGCGGGCCACCATGTCCATCCGGAGCCTGACATGGACCGGCGTCTCGCCGTGGATGCGGAAGTCGTCCATCTGCAGGGATACGTGGGCTTCTTCGTGCTGCCAGGGCTCTTCTTCAAGGATTTCGACGGAGCCGATACGGGCGGTCTTGAAACGCTTGTTGATGCCGTCTTCCACGTCATAGGCCCACATATCGATATGATTGGTGTTGACCTTGTAAGGCTCTACCCTGTAGGTCTTGGTAGCCTGTGAATGCGAGGAAGCGTAGTCCTTCAACAGGACGGTTTTCTTATCCCGGATAGCCGTGGAGATGGCCTCCATATTCTTGGACACGGACTCTTTGGCTACGTATTCCCCAACGGCTTCAAAGTCATAGACCGCAACGAGTTTACGGCGTAGAGCCTGCTTGAGCGCATTGGTGTTGTCCAGGGATTCCAGCAGGCCGTTCAGGATGTAGGCCTCCTCTTCCGAGAAGTACACCACGTTGGAGAGGTCTCCGTATTTGTTCTTCAGGTTGGCAAGGCGCCAGACGTTGCCGTGGGTATTCTGGACGGCAAAGCCGGCGCTCTTGAATGTCTCGATATAGCGGTACACGGTGCGGCGCGAGATGTCCAGTTCTTTCATCAGGTCATCCACGCTGTAGTTAACGTTACTGGAAAGCATCTGCATCAGTCGCAGCATGCGGTCCACTTTGGGTTGGTCCATTGTTTTAGTATCTGCTCAGGAGTGCGAAGATACTGATTATTCACGGAATTGTCAATTAATGGCAAAAGAATCCGCGTTTCAAGTGCTTCTGGAGGACATTTCTTCCGCGTTTTTTGCCACAAAAATGTAATAATAATGTGGCACTTTTCTGTTTGGGATTTGGCCGATATCGGACAGTCTTTTACCTTTGCCGGTGAGAACTGACTATGTGTGATTAAAGATTGAGGCGTATGAAAGTCATTTCATTCTTCTCCGCCAAGGGCGGAACCGGCAAGACCACGTTCAATGTCCTTCTTGCCTCCTACATCAAGTATCGCCTGGGCAAACGGGTGATGGT
>JAFZOK010000007.1 GCA_017550655.1 Bacteroidales bacterium | reverse complement strand
AGACAACGTGTTATGGTACGGCAAGGCAGGAGCAACATCAGCGGGTGACGTTAACCATCGCGATAAAAAAACTGCGGGCATCATTGAGTTCAACTCTCTGGTTGAAAATGACACCCGCGTTTCAAAAATGCTCTATAAAATCAGAGACGGTCTCTATATCATAAGAAAGGAGAGAGACTGAATGTAGTTGAAACAGAGATTAGTACTGGTACTCGGCCTCCATCCAGCACTTCCAGCCGTTGCTTCCGTTCAGTACGTTTCCACCCTTCCATTCAACCTCTCCCATCTGGAAATCTACCTCGTCATAGTGAGGGTAAATCTTTGCCGGATAGAGTGGTGCCCAAGCGCCGTAATCGTCATTTACAATGTAACGGAAAGCATCAAGTCCGCGGCTGAAGAAGAACTTCAGACGCTGCTCATCCTCAGTGAGTTCTCCCTTTGCAGCGTAGGTATCCCGGTCTCCGCCTGAGTAGCCGAAAGACTGGTCTACAGGAACCCAGCCAACGCCTTCGTAGTAAACCTCT
Source organism: Bacteroidales bacterium (assembly GCA_017550655.1). Taxonomy (GTDB): domain Bacteria; phylum Bacteroidota; class Bacteroidia; order Bacteroidales; family UBA932; genus Egerieousia. Next base: position 1,511 of record JAFZOK010000007.1, on the reverse strand, counting down.
GCCCAATCGTGAAGATTGACGTGGTTAGGGTGGAGCATCCAGCCGCTCTGCCATCTTGCAGGGACTCCCTTGTAGCGGGCCATTGTGATGAAGAGCAGAGATACCTGTCCGCAGTCTCCGTGGTGGTGTTTAAGTACGTAATTAGGGATGTTAGGTATTGTGGAGTAGTCTCTTGCACCGGCCCAAGGAATGTTCTCGGTTACCCAGCACCAGATTCTCTTAACCTTCTCGTATGGATCTGTGGCATCTCCTACAAGGCTGTCTGCCAGCTGTTTGATCTCTTTAGTGAATACAATGTGACGCTCTCTTTCTGCAGTGTATTTCTTGTAGATTGCAGATGTGGTGTCATACGGCTTAATTCTCTCCTCCAGGAATGCAAAGTACTGATTGAAAGAGGTGAATGAGAGGTCATATCCAACCTTCAGAGTATCCTTTCCGTTGGCCTCCATCTCAAAGTACATGCTTCTTCTGGTATTGTTGTTTGAAGAGATTAGGTAATCTCCGGTGTAGAAGCCGTTTACAATGTCTTGTGTTTTTGGAATTTCAAGATCTGTGTATTCTGAATTGTGACCGTTGAAGACTCTCTCCACGGTTACATTCTTCTGTCTTTCATTCTCTTTAGGGAACGGAAGCCACATTCTTACAACTTCTCCTGCAGGTACGGCATCAGGCATAACTCTCATTTTGATGTGGACGGTAATTCTTACCGGATTGGAGAGAGTTGCCATGCGGTCTTTGTTTTTCTTCTGGGTTAAAACGGAGTTCTTGATAACAGGAGGGAGGTAATCTTTTAGGAAGTCTCCGGTAGTTCCGGTCTCCTTGCCCTCTAGTTTTTCTCTTGCCGCAACGCACTCAGGATTAACTAAAAAGAGGTTGCCCAGCGTTTTACGGAAATAGAGTCTTTTGCCGTTGATGGTTTTGCACTCAAGGTCTCCGTGCTGCCTCCAGGCTTCCATCTGCTCCTCTGTAACATCTGGGATATACTTCTTTACATACTCCAACGCCTCTTCATCCGTAACGGTGAACTCGTTGAGCATTCTCTGCATCTTGTCCTTCTCAAAGTTAATTATGTACTCGTCTGCCTTTGAGAGATTTGCAGCCTTTGAGACCTGGCTGATTATTTCATTTGCCTTTTTGAAGTCTCCCTTTTCAATGAAGTAATCCAGAGTGTCTTCATCTACTGAGGCCACCTTTACGGCCTCCTTATCTACAGATTTGCAGCTGAATGCCAGCAGGGCCACCGCCGTCGTTGTAAGAACTAAAAATTTTTTCATACGATTGAGGTTTATTTTCCCAAAGATACTAAAAAAGGAAGACCTTGCGATCTTCCTTTAAGATTACGGGGCGCCACTGTGGATGGCCAGGTGGCAGCTGCGGGCGGTTAGCCCTTTACTCGCTCGCCGTAGGTTCTGTCCTCTACCTTTACGCTGATCTTCTCACCGTTCTGGATGAAGAGAGGAACCATAATCTTTGCGCCGGTCTCCAGAGTAGCCTCTTTGAGAGCGTTGGTT
>JAFZOK010000031.1 GCA_017550655.1 Bacteroidales bacterium | reverse complement strand
GTAAATTCCCTTCCCTTGCTTAACATCAAACGCCCAATCTCCCTCATATACATCTCCGTTAGTATAGAAGAACTTACCCTTTCCGCAAATATAATGCTTACTCCACTCACCCTCATATCTGTTACCGTCTGCATAGTAATAAATCCCAAATCCATCTCTGAGTCCATCCTTAAACTCACCCTCAAATCTGTCTTTGTTTGCATAGTAGAAGACACCCTTACCGCTAACATAATCATCCTTCCACTCCCCCACATACTTACCTCCGTCTTCATAAATATAGGTACCCATACCGTTCTTCAAATTGTTCTTCCACTCACCGTCATACTGATTATCTTTCTTCCCCTCATAAAAAACGCCGTGGCCCTCTTTTAAAACAACACCGTCTACAATCTTAACCTGACCAACGTAAGTACCTGCCTCCTCGTGAATTATAGTATCCTTAGGAGTCTGAGCCAAAGCCACACAAGGCATAGCAGCAGAGAAAAACATAAAGATTGCAGCAAACAGAGCCAAAGAAAAACCTCCTTTGCTCAAACAGATTTTAGAAGAATAGTTATTCATATCAATTCAAAATATTCAATAAAACACCCTCAAAAGGGCTTGTAAAAGTACTAAAAATTGTTCAGGAATGATACAAAACCCTCAACATCAAAGAGCCCGTTCATATATGCCAGCGCCAGCCCGTAGTTTGTAACCGGCACCCCGCTCTCCACAAACGGCCTCAGCCTCTCCCTTAATACCCTGGATGTCACAACGCATCCGCCACACTGCACCACCAGCGCATATTCTTTGCTCTTCTCCGAATCACTCACAACTCCCTCAGCGCCAACCTTTTCTCCCGTTCCCTCTATCTTATCCACTCCGCTCACAAACTCAAACTCCAGCCTTTTGCCCGTAACTTTTTTCATCAGCGATGGAATCTTTACCCTACCTATATCCTCACAAGTTGCTCTGTGCGAGCATGATTCTAATATCAGCACTTTGTCTCCATCTTTTAAAGATGATATCTTTTTTACTCCCGATAGATACATCTCAAACGGCCCTTTCTGCCTTGCCAGCAATATACTGAAACTGCCAAGCGGAATGCCCGCAGGCACTACAGCAGCAACCTCCTTAAACGCCTGGCTGTCACATACTACCAGCTTATATCCGAACTCATTCTTTCCACCAGGGAACATCCCTTTCAATTCCGACGGCTGGCACACCGTAACAACACCGCGGTTATCCAGCACGCTTCTAATTCCCATTACCTCAGGCAGTATGAGCCTTCCCTCCGGAGCCTCTCCGTCTATAGGGCATACAAACAGCACTCTATCCCCCTCATTCACAATTCCATCCAGCAGCCCTTTGCCTCTTGCACCGGCAACGCCACTCTCCGTAGCCTTTCCGCTCTCAAATTTTGCATTGCCAAAACCCTCATTTTCAGATTCTTTCAGAGCATTAGCTATGAGACCCAACAAATCATCCACATTGCTGCACCCCGCCGTTCTTTTGCCGGCAACATCACTGCTCTCCCCCTCGCTTCCAACACCCTCAGTACCAGCAAACTCGCTTGGTGAAGTACATGAGAACCTCACAACTGGAGAGCCGCACTCCTCTGCAATCCCTGCCAACACATCATCGCTCAACGGCTCAATATCTTCCTGATTATGAACCAGTATAAACGGCACGCCCTTCTCCTTCAGCACCTCAATTAACCGCCTGTCATCCTCACTTAACCCGCCACCGGTAAAGACCACCAGCGCCAGGTCTGCATAGCCCGCAGCCTCAAGGCTCCTCTCCACCCTCTTTTCTCCCAACTCACCAACATCATCAATACCAGCAGTATCAATAACATTGCACGCCCCCACCCCGCTGATTTCCATCCTCTTACGCACCGGATCCGCCGTTGTTCCCGCCACATCAGAAACAATAGCCACCTGCTGCCCAACCAGCATATTAACCAAAGAACTCTTCCCCACATTCCTTCTCCCCACCACCACAATATTCTTAACTTCCATAACCATTTTTATTTCCAATTTT
>JAFZOK010000030.1 GCA_017550655.1 Bacteroidales bacterium | reverse complement strand
CGCTCAGCGCAGATGCGTACCAACAAGGACGGCAAGGCTTTTCTTGCCTTTGGTGTCAGTGTAGTCATCGCAGCCAAGTCAGGCATCAATAAGACCTTTGAAATCAGTGTTGCCAAGGATGGCGGCATGGACGAGCTTAACAGCCTTTCCTCTGGAAACCGTGTTGAACTTGTCGGTGTGCTGACCTTCCACAAGAAGGATGATACCATCTTCCTCAACATGTCGGCAACTGGTGTCAACACCTTCAATGCTCCTGCCGAAGATTCCGTAAAGGGAACCATTGAGTTCCGTGGAACCGTCGGCAACAAGATTGAGGAGAAGAAAGACAAAAAGGACAAGCCTTATCTGGTTTTCTCTGCATTCGGCAGTGAGAAGGATGGTGAAGGGTATTCGTTCACATGGGTACGCTTCATGCACTTCGGACAGGGTAAGCCTGAGTGGATGCAAGGCAAGTGCGGTATCGATGCCAAAGGCGAGCTCCAGTTGTCTATTTACAATGACCGTCTCGACATTACCTGCCGTGTGGCAGAGCTTACCCAATGGGAGAAGCAGCCATACCAAGGTGGCGGGACTAATGCTCAGTAGTTATGGCGTACAAGAAGAACTACAACAGTGATGGCAAGTCAGCTGAAGACCGTACCTTAGACAAGTTTGCGGAATTGCTTATCGGCAAGCTGGAGACGATTCAAGCTGACTGGAAGAAGCCGTGGTTCACGGAAGGGGTGTCAACATCCCTTCCCAAGAACCTAAGCGGAAGGGAGTACAACGGAATGAACAGCATGATGTTGATGCTCCATGCCGAAAAGGAGGGCTACAAGCTGCCTGTATGGGCAACCTTTGACCGTATCACAGGCTTGAACTATGTAAAAGACAAGCAAGGAGCCAAGCAGGAGGCCAAGGACAGCGAGGGTAACAATCTTCCTCTTGTTTCTGTCAATAAGGGAGCCAAGAGTTTTCCAGTCTTCATCACAACTTTCACCGTAATCGATAAAGAGACAAAGGAGAAAATCAAATATGATGACTACAAGCGGATGACGGAGGAAGACAGAGCCAAGTACAATGTCTATCCGAAGCTTCAGACCTATAACGTTTTTAATGTTGAAGGTCAGACCAATCTGAAGGAAGCCCGTCCAGAACTCTTCAAGAAACTCCAGGAGCAGAATGAGGTCACTCATCCCGTCCAGCAGGAAGGTGAAATGTTTTCTTTCCCTGCCGTTGACCACATGATTGATGAGAACAAATGGATTTGTCCCATCAAACCGACGTATGGCGACAATGCCTACTTCTCCATCAGCAAGAATGAGATTGTCATTCCTGAGAAGCGACAGTTCAAGAACGGAGAATCATTTTATAGCAACCTTGCCCATGAAATGGCTCATTCGACAGGTGCGGAGAATCAGTTAAATCGTTTGAAACCAAGTTCTTTTGGTTCAAAGGAATACGCACAAGAAGAATTGGTGGCAGAAATGTCGGCAGCCCTTGTCTCACAACGTTATGGAATGAGTAAGACCTTGAAGGAAGACAGCCTTCCTTATCTGAAGAACTGGCTTGATTCCCTCAAAGAAGAGCCAGCTTTCATCAAGACCGTTCTACAGGACGTGAAGAAAGCTTCAGGTATGATCAATCAGCACATTGACAAGGTTCAGCTGGAGCTGGATAATGCAATAGAAGAGAAGCAGGAAACAGCCCATCAGGTGTCCGATAACTATGGCAGCTATGACATTCCCAAATGGGCTTTGCCTTATATCGTGAATGGTGATGCCAGTGGTATCAGCGACCATGAGCAGGAGATGGTGGACAAGTTCCTTGAAAAGAACTTCCCTGACGGCTTTATTCCTGAGATTGAGGACGGAAAGGATAAAGAGTTCAACCTCTATCCGGCTTTCGGTGAGAGAAACGAAAATGCCCTGACCAACCGAGGCGAGTCACCTTACCTTGCTGTCGATACCGTTTCTGTCAAGTTCAATCAGGCTGGCTATATGGAAACCAAGTCAGACAACAAGGATGACGGCTATACCTATGAAACGGTTGTTGACAACACAAGGGAACAGTTGGCTGCAAAAACTCCGCCTAAACAGGAGGAACAGGAAGAAGTCCACTTCCATCG
>JAFZOK010000006.1 GCA_017550655.1 Bacteroidales bacterium | reverse complement strand
GTGGGACAAAAAAGACTAACTATTAAAAGTCAAGTTCCTGGGAAGAAAAAATCGGAGATAATTTCGTAATCCACCGCCGCTTTTGACAAACAGCATTCAAGTGCTGGAATTGGTCGAGCGAGGGCGATGGAGGGTACAGTAAACAAAGCTACAGCCGCCCTCGCAGAAAGGGAGTGTAGCACATGAATGCTTCGGTTTGTCAAAAGTTCGCTTCGCCGGCTGCTTGAGCGTCAGCGAACAGGAGCTCAGGCTCCGAAGGATACAGCATCAGGTTGCCGGACAGTAAGGTTTGCCAGAGTTCTGGAGAGCACAGATCACGCGGACCAGCTTCTTGGCAGCATGGGAGATTGCAACATTATAGTGTTTTCCTTCAGCCCGTTTCTTGGCGAGGTAAGCAGCAAATATCGGATCCCAGAGGCAGACATACTTGGTTGCATTGTAAAGGGCATATCGCAGGTAGCAGGAACCACGTTTTTCCATATGAGAATAAGCATTGTTCAGCTTGCCAGACTGATATGTTGAAGGAGACAAACCGGCATATGCCAGGATCTTGTTCGGTGAATCAAAACGGGAGAAATCCCCGATTTCCGCCAGGATCATGGCACCCATGCGGTAGTTGATTCCGGGAATGGTCAGAATCGGCGAAGGATTTTCATTCATGATTTCCCTGATTGAAGTTTCAATCTCATCGATTTCCTCAGTCAGAACATTAATCAGACGAATGGTATGTTTCAGCTCCAGGGACTTAGCTGGTATGACCGAACCAATGGAGGTTCTGGCAGCTTCACGGATCTCAATCGCCTTGTCCCGCTTGTAACGACCGTTGGATGAATCTGAAAGCAGGTGAGTTAACCGGGTAAGATGACAGGATGCAATCTGCTTTGCTCCCGGGAATTCGGACAGCATGGCATAAACCGAATTCATATGGAGGGTTGGGACCAGCTTTTCCAGTTCCGGGAACAGGATATTGACAAGGCGGGAAACAGAGGTTTTCAATTTTGCCCGTTCCTGAACCTTATCGAATCTGTATCTTGTCAGTGACTTCAGTTCATCATTGTGGTAAGATGTGGCTGTGTAGGACGTGAGGACTACATCTGAAGCCAACATAGCCGCAATGGTACGCGCATCCACTTTATCCGTTTTCGTCCGGCGTAGACTGGTTGATTTCCGAAACAGATTGGTTTGGAGCGGGTTAATGACAAAGGTGGTAAGACCTTTGCCAAGGAGAAATCCGAGAATGTTGTAGCTATAATGGCCAGTAGCCTCAAGTCCTACTTTTACTTTACTCCGATCCGGTGCTACAGATTGGAGCTTCTGGAAAAGCAGATTGAAGCCAGTCTGGTCATTCGGGATAGTGAAAACATCCGCCAGGATTTCTCCGTCCGAGTTTACGATGTAGCAGTCGTGCTTGTCCTTGGCAACATCAATGCCGACATAGGTCATGGGGTATCCCTCCTCGATAGCGTGATTGATGCTGCTGGCCCACAGGCCTCTTGCCACTCGTAATCTCGTTCTACATAAACCGTCAAGCGGTATCTAACTGATTAACGATCCAACAAGGGGGCTGTGGTTGGAGTCTTTTTTAAACCGTCATGCGGTAGACCGTCCCCACCAATCCACAGCATCCCCAGCAGTGTAGCACAGCTCTTGGAGAGGAGCTTGATTAACTACTACTCTATAATACGAGACCGTCCC
>JAFZOK010000029.1 GCA_017550655.1 Bacteroidales bacterium | reverse complement strand
TAAAAGGGTTAATGGTTATTTTGGTTGGGTGTTCCGCAGCTTTTTTCTGCTCCTGCAAAAAAAGCTGCGGGATGTCTTATGTGCCGGAAGTATTAACCGAGGAGCAGTTCAGCGGAGCTGGATATGCCCAGGGATTTGACTTACAGGAAGGAAAGCTGGTATTCACTGTTTCCAGTCAATCTGCGTCTACGGTTTCCTTGACAGTACGCGGACGTGGTGAGGCGGAGGCCGATATTGACGTAAATGGAGAGCGCGCTTCCGTCGTTTTTGATGACGGCGAAAAGTGGCAGGAAGTAACGGTATCCGTCCATCTGCAGCCAGGCGAGAATACAATTACCCTCAAGCAATCAAATTCCGGTTCATCTCCCCTGATGGTTGACTACATTGAGTTTCAAAATGAATAGATGAAGATAGTACCACATCACATCGGTTTGGCTTTGTTCCTGCTGCTGGCACTCACCGGCTGCAAGAAAGATGTTATCTCCGATAATGGAGAAAACACTCCAAAGACCGGATATGATATGGTATTTGATTCAGAGAACGTTCCTGTTCTATCTCTCAAGGTGTCCCAGAACGAGTGGAATCGGCTTCTGGAGGCGTATGATGCCGACCATAATACCAGGGAATACGTCCATTGTGATGTGGTTTTCGATAAGCAGGGCAAACAGTATGCGGTTTCGGATGCGGGTCTCAGGCTTCGTGGGCAAACCTCACGACGCAGACCAGAGGGCGAAGAAGGCCAGAAACATGGCGTCGGGAAATGGCACAGATGCCACTTCGGCCTGAATTTCAGGAAATTCCACAAAGGAGATGATAATTATGACCTTGACGGAGTCCACAGGATTAATTTGAAATATGCCAAAGAGGATCCTTCCTATATCCGGGAAAAGTATTGCTTTGACCTGCTTCAACGGATGGGTATTTGGACCGCAGAAAGAGCGTCTTGGTGCCGACTCTACATCCAGGTGGAAGGTGATGCCGTTCCAGTATATATGGGCGTCTATTTGATGATGGAGGCTATTGAGGACGAGTTCATCGAAGAGAGGAAAGAGTTCCAAGGTGATGATGGCTTCCTATGGAAATGCGGTTGGGGTGCTAATCTCAGGGATACGGATGACTGGCGCTTTGGAGTGGATGAGAACCTGGGGACAGCCTATGCCTATGAGCTGAAGACGCATAAGAAGAAGTTTGACAAGGGAAAGGAACAGCTCTGCAGGTTCATTCGCGCAGTCAGAAGTCTCTCCGGAGCAGAATTTCAAGTATGGATAGAAAAACATTGTGATGTGGATCTATTGCTCCGGACATATGCAGTCTTCATCGCTGTTGGCCACTGGGATGATTACTGGAATGACATGAATAACTTCTACCTGTATTTTAACAGTGACGATCCGGATAACTATCGGATGTATATGATTCCATATGACATGGATAACACGCTGGGAACGACGCATAATTGTGGCGTCCAGAGTGATGCCGGAAGGCATGATCCATTCAACTGGGGACTTGATGAATGCATTTTCATCTCCAAAATCTTGAGTATCGAAGAATATCGTTCCAGATATAGGGATTATTTGAAGGCTATCGCTGCACCCGGGAGCGAGTTTACATACGAGAAAAGCATCGTCAGGATTAGAGAATGGCAGGATCTGATACGCCCGTATTTGGCCAACGCAACTGGAGAAGACCAGGCAATACAGGATTTGCCGGCTTCCTGGTCAAACAATCGTTGGTACCGGATAATGGAGGATGGCTCCAACAACTGGTTCAGAATCAAATGTAGTGTCCTATCTGCACTTTGAATGATTATTTCTAATACTATAATACAATGAAAACTAAAGGATTGACTCTTCTTTTATTGCTGGCACTGGGTTGCCAGAGCCACCCTGAACAAGGGACCGTGGTGAATGAACTTCTGTCCCCTGACGGGAAAATGAAGATGGAATTTCTGCTTACTGCAGACGGAACGCCACAGTATTCACTATGCTATGATGGCACCCAGGTAGTGCTCCCCAGTGACCTTGGGTTTGAGCTGAGGGGAACCGTGAAGGCTTCAAAACTAATTTTCGGGGACAAAGTGGGCAAAGTGGACGAAAGGGAGCCTTATTCGCTTCATGACGGGTTCGAAGTAAGTGGGACATCAACCGACTCTTTTGATGAGAACTGGGAGCCTGTGTGGGGTGAAGAATCGACCATCCGCAATCACTATAACGAACTCCTTGTAAACCTCACACAGAAAGAAACCGGCAACAAGATGGATATCCGTTTCCGCCTGTATGATGATGGCCTGGGATTCCGCTATGAATTCCCCGGAATGCAGCCGCTCAATTACTTCGTTATTAAGGAAGAGCTTACCAACTTTGCTATGGCCGACGATTGCACGGCATGGTGGATTCCCGGTGACTTTGATACACAGGAATACGAATACACAGAGTCACGCCTTTCAGAAATCAGCAAGAACCTGGAGGCTGCCGTGTGCGGGAACTCTTCCCAGACG
>JAFZOK010000028.1 GCA_017550655.1 Bacteroidales bacterium | reverse complement strand
CTTTGAGTTTCTGTACGGTGCCCAGGGAATCCGGCTGGGCAGTTTCCGGTTCCTGCGCTTTGGCGGCGAGGCCTATGACCAGTGCTGCAGCAGTAAGGATGATTGTCTTTGCATTCATTGCTTTTCATTGAGTTTGTCAAAGACAAAATTATCCGGGAAAAGTTTTACACGGTACGGTATAATGCAAAAATATCAGCCCGTATGTGGCTGATACTCAATGCCGGATGCAAATTTTTCGTCCCGTAAGACTTTGGAAAGTTTTACATCAGCGTTCCAGCTCCAGAAGAAGGTCCCTCAGATAGATACTGATGTTGGTGTCGTGCTCGTCCAGGCCGAGTTTCTGACGGATTTCGTGGCTGATGATGTAGTGCCGTTTCTTCTGGATATATTCTCCGATGTCCTTGCCCTTCAAGCCGAGGGTATAGAGGCAGCAATAACCGATTTCCCAGTCCGTAAGGCCCTTGTCCTGCAGGTATGCGATGAACTTGGGATGGCTCTCCTCGAAGACAATCTTGGTGGAACGAAGGAACTCTTCCCGGTCGGCCATCAGCACGTCAATCTCTTCTTCGCTGCTGCGGTATAGCTTATCGTCAGAGGAAATGCGGGATGCAATTACCTTGTCCAGGACGGAGAGCCGCTGCCGGATGACCGCCATTGCCTTCTCGTCCGGGCGGGACTTGAGTTTCTTTGAGATATAACGGATAATGGCAACGAGAATTGCGAGGGCCAACAGAGAGAGGATGACAATCTCACGGATACGATTGTCCTTCTCGATGAGCGTCATCTTGTCCATATAGCGCTCCTCGATGATGCGGGCATTCTGGATCTTCAGCGTATCCGACGGCGCCAGCATACTTGCATTCTCATTGATTCGGTCCAGGCACGCCCGAGCTTTCTGCACATTCTCGCTGTCCCCGGCGGCAGAATAATAATCCAGGGCGATATGGATGATGCTGTCGTTATACACCTCTATGCCCACCTTCTCCAACGCCTGCGAATACAGCAGCGCGTGCCGGGCCTGCAGTTCCTTGGTGTTCAGCAGGCTCCTGTCCAGCGAATCCAACGCCACGAAAGCACTGTCGGGCGCAGACGTCAGATACATTTCCGCCTGGTCCAGCACCTTGCCCACATTGCTCGTGTGGAAACAAGAGCAAAGGCAAAGCGCCAGAATAAAGCCGAATATGTAATTCTCGAAATTGCGCATGAGTTATCGAATGTAGACGCAAAGGTAGCGATTATTCCCGCCACGGGCAAAAGAAATCATCAAAAAAGCCACCCTCCTGGATGGCTTAAACAACTCTTATAGGCTCTCTAGTTCCCGCTATACCTTCCCGCAAAAAGAATCGCCCCTGTACTTTTTTCTGTAATCAGGTAAAGGAAAGGATGATCGGCGTGGAAAACCACCGCAGGGCTGGGGCCAGCATCCATCTTGCCGAAACCGGCGTGAGAAACAACAGCAGCTTCGGTTCCCTCTTCATCCACCTTGATGATGGCATCCTGCTGGACATAATCCAGATAAAGAGGATAGTTTGAGAGAGCAGAGAAATCGGCATTTTTATCATCAAATGCAAGGGGCATACCCATAGCAGACAGGACATCGTTGAGCCTAATGCTGAATGTGGTCTCAAACTTGGGAAGCCAAAGATTCACCTCGTGGGTGTACATAGAACCGCGTACAGCATCCCATCCGGTTTCCTTGAGGGAAGCTATGACATCTGATATCTTGTATCCCGTCTTGGGTAATAGTGCGACCATTGAGAATGCTGTGTTCCCATATGCAAGATTAACTGCCTGGAAGACATCGTTTTCCATGTACTCATGGCTCTTAGTATGCTTCATCATCGTAGCCTTTGAATTGGCTCCGGATTCGTTTGTAAAGCTTTCTTCCGTTGTCTCGCTCTTCTTGAACTTCTCCTTCCATTCTCCTTTAAAGTACATGGCATTGAACAGATACAGCGGGATGTCAGTCGTGACATTGTCCAGCACCTTGGGAATCATCCCGTTTGTATTTTTTGAGCACCAGTCGTTGATGGTTTTCAAGGCGTTTGTACCATCGGAGAAATCAAGATTGGCAATCTCCGCCAGATAGTAATTGCTCACAACCGACTTGTAAGAGTCCAGGACAGGAATGGACTTGTCGGCAAACAAGGCGTTGGCAATGTTCAACTTCGTCTTCTTGTCCATATTGGGGAGCTGCTGAAGCATAGAAAGGCAATATTGGTCCACGGCATCCTTCTCGCCCTTTCCATAACCGAGGACGTCGCAAATCTCGTCTGATGTATCGCCACCAGCTCCATCCAGGACCATTCCAAGCAGGAATTGCATGCTTAAAGGGGAAATGATGTAATCCTTGTTTGCCGATGCATTTATCCGGTCGATGAAGTCAATGGAAAATGTGTTTCCTTTCTGAACGAACTCGGCTGATTTCGTGGTCAGTTCAAGGGGCTTATAAGGATTATTCTTGTCATTATCCCCGCCAATCTTCTCGCAGGAAGCGCTCGCGGCCACAATGCCCAACGCTAAAATAAGAAATGATAAGTGTTTCATAATGTGATGTTTCTATTTGCCAATATTGAATCGGAGGCCACTTGTCAGCGAGAACATCACCGAATTGTCAGAGCGATATGTCTGCAGTACATGGCTCTCTGACGGGATGGTCCAGCTGATCTCCGGCTCCACATAAAGTCCAATATGTTTCGTGAGGTTCAATTGTATGCCACCTGCCCCAAGCAGGGATAATCCAAAACCGTCTTTCGCAATACGTTCCCCCGCAAGCGTAGCTCCCAGACAGTAGTCAGCCTCAAGTCCTCCGCCAAGATACACATCAAGCCATTTGTTGGAAGCCAGCGTCCAATCCAGACGAACTGGGATTCCCATATAATGAGCAAGTTGCGTCTTCTCTCCCGATAGGGTATAAGTGAATCTGGAAGAATACAAAGCGTATTCAAGGCCGGTGGTAACACTCAACCTATCCGCCACCGGAATCCTTGTGGAAAGGCCGACTCTTAAAGGAAAGTTGAGTGAAGATACTCCAGTCTGCACATCTTTCGGAAGCTCTGGTTCAGTGAACGGTCCATCAGGAGGGTTTCCTTGATTGATTGGGCCTGCATCCATTTTCTTGAACCCTCCCAGGAACGGAGTCGCCAATGCAGCCAGCAGACCACCACCGGCAACAATTCCTGCTGCAGATCCAACTTTCATCTTCACCGGCTTTGTAGGGACACTTTCAGGTATAAAAGGTGAGGTGATGGGGATATCATTAGTTTCATCCACGACCGTGTCCTTTACCTTGGGCTCAATGGCTTCCTCTCCCACTGTGGTTGCAACATCTTCTTCTGCCGGTTCCACATTTTCAACTATCTCCACCTCCTGCGGCTTGAAAGCAGAGGGCCGTACCGACTTCGGCGTAACCACTTGGGCAATGAGCGTCGTAGTCTGCCCGGGTTCATCCACCGTGGTCGTATCCGTCACAACTGCAACGGGATCCGATGGCTGCTGGATAATCTGGATATCTCCCTCCGGCACAGAAGGCTTATGGAGGAGCAAAACAGCAGCGAGACCGGCCGCAAAAGCGGGAACGACAGCCCAAACCAGCGGGAACCGCTTCTGAGCTGGGGCAGCCGTAACTGCTTCCCGGCGGGCGCGGAACTCAGCAAAGACGCTTTCAGGAAGTGCGCCTTCCGGCTCTTCCATCTTGTCCTTGACTATGTCTTCCCACTTTCTCATCGGTCTTGTTCCTTGAGGTATTGATTAATCCTCTCTTTTAGTTCTTTCCTTGCTTTGGCCAGCGTGCTGGTGGAGCCTCTCTCGCTGATTCCCAGCATTTTGCCTATTTCCTGATGCGAGTAACCGTCGATGCAGTACAGGTTGAACACCGCCCTTCTCATATCCGACAGCTCCGCAATCCATTCCCGCAGTTTCTCTTTCGGTATCTCGGCTACCTTTTCTTCCGTGGGTTCTGGAATGTTGTCCTGCGTCCGGAAATCCAGGGGAACCATCCGCCACCGGTGCCGCTTAAGCTGGTTCAGCGCTTTGTTGATGGCAATCCGGCTCATCCAGGCGTACAGGGAGCCTTCTCCCGTGTACTTGAAAGTCTCTATCTTGTCCAGCGCCTGGATAAGCGTTTCCAGCATCAGGTCCTTTGCGTCATCTTCGTCTCCAAGGTATCGTTTACAGAGTGTATTCAGCCTGACTGCATATCTTCTATACAGTTCATCCTCCGCCATTCTGTCTTTCTGAGAGCAGTACCTGGCCAGCTCCTGCTCATCCAGCTGTTTATACACTCACGCCTTTATCTGTTCTTACAAAGTTACATAGAATTACGAAAACAGCCTTCTTCGTCATTCCTGCAGCGGCATTCTGGATAGTTCGTATGTCGCAGCAATACTATCGCAGTTGAGTACCTTCAATGTCATATTCTCCCCGGAGATGGTCCCCATATATTCCAGGAGAGACTGGCCACCGGACGTGCGATACAAGGCGAAACTATCTTTCCCGGACCATCGGGCCTCAAACTTTATGCGATTCATGCCAATCATTCCGGCTATTCCGGTATCTACGATGCACTCAATCCCACTATTCAGGAATTGCAGCATGATAACCCCGGTATGGTCCTCCATCTCCCCAGTGGTTCCGTTTTGAGTTTTAATGGGATACTCGCCAGTCCAAACGTATTTGGAATATGGATCTGTCTCTTCTTTTGTACACGCCACACATGCCATGCACAAGACTCCCAACACTGCAATTACAACTTTGTCGATACTTTTCATTTCCTTCATATTGTCTTCTCTGCCCTATAAACACACAAACTCCGGAAATGCGTCACGAGGGATGCAATTTTTTTCAATAAACCTTGTTCCGTTCCACAAGGGGAATGGAACAGGTGGAACACTTGGAACAAGATGGCCGGATAATGCCGATGTTTTTGTTCCATCTGTTCCGCTTGTTCCTCTCATTCCACGGAACGGAACAGAACAAGGCGGGGATTCTGGCCGATATTTCTGTTCCACTTGTTCCGCTTGTTCCGCACAGGGGGTGGAACGGAACAAACATGCACGGTCGAAAAGATCAAGTGAGGGAAGCGAGGGAATTGAGGGAAATGAGGGAATGCAGGTCGATGGGGACGTGATTCCGGGCCGATGCTACCTGGATCTGTGCCGATGGTGCCCTGTTCCACCGGCAGTGCTGATGCCAAGGTCGATATGGAAAGCGGTACTTGCCCTTCTGGGACGGACAAGCCGCCCAGAAAGGCAACCTTCATTGCCACCCTTCGCTGCAAGACTGTGTCAGGGCAAGCCTGTCACAGACTTGCGGACGCCCTCCGCTCCATTGGCCCCCGCGCAGCGAGACTGCTGACGCAGACTCGCCTCCACGCACTTAAAAGAAAAGCGGTCACGGCCAGCAGTCGGTTGTTCCGCTCGCTGCGCTTGCTCCACAACCGCCAGCTCGCCGTGCTGGTTTGTCCCCCTCCAACTCCCCGGTGGGGAGGGATAATCGCCCGGGCTCCGTCGTGCCCCGCTCCGCCGAAAATGCTGATAATCCGTGAGTTAACATAATCTTATCGAGATTGTGTCACTCCT
>JAFZOK010000027.1 GCA_017550655.1 Bacteroidales bacterium | reverse complement strand
ATAACACGATGCAGGTTGCATCCTTCTTCTTGCCATCCTGTGAATAGAGAGGATAGCTCTTCAATGCCTCTTCCAGTTCTGGAGTAATCAGGCGGTTCTGAATGTTGTTTGTTGCCATAATCTTGATTTTTTATTTCCCTAACTTTGAAGCCTTTCGACTTGTGATTGGGAAGATTTTTCTGCTTTCCGAAGTGTGTCCAGCGCATAACAGGCAAGTCTGACGTGAAGAATACGCTTTAAGCAGCTATTGCCTAAAGGAAGATTGTTCACAAGGCACGACTTGCGAATTGCAAAGGACACGGTAACTTCGCAGAAAAAGAATCCCAAGATCACATAAGGCGACAAGACAAACGTCATAGTTCCGTCAAGTCTGGGGCGGGATGCCAAGGCTTGGAGTCACAGCCAGTGATGGTACAGAGATGTGTCCTACTGCCGGAAAGACGGTAACGGTGAGAAAGGAGTGTTTAGTTCCTTCCTCACCCTTACTGGCAAAGGCAGGAGAACTCTTCTCACCATCACCTTTCTGCGAGGGGCTTTTTTCTTAGTCGTTTCGACCAAGAACAAAAGTCCTCTCATCAGCAGAAACTGTAACTGCAGGCCCTGGCATGGTGTGGGCGTAGATTATAATAACCGTTCGGCACTGCTTGCAGCATATAAATGATATAATGCGAAGCTGTTAGTGTCTGATGAATAAGGGCTGGGGAATAAAGTCCTCTGGTCTGCCAGGCAACCATTTTGGCAAATGGTCATACAGTCAGCAAGAACAAATTCAGTGAGAACTCGGAACGATCTCACCGATTTTGTTGGCAGATGACCGTGTGACGTTTTGCGGTTGCACTTTCCCCATAGTGTGTTTTTCCTCTCACGTCATGCTCTGCTGACATGAATGGAAAATCTCTCTATGTGGGAACAGGACAGAGAACTTTATGGTGTGGGACGGAGTATTATGATTTAAGGAATCTCTGCTATGCAGCCATATAAACTGAAAAGATTTGGGCAGACGGTTAACCTGCCCATTAACTGACTACTTCGTTTGGAATCGAACCCTTCCATTCCTTCTCAACTGGAGAACAAGATGATACTCCTTGTTCAAATCGGCCAGCTGTTGAAGTTTATTTTGGGTTTCTTCCGTATTCTCCACCAGAGTGGCGTAAATCAAGTTACCCACTTGTCTACCTTCATTGACATCAAAAGCCCTGAAGCTCTTGCAGCCGTCAAATTTTGCATAAACGATATACCATTCCATAATTCCGTATTTTACAATTCTAATGTTTTGCAGCAGAGATGGCTATTTGTGTATAAAGTATTCTATTGCAGAACTGACAAGGATGTAGTGAGTCCTGGTCTGCTGACATTGTTCCCAGAACGGATTATAGAAATTCAGTCCTAAAGCATTATAGAGTTCTGGAAGTTCACGCTTTATTCGCTGAACAAGCCTTTTATAACTTGCTTTTCTAGCACCTTTCATCAGTTGATTCCATTCATCTATGGATATCTGACTGCAACAAGTCTCGTAATACATAGTACCTATAACATATTTATATTTATTCCTTAGAATAAACCCTAAAAGGGAAAGAAGAAGGCTTATTTGGCCTTCTTCTTTGAAGTTTTCTTCTCCTCCTTCGGAGTTTCTTCCTCCTTGTCAGGAGTCTCGTAGAACTTGTTGGCTACGAGCACCACGCGGTTGTGCTTTACGCCTTCGCCATCCTGCCATTCCTCAGGCTTGAAGTAGCCCTCGACGGTGATCATGGCTCCCTTGGTGAGACGGTCGAAGGAGTCGATGCTCTCGTTCTTGCGCCATGCCTCGATGTTCATGAAGGCTGATGTGCGAGTGGTCTCTTCACCGTTCTTCTCTGTACGGCCTACT
>JAFZOK010000026.1 GCA_017550655.1 Bacteroidales bacterium | reverse complement strand
TGCACTCAAGTGGTGCAAGAAAAAAGCAAAATAAGTTTCTTTATGAGAGAACGTAAAACAGAGAGAAAAAAGACTACAGCCTCAAAAGCTAAAACCACTAAGAAAAGCACCAGAGGCTCAAAGAAGCAAAGCGTTAGTCTTGAGCAAGTTATAAAGATTAAAACCAAGCAGCCAAAAATCTTTGTGCTGGATACCAACGTGCTTTTGCATGATTGGAAATCTATCTTCAAATTCCAGGAGAATGACCTTATTATTCCGCTGGCCGTAATTGAGGAGTTGGACAAGTTCAAAAAGGGAGAGGGAACAATCAACTACAACGCCAGAGAGTTTGTGCGTAAGGCAGATGAGATTACGGAGCAGCGCCTCTATGATCCGGAGAAGGGATTCTCTCTGGGACCTGGAATGGGAACAATTAAGGTCTCTCTAAACAGGCCGTTCCCAAAGGATTACGCAGATTGCTTTACCACAGATACGCCGGATCACAGAATACTGGCAACAGCAATCTGGTACCGTGCAAAGTACCCGGACAGAGTTGTCTGCCTGGTAACAAAAGATGTTAACCTCCGTCTTAAGGCAAAGGCCCTGGGTATGTTCACTCAGGATTATTTGAATGACCATATTAAGGAGGAGAAATTTGTTCAGGATTATGACAGAGTAATTCCTATCTCCAAGGCTCCGCTCAGAGCAATCAACGCCCTACTCGCAGGAGATTCAATAGATTACAAGGAACTCAAACTCACGGAGAAACCTGCCTACAACCAGCTCTTCCGCATTACTACGGAGCACGTAGATGTAGATACCAGCGAGGGTGAAGACGCTTACCTCAATATGAACGGTGAGGACAGAGACCCTATCCGCAACTTTGTTATTCTGGCCCGCTTTGACAGCCGCACCTCACGTATTGTAAGAGTCTTGCCTACAACGCAATACGGCATCTCTCCAAGAAACGAGGAGCAGGTATTTGCAATGGAAGCGGTAATGAACAAAGATGTTGAACTTGTCTCACTCACAGGTACAGCGGGAACCGGTAAGACCCTTATTGCAGTTGCCGGTGCAATTGCGCAAGAGCGTGATTACGAGCAGATTCTGGTGGCAAGACCGGTAATCACACTGCAGAACGAGGAACTCGGATTCATTCCTGGCAGCGTGGAGGAGAAACTTGCTCCGTTCATGCAACCTCTCTATGACAACATTGCAGTCATTAAGAAAAACTTTGGCCTCTCATCAAAAGAGAACGTCAGAATTGAAGAGATGCTCCGCACCAAGAAGTTGGAGATTACTCCTCTGGCATACATCAGAGGACGCTCACTCTCAAAGACTTTCTTCATTATTGATGAGGCACAGAACCTTACCCCTCATGAGGTTAAGACAATCATTACCCGTGCGGGAGAGGGAACCAAGATTGTATTCACCGGAGACGTTCAGCAGATAGACCAACCTTACCTGGACAAGTACTCCAACGGCCTCACCCACATTGGTGACAAGCTCTATGGAGAGAAACTCTTTGAGCACGTAAACCTGGTTATGGGAGAGCGCAGCCGCCTCTCCGAACTAGCCGGCAAAAAGTTGTAGGCCAGCGGAATACTGCAGGCACGTCAAGTGCCCAAAGCTATCGCGGAGAAAAAAAAGGGATGACCAAACGGCCATCCTTTTTCTTTCATCAGCCCCCCAGCAAACGCCGGGCAGGCTCAGAATCAACAGATTATTCTGCCTTAATAGCTGCCTGAGCTGCTGCAAGACGAGCAATTGGAACTCTGAACGGTGAGCAGGAAACGTAGTTAACTCCAATTGAATGGAAGAACTCTACGGATGCAGGATCACCGCCATGCTCTCCGCAAACACCGCACTT
>JAFZOK010000025.1 GCA_017550655.1 Bacteroidales bacterium | reverse complement strand
TGGCCAACCGCTATCGGCTTTCCTTTCAGTTCCGGATTGTCTCGCTGCTCCACAGCGGCAAAGAACTGGTCCATGTCCACATGGATGATTTTCACTTATTATACGTTTACATATCACTCTTGCTGAGTGAGCCTATGTGAATCTTCATCTTGTGTAGTTCAGGGGTTTGCTGAACCATGATATCTACCTTCTTCTTGAAGGATTCTTCGTCATAGCGGCTTTCATCCTTCTTTAACTCATACGCCCAAGCCTCCTTGCCAATAGGGTCAACTACCACGAGGTCTATTTCATTGAAGCCCTTTCTGTCCCACCATTTGCCGATAATATATTTCCCCTGTTCCTGGAACTTTCTGGCAAAGTATCGCTCCATCATCAGGCCCGAAACGCCACTGTAGTCTCTGCGGATGATGGTGTCGAGGGCTTTCAAGGCCTTGTTTTCCACCAGTGCCTGATATTTGAAGAAGAAGCGGAACCAGAAAATCAGGAAACAGTCGTCGAGCTGGTAGCGAACTTTCTTGCTGCTCTCCTTGGCGAAGATGGGCTGATACTTGGTGATAAGACCGTAATAGTCTTCCAAACGGGAAAGGTAGCTGCTGATATTGTCGATACCCAACTCGTTCTTGATCTCCGCGCTGGTTTTCATTCCACTGGCAATGCAGGTCAGGATGGAGAAATAGATGACGTAATCAGTGCCGAACTCTTCTATCAGGATGTTCTTTCCCTCATTAATGAACGGCGAGTTTTCTTCCGTCAAGGCTCCAAGCATCTTCTTCCAGCGCGTCTTCCCACGGTCAAGTAGGAGAGTGACATACCAGGCAACACCGCCTGTAATGCTGAACAGTGCCAACAGGTCTTCAGGTGTGTAGTCGGGGTTGAAGTCATGAAGAATCTCTTTCATAACATCAGTCCTGAAAGGTTCGAGAGTAATCTTCTCGTTTGCACGTCCAAAGAGAGGTTCTTCGTAATCCTCGAAGATTTTCTTCATCAGCGTGAACACGGAGCCACTTATAATCAGGTTCAGGCGGCTCTTGCTTTTATTCAAGTCCCAGTCGCGCTGCATGTTACTGAAGACAGTAGGATTGACCTTCTGAAAGTTCTGGAATTCATCGATAATCAGCGTGAATGCCCTGGTTTCAGAGAGATGGAGAACGAATCGGAATACCTCGGAGAATGAGTTCGCCTGTCCCAAGACCGGCACACCAAGCTTGCTGGTTATCTCCTGGACAAAGTCCTGGCACAACAATGCCTCTGCCTTCTTTCCAACGAAGAAATAGAGTACAGTATCATCACCGCAACGAAGCGAAAGCTCCGTCTTGCCAATACGCCTGCGCCCCATCAGGATGGTCATTCGCGCTTCCTGTTTACTCTGCCTTAATACAGTACTCAGCAACTGCTGTTCAGACTCTCTATCATAGAACTTCATAATACAAAAATGATAATGGCCATTATAATAATGACGGTTATTATTTTGCAAAGGTACATATTTTTTCCGAATAAACAAGCAATTTGAAGG
The DNA here is from genome assembly GCA_017550655.1 of Bacteroidales bacterium. GTDB lineage: Bacteria > Bacteroidota > Bacteroidia > Bacteroidales > UBA932 > Egerieousia. Next base: position 71 of record JAFZOK010000025.1, on the reverse strand, counting down.
AAAAAAATTGTAAAATTGGCGGAAACTATGAAATCTACTGGACACTTCTTCTTGTTTTATCGTATCATCTG
>JAFZOK010000024.1 GCA_017550655.1 Bacteroidales bacterium | reverse complement strand
GACCTGGTGGACGAGGCCGCATCCAAACTCCGTCTGGAGATGAACTCCGTACCGGAGGAAATCGACGAGCTCCAGAGGAAAATCAAGCAGCTGGAAATCGAGAAGGAAGCCATCCGCAGGGAAGGCAAGTCCCCTAAGCTCAGCGATATAACCGCCCAGCTCGAGGATCAGAAGAAGCAGCTGGACGTGCTCAACGCCCAATGGCGGGAGGAAAAGAGCCTCTATGACGGCATCCAGCGCAAGCGCCAGGAGATTGACAGCCTCAACTTCCAGGCAGACAACGCAGAGCGCAACGGAGACTATGCAAAGGTGGCCGAGATCCGCTATGGAAAGATTGCCGGCCTGCAGAAGGAAATCGAGGAACTCAACACCAAGATAAACGCCAACGACCACCGTCTGATTGACGAGCAGGTAAGCCCTGAAGACATCGCCGATGTTGTGGCAAAATGGACCGGCATCCCAGTCTCCAAGATGATGCAGAGCGAAAAGGACAAGCTGATCAACCTGGAAGCCGAACTCCACAAGAGAGTCATCGGGCAGGACGAGGCTATAAAGGCTGTCGCCGATGCCGTAAGGCGTTCAAGGGCAGGCCTTCAGAGCGAGAAACGCCCTATCGGCTCCTTCCTCTTCCTTGGAACGACCGGAGTGGGAAAGACCGAGCTGGCGAAAGCCCTCGCGGAGTTCCTCTTCGACGACGAGAATATGATGACGCGTATCGATATGAGCGAATACCAGGAGAGATTTGCCGCCACAAGGCTTGTAGGTGCGCCTCCAGGATATGTGGGATACGAGGAAGGCGGCCAGCTGACTGAGGCCGTGAGGAGGAAACCTTACTCCGTGGTCCTGTTCGACGAGATTGAGAAGGCTCATCCGGATGTGTTCAACATTCTGCTGCAAGTCCTTGACGACGGGCGTCTTACGGACGGCAAGGGAAGAACGGTCAACTTCAAGAACACCATCCTGATAATGACCAGCAACGCGGGCAGCGACATCATCCAGGAATATATGTCCAAGATGAAAGGCCTTAAGGAAATCAACATCAAGGACAAGGACGGAGACGGAATTCCTGATCCAGAGAACAACTCCGAGTATGCCGAACTGGCAATCAACAATGCCTACAACGAGCAGCTCCTGGACGAGTGCAAGGAGAAGGTTCTGGCCCTTATGAAGAGAACCGTACGTCCGGAATTCCTGAACCGTATAGACGAAATCATTATGTTCCGTCCTCTGGGCAAGGAAGAAATCCGCGGCATCCTGCGCCTGCAGATAAGCCAGGCAGAAAAGCTCCTGGAGAGCCAGGGCATCAAGCTGGACTTCACGGACAAGGCCCTGGACTACCTGGCAAACAAGGGCTTCGACGTTGCCTACGGAGCAAGGCCAATCAAGCGACTGCTCCAGAAGGAAGTCATCAACTCCATCGCCAAGGCCCTTATCGCCGGCAAGATAGCCAAGGGCAGCACCATCAAGGTGGATTATCTGGACGGTGCCCTCTCCTTCTCATAAATGAATCATAATAGACGCCTATTCATAGACGTATTTTACAAAGTACTATATATCAACGAATTAGTTAAACGAGGGGTGCGGAAATCAACCGCCCCTCTTTTAATTAATATCCTCATACTCAGCGATATAACGAAAACGCTTAATTAATGGCGGACAATTTGTTATATTTGCACCCTGTTTGAAGAATGGAGGGTTTTGCTTAAACGTTAACTGATATGGATCCGGAGAGGGAAGATCAAGAGTTTGAAAGACAAGAGGACGAGCGCCTGAGGCGGGCATTCGAGAGGTACGACTCCTTGCATAAGGGCAAGGGGCAGAGTCCGGCATCCCGCAACGCTGGAGAGAATCCACATGCGCAAGACGGTGGCAGAGAGAATCCACGTGCGCAAGACGGTGGAGGAGAGATTCAGAACACGGACTGGAGGCAGGAGGATGGCATCGCTGAGGAAAACCGCTTTGAAGAGGATGAATACGAGTACATTATAGACAAGTACGTAGACCTTTACAACATCGAGATGGCCAACAGGGCTTCAGAGGAAGGCTTCCTGAAGTACCCCTACTCGTCCGCGCTTCTTGTCAGGTATTGCGACTCGATGGTCATCCGCAAGGAGTTTGACAAGGCGCTCACAATCCTGGACAACTACAAGGATTCTTTCCCTCCGAACGCGGATATCTACCTGTCTTACAGCCGTGTATATGTAGGCAAGAAAGACTTGACGGAGGCTCGGCGATACTATGAGATGGCCATTGCCGTGGAATCATTCCCGGAAGACGTTTGCGACTCCGTCCACACTCTGGCGCAGGACTGCATGGAGATCGAGGAGTATCAGGAAGCGCTCTACTACCTGGACCGCACGGCCGAACTGACCGCCACCTGGAACGCAAAGCACAACGAGAAGGAAAAGGACGAGAACCTGACATCCTTCTGGTTCGACTACGCCTTCTGCTGCGAGAAAATCGGGCAGGAGGACAAGTCTGTGGAACTCTACCAGAAATGCCTGGACATAGATCCGTTCAACGATATCATTTGGCACAATCTGGGCATAATCTACGACAAGAAAAACCGTTTAAGAGATGCCTACGAGGCATTCGGCTACGCAATTGCCCTCAATCCGCAGAACATCCACGCCCTGTTCAATATGGGTCAGCTCTGCATAGACTGCAAGATGCCGCAGGAAGCCCTGAAGCATTTCAACGACTTTAACCGCATAGAGAAAAACAATCCTGACGGAATCTGCGGACAGGCTCTGGCTTACTTCCAGCTCGGCGACCTCAACCAGGCGGAAATCCTCTACCGCAAGGCCCTGATCTTCGACCCTCTGCATAAGGTCGCACAAATGGGACTCGCTGAGGTTCAGGCAGAAAAGAAGATAAGGGAATCGATGCCACCCCGCCGCAAGAACACCAAGAACAAGGACCAGGCTGATTACTCAGACCCAGCAGACCTGGAAGGCGTTTAACGGAAACTAACACAGACACAGAAACAGACATATACGTACAGATACACTTAAACTGAGAACTTACAGAAAACTTTAAACTGCATACAAGAATACATGAGCAAAATCAGAGAATATACACTGTGGACCCTCAAGGGAATCGGCATCGGAGCCGCCAACGTCATCCCAGGCGTAAGCGGCGGAACCATTGCGTTCCTGACCGGAATCTTCGAAAGACTGATCAACTCCCTTAAGTCCTTCAACATCAGGACAACAAAACTGCTCTTCCAGGGTAAGTTCAAACAATGGGCAAAGGAAACGGACATAGTCTTCCTGCTGTTCATCATCCTGGGAATTGCCATCAGCGCATTCTCCCTTGCCAAGCTCATGCTGTACCTGCTTCACAACCATCCGGTTGCAACGTGGAGCTTCTTCTTCGGCCTTGTCCTCGTATCCTGCTGGTACGTGCTCAAGGAGGTCAAGAAATGGAACGTGGGCACCTTCTTCAGCCTCATCCTCGGCACCGCAATCGCCGTATGGGTATCGCTGACCTCCCCTGCCGAGACTCCGGACACCTGGTGGTTTATCCTCATTGCCGGCGCCGCCAGCATCTGCGGAATGATCCTCCCGGGAATCTCAGGCAGTTTCCTGCTGGTACTGATGGTCAAGTACGAAGACCTTATGCAGAGCATCAGCAGCCTCAACCTGCCTCGCCTGGCCCTCTACTTGATTGGAGCAGTTGCCGGACTTCTGGCTTTCTCCCACTTCCTGGCCTGGCTGCTCAAGAACTGGTACAACCAGACGATTGCCCTCCTGACAGGCTTCATGGTTGGTTCCCTGATCAAGATCTGGCCTTGGCAGCAGATCCTCCAGGGAGAAGGAGACAAAGCCATCACCCACCCGATCCTTCCGGCAAAATACGCTGCCCTCAACGGCTGCAACCCTCAGATAGCCACCGCCATAATAATGGCCATTATCGGCATCGCGATAGTTGTAATCCTCGAGACCTGGGCCAGCCGCAGCAAAAAGGAACAGTAAAACCGATATCAAACAATAACAAATACATTAATGAAAAAAGCAGTATTTACACTAGCGATCCTCGCTGCAGGATTGATGATTGCATCTTGCGGAAACAACTCCGGCAAAAAGCCGGCACAGGAACCAGCAGCCCAGGCTCAGCAGGCAGCCACGGCAGCACAGCCACAGAACGCCGCTCCTGAAGCAGAGCCCGTAAAGACAGAAGACCGTGCCTGGTACACAGTAGACATCCCAACCTCCTGGGAAGCAAAGCAATATGTTTCAGAGATGACCGTTAAGAAAGGCGGTATGGAGCTGAACTTCAAGGAGCAGGCAAAATCAGATGAAGCCAACTGGATCGACAATATCGGCAGCGAGGCAGAAGAAAAACTTGACGCCATCTCAACCGGAGACATTACCTGGAACGTCTTCAAGAACGCGCAGGGCTTCAAGACCGTATATGTAGCCCAAGTAAAAGACGGCGTTGTAAGAGTAGGCACCAATGTCGAGAATCCTAACGAGGAGGAAATAATCAAGATACTCGAAACCGTAAAGGGCAAATAATCCGGTAAATGTGACGCATATATCACATAAAAACCGGATTGAGTTAGCAAGATTGAGAAAAATTGTTACATTTGCATCCCCAACCGCAAATGCGGGTTAAGGAGGGACTGGTTCGGTAGCTCAGCTGGATAGAGCAACAGCCTTCTAAGCTGTGGGTCTTGGGTTCGAATCCCAACCGAATCACTAGAAAGAACAAAGGCACAGATTACAAAAGTCTGTGCCTCTTTTATTTATAAACATACCCCCTTGAATCTACCCCAATTTACTGAAACATTGGTGAAACATTTTGCGGTAATGCTCTGCTTTCTTTTCTAGCGGTAGCGGATATGCTCGGGAGGTGGAAGGCATTCTGAAAAACATTACTCTGCGAAACTCCTGTGGCTGATCCGTTGTGTTTTTACGAATGAGGATCGGAACCGCTTCCCCTATCTTGATATCCTTGACAGCAAGTAGTTTCATTCCAGAGTCTTGGGAAATTCCATCTGCGTCTGAGGAACATACGTTTTCAGCAACTGATTGAGAAATAAAATCTGCATCTGACGCACATACCTTGTCAGCTACTGATAGACATGGATGATTGGCTTCGAGGAAGGTTTCAAGGGCTTTCTGGCCGGTAACGGCAATGGCGCGGCATTCCGGCATACTGGAAAGCAGGGCGGAGATGTCTGTGGGAGTTGCCACCTCCAGGAAGTTATCGGAAGCATTGCCTTTCAAACGCCTTACAGCAGAGGCCGTATCGTACAATGCAATACCCTTCTTGCTGCAGAACTCCACAATCTTCTCTTTGTCAAAACGTTTCAGTTTCATGCCATTCTCCTTAGCGATGAAATGATCCTTATCGCGGAAGAAAACAAGGCCGCAGATTCTCCAGAAATCGTTGATGAAGTTCGGGTAGAAGAACTCCATGCTCCACTTGTTCCGTGGAGGAGGGAAGCTACCTAATATCAGCAACTTGGCCCCGTCCGGAACAAACGGCTCCAGAGGATGTTGTTCTAAAGAATCATGTTTCATATTATGCTCCATACGAGGCGATGGTGCTTTGTAATTGACTTATATTCAAGCGCTTGCAAAATAACAGTTTCCTAGAGAATACTGTTATTTCAGAATCTATTGTAATTCAGCTACTTACAGAGCACCATCGCCCCACCCTTTTCCCAGAAACGTTATTAGAGGATGGCCTCTACGGCGGCTTCTACCTTGGAGAGCGGATGGGTTGGCTCAAAGCGGGCAACCACGTCACCCTCGCGGTTAACGAGGAATTTGGTGAAATTCCACTTGATATCGCTGGTTTCTCTCCAGCCCGGATTCTTCTCGTCGAACATCTTCTCCAGGATCGGAGTGAGCTTGTTGTCCGCATCAAAGCCCTCGAAGCCTTTCTGGCTCTTGAGCCAGGTGTAGAGAGGAAGCTCGTTCTCCCCGTTAACATCGCTCTTCTTGAACTGCGGGAAGTCCGTGCCGAACTTCAACTGGCAGAACTCGGTGATCTCCTCGTCCGTACCGGGAGTCTGGTTACCGAACTGGTTGCAAGGAATGTCCAGAATCTCGAATCCCTTGTCCTTAAGCTTTTTGTACATAGCCTCAAGCTCATCGTACTGAGGCGTGAAGCCACAGCCGGTAGCGGTGTTGACAATCAAAAGAACCTTGCCCTTCCACTCAGAAAGGCTAACCTGCTGGCCGTTCTTGCCCGTCAGGAAGAAATCGGTGACTTTCTTCATATTTGTATTTATGTTTGTTTCTGTTGTAGCGGCATTATCCGCATTGACGCCCTTTGCGGTCTTGGAAAGGTAAATCCACGCCCCGATCAGCGCCAGAAGAAGCACTACGAGTATTATTGAACTCCTCGCACTCCTCTTTTTGCGCTGCTCAAAACGGTCGCGCCTGAAATGTATGCTGTTCTCGCTCATAGTAATCTATAAGTGCTTATCAGTCAAACCAGGACATCGGATTATCGGGATCAACGATCCTCACCCTTTCAATTATAAACTCACCGTCTCCGGCCGGATAGATGATCTTAGGGAAGCAGCCCGTCGGGATAATGATCTTCTTGAGGAACACGGCGAGCCTGAGGTTCAGTTCCTCCAGCTTCTTCATATTCCTGATATCCAGCACCTCACCGGTGTAGTTGCCCGGATCCAGGAACTTGAGGTTCGGGAAGAACTTCAGGATAGAAAGGTCGTTGATGATGTTCTTCCTTCCGCCATAACCGAGCATCAGGGTATCTGCGGCAGCAGCTTCAGCCACGGTCACTTTGCCGTCCTTGTCCTTGTCGCAATTTTCAAAGCACTTGGAAAAGACGTTATTGATCGTGTAGGCTTCAATTTCAACGATTACGGAATCGGAAGGAGGGGTATGAGTCTTTGTCTGGGCCGTAGCCGCAATGCAAAACATCATCAGTGATGCAAGTAAAAGGATCTTTTTCATAACTATTTCTTTTTAGCATTGTTTCTGAATAATCCATAGAAGAACGAGCGGGAAGCGGTCGTTTCCTTGGAAACTGGAGCGGAAACAAATCCAACGCTACCTCCAAGTTCCTCTATTTCAGCAACTAATTTGTTCATATCAAAATACTCGGGGCAAACCTGCTTGAACTCGGAACGCACCTTGTCCGCAATTCCGTAGAGCGTAGCAAATACCAGATACTCGTTCCACAGCCCTACCTCCACAACCTGACGGTCTTTAATGAGTGTAAAATCGCTGAGGAAATTCTTTAGGCCATATAGCTCAGCGATGTTTCTCTTGTAATACGACTTGCAGGACTGGGTTCTGTGCAGTGCCGTCAGAGGCAGGAGCACCTTTGGATTGGACCGCACATAAGACTTCAGTTCAGAAGGCTGGAGGATACCATCCACTCCGGCAGCGCCCTTGTAAATTTCGTACAAAGCCTTTTCTATCGGCTTGTCGTCCTTTATCTTGTCAGGTTTAATCCCAGTAGTTTTCTTTGAGGAAGACTTCCCAGGAATCTCTTCTGGAGCCTCCCCGATTGCAAGGCAAGTCTTGCCGGAATCGGAGACAAGCTTCAGGTTACCGTTATTGAGCATCCTTAAAGTGTAGGCGGAAATAGCCCCGCTGATTTTGGTTCCGATGCTCATCGCCGAGATTCTTCCGGAAAAAGAGTTCAAGGCCCTGTTGGACTGGAAAATATCTCCACGGAACGGCAGATTCCGGAAATACTCCGGCTCCCCGTCAAGTAGTTTCTTCCTGGTAAGATAACGCCTCAGGGGCTTGAGAGTCAGGAGCCAGTACAGGAACACCACTAGCTTTACAAAGTACCTGACAAAGAAATACGCCGCTATCAGAATGATTATCAGAACGGTAAGGGAAGTCCCCAAGTTCCCCATTCCGGTAGTCCGCCTAACGATGTTGTATAGCCATCCGTAGATATGCTTTGCGGTATTCCTGAAAAAAGAACGGGAATGCTCCCGGCCATATTCATCATACAGAGATTCATCGTTTGTGTCCGTAGCGTTCGGATCATACCAGTCCATGGAAACACTATCTTTCACATTCTGGCTGACGCTCAGAACCGGAGTTAAAAGACCCGGCGCGGCAATATGCCTGGAAAATACCGGGGCACAGAAGAAAAACAGTGCACACAGAATCAGGATGCCACGCACTATAATACGTATGTGTCTCATATAGAAAGGTTTCAAAACTTCATGTCGTCCCAGCCGAACGGATGCTTTGCAAGCGGAAGGCGGGCCAGAGGATGATAGTCACCGACCAGGCCAACCGGCTTGGCATTGCGGATCTGGCTCACAATCTCGATGCACGGACGGGCCTCGCTGATGCGGAACCCCTCACCTGAGAGAATCTTCTCGTAACTCCTGGTATGCAACTCGGTAAATCCTGCGCTGAACTCGAACTCTTCCCCGTCTATGTTCAGTGTGCGGTACGTGCGCTTTTCTCCCTGAACGGCATTCTCTGGCAAACAGTCTGCGTTGATACTCAGGAAGTAACGCACACGAGCCTTCTCCAGTTCCAGATATCCGGCCACGCGGTCAAAGCTCATCACGTGCACAATGTTCTGCTTCACCGGCCCGAATATCCACTGCAGCATATCGTAGAAATGAACGCCTATGTTGGTAGCAACTCCGCCGCTCTTGTGCACATCTCCCTTCCAGGAAGTGTAATACCATTTTCCTCGCGATGTAATATACGTCAAATCAACGTCATATATCTTATCTGCAGGCCCCTCGTCCACCTTCTTCTTCAGCGCCACAATGCTGTCGTGAAGCCTCAGCTGCAGAATCGTGTAAGCCTTATGCCCGGTCTCCTTCTCCAACTCCACGAGGTTGTCTATGTTGTAAGGATTGAGCACCAGCGGCTTCTCGCAAATCACATCCACACCCAGCCTCAGGCCATAGCGGATAAACGCGTCGTGAGTATAATTCGGCGTGCAGATACTCATCCAGTGCAGCGGATCGTCCGTCCTCATCCTCTTGGAGCAGAAGCGGTCAAACTGCTCGTTTTCAGTATAGAAGGAACAGTCCGGGAAACTGCTGTCCAGCCTGCCCACACTGTCAAACTTGTCGTATGCCACAATCAGCTTGTTGCCCGTATCGGCAATCGCCTTAATATGCCTGGGTGCAATGTACCCCGCCGCCCCAATCAATGCAAAATTCAACATATGATTTTACCTGTTTGTCTAAGTCTATCAAAGATACTAAAATTCCCGCCTCCTCAGCAGAAATCCAAGAAAAACCACGGCTATAATCCTCAGCGATGTTCAATTCTACGTTATTAGGACAGCACGCTTACAGTACGTACAATAGTTGTGCATCGTGGCAGTAGTATAATGGATGGCAAAAGTACAGTGGCAACTAATACGCTGATATTCTGATACTTAAATACAAGTCCCTGCAGCAAAATCGCTGCAGGAGCATATAGCCAATTAGTTGATTAACAGATAAATAACCGCCACCTGGTTTTTAGGCGGAAACGTCAGAGTTTAGGCGGAAACGTCAGAGTACAGGAATTTGTATAGGATTTCTATCGGATGGAAAGCCTTCACGCCTGTGCCGTCAAGAATCTGCTGGCGGCAGCTCGTTCCAGGAGCGGCAACCAGCACGGGCACTGCTTCACTCTCGGCTTTCTCAGAAACTCCCTGTGCACAAGAATCCTTTCCCGCAACAGCACTTATGCTTTGATTTCCGTCATACATACTGCCGGAACAATTATTCCCTGATGCAGTTGCCTTACGGACAGCCGGGAAGAGCACCATCTCCCCTATCGCCATAGAGGTCTTGTAGTGAGCCTTCTCGTACCCGAAACTACCGGCCATGCCGCAGCATCCGCTCGGTATCGTATGCACGGTAGCGCCTTTGAGCAATCCCCGCAGCATCTTCTCCGTCTTCTCGATTCCGACCAGCGCTTTCTGGTGGCAATGCCCGTGCAGATAAACCTCACAGGCCGCATCGGGGAACAAATCCGCAGAAATCCTTCCCGCCTCCATCTCCCTGACAATGAACTCGTCATAAAGCAACGCGTTACAACTAAGACGCTTTGCCTTCTCCCTCAAATCATCCGGCACAAGATCCGGATACTCATCCCGGAAACTCAGTATGCAACTCGGCTCAATGCCCACAAGCGGAGTTTCTTCTGAAACTATATCGCCGAGAAGCTCAACGTTCTTCTTTGCAAACTTCTTCGCCAGCCTCAAACAGCCTTTGGAAATTGCCGCCCTGCCGCTTTCCACGTGACGCGGAATCTCCACATCATACCCAAGCCTCAGCAGCAGACGGGCAAACGCAAGCCCAAGCTCCGCCTCCTGCCAATTTGTGAACTCATCCGCAAACAGGTACACCTTTCCTTTATTCCCTTTCGCACATCCATAAAGTGCATTCCCTCTTGGAATACCCACATTTTCAGCAACATATCCCTTATCCTCAGAAATACTAATCTTTGAAGCATCCCCATTTACCTTCTCGTCATCCGAATATCTGCTGCTTTCAGTATCTGGTTTCACTTTGGACGCTTCATGTAAGAACCTCTTCCTCTCTCGGTTTACCAGCGTACGCATAGACGCCCGGCTGAGCTTAGGGATATGCCTCTCCGCAGCAAAATGCACCAGCCTCTTAATCAGGCGCTCAGATACCTTCCAGCCTGCAAAGAAATTGTACAGCGGACGGACCAGATGGCCCAGTCTCTCAACAGCGGCCATTCGGGCCACCATCCAGACTCCCAGAGGAGTACCCTCAGCATCCCATTTGTGCTGAAGCAGTTCCGCACGGATCCTGGTCATATCCACATTTGACGGGCACTCGCTCCGGCAACCCTTGCACGCAAGGCAGGAGAACAGCACCTCCTCAATCTCCGGACTCTTAACCAGTTCCCTGAACGCCTGTCTCTTGCTTACAGCAACCTTCCTATTCGTCCCATTCTTCCAGTCTTTTCCACCCTTCGCATCCTTTGCCTCCAAGCCCTTCACTCCGATGTCTTTCCTTGAAGAAAGTCCAGTATCACCGTATGTGAGAAGTTCACGGATGACATTTGCACGGGCTCTGGTCACGCAAAGTTCATCTCCACTGACTTTGAACGCCGGGCACATTGTTCCACCCATAGAGTTGGATTTGCGGCAAGCCCCGGCCCCGTTGCACTGCTCTATGCTGCAGAGCATTGCGTACGGGCTGCTCTCTCCGTGGGTAAACTCCCCGTTCCACTTGAAGTAAGTCTTTTCCGGAAGAACGTATGCACTCTCTCCACAATTCCCGGCTGAACTCTGCGAGGTCCCAGATTTTTCAGGGGGACCTTGCAGGATTTCCCGCGTTTTTCTGTCAGGTCCAGCATTTTCAAGGGGACCTTGCAGGATTTCCCGCGTTTTTCTGTCAGGTCCCTGTACTTTCTGTGGGACCTTGCAGGAATTCCCCGAAAATACAGAAGTGAGTCCTTCACTGTTAAGCAGATAGCGTAGGTACTCGTCCATTGGAGGGGTATCCACGATTTTGCCTGTGTTGAAGACTCCGGCCGGATCCCAGGTCTGCTTTACCTCCCGCATCATCTGATAGACCTCGTCTCCGTACATCAGCGGGATGAATTCCCCTCTCAGTCTGCCATCCCCGTGCTCTCCGGAGAGGCTTCCGTGATGCTTGCGCACCAACAATGCGGTCTCACGTGCCACATCACGGAATTTCTTACGGTCCGACGGATCCTTGAGGTTAAGTATCGGTCTTAGATGCAGTTCTCCCGTGCTTATATGTCCGTAATACACGCAGCTAAGCCCCAGGCCCTGAAGCATTTGCTTAAAATCAGCGATGTATGCCGGCATCCTCTCGGGCGCAACCGCGGTGTCCTCAATCACCCCGACCGGCTTTGCATCCCCCTTCATGCCGCTCAGAACGCCCAGCCCGGCCTTCCTCAGATCCCAAACCCGACTGATATCCTTACCGTAAACCCTAGTGCAACAGTACGCAAGAGAATTATGCACCTCCGCCTCAAAAGCAGCGGCCTTAACCTCCATCTCCGGGCCTTCAAACTCAGCGATGATAAGCGCTGCCGGATTTCCCTCAATGAAGAAACGGTTGCGCTGCTGTTCCAGATTTCTGGCGGAAAGATCCAGGATCTGTCCATCCATAAGCTCCACGGCCACAGGCCCGTGCCTTAATGCGGCAAGATTGGCGTAAAGGCTGTCCTCCAGGCTGTTGCAGTGAGCGCAAACCACCATTCTCTCCTCCGGCGGAAGCGGATCCAGGGAAACCTTTATCTCAGTAACGAAAGCCAAAGTTCCCTCACTCCCGCAAAGCAGCGGACACAGATTAATCACACTCTTACCGCTCTCTGCAAAAGCCACAACCACTTCATCTATCGCATATCCACAGCTCCTTCTCCTGAGGCTCTTGTCCGGATAATTCTCCTCCAAAAGCCGGACGGTTCCCTCATCCAGTCCCCAACGTATAACCTGCGCATAAATTCTTTCAATAAGAGCCCCCACACTGATATCATCATCAACTCCCACTGAAGCACCAGCCACAACACCATCATCAACACTCGAATCAGATCTCAAACCAAGTCCAGCTACAGCTCGTGAGTCATCTTCCGGCTTAAACTCCTTCTCCCAGAATCGTGGACCGAAACGTGCTTCAAGCTCCGCAACAGTGTAATCCTTAAACACTTCCACAGTACCATCGCTGAGAACGCCTGTAGATTCCAGTACGTGATGGCGGGTGCTACCGTACACAAGGGAATGCGTGCCACAGGAGTTGTTGCCCAGCATTCCGCCAATGCAGCAGCGGTTGCTGGTAGAGGTCTCCGGGCTAAAGAAAAGCCCGTACGGTTTCAGCGCAAGATTGAGTTCATCGCGGACCACTCCCGGCTGAACCCTTGCCCATCGCTGAGTAGGATTGATTTCCAGAATCTTGTTCCAGTGCCTGGAGATATCGCAGACAATGCCGCTTCCCACAACCTGGCCGCAGATTGAAGTTCCGCCGGCTCGCGGAATCAGATGCGTACCCCTGGACCGGGCCTCAGCCACCAGAGCCTGTACGTCCGCAATCGTCTGAGGATAAGCCACTCCCATCGGCAACTCCCTGTAAACGGAAGCATCCGCACTATACGCAATCCTGTGCAATCTGTCACTCAGAATCTCCGGCATAGCAATAGATTACCTGAAGACTAGAACTTTGATGTATTCGGAGGTAAGGCCACTGGAGCCGCCTTGAGAATCGGCGATGAGAATCAGGGTGTGCCAGCCTCCAGGGAGCTCCGGTCCGAGGCACATCCCCTCGTAGTTTGCGAGGTTCAACGATGAGGTTGAAAACGATACGAGCAGACGCTTTTCCAAAAGCTCCGGGGATGAGGAACTTGTTTTCTGAGCGCTTGAAGATGAGGACTTCTGGGCAGAAGAAGATAATGCAGATGCTTTTGTGGAAGAGGATGATTGTTGAGGAGGTGTTGTGGAGGTCAGCGTAGAAGTGGAGGAAGAACCATTAGGGCTCACAACGTAGAGGAGGGTGCGGGTAAAGGAGCCAAGGGCCTTGGCAAAGAGCCCGCCGTTTGGAACGTAGACCTCCCTCTCCAACACTATAAGAGAGCCGTCATCCAAAGCCACCAGGGCCGGAACGCCGTGGACATAAGCCTTTGCGGCAGATGCCTCAGCAGCGGACTTCACCGGAGAATCCATCTTGTAGAGATACTGCTTCGCGGCCTTTAGGTTGGAGCCGAAACTCTGGAGCCTCAGCAGGCGGCTTTCCTTCCCGTCTGCCTTTAGAGGAGTCTCGGTCGTCGTCCAGAAGGTCTTGGTTAAAGCATTGTATGTCAGCGCTTCAAAGCCGTTATTGGAATTGATCTTATCCTTGCCGAAAGCAGAAGGAATCTTGAGAGACCGTCCGGTTTCCTTGCCCTCAAGCGTATACTCAACGATGCTCTGGTTGCTCTCTGCACTAACGAACAGAGTGCCGGAGATTGTCCCCGATTCCGAAGCCTGTGCTGCTTCAGAAAAGCTGCTTGCTGCAGGCACAAAGGCTACGCCCTCGTTGTCCCTTCCGGAAACCTTTGAATTTGAGGTAAATGCCGGAACGGTAGCCTTCGCCGATGCAACCTTGCCGTTATTGGTTATCGCGATATCAAAGAACACGATTCCACCGCCTTTCAATTTGTCGTGAACCACAGCATAACGGTTTCCTCCAAGATATGTGATACCGGAATACTCCCCAGACGGAACATTCTGCTGAGAAGGCACATAGACGTCTGTCTGATACACCGGAGAGAAGTCATAGCGGATCGGCTCATGCATCGCAGCAACCTTCTCAAGACTGTCGCGGACTATGCTGTCACGGACAAGACTGTCGCGAATGATGCTATCGCGAATTATACTATCACGTATAAGACTGTCTCTTAGCGTTATAGCCCGGCGCAAGCTATCAGAATACACCTTTGAAGTGTCATTCAGAATCGCTGAGTTATCATTCAATACTCCTGTCGCTGAACTATCCGGCTTAACGGTCAGAGAAGAATCTCCCTTAACATTCACAATGGTATCCTGAGGCACTCCGCCCCCAACCAGATAACTTGCAGGAACCCGGTTCGGCACAGAACGGAACGCTCCGCACCCGGAACAAACACCCAGGAAAGCAAACATAAACAGCAACACCAACCGTTTCATATATCCCTAATAATCAATTACCCTAGATTCAATATCCATAGTGCAAGGTGTCCCAATCAATGCACCGCCATGCACACTTTTAATCCCCAAAGTGCTACAGGCTCCAGTAACGCATCTTCTTGATGCGGCCCCGGTAAAGGCCCTTGATGTCAACCAGCAAGGCATTCTCAGAGGAGAGGGCGATGAAGTCCTTCTCCGTCATCTTCTTCAGCTGATGATGCGCAACGGCCACAATCACAGCGTCATATCCTTTACCAAGAATATCCGTCAGAGAAGGTTTTTGTACATTCTTCGCACCATTAGCACGTGCAGAAGCCTTTGCGTTTCCAGCACCGGAGGCATTCAGGAGGGTAATGCCGTATGCCTTCTTTACCTCCTCAGGATCTGCATACGGATCATACACGGAAGTCTTAACGCCATAGCTCTGCAGTTCCTCCACAATGTTCACAACCTTTGAGTTACGTATGTCTGCCACATCCTCCTTGAAGGTAATTCCAAGAACCAGGACCTTGGCACCCCTGATGGCCTTACCGCCCTTGATAAGCTCCTTGACAACCTTCTTGCCGATATAACCTCCCATAGAATCGTTCACAAACCTTCCGGCGTTGATGACCTTGGTGTGATACTTCAGCTGATGGGCCCTGTGTACCAGGTAGTAAGGATCCACGCCAATGCAGTGTCCGCCAACCAGGCCCGGGTAGAACTTAAGGAAGTTCCACTTGGTGCCGGCAGCCTCCAGCACATCGTATGTATTGATGCCCATACGCCCGAACAGAATGCTGAGTTCGTTCATCAGCGCAATGTTCACATCCCTCTGAGTATTCTCGATAATCTTTGCCGCTTCAGCGACCTTGATGCTCGGAGCCTTGTGCACACCGGCCTCAACCACAGAGCCGTACACGCTTGCAACCCTCTCCAGCGTGGCCTTGTCGCAGCCCGACACAATCTTCATCGTGTTCCTCAGCGTATGAACCTTGTCGCCCGGATTGATCCTCTCAGGAGAATAGCCCACCTTGAAGTCCTCCCCGAACTTCAGGCCGGAAAGACTCTCCAGCACCGGCACGCAGTCCTCTTCCGTACAGCCCGGATACACGGTGCTCTCATACACCACGCAGTCCCCTTTCTTGAGTACCTTGCCCACAACCTCTGACGCCCCGATCAGCGGCCTCAGGTCCGGCTCATTGGCCTCGGTAACCGGAGTCGGCACCGCCACAATGTAGAACGTTGCGGCCTTAATGTCCTCCAGAGAACTTGAGAACACTATCCGTTTGCCCTTAAAATCAGATGATTGCATCTCACGGCTCGGATCCACGCCCTTCTTCATGGCCTCCACCTTCCTTGGATTGATGTCAAACCCAATCACATCAAACTTCCCGGCCAAAGCCAGAGCCAGCGGCAGACCTACATACCCCAGCCCCACCACTGCAATCTTTTCTTCTGCCTCTCCATTCCTGCAGCCAGCCTTCACCGGTTTCCCAGCCACAGCAGCAATCTTTCCATTAACTGCAATCTTCTTTTTCTCAGCGATTTTCTTCATATGCTTCATTCAAATACAAATTCTTAAATGTAATCCTCCCTATCTCACCCCATACATATTCCCTAATACAAATCTCCCATAAATATCACCTACGAATCCCCAATGCAAAATCTCCTCACTCAAAATCCCCTCAAATATACTCAAATCATATTCTTTCCATCCTCAAAGTGTGCCAGGTGTCACATTCAAAGCACCGCCATGCACACTTTTAATCCCCAAAGTGCTCCCAACGTCCCATTCTTTGTGTCAGTAGGAGCATTTTCAGCTGTTTTTGCTCCTACCGTCCCATTCTCTGTGTCAGAAGGCGCACTAATACCCTCTCACTCCGTCAGCTCTCTGTCAGGCCCCCGATTTTTCAGAGTGACCTGGCAGGATTTCCCACGTTTTTCTGTCAAGTCCCATCCTTTTCAATGGGACCTAGCAGGATTCTCTTCTCTTTCCATCCTTCAAGTGCTCCTACTGTCCCATTCTTTGTGTCAGTAAGAGCATTTTCAGCTGTTTTTGCTCCCTCTGTCCCATTCTCTGTGTCAGTGGGAGCACTATCCACTCTAACGGCCTTCGGCGAGGTCCCCGACTCCGGCGGTGAGGCCCTTGACGGAAACCTTAAGGACTGACCTCGGGAAGATGCGCCCGAGCCTGACCGCCTTCCCGAAAATCAGCCTCATGGAGATCAGCTTTTTAATCAGGTACGGATACTTCTTCTTGTAGCTAACATCCCGGTTCTTCCCCATATTCCCTGAGGAAAGTATGTAGGAAAGAATCCTGCGGGCCTTCCTGGAATACTTCCCGGCAGCATCGTACATAGGAATGCACTCCACCGGCATTCCCAGCCAGTCTGCCATCAGGGCCGCAAAAGCCTTCCACTCAGTCTGTAGCTTCATCTCCAGAATCCGGCTCTGCAGCAAATCCCTGTCTATTTCATCGCGATAGAAATACAGCAGACGGCAAAGGTCGCACACCTGCCTCAGGCCAACTCCCTCCCGGAATAAATGCTGGAGAATATGGCAGAACACATACACAGCATCCAAATTCACAGATGGAAGATTCACAGCAGTCCCTTCATTGTCCCAAACCCTGAAATCCCCATCGGAGAACATCCTCTCCATCATATCATCCAGCATTGCATCCTGCCTTCTGGAAATGAAAACCTGCAGGGAGCCATGCAGTTCCAGAATAAACCCGGACAAATACATTGCAATGTGCGGATCCTTAGGATTATCCCCGATAACCCTTGAGGCTTTAGGAACAAGAATCTTACGCGCCGCCTCAAAGTCCTCAGCTGAAAGCAGCAGATCCACATCCCCACAATTCCTTCGCAAAGAGAACCGGTACGCCTGTGCAATTCCCTGTCCTTTAAGCAAAACCGGATGCAACCCCTCAGATTCAAGTTTACCTATGACCAAAGAGATGAACTTGTTCATCTTGAGATTGAACTGCTCTATGGAGTAGACCTTCTTGGCAAAGGCCTTGCTTTGCTGACGGTCAAAAACATCCTGGATCTCAAAGCCGAGGCCATTGTCTTCACATCCGTCGAACGCAGACGCCATCAGCCCCACAAGTTTCTGTTCCTGGGCAATCTGATAGACAGCCTCCCAGTCTACCTCCTCCCGCTGCAGCCCCTTCCAGAACCTTGAACTCCCCAAAAGCCCAGCCGCAGTCAAAGCCAGAAACGCCCTGACATTCACATCGTCAACCCTGTATTTCTTACCGAAAAGTCCCATTAACCTAACTATTTAAGATAATCAACAATGGTCTCTAGAATCTTTCCGGAGGCATCTCCATCTCCGTAAAGATGAGGGAAATGTACCGGTTTCCCACAGAAAGAATCATAAGCGGCAACAATGCGCTCAAAATCAGCGTCGGCAATAACTCCAGCCCCTTGCTCCACAATCTCCACCCACTCGGTCTCAGGACGAAGAATCAGGCACGGCTTCTGATAGAAAAACGCCTCTTTTTGAACCCCGCCGCTATCTGTCATAACAATAGCGGAATTCTTTTCCAGCACAATCATTTCAAGGAAAGAGACAGGAGGAACAACAGAGATATGATCCGAATTTAAAAGCCTGTCATACAGATTTTTACCAGAATCGCCAGAAAGCATCTTCCTAGTCCTCGGATGAAGTGGAATCACAACTTTTGTTTTTCTTTCCTCTGCTATATGAAATAGAGCAGTGAATATCGACTCCAACCTAAGCGGATCATCTGTATTAAAATCGCGATGAACTGTTGCCAGCACGTAATTTGAACTTTCTAGCCCAAGGCGTTGAAGTATATTGCTCCCCTTTTCGGCAATGCTCCCGTAATAGAGGCTGTTATCGTACATTATATCTCCAGCAAAACAGACAAGCCTGCGTCTTCCCCTATCAAACCGGGCAGAGTCAGAATCCAATCCCTCCTTTCTGAGATTATCCACGGCAGTTTCAGTAGGAGCAAAAAGAATGGAAGACAAGTGATCGCAGACAATTCTGTTAATCTCCTCAGGCATAGCCATATTAAAAGACCTCAATCCCGCCTCTACGTGAAAGGCAGGAACGTGCAGTTTGGCAGCGGCAACAGCCCCGGCAAGCGTAGAATTGGTATCTCCATACAGCACAACTCCATCGAAAGGCTCAGATTGCAACACATTCTCTATGCCCTCTATCATGCGGGCAGTCTGGACTCCCTGTCCGCATGAACCAACTCCAAGATTATAATCCGGACGCGGTATTCCCAACTCGTCAAAGAAAACGGCAGACATATTATCGTCGTAATGCTGACCGGTATGAAGGATTTTCTCCTGCACAGCATCTACAAACCTGTCCCTTACGGCTCTGGACAAAGCCGCCGCCTTAATAATCTGAGGCCTGGCACCAATTATCGTCAGTATCTTGATCATATTGCTCAACTATTTGAATCTAAGTTGGTAATCCGGATTTTCCTTCATTATCTTCCGGCTCTGGGGATAATTCTCCAGAAACCAAGTGAGAAATGCAGTTACGTCTATCTTTTCTGCCAGCATCTTCTGTCTTCTTTGACTGAATTCGTCTTCCAAAGAATGATTTGCCAGCAATTCTGAAACTTTGTCCAACAACTTTTCAGGCTCAGAGGTAAAGATACCAAATGTCAGCCCATATTCTTTCTCCAATTCTTCCAGCACACTTATACGTCCGGCAAAATCGCTGAAACGGAGAGATGGAAGGCCAAGCATCGCGGCCTCCATACTCATACTCTGGCTGTCAGATACCAGCATTGAGGCGTATGCCATTATATGGTGAATGTCTGTGAACTTTATCTTTAACTGATTATATTTCAACCTATTATCCAAGTCTCCCTCAGCACTGACATAGACATTGTATCCATTTTTCTCGGCGACTGACTTAATCTTAAGAACAAGATCCGTATTCAATCCTTTTATTCCAATATCGTGATGAGCTGTAAGCCTTGCTAAACGGACTAAAATGTATCTACCTGATATCTTGTACCTTTCAAGCACAGTCCTGTCCGGAGTAAAATAAGAGGGATGAAGATAAGCCAGCTTCATATAGCCGTAATACGGGATTTTCTTTCTCTCCCATTTTCCCACATGGCAAACATCCGGAACCAGAATCGTACTTGAGAAAGGATATGTAAGCCTTGCCAGATTTCTTATGACGTCCACATCATCCTCCAACGTAGTAATTGAAGACTTCCTTAACAGCCAAGCTGATTGGGCTATGGAAGAATCAGTACCTACCAGTATGTCTGCCTGGAATTTTCTAGCCCTGGATATAACCTTTGCCAATCTTCTCAGCGATGCCGTCAAGATAGAAAGAATACTACCACCTCTGACCTTCGGCTGAATATTCTCATACTCCCACCCGTCTTCTCTAACCAAATCCTCCAGAATATCCTTGGTCTTGATAAGAATCAAAAACCTGTTCCCGTCCTTTACCAGGTTCTTTAAGGTATTTTTAAAGAAGTGATACTGAGCCGGATGACCAAGGTAAACCAAAATATTCATAGCCATATCTTCTTTAAATAACCATTTTGTAAATATCCAGCAGCTTCCTTGCAACCGCATCGTTTGTAAGTCCCAAATCCACCAACCTTTCCCGGCCTGCGGTTCTATCGCCAAAATCAAAGGCTGCCTTAATCTTTTCTGCTAGGTCTTTCGGATCAAAATTACATATAAAATGCCCATCCATATCGCCTAACAAATGCCTTATATCTGCTATGTCTGTAGCAACTATAGGGCAGTTGCACGCCATCGCCTCTTTTAGAGCCTGCGGAGAGCCCTCGCTTTTTGAAGGCAAGGCAAAAACATCGCACGCACACATTCTCAGAACGCACTCCGCTCTTGACAATCCTTTCATCTCAAGACATACAACACAGTCTCTATCGTCCATCAACTCAACAGCCTCGCGCAGCAAGGGATAATTCTTCCGCAAATTATCAAATGCCCCACCGAACAAAACGTATTTTTTCCCGTCTTCAAAATTTAACAACTTCCGTGCTGATTCAAAGTCGGTTATACTGCAATCCTCCAAATCTACCCCACAAGGAATGATACTGTATTTGCGTGCCTTATAGTAACTGAGCTGCCTTATATGTTCGGCAACATAGATTACATATTTGCTTCTGAAGGCACATAAAGAAGACAGATAATTCACCCACCAACGCAATGTCTCCCCGTTATGGAAAGTCACAACTACCGGGACCTTCCGCTGCATAGTTGCAAGCAATCCACTAAGGCCGTAATGCGCATGTACTATATCCGGCTTAAAGTCAGAAATTTTCCTCTTCAAAGAAGACAAATTCTTCAGATATCCCATTACGGAATGGCCTTCTATACCAAAATAGCCTACACTGCAGCCAACTTCAGACAAGGCCAAAGCCTGTTCCTGAACAAATGGGCTGAATTTGCCATCTTTTGTATGTGCAACTATCAATACCTTCATATTTCCCGATAGAAATCTGCTGTTTTCTCCGCAATAGATACTGAATAATACCTTTCCCGGGCCAGCCGCACAGCATTATTCTGCATAGTTTTGAGTTCTGAATCAGACAAAGCCATAACCTTCTGAAAGCATTGGATCAGACCGTTTATATTTCCTGCCCTATACATAAAACCGTTAACTCCATTTTCCACCATCTCGCTAACACCCCCCACATCAGTAGCAATCACAATTTTCCCCATAGCCATAGCCTCCGCAATGACAACCGGGAGTATTTCCTGATTAGAAGGCAGGACAAGACAGCAATCTCTTTCTGTAATAGAGCGTATCCCTTCTCCGTTCTGCCATCCGTGCATCTTAATCCTGCCTGGCGGAAGACTGGAGGCAATACCTTCAAGTTCAGCCATATACTCCTTTGTATCAGGGCCACCTATCACATTCAGAGAAATATCCTCTGGCAAGGAAGCCATCGCCAGGAAAAGATCCCGCACACCTTTCAGTTCGTTGAGACGGCCAATAAAACAGAATCCCCGTCCAAAAACGTCACTTTGGATAAAGTAATCATCACCCACAGGATTATATATCTTAACCCATTTCAAATGATCCAGATTCTTACATAAATTCTTATTGTAATCAGAGATGAAAATGATATTCTTCACTAAAGGCCATTTATGGTGCTCAATCATCTGTGCGGCCAATAAATTAATCTTCCTTCTCAGCGATTTGGTATTCTTCCGTTCCCTGGCCATAATGCCGTGCTGGGTCACAACTGTCCGCTCAGCAAGATCCCTCTGAAGCAGCAGAAGAAGGCTTCCGTTCCCCTCTATGTGGATAATATCTGCCTTCCACTCGTCAAAGACACGTCTAACAACTTTCCGGGCGTGAAGCCAGAGTTCCAGTTTACGGACACGATATTTCCGCTTAACATAGCAAACCTCTACGTTATCATATAATTGTACTGTTAGATCCCTATCGTGCCCGAAACTGAGAAACTTGATCTGAATATCCTGGCAACGGGCAAATCCCTTAAGCAGGCCAAGGGTTACAGCTTCAACCCCTCCCCGGACATTATCCTCTGGTAGAGGAATATGTGAAACCATTATAACTCTCATCAAACCAAACCCTCCAGCATTATTTTTATCTTAGACTCAAACGACAGGTGTTCAAGTGCATATTCCCGTATCTGAAAATCAGTAAATTTTCCACGTTCAGAATTAAACCTTTTGAGCACGGAAACAATCGGCTCTGTGGTGTCGTCATTCGGAACTACAAACCGGAACGGAACGTCCGCAGCAAAATCCGGATCGTATCCAGCTGCAATAAAAGGAATCCCCACCAGGCAATATTCTCTGGCTTTCAGTACAGAAGCAGTTTCAAGACCATTTCTGAAAAGCCCCAAAGAGGAAACTGCAAGATTGCATTTTGAATAAAGATTCAAGATGTAGTCAGACTGCCTCTTACCGTGGAAGTGGACCTTAGACTCAACACCCTGTTTTCTGGCCAGATTCTCCAAAGCATTCCCCGTGTCCTCACCCACCACTTCAAACTCCACGTTCAGTGAATCTCCTAACATCCCCATTGCCCTGATAATACGGTCAAAACCATGCCAGCGGCTGACAGAAGCAGAGACTCCTACAAGACGGAGAACACCGGAATTGTTATAATTCTGACTCCTCATACCCATCCTGGATGGATCAATTCCATTGCCTATCAGAATAGTCCTTTCCTTATTTCCAAGACTGAAAAACCAAGACTCGTCTCCATACTGAACAATCCTGTCAAAAACTCTCTGCCCCCAAGGTCCGTTATAATAAAGCCTCAAGGCAGACAGCATTTTTTTCCCAAACGGCTTTCGGCTCCCCCATACTTCAGGCAAATATGCAGACATTGGAGTTGGCTGGTCCAGAACCAGGATCCGTCCCTGCCTCTTGGCCTCCTTCAACAGCTTCCTGCAACGGATATTGAAGGCGTTGAAACTTCTCAGTATCACATACTTTGCATCAGTCCGCAGCATCTGTTCCAAAAGATTCCTGCGAGCCTTTATAGACCTCGTATGGGAAGAGAGCACAGATGAATCATATCCCAGATTCCTGGCAGCTGCGCAGATATCCCGGATCTTCTTCTCAACTCCCAAATCCTTTTCAGAGTTGTGCCCGCTTATATATAACAGTCTTTGGGAATTCATTTTCATCTTTATAACATGCGTCTGCAGACAGCAATGTGGCTGTCAAGACCATAAACGAATAATTCGAAAGAAAACTACCGCTGACAAGAACAGAAGCAAGCATCATAATCCACATTGCCGGAATAGTCTTTATAGCTCCCGGAGTATTGAAGTTCCTGAACAGCCTGAAACTGCTTCTGAAGCCCTGTACCAGAAGCGTTATGGCAAAGACAAGTCCCACTATGCCATACTCAACCATCTGTTCCAGAACAAAGTTATGCGGATAAGACCTTAACTCATCCATAAAGTAGTAATATCCCATACTGCCCAGTCCCCAGAAATAATGGTTCTTGGAAAATGCAGCCCAGGAAAAGCCATAGTCAAAAAACCTGTTGGACTCCTCAAAATCTTCAAGTTCAACAAATCTGCTGAGGAAGCTGAAATGAAACTGTTCCAGAAGTATAAGGGAAATAATAACCAGAAAAACCAGAGCAATGACAAGGGTTCCGGGACGCCCCCTTCTAGCCAAGAAGTAATATAGCACAATCAAAACAGAAAAGGCCACTCCAAGGATAGACCCCCTCTGCGATGAAAGGAACAGCAGGAACAATCCTATTAGGATCATCGCAATATAGACCGGTTGCAGCCTTGATTTCGAATCAATCAGAAAGACAGTGCAGGCAATTATGATAAGGCCTGAAAATCTGGACAGCTCTATCGGCCCTATTCCAGTAGCCTCCTCGATTGTCATTCTGTCCTCTATCACGATTCCGCCCATACCGATCAGCAGGAAGAACACCCCGAAGAACATCATACCCCACACCGGAATGGACTTGCAGAAATCCATTATGTTCTTCCTGTTGATGAGTGTAAGCAGTACGACAACATACGGCACAAACACCCTAAGAATGACATTCATCTGGAAATCAGCCACATCTGTATCGTACCTAGCCCTCCCCACAATGAACAGGTTCAGCACCAACATTGTAATGATAACTGCATAGAAGAGTATGGACGTGAGGTCTCCCCACAGCCGCTTGATGCCATATTTGAGGACATCTATGTTCATCACAAACACCACAATGTAAAGAGAATAGCGGAAGAGCATGTTAAACCCTTCCAGTCCTGCCCTGTTCAGTATGATGCCGGTCATCTCCGGGAACAATACGGCCAAGGCCAATATCGCCCCGCTCTTCTTTGAAAACACAAAGAAGAATATCGCCACCAGCATCAACAGTAAGAACAGAAGCCCCATTAAATAATCTTTACCATGTGTTGAATCAGTACCTTAAGGTTTTTCCTGTCCAGCAGGAAGAGGAGTATTATGTATGCAGAACCCATTGCGGCGGCAGTAGCCACCAGCTGGATCCATTCCGCAGACGAGTGCATAATGTGCATTACCAGAATGCCTAGAAGAAGAATCGCTCCCGTAGCAACAAAGCATGGCCAAAGGCCCGGCAGTGTCTTCAGGTAATTGTTGCCCTTCATCTTCTTGTCAGACAGCAGGGAGAAGACCACTAGATTCAGCAGCAGCACAAATATCTCCCCGATCAGCAGGGCCTTAACTCCGTATGAGAATGTCAGCACCACATTAAGCACCCTAAGTATCGCTGTAAACACAGTACTCAGGAAAACTAGTTTGGAATAACCCGCGGCCTGCAGATATGGGTTTAGGAAGAAGCTCAATGGAACCACCATTCCCACAACGCACAGGATCTTCAGGTATGGAACCGCTGGAAGCCACTTGTCCGTAAGCAGTAGATGGATCATCGGCTCGCTGACTACCAAAATAATGCAAAGAATCGGATATATCAGGTAAGCGGAATACCTCACAAACTTCTTGGCCATATCCAGCATCGCAGAGAAACTGTCCTGAACTTTTGTGAATGAAGGGAACGCCACAATTCCGAACACCCAGGAAAACGTATCTGCCACCATAGCCTGGAACTGTCTGGAGCGCTCATAGTACCCCAATTCCTGGGAGCTGTGATACCTTCCTATGAAAATCTTGTAGAAATTGTTCATGACAGTCAACAGCAAGTCCGCTAGAAGAAGCCAGCTTCCGTAAGAGAACATCTTCCTTGCCACCTGGCCGGAGAACTTGAATGTAGGCCTCCACTCGGATGTGGAATAGAAAAGTATGCACAAAACTATCTTGTTTGTAAGCTGCTGTATCACAAGGCTCCACACTCCCATTCCCTTATATGCGCACAGAACTCCCACTACTCCGGACACAAGAGAAGAGGTAACTGTCAGAATAGCCTTCCTCTTGAACTGCATCTCCTTCCTGATTATGGAGTGCTGTATTACGTTAAAGGAGTTTACAATGATTACAAGGCAGAGAACCCTGACCAGGTGCACAAGCCTCTCCTCGTGGAAATAGGAAGCAATATAAGGTGCTGCAAAAAAGAGAATTATATATATCGCGACAGATATGCTCAGATTGATGAAGAATACCGTATTCGCATCGACAGTGGAGGTGTCTTTCTTCCTTATGAACGCCTGCCCGAATCCCGCCTTTACAAAAACGTCAGATATGGCAATGAATATGGTAATCATTCCAATCAGTCCAAAATCGGACGGCATCAGTATCCTTGCCAGCAGTATGCCTATAAAAAACCTGATGAAATAAGCCACAAAAGTCTCTATAAGACTCCAACTTACTCCCTTGACTATCTTTGTATTTAACGTCTCTGCCATTTAAACAAATCAATTCACAACGCAATCATTTGCTTCTTGCTCCGCGAAAGAGAATGTTGCCTATTGTTCCGCAGAAGTAACGCCAGTCCGTACGCAGCGGATTCTTCAGATACGCTTCCGTGTATCTTCTCTCGCTTTCCTGAACCTCCTCTATACCTTCCGGACGCTTCTTCTCATAGTAGAACGGAGGAATGAGCCCGGGCTTAACCTTAACCCTAAGCTGCTGCATTTCAGAACTGTAAAGAGAGAAGTATTGCCTGGATATAGGCCTCACTCCCACAATCTTAACGTCTCCTCTAAATAGGTTTACCACCATCGGTAGCTCGTCCAGCCAGAACTTCCTCAATATCTTTCCGTACCCGGCCACCCGATAGTCATTCGCAAACTTTCCTCCAGACGCAAGGTTGTTGTACTTATAGATATATGCCTGCAAATACTCTGAGTAAGAGTGCATTGTACGGAACTTGAAAACCGGGATCAGCAGCCCTCCCTTTCCAACTCTCAGCAGTTTGATAATCGGGCTGCCTGTAGGCTCGTTGTCCCAAATCGGGGCCTTGACCTTGCGCCCCACAACATAAAAGTGCCCGTGCCTGTAGTCTTCATCCACAATCTCAAACCCCGCACGGCACAGCCTTCCCAAAACCTCCACCCTGTGATAGCAGCGGTTTACCCTCCCGGAAATCCTTTCATACCAGTTGTACAGCCATCTGGTCATCCTCAGTTTCGGGAACACCCTGTACCACAGGTACCAGAAAAACACCACAATGTTGCGTATCACAGGCGGCTTGCCAGACAAAATGCTGGCCTTGCGGCTCCCGGAAGTACGGGTATGCACCCAAATGTAACCACCCTTCTCCAGCAATTCAGACGCATTGTTAAGCAGCAGATTCAGTTCTTTCACTTCATCCAGCCCCGCAGTCAGTACAATCAGACGCTTCCCAGCATCCACATCCTTTCCCACTCCGCTTACCATATCCTTCAACCCGGAGACATCATTTCCGTCTGCGCCGTCATAAATCGCTGAGGATGAAGAGAATTCTCCGCGATGAGACTTTATCCACTCCAGAGTCTCCACCACTTTCATCTCCCCGATGGCCTCCATCATCCGCTTAAGGTCCGGATTATCCGCCAACCCCGGCTCCAGATGGGCACTGCTGTCCACCCCCGGTTCCGTAAAACCGTGGAGCCCCACAGCATCTTCATACTGATATGGATAACGGGACCGTTTCATTCAAAGCAGGTTCTAACTTAACCTACAAATTTACTCAAAACACTTCATTTGAGCAATAGAGAGCGTATCTCCCGCACCATAGCCCAACACTAGAACTCTATTTCCACTCCACAAGAAGCGGGTCCAATGGAATACTCCTTGGATAGCCGTTGGCGCCTTTAATCTTATAGTACATTGATTGCGTAGGACCAAAGATGCTGTCCAATCTGGCATTTAGGACAGAGGCCTTTTCGCTGAAAGAATTGTCCGAAAGATCCACTAATCGCTTAACCCGTTCGCAAATATCATCTTTGGAAACAGCCGGAGCGATTATTCCATAGATATTTTCCAATTCCTGCCGATAATTGTCCCTTTGTTTTAAGATTATTCCCTCCGGATGCTTCAGAAAAAGAATAAACAAAGCCTTCACAAGCGGTCTAAGAGGAAGTTCCAGCCCGTCAGGGGTATCAATACGAATTTTATAGTGAGTATCTATATACAGCTTGCGAGGTTCCTGACCCGTTTTATCTTCCAATCCCAACACCTGCAATCTATCTTGAATCTGCCTCATTAGGGCAAAGAGTTCTTCAGCATCCATCTCTTCCAGACTATACCCATAGCCCACAGGACTCTCTTTGAGTAATCCTTCTTCCCCCGAAAAGAGCAACATCCACGCTAAACGCGCCTCAACAGAAGCCATTGTTCCCATAACGCAAATTTAAACAAAACCGTCACCAAATCAAGAATATCCTATCCGAGCACTTTTACCATGCATTTTTTCTTCCCGGCAAAGACTCTTAAGCTCTTGAAGCATAGGCGACCTACCTCTTAGAACTTCCATAATGGTGGCTTTACGGGCAATGTTATCAATTTCGCCCCCACTAAATGTAAATTCAGAGGCCAAAGTCTGAACGTCATCATTTGAAAGCGATGGCATTTTTGAGAGCCAAATGCATTTTCTAGCTTCGAGTACAGGCCTGTCATATCTGATTTTGAAAAGGAAACGTCTTTCAAAAGCACCATCCAGATTATCAGCCATATTAGTAGTGGCAATAAGAATGCCGTCAAGGCGCTCCATTTCTTCCAAAATAATGTTTTGGATGGTATTTTCCGTCTGCGCCACATTGGAAGAATCAGAATCTTTTCGCTTAGAAAAGATGCCATCAGCTTCATTGAAAAGCAAAATTGGATGTTTTTCGCTATTTCTACAGATGTCTTCGTACTTTTTAAAAACATCCTTAATGAGTTTTTCGCTTTCTCCAAACCAGCAAGATTTTGTAGAACTGATATCAACATGGTATATAGCCCTGCCAGTAGCCTTTGCAATCTGCATGACGCTTTCTGTTTTACCTGTACCTGAAGGCCCATAGAGCAGGGCGGCGATTCCCGTATGCATACCTTTTTCTTCCAAACGCTTACGAAGCATTGCAAAGTGATCCTCCTCTAGACTTTTTTGTAAAAGATCCAGTTGGGCTTGAACCTCCTCGCAAAAAAAGAGCTTCCTTTCTACAATTTTTTCCGGAAGGAAGAAATCCCTTCCTCCTACTTTCTCCATGAAATTTCTGGCATCTTCGCCAAAGAAAAGCCTCTTACCGTTATCTGTAAGTGTAAGGGCAGACCTGTCAAAAAAGCCCTGCTTACTGCACTCCACTAATTTAGCCTTTTGAAGCGGGTGTTCGTTAGACTTTAACATGTGTACCATCCTCACCGATTGTGCTTTAGGGTAGATAGAATTAAGGCTTCCCAAATCAAGTGAACTATCTTTCATGCACTCATAACAGACCAAATAGAAAAGAAAACAATCCAACTGATCATAGTTAGTTTTTAGTTTGTCCACAAAAGGGAGATGACGATTAGACAACTCTAGACGGAATAGCTTCTTCCTTATTTCTTCCGAGAATCCTGGCCGATTTTCGTCTGCATCCTGGAATATCTTATTTATGGCAGACGCAAAGCCATAACAATCAAGGCCTTCAATAGATTTAACGAATGCATTGGCCTTTTCTTCCAAAAACAACATAACGCCTTGATTCGTCAGTTTGACGCTATTCTCGCCCACGCCTTCCACCAAATCCTCTTTAATAAGCGGATTCTCCAATTGTAAGAAGGAGCAGCGAATAGACAGACGGTCACCTGGTGAATCAAACACAGAACTCATAAGTTCCGAAAGATATGTTTCGCGTTCTGAACAAAATATGTAATCATCACATATTATGTAGAATAGTGCCCTATTTTCGATATTTATCTTCTTATCACGCAATGCCTTGACGAGATTAAGCGATAAAAAGGCATCCTCTAATTTCATGATATCTCCCAGCAGAATCTGAGTATCCACTCCCTCCTTTTTCCTGGTATCCGCCATCTCAGAAACGATATGGCAGAAGTCGTACTGATTCCTCAGTTTACGTCTCTTGTAATCTTGCTTGGGCCGAACTTCTTTCCCTTGGATAATCGCCTCCAGCACATTGATATTTACCCTGTACTTGCGCCTCAAAGGAGAGCCAAGTACCCCCATATCCAATGTCAGAAAACCATCCTTTTCCAAAGCATCCAAATAAGAGTAATACATCATAACATCTAGTACAGGACAATTGTAATAATTTGCAATATCTGTAACTCCTGTAGAAGATTCCGTCAAATCACGATCGAAAACCGGCACAAATACCAATGGCTCCATCCCCGTCATTCCGGTACATTGTGCCAAACCCGATAATGCTTCCATAGCTTTGCTTATGCTTTGGTTGGTTAACCGCTTACCTTTCAGCAACTTCGCGGCCGTATGAATGCAGTTGATAGCACTGATTTTTCCATCAAGACCAATCAAACATGCACTTTTGTTAGTATGTCTGTTCGTCATTTAAAGAATCCTCCTTTTCGGCAAAGATGGCTCTTCTCTATCCAAAAAAAAAGCAATTACAAGCTTGTAATAGTTTGGAAAATCCAACTACATTTCTATATACAAAATTCACTGATTCGCAAATTTTTACAAGCTTGTAAAGACTTGCATACACGCATCCTTAGACATTACCTTTGCTCTCGGAAATACTTGATCTTATGATATGAATTACAGAATTACTCTACCTATTATTAATAGTGTTCTTCATCGCAGTTTACACAATGCCATATACCTGGATGACAAATCGGTTGGTATCCTGCTAGATATTCAAAGAATGCTATCGGTTTTCGAGCCCATAGACGATGATGAAGCACGGAAAATCTGGCTTGAAATTCCACGCGGCACAGCCGGAGAGTGGAAAGCATTTGATGACGAACAAGCCGGATTCCCAGATGAAGATTGTGATAACTTGGATGAATATAAGGAAGCCCTGAATAGCGAATTCCCCTACGAGAGGGAATGGTTCTTCCTGGTCACATCAACCTATCGCGAATTCACCTTTCTGAAAATATCAGATCGCGACCACAGGTATGTTATTTTTTCCAACCGGAACTACCATAATAACGCATACCCCGAAGATAAGAGTTGGTTCTTCAAACCCCTACTCCAATTGGTAAGAAGACGAGTAGCAGCCATAGTAAAAGACGTTGATGCATACAACCGACACATCAATGATGACCTTCCATATAGACAGCGTTCCGGCAGAATCAAGAGCAAAGACTTGAACCGTATTCTTCCTGAACGCAAACTGAAAATAAAGAATAGAAAGTATTGCATTCGGGTAATGAAAGAACTGTTGCGAAGGGAGAAAATATACGAGTCCGTGGAGAACAATTCTTCTGTTGATTGGAAGGAATTGGGTGTTCCTGCTCCACTAGAAACAATGTCTATCCGCACATTTTGTAAATACTATCGAATTGCGGATATGGTATGCAGGGCAAGGTCCGGAAAGAAATGTCACTCGGCAGAAGATCAGGAAGACGATGTAAAATACTACACCTGTCATAGTCTCCATGATGACCTGAGTAAGTATGACCTTGATAGCGAAAAGGATTTCATTCTTTTTGCAAAGGATCACTATGGAGAACTAGGGCTTTCAAGAATGAACGTTGGTGCAACTCGCTACTATGCTGGTGACAAATGGATTATTACCTTTGGAATTAGCTATTCAGCCCATGACAAAGTGGGGCTGAAGATAGCAATAGCACTATATGAAACGGGGGTTCCGTTTATTTTTTACGATGCCGAGAATTTACTGCATATCCTTGAAGAAACAGGTACTGTACGCATTTCACCTTTTACCTTCCATGATTATCTCCAGAACGGTGATGATGAAGGAGTAATAGACCTGCCTTTTGTAGAAGACTGTGACAAAGAGGGCGAACTAACCCGAACCCAGTATGATGAGATTATAAGACTTGCTGAATGGGAGCCAGACGTGAAGTTAAAGCTGGATAAAAGAATCCCGCTTAAGGACCATCTGTACGATCTAATACGAGAAGAGGCAGTTACACCAATGACACTTAGTGAAATCAGGCACCTCATAGAAAAGAAATACAACACCTATCTATCAGTTTATGAAGAGGATGGCTACAATGGCTATTATTACTTACTCCCTACGAAAGGCAAAGAATACTCTACTTCTAAAAGCAAAAAATATTATCCTAGTTATAACGAAGCTATGAGGGCATTAATACTTAAACTCAAACTTAAACCAATCTAACGTAATTCGCGAGAGTAATTGCATTGTGCGTATTCTGCAAAAGAACTGTATCCATACTGCTTAATCTTCTCGGTTGCAGCATTATAAATATCTTCCAATGTTAAGAAATTGAGATTTCCCAAAGAGCTATCAATACCGATATCAAATCTCAAATCCATTGACTGTGAATTATATTCATCAAGTTTTCCATGACAATGTCCATGCAACATTATTGATCCACGAGGCTTCTGGTTCCAAGTCAGCAGCGGATAATGGCACATCACAATTGCTAAATCTTCCTTCAGGAAAGAAGCTACAGTAGGTCTAAACCGCATCTCCTTTATCTGATAGACCTCCTTGAAGTAATTCTTATATGCTCTGATGGAACCATCGTGATTCCCTTCTATAAGAAACTTCCGACCGGGTAATTTCTCAAGAAGTCTCTTTGCTTCTCCGCTTTTCAAAAAAGTCAAGTCACCGAGGATATAAATAGTATCTCTCTTATCTACAGTTCTTTGCCACAAATCAAGCAACCACTCATCGTGAGCCACTATATCAACCGTATCAGAGAACGGACGTTGAGGAGAATGCTTCAGTATGCCTGGATGGCCAAAGTGCAGATCAGCAGTAAAAAAGATCCGGTTCACAATTTGTATTTAAAATGACAATAATCGAGTACTTCTAAAATAGATTCCCTCTATACAGAGATGGCGATTCCCTCCTCCTTAACAATAGGCAAAGGCGGTCTGTATCCCCATGAAATGGTCTAACGACAAAGAAGCCATCTGTATCTGGTTCTCGTATAATAGTTCCGACCGAGGTGTTGGCATCTTTCCAAAGACTAGAAGAGGAAGATGTCATTTTCGTTTCACAGGTAAATCCGAACTCATCTGACAACAAGTCTTCAGCATCCATCTTACCGTCCTCAGATTTCCAATTCTTTAGCCACTCGTTCAATGACGTAGCGCCAAATTTTGACAACTTCTCCCGGATAAAGTTCATTACCTCAGCATGCCTCTCATAACTCTCCAGCTCGTAAAACGATAAGATATCAAATGCAAATTTGGCAATTGGTACATTCAAGCATGCATTCTGAGGAAGCCGACCATGGATATTTACCTCATCCACAAGTGCTTTCAAGATATCAATAGTAGATATTTCCAGCAAATCTATCTGTTCCAGAATTTTCTTTCGCTGTTCTGCATATTTTGGCAGCAAATTGTCTTTAAGGTATTCATCAATCGCCGATGGTTGGAGATTGTTAAATTCAAACCGATAACGTATCCTTCCCGGACGGCCTAACAGATTTTCGTTCAGCGTCAACTGGTTTGTCGTTAGCACATAAAGCCTTCTGCAAACATTAAAAGCACCGTCAATAAGACGGAGCAGAATATCCCCGCTTTCATCTCTTTTGAAGGTCTTTTCAGCTTCATCGATAAAAATCACACATTCGAAATTCAATGACTGAATAAACGGTAAAAGCCCTTTTAAATTACTCTGCACCACTACAACAGGCAAACCAATTGCATTGCAGAGCAATTGTGCAGACAATGTCTTCCCTGTTCCTTTTATTCCATTAAATATAACTCCCAGATTCTTACCGCAATTCATAAATATATCAGACTCCCAAGTTTTTTTCACTAACCGAATCATCGGCTCGGTTCCCAATTCATAAATCTTAAAATCGAAACTAAACCTATCTCCGATTTTTCGTAAGCCTATACGAGTCATCATCGGGTTTGAAGACTCTACGACAACGAATATTCCATCACCTGGTGACTTTAACAAACGGGTATCACCATCTACTGGATAGAATGTTCCTGCCTCATTAATCCACTGTTGACCATTGCTCATAATTCAAAATTTTCTGCAAAGGTCGTCCATACCAACAATAGAAAAAAGCAATTACAAGCTTGTAATCGCTTGGAAATGTGGATTATTATTTCTCGGCAAAAAAGCCACCCCGAAAGGTGGCAAGCCTTAGCCTTTTTCATCTAAGGGGGTTAGTAATGGAAGTACTAACATTACTCATAATCTCTTAAATCAGCGAATCACTCCGCTGGCCTTAACTGGATATCTTTACAGCCAATCACTCAACATGAATAACTAAATCATCGCCAAATTCAGAATTCAATTCAATAAGAGGAAGAAAGAATTTTGCGAAAACTGTCTTTTCGGTTTTGGCGCAAAGAACCCCTCTGCATGTGCTAATAGCAATAGCAACAAGCATTCTAACAAAATCCTTAGAAAGAACAACATCTTTTGTATTATCCGATGAAAGATGACGCCAGGAGTCCGAATCAATAATAAAATGGCAGAAAACCTCAGCTATTATAAAAGGCTTACCATCTTCGAAAAACTGAATATTAGTTCCTATTGCAAGCGCATTTGCCGCATAATTAGTTTTTATCGGAATACTCAATTTGAGCTCGATATTATCAGTTTGCGGTTCGAAAGGCGTAGCATATTGCTCGATGGATACCCCTTGAAGTTTGTATTTGATTTGTTCCATAGCTATTGCATTGAAAAAGTACTCTTAGGAAGTATGTTTGAATAAATGAAGGTGGAAGGTTGTATGGCTTTCTCCTTCACCGATATTTTAATTACATAGTTTATCTGAAGGTTATTATCCCCCGGTTTCTCCATTGGAACCTCTATAAGTTTTATCCCAAGAAGATTCCCATATCTAATCACTGTCGATATCTTCAGGTCAATATCTTGACCGTGCAAAAACTTATTGACATACTGAGGCGTGACATTCAGCCTTGCCGCCAACTCTTTTTGAGAAAGGTGATTGTCCTTCATATAACGGACAATCCTGAGAACAATTCGTTTGCATTCAAGAAAACCGGCTTCATTCTCAATCTCAAACTTTGCCTGAGAGATCCAAGATGTTTGCTTAATAATTCGATTGTGTGCCATTGTTTTTCAGTGGTTTATTTCTTTGAATTTTCCTTATAGAAGAAATCTATAAATGATTCTTTGGTCTTTACATCATTTGTTTCAAGAATCCTGTATACCTTTTCAAGTTTCCTTAACTCTATAATTGTATTCATAGCTTTGCCCATATCTTTATGGACTTTAATAGTTGCACCAGTTATGAGATAGCACTTTTCTTCTTCAATTTCAATAGCATAAAAACGGAAGGGGTGATGTCCTTTAATAATACCCTGTTTTATCTTAACCTTAATACTGTCAATAAGCCTCTTTATCTCCTCGTTATCATCTAGTGGTTCTACTAAAGAGTAAAACTCATTAGACTCCATCTTGTCAATCAGTTCCTTCTTATTATTAATCAATGAATTAGAAACATCCGTCAAGAACTCCTCTTCAGTGATTTCCCTCCAATACTCTTGTTGTAAAAATGTCTTGTACCGATCATAGTAATCGCTCAAGAATTTTGGTGATGCCCATAATTCAAACGGCTTCTGGAACTCGTTATAATCCCAAAATGGTTCCTGAACCTCAAGAGAGTCTTCCGGAATGCCTAAACTTATTAATTCATCTTCATTAAAATAAACAGCGGCAACAATACACGGTGTGTCAATCATCTGCCCTAACCTCTCTGGATATATCAAATCATATTCCATAAATCAACTCGCGAGTTTATTTTATGCAAAAGTAGAAATAATTTCGAATAAATCAACTCGCAGGTTAATTTTTCTTTCTCGGCAAAAAATAAGCCACCCCGAATTATCATAATTAATTCTCAATTAACATTTTTATATTGCCGATATAAAACGTAAATTTGAGGTACGGACAGCTATATAAGAACCGACACTGCATAAGAATCAACAATGCACATATATGAAAAAGCTCTTTCTGACTCTCGCCGCAATTCTCGCAATCTCAGTCTCAGCGACAATAACCGCAACAGCCCAATCAAAGCCCAACCTCACAGACAAGGAACTCTATAACGCAGTCTGGGCAATGGGCCAGATGTATCCCGACGGCTTCACCCTGGATATCAACACTATGCGCCAGCCAACGGAAGGCATCGTAGTGTCCTATGCCGCCACCCAGAACAGCTTCGACCGCAAAAGCATCCCAAATGTTGTCAAGCATGCCCGAGAACATAACGGCTTTGTAGGCGGCTGGCTCAACCCCGAGAACGGCAAGTACTACTTCGACTCCAACCGCATCTTCCCGGAAGACAGCCTTGCCGCAGCAGTACAGTTTGCAAGGGAGAACGGCCAGCACACGGTCTATATTGCCTCCAAGGGCATAAACCTCTGGACCAACTACGAGCAGAAAGACATCCGCATCATTCTGGACACAGATCTCGGCTCCTCTACAGACGACCTCTTTGCCCTTATGATGCTATACCGCTATATGGATATGAAACGCTGCAACCTGATAGGCATCATTGTGGACCGCATGGACCGCGCCAACGCAGACATTGCAGACATAATGAACAACTTCTACGGCTACCCGAACATCCCTATCGGCCTGGAAACCAGCGGCATCCCTAACCCGCACGTCTTCATATCCTACCACAACCTCCCATACGCCCGCTCCACAAAGGCAGAGCCTATGTTCAAGCGCACAGTCGGAGACACCGGCACCTACCCGGAAGCCTACAAGCTCTACCGCAAGCTCCTTGCCGAATCCCCGGACAAATCCGTCACCATCGCCTCCATCGGCTTTGTAACCTCCCTCTCCCGCCTCCTCCAGTCCGGCCCCGATGAATACTCCAACCTCACCGGCGTAGACCTCGTCAGACAAAAGGTCAGCGCCCTTTACGCCATGGGCGGTGTCTTCGGCGATGCCGTTGAACCTGACTACAACTTCAAAGCCGCCATCGACTTCTCCCTCAAGTTCTTCGAGCTCTGGCCAAAAGACGTGGACATTGTCTTCTCCCCAGGCGAGGTCGGAGACCCTCTGGATTACCGCCCTGAAACTGTCATCAGCGATATGAACTGGACAGACCTCCACCCTATCAAGTGGACATACCAATTCCTTAACTGCGATACCGGCCAAAAGATGTGGGACCCTCAGGCAGTCATCAACGCCGTTGAAGGCGATGCCCTCTACAAACTCTCCCCTCGCGGCTTCGTAACCCTCACCCCTAACGGTGAAACCATCTTCAAACAAGACGAACACGGCAACTGCCGCTTCCAATACCCCGGCGACCCCGTCTGGTGCGACCTGGTCCTCAAGTACATCCGCACCATGGCAATCCAGCACTAGGAATCAGAATAAAGCAATATAAAAAAGAAAAGGCCAGCGAATCACTCCGCTGGCCATAACTTCTCACCCATAATCTATTATTCTCAGAGATTAGTCAGGTCTCTGGCAAACTATATCAGAATGAAGCCGTTCCCAAGAATTATTTTGTAACAGCACGAATCGTATACCCATGGCTTCGTGGAGTACCAGCGACCGTAATCGATTTACCCATATTCGCAGAAAACTGAAGAAAGGACGCCCCCTGTTCTGGCCAAGAACCATGTGATGAAGACCAATAATCCCCTGTTATATTATTATATACAATGTTATCTGTACGAAGACCACCAGCTGGAAGGAATATACTATTCCCGTTCTTTTTGCTTACAACCCTAAAACCGTTAATACCACTAATAGTAGTCCAATTCCAATCACACCCACTAATCAGTTCCCATAATTCCCTCTCTGTAGGCATACGCCAATTACCACCTAAAACCACATTAGCAATATCATCAGACAAATCAAGAGTACATTTACCCAAATACTTTGTAAGGTTATATTCAGTTCCCCATTTATACGTATCCCAAGTATATATATCCTTTGTTTCTATTTCTCCCCATGCATAATAATCACCATATTCCTCTTCTGAATTCGCTCCAATGTTGCGGTCTGCCCACTTTACAGACAAACCCAAATCTACGGTTCTGCATAGAACAACCGTAACTTTGCATTGAGCTTTTTTGTCCCCGACTTCAGCCGTAATAACAGCATCTCCGGCATTAACAGCAGTAACAACTCCGTTTTTAACCGTCGCTATATTAATGTTAGAGGAAGACCACTTGATCGTTTTATCAGCGGCATTCTCTGGAGTTATGGTTAGTTGTAAGATAAGTGGTATTTCACCTTTAATAATTGTAGCGGAGCTCTGATCTAAACTGATAGATTTAACAAGTACTTTAACCGTTACTTTACAAATAGCGGTTTTATCTCCACATGTTGCTGTAATGTTGGTGGTTCCGTTATCCAATCCAGTAACTTTACCATTGCCATCAACCGTTGCAACTGTTGGTTTGGAAGAAGTCCAAGTAATCGTTTTTACAGTAGCATTGTCAGGTTTCACTGTTGCTTTGATGGTTGACGTTTCTCCTGCATCAAGAGTTATATCTGTTTTATCTAGTTCTATGGAAGTTACAGCAATAGCCGGCTTTTTCACAGTTATCTTGCAAACGGCATTTTTACCACCAGCAGATGCAGTAATATTCGTAGATCCTTCTGCTTTAGCCGTAACAAGCCCAGTTGGAGTTACAGTTGCTATAGATGTATTTGAAGAAGACCAAGTTATAGTTTTGTCCGTTGCATTGGATGGGGATAACGTGGCTGTAAGTTGGAGCGTGCTGCCTATTACCAGGTCCGAAGATGTCTTAGAAAGCGTAATGGAAGATACAGTTACATTAGATGGAGTTATCGGCCCATTGGATTTATCTCCGCCCCCACCCCCGCAGGAGCATAGAACAAATGTAAGTCCGAAGATAAAAAGGCTTATGAATCTGTTCATTTTAAATTAATTTATTCAGGTATCGACATCGACTAAGCCTGTTCCGTCAGTTTATCCGGTAATTCTTTATCTATTATCAAGATCTCTTCACTCAGCGATAAAAAGAGATCGATTCATGATGTCTCAACTCATCTCAAACAAAAAGGGTGCTACTGAATAGCTGCCTTTATTGTCTCAACGATGTACTTGACATCCTCGTCCGTAACGTACGGCCCGGACGGCAGGCACATACCCACCTTGAACAGCGCCTCTGAAACAGACTCAGACTCGCACCCGAACAACGAACAAGGCCTCAGATATGCCGCACATCCCTTATACACCGGCTGCTTGTGCATCGGCTTCCAGAGCGGCCTTGCCTCAATGCCCGCTGCATCCAGGAACACACGCATAGCCTCCACATTCTCGTTCGGCTGGCAATCGGTTGTAGCCGATGAAGCCACGTGAATAACTCCGGCCGCTCCGCCAACAGCCCCCGTCACCACGGTCTTATACGCATTCTCCTGCCCCACAACCCTAACGGAAGGATCCAGAGTAATCGTACAAAGCCAATAGTTCCCGTCATACTCCCCCGTAGCCGGCTGCGCATGCACCTTAACTCCAGGCACATCGCTGAGCAAATCCTCATACAGCCTCTGCACGTGTTTATGGTGCGCAATATGCTCCTCGGCCACCGTCATCTGCCCCCTGCCTATTCCGGCACAGATATTACTCAAACGGTAATTGTACCCAATCTTCTCGTGCTGATAATACGGATAACTCTCCCTGTACTGCGTAGCATACATCATTATCTCCCTCCACTCATCCTCTGAATCCGTAATCAGCGCCCCGCCACCTGAAGTCGTAATCATCTTGTTCCCGTTAAAAGACAGCACTCCGTACTTCCCAAACGTACCCAGCACCCTGCCGTTAAACCTGGAACCAAACCCTTCCGCCGCATCCTCCACCACCGGAATCCCATACCGATTAGCAATCTCCAATATCCTGTCTATCCTGTACGGCATACCATACAGAGCCACCGGCACAATGGCCTTCGGAGCCCTGCCCGTCACCTCAATCCTGGACAAAATCGCCTTCTCCAGCAGCTCCGGATCCATATTCCAGCTATCCGCCTCCGAGTCCACAAACACCGGCGTTGCCCCCAGATACGTAATCGGATGAGAACTTGCACAAAACGTAAAGCTCTGCACCAGCACCTCATCCCCGGGCTTCACACCACACGCTATCAGCGCCAGATGCACCGCCGCCGTCCCAGAACTCAGCGCCACCACACGCTTGCACACTTTCGCCTCTTCCCCAGCACCTTCCACACGCCCCACAAACTCCTCCAGATCTTTCTCAAACCCGTTCACATTCGGCCCCAGCGGCACCACCCAATTAGTGTCAAATGCTTCCTTAATGTACTTCTGTTCCAAACCCGCCTCGCTCATATGAGCCAGACACAGATAAATTCTTTTATTCATATTAATATTTATAAAACTTTAATTCTCAGCGATCAAAACGTCCTTGCCCACTACCGCTCATTATTTCTTTGTTACAATAACCCAATACCCATCTTTGCGCCCCCCTTTTCGAATCAGAATACCACTCTTACGCAGACGCTTTGTGTGATAATACACACCATCAGCCGTCATTCCGCACAATTGAGCCAACTCTTCAGTCGTGATATGCGGATTTTTCGAAATCAGACTTAGGATCTTTTCCGTAGTCTTTTCCGTAGTCTTTTCCGTAGTCTTTTCCGTAGTCGAATTCTTTCTGAAAATTATCTTCACAAATCCGGGCATTACCTCATACTCCGGCTCCGGTACTCCTTGCTCCCTGCACGCTTCCACCATACGGCTAATTCCCGATCCCCAGTTCTCCAGAAATGATGACTTAAACAGCACCTCTGCCATCAATGGATTATAGGGCAAAGAAATGTGTGCACTCTTGATATTCTCAGGGGTAATACCTATTGGCAACCGTCCGGGATTCTCAATCTCCACTCTATCATCATAAATGGCAATACCCGGTGTCAAGTTAAATTTCTCTAACTGCCTGTGGCACAGTGCATTCGTCAATGCCTCACGCAAGGCCTCCGCAGGTATCTCCAGGTGCTCCTCCTTCCTGAATCCCACAATCTTTCCGCTTTGTGACAGATGCTTGAACAAGAAAGCCATTCCCGCATCCAACAGATCAAAGAAGTTACCTTCTGCACGAGCACTATCCACAAACTCATTCTTGTTTGTTCCGCGGAAGCGCGCCAACCGCAGCGCCATCTGCGTATAACTACCCTTCTGCTTGGCAAACAACGCCACAGCACCGTTCAGCACCTTTCCGTCCTTCATCAGCCCCCACTTGCTCAAAATAGACTCCACAACCTCCGACATAGCCGTTTCTGGCACACGCCCACGCTCCACACCTAAACGCACAGCACCGCGAATCCTCTCCTCGCTCAGATCCGCCAGTGTAATATCGTCCGCCTCCTGTCTTTCCCAGGCAAACACCTCCGGCTTCGCAGCACGAAGGCGCTCCTCATACATCTCTTGTGGCATCACCTTCGTCGTGCTCTCCACCTTATAGTAAGGACACCCATGGTAGGTGTAAGGCAACTGCCCCCACTTCCAGCCACCAAAGTGTATTGCTACCACCTGGTTCCCAGGTCTTCCAGGCACGTCAATATATTCCGGCTTCACATCCGCCACTGGGCTGAAGCCACTCAACGCCTGAGCCAGTTCTCTTTGCGTATTATCCGAAACCTGCTGACCCAGTATCTTCAGCGACTTCGTAGCCACTCCAAAAATCAGCCAACCACCATCCGTGTTCAAGAAAGCACATGCAGAGTGCATACCATCCTGCAACTCCCCTGTCGTTTTCTTCAACTCCAAACAGCGATGCTCATCCTTCACCACTAGCTTTTGTATATCTTCAAATATCATGTTAACTTTATATGTCCAGCCAAATATTAATTGTTCTATAAATCCTTCATCTTTTCATTTTCCTCCTCCATTTGCCTGGAGTTTAGCAAATTAGCCGCACGTAAACATCAAAAGTGTCATACATAATTCTCAAATCTGTTCACATTAGACCACAGCCGCACCACAGAATTGATGTCAAACGCCTCCTGAATGTACTTCTGCTCCAAACTCGCCTCACTCATGTGAGTCAGACACAGATAAATTCTTTTATTCAAATTTAATAAAACTTTAATTCTCAGTGATAAATATAATAAATTACCGCTTTCTTATCTTCAAAACAAACTGTTGTTTAAACTATACGTTTTCTTCCAAGTCAAATAAACTCAATTGTTTTTTTTCAGTCTCTTTCCTCTGTCTTCTGCGTCTTCCCTCTGGTGTCTCAATAGGTGTGTCATTCTCAAAGAAGTTATATACTTCTAAAACCTCATACCCAGTTATCTTGACCTCACCGTTGCTATCAATTTTCTTGTTGCGTACGAGCAGACATGTTATTGAAGACCCGTTTTTGAAAGGCACTTGTCCCGTTAACACCAAAGTCTTAAACTCATTAGACTTCATTTTGAATTGTATTACCTCTCCCTGGTATATCCCCAACCATTGATACTTTCCTTTTTTTAGGACAGGAGAAATAATCTCGATAATAGCATTTTCATCCTTATCTGGATCCAAATCATCAGAAGTCATGATATAAAGGGGGAAATCCTTCGAAACAACATCCCTACTAACATACTTTTTTCCCTTTGTAGCATCAGTAGCTGTTATAGTTATTTTTTCTAACTTCTTACATTGACTTGCCGTCTCATAGTAATTCGACCTCTTCTTTTGTAATTTGTTTTCGTCAATGTTCTTACAAAGAATCTCTGTCTCAGACTTTATTGTGGTAATCTCGAATTCTAATTCTGCCTTTTTCTTTTCTTCCTCTAGTTTCTTAATCTCAGGGTCCTCGAATACTCGTTCCAATACTTCTCTTGTAACATGCTCAAGTGTTATTTTTAGTGGCGTACACAATAAATCTGTCAGCAAGAATATCAGAAAAGCAACTTTTATAGCATCTTTGTTGTTGCGATAGAGTTTAAACCACGCCCTTAAACCACCTTCACCCAACGGCTCTACTTCAACATCGACTTTAATTCTAAAAGTGTTGGAAAGTTCCTGAACAATACTCAAAAACTCATGCTCGCATTTATTAAAAACAAGAGCATCCATAGTGTGTGAACCATCATCTAGCCAATAATGAAGCTCAATAGTATCAAGATCTAGTAAGGTTACAGAAGATTTCATAACAAAATATTATATCGTCCTTATTAATTTTTCATCCACCTGTTATACTAAATATCCTCCTACAATCCTCCCCTCTTGTTTCAGTTTGTTCTTAATACCACTAGTTAATGCATCAAATCTTTGTTTCCATAAGCGTTTCAACTCATCCTTCTCACAAGGAGAAAGCTGAAAGTGATCAATTTCAGCCAACTTCAACCTAGAAGCACACTCTTTTATTGCATCAATTTGCCATTCTGAAATAAACCCTCCCATCAACTTTACCCCATAAGCTGCCCAAAGCATTCCTTCAAAATATGCTTTTGTAGAATCATCTAATTCCATTTTTGTCATATCACTCTCTAAATAAATAACCTAATCTAAAAATAGTTATAGAAAACAACAACCAAAACTCAACACACATGACCCGTTCTTTGCAAATCAGAATCTGAATATTCCTCAGCTATTCTAAATATTGAACACGTTAAGGGCAACTTCTCTGTGATTAAGTTCTCTACTGATTCGTTATACGGAAGCAGGCACTTGGTTCTTCAAAACTCACAATCTTAATTTACCATTCAAGTATCCAACCACTTCTCTTGCTCATAATTCAAGTACACCCCATATGGCAGATGGTGCCTAATAACGAACATTGTGTGGTTAGCTTGATTATCTTTCCCTTCATATTCATCTATCAGCTTGATACCCTTACTGGCAAGGAATGAATAGTTTATAAAATCTTCGGACTTAGTTAGAATACGTGACCGCCAGAAAGATGCAATGAACTCATTGATGACGGTTTTTACGTCACCTCCTATAACCCTAACCAAATCGCTTTCAAGTCTTACAATCACATCCATTATCAGTTTAAAAGCCTGATACGAATCCACGGAAAGTGTTGTAATTAGATAGGCGAATATATATACTGGGTAGAACTTGTTCACATCCAGTTTGTGAACCTCGTTAATAAATGCCTTATCATAATCTCTTCTCTCCAGAACGTCAATCACCTTGCTCACTACTTCATAATTGTTGACTGGCTGATAATTCGACAGTATGTTTTTTATCTTTTCCAACCCACTCTTATCTCCAGTAATAGCCATACGAAGTGCTAAAAACAGTACTGGAGTCACCACATATTCTATAAAATCCGAATCCGTATTTGCATGCTTCATCTCAGGATGCATCTCAAAAGTAATTGCCTGTGAAACGCTAGATATTTCTGCTACACGAGCCAAAGCATCAAAGTCTTGCTCTTTCAGGAAAATGGGAAGTAAGAGTGTAGTGATATAATGTATCTCTTTATTCTCTCCCCTGCCCTTAATAGCCTCTAACACTTTATAAGCCCATTCTGTCCTCATCTTTTCCAAGTTTAATGCGCTACATATCTGGTACATAATATAACTAGACGTAAAGATTCTGTCAATCGAATATAAGCTATCGAGACCCTGTGCATCCCGCTCAGTAAACATACCCATATAGGGCCTTGCCTGATCTACAGGAAGTACTTGAACATTCAATTCGTAGAGGTAATTCACTAACAAGCAATCACACAGACAGAGATATGTCTTGGCATATGGTGACTTCAATCCTTCC
Source organism: Bacteroidales bacterium (assembly GCA_017550655.1). GTDB lineage: Bacteria > Bacteroidota > Bacteroidia > Bacteroidales > UBA932 > Egerieousia. The sequence goes on along the minus strand of JAFZOK010000024.1, from coordinate 394,237 downwards.
TCGCTAGTCACATAATCAACACACTCTGAAAGCACTTCAACAGACCTATCCCTTACTCCGGCATTCCAATACATTAGTGACAACTCCCCCAGACATTGATAATACTCAAAGAGTGTAGTCAAATGTCCGGGCTTCTGAACATAGTCAATGACCTTCTTCAACTGTGAGATTCCTTCATCCACATCAGTCTCACACGTCACATAAGCCTTTATCTGCCCAAGATGGAGATGGACACTTGGTATTACCTCTCCATATTCCGCAATCTGCATAGCTTCAATATAGGGCAAAGACTCTTTGCTCTCTGCCGCCTTATTTGAATAAATAGCATATGCCATCGAGCCGTTTAACAGCACTTTCGCCAAGGGATATTCATCGTACTTCCCATAGTAATCGTTAAAGACCTTTCTTGTGTCCTCAAATCGACCTGCTTTATTGAACGTCTCCATCATTTGAAACAGGATGGAAACCGTCATTTCAGGACAATTATGCTCAATAGTTTTATCCAATAAAAGTTGCAGTCCTGCTATGATGTCACTTTGCTCCTTGTCCTTCCACTCCTTATTTACAAGCAGGTATCCTGCCAAATAGCAATGCTCGCATATCTCACTGTCCGAATGATCATATTCAAAAGGCTTCGCAGAAAAGTCTTGAAGCCATGCATCATACTCTTCTATCTTTGTGAAACGAAGAGGCAACATCCAGATACTCTTTTTGTATAGTTCTTCCAGCCCATCAACGCCCTTGCTATCCTTATTGCGTTTCTCAATAGACAGTTTATGATAATTCAAACCTGCTTGTATCCTATTCTCCGTCAAGCATAATAAACTCAGCACACTGTAGTAAGCAGCCGTCAGTTCACTTTCTGAAGCACCCTCAACAATCCTGCAAAGGTCATTCAGAATATAGTTTTTCTTGCCAGAAGACAGGTCTTTCAAAATAGTCAGTTGCTGTATCCTAATGACTATCTTCAGGTTTGGGGTCATCTGTATGGGCAGCGGCACATCCACACCGTCGTTCTTCCACACCCGCACGCCACCGCCAGCGAAGATGTCGCTCTGCACCCGCTCCACACCCGCGTTGATACGCTCCGAAATCTCCGTTGGCATCAGGCCGTGCAACTCCACCAACCACGGGTCGATGGTCATCGCCAGATGCTTCTTACGCTTCTCCTCTGACTCCACCTCAACCGCCAGCGGCGAGAGGAACCCCTTCGCCCGCTCGTAGTTCTCCGCATCGAAGAACAGGTCCACGTCGCCGCACGACCGCCACAGCGGACGCTCGTAGCACTGACCTGCTCCTGCCCCTTCACCAGCACCATGTAGATCCCCGCCTCCCGCATCTTCTCCACCAGCACGCCGATGAAATAGTTCATCGCCTGGTTACGCTGCTCCAGCTGCACCGTGCGGCCGATGAACTGCAGCACGTCATTCTTCTGCGGCTTCCCGTCCACCACGTGCTCGATGCCCGCCTATTCCTTTTCTGACGAATTAAACAATCTTCTAAATTCCACAGAATATGAGGATGCGCAATCATTATCATAAACCAATGCCGCATTTTCATGATTCTTATTCTCTGCGTTATCCGACCAATTATATGAGCCCGTTATCACCTTCTGATTGTCTATCACACAAAATTTATTATGCATTATTCCACCTCGTGTCCCACGAATTGCTTTAAAAGGAATACCACCTATATTGGCACCAAACTTAGAATTGGTGTGGTCATCATAAAAAACCACTTTTACATCTAGCCCTTGCTTGAACTTTTCAACCAGTTTGTCAGCTATACGCTGGTTTGTAAACCAAGCTATAGCAACAAGTATTGAAACCTTTGCCTCGTCCAAATCCTTAATGATTTGAGTTGCAATATCATTAAAATAGGCCTCATTCTTGTACGTCTTGGCAACTGATTTCTCATTATTCGCCCCGATAACAATAGTGCCAGTATTGTTTTCGACATAAACGGATCTTTCTCCATTCTGGTTTATTATCCGATTCCCTCCTTTATCATTTAGCGAATCAGCCTTCAATTCTCTCCGGGTCAGAATTGCTTCCTTGCGTGCGTAAAGGAAGTTTTCATAATCTGTTTCCGCATCCTTAGCGTAATCATACAAGTCAGCATACACTTTTAACGGTTCCGACTTCTCCCAAAAGGACTTTATCAACGCCCAATGCTCTTCCAGGAAATTCAGCTCCTTTTGATATGGGGAATGGCCTTTATACTTTAACCCATTATGGCACTGTAAGTACATTTTCAAGTACTTCTCGTAATAATGCCGAATCAGTTCACTTAAATCCTTGAGAAGAACATAGTCTTTTTGAACCGCATCATATCTGAGGTTTGCAAGGAATACAGCAGCAAAGCCCCAGGCTATCTTCGGGCACCACTTGTTACGCTCTTGCTCGGGCTTATTCGCAAACCACCCATCAGTTGCAGGAGATATAGCACCGCCACAAGGGATATGGCTATTACCACGTCTCTTCGTCAGCCGTATATAAGGATAAATAGCATTAGTTATCAACGCAAACTGGTCGAAATCCGCCCCCTCTGCATCTTCTCCTAAAACCGGCAACTCATACCTACATAAAGAATACTCTTCCGTAGGCCATCCTTTGTCTTGATAAAACTCCTCCTCGTTATGCAGTTCGTCAGCCATAGTTTCAATTTATGATTAAAGTCCCGTTGTTCTCTTCCACATATACCGACCTTGCACCATTCTGGTTTGTAGTTCTATTACTTTGTGGTCTTGTAGTACCTGGGGCGACAAATGCTTCGTCCGAACAACCTGTTTGTGTTGTCATTGCTTTTCCAATTTCCTCTACCAACAATGCTGCATCATTCTCGATTAGTTTGTCATATTGTCCTGTTGACTCACGACAGATAAATAACCAAAACTTATCAAGAGTACTGATGATCGTATCTATTTTACGGGTCTCTTGCATAATGAACTCTGAACCACCGGGTTCGGTCTTCATCATTTCAAGCTTTCTGACTTTCTCACCTTGCCAATAGTCTTTCAATTGTTTCAGACTGTCGCCATTCCTTTTCATCTCCCCCAAGTCCACAACTGGGAAGGTCCTTTCCTTTACATAACCATTTTTGAAGATCTCAGTCATTTCAAACATACAATCCAAAGATTTGAGATAATCGGGAATCACAAACATAATCACTCTGTCCGCTTGACCTATTTCCTTTTCATATTCATCTATACTTGATCGATATAGAATGTCATACCTGTCTATCGAATATGGAATACTTTCTTTGTCGAGGCCTGCCAAAACAGCATTCAAAGCCTCTTCGTGTTCATCGTCGTGTTTATAAGTGATATGAACCTTATCTATCGCATTCTCCATATAACTAAAACTATACTTTTGTTCTTTAAGTGAAACTCGCCGTATGAGATTGTCATATTCTGAGTCCACAACGTGTTTCTGCTTACTTAATACGATAATCCTATTATAATGATGAGCCATCGACTCTTTCAATATACACAATTCTTCATGACTCAATGAAGACAAATCAAGCTCGCCGCTGATGTGTAATACAGAAATGTCGCTCCTACATAGAGCCCCCATCATCTCAATAACCATACTATATAACACACCACCCAGCCTACGGCCTTCAGCCGCAAACAACTGTTTACGACGAGTTAATATGTCTGGGCTTTCACACTTATAACTCAATCCAACGACAAACATCTCAAACGCAGAGCCTTCGGATGAAGGAAACAATGCTTCTCTCACATACGAAAATATCCCGAAGCTTTTTAGATATTTTTCAATCTCCTCATCGGTCAAATCCGTATCTATCAGAAAAAGTCCCGACTTCAACTCTGGAGCCATCAACAAACTCCGAAGCTGCTCCAGCTGATAATCTCTATTCATTATCCAACTTATTGATAAAGTTGCCGATAAGATTCTTGTTGCTCGGATTCTGCATAATGGTATCTATCAGGTCCATCGCGTTTTCCAACGCATCTTGACAACTGATATCATTAAATTGCTTGATACCGTTATATGACTGAATAATCACATCGACAACATTGCTCCAAGTATGGTATTCGTTTGGGATGTTGTCCCCCATTACCAGCTCCAGCCAAATGAGTGTCTGTATTGGGTTGACGATGGCATATCCTGCCAGAAAACCGATAAACGTTCTTGTCTTGTGTTTGCTCAGCGGGGAAGAAACATACGCCTCGGCCACTCTTCGAGTAACGTCCTCCGGCCAATTCTTTGTGTAGTGGAAAAGATTATCGCATACTTCCCCCATCCTTGGCGAGTCAAATTGCTTAGCCATAAAGTGTATGATATAACAGACGGCATCCTCGCCAATCTTCTCGTTCAGTGTACAAAAGAATTCCATCAAGGAGATTCTCGCATCCTCACTGTTATCACACATCTTGTCCAGAAGCACTTTAATACGTTCGTCGTGGTTATTATGTGACCATGCCAGCCACAGTATTATCACTTGCTCCCGGTAACATTCAGGACAATCTGCCGCATGCTGGAAAAAATCCATCAGCTCGCTAGCTGCATAATTAACGAAATAAACCAAAGGATTATAATTGTGGACCGGCATCGCCATTAGTCTCGGATTATAGTCATATAAGAGTTTTTTGAATAGTCTAACATTCCTATCTTTATCCACAAAGTTTAGCGCTGCCATATTCAGAAGGATTGCTCCCCTGGTATACACAGAGGAGGTCTCTGCAATTTGCTCAAAGGTGCTGAAAATTCGCTCCCCATATTTTTCCTCTCTTGCGCACTCTACAAGCATATAGCCGGCATTCCCCCTTGACTGATTCATCCCTACGTTATAAACGTCTTTCTCAGCTTGATGAGTATCTTCTTCTGGCTCTTTGGCATTCAGGACCGTGTTACAGAACAATGCAAAGACAATCTCCGGTACAGGTCCGGTCTTGGCAATATCATTAAGGGCAAACAACAATGAATGTAAACTGAATCCACGAACTGTTGAGTTTACATCATAACCAATCACTTCCAGTATTCCCTTCAATACTTGCATTGCCTCGTCTTTACGCCCGGCATCAAGAAGCCCCTGCATCCCTGCCTGCGGATAAGCCAGCAGAATACAATCATCTTTTATAGCCTCGTGAATGAGTTCTAAGAACTTATCCGGCTCCTTGCTGACGACATTCCTAAAAAGATGGCACTGTCCTGTTAATGATGGCTTATCCCATTCAAAGGGGTTCTTGTCATAGGCACGCATTGAATTCAGCCACGTTTCATTGTTCATCTTCAGCCCCTGGTCTTCCCTCAAGGAAGTCCATCCGGAATGTGAAGACATACTTGACGGCTTACTGTTTTTCAAACGCTTCGAGTTGAATTTCCTGTCTATTCGCTGACGCTCTTGGTAGGCAAACCACGACAGCCTTCTCAACTCATCTATTGGAATTATTTCAAGAGCCTTTCCTTTATGCAAGTCAACATCCAAGAGGGGATGCCCATATTGCAGTCTCATCTCAACGGCATCCTTAAATAGCAGGTGTTCTCCCAGATCATCAATTGCCAGAATCCTATCGATAATCGCTTTCTTCTGTTCATCGCTCATCCCCCCCCATGACTTTTCAAGTGCCTCAACTGTCTGATATTCCACCCAGCTTGGAGCATTTGACAGAACCGACCTGTTCATTATGATGTCATACACCTCATCTTTGAACTTCTCAGGACGTTCGGTAAAGACGTACAGCGCAATGAATACAAAAACTTCATGTTCACTCTTGCAGAATGACATAATGTAGTGCTTCGTCTTTTCGTCATCGATGCGGCTCAAGAAATCGTCTATAAGTATATTTGCTGCGTCTTCTACAAAGTTGTTCACAAAATGGCCACCCGTGGTCTTTTGGAAACTGAAGAACTCTGAAGAATTGTATATTTCTGCTCCTTCTAATCTAAACTTGGTCTTTTCATAGACCATCGTTAGAATATCAACCAACAACTGGACCCCTTCATCGTGATGGTTTTTCAAAAGTTCTTCATACAGGTTTTCCACCTCGTGGCTGAAACCTATCCGATGAATATACTTAGTCTCTTTCTCTGCCAATTGGAGTCGCATATTCTCCTTCAATTCCTGGCAAACAAATGCAGGATTATCCCTCATTATGTTCTTCAATAAGTGAATATGCTCCAAGGGTAGTCTGCTCTTCACAAGCTTATTATAAAAACCAATCAGCCTCTCACTCCCACAGTTAAGCTCATAGTATTCCAACAAGTCGGCCAAATACTTGCAATCCTCAGTATTTTGACAGTCAAGTTCCCGTTCAACAGTAGCGAGCACATCTTCGGTAGCCAGCCAAAGTGTCCTTCTGCACATCTGCATTGCTTTTTCCTTATAATCCTTGTCTAATGCCTTCCATCCCCCTGTCTCATCTATTATACACCAAATAGCATTGAACCAATGGGGGGTATATATTGATTCGAAGAGCACATTCATATAAACCTTATCCATAAAAACTTTTCGCGATATAAAAATCAGTTCTTCTGGCAAAGGTCTTTCAAAGTAAGCCATATTGCTCAGAGCCAAAGACTTCAAGTGATAACGGTAGATGTCCTTACCGTTTTCATCCTTTGCATAAAGCAATTGGCCTATTGTTTTGATATATTCTTTAGTGTTTTGTTCCCTCTGAAATGTCAAAATACTCTTTACAGCCGCACGCAAGAACAGACCTTGATGCTGCGTTTTCAATACATCCAATAGGTTAAGGCCTTTCTCCGTAAAACGGCGGGCATAAACATAGTCAAACAAGGTTTGATGGAAGAACTGTATTTGACCGCTTTTGCTGAGCAAAAGAATCTCGTTCGTGAACAAATACTGTAGCTCTGTACTATATTCTGTCTCATACGTCCTTATATGTACCGATAGCTCCTGCCTGTCATACATCGTAGTCACAAGCGCATCCAGCAGTGCCAAAAGCCGCTGTTTATCCACCTTTCTCTCACTATCGTCAGTTACATACTTTCTCCACAGCTGATGGTACAACAAATCAGTTGACAAAGGGTCTGTGAGCAGTTCTTCCGGCCGTATTTTCAAGAAAAGATACAAATGCAGCGGATTTCCCAAAAACCGAATTAAATTATCGTTTAGACGATCCTTGATTTGGTGTGCTTTAAGCACCTGCAACACCTGTTCCTTACTGAACTCCTTTAATTCCCATTTCTGCTTGATATTAAGATTGTCAAGCAACGGGTCATATTCCAAATCGTATGGACGGCAAGATATTATAATCCCGACATTAGGAATAAGTTGTATCTTTCTAATTAGCTTCAGCAGCGAACGTAAAGGGGTTCGGTTTGATGACAGAGACAAAGACAAAGCATCTATCTGGTCTATCAGCAAAACCACTCTCTTATACTGTTGGGCCATCTCTTTTACGACCACCTCAAGAGGCTGAGCCAAATGAAGACTACGGCTCAACTCATTCGTATCGACGAATTCTATCTGGTCAGATTTTAGCCCAAGAACCAAATAGTCAGGATTCGTCTGAAGCTCCACCAATAAGTCATGCATTACTACAGACTTTCCGATTCCTGCCTTTCCGTAAAGTAAGGCTAACCTTGAAGAGCTTTCTGATAATGCTTCTTGAGCCAACCATTCTTTCAGCAGTCCCACTTCGGGTCTCTTCAACGGCGGGTCGATCTTGGGAGCATACTCATATAACTCAAATGAGCCGTCCTTGAATGCAGAGCTGGCCTCTTCTAGGTAGTCACCTACATAGATGATACCATTATTCTTCTCTACATAAAGAGGTTTTGGACCGTTCTGGTTAATCACACGTTTCTCCATAAAACAAAGTCAATCATACGTTAAACGAACTATTACTACAATCCGTCCTTTATTCCACAGGCCTATTCACTTTCGGCTTCTTATAGCAAATCAACAAATCATAAAGATAGAGCTCTAAATGATCACAAATAGATTTAACCGCAGCTTCGTCACTCGCTGCCTTTCTAAATCTGTGAACGATATGATTCCTCACTTGATAAATACTTTCCGGGTTTGGTTTCCTATCCTCACCTTCACCCAAATTGAGAAAAGTATAGCACAAATTATCAAACTCAGCATAATTTGCCACATTCAGACCCGAATTCTGTACAATTCTATAAAATCGTTCAGACTCTGTATGCTTCTGAAGCGCAGTCTCTGCTGTTCTATATGAAGTTTTAGTGTGTTCCAACAAGTAGATAAAATCTTTCAATATCTCAATCATTTCCTTATCTAATAAAACCTCGACTAGTTGGTACAGATAGAAGAATCGTATAAAAGGATTTGAGTTGTATGCATATTGACTAAGGTAAGTATCAATATAACTATCTACATACGTATTGTCTGGGTTCAACACCTCAGTGGCAGGAATAAGGTTTAAGTCGCCATTTTCACTGATTAATGGATTTGCATATCCCGTTGGTTTAGAAAAAAAACCATTCCGAGCCAAGGATAGTTCCAGACTCTTTAACGAAATGCCATTGGGCATTCTATCATTGTTTACAACCAACAAGCAACCATTAGGATACTTTTTAGTTAGAACTTCATCAAAGTTCTTTCCATTTATCAGTTCACCCTCGATTTCATCTTTACGAAGCAAATAACAATATGCAAAAAACACATATTGATTAACATGCTCTTTTTCAAGAGTATCTTCATCTTCTGTTGTCAACATGGAAATGGGCAACATCCACCCTATTCGCTGCGGTGCGCCTCCGCCAGCTCCTACATTCACATTGGTTGTTCTGTAGGCCAATTCTTTTACATCATTTTTATAATATTCTGCAAAGTTATAGTTTTCCGCCTCCTCTATAGTTATAACTTTCCCCTCATGGTCAAGGTCAGAAAACTTGAAGTCAACAGGGCACAACTCTTCTTCACCATCCTTAATCAAAAAGGCTTTCCTTTCGTGGTTGTATGATAATTGCATGGTCGTAATCTATTTTTGCCTTATCAATAGAAGATTCAACTAATAAGTAGGTCTCGCTTCCTTCAGTCAATAAATTCAAGAAGAAGAACTTCAAGTACAAACGCTGGGATACACCAATTTTTTTCGCACCTTCCCTCACGACCTTAAGCATCTTCTGCATCATCAGTATAGCTTCATTGGGTATTCCGCTAAACCGTACATTCTTAATTCTGTCTGAGATATTACCAAAACCACGGTCTGATTTATCCCAGAGGATTTTCCCCAAAGCAGCACCAAAAGCGGACATCGTTTGTGCCTTGTTGAAAAATGCAGGAATATCCTTAGCATAAATGCTGCCTAAGTCTCTTTTTTCTTCGCTGCTGATTACCCAGTGGTTTGTCTGTTCGTAAATATGATGAGCCAGACTATTGTACGAGTTTATGTAATATTCGAATAAGTCTTTTTGATAATTATCTTCTGTTATTTTTTCCATCCTTTGTATGACATCCAAAATATCGAAACGATCCATTGGAGATTCATCAGACTCTAAGAAAGAATTGAATCCTTCAATTGCATTATCAAAATCATAAACGTCAATACCTGGTTCATTATTCGTATCAACTTGTGTATTAAAACTAATGCCGTCTAAGTTCCTCTCTCGATAACTAGAATAAAGTATTTCTATTTCGTGCCTCTTAGACATTGGCGTTTGTCCAGTGTTAAGAGTAAGCATCCTATAAAGTACACCCGTTTTAGACAAACCACAGTAAACTTCTATTCTGATTGTATGCTCTCTGAAACGCCTTTTGTCTTCTTCGGGGAACAATAAATCAGAATTTACATCCTTCATCGTATAAGTACGTTGAAGTCCGTCTAAGATAATTAAACTATCGCTATTTAGGCATCTCATCAATTCCTCTGCAGACATGTCCTCTTGCAAATGAATGCCTTGAGCTTCATCGGTAAATGCCAACACAATAGTAGGGATTGAACATAACTTCTTCATATCTTCATTTAACAATGAATAAACCGAGGAAGACCTGCTCACCCTTTTTCTTTGGTATTTGTTATTATGGAGTATTCTTAATCCTATGTCAAGATACTCACCAATGGTCATTTCAAGCAATGCGTTTGTTGCCTGAAGCAGTCCATCGTTTATTACTGATATTACTCTCATATTGCAATCTTTTATTATCCCGCTATGTCAAACTTCTAATAATCATCGTTTCTTCAATGTATTCAATATGATATCCATCCATTTATCGTAAAGCTTTTAAATCTATCATCTTGATGAACCCTGTACCATTAATCAATCTCGTCAAAGGTCTTGGACGACCCCACCAGATCGTAAGCCTCTACAATCTAAGACCTCATCACATCCCCCTCCCCCAGCGGCTCCCACTGTCCATCCTTGCACTCCAGCAGCACCGTTCCGCTCTCCAGGCCTTTCAAACTGTGCCACTGCATCGCAGGCACGTTCAGCACATTGCCTCCAGGCACCATATCCACCGTCTCCACCAGTGCACCCGACTCATCATACAGATACACCTCGAAATGCCACGCACGCACACCACTGTCTCTGACGATGTCCTATGCCTGTGGATAGGCATCACCGTTCCCGGCGCTATGGCATTCAGCATCCTCTGCAACATATCCTCAGCAGAATTCCTGAAACCCAGGTTCATCCTGAGCCTCGGCGATGCCTTTGCCTGCTCAGTCAACCTATCCAGTATCTCTTAATCAATCTTCTCAGATGACAATTCTCTTCCTCAGCGATTGAATATTAAACATCCACTTTTATACTCAAACAACCACATCAAAGAATTGTTTACCTCTTGATTCTAATTCCTTAATTACTTTACTATACCGCTGAATTGGGGGAATGCCTGCTGATATATGAATTGATTCCAATGGTATGTTTTTAATCAAATAATACTTTTCAATATAGTTTGACTTATCCCATTTTTCTCCAAAAGATGATTGTGAGTGATAATATAGAAGTAATTGCTCATAATCTGACATTTGTGAACGTAACAAATTAAAATAATCTTCTCGCCAACTATTTTTTTGATACAAATCATTAGGCTGATCGTCAATCAAATAAATAATCTGGTATAAGTGCCTGTAATAACGACCTAACATTTCATTCTTAGGCGACCTATTATCCAACTTAATGAATTTCTCTTCACTCATAAAAGCATTATACAGGACAGCAAAATTATTAATGTACTCGCTTTGTTCATCTTTCGGCATATATTGCACAACCGACGCTGTATAGAACAATGAATAACAAATATCAAATATAACTTTAAATCGAGTCTCGTCATCATTCAACAAGCCATCTACATAATTTAGGAATCCGCTCATATGAACTTCATCTTTGAGTTTTTTTTGCACGTAATCTTCAAACTCATTTATCAACCCAGGAATTGTAAAGCTTTTGTAGTAACTCTCGATTTCTGAACACCATTTTTTGAAAACAGAAGTATTACTATTATTGTCAGTAGCTAAACTTTTAGTATTATCCAGATGAATATCCATCATTTTGTAAAAACGATTCTCAAAATGATTTCTTTCATTTTCTCTAATTAACTCTTTATTTGCATCATATTGAGCCCAGAATGCAATAAAAGTTAGTAATGCAGCCAAAATTGCGATAAAAGGCCCCATTATTCCTCCAATTGTATCACCTATCTGCCCTGTACTTGTAAAATCAATTATGCTAAACTTTACAAATAACACTGGAAGAGCACAAATGAAAAGAATTAAGACAGAAATCACCAGCCAGAAAGCTAATGGAATCTTAGTAAAAAAACTATTATGCTTTTTCATAAAAACAAATTCTACTCCTATTCCCCTTCGCCGCACTCCTTAACACATTAAACAGAATCCGTGGCAAAAAAATCAGATACTCCCAAAAAACAACAGCATGCCCCCCTATTCTTGCAACAATCCCAAACGAGACAATGTACCACATACCCACACTTCAGCAACAGTCAGTCGGTTGTTCTCTTGTTCAACGATAGATTCTGTCTTATCATCATTGCCGTATAACGTCCTAATCTGAAGTTCATTATTAGCACGCGCAAACTCAACAACACCTTTTACTGTCTCCGATCTTACCTTTCCCCAACCTTTTGTTGCAGCCTCAAACTCCTTGATAAAGGCAATCAAGTTATCACTCAGCAATGCTGCTTTAATCAGCGCTTGAACCTTCTTTTCTTCAGGAGTTGTATCCTTTTTTGCAAGGAGTTCTATTAACTTTTCTATTAATCCCTGTTCAGCACCCATGTCTTTAAAACATTTGGTAAAAAACACTTATAACCGGCCTGTGCCCCTAACCATTCCTATAACTACCAGTTCCACTAGCCACCTACTTTCTATTCAAACCGTTAAAACCAATACAAAATAGACTAACCACATCAATTATAGAAAGCACCGTGTGTTTCGTCAGTTCCCTTTTATACTGCTCCAACTCTTTCAAGTAAGCAGAAATATTCCCATTACTTACGGCCATCTGGTATTCCGCAATCATATAGCGATAATGAGCAATCTGTCCTATATTATACCCCGCAGACAAGCCATGAACAATCAGGCTCGTCGACACATTATTCCGGGAAGCTATCTTTGCGCCAGCAAAGGCGACATCTATTACTTCATTCATAATTAAATCCAACTAAGTCAACATTTCTATCTTATGTCATTCTTACGAATGACTCGCGTCCAAATCTACAATAATATAAAATTACTCGAAAGAAAATCATATCAAACCATCTCTCTCATATTTCCCTTGGGCCCGTTCAGACTTTATTTCACTTATCATAACAGATATTCTCACAACAAATTCTTGCACTCTCGAAATTGCAAGAGAAGTCTTATCTATTACATCACGGGTAAGATTACAAAAATCTTGATTAATGTTAAGTTTTTCCGCCTGAACTAGAATTTTAGACAACTTATTGTTTAGCTTACCTACTCTTTTCAATAATGTTTCTAAATACTGAATAGTAACGTTAGCTTTGTTACGGAATAATTGGATGTTACCTATCTCTGCGCCACCTTTTAAGGATTCATAACTAGTCTCCATATCTCTTGTCTGAACATCATACTGGGCTAATAAAACCTCTAAGGACTGCAATTCCTCTTCACAGACATCAAGAACACCATACCCCACACGATTAATAAAAACGGCTCGGATAGTTGCTTCCTCAGAAAAGCCACAGTAAATATAGTTGTCAATTATTTTATCTATTCTCAGTGAAGCCCTGCTATGAAGATTAACCTTAATCAAAACATATATAAGGAAGGCAATTGAAACCATACAAATTGCAGCTTCAAACTCATGACTAAAAAATGAGCCCTTCCCCATAAATGCGGAATACCATCCCGTCAATGAGAGCAATATTGGAGAAACTATACATACAAAAATGTTCCACTTTTCACTAGGATGAGCATTACCCACATAATATGCAGGAACAATGTCTTCCTTAAAGACAAGTGCTAGCAGCAGAAATAAACCATGAAATAGAAACACTATGCTCCATAAGACAGATATCCCACACTTTGCATCATAAACAAGAAAGCAAATAATAAGGATTAAAGCGCATAATAAAAGAAAGGAATAGTAGAACACTGGAAAAACATCTATCCTTTTCCTCATCCTTGAATAGTCAATGCCCCTCGATTGTCTGAATAAAATAAGCCATGGCCCAAGGCCCAAACCGAAAGCCATCAAAGCACTCAAGAAACACAAAAAAATATAGTTATCTAAAGAAGAATGATAAACCACAAGTAAACGATACAGCCAGCAGCTAATTGTCACGATCGCCCCAATTAGAACCCAGTTATTCCATCCGTGAAAAGAATCATAACTCCTTTCCCTGTCACGCTCATTATAGAGAAAGTCAAGAAACTCCGAGCCAGATAAATTCAAAAAACGTTCAAATCTCTTTTCCATAGTTCAACATTTAGCCTTTTCAATAACTTACCTTACTGCTATCCGCTTTCTTTTATTTATCCCTATTCGAAATAGATTCTTTTACCGACTCTGGCAAACTTTCATATAAAGAGTTGATTTCCTTAGGCTCCGTTATCATTCGCTCGGTAATAATATTCAAGAGAAGCATAAGCATTATAGCTGTGTTTTTGTCATCAACATCAAATGAAATCACTCCTGGATGAACAGCCTTGTTACCAACCACTCTTACTACATCCAATGCCTTTTGAACGGATTTAGGCAATCCTTTCTTTACAAGAGCACCTATATTCTTATTTATATCTCTATCCGTTTCCCCTAACTCGTTACACAATCTGTCTATTGCCAAACGCAATAAAGCACAAGCAGCTCTCGAGATTTGTTGTAGATTAATCCTGCTTCATCAAATAATTGTTTTACACTTTTCGGCATATCAGGATTAGCTTCTTCTGCTACAATATCTGGGTAAACATAATTATTGTCAATCCATATGATTTTCTTTCCGCAATTTTCACATCTAACAATAAAGACATTATTTGAAATGGACTTTACTCCACGTGCACCTGTTTTTACGTCGGCAATAAAACGATGGCTGTCGTACTGCATTAATGACAAAGTGTGACAATGCGGACATGTAAAAGACTTTAGACTTAGGGTAGGAGCAACATATTTCTGATTCATAAAGCTATTATTTAGTCTCTATAACAAACTCGCAATTAATTAAACCTACCTCTTCTCCTCCTCTCCCAGCGGCTCCCACTTACCATCCTTGCACTCCAGCAACACCGTCCCGCTCTCCAAAGACCTCAAACTATGCCACCCCCCTATAGGAACATTCAGAACAACCCCACCCGGCACCATATCAACAATATCCGTCAGCACCCCGTTCTCATCATAAAAATACTCCTCAAAATGCCCCCTAACACAAACCACCGTCTCGCTAGACTTCAAATGCCTATGCACCGGCATCACCGTCCCCGGCTCAATAGCATTCAGCATCCTCTGCGACCCATCTTCCGCACTATTTCTCAGGTCATAGTTCATCCTTAGCCTCGGCGACGCCTTTGCCTGTTCCGTCAGTTTATCGAGTAACTCTTTATCGATTATCATTATCTCTTCCCTCAGCGATTAAAAGAGACCGATCTATGATGCTTCATTTCATACAAAAAGGAGCTATTGAATAGCTCCCTTTATTGTCTCAACGATATATTTGACGTCTTCGTCCGTAACATAAGGCCCGGAAGGCAAACACATACCCACCTTGAACAGCGCCTCTGAAACGGAAGCTTCCTCAGTTCCAAATAGCTTGCACGGCCTCAGATATGCCGCACATCCCTTATACACCGGCTGCTTGTGCATTGGCTTCCAGAGCGGACGGGCCTCAATACCAGCCTCGTCCAGCACCACGCGCAGAGCCTCCACGTTTGCATTCGGCTCGCAGTCTGTATGGGCACTCTCCGATGCATGCACCACACCTGCAGCACCACCAACAGCCCCCTTCACTACAGTCTTGTAGGCATTTTCCTGCCCCTTAATTCTCAGCGACGGATCTATCGTAATGGTATTCAGCCAGAAATTGCTATCGTATCGCGGAGAAGGATTGTCATGCACCTCAATACCAGGCACAGAAGCAAAAAGCTCCTTGTAGAGCTCCTTAACGTGCTTATGATGAGCAATATGCTCATCGGCGACAGTCATCTGTCCCCTGCCGATTCCCGCACAGATGTTACTCATTCGGTAGTTGTAGCCGATCTTCTCGTGCTGATAATACGGATAACTCTCCCTGTACTGTGTTGCATACATCATTATCTCCCTCCACTCATCCGCATTGGCCGTAATAAGAGCCCCGCCACCGGAGGTCGTAATCATCTTATTACCGTTGAAACTCAGCACTCCGTACTTACCAAACGTACCAAGCACCCTGCCATCATACCTAGAACCAAACCCCTCTGCAGCATCCTCCACCACCGGAATTTCATATTTCTCAGCGATTGCCATGATCTTCTCCACATCATATGGCATGCCGTACAAAGCCACCGGCACAATAGCCTTCGGCTTCCGTCCCGTAGCCTCAATCCTGGACAGAATCGCTTTCTCCAGCAGCTCCGGATCCATATTCCAGCTATCCACCTCAGAATCAACAAACACCGGCTTAGCTCCCAGATATGTAATCGGATGACTAGAAGCACAGAAAGTAAAGCTCTGCACCAGCACCTCATCCCCAGGCCCAACCCCACAAGCCAGCAGTGCCAGATGCACCGCAGCCGTTCCAGCAGAAAGAGCCACCACCTCGTGACCCGGTTCCAGGCTTTTGCCCTCCGGGAGCGAATCCACAAACTTCTTCAGATCCGCCTCAAAACCGTTCACATTCGGCCCCAGCGGCACCACCCAATTGGTGTCAAAAGCCTCTTTAATGTACTTCTGTTCCAAATTCGCCTCGCTCATGTGAGCAAGACACAGATAAATCCTTTTATTCATGCGATAATTATCTCAACAATAATATATTCAACGACAACTTTTTCAGTTACCACTTCACATTCAGCATCCTCTGCGATTTATCTTCCGCACTATTCCTCAGGTCATAATTCATCCTCAGCCTCTGCGATGCCTTTGCCTGTTCCGTTAGTTTATCCAGTAACTCTTTGTCAATCTTCATAAATTTTTTGCATTAATTCTCCACAATCTAACAAATTTGAAAGTTATTCAGAATAAGACACAGCTGGAAAACGCCAATCATTATTGGGAAAGGTATTGTTGATATTTTGACAAGTAGATCTTAACAGAATCATGTTTTTCTGCTTCAGGATCATTGTTAATGCGATTATTTATTAAAGGAATCTGCTCTGAAAAAATCTTTACAAAATTTCTACAATCATCACTATGCCCATCAATTAATCTGTCAAAGAACAATAGGTAAGGAGTTTCAGGATTGGAAAAAAATGTTTGCAAATTCATTAAAGGAATCATTATCTGCCCAATTCCAATATTCATATACCGTATTCAACATAAGCTTGCTATAAAGTAAATGTTCCTCGAGTTGCAATTCCCGAAAACGATTTATTAATATAGTCAAAACCCGCCTCCCATCGTAACTATCTCCCTTTAAAAAGACCGATGAAAATCCGAGTAGATTCAAACAAAAATTCAATTCAGAATTATTATATATAAACGTCAATAAATCATCCATTAAAACCGAATCCCAGATACGACGTTCAGAGGAATTATCTGAATAAACAAACATATAACGATCTATTACACCATTCGCTAAATAAGCAGCGAAATCATCTTTCCCAAAACCATAAGGATAATCTTTGGCTAAATCGCTAATTGACAGAGATTTTGCCACAACTGAAGCAGCTTTACATCTATCACCTCCATAAGGGAACAATCTTATAAGAGAAATTAATGAACGCCTAACTTCTTACACTGGGTATTTTGTAATCCAAAGATTTATTGTTTCTACGACAGTATCTATCAAATCTTTTTCCACCGCATCCTTCAATAAAGCAACGAATCTATCTGGAATAATATCTGATGGAACCTTTGAAGAGAAATACTTAGGGAAATACTCCTCTGTAATAATTCGCTTTTTATCTAGGTCCTCAAAATAATCTATAGAAATACCATCAAACAAATCATCCAAGAGATCAAAAACAGTTTCCCTAATTTCACCATTCAAGTTTTCAACCACAAAATTTTTAGCATTTGAAACATCCTTCAGTGACGAAGGCAAACCACCGTGCAGGGTCACCCTCGCGTTCCAGTTGGTCACCCTTGCGGTAAGCAATCTTTTCACCCTCTCGCTCGCAGAACTCCCGAAGTATCTGCAAATCCAAGCGGTTATTATTGAATTTCTGTTCCATGATTTCTCGTTTTACATACTATCTGTCATCATCACCTCCATTGGGGTCTATCTCCTTCCAAATCTTTTGCTTTTATTTCACCATCCGTTGTGTGCCAGAAATTATCATAATTATAATATCTACGATACTTCTTCCTGTAATTTTCTAAAGCAGAGCGATACTGGCTCATTGTGAGCACAACGTCACTATTCGAAGGAAGCATCTCTTCATCTAAAATATCCATATACGATGCTGTAGGTTCGTTTTGTAGGATATTCTTAATGTCTTTAAGAATCCTATTCAGGCTCTTAACCTTTCTCTCATTCAGTGCTGCATCAGGATTCTTTTTTGAAAAGTCTTTCATCTCTATGTATGCAGACTCCAAAAAGTCATACAACATAATAAAATTCATCACATCAGCCTTTGACGGCAGATATTCTTCTATACTACTTTTCTTTGCCATATCCTTTAATCTTCTGTATTCCAAGTTTCTATTGTATCCATCCAATCCGTATTTATTGGGCTTTTCTCTACTGTAGTATTTGCAACCTTAAATCGGCTCATCGCAGTGAGGTAATGTGCCAAAATCAAGAGCACATCACTATTGAAAACCCTTGGACTGTTCTCAAACTGTTCAAAGTTTGGAAAAGGTTTATAATCACCTATCAGCTCATTGATATCAACCAACAATTTATTAACCAGTCCTATCTTAAACTCATTTACCACATCATTGGGGGTTTTCTTTGAAAGAGCATCAAACTGAGTTTTCATTGTCATTAACTGACCATGTAGTTTGTCATATAATTCAACGTCTGCTTTTATCATATCTAATTTATATTTATTTATGCTGGACATTTCCTGGTAAAATCAACGTATTTCATTTTTATCACTTCTATGGGATCACGTTGTTTACTTTCATATACGTTCACCATAAGTTCCAAATCACTGTCATCCATAATAAGGATACATTTTCTTTGGCCAGACCATAAATCTATAGTGTGTTGCATCACACTTCTCTTAGGCTTGTTCCTAGTCAAAATAATGCCAAACGAACCAAACACAGGATTCAAATATCTGTTCAACTGATTAATATGCTCTTTGGTCACTTCGTCTACATTCTTTAGTTCCACCACAAGTTGTCGTGAACCAAACTTCTCTTTCATATCATTCAGAAATTCGTATGAAGTGTTGTTGTAAAACACTAAATCCCTTATCTGAGTCCCGCTTTCCGTCCGACTTTGAGGTTGTGCAAAATCCAAATGCGGATAGAGTATGGATGCTAACAACGGACATAATTCTGCTTCATATTTCTTGTCTGCATTGTCCTCCTTTCCTGTGGGTAACTTTTTGATGGTGGACAACTTTCTCTTTGCTGACAAAACAGGTATTTGCCCAAACAATGGATCATTCTTGCAGTCAACAGCAGTTTTTTCCTTAGCGCTGATATATTCAGTTACCATACTATAGTTTTGTCTATTAAAGGTCACAATGTCTATTTCTCCCCTTCCCAGGGATTCAATGCGGTTCACTAGAAAATGATTCAAATAATCATCGTCGTTAAGCCACATCGTTTTTCTTAACCAACGCTTTGGTACCAACCACAATACCTGTTTCGTTTGTGGATTAATGGGAAGTTCACAATTATCTTTCCTCATACTCATGCTTTTAACGTCCAAATATTCAATATCACATCTCTCAGTAGGTATTCCATACTTTTGGCACTCCTGCATAGTATAATCTATCAGGAAAGAACCAAGCATATTTGTCGAAATATCGCTGATACGATCCTTTGAAATACCATTAACAAGCATTTGAATTACTTCGGGATGATTTAATCCATATTTGTTAATCGATGGAATTATCTCATACAAACGAAGAATGTCAATAGCTAATCCATCTCCAATCTTCCTACCATTACGACTCTTTGAATTGCCAAGTCCTACCTCATTACATTCTGATATTCTCTTCAATAGTTCCACTGCCTTTGTTTGTTGTCCTTCTAAATACATCTTTCCCAAGCAATTGAATGCATTTTGAAAAAGAATATGTAGTCCGTTATCTTGATAAGATGGTGATTGCCACAGCCTAAATGGGTCTACGTACAAGGGAATATCCTCATCAAGGTAAGGTATTGCAAAATCCACCTTAGCTTGATTTAAGAATATTCCGTAATAGTCATTAAGTCGTGGCCTGACTAAATAATTCGAATCATCCATATATTTCCTCTTGAATACGGTTCCAGTTATTGCAACATCTTTATCTTCTAAAAAATAATATTCCGCAGATAATTAACGGCATCCGATAGCAAAGCAACTTTAAACATTTGTTTCTTACGTTTACTCCACCCTTGTATCTCCTGTTCCAAAATATCCAGGACATACCCCATATCTTTAGTTCTCCAACTCTGCAACATAGGGGCATTTTCCAAAAGATAATCTACGGAAGCCAATAATTCCAAAGAATAGTTTGAATAATAGCCTCGCAAGAATTGTTTTGTCTTTTCGCAAATCTCGCGTAAGCTGTTGTTCATACATCTATCAATATAATTGTTTGCCTCCTGTTCTGCACCATCTATCAACCATATATAATCAAACGGACGGTTCTCCATACCACCCATTCCCTTTATATAACTACCATTCATATGGTAAAGCACATGAGCCACCTTACCACCCGAATAAGGGCCGTAATAATAAGGTTTGAAATCTATTTTAAACAAATCCTTCGCACCAAAGCGCTGCATAAAATAAATCACCTTTTCCGCAGCAAATACAGACGCAAACTCTCCATTTTTGTTCATATCACCAAACATAGAAAGCAGCATAGCGCGAGCCGGTGTTAGTTTCACCCTTTCGGTCTTTAATCTCTCAATGATAACATCAGATGGCTCATATAGCATAATCTCAGAGTCCAGTCCAGCTAAAGCCTCTTCTATCATGTGTTTTACCACAAGCCAATCAAGGCCACCATTATGCGAACCGAGCGGAGGAATAGCAATGGAGCGGATATGACGTGTTTCTATTTCCTTACGTAATGTCACAAGACCTTGTTGGATATATGAGTAGTCAGAGGGCATTTTCCAATGAGTCTTCGTCGGGAAATTAACTATTAACTTACGTCCCGTCACAAGGTTTGAATCCTCAACGATAAGAATATCACCAATATGGAATTCCTTCTTCTGACAAGCATTTTTATACACGCGGTAATTCTCGGGGAAAGACTCCTTAAATTGAAGTGCTATTCCCTTACCCATCACGCCTACGGTATTAACAGTATTAACCAATGCTTCCGCAGAACTTTCTAATAAGTTACCTTTCACATAATGTATCATATTCACACCCTCCTAAAAATAATAGCTAGGCATCACGGCTATCATATTATCAGCGACACCTTTCTCTATCAAAAAATCCTTTGCTTTATTATTATAAACGACAAAACCTCTCAAAAATTGTACAGGTAAATCGTTTTTAATCAATAACTCAGCCTCTTTGCGACGTTTCAAGTCCAAGTCTTCTTCTGAATTCCATTGTGATGAATACACATCATCAAACTTAACTATTTCGTTTATTGAGCTCAATTTGTCTCTGGAATAAAACGATGTTAAGAAACTCACCGCATGACCATCTGTAAAGATACAATCAATATTGTTATTAATCAAGTCATCAAGCCTGATAACACAATAGACTATCTTTTCCGGTTCCACCCGTTGCACCCCATTATAACCATGTTGAATTACATATAGCATAGGTGAACGAGGGCCTAAATAGAATGGGATATAATCTCCAATCCGGTATCCCTTAACTTCTATATCACCTCGCAATCCAATAATCTGTGGATCACCTATAGGCACATAATTCTCGTCATGCAGAGGGGAATCTGCTTTAACCAACCCATTCTTGAGAATATGCGGAATATTGTCAATATGGGTTATACGGAAAGCATATTTTAGCACCTTCTCCATCTCTATGATTGTTTCATTTTCATGATTGCTTCTTTAAACGATTTCTTCCTGCCAAAGATTCCTAATCCCCAGACTCCTGTCACAGCCTTTGCGTCAGCACAAGAAATTGCAAAAAGCATATCTAAATCTTCTTCACTCTCAATAACATCAGCTACTTGTTGCTTTTCTCTGCCCTTTTCCATGCAGTCCCCTATAATATCGTGATATACAACAAGCATACACACTTGGCGGATCTCCTCATCCGATACAGTTTCTATTTCCTCAATTAGGATACGCAGAAGCATTGGCACTGCATCAGCTGGATGATCGGGATATGCTCCTTTCATTATTCCATCTTTCCATTTATTCTTAGGGCCTTTCCCTATATCATGGAGATATGCTGATAACAGAAGAATGTTTTTCTTCTCATCAGAAGCATTTTTATAGTAGTCTTGTTCCTTCATCTCCGCAACTACACTTCTTGTATGATTGCCTACCGTATCATTATGTGGTTCATAATCCTGAAGTACGTCTTCTACGTCTTTTAATTCGCGTATTACGGTAATATCATTTTCAAGTGCATCTAATAAATCCTTAATCGTATTATAAGGATATGATTTCTTAGGTTCCTTCCTTTGCTTCAGAATCTCTTGTGTCAAGCCTTTGTAATGACCTAGGAGCGTTGACGGTCCTGTAACAAGGCTATTCCACTTCTGAGCCGCAATGAAGAATTTGGTATAATAGAAATGGTAGTTTCTAACTTGCGCATTGCCATCAAAAATGATTGTAGGAGGCTTTACTCCATTTTCCTCAAACACTTTCTTAACTGCTTCCTTTATTCCATCATTAAAGACCAATATGGCATCTACCTCACTGATGTCAACACGCTTGTGAATTAGAGCTTCCGCCATTTTCTTATGCCGTTCTTCATCGGAGGCAACGCCCCAACTCTTTTTGTCTATTGCTTGCCAATCTAATTTATCTAGATCCTTCACATCATCATAAAATGAAGGAGCCTCAATTGTATTAGCAGATGCATCTGTGAATACAGCATCATCCTCTTCCAGTCGTTGAATCTTGATGCAAAAATAAATGATGAACTGTTGATCTACATTTTTCTCATTCAATTTCTTCAAGAGCATCGGATTCATTGATGAGAAATAAAATGGTACATAGTCATGCACTTTGCCACCAGGACCTACAGGCACATCCATACCTGCACGTCTTTCCTGAATGGTCATATTCGCAATATTCTTGTGCTTAATGCCCTTCTCATTCTTATCATTAGTACACAGCAATCCGTTCTTGATTATTGAATCAAGGTTATGAATATCAGTGAAATGGAAAATATACCTATTCTTATGGTTGTCCGGTATAGTCATACTTAAACTTATTCAAATTAGATTTATACTCCACTTATTTAAAAGGCCAACGCTATCTTTCGTTTTTTAAGACTTATCATATTACTTTCATTCAGCAACTCCGTTTTGATATCATCAAGCATAAGTCCTGTTATGACTGTCATCTCTTCTGGCGTATAATCCAATTCAGACAAATGCAGGTCGTACATCTTTTTTACTACATGGGGCTCTTCAATGGGTACCTGTACGGTTTCCTTCTTCCTTTCACCAAATCGGCCCAATATAACGTATAAATATCTAGCTGTCTCTTCTGGGATACACCTCAACTCCTTTGCCCTGTAAATAATGGCGGCTTTTGATACTTTCCATAATAGATTTGAAGAATTCCCTCAAAAGCGTTTCATTGTTATTAATAAGCCATGGGTTAAATTCAATTATTGACAAACCATCATCCTTACCTTGCTCTAAAAGCCTATTCTTTACAAAATTCATTAACGAAGTCTTTCCTTCGCCCCACTTGCCATAGATGCCATATACCGTGCAAGGATGCTCAGATTTTACCAGATTATTTATCGATTTAACTAATAAATCGACTATTGGCTCCCGTCCAATCTTGTCATTGATTATGTCTGTTAAGGGGGTATCTTGAATAATATTCATCTAACAATTTATAAAATAATATGGAGCAGATCAAATAATGAACTAATTAGAATTCATAACACAATAAACTCAAAAGAGAAAGAGATAAGGCAACTCATTCCCCTCTTGCCGCACTCCTCAACCCCACAAACAAGATTCTCGGCAAAAACCTCAAAGATTCCAACGGGAATATCCTCACATGCCTAAACACATCCCCAACTCTACGACCAAAAGACACTGCCTTCCTTACAAAATACGGATACTTGCTGTAATAACTCAAATCCCTATTATGGCCGAAATTCCCCACAGTCATAATAAACGAATAAATCCGCCCTGCCTTCCTAGACCACTGCCCCCTTGCATCATACAACCGCATCCCCATCCCACCACCATCCCCAGAAACTCCACAACAAACGCCTGACGGTCTGCAATTGGAATTGAAACCTTGCCCTGATAATTCTGAACCGTGCCTCCAAACGCCCTCCATTCACTCACAAGCCCCATCCTCGACAACCTATCCTCCAACAACCTCCAATCAAGCCCTCCCCTAAACATCCACATCAGCCGACACCAGTCGCACAGCCGCCGAAGCCCAATGCCCCTCTCTTTATAGATTCTCAGCGATGCCCAATCCCATGAATCCTCACCGCCTCTACAGAAAAACAACCTTCCGCCGCCAATTAATAAACCTTTTCCTCCGCGATTGCGTCACTCTCCCTATTTCCCCCTCGCCACAGCCTTGAAACTATTCACCATCCCATTAAAGAAGAACGCCAACGAATCTAAAGGAAAAATCCCCACTCTCCTCAAGAAATTTGAAAATCGATGCCTAAACGATATCGCCTTCCTGACAAAATATGAATGCTTAAAATAGTATGAACTATCAATATTTTGACCAAAATTCCCGCAATAAAAGATGAAATTCAAGATTCTAGAAGCCTTCCGGCTCCATTTCTTTCTACTATCATAATACGGCATCGCATCCGCCGGCATCCCTAAATAATCTACGGCCAAAGCAGCAAATGCCTTCCATTCAGACATAAGCCCCATCTTCTTAATGCGCCCCTCGACATACTCGACATCAATCTCATTCCGATATGTCCAGAGCAGTCTGCACCAATCGCAAATCTGCCTCAACCCAATTCCTTGCTTAAAGAAATGCTGTAATATGTGACTAAAAATAAAGACCGCATCATGATTCGCCGATGGCAAAGGAATATCCGAATCCCCATTCTTCCAAAATCGAAACTCCTGATTGCCAAACATTTTATCAACCTCATCATCCAACACCTTATCAACCCTACGAGACAGCTCGGAATGCAATGTTCCATGGAGTTCCACCATATAGTCCTTAATCTTTAACCCCTGATGCTTCCTTAAAACAACTTCCTCCTCAATCTCTACAGCTTTAGGTAGTAAGAAGGACTGGGCTTGAGAATAATTATCGCCAATCAATAAAAGATCGACATCACCACATGCTCTCCATAATGGTCGTTCATAACATTGAGCAATCCCCTGTCCCTTAACCAAAACAGCACTTATTTTCTCAGCTTTAAAATCTGCGAATAACTCTGCGATAAAGACATCCATTCCAGAATTCGCTGCTTGTATTGACATAGAAGACTCCATAATAGGGAGAACCTCTTCAATGTTCATTTTTACATCCTTCACATGTTCCAATCCTATTGCCAAGATGCCAGAAAGAGCCTGTTCATTAGCCAATCTGTTTAACTCAGCAATGTCTAATTTTCTAGAATTGTCCAAACAATCATTAAGGCGGACACCTTGTTCCCAAAGCCCCGCCTTAATTAATTGAATAAATGCCTTCTCTAAAGATTTACACATCTTACTATTGGACTTACATAAGAATTGAAGAATTCTTCAATAACTAAACAAATCAAGATAAAAACTTGTCATAAATACGGGAACGATCCATAAACTTCATCATAAACTCCCAAACACCAGTCCTTGCCTTATGTGTCTTACGACCCAATGCACAACATCTATAGAAAAACTTGGTTTTGTGACGTTCGTGATACCTCATTATGCCATATAAACCAAATGTTACAAGCAAACCTAAGGCTACAACTATATAAAACTGCAAATCAATACTTGCTCCTAACTGCCATGCTATGAACCATATTAACACTATTAAAGAGTTGAACGTCAGTATAGAAACAGTTGTACCGATATGAGAAAACCGCATATCTATAAACAAGTGATGAAGATGTGTCTTATCAGGCTTAAACGGGGAACGGTTCTTAAGCATTCTCATTCCCATCACCCGTACAGTATCAAACACAGGGATAGAAAAAATCGCAAGCATAAACGGAACGAGCCCTAACCCTTTATCTTCCCATTTAGCACACAACGAACCGTTGTAAAGAACATTAAAAAGCATTATTACCATAGCAACACCCATCATAAGAGTACCGCCATCACCTATAAACATCTTGCTC
Organism: Bacteroidales bacterium; assembly: GCA_017550655.1. Taxonomy (GTDB): domain Bacteria; phylum Bacteroidota; class Bacteroidia; order Bacteroidales; family UBA932; genus Egerieousia. The sequence continues at coordinate 368,113 of JAFZOK010000024.1, read as the reverse complement.
TTTTTCCCAAAAACGTTGTGGAAGAAAAACGGCAGTAAGGCTCCAGCAATAGTCATAGCGAGATAACCAATTGTCGCGATTCCACTCAAAAAATACAGAAGAGTAAATAATATACATGCAAATATACCGTATCCAGAAGAATAGCCGTCAACTCCGTCTATGAGATTTATAGCATTAATAATGCCGACACCTGCAACCAAACTAAGCGGCATAGATACGAAACTTGAGACGTGATGAATTCCCCATAAGCCATGAAAGTCATTGATAAAACGTCCGCCAATCGCCATTATCGACCACACTACCACTATCTCTACAATGAACCTTAAACTGGCCGGAATATCATAGATATCATCCAAAACACCTACTATCATCATCACCGTCATCGCACCCATTGTCAATGGCATTATCCTGCTTTTAGCAAAAAGCAGGGCAAAAGTAATTCCCACTACAACACCTACCCAAACAGCAAAACCACCGAAAACAGGAACGGGCTCTCTCTGCAATTTACGAGCATTGGGATTATCTACAATATTGTGCCTTCTTGCAAATACGAGCAAAAATGGATATGAAAACCATGATACTATAAAAGCAATAAATGCACTTAACAAGGCAATATATGGAAGACTCATAACAATTTGATATATAATTCAGAACAATTACAAAGGGCCAAAATTACTCGCTTCTAAACTCAATCTCATCCGTCCTTGGATGGACAAACTCAAACTCCAATGTCCTGGACAACCCATCCTGTAGAGAATATGGCGGTATAAAACCAGATGACATAGCCTTAGTAGAGTCAAACTGAGTAGTAGCGCAGAATTTTTTCACCCTAACCGAACTAACGGCAAACTTCTTCCTTGTAATCCAAGAAAGAGCATCAAAGCAATAACCTCCGCACATTCCCATCCAGTAAGGAAAATGAGTGGACGGAATCTTCTTATTCAAAACTTTCTCCACCAAACCCACGAGATCATTCATATTTGTGTCCGGCTTATCAACGTAATTGAAGACATTGTATCCGGATGCAACATTCTCAATCAAAAACTTAACAAACGCCACAATATTCCCCACATATGCCATAGACTTCACGTTTTTGCCCTTCCCCACCATCAGGAACTTTCCTCCGGAAATCTGTTTCAATAGATTATAAACATTTCCGCGATTCCTTTCTCCAAAAATTACTGTTGGCCTTACAATATTGATATTCCAATCATTATGAGTCTTGTACCACTCCTGAAGCACCTGTTCAGCCTCCCATTTGCTCTTACCATAATGATTAAATGGATCCGCAGGATGGTTTTCGTCAGGGTTTTGCTTATTAAGTCCGTAAACAGCAACCGATGAAAAGAAGACAAGCCTCTTGACACCATTCTTTTCCATCGCCTGAAGAGTAACCTTCATTCCCCCTACATTTGTGTCATAATAAAGAGACACCGGGCTAACATCATCCCTGTGCTGAGCAGCCAACAGCACCACCATATCTGATCCGGCAAGCATCTTATCCATCTGATCCGGCTCTCTTACATCTCCTACTATACTTAAGTCATTGAAGAAATGGCTCGGAAGAAGATCAATGTTTTTCAGATTATAATCCTTACTATCCTTCAGCAAATCAAGCAGTCTTGTACCGACAAAACCACTGCCGCCTATTATTGATACTTTCATAAATAGATGATGATTCTATTATTATTTCAAATCTCTGATAAAATTATAAGTTCTAAGCATCTGCTTATCGAAATTGAATTCCGATGAAGCCGTTTGCAAACAATGCGCGGAATATGATTCATACTCTTCATCTGACATTTCCGCAAAAGATTGTATATTATTTTTAAGAGAATCATAGTCCCCTGACGGCGAAACCAGACCCAGTCTATGGTCTTTGATAATTACAGATCCTTCTCCTCCACCAATAAAAAGTATAGGAAGTCCTGCCGGGACAGTATCGAAAATCTTTGAAGGCACGGCACCCGTTATGCTAACAGCAAGAGGAATAAGCGCAACGTCATTCTCAGACAAACGATTGAAAATATCTTTCTTGTCTACATAGCCATGATAGAAAACACTATCACTACCTGAAACAACTCGTTCTATTTCAGAAGCCTGAGTCCCTCCTCCATAAATATGCAACTCAGAATTTAACGCCCTGAAATCAATACTCTGAATAATGCCTAGCAGGTCTTGAGCGACACCCAGAAGTCCAGCATATACAATTTTTAAATTCCCCTCTCTTTGCTTTGGCTTTAAAGCCACTTCATACTTCTGATAATTCCGATATAAGAAACGTTTCCCGGATGACGGGAAACCAGAGATATGATCAAGTATAACACTGGACTGGCCTAAAACAGCATCAGAATACTTATAGTTAAACTTCTCCATCCTACAGAACCACTTATGAATAAAAGAGCCCTCCTTCATAGCCCCCAATTCAACTGCGGAGATAGGCCACAAATCACTGACATTTAATACTGTAACCCGTTTGTATAATTTCTTGAACAAGCGAATTGCAGATTGGGCGACTGGTAGTGGAGGGCTTTGAATAATCACCCTATCGTAACTCCTTATAGTCCTGCGCTTAAATGCAAAGAACCATAGCATAAAGGCAAAAGAAACCATACTGAATGCTCGTTTCATAGCTCCTTTGGAAACAGTAGCGTATGTCCAATAACGGTAAACCTTTATACCATTTATGTTTTCTGTTTTTTTCAATCGGCCACGATATCCCTGGAAGATTCTTCCTTTAGGATAGTTAGGTAAAGTAGTGAGAACTTCGACATCCGCACCCAGTTGCTTAAAACCTTCAGCCATATTTGTTATTCGTGAAGGTGCCGCTCCCATCTCAGGATAATAATAGAAAGACACTATCAATATTCTCATAACTCAACTTCTATTCATTCTTATAAATAAAATACTTCACCACATTATTAAAAGAAATAACAGCAACCGTTACTTCATAAAACCTGTTATACTCTACAGATGCATTTGCCTTTTCAAGTATAACATCAATTGCATTCTCTATAACAAGCCTTGCAATGGGAGTATTCACGATATAACCAACTTCTGTTTTCTGGAGAGAACAATCATGAGATATGTGAATCCGGCTTATAGCCGCGCCAGAAAATGAATCCTCAACAGAGAAACCGTACGAATCCAAGGCAAAAGAGCGTTTGCACCGCTTGCCAAACCCATCATGGCTTGCTGTAACCCAACGTTCTCCTTCCCCTTCAATCTTGACCGAAGCCCTTCTGCCAACCCGGAAGCCACCCCACACCTCGCTTGAATCCTTATCTTCAACTGTTACAGTATTGTGTGCTGAAGTGCCTCTCTCATATTGACGGCGAGTATTCTTTTCATAAGTTGAAATACCCGTGTCAACTATAAACGGAGTTCCGTCAATTCTAAGTTCATAATTGAATGTATCAGCGTGTGAATGTCCAGGCTGATAAGAGGCCGTTATGTTTCCAACATCTACGATGGCCTCAAAGTGATCTGAAGAGAAACGCCTGTAGCCACACTCTTTCATAGGTATAGGTTTCCATTTTAGCCCTAATTGTCCTGCATAAGTAAACAGTTGACCGGGAGAAGGAGCTATCCCATTAGCAGAATCGTTCAATAAAGGAATCGTTCCATCTTTCCAGACTATACTATCCAAATGCCCTAACATCCGGCACGCTGTTGAAATAAGATAATCAGCAGGACAAATATTAATGCAATCCAGCAATCTGTCCAGCAAAATGCAATGATACATCGGAGACTGCTCAAAATGGGCCCCGTCAGGAAGCACCTGCTCTTTCAGTTCTTTTTCCAGTAGTCTTTCTGCCCGTTTCAACAGCTTTTTGTTGTTGAAATATGCGGCACCGATATATAGTGAAAACGCATCTTCCAGAAGATGATTACCAAGAAGGTGATATTCCAGTTTCTTCTCAAGGAGAAAAAGTTGGGAATACAGAACTTCCTCTCTCTCTATTGTAGCCGATTCAGGAAATCTTGAAAAAAACTTCACCCAGTTGATTGAGCGCAATGCCATTGGGTAAGGATCCAAGCCTATCTTGTTCTTGTTTATAGACGAAATGAAACTATCAATCCACTTGCCCCCATCCTCTTCTGTCATTCCTTCCTGCCCCAGCCAATCCATATAATTAAGGTTGTAGCACCAAAGGTTACCATTTGAAATATCGTCCCAGGATTTAAATTCAGATTTTTTGTTCAAAAAAATAAAATACCCTGGATAAAATGACTCAAGTTTCTCAATCGGGTCATGCAAAAACGCCGTTCGCTCACTTTCAGGGGCTGACACTAACTTAAAACCGGGGGTGATTAGCCTGTTTTTTATTTGATAGAATAATTGTTTAAAGCGAAGATGCCAGACAGTATCAATTATACATTTAAATCTATCAATATTCATGCTGAATCATTATTCGCAAAATCCGGAAAACGCCTGTTGGCTGAAATCCAGGGGAAGCTGTTTAAGACATATATTTTTTATATGTCCGAACAATCTCGCCAATAGGATTGTCCTTAACAAATGATTTAGGGTAGTTCTTTATCTTTGAAATCGCTATCTCTAGGGAAGATGAATCATTATACTTGAATTCAATAACACCACGAGGTCTGGGAACAACATCTGTAGCCAATACAGGAACACCTAAATATAAAGCTTCACGAACAGACAAGGAATCGCCATCTGTTGCAGTGTCACGAATAAAAGCATCTACCAGCTTCAGCAATTCAAAAAACGAATGGTTTCCGATGATAAAAAAGAGTTCTTTCTGATTATAAAACTGGCTGTATTTACCTGAAGGATCTGATATAATCAATATCTTATTGTCAAGACTCTTGAAAAAGCCGGTTAAAAAATCTATCCCATAAATTTCTCTACCATCTGATGTAAAAGAGCGGGTAGAGGCATTTGTTGCATAAAGTTCCATTCCGGAACTTTTAAGGTCTCTGATTCTATCTTTTACCCAATCAGGCAGAAAGCCATTATCATCGGGAGGTAAAAAGGCAGATATCAATTCGGCTTTTTTATTAATTCTCAAAGCCTTGTTATAACTCTCTTCATTTAAAAGTATTGGGACAGTGCAAAAGCGAATGGTCAACCTGTCTATAAAATTACCGAATCTAGAATGGCGTCCTAAATTACCATGCAGGGTCATAATAACCCTTGTCCAGAAGCATCGGGCGACAAGAATATATAAAAGCCTGAAAAACGGATTGGATATATGGAGATGCAATAGACGGTATCTCCAAATGGCTTTTAAGTGACAAATCAAAGATGAAGAACGATAATCAACAAACTCAAATCCCACACCTTCTGACTTAAGCCATTCCAACAATCTCTTAATATGAATTGTTACTCCCCCAATACCAGAAGTCTCTGGAAGCGTTCCTATTATCAAGATTTTATCCTTAATCATCGAAATAATTAAGCATTTGTCTGATTAAATAGTTTTACGTACGAATCTAAAAAATTGTCCATAGATGAGATACTCTCTGCACGCTCTCTGCTGTTTCTGCAAAAGTTCTCATACTCCGAATCGCTAAGTTCAAAATACCTATCAAAAGCCTTACAGATACTATCAACACTGTTCGGGTCAAAAAGAAAACCATTCCTTCCTTCTTCGACATAGATAGGATTATCGCAAACGTTACTGCATAATATCGGCAAGCCACAAGCCATTGCTTCGCAAATAACATTAGGGGTCCCTTCATAAAAAGAAGGTAGGCACAAAACATCAGATTCCTGGTACTTTTCCCTAATATCGTTTGTTTTTTCTTTAAGTTCTATAAAATCTTCCAATCCCTCTGCCCTTATCTTCTCAATGCATAAATTAAAGTAAGAGATTGTAGCCTGATTTTTTCCATACCACTTTACAGAAAATTGTAAACCCTTATTCTTCATTTCCCTGACAGCATCTATGAATCCAAGTGTGTTCTTTGATGGCCATATCGTAGCGACAATCAAAATTTCTGGAATTAAATGCTTTTTATGATAACGAGGAACAAAAAAGGCGGTATCCACAAAATTTGGAATCACGTGGGTTTTCCTGTCTAAAAAAGCAAAATGATTGGCAATATACTGCTTTTGAGAAAAAGCATTGGGCACAACACTGTCTGCAAGACGGAACAGGTTGAATCTAATGTATTCCTTAAAACGTACCTTCTGGCTAGTATTGCGCTCCGAAACTATTAAATTCATCTTCCTGTATACCAGTTTGGCAAGACAAGCACAAATAGTTGGAGTTTCCAAATAGGCAATTACAATGTCCGGCTTTGATTTCCGGATAAAACCAGGTATACGGAAAAGCCTGGATACTTTATTCTGAGCCTTCTTTAGATAATTGCACTCTATACTGTTGTCAGCAAGAACGTTTAAATAGAAAGGGATATCGTGATAAAAAGCCACACTAACATCATATCCATTCTTTTTTAAAAGGACCGCCAATCCTACCAATTGCCGTTGAGCTCCACCTGGCCCCAAGCAGTCTACAAGCAGTAACACCTTCATAATAAATAACGGACCTAAACTACTGTTCTTTCTGGAACTCTGTTACCGGAAACTCTTTGTCACCCCGATAACGAACGTCACGTGATTTAAGGGGATCGTCATTATCCAGTTTCCTTATGATTTTAGCCGGACAGCCAGCAACGATGCAATTATCAGGAACATCTTTCACTACAACGGCATTTGCACCGATTATGACATTATTGCCTACTATAACTGGCCCAAGGACCTTGGCTCCAGTAGAAATTTCAACATTATTACCGATTACAGGCACCTCATACCAACCACTTTTGCCTCCTATCGTAACACAAGAACCAATAATACACTCTTTCCCAATTTTAGCTCTTTTATGAATAATCACGGCGATTCCGCCATATCCGAATTTTGTTCTTTTCCCAATCTCGCAACTCGCTGGCACCGATGAGTTAAACAGAAGATACTGAATGTAATATAAAAACTTCGGAATTAGTCGAAAATGATGTCGATATAACCAATTTGAAAGTCGGTAATAATGAATAAGCATTCTTATAAAATTAAGAGTTTATTGTTTGTTAATTCTCCTTAAAGAATCAAATAATCCCAAATAATAAATACCAAGAGACATCGCTGTATGGTATCCGGACGAATGCTCCCATGAAATAAGAAGAAGAACAATTATAGGAAAACAAAACAAAACAGCTTCAGAATGTTTTTTTATAATATTATTTATGAATTCCTTGCAAATAGACACTACAAACAAAGCATATAGCAATAAACCAAAGACACCGCCTAACAATAAAGTTTCAATAACCATATTATGAGGAGTCTGACCATATTGTAAAATATATCCAGTCCTATTCCCCAAAAACAGGTTGTTTGGCATGAACTCTCTATAAAATTCGTGATGTCTTAAATGTCGAAGTTCTATATCATCTGCCGTAATATTTGACAATCTCCCTATATCCGTTGGGAAAAAATCGTATCTCAATATTGTTATTATTAGAACTAATAAAGATAATAGTATAAAGTATTTTTGTAATAAAGATTTTGTAAAGATTAGGATATACAACAATGACATAGAAACAATGGAACAGAAAACATAGAATGCAGCTCTCTGTTGGTTATAGAACAATGCTGTCACAAAGACTGCAACTAACACAAGCGAAAGTAACTTAGTGTAGAGTTTCTTACTACGCATCAAAAGATAAAGGGAAAGTAATCCGGTAGTTGCAAGAAAATAACCATTACTAACTGTTGTCCCGACCAGACCAAATGTGTGATATTCGCTAATAGCACCGACTCCTTCATCTGCTACTTCCAACTGATTCGGATCAATAAAGGCAGCGCCAATTAACCATCCAAGGTTATTGCCTAAACCTTGAAGAATTGAAACGACTGCGTCTAATGCTCCGATAATCAGCAGAGAATAAACTATCATTCTGAATGATCTTTTATCATTAACGAAAGATACGATAAACAAGTATATAACTACACAAGGGAATACGCGGGTTAAAGGGAAATCCGGTATTAATACATATAAATCATTGATAAAACCTAACAATAGGATAAAGCAATAATATATAAACAGTAACCATGCCTGTTTCTCAACTCTTTTAAAAGACAAGTTGCCGGAAAATAGCAACATAACTATTGTTATGATTACCGCTATATTGCGACATGAAAGAGGGCCAATATATCTCCAACCAAGAAACTCTGTCATGATTAGCAATAATATAAAATAAGCCGAAATGGATAACGGTTTAGACAAAAGACTGTTATTCATATACTATTCTTCTATCTTGTAATAAGTGTTAAGGTTGCTGATATAACCTCTAATCTCAGAAGATGATAACCTAAGGAGATCCTGAAACAACGGGTCTTTAGAGTACTCACTTCTATACTTGAATATATAGTATTTGTAAGGTTCCGAGTTAAGGATTCCACTTCTCTTCTCGGTAGAACTGATTACATCTCTGAAAATGCCCAGATGAATTCCATGGTGAGGACGGAATTGAGGTCTGGTCGGATTATTGAAATCCAGCATTATGACTGATTTCGTCTGAACTGGAAGCAAATCAGGCTTAAGACCTTCCATTCTTAACATAGAATATAGGAAAGCCTCATTGTTTGATGAAAGGGTCAGTTTTACGAAACTCCCGTTGTAAATCATCTTTTTATACTTTTCTCGAACAGAACTGTCAATCACAGAGAAGTATTGTTTAACAGCAAAAAAATGCAAACCAGATACTCTAAAATCATCCTTTGAGGAGAACCAGAATTGCCAAAGCCCTCTTAAGCCAGCATATTTAATTCGGCGTACCGTAGACCTTAAATTTACCTTCCTTCTAAAATGACGGACTATATTGTCATAGCAAAGCCCTGTCGTAGACATATGTTGCAAATGCTGTAAATGCAAAGGCATCGGTTCTCTGATATACAACATGTCAATATCCACAACATAGATATAGTCATATTTGTTGAAACGTTCGTCATACATTACCCAACGAAGACTCTTGGCTTTAAGAGGACTCATTGAAGGGCAATCGTTATATGCTTCTTCCAAGAGAGTGAGTTTTTTAGATCCGATAAGATCCAACTGCTGTTTTATTTCAGGACGAATCTTATCGTATAAGAAAAGGATTATATCATATTCTGGATATGAGCGATTACATGTATACACCAAAAAAGGTATATAATCCTGGTATTTCTCCCCATATACGTATGTTGTCAAGCAAACTTTATCCATCTTGTAAAATATCTGTCATAAAAAATCTGACCCCAGTAACTGATAACAAATAGCATGAGAAGGCCAAGGCATGCCGCCCATAAAGGAATACCACTGCATCCTTGTTTTTCGAACAATGTCCTCTCCAAAGAAAAAAACTGCCTATGAAAAAGATATGCAATCATTGAGGCGACAGCCAAATACTTTAAGAAACCAAATCTCAAGTTGCCACAGATTACAATAAATGACGCTATTCCAAATAATTCAAGCAAAATTTGAACAGCAAGCCAATTACTGAAGATAAATTGAATGCATAGCATCGGTATCGATACGGCCAAAAGCAACTTGTTTCTTATTAGTTGAACTGCTTTTTCCGTGGGCAAACATAACCCCGTAACATATGCGGGAAAATAAAGGACGAGCCTGCGATCAGCGCCAGTAATAGTCAAATAGATGAAAGCCAGAAAAATGGCGATGCAAATTAATATATTGGTAATAATCGAATCATACTTGTACCTAATTAATGGAGTTATCAAATAGAACAGTATTATCATACTGAAAAACCATAATGTTGTAACCGAAGGACCGATAATAAGGTTTAATCCTGTCACTATTTGACAAGTTTGGGCCAATGATATCCATTTAAGTAGATAATAAGTTATCGCGGAGAAAAGAAGAATAAAGAAAAACCTTACGAACCTCTTCTTGAAAAACACAACGATATCTAGACCTGATGAAAAGGAATATTTGCTTAAAAGGCTTCCCGATATAAAGGTAAACGTGCCGAGTACAACTGTTGTCAGGTTATGGAGTAACGGGAGCCAGGCAGATGAAAATGAATAATGGGAAGGCAAATAGGAATTCAAATGCCAGAAGCCAACAATATAAAGGACACAAATGGCTCTTATGGCATCATACTCTATATACCTACCTTTGTTTTTCATTACAAGTTATGCTTGTACCATTCTATTGACTCCCTGAGACCTCTGTCAAAATCATACTCAGGATCATAACCCAGAATCTCGCGAGCTTTTCCTATATCAGCATTTGAATGCTTGATATCACCCGGACGGTCCGGTCCCCATAATGGCTCGATATTTTTCCCTAATGATTTTGTAAGACTATGATAAATATCTATCAAATATTCCCGTCCGCCATAAGCTATATTAAACGCCTCGCCTGAAGCTTGATGAGGGGCCAAACAAGCTTTTAAATTTGCTTCGATTACATTTTCTATATACGTAAAATCGCGGCTTTGCCTGCCATCTCCATTAATCGTTGGACGTTCATCGTTCAAAAGCTGCTTTATAAACTTTGGAATAACCGCGGCATATGCACCATTAGGATCTTGTCTCCGACCAAATACATTAAAATACCTTAGGCCATACGTATCCAGACCATAATGCATTGCATATTGCTTGGCCCACTCTTCATCACATCGTTTGGTTAAGGCATATGGACTTAAAAGATTACCCTCTACACCTTCTTTCTTAGGAAGATGATCTTCATCGCCATAAACAGAACTTGATGAGGCGTAAACGAACTTCTTTACCTTATTCTGTAGAGCCGCTTCCAGCATATTGAGAGTGCCCTGAATATTGTTTAAACAATAAAACAGCGGCATTTTCAGGCTGCGGGGAACACTGCCCCAAGCAGCCTGATGCAACACAAAATCAACACCATTGCAGGCTTCCATACAAGTATTGAAATCCTTGATATCCCCTAAGATAAACTCGTAGTCAGGATTATCGGAAAATAAATCTACATTCTCCTTTTTACCTGTAGACAAATCATCCAGACAACGGACCCTATATCCTAGATTAAGGATAGCTTCACAAAGATTAGAGCCAATAAAGCCAGCTCCTCCCGTAACAAGAAACAGCGAGTTTTCTGGAAATGATAAATGTTTATATCCCATTTTAATTGAAATAATTAGAGTCGTCCATCAACGATTGATCTTTCCAAAGTACCCTTAACGTCAAAAATTACATGCTTGTCCTTTAGCAATGCTAAAATATCAAGCCCCTCAAACTTTTTATGGGCTACTGCAGCAATTGCAGCATCGAACCTCTTTATCGGCAGTTCATTTGTAACTATTATGCCATATTCTCGCTCTACGATCGAAGGATTAGCCCACGGATCAAATACAGTAACATTGAGATTATACTCCTTTAGCGCATTGTAAATATCAATAACTTTAGTGTTCCTGACATCCGGACAGTTTTCTTTGAAAGTAAAGCCAAGTATGAGAATCTCTGAATCAAGAACCTGAATACCCCTTTTGAGCATCAATTTAATAGTTTCAGAAGCAACATACTCACCCATTCCATCATTCATGCGCCTACCTGCCAAAATAATTTCTGGGTTGTAACCGTGTCTCTGGGCACATTGAGCCAAATAATATGGGTCAACTCCTATACAATGACCTCCAACAAGTCCTGGGCGGAATGGAAGGAAGTTCCACTTAGTTCCAGCGGCTTCAAGAACATCAAGAGTATCTATGCCCATCTTGTTAAATATCTTAGAGAGTTCATTTACAAAGGCAATGTTAATGTCTCGCTGAGAATTCTCAATAACCTTTGCCGCTTCAGCAACCTTGATAGAAGGAGCTAGATGAGTTCCGGCAGTTATAACCGAACCATACACCTCATTGATGTATTGGCCGATTTCAGGAGTAGAACCAGATGTAACTTTCTTAATATGCTCAACTGTATGCTGTTTGTCTCCAGGATTTATGCGCTCCGGGCTGTAACCGCCATAGAAATCTACATTCATCTTAAGTCCTGAAACTGCTTCAACTACAGGGATGCATTCATCTTCTGTCACCCCAGGATAAACAGTGGATTCGTAAACAACAACATCCCCTTTTGATATAACCTTACCGACAGTAGTAGATGCACCAACCAGTGGGGTCAAATCCGGGTTGTTGTCAGAATCTACGGGAGTGGGAACCGCAACAACATAGAAATTGCAGTCTTTAATATCATCAAGCCTTGTTGTACACTTAAAGTTATGGTTCTTTATAGCATCCTGAAGAAGCTCATCTGATACTTCTAAGGTAGCATCATGACCTGACATCAATGCGTCAACACGCTTCTGGTTCATATCAAATCCAATAGTAGAAAATTTTGTGGAAAATAACCTGGCCAGTGGAAGACCTACATATCCAAGACCGATTACGCAGATTTTTGTATTCCTCATATCTGTTGTTTTGCTAATAATTCTTCTTTATCAATTCTTCTTGCATAATATGTAATAAGCAACGCTCGCAACATTTGGGTTACCAGAGAAGCGACCGCAACGCCAATGAAACTATATCTAATAGCCCCTATTATACCTATTATCACTCCAAAAACAGTAACACACAATATTATCCGGCTCATTAGCCTTTCCCTCCCCTTCAATACAAGATAATTAACACCATAACTGTTCATCAGGCTCATTGCAATTGGCGTAAAAGCAACTATTCTCAACACTTTGACAGTTTCCTTAAACTCTGGTCCCAGGAAAATGGCTACAATCGGCCGGGCCAGAAAGAAAAAGAACAAGGATATCAAAATAGCTACGGCTAACGAGAACCGTACATAAAATTTGTGCTTATCCATCCTTCTTGCAAAAAATGGGTATACTGTTCTGGATATCAGTTTGAAGAAGGAAAAAGCAAGTCCGGTAAACTTTGATCCGCCGTTATAGATTCCTGTAGCATAGTTGCTATTATACGCACCAAGTATCAACACGTTCAGATTCGTATAAATCGTAGGCAAAAAAACGGTAATGAACATATTGAAACCTCTCTTCATCTCCCCCCATACTGTATTTAAAGACGGAACCATCAACTTAAGATGATACCTCCTCACAAGCACTATCAGACCCCAAATTGCAGGTATCAGAAATCCAATTGCATTTAAGACTGGCTGCCACAGATAATCATCTTTGCTTCGTATAACCACGAAAACCATTAATGTAAAAAACAATTTAGAAAAAAGGCTTCGTATAGTTATAAACTGCATCTCCTCATATGCCTGGAATACCCAGTCGGTTGTAAGGGCATGCCCCGGAAGCAACAGGAAAGTACACCATATGACCACCGAGTATCTGGAAAAGAAAGGTACCAGCCAAATGAGGACCGCGACAATTGCTATGGAAACCAGCATCAAGAAAAGTTTTGAAAAAAATGTTGTAAAAACAATCCTTGACGATTCTTGAACATTATCTCGGTTTCGAGCTAAATCTCTGACGGCTAAATACTCAAATCCGTAATTGGTAAAACTTTGGAAATAGTGTACTACAGATGCTCCTATCGCCAAAATTCCGAAGCCCTCAGTTCCAATTGTTCTGGCAAGATACGGCAAAGTGATTAACGGGAAGAAATGGCTAGCCAACTCCAAAAGAGAAAGATATCCGAAATTCTTGGCCAGTCTCTTACCATCTTTGCTTTTCTTGAATCTGGATATGACTGAGTGGATACTTGTCATAATTGCAAAGAGGCTAATAGCTTATTTGCATTTTCTTCTGCGGAATCTTCCATATCTAAAGAAAGATGGTTGCCCAAAGCGAACTCAGAACAAGTATTCCTTACCACATCAAAATTGCCGGATTGTATATTAAGAATCTTCTTCGCCAAGTCCCAATCCATTCCATCTAGGCGTGAGCCGCCATCCAGCCGAGTCCCAATGCGTTCGAGCGTCTTGTCCACAGCGAGATTGCAGTCAACCCTCAGAAAAGAGAGGTTTTTCTTTTCCAGGCTTTTAAAGACAGCTCTCAGTGAAGATAGCTCTCTTATTTCTTTTCTATATGAAATTGAAATCAAATCCTGAATTATACCCTGATCTGACAAATATATTCCACTGTCAGCATTCTTAATAAAATCAAGATACTGCTTGACAATTACCGTGATACCAGATATATACTTCAAATGGGATGTGGAAAAAGAAACAGACCTGCTGAAACCGGTCATTTTCAAAAGAAACGGATATAAACAGGGCATAAACAGAACTGAATAAGAATGATACTGTCTTCCATACCTGTTGTAGAAACAAGGTATACGGGAATACTCTGAGTTCTTCAAAAATACTATCAGCTTGTGTACCGCAGTAGACTTCCCACAGCCTGGCAAACCGTTGAATTCTATGATAATTTTAGTATTTGCCCCCATATAATGTGTTTCACTTGAAGCAATTCCAATTTATAGTCCATTGTGGCATCAATTTCTTCTACATGGCTATTTGGAAAACTAAGCTTTCTTGTTATCTCAGACTTGATCTTTACCGATTCAAAATTCTCAAAAGGCTTTCTTCTCATTGATTCCTCGGGAGACAGAACCAGTTTGAAAACCATATCCGGTTGATATTTCTGGATATGGTTAATCTTCGATTCTTCTTTTTTGGCCAAGTAAAGGACAAATCCTTTAAAGAATCTGACATTTGAATAAAGAGCCCTTATCTTAGGCCCATCATAAATACCAGGGAATTGATTCTGAGGGAATCTGTCAAATATCGCGATTCCTCCTTTTTTAGTGTAAACGACAGATTTCCTAACTTTTTTAAGGGCAGATGAAGCAACCCCACATAAATTGAAACTGGACAATAACGCGCCAATGGAATGTTTGAAACCCATTTTCTTATGAGATTGGCCAGTAGAAGGAGAGACTGATGAGGCCCGTGGAGAAGAGTTATTGACAGATTTTGAAGATTTTCTGCCCAAAATGGAAAGAAGTGATTTCAACGGACTCCTATAAAGTTCACCACTGCCAAGATAGAACTTGTGGTTTGCAATTTTCCAGTTCAGCCATTTTGAAATATCTTTACTTAATGTACTCTTTCCGCTGCCATCCTGCCCCAAAAAACATATAGATAGTCCACTGTTAGGTAATGTCTTCTTGTATATTCTGCATGAATTCGAGTACCTGTCTGAAAATTTCCCGTAAAAATATACGCACCAGTAATACTTAGTTCTGAGCCAGCAACCAAAGGAAGACCTGTTCTTATATTTAGAAAGCCATTTCTTGACAATGGACTTTATCTGTGTGTAATCTTTTTTCGATACGGATTCTTTCTTTATCAGGTCAAACAGGACTGCTCCTCCCTTCTCACCCACCAGATTTTTGCAATGGCTGAGCAAAACATCTTCATTGGCTTTCTGCTTGAGGAAAACTACCTCCTTTTTAAAATCCTTCTTGTCAAATGCTCTATAATCCTTTGATTTAAGAACAATTCTGGAGTACAGTACAATCAGCTCCACTTCAGGGGATGCTACATATACCTCCGTATCATTATCTTTTATGCGGGTTTCTATTATCAGATTTTCTATCGGGAATGCATACTCCTTGCAAAATTTTGTTCCTGTGATTATCCTATAATGCAGATGAAGATGAATCAGCGCCCCTGTTTCGCAGTCAAAACCGATCCATTCATCAACCATAGGGTAAGTTGATGATGGCTGAGGCTTAAATTTGACTAGATTCAGTTTCCGCAATAAATCCTCGCATTTTGTTTTATCCTCCGGTAGGACAAAAACATCCAAATCAGTAATGCCATCCAACCCATCTTCCAAGTGTTCATTACTCTTCCAATGGCAATATCGTATAGATTTATTCCACTCGTCAAAAAGAGCTTTACAGATTGATAGCATATTTTCTATTAATCTCTTTTGAAAATATCTCTAGTATAAACCTTTTCAGCAACGTCATCCAACAGAGTATCATAACGATTAGCTATGATTGACTGTGATCTGGACTTGAAAGAAGCAATATTATTAACCACTTTACTTCCAAAGAATGTGCTTCCATCTTCCAGTGTAGGCTCGTAAATGATAACTTTTGCACCCTTGGCCTTAATGCGTTTCATAATGCCTTGAATTGCAGACTGGCGGAAATTATCGGAGTTCGATTTCATTGTTAGACGGAAAACCCCAATTGTAACTTCCTTCTCCTTCTGAGTGCTATAATCGCTGGATGCAGTATAGTAACCCGCTTTTTCAAGTACACGGTCTGCAATATAGTCTTTTCTTGTGCGGTTACTCTCAACAATAGCCTGGATTAGGTTCTCTGGAACATCCTCATAGTTCGCAAGGAGTTGCTTTGTGTCTTTGGGGAGGCAATATCCTCCATAACCAAAACTAGGGTTGTTGTAATGTGAACCGATTCTTGGGTCTAAACAGATTCCATCTATGATAGACTGGGTATCAAGCCCCTTCATTTCTGCATAAGTGTCCAGTTCATTGAAATATGAAACTCTTAGAGCGAGATAAGTATTGGCAAAGAGCTTAACAGCCTCGGCCTCTTTCATACCCATAAAGAGTGTGGGAATATCCTGCTTAATGGCACCCTCTTGCAGCAAATGTGCAAACTCTTTGGCTTTTTCTTCGATATCTGGTCGCGCAAGTTTCTTAATAGCCTCATTTTCTTCATGGAATCCAGGGATAATCTTAGGAATTCCCACGATTATACGGCTTGGATACAGATTGTCATAAAGGGCTTTACTTTCTCTTAGGAACTCTGGAGAAAAGAGCAAGTTGAACTTCTTTGTTCCTTTAGCTGCGTACTTAAGATAGAGATTTCTGGTGTAACCTACAGGTATGGTAGATTTAATCACCATTACGGCATCGGGATTAACTTCCAGTATTAAATCAATAACTTCTTCTACATGAGATGTGTCAAAGAAGTTTTTCTTGGGATCATAATTCGTAGGAGCCGCAATAACAATAAATTCAGCATCCTTATATGCATCTTTTGCATCAAGAGTAGCAACGAGATTTAAAGGCTTTTCTGCAAGATATTTCTCAATATAGTCATCCTGTATAGGAGAGATTCTATTATTGATTTTTTCTACCTTTTCTGGAATGACATCAACTGCTTTGACTTCATTGTGTTGAGCCAATAGAGTTGCGATACTCATTCCCACGTATCCCGTTCCTGCTACTGCGATCTTTTTGTTCATGTTTGTCTTAATTACTGCCTCTGTATTTATCTTAGAGGATTCTTTTCTGAATTATACCAGTTCACAAACTGCTTAATTCCTTCGTGAAGCTTTATATGTGGCTTGTAACCGACTTCAGTCTCAAGTTTTGAGGTGTCTGCGTTGGTTTGATAAATATCACCTGGCTGCATTGGAAGAAATACCTTCTTAGCCTCTTTCCCCATCGCTTGCTCCAATTCACTTATGAAATCCATTAATTTAACAGGATTACTGCAGCCAATATTGTAAACTCTGTATCTCAAACCGTTTTCATTAGGCTTCGGCTCGTTGACTATAGCACCTATCGTTCCTTCCACTATGTCATCGATAAATGTGAAATCTCTGATCATATCTCCGTTATTGAAAACCTTGATAGGTTCACCATCGCTTATCGCCTTAGCAAATAGCATAGGGCTCATATCAGGACGTCCCCAAGGCCCATAAACAGTAAAGAAACGAAGCCCCGTCATTGAAATCCCATAGAGATTACAATATGCATGGGCCATAAGTTCGTTGCCCTTTTTAGTGGCGGCATAAAGGCTAACAGGATTATCCACCTTATCATCTTCATTGTAAGGCACTTTAGCATTAAAACCATAGACGGAGCTGGACGATGCGTAAATAAGATGCCTTACTCCAAAGTTCCTGCAGGCTTCAAGAATGTTAAGAAAACCCACAAGATTACTTTGAAGATATGCATAAGGGTTTGTGATGGAATAACGGACTCCCGCTTGGGCCGCCAGATTTACAACCTTATCGAATCTATTCTCGTTGAAGAGTCTGTCAACTGAAAGCTTGTCAGAAATGTCTATCTTCTGGAACCTGCAATTCGGAAATAGTTTACTAGTACAAAGTGAGCCGGCGTCAAACGACTTTTTATCAGAAAAACCGCATTCGGCAAGGCGACCATATTTAAGCCTAACATCGTAATAATCATTGAGATTATCTATACCAATGACCTCAAAACCACGCTTTGACAGTTCAAACATCAATTTTGAACCAATAAAACCAGCTACGCCCGTTACAAGGATTTTCATATTAAGTCAATGACGTTACTATCCTACCGCAAGCCTTTCCGTCGCCATAAGGATTGACGGCGTGAGACATCTTGTCATAGGAAATCTTGTTATCTATGAGGTCAGATACTTCATTGAGGATTTTGCAGTAGTCTGTTCCAACAAGTTTGACGGTTCCGGCATCAAGGGCCTCCGGACGCTCTGTGGTGTCTCGCATAACAAGAACAGGCTTGCCAAGTCCCGGGGCCTCCTCCTGAATGCCGCCACTGTCGGTGAGGACGATATATGACTTGGACATCATATACACGAATTCAAGGTATTCAAGCGGTTCGATGAAGAACATATTGCCAAGATCATTAAGATCTTGTCCAAAGACTTGATGGATTGGTTTCCTTACATTAGGGTTCAAGTGCATCGGATAGACAAAGTCCACATCCTGGTATTTCTTTGTCAAATCCTTTATTGCAGTGCACATGTTTATGAAGCCTTCTCCAAAGTTTTCTCGGCGATGGCCGGTAATTAGAACCAGCTTTTTGCCATTGCTAAGACGGTTTACGTCATAACCACAAAGCTTGAGCTTCTTATCAAGTTCCTCTCTGAGTTCCGTGTTGCCTTGAATCCTTGTAACTACCTGTTGGAGAGCATCTATTACCGTATTGCCGGTAACGGTGATTTTCTTGTCTTCCACTCCTTCGTTGAGGAGATTTTGGCGACTAAGAGGCGTTGGAGCAAAGTTGAAGGTTGCTATGCGGCCGGTAATCTGGCGGTTCATCTCTTCAGGCCAAGGGCTGTAGATGTTGTGGGTGCGGAGTCCGGCTTCCACGTGTCCGACTGGAATCTGCTGATAGAAAGCCGCCAAGGCGGATGCAGTGCTTGTTGTTGTGTCTCCGTGAACCAGGACAATGTCAGGGTGTGTCTGGTTAAGGACATCACGCATACCGGTAAGGACTCTTGAAGTGACATCGTAGAGATCCTGGCCCTGTTTCATAATGTTGAGATCAAAGTCCGGCGAAACTTCAAATATCTTGAGAACCTGGTCTAGCATCTCGCGATGCTGGCCAGTTACACAGACTATGGTTTCAAACATGTCCTGATGCTTCTGGAACTCTTTTACCAAAGGGCACATCTTAATGGCCTCCGGCCGAGTTCCGAAAACAAGCATTACTCTCTTCATAGGCTTTTTGAGTATTGATTAGATGTGGTAAACTCCTTCAAGCGGACAAATATTGTGGCAATCAAGGATTACCTTTCCCTTGAGTTTATCCCAGTTCTGCTTGATATGATCGTGCTTAACCATAATGACAACCATATCAACATCGCTGAGGAACTGATCAAAGTCAAGTATCTGATTCTTTACAATTTCTTTGTCTGTGAAGAACGGGTCAAAACTCTTGAGAGGACGAGCCAAATGGCGCTCCTGGATATCCAGCATCTGAAGTGTCGGGCTCTCTCTAACATCATCTACATTCTCCTTATAGGTGATACCATACAGGCCAACCCTGCGGTTGTCTGTGATACCGTTCTCCTTCATAATCTCGTAGATACGCTCAAGGACAAAGACAGGTTGACTGTCATTGGTCTTCATTGACTCGTCAATGACCTTTGCCAGTTGAGGGTAGTCTCCTACAAGGAACCAAGGATCTACGCTGATGCAGTGACCACCTACTCCAGGACCCGGCTGAAGGATATTGACACGTGGATGCATGTTGCATATCTTGATGATTTCATACACATCCATATTGTCGTGTCGGCAAATTCTCGATAGTTCGTTTGCAAAAGCAATATTTACGGCTCGGAAAGTGTTCTCCACTACCTTGGTCATTTCGGCCGTACGAATGTCTGTAACAATGATTTCTCCTTGGCAGAATGACGAATAGTATTGCTTAACCTTCTCGCCGATTTCTCTGTTGTCCGCTCCGATAGTGCGGTTGTTATGGAGAAGCTCATAGACCATGTTGCCAGGGATTATTCGCTCTGGAGCATGTACAAGGTTGATATCTTCCCCTATCTTGAAGCCATTGGCCTCAATTACTGGGCGGACAAATTTGTCTATTGTTCCAGGACTTACCGTTGACTCAATTACAACAGTTGCTCCCTTTGGGCATACTTTCATAACATCCTTGACGGCAGAAACCACATAACATGGATCTACCTTCTTGGAGAATTTGTCGTATGGAGTCGGAACAGAAACTATGTACATATCAGTTTTCTGATACTCCGTAGTGAACTTGATTCCAGCCTTAACCGCAGCTGAAAATAGTTCATCCAAACCATCTTCCTTAAAGGTGGTTTTACCTGCATTCAGCGTTGCTACAAGTTCTTTATTATAATCTGTTCCAATGACTTCCACACCATGTGAAGCCATCATAAGGGCGGTCGGAAGACCGATATAACCTAAGCCTATTACGTTTATCATATTCAAAATTTAATTATTCAGACGAGACTCCAGCACCTTCCAGTTGAGGATGTTCCAGAGGGCGGAAAGGTGGGCAGGGCGGCGGTTCTGGTAATCGAGGTAGTAGGCGTGTTCCCACACATCGAAGGTCAGAACCGGCTTGAGGGTAGCATTGAACTGGTCTTTGCCGGTGCGGAGCGGGTTGTTGGCTCCGGGTTCTTGGATTATGATTAATGTGCCGTCTTCCTTGGCTGAAAGCCATACCCAGCCGCTGCCGAAAAGGGTTGCGCCCTTGGTTTCAAATTCTTTCTTGAATGCCTCTATGCTGCCCCACTGGGTTTCTATATGCTTTGCGAGAGTTGGAGCAGCCGCCTTGATCTGCTCATATGTCTGAGTAGACGGAGCCTGGAACTGCTCGAAGTACAGGTTGTGGTTCAGGATCTGGCCTGCGTTGTTGAAGATCGGGCCAGGGTTTGGGGCCGAGAGTACAATCTCTTCCATGGATTTGTTTTCGAACTCGGTGCCCTGGATGAGTTTGTTGAGGTTATCCACATAGCCTTGCAGATGCTTGCCGTGGTGGAAGCTGATTGTGTTGGCGCTGATAACCGGCTCAAGGGATTCTTGAGCGTATGGAAGTACGATAAGGTTGAACATATTGAATCGTTTTCTATGCTGTTTCCTGAAGGTCGTCAAGCTTTCTGACCATCTTGTGGGTAATGCCCCCGATGGTGAAGGCGGCTATGGTGCCGATGGTCAAGACAAACTTGCGGTCTTTCTTAATGCGTTTTATGTTGCCTATCAAGCCTTTGAAAGGGCCTTCGGTAACTTTAACGCGGTCGCCGAGCTTAATATCCTTGGGATCTCCCAGATACTCTACCTCCTGGTCTTTGGATGTATACCATATAAAGGCCTGCATCTGGTCATCCGGGATGATAGCGGGAACTTTTTGTAACTGTTCGTTTTGCTGTTTGGTGCCGGTATAATAGGAAAACTCGGTCAGGTGATTATGTTTCAGAGTCTTGAGGAAAGTCTCCGTGCAGTTGATGAACATCAGCGATGCCACAAGTGGCTTTTTGTATGATATGACTTGCTGCTCTTTGTTAGAGAGGCGGATGATGTCTCGCTTTGAAACAAGGTTGCCGGCAATATGCTCCCCGCTATAGGAGACAAGAGTGTTCTTTGTCTTCTTTTGAGGGAGGGACTTATCCACCTCTGTCATCGCAATGTAAGTCTGAACATCAAGTCCCTCCGACTCCCTCTGAACCGTTTCCTGCATCTGGAGAAGTCTGTTGTTGAACACTTTCAACGCGTACCAGTTGTTTGTTTTGCTGTTTGTTTGCATTCTTTTCACAAAAACCTTTAACTCCCCGCACTTTAGGTGTTACCCTACTCTGTGCAGGACGATTCAGAGTCAGTCAGAATTTCTCGTCTGATCGTGGAGCGCTCCTATCCAAGAGCTTTCCAAGACTCTCCGGCCGGTTTGCCAAGAAGTGGAATGACTGAGAGGACCGGGCTCTCTTATAATTGCTTAGCGTTTGGTTTATTAACTCTCTGCTTTTTCTTCCTTGTCGGAACCGTAATAGCCATAGTGGCCGTAATAACCATAGTGGCCGTAATGGTAACCGTACTTGTAGCCGTAGCGGTAGCCATAGCGTCCACCGGAAGCCATTTCGGTACCATTGAGGATAACTGCAAGATTGCGGTACTTGCCGGTCTTGTAATTGTCTTCCAGTTCAGGAAGCATATCCTTGTCAAGGAGGCCAGCCCTAACCAGGAAGATGGTCATATCTGCGCTCTTGTCAATTATCTGGGTATCTGCCACGATATCTACAGGAGGACAGTCTATGAGAACGTAATCGTAATTCTTCTTGAGGGTATCAATGGCATTTGCAAACCTTGCATCGGCGACAAGTTCCGTAGGGTTTGGCGGTATAGGACCTACCGGGATGTAATCCAGAGTCTTGTACTTGTCGCTCTTGATTATGAGAGACTGAAGGTCATCTGTACGCTTGGACAAATAGTTGCTGATACCTGTAGTTGGCTTGCCAAAGAAAGATGACATTGATGCGTGGCGGAGGTCACCGTCCACAATCAGCACCTTCTTGTCCTTAATGGCAAGTGCAACTCCCAGGTTTACAGCGGTAAAGCTCTTACCGGAACCAGGATTGTAGGAAGTGATGGCGATAACCTTATTGTCTCCGCTGGTCATAAACTCAAGGTTGGTACGCAATACGCGGAAAGCCTCGTTGATTACGTTACGGCTGCCAGGCTTCACCACGATAGGATCGTGCTCCTCTTCCTTCTTGCCGATTAACTTGTGCCACATGCGTGTACCCCAACTAGGACGGTGGAAGGCAAACGGAATCTCTCCAAGGAACGGAGCGGTTATGCTCTTAAGGTCGTCCTTGCCCCTAACCTTGTTGTAGAAGGTCTCTATCAAGTAGATAATAGCCAGAGGAATAAGTATACCAAGCAAAAGAGCAACAAGAAGAATCATGTTCTTCTTCGGAGCAACGGGAGCGAATGCACCACTTGGCGTATCGATGATCCTGGTGTTGTATGCCGTGAATGCCTGGTTAAGCTCGTTCTCCTCTCTCTTCTGAAGAAGGAAGAGGTAAATAGCCTGCTTAACAGCCTGCTTTCTCTCAACGCTAAGGAGGTATTTTGCCTGATTAGGGTTAGCGGAAATTCTTGCAGAAGTCTGTGCACTTGCCCTATTTAGAGTACCCATCTGAGAGTTGAGGTTGGTAATCTGGTTATCCACAGAAGAAACGATGGCTGTACGCATACCGTTGAGCTGCTGGTCTATTTCCTTAACCAAAGGGTTTTCTGCACTAGTGGAATTTGCCAGGTTGTTACGGTAAAGGAGTTTTTCGTTATACTCCTTGATCTGGTTTTCAAGGCCGGAGCCCTTGCCACCAAGGCTAGCAGGGAGAACCTTAGTCTTGTCTTCCTCATTTGTGAGGTAGTTACGGATATACTTGGCCATGTAGAGTTCATTACCAAGTTCCTGCTGCTGGTTTCGGATCTGGGCACTCTGCTGCATGTACATTGTACCTGCAGTGGCAACATCCGGAATCATCTGCTGGCTCTTGTATGAGGAAACATCACTATCCACGTTAGAAAGTTCGTCCTCAATAACGTCCAGACGATCGTTGATAAACAGGGAAGTGCTCCTTGCAATCTGGTTCTTGTCCTTTACCCAGTTCTCGTTATAGACACCAATAAGGGTGTTAAGGATATCTTCTGCCCTTGGAATTGAACGGTCTTTAACAGATAGAGTAATCACTCTTGACATCTTGTCGGAAATAGCCGTAGATAATTCCCCACGATAGCGACCAACAGCCCCGTAAAGTGTAGACTTACGAACATTAATCTGTTTGATATCCGGATTAGGAGTCCTAGTTCCGATAAGTACAATATTACCGATGGGGGATTCTAATGATATAGTATCATTCTCATTTAGAACACCATTGACTTTGCCAGAAACCTTTTCTCCATTATGTAGGAAATTAGCAAGTTCGATGTTGCCGTCCTTCTTAAAGTTAATCTCAAAATAAGCACTCTCCGTATCTGTTAGATCGGGAAGTTGAACATTGACTGGGAGATTATTAGCATAGAGAACCTTTTCTCTGAAACGTATAGGTGTTGAATAGTCAATGTCAAGATGAAGGCGTCTTACAACTTCCTGCATTGTGCTTCTAGCACCAAATGCCTTTATCTCATCATAGACGCTGGACTTTGACTGGAACAGACTGAAGTCTGTCATTCCTTCAATACTTGAAGAGAGAGAACGTCTCTGGTTATCTTCCTTGATCTGAACCTCAGCCTTGCGGGAATACTCAGGCTGGAAGCGTACAATGTAAACTACTGCAATGAAAAGGCAGATTGCTACACTAAGCACAAACCATTTCCATCTTCTCAAACACGCATAGACAAGGTCTTTGATGTTGAGGCTGCTTTCTTGTTCTTGATTCTGTGCCATAATTATCTGGTTATGATGCTAATGATGGTTGCAAAAAGAGAGGCGAGGCTAATCCAGAATGCGGTGCTTCTGACATTGTTGCCGTTTACTGTACTCTGCCTCATCTTGACATCGTTAGGTTCTACATAAATGATATCGTCCTGCTTGAGATAGTAAACAGGAGAATTGAGTGTGGATTCTGCACTTGTCAAGTCCACATTGTATGTTTTCTGAACATCTCCTTCTGTGCGGATTACTCTTACATTCTCACGGTTACCATAGATTGTAAGGTCTCCAGCCATTGAGAGGGCATCAAGTATGTTAAGGTTATCCTTATTGAGTGCAAAATGGCCCGGGCGGGCTACTTCTCCCATTATGGAGATGCCGAGGTTCATGAACTCAACGGTTACAACCGGGTTGAACACATCGCTGACAAGGTGATTGTCGAGGAGAACCTTCTTTACCTTGGCAGATGCCTCGCTACGTGTCAGGCCCTTGAGATTAATCTTGCCTACAATTGGGAAATCTATATCTCCGTTAGGATCAAGGGTGTAGCCGCTCATTTGCTGATTTGAGTAGTTTCCTTCTCTTGAAGCGGCTCCAAGGCGCTGAGCAACATAAGGTAGGTTCAGCATTGAAGCAGATTCCGCATCCTTTGTGTTTACAACAATGGAAATCATATCGCCAGGCTGCAGGCGGATAGTTGCCTGTGGAAGGTTGATAGTCTTGTCCTGGCCTGCGGTGTCCTGGAAGTATGCTATCTTGTCTGGAGTAGCGCAGGAAAACAGTGCTCCTGCACTAAGGGCAAGAATAAGCATACGCTTGAAAAATAGATTAGTTTTTATCATAATTCATAAATTAATAATTTTCAGGTTTTTGCTGTGTTATATCAATATGGCCGCTTGTAAGGCATATTAAACATACAAATTTACCAAAATGATATATCAAAAACAAATCATTTAGGTCCAATTAACAAGAAAAGCCACCAAAGGTGGCTCTCCGTATGATTTGAATGTTTATGTTGAGTTCAGTGTTTGTTGTTCTGAGGTTATTTATTCTTCCATCTTTTCCTACTTATTTTCCCTTGTTTTTCTTCCCAATCAGCTTGTTTTTAACGATTGGTTTTGCCCAGAAACCGATGAGGAAAATGTAAAGGATGAAGACAAAGATAAGGCACATGCCGGTGCGGAGGGAGTGGGTGGCATCGCTAAGCAGGCTCACAAACAGAGGGCCGGCAGCGCCACCGACAATGGCGGTGCACATAATGCCGGCAAAGGAACCGTGGTGTCTTGTGACAGAATTAAGAGCCAGGGAGAAGATGATCGGGTACATCAGGCTCATTGCAAAACCAACGCAAGGTAGGCAGTAGAGAGCAACCGTGGAGTTGTGAGTGGTAAGAGCCACTGCAAGAAGGGCAATTGCCAAGACGCCGCAGATTCTGAGAAGAACCTTGGAGTCTATGAGCTTGAGGAGAAGGAGGCCTACAATGCAGCCAATGAGCATGCTGCCCCAGAACCAGGCAACTGCTGATGCGCCAAGGGTGTGAGGATCAACGCCGTGGTAACGCTCCAGGAAGAGGGAGATGTTGTTGGCGATGCCCTGCTCGGTGCTTACGTAGAAGAAGATACCGAGGGCGAAAAGCCAAACCTTGCTTTCCTTGAAGAGCTCGAAATATGAGGACTTGCCGCCGGACTTTTCGTCTGCCTTGAGCTCGATCTTAGGGAAGCGGCAAATAAGAACAACAATGAGCATGATGAAGAGGATGAAGCCGAAGAGGAAATACAGGGAAATCCAAGGAAGGCCCTCCGGCGCAATGCTCATTGGGTTAGCAACATAGTAAGTGTAAACAAGCGGGCTTACAAAGGAAGCGCCGCTGAAAACCACCTGGCTCATATCCCCTACGAAAGCGTAGTTTTCCTCTCCTCCAACTGCTCTCTGGAGAGGGTTGATGACAGTCTGCAGCATTGCCATTCCGAGGCCTATGATGAAGCAGGAACAAAGCAGTACCGGATAGCTGTGGAAGAAGGCAAAAAGGAGGGAGCCGATAAGCGGCATCATAAAGCCGATGAACAGCACAACTTTTTCTCCAAATCTTTCTATCAGCAGGCCGGCCGGAATGCTCATCACGGCATAGGCTACGAAGAAGGATGTAGGGATGAAACCGGCAAGAGTCAACTTGCTCAGGTTAAAGCTGTTGATGATATCCGGGATCAGCGGTCCCAGGATGTTTGTGACAAAGGAAATCACAAACCAGAATATCATTATGATGACAAGGTAAAATACCCGTCTTGAACCTGTCGGATGCTGCTGTGCTGCTGTGTTCATATTAAGCTGTTATATTATACTGTGTTAGTTTGCGGCGATGGTGTCTTGCAACTATCTTATTATCAATATGTTTCAAAATAAGCGTTGTCTACAACAAGGTCTTATTTTAGGAATGCTTGATAGTCAATCACTTACAAAGCACCATCGCCGAATTTCACTCCTCCCTACTGGATGGCAAACTGTGCGTCTATTGCCTGGGCTTTGGCTTCAACGTCTTCGCCAGGGTTGCAGCGGAGGTTGAAGTAGAACTTGATCTTAGGCTCAGTTCCTGAAGGACGGAGAGATACAACGGTGCCATCTTCTGCGGTGTACTGGAGGACGTTGCTCTTGGCAAGCTTTACCTCAGGGGCGTAGTAGTCGTGCTTGAGGTAGTCTCTGTACTCTATGATCGGGCTGCTTCCAATGTGGGTTGGAGGGTTGGTGCGGTACTGCTCCACAATGCCGTCTATCTTCTGCTTTCCTTCTATGCCAGGGAAGGTGTAGCTGCGGAGCCAGTCCTTCCTTTCTCCAAACTGCTTGTAGATGGACTGGAGGAGGCCCCAGACGGTGGTGTTATGGTCCTTGCACCAGGCGGCGCATTCACAAATCAATGAGACAGTTATTGGGCTGTCTTTGTCTCTTACATACTCACCTACCGCAAAGCCGAAACTCTCCTCTCCGCCGCAGATGTAGATGCCCTTGCCCTCGTTGGCGTGGATGACTTCCGCTATGTTCTTGAAGCCGGTGAGGACGTTGTACCATTTTACCTGGAAATGGTCTGCAATGTCGCTCATCAGGTTGGAGGTTACAATGGTCTTTATTATGTACGGGAACTTTTCCGGATTTTCCAGGCGGCCGAGCTCCTTCCAGCGCCTCAGCATATAGTATGTGAGGATGCAGTTCATCTGGTTGCCGTTAAGGAGGACGAGGTTATTGTTCTCATCTCTTACTGCTATGCCGCAGCGGTCTGCGTCAGGGTCTGATGCGCAGACAATTTCTGCTCCTACCCTTTCTGCAAGGTCCAGGGCCATCTTCATGGCTGTAGGTTCCTCTGGGTTAGGAGACTGCACGGTTGGGAATTCTCCGGAGTTGATGCACTGATCCTCTACCAGATGGACGTTGGTGAAGCCCATTTCTCTTAGGGCTCTTGGAACAATCTTTACGCCGCATCCGTGGAGCGGAGTGTAGACAATTCCAAGGTCGTGGTGTCTTTTTACGCTTTCCGGAGAAACGTGCAGGGTTGAGAGATCGCGGAGATAGTCATCGTCCAGTTCTTCCCCTACCAGCTCAATCTGGCCTTTTGTTTCAGCGTCCCTGTTCCATTTTACCTGGGAGATATCGGTGATGGCGTTTACCTCTTCTATAATGTTCTTGTCGTGTGGGGCGATAACCTGGGCTCCGTCTTCCCAGTAGGCTTTGTAGCCGTTGTAGATCTTTGGGTTATGGGAGGCGGTGACCATTACGCCGCCCTGGCATCCGAAATGGCGAATGGCGTAGCTGAGCTCTGGGGTTGGGCGGAGTTCCTTGGTGAGATATACGTGGAAGCCGTTAGCCTCGAAGATTTCCGCAACGATTCGGGAGAATGTGGCGGAGTTGTTGCGGCAGTCGTAGGATACGGCTACCTTGATCTGGTCCAGATGGGAGAAGCACTTCTTGAGGTAGTTGGCAAAGCCCTGGGTTGCCATGCCTACGGTGTAGCGGTTCATGCGGTTGCAACCCGCTCCCATTATGCCTCTCAGGCCGCCCGTACCAAACTCCAGAGTCTTGTAGAATGCTTCCTGAAGTTCCTTTGGATCGCCTTCCAGAAGACGCCTTACTTCCGCCTTGGTTTCCTCGTCATAACCGTCGCCGAGCCAGCTCTTGGCCACTTGTATTATTCTCTCGTCCATATTAATTGCTATTTATTTTTCAAATATACTAAAAATAACTTTTTCCCGGGCCGTTAACATCTTTTAACAAATTTTCTTAGGTGGCGTGGAGAGGGCAGCATACTTTTGCCGGTGCTATGATAAACGACAATCAGACAAATATGGTGTATATCGCCAGAGGGCTATCGGCGTTTGAGCCGGTATGCATGAATCTTATGAGTGCGCTGGATTCCAACGGGATAGAGGTTGAGTTTCTTCCACGTACACCGAGTCCAAAGCATATCTGGGCAAGGGACTATATGCCTATCCAGCTGGATAAGGGACGGTTTCTGTCTTATAAATACCGGCCGGATTACCTTAAGGGCTATGACGGCTACATCCCGCAATACCGGAGAATCTGCTCGGATCTTGGGCTGGAGTGCATTCAGACGGACATTGTTCTGGATGGCGGCAATGTGGTTAAGTGCGATTCCAAGGTAATTATGACAGACAAAATCCTTCTTGAGAATCCTTCCTGGAGCCGGAATGAGCTAATCGCAGAGCTTGAAAGACTACTTCAGGCGGAGATTGTCTTGATTCCGTGGGACAGATATGAGATGTTCGGGCATGCGGATGGAATGGTTAGGTTTATTGGCGGAGATTCCGTCCTCCTAAACAACTACGTGGATTTTGACCCGTACCTTAGGAAACGGCTGCTGAAGGCCCTCAGACCGCATTTCAGCATTGCGGAGCTACATTACGGAACAGCCCTGAATAAGCGGTTCTCCTGGGCTTACATCAACTTTCTTCAGACGAAAAACTGTATCTTTATACCGGGATTGGGGCTTCCGGAAGACTCTCTGGCTGCAGAGCAGATCCAGGGCTTCTTCCCGGACACCAAGGTAATCCAGATTAGAGATTGCCAAAGCCTTGTCCTCCAGGGCGGCGCCCTCAACTGCGTTACCTGGAACATCCTAAGCGATTTAAACAATAACCTTTATAAAGAGATTCAATTATGACTGAAATTAAACTAACAGGAATCAAGTATCCGACATTGATGGCTAGCCTTAAAGAATTCAAGGGAGCACAAAACAAAAGAAACCTTGATAATCCCTACGAGACAGCAAAGGTTGAGGATGATTTCAATGAAATCGCATTACATCTTCTCTACGGAGGCTATTTTGAAGTATCTGGAGACTGCATAGATACTTACAGAATCTATCTTCATACCATAGAGTTCTATTACCACGAAGAGGACAAAGACGGCTTTAAGGATTACATAGTTTACCATAGGAACGGGAAAAACAGCTTCAAACCGGCCTTTCCTGTAGGAAGCCTGCATACGCACGTTTCCGGAATAGATTTAACCTTTGAGGACAATAGGGACATGGACAATCCAAGATACCGTGCATCAGTATTGATACGCACATTCAAAGTTGCCAGGAACCATAATGGAAAGTGGGTGTTAGAGAATTTTGCCAACCCAAGATACAAGGAGAAACCAGAACTGGAAGCATACCCGACTCACCTGTATGAATATCTATTTATGAAAGCCAATATCAACGGTTTATGCATCAAGTGGATAGATACCCCAATCAAAAACCTCAAGGATATTAGTCTTTTTACCGGCAAAAGGTTCAATGTGTTCCTGTATAATGAAAAAGGAAAGAAAACAGAAACCTCAGATGGCAGAGAGTGGGCTTATACAAAAGACACTCAGCTCTATTAGCGGCAATCCGGAGAAATAGATTACATTTGCAGGCAGAAAGTTATTCGTTATGAGCGATCAGATCAAGCACGAATGCGGCGTGGTTCTATTGCGCCTGCTGAAACCAATTTCTTACTATCAGGAAAAATACGGGACTCCTCTCTACGGGCTTAACAAGCTGTACCTAATGATGGAAAAGCAGCATAACAGGGGGCAGGAAGGGGCCGGACTGGCCTGTGTGAAGATTGATTCCAAGCCGGGGACGGAGTACATATTCCGCCAGAGGGCGCTGGGGAATACCGCTATTTCCGAGTGCTTTGAGAACGTTTCCAAGGAGATAGAGGTTGCAAAGAGGGAGAGGCGGATAGATACTGCCGATATGGTCGGGAGCGGAACGGGTGGCGCTGATGCCTTTGCTCAAGATTTGCCGTATATCGGGGAGGTATACATTGGGCATCTCAGGTACTCCACTACCGGAAGGAGCGGAATGAGCTACGTGCATCCGTTTTTGAGGAGGAATAACTGGAGGAACAGGAATCTGTGCCTGGCTGGTAACTTCAACATAACCAACGAGAAAGAGCTGTTTGCCACAATGGTGCAGGGGCAGGGGCAGCATCCGAGGAGCGATGCGGACACCTTCCTGATTCTGGAGCAGATGGGAGCGCTGCTGGACGAGCATCACTCAGATTTATACAGGAAGTTCAAGAAAGATGGACTGAGTGGAGAAGGGCTGGTTGGAGAAGAACTGAACGCCAAGATTGAGGACAACATAGATATGGAAGGCATCATCTCCGAGGCTTCCAGAAGCTGGGACGGAGGTTTTTGCATTGTGGGGTCGACGGGAAGCGGAGAGAGCTTTGTGTTCAGGGACAGATGGGGAATAAGGCCATGCTTCTACTACATTGATGATGAGATAATTGTGGCGGCGAGTGAAAGGGCTGCGATACAGACCGCGCTTGACGTTAAGTACGACAAGGTGCAGGTGCTGCAGCCTGGAGAGGCAATCACCATACACAAGGACGGAAAATTCAACATCAGCTGCCTGGTTAAGCCGGAGAATCCGAGGCCGTGTTCCTTTGAGAGGATTTATTTCTCCAGAGGAAGCGACGCGGACATTTACCGGGAGAGGAAGATGCTCGGAAAGCTGCTGATTCCGCAGATTCTGGATGTGTGCCCGGATCTGGACAAGACTGTGTTCTCCTTCATCCCAAACACCGCGGAGGTGGCGTTTATGGGTATGCTGGAGGGACTGAACGAGCACTTGAACGAGCTGAAACTGAAGAAGATTTCTCATCTTCTTTCCAGTGAGGATGAAAACACCGATAGCAGTGCGGATGGATGTGTGAATGGCGGATTGAATTCTGATGCAGATACATCAGTAGAGGAGTTTGAAACGCTTTGCAGAAAAGAAGTGTTCCCAGTCTGCAATAATGAGGTAGACCGGGAACATAAACAGGCGAAATCGTTCCCAGTCTACGATATTAAAGGAGACCGGGAACATAAACAGGCGAAATCGTTCCCAGTCTACGATATTAAAGTAGACCGGGAACAAAAACAGGCGAAATCGTTCCCAGTCTACGATATTAAAGGAGACCGGGAACAAAAACAGGCGAAATCGTTCCCAGTCTACGATATTGAAGGAGACCGGGAACATAAAGAGGAGCATATAGAGGTTAAGAACCGCATCCAAGAGATATTGGCGCATAAGGTCAGGAGCGAGAAGCTGGCGATAAAGGATATCAAGATGAGGACCTTTATTGCAGAGGGAAGCACCAGGAACGATCTGGCGGCGCACGTTTATGACATTACCTATAATAGTATAGAGGCGGGAGTGGATTCCATTGCGGTGATAGATGACAGTATTGTAAGGGGTACTACGCTGAAACAGAGCATCATAAAGATACTGTCCAGGCTGGAACCTCGGGAGATTGTGATAATTTCTTCTTCTCCGCAGATCAGGTATCCGGATTGCTACGGTATTGATATGAGCAGGATGGGAGAGTTCATTGCGTTCAATGCGGCGGTGGCGTTGCTGAAGGAAAGAGGTATGGAGAAGGTGCTTTCCGAGGTGTACCGCAAGTGCAAGGAAGCGGAGAAGCGGCCGCTGGAGGAATATACGAGTACTTCGGTTGGGCGTAAGGGTATGAAGGGTAAGGCTTTGAGTGCTGGAGTTAGAGCTATGGGAGCTGATGCGGCGGGAATCGTTGAAAACTATGTGAAGGAAATATATGCTCCGTTTACGGATGAGGAGATTTCAGAGAAGATTGCGCAGATGGTAACGCCGGCGGAACTGGAGGGTAAGATTCCTGTGCGGGTGGTGTTCCAGAGCATTGCAAATCTGCATAAGGCTTGTCCAGAGAACAACGGAGACTGGTATTTTAGCGGAGACTACCCTACTCCGGGTGGTACGAGGACTGCAATTCAGGCGTACATCAACTGGTACGAGGGGAACCCTTATAAGAGAGGATACAGCAGGTAGAAATTGCGGAATGGTGATGGGGAATGTTGGTGTGGGGGTGATGATGTTGGAGGAATTGCGGTTGTAGTGTGCTGAGTGGCGGTTTCTTGAGAATTATTGCTATTTCGGGAACATTTGCTTACATTTGTTGAGCGAAATAACCAATTTTTATTCTATGAACATATTTGTATCCAGTCTGAGCTTCAGAGCAAGAAGGGAGGACCTTGAAAAGCTTTTCGCCCCATTTGGGGAAGTGTCATCAGCAAGAATCATAACCGATAAGGTAACCCACAGGTCAAAGGGCTATGGATTTGTGGAGATGAGCGACGAGGATGGTCAGAAGGCTATCGAGGCGCTGAACGGTTCCGAGCATATGGGAAGAACCATCAACGTTGCAGCCGCTACATCAGAGAGAGCTCCTCGTCCTGCTGCTCCAACTACTCCCGCTGAGTAGTTTGCTGTTGGGAAAGGCTTGAAGTGAAGTAAAAAGAAAATACATCCGGAGTGCCGGATGTATTTTTCTTTTGGTTTGTTCCTGTTTCTTAGCTGTTAGTTGGCAGTCTCCTCAAGGAACTTGTGGTACTTGTCGTAGTTGGCCTGGTATTCAGGCTTTTCATCGCGGAAGCGGAAATAAATCTGCTTCAGGTACTCTGCGCAACCACGCTTGATTTCAGGATCTTCTGCAATTGAGAAAGCTCTCTCGAATGGCTCGATAGCCTTCTTCAGGCAGTCGTTCATCTGGTTGTTGAGCTCCATGAACTTGTTGTCGTCCGGTTCTGCGGAAGCCTTGTCCTGGAGGTCAAGGGCCATCTGATAATAGGTATCACCCTCGTTGTAAGGAGCAAATACGTAAGTCGGGTTGAGTTCTGCAGCCTTGCGGTAGAGCTCGATGCACTTGTCGTACTGCTTCATGTTCTTGTAGAGGTTACCCTCTGCGTAAACCAGGGAAGCGTTGGTTGGCTCGTTTTCCTGTGCCTTCTTGAGGACAACGATAATCTTCTCAGGATCGTCGTTGGTTTCAAGATAGGTGTTGATGAGGGAAACTAGAATGCCCTGGTTGGTCGGGAAGCGCTCGAATCCCTTGTTGAGGATATCCTTGCACTTGGTAGTGTCTCCCTGAGCTTTGTAGCTGTCTGCAAGCATCGCGATGATGTCTCCGTCTGCAACGTTGAGGTCAACACACTTCTCAAAGAGCTCGATTGAACGCTTGCTGTCCTTTCCGAGAACGGAAGCAATACCTGCGTAGATGATGGCGTTGGTGTCAAGAGCATCAACAGCCGGACGGCCGTTAATCAGGTAGCTCTGCTCAAACTCCTTGGAAGCCTCGTTGTAGTCGTTCATGTTGTAGGCAACCATAGCGGCATCCCAATGTCTCTTTGCAAGAGCAACATACAGAGGGTTCATATCCTTGTCCGCAGCACCCTTCTCAACAGCCTTGTCGTATGCCTCGAGGCATTTTTCCAGAGGATTCTCCTCTGTCAGAGGTTTGATAACCTTGTAGCCCATGAGAACTCCGTTCTCTGTATAGTAAACCTCCTTGTCGATGTAGGTTACAACATTATAAGTCTTGCCGTTGATTTCCTTCTGCTCCATGCCGAGACGTACCTGGCCCTTGAGAAGGAGGTTGGTCTGATCCATGGAATTCTTGAGGAAGAGGCCGTTGATAGGAGCGTCGAAGCAATCTGCATAGGCGTTACCCAGCTTGATCCAGGTGGCTGCATCCTGCTTCTTGGCGATAGCATCCTTAGCCTTGGCAAGAGCCTTGAGAGCCTTTCCGCTATCACCGGATTGTGCAAAGACGGTCGGAACGACCATCAGTGCTACAGCTAATGTGATAAAAAATCTTTTCATTGTTGTATTTGTTAAGTTTATAATTTGTTTCTGTGTGTTAGTCCTGTGGCTGGGTTGGCTCGTCATCCTCGTTCTCTGCAGCCTCCTGAGCCTTAAGGTCTTCGCTCTTAGGTACGGCACATACGGCTGCTATGCTGTCCGTATCCTTTATGTTAATGAGCTTGACTCCCTGGGTGGCTCTTCCGGCTACCTTTATCAGGGATGCCGCTACCCTTATGACAATGCCGGAGCGGTTGATGATCATAAGGTCGTTCTCGTCTGTTACCGCCTTCAGTGCAATAAGCTTGCCAGTCTTCTCCGTGATGTTGATGGTCTTTACGCCCTTGCATCCGCGGCTGGTAACCCTGTAGTCGTCCAGCTGGCTGCGTTTGCCGAAGCCGTGCTCGCTGACTACGAGGATGGTCTTGTCGGTTGTACCCGGTTCTACACAAATCATACCGATAACTTCGTTGCCTTCCTCCAGCTCGATTCCGCGAACGCCGGTACCGGTTCTTCCGATGGCCCTAACCTTTGATTCATCGAACCTTACGCACTTGCCTTCCTTGGCTGCGAGCATAATCTGGTTGTTGCCGTCCGTGAGGATTGCCTCGATGAGCTCGTCCCCTTCCCTGACGTTGACGGCAATCACGCCGTTGGTCCTAGGACGGGAGTATGCCTCCAGGGTGGTCTTCTTGATGACACCCTTCTTGGTCGCCAGGACAACGTAGTGGGAGTTAATGTATTCCTCGTCCTTTAGACGGTTGACGTTGATGTAGGCGCAAACCTTCTCTCCCTGGGCAATGCTCAGAACGTTCTGGATGGCGCGGCCCTTTGTGGTCTTGGTGCCTTCCGGTATCTGGTATACCTTGAGCCAGAAGCACTTGCCGCTGTTGGTGAAGAACAGCATCGTGGAGTGCATGTTGGCCACATAGATATGCTCGATGAAGTCCTCGTCTCTTGTGGCTGAGCCGCGGCTTCCCTTTCCTCCGCGATTCTGGAGGCGATATTCTGTAAGAGGAGTACGCTTGATATAGCCGAGATGGGAGATGGTGATCACCATATCGTCATCTGCGATTATGTCTTCGTAGTTGAACTCGCTCTCGTCCGGATGTATCTGGGTGCGGCGCTCGTCGCCGAACTTCTTCTTCACTTCCTCGAGTTCCTCCTTGATGATGCCCATCTGGAGTTTTACATCGCCGAGGATGGTGTTGATCTTGTTGATCAGGGCGCGGAGCTCTGCAAGCTCATCCTCCAGTTTCTTCTTCTCGAGTTTGGCCAGCTGGCGGAGCCTGATCTCGACGATGGCGGCTGCCTGGATCTCGGTCAGGCCGAATCTAGCGCAGAGAGCTGCCTTTGCGGCCTCAACGGTCTCGCTCTCGCGGATTATCTTGATTACCTCGTCCACGTGGTCGAGTGCAATGCACAGGCCTTCAAGGATGTGGACGCGGTCCTGGGCTTTCTTCAGGTCGAATTTCAGGCGGCGTACCACAACGTCGTGGCGGTGGCGCACATAGTACTTGATCAGCTGCTTGAGGTTGAGCTGACGAGGACGTCCATCCACCAGGGCAACATTGTTCACTGCAAAGCTGCTCTGGAGCTCGGTATGCTTGAAGAGGTTGTTCACAACCACCTGGCTTACGGCGCCAACTTTGAGCTTGACAACCAGGCGCATGCCGGACTTGCGGTCAGACTCGTCGTTTACATATACGATGTCCTCTATCTTCTTGTTGTCCACCATCTGGGAAATCTGCTTGATCAGCTCGTTCTTGTTGACCATGTACGGGATTTCCTTGATCACGATGGTTTCTCGGCCGGACTTTTCGTTAACCTCGATGTCCGTGGTTCCGCGGATGATGATGCGGCCCTTGCCGGTCTCGTAGGCGTCCTTGATTCCCTGAAGGCCCATAATGGTGCCGCCCGTAGGGAAGTCCGGACCCTTGATGTACTGCATAAGGCCCTCGGTGTCTATATTAGGGTTATCGATGTAAGCGATTATGCCGTCGCAGACCTCGGTGAGGTTGTGAGGCGGCATCATGGTTGCCATACCTACGGCGATACCGTTTGTTCCGTTTATCAGAAGAAGCGGAAGCTTTGCAGGGAGCACGGTCGGCTCCATATACTCGCCGTCGAAATTCGGCACAAAATCCACAGTGTCCTTCTCCAGGTCCTTGAGGACTTCCTCGCCTGCCGGCATAAGTTTAACCTCCGTATATCGCTGAGCTGCAGGAGGGTCTCCTCCTACAGAACCGAAGTTACCCTGGCCGAACACCAGCGGGTAACGCATGTTCCAGGTCTGGGCCAGGCGGACCATCGCGTCGTAAACGCTGCTGTCTCCGTGCGGGTGGAACTTACCCAGAACGTCTCCAACCACGCGGGCGGACTTCTTGGTTTGGCCGCCGGAGGTGATGTTCAGCTCCTTGCCCATATCGTAAAGAATCCTGCGGTGTACAGGCTTCAGACCATCTCTTACATCTGGAAGAGCACGGGACACGATTACGCTCATAGAGTAGTCGATGTAAGCAGTCTTCATCTGATCCTCTATGTTTATCCTCTGGATAATTCCGTGGTTGAAACCGCCCTCCTCCTCAGGCACGGGTGTGCCGTTCAAATCCTTGTTCTCGTCCATTTATACCTCTTTAATTTTAACTTTCAAATTTACGGAATCCGCGCCATTTTTCCAAACTTTTCGGCCGTGAATTTCCGGGAGTCTTCCTTAAGGAAGAAAATCCGCCAAAATACCCGTTTGACGGCAATTTTTCGTATCTTTACTTCAAATATATAGTTAGCGCAATGTATATCGATTTTCCTGAAATACTCAACGCCATAATCGCCTACTCCAAGGAGGAAGCGATTAGGCTCGGAAGCTATGTCCTTACAACGGACCATCTGGTGCTGGGAATGATACGCCACTCGGACAACGCGGCGGTTGCAAGGCTGCTGGAACTGGGGATAGACATCTCCGCGATGAAAAAGTCCATCGAGGACACCATCGGCAAGGGAGAGCCCGTTCCGGAGAGCAAGGCCAACGAGATAGCCCTGTCCACGGCCGCGAGCACGGCACTGAAGCTTATGTACCTGGAGGCCAGGAGCCTGAAGTCTCCGTCTCCGGGAAGCCTGCACCTTCTGCTGGCCATTATGAGGGGCAACAGTACGGCGGCTATCGACTATCTGCACATGCAGGGCATACATTACGCTACTATAAAGAACATCGGGCCTGAGGCCGATGCTCCAGAGGCTCCACGGGCAAGTTCTGACGATCTTCTGGGAGGCATTTCCTCTGCTGGTCCTGCAGCCAGCGGGGATTCCGAAGGAGGCCAGAGCGCGGACAGCTTTGCCGCTTCAGACGGGGAGGGAGGCGTTCGCCAGAGCCAGACCACGGCAACCCAGAGCAAGACTCCGGTGCTGGACAGCTTCGGATTCGACCTTACCAAGGCCGCTGCCAACGACGAGCTGGACCCTGTGGTCGCCCGTGACAGCGAGATTGACCGCGTGGCCCAGATCCTGGGCCGCAGGAAGAAGAACAACCCTATCCTCATCGGCGAGCCTGGTGTGGGAAAGAGCGCCATTGCTGAGGGCCTGGCAAACAAGATTGCCCACAAGGAAGTTCCTTACTCTCTGAGCGACAAGAGGATAATCTCCCTGGACATCGGCAGCATCGTTGCCGGCACCAAGTACAGGGGCCAGTTTGAGGAGAGGATGAAGGCCATACTCAACGAGCTGAAGAAAAACGACGACGTTATACTTTTCATAGACGAGCTCCATACGCTCGTGGGCGCAGGTGGCGCTTCCGGCAGCCTGGATGCGGCCAACATGCTCAAGCCTGCCCTGGCACGCGGAGAGATCCAGTGCATCGGTGCCACCACCCTGGACGAGTTCCGCGAGGTTATCGAGAAGGACGGCGCCCTGGAGAGGCGTTTCCAGAAGGTTATGGTGGAGCCTACGGACTTCGACCAGACCCTGCTCATACTCCAGAACATCAAGGCCAAATACGAGGGACATCACAACGTAACCTATACAGACGAGGCTCTCAAGAGCTGCATATCGCTGAGCCAGAGATACATATCAGACCGATGCCTTCCGGACAAGGCGGTGGACATAATGGACGAGGCCGGCAGCCGCGCCCACATCAAGAACCTCAAGGTTCCAAAGAGCCTCACCGAGCTGGAAAGCGCCGTGAGCGTCCTCCAGACGGAAAAGAGCAAGGCCATCCGTGAGAAGAACTTCAAGCAGGCATCTATGCTCCGCGATATGCTCAAGACTAAGGAGGAAGAGCTGGAGACCGCCCGCAAGAAGTGGCGTACCAAGATGGAGAACAACCCTGTAGTTGTGGACAAGGAGGACATCGAGGCCGTTCTGAGCCAGAGTACCAAGATTCCTATCCAGAAGCTCGCCCAGAGCGAGAGCAACCGTCTGCTGAACATGGGCAAGACATTAAAGGAGAGCGTTATCGGACAGGATGAGGCCATAGACAAGGTTACCCGTGCAATCCTCCGCAACCGTGCGGGCCTGAAGGATCCGGGCAAGCCTATCGGCACGTTCCTGTTCCTGGGCCCTACCGGCGTGGGCAAGACTCAGTTGGCAAAGGTTCTGGCCCGCAACCTCTTCGACACGGAAGATTCCCTGATCCGCATAGACATGAGCGAGTTTATGGAGAAATTCTCCGTCAGCCGCCTCATCGGCGCGCCTCCAGGCTACATCGGCTACAACGAGGGCGGGGAACTCTCAGAGAAAGTACGCCGCAAGCCATACAGCGTTGTCCTGCTGGACGAAATCGAGAAGGCACATCCGGATATCTTCAACCTCCTTCTCCAGGTTCTGGACGAGGGCCGTCTGACAGACTCCAACGGACGCAACATCGATTTCCGCAACACCATCCTCATCCTGACCTCCAACATCGGAACCAAGGAACTCAAGGACTTCGGCCAGGGTGTAGGCTACGCAACTGCCACCAAGAGGGATGTCGTCTCCAAGAACCGCAGCATCATAGACAAGGCTCTGAAGAACCACTTCTCGCCTGAGTTCCTGAACCGTCTGGA
Organism: Bacteroidales bacterium; assembly: GCA_017550655.1. Classification (GTDB taxonomy): domain Bacteria; phylum Bacteroidota; class Bacteroidia; order Bacteroidales; family UBA932; genus Egerieousia. Next base: position 328,394 of record JAFZOK010000024.1, on the reverse strand, counting down.
CGAGCAGATCCTCTTCAACCCTCTCACCCGCGAGGATCTGGAGAAGATCATAGACATCGAGCTTAAGGGCCTGTTCTCCAGGGTTGAGCAGATTGGCTACAAGCTCAAGATTACCCCTGCCGCCAAGAAATACATCGCAGAAGAAGGCTATGACCCTCAGTATGGTGCCCGTCCTCTCAAGCGAGCCATCCAGAAACTGGTGGAAGACCCTGTCTCCGAAGCCATCATCTCCGGCCGCTTCCAGGTTGGCGAAACCATCGAGCTCGGCTACACCGACTCCCAGATCACCGTTAAATCCAAAACCCCTCCCGCCACCACATAACCCCAACAGCCAACGCTTTCCAGCGTTGATCCGGGGGTCCTGGCGATGGTAGTTTGCAACTGCCTGACTTTCAACACATCCGAAACATTACCCGCGCATATCACACGGTAATATCTGGGGTGCGCTGATAATCAACATATTACAGTCCGCCATCCCCGGTTATTAACCTCGAACGAACTTCTTATACTCTATTTCTGCCGACAATGCCTTCCTGAAATCATCTAAAGTGCCGAATAACTTTAGAATCATGTCCATGTTGATCTGGATTAACTCTTTCCATATTCCTGGCTTTTTGGTAAATAGTTTTAAGGACGAATACTTGTAACGGAATGGGCTTTTACATAAGTTGGCTTTCACGGGATTGTTTGCGTTGTATAGAATCTTATCCCGTTGTGCTTCTGCATAGAAAATAGGAGAGGCTTTAATCGTCGAGTCATAGAACAAGGGACCAGTTCTTTTGTGTCTAACGTTATACCAACCGCAATACTTTCTTGCAATGAAAGTCTTAAAGCCCATAATATCAGGAGAGTTGACTATCATATGGAAATGATTGGACATACAGACAACTACGATTATATCTGAATGGAACTTCTTCCGGGCTTCTTCAATCGTACTAATCAGTTTCTTGAAATCCGACTGCCTGTAAAATATCCGTTCTCCGTTCACCTGCTTGGCATACAAATGATACATTCCGGGATCTCTCACCATTGTTGAGCGTGTATGAGGCCTTTTGTCTAAATGTTTCTTGGTGCTTTCTATCCTAATCATAATCCATTCCGTATTAGAAACATCAAATCCTGTTTTGACAAAACTATCTAAAGATTGGTAGCGAAGGATGCCAAAACGTAAAATTTACCTTATGGGTATGAAAATTTTGACGATTCCAGAATTGTAACAAGGATTGGAGTAGATTCTGGCCATAGAAAAAACATTGGAAGAAAGGATTAGTTATCGGCGATGGTAGCTTGCAACTACCTGATTTTGAATACATCCGAAATATTACCCTCGCATATCACACAGTAATATATGGGACATACTGATTATCAACGTCTTATAACCCACCATCCCCGAAACCCCCACCATCGCTGAGATTTCTCCAAACTCTCTTTGATTATAGTACCAGATTTAGTACCTTTGTCATATGGATTATTTGGAATATAAAGGATATAAAGGGTCTGTTGAGTTCAGCAAAGAAGATGATTGCCTAGTGGGAAAAGTTCAAGGACTTGGCGGCAAGGCTTTAATTCTGTATGAAGGACATACCCTTGAAGAGTTGAAGGCAGATTTTATTGCTGCTGTCGACAGTTATCTTGAAAGTTGTGCAGATGAAGGAATTGAACCAGCAAAGCCGTACAGCGGCAAGTTGAATCTTAGAATGCCGTCGGAACTGCATGCACGCGTGGCTAACATTGCAGCTTCAATTGGAACAACAATCAATGACTTCATCAATAAGGCGATTATAAACGAACTTGACTACGAAGAGAAAACATGTATGGGATACCTTCGGGATTCAGGAGCTAAGAATAAATACAAAAAAGCAAAGCCCAAATCCTAACAAAAAAGCCCAGACTTTTAGTCTGAGCCTTGTGTGACCCGCTCGGGGCTCGAACCCGAGACCCCAACATTAAAAGTGTTGTGCTCTACCAACTGAGCTAGCGGATCTCCAAATCCTTAACGGACTTTAGGGCTGCAAAAATATGGATTAAAATTTTCTTATGCAAATTTTATCTTTCATAGAAGAAGTGACCGGCTTTCTGAAAAGCCAGGGGATAGAGTTTGCATGTGAGGGAAACCGCATCAGCTTCCCCTCCAAACCCCTTGACCTGATACTCGTTCCCCTGGGACAGCAATGTCAAAAAAAGAATGCTGCTGGGAATGGAAATACTGTAGAGGGTGACTGCACTGGAAACGGGAAGGAGTGCGTGTATCTGTATGAGGACCGGTGGAGGTGCGCACGGAGCGTAACATCGCAGAGGCTGCTCTCCCGCCTGGGGAAGTTCAGGAGGATCCACGCACGGCTCTGCAAAGTGGTTTCCGTGGAAAACTGCAGGGAGCACGGCCTCAGCCCGGAAGCCTTCAACTCCAAGCTCCGGAAGTTCCTGGACACCTTCCACACATACGGCTATCTTAAAGGCCAGACCAGCTATCTGCTTCTCTACAAGAACGATATCATTGCCACCGCCCAGTTCAAGCAAACCTACCAGCCGCATAAAACTGTCAGGTCCCTGAAATTTGAGGGGGACCTAGCAGAAAATCCCGGGAAAAACTGTCAGGTCCCACCCCAAAAAGAAGGACCTGGCAGAAAATACGAGTGGACCCGTTACGCCTGCCTGCCGGACGTGCGGATTGCCGGCGGAATGGGCAAGGTCCTGGAACAATTCGTCCGGGATGTCCGTTCCAAACATTCAAAAGAAGATTCTGCAAGGGCAAGAGTTGAGGAATACCGGAAAATTGCAGAGTTAGAAAGCCGGCAAAGTGCAGAATTTGAGGTGATGAGCTACTCTGACAACGAATGGAGCGACGGGGATGCCTACCGCAAACTAGGGTTTGAGCATGTGGGTTCTATGCAGCCCGTCACCTACCACATAGATCCAACGACCTTCAAACGCTTCAATCCACGCCAGTGGGCAGCTCTAAAATGCAAGGAGGAGTACCCGGTCATCCGCAACCTCGGCAGCCGCAAATGGATTAAGATATTTAGCGGTTTTTGAGATATACGCCGAGGGAGCGCCATAAGTCTCTGGAGAACAGAAGGGATGGATTAGCCTTGAGGGCTTGCTTAAACTGCTTGGGATAATTCTTTGGTGAGAGCTTTGCGTAGTGGCGCAGCATCTTCTTCTGGTACAGTCGCCTGGCCTTCGTCTCATGCCTTTCCAGTCCCATACACTTTATGAAACGGAGGCGGGTGCTCAGCGATGCCTGCTGGAATTTCAATTGCGTTTCTATGTCTTCCGACCGGCTTACGCTCTCTGCCAGGTTGCGGTATGCAAGAGACTGAATGTCAGTTCCCCAGAAACTACCCTTCTGTGAGAGGAAAAGCCATAGCGGAAGATCCTGTGTAGCGTCTTCTTTAGAGGCGAACGTATCCAGATACTCCCTTAAATGAGCTGCCCGATAGGTCACACCTCCGGCAACCAGTGTGTTGTTCTTTGTCAGAAGCACCTTTGGAGTGATTTTCAGATCCCGGTAATATGCAACCCCATCCGCTCCAGTCAAAATGCTGCCTGGAAACATCTTACGGGCATCCTTCAGAGTGTCTTTCTCCCCTATCAGGAAGAATTTGCTGCAGGCAGCCTGGGCTTCCGGATGAGAGTCCAAGAAGGATGTCTGACGGGCGAGGAAGTCCGGATCGGCGAGAATATCATCGCTATCCAGCTGGCTGATATACTGAACATTAAGCGAGAGTGCAAATTCCAGGCAGTGAAGGAAGTTTCCCACTACTCCGCGATGCACTCCGTCAGTTATGTCATAAACGGAAGAGTATCGGGCAGCATATTCAGCACAAATATCACGGGATTTGTCCGTAGAGCCGTCGTCGCAGAGAATTATTGAGAAAGTCTGCTGTAGGGAAGTCTGTTGAGCTGAAGTGGAGATGGTTATGGAGGTGCCGAGACGCTGAGTCTGGACGCTTTCAATGGCATCGCGGAGAAATGCCTCCTTGTTGTAGACCGTGATTATGACGGCTATTCCCGATGGTTTTGCTCCAGTTCCCATTTTATTCGCCTTTCTTCCAGACGGAAAGGAGGTTTTTGATTTCCTGGACCTCTTTCTTCGGGAGAAACTTGTAAAATGCCAGAATCAGAAGTGCGCCTACAATCAGGCCGACAGCCACTGCGGCAAGGTTGGTCCAGGTGATGTCTAACCACACATCCTTGATGAAATACAGGAAGAAGCCTGATGCCAAACCAACTATCAGTGAGATTATTACGCAGATAAAGAACATTGGGAGGAGGTCTCTCAACTGCTCCAGCGGGCTGTAGCCGATTGCCCTGCCGGAGTAAAAGGCGTAGATTACAAGTGTCAGTATGGAAGCGGCCACCATGCCCCACAGGAGAACGTCCAGGTCCTTGAGGATAATTCCGATTACTATGGAAATTGCCATCAGGACTTTCTTGAGGATGTCCAGAATCAGGTACTGGCGCATCTTGCCTTTTACCTGAAGGATGTTCTGGTAGAGATAATGTGCCGGATAGAAGGCTCCAGCAAGGCAGATGATCGACAGGATATGGGCTGCCGGAGCCCATTTTTCTCCTACAAGTCCAACGATAAACGGATACGAGATGGCTGAAAGACAGAAGCTTACCAGAACGGACACTGCCATCACCACTTTAAGGATGGTGCTGAAGACCCTCTTGAGGCGGACATCATCGTCCTGAACCTTGCTGAGGACCGGGAAACTAACACGCTGCACAACCTGGGAGAGGTTGTTGGATGTAACGTTGCTGTATTTCTCGGAGTTGGTGTACTGTCCAAGAGTCGCGGTTCCAAATCCCTTTCCGATAACCGGGAAATAGATGTTCTTGAAGATTGTATCAAGGAGTCCGGTAACCAGGACGTTGCTGCCGTAGGAGAAGAGTTCCCGAAAACTTTTGCCGGAGAACCTGAGGCTAGGCTTCCAGGTGCCTACAATCCAAAGCATTATGGTGTTGACACCCTGGCGGGAAAGCTGCTGTCCCACAAGGCTCCATACTCCCCATCCCTTGAATGCCATCCAGATGCCCACGATGCCACTCACTACCGAAGCGGTAACGGAGCAGATGGTAAGGCTACGGAAATCCACCGCCTTGATCAGCAAAACTCTCTGTATGATGGATACTGCATTGATTATCAAGACAAAGGATAGAACTCTCAGAAGCTTCTCCAGCTGCGGCTCGTTAAAGTAATTTGAAATGAACGGTGCCGCCAGCTGCAGTATGCCGAAGCATATCAGGCTGATGAAAAAGTTCGTGAGGAAGGTGGTGGACAGATCTTCCTTTGCCGGCTCCAGCTTTTTGATCAGGGCTGCCGAGAACCCGTTGTCTATAAAGGAAATGGATATCGCGATGAAAATTGCCAGATGACCTATGAGCCCAAACTCCTGGGGAGACAGGAACCACCTCTGAAGAATCAGGGCCACAACAAAAGTAACGGCAAGCGAGGAGAGGTTCTCGATGAAACCCCACCTCGCTCCGCTTATTGCCTTTTGTTTCAGGTTATCCGACATACATGACAGGTTACTTCATAGAGTCTGCTGCCTTGCAGAAAATGTCCAGACCCTTGGTGGTGAGTGGATGGTCGATCAGGCCGATGATGGACTTATACGGGCAAGTGGCAACATCTGCTCCGGCCTCTATGCACCTGAGTATGTGGTTCGTATGGCGGATTGAAGCAGCCAGCACCTGAGTCTCGAAGCCGTAGTATGTGTACATATCCACAATCTGCTCGATAAGCTGGATTCCGTCCTCTCCGATGTCGTCCAGACGGCCGATGAACGGACTGCAGAAGGTGGCACCTGCCTTGGCTGCCAGAAGAGCCTGTCCAACGGTGAACACCAGCGTGCAGTTTGTCCTGTAGCCTTTGCCGGAGAAATACTTTACAGCCTTGATGCCATTCTCGGTGCAAGGAAGCTTGATGGTTATCTTGGCAGGATCAATCTGGTAGAGTTCCTCTCCCTCAGCGATCATTCCCTCATAGTCCGTGGAGAAAACCTCGGCGCTCACATGACCGTCAACCATATCGCAGATGGCCTTGTAGTGCTTGAAAATCTGCTCTTTGCCTTTTACTCCTTCCTTTGCCATAAGAGAAGGGTTAGTGGTTACTCCGTCAAGAATTCCGAGAGCCTGAGCCTGGCGGATCTGCTCAAGATTGGCTGTGTCTATAAAGAATTTCATACCCGTTTATGTTTATTGCTTTTCTGATTTATCCGTGTTATCCGTTTTTAAACGTTTATTATCCGTTTATTTTCGGTTGGAGTACATATCCTTGTAATAGCGCTTGTATGCTCCCTTTGTAATGTTCTCCACCCATTCCTTGTTCTCCAGATACCAGGCAACTGTCTTCTCTATGCCTTCAGGGAAGCTGGTTTCAGGCTTCCAGCCCAGTTCCTTGCGGAGCTTGGAGGAATCTATTGCGTAGCGGAGATCGTGGCCTGCGCGGTCTGCAACGTAGGTTATCAGCTTCTTGGAAGTGCCTGGCTTGCGGCCCAGATGCTTGTCCACAATCTTGATGAGGAGGTTCACGATGTCTATGTTGCGCCACTCGTTCAGTCCGCCGATGTTGTAGGTTTCCCCTACCGTTCCCTTGTGGAACACCAGGTCGATAGCCCTTGCATGGTCTTCCACATATAGCCAGTCCCTTACATTGATGCCCTTGCCGTAGACAGGAAGCGGGCGGTTGTTCTCTATGTTGTTAATCATCAGAGGGATAAGTTTCTCCGGGAACTGGTACGGACCGTAGTTATTACTGCAGTTTGTGAGCACAACCGGAAGGCCAAATGTGTCGTGATAAGCCCTTACGAAATGGTCTGAAGATGCCTTGGAAGCGGAATACGGGGAATGCGGCTCGTAGCGGTCGCTTTCCTTGAATAGCCTCTTGTCGAACTTCAGAGATCCGTAAACCTCGTCCGTGGAGATGTGGTAGAAACGGTGTTTCTTCTCACTTTGGGCGGCATTTGCCAGGGTGCAGCCCCAGAACTCCTTTGCGGCCTGGAGCAGAGTCAGCGTTCCGATAACGTTGGTCTTGGCAAAAGCAAACGGATCCTTGATGCTGCGGTCCACGTGGCTCTCCGCCGCAAAATGGATTATGCCGTCTACTCCGTACTCCTTGAGAGTGGCCATAACCTTCTTGTAATCACACACATCGCCCTTTACGAACACATAGTTCCTGCGGTTTTCTATGTCCTTGAGATTAGACAGGTTGCCGGCGTAAGTCAGCTTGTCGTAATTGATGATCTTGGTTCTCGGATACTTCTTTACGAACATCCTCACCACATGCGAGCCAATGAATCCGGCCCCTCCGGTTATCAGTATTGCTTTCATATTTATCCTTTTAATCCTTTAAGGCATATTTTCAGCGATTCCCTCCAGTGAGGAATCTCTATCTGGAACCGCTGCTTGATCTTGCTCTTGTCCAAAACCGAGAAGCTCGGACGCTTTACCTTGCTCGGGTATTCGTCTGAGTGACAAGGCAATACCTTACATTCAGAACCGCTTAGCTCAGCGATGGCGGTTGCAAAGTCATACCACGAGCAAACTCCCTCGTCGGTGAAGTTATAGATTCCGTTATCCACCTTGCGGAAGTCTCCGCAGGCCATCTCCACTGCGATGCGGTAAACCACGGCGGCAAGGTCTCCGGCATAGGTCGGCGTTCCCACCTGGTCGAATACCACGCTCAGCTTGTCCTTTGTGGAGAAGAGGCCCAGCATCGTCTTCACGAAGTTCTTGCCGTATTCCGAATACAGCCAGGCGGTTCTGATGATGGCGTAACGTGCCCTGTCTGCCTGCTTTTGCGGAACGCCATTTCCTTCAAGCTCAGCGATTATCCGCCTTTCGCCCTCCAGTTTGCTCTCACCGTAAATCCCGGACGGAGAAGGCTTGACTTCTTCCGTCCTCGGAAGTGTGGAACGCTCCTTCCCGAACACATAGTCCGTGGAAATGTGTATGAGGGCAGCATTCCCTATCCTGCAGGCCTTGGCAAGGTTGCCCGGAGCCTCTGCGTTGATCTTGAACGCCAGCTCCCTATCATCCTCAGCCCTATCCACATTGGTGTAGGCGGCGCAGTTTATCACTATATCTATATGATTGTCCTTCATGTAATTACGGACAGCCTTGTAGTCCGTAATGTCCAGGGTGTCAACATCGGTGAAGAAGAAATGGGCATCCCCGCTATTGGCCATCAGAGCCAGGGATGTGCCCAGCTGCCCGTTGGCGCCAGTCACCAGAATGTTTTTCAAATCGTCCCTTCCTCTCATATTATTTCTTTCTTTAAACTAAAGGGTTTCCATGTACTGGGCAAAGGTCGGATGAATCAAGTCCTTAGGGCTGAGGATCATATCCTTCTCAGGAATGCCCCAGTCTATGCCAAGGGTCTTGTCGTTGAAGATGATTCCGCCCTCGGATTCCTTGTTGTAGAAGCGGCTGCACTTGTACTGGAACACCACCTCGTGGCTCAGGACGGAAAAACCGTGGGCAAAGCCTTCAGGAATGAAGAACTGGAGCTGGTTTTCTCCGCTGAGTTCCACTGATACGTGCTTCCCGAATGTCTTGGATCCCGGTCTCAAGTCCACAGCCACATCCAGCACCTTTCCGCTTACAACCCTTACAAGTTTAGCCTGTGAGTAAGGGGCTTTCTGGAAATGCAGTCCACGCACCACTCCGTATGTGGAATAGCTCTGGTTGTCCTGCACGAACTCCGGGATCTCCGGTGCCAACTCGCTGAGCAGCTTTTTATTGTAGCTCTCGAAGAAATATCCCCTGTCGTCTCCGAAAATGCGGGGCTTGAGAATCAATACGCCCTCTATGTCTGTCTTTATAATCTCCATAACTCTCAATCTCAGATTCTTCGTATCCGTTTAATTCGAATAAACGTTACACATCCAGTTGTATCTTTCCGTCTGCCAAGTCCAGAAGGTACTGGCCGTACGGGTTCTTTGCCATTGGAGCGGCAATCTCCTTCAACTGCTCAGGGGTGATCCATCCCTTGGCAAAGCCGATGCCCTCCAGGCAGGCGATCTTGATGCCCTGCCTTACTTCCAGCACCTGCACGAAGTTAGTTGCCTGGTACAGAGAGTCGTGCGTTCCAGTATCCAGCCAGGCGAAGCCGTAGCCGAACTTTTCAGCCTTCAGTTCTCCGCGGCGGAGATACTCCTGGTTGACGGAAGTGATTTCCAGCTCCCCTCTCCAGGAAGGCTTCACGTTCTTGGCAATCTCCACCACGCTGTTCGGGTAGAAATACAGGCCCACAACGGCGTAGTTGCTCTTTGGCTCCTTTGGTTTTTCCTCGATGCTGAGCACGTTGCCGTCCTTGTCGAACTCCGCAACGCCATATCGCTGAGGATCATTTACCCAGTATCCGAATACCGTGGCCTTTCCGTTGTCCACGTTATTCACAGCATTTTTCAGCAGGGTGTAGAAGTTGTTGCCATAGAAGATGTTATCTCCCAGAACCAGGCAGACACTGTCGTCTCCGATGAACTTTTCTCCAATTATGAATGCTTGCGCCAGACCGTCAGGAGACGGCTGCACCTCATAGCTGAAGCGAACTCCAAAGTTGCTTCCATCGCCGAGAAGCCTGCGGAAAGAAGGCATGTCTTCCGGGGTGGAAATTATTAGGATATCCCTGATTCCAGCGTGCATCAGCACGGAAATCGGGTAATAGACCATCGGTTTGTCGTAAATGGGAAGAAGCTGCTTGCTCACCCCCTTTGTAATCGGGTAAAGTCTTGTGCCTGAGCCTCCTGCCAGAACTATTCCTTTCATTATGAAATTGTTGGATTGATTTCTTAATTATTTACTGTGCGACATCCAGAGGTTCTGCCGGGCCGAGGGTGTCAACCACGGTCTCTATCTCCTCCTCACCGCCTAATGCGCTGCCAATGCCGCCGAAAAGGGAGCCTATGCTGCCGAGGATTTCCTTCACCGGATCAGAGGCGAAGATATCGCTGAATATATTCTCAAGCTTTACAGAATCCCCTTCGAACACGTCCTTGAAGCCGTCCACAAAGGCCGGAAGCATTTTAACCTGGTCTGCCAGTTCCTGAATGATGGCCTTGATCTCCTCCGAGGACTGGTCAATCGCATTCTCCACAAGCAGAGCATGATAGCGGCCGGCGGCGTTGGCCACCTTCTGCTTTTCCTCTGCGGTGAAAGTGCTCTCCTTCTTGCCGTATTCCTCCATCAGGGCCTCGTATTCCTTCAATGAATTCTCCCAGTCGGCCTGAGTGTAGTCTTTGCAGTTCACCTGGGCCTTGATCACAAAATCATCGATCTTCTGCGGGAGGTTTTCCTTGACCAGCTGACCACAGCTCATCAGCGCCAACGATAAAACAGCAAGCAGAGATAATTGTATTGCTTTCATTTTTTTCATAAATTTGTTTCAGACTTGTGGGCGGTTTTACGCCGTTTGTTGCAATCGTACAAATTTAATAAAAACCTGCATAAGATTCCTCTTCAAAAACTACATAGTTATCAACAGAAATATTTACAAAAACAAATACCTCAATCATGAAAACTTTTAGAGCATTATCCACAGCAATTATCGTGCTCGCAGCAGTATTTTCCACTTCATCCTGCGGAACTCTTAACACCGAGGCTCTTCTGGCCGGCGGCGTGCAGGCCATCCAGGCCGCAACCCTCTCCGATGCGGAAATCAAGTCTTATGTAGGCCAGTACATTGCCAACGAAGACAAGCAGAACACCGTTCTCGGCGAAAACGATCCTTACACCAAACGTCTTAGGAAACTCACAGCCGGAATCACCGAGGTGGACGGCACTCCTCTGAACTTCAAGGTTTACAAGACCAACCAGGTTAACGCATTCGCATGCGCAGACGGAAGCGTAAGGGTTTACACCGGCCTTATGGACCTTATGACAGACGATGAAGTACTGGGCGTTCTGGGCCACGAGATAGGCCACGTAGGCCTCAAGCACACCAAGAAGCAGTTCCAGCAGGCGATGCTCGTGGTAGCAGCCCGTTACGGCCTTATGGCAGCCGGAGGAACAATTGCATCACTTTCCGCTTCCCAGCTCGGCGACCTTGGCCAGCAGCTTGCCGGCAGTTCATTCTCCCGCAAGCAGGAGAGCGAGGCAGACGATTACGGATATGACTTCCTGGTAAAGAACGGCAAGAATCCTTACTACATGGCAATGGCATTTGAGAAGCTCGAGAGCCTTAACGCCAACTCCAACACTTCCAGCGCAGTAAACAACCTCTTCTCTTCTCACCCGGACACTCAAAAGAGAATCTCCAAGATGGCTGCACGTGCCGAGAAAGATGGTTACAAGAGGCCTGCCACGAAGAAATAGCGAATCTTTGATTCAAGTCAGCGATATTATTACAACTCCTCCGGAGCGGATGAGCAACCCGCTCCAGGAGAAAGCGTATGCCGCCCTGTCCACTCTGGGAACCGCATTTAAGCGGGTGGACAACTCCCCTGCAGCAAGTATGGAAGATTGCATTGCCATTGGAGAAAAGCTGGGATGCGAGGTCGTAAAGAACATATTCCTCTGCAACCGCCAGCAAACCACCTTCTACCTGTTCATCACCCGAGGGAGCAAGCCATTCAGCACCAAGGACTTTGGGAAGGCTCTGCAGATTTCAAGAGTATCTTTCGCCCCGTCGGACAAGCTTATGGAAATGATGGGTGCCGAGCATGGCGCTGCAACGGTTTTCTGCCTGCTGATGGATCCGGAGCATAAGGTACGCTACATTATAGACAAGGATGTGCTGGACAACCTGGACTTCATCGGCTGCCCTGACGGCACCCTGACCAGCTATATGAAGATTCCGACGGACCACCTCCTGAAAATCGCTGAGCTGTCCGGCCACAGCCCGACAATCATAGAAGTGTAAAGCAAAAGAAAAAGCCTCTCAGAAATCTCTGAAAGGCTTTTTTAGTGGGAGCTATAGGAGTCGAACCTATGACCCTCTGCTTGTAAGGCAGATGCTCTAAACCAACTGAGCTAAGCTCCCGAATCGTGGCCACTACGGCCGAATTGGGACTGCAAAGGTAGTGCAATTTTCCAAACTTGCAAGTCTTTTCTTGAAAAAATCTTTTAAATCCCTTTCAGGGCTATTCAGAACAATGATTCTACCAGTTTGCCAGTACTTCCGCCACCACGTAGGAGCTGCCGCCGATGAAGACAAAATCCTGTGAACGGGCATTATCCTTAATCCACTGAAGGCCGGCCTGAATGCTTCCAGAATCTGGTACTTCTCCCCTGAAGCCATATGCCCGCATCTTTTCCATAAGATCTGCGGCCGGAAGAGCTCTCGGAGTGGATGCGTTTACATAGAGGTAGAAAGCGTCCCTTGGCAAGAATTCCACCTCTGCAGTCAGATCCTTGTCCTTCATAACTCCGAAGAACATTATAAGACGCGGTCTTTCTGGAATTGCCTCTGGATTATGTCCGGGACTTTCAGGTTCCGTGGAGAACTCATTTAGCCGCTGGGCATAGGTGCGCTCCACCTGCGGCATCAGGACTTTCATTCCATGGGCGTTATGGCCTATGTCGCAGATGATGAGTGGATTATCGCTGAAGCACTCCCATCTGCCCCTGAGGCCGGTAATCTTGGCGGCGTTCTCTATGGCTTCCACCATCTCCGTTATTGTGCGCTCCGAAAGATCCTGGCAGTTTTCATCTGCAATCTTGCGGATAAGGACGGCTAGAGCAGCGCATACAGTCTTGATGTTCTTCTTCTGGCAGTCTCCCTTGAGATCCATATTCTCCATATCCACGCTGCCCAGAAGGCAAGTGGCAAGGCTAACAACAGACTTGAGAGCCTCTTCCCTGTTATCTATATCGCGATGGGAAAAACTGCGGAAAATGCCGTCCGGAGACAGGTTGTAAGGATTCAGTTTCTCAGCGAAGTAAATATCTGTTGCACAGCCAGATGCCTTGTCAACAAAAACTCTTTCGACTTCCCCTGTCTCCCCGATTATGACCGGAACTCCAGGCTTGATGATACCAGTCTTCTCCGCTGCAATCTCCTGGAGGGTATTGCCAAGATACTGCATGTGGTCAAACCCGATGTTGGTGATGACACTGGCCATCGGGGTTATGATGTTGGTGCTGTCCAAACGGCCGCCAAGCCCGCATTCAATCACCGCCACATCCACCTTGCAGAAAGAAAACCAGCAGAATGCCATGGCGGTAGTTATCTCGAAGAACGATGCGTTAAGTTCCTCGAACAGAGGCTTGTTGCTGGTGAGGAAATCATAGACCCACTCTTTCTCAACCATTTGGCCGTTGACCTTGATCCTTTCACGGAAGTCCACAAGATGTGGGGATGTATAAAGACCCACCCGAAGAGTTCTGCCAACAGATTGTCTTGACAAATTGTCTGATGGATTCGCATTGTCCGGATTGCTATGATGAGTGCACGTTGGATTCTTTGGAAGTTGCATCAGGGCAGAGGCTATCATGTGGCTTACTGAGCCTTTGCCGTTGGTGCCGGCAACATGCACAGCACGGAAATCCCTGGACGGATATCCCAGAGCCTTGTCAAGCTCCAGCATATTCTCAAGGCCGGGCTTGTAGGCCCTGTCCCCTACAACCTGGAAAGAAGGAAACCGCTCGTAGATTTCCTCCAGCACTTTATTGTATTCGCTGTCTGTCATACTGCCACGTAAACTATACACATACAAAATTAAACATTTCCCGTTGATCTATGATACCGGTGACACCACACCTGGACCACCGGGTACGGATTTCCCCTAAAAACGATACCAGTGACACCACGGTTGGACCACCGGGTACGGATTTCCCCTGAAAACGACACCAGTGACACCACAGCTGGACCACCGGGAGCTCTTAGATCTTATCAACAGGGTCAAGTTGATAAAAACTGTTTGCAAGGAGCGTTTTTGGTGCAAAACCTATGGTTTTTATGCGTAAATTCGCAAGGATATTATGTTCTGCGATATGATTCTGTTCTTCAAGTCAAAAGTGGGCAGCGTTGTTGCCGTAAAGTGTTCTGAAAGACTATCTGACAAGGATATAGATGCTCTGAAATGGTTGCTCGGCGATGCCAGGCTGCTTCCGGGAGAGGCTGTGGCGGGCAAGTTTACCGGCCCGAGAAGGGAGATGATAACCCCTTGGAGCACAACTGCCGTGGAGATTACCCAGAATATGAACATTCCGGGAATCGTGAGGATGGAGGAATACTTCCCTACTGTCTTTGACAAGGGTGCTGCGGTTTATGACAAAATGCTGCAGAGGCTCTACGAGGGACTTGACCAGGAGATTTTTACTGTTAACAAGAAGCCGGACAAGGTGGTCTACATCAAGGATCTGGCACGATACAACAAGAAGGAAGGACTTGCTCTGAGCAAGGACGAGATCGGGTACCTCGAGGGATTGGCAAAGAAGATAGGCCGTCCGCTGACAGACAGCGAGGTCTTCGGATTCAGCCAGGTAAACAGCGAGCACTGCCGCCACAAGATATTCAACGGTACGTTCATCATAGACGGAAAGGAGATGGAATCATCTCTGTTCCAGATGATAAAGAAGACCACAAAACTCAATCCGAACCTGGTGGTAAGCGCGTACAAGGACAATTGCGCCTTCCTTCAGGGTCCAAAGGTCAAGATGTTCTATCCGGAAAAGGGAGACAAGCCGTCGTTCTTCAAGACGAAGGAACGGGAAACCGTCATCAGCCTCAAGGCGGAGACGCATAACTTCCCGACAACCGTGGAGCCTTTTAACGGTGCCGCAACCGGAACGGGCGGAGAAATCCGTGACCGTATGGCCGGCGGAAAGGGAAGCTTCCCTATCGCAGGAACTGCCGTTTATATGACCAGCTATCCGAGATTTGATGCCAAGGATGCGTCTCCGATTCTCAGGCCATGGCAGAAGGACAAGCCTCGCAAATGGCTGTACCAGAGCCCTGAGGAAATTCTGACAAAGGCATCCAACGGAGCCAGCGACTTCGGAAACAAATTCGGCCAGACGATAATCTGCGGATCGCTTCTGACGTTTGAGCATGCCGCAAAGCAGAAGGGTGTGGAACAGGACAATCCGAAGTTCGGCTACGACAAGGTTATCATGCTGGCAGGCGGCGTAGGCTATGCCAAGAAGGCTGATGCGGCCAAGGAAGTTCCGTCTGCTGGAGACCGTCTAGTACTCCTCGGAGGAGACAATTACCGCATTGGAATGGGCGGCGGAGCAGTCAGCAGCGTTAACACGGGCCAGTACGGCAACACCATAGAACTCAACGCCATACAGAGGGCAAACGCCGAGATGCAGAAGAGGGATTACAACGCCATCAGGGCCCTGTCCGAGATGGACAGCAATCCAATCATCTCCGTCCACGACCACGGAGCCGGCGGCCACCTGAATTGCCTAAGCGAACTCGTGGAGGAAACCGGAGGCAAGGTGGACATCAGCAAACTCCCTGTGGGCGACCCTACCCTCAGCCTGAAAGAGATCATCGGCAACGAGAGCCAGGAAAGGATGGGCCTGGCACTCAAGGAAAAAGACGTGGCCCTGCTCAAAGACATCGCCGAGAGGGAAAGAGCCCCATTCTATGAAATCGGAGAGGTAACTGATGACCACAGATTCCTTCTCCGCGACGAGAAAAAGGGAGAGAGCGCAATCGACCTTCAGATGAAGGATATGTTCGGCAGTGCTCCAAAGACATATATGGAGGGAGAAACATCAGAGTACCGCTTCAACCCTCTGAAATTCAGCGCAGGTAAGTTTACCGATTATCTTGAGATGGTGCTCCGTCTGGAAAGCGTGGCCTGCAAGGACTGGCTCACCGACAAGGTGGACCGCTCCGTAACCGGACTGATTGCCCTCCAGCAGTGCTGCGGAGAGATTCAGCTTCCGCTTAACAATCTGGCAGTTACAGCCATCGGATATGACAACAAGGAAGGTATCGCAACCTCTCTGGGACACGCTCCGGTAGCCGGACTTATAGACTCCGCCGCAGGCAGCCGACTGTCCATCGCCGAGGCGCTTACAAATATTGTATGGGCTCCTCTGAAAGATGGCCTGAAGGGCGTTTCCCTTTCCGCCAACTGGATGTGGCCGAGCCGCAACAAGGGGGAGGACGCAAGGCTCTACAAGGCGGTCAAGGCGGTCAGCGACTTTGCTGTGGAACTGGGAATCAATGTCCCTACTGGCAAGGACTCAATGAGCATGACGCAGACCTATCCGGACGGAGAGAAGGTCCTCGCTCCGGGAACGGTAATCATATCCGCAGCGGCTCCGGTCGAAGATGTGGGCAACACGGTATCTCCTGTGCTTAAACCGGTTGAGAAGAGTACAATCGTGTTCGTTCCGTTTACCCGTACTGCTCCGGAACTTGGTGGAAGCGCCTTTGCCCAAGTTCTCGGGCAAATCGGAGACAAAGCTCCGGATGTGGATGACGCCGCCTACTTCGCCCTGTGCTTTGAAGCCGTTCAAAAGCTCGTGAAAGAGAAGCTTATACTCTCTGGCCACGACATCGGAGCCGGCGGAATGATTACCTCCTTGCTGGAGATGTGCTTTGCAAACCGCGATGGCGGTATGGAACTCTACGGAGCCAGCCTGCCGCTTATGGAATTCTTCTTCAGCGAGCGGCCGGGAGTAATTCTCCAGATTAGAGACAGCAAGCTCAAGGCTGTGGACAAGATCCTGGCCTCCCTGGCGGACGAAAAGCATCCGGAAGGAGTGTATATGATGAGAATCGGACGCTATTCCGCCAAGAGGAGAATCAACATATTGAACACATACAGAATCAACATAGACAAGATGAGGGATGTCTGGTATTCAACATCTTACCAGATGGAACTCCGCCAGACAAACGCCCTTTGCGCCCGCCAGAGAGCCGCCAATTTCAAGAAGCAGCCACTGGAGTTCAAGTTCCCGAAGGGATTCTCCGGCAAGTCTGTTCCGGCAGACAGGAAAGGCGCTCCGATTGCAGCCATCATCCGGGAAAAAGGCAGCAACGGAGACCGTGAAATGGCCTGGTGCCTGCATCTTGCGGGATTCCGCGTAAAAGATGTCCATATGACAGACCTGACCAGCGGTAGGGAAAATCTGAAAAACGTGCAGATGATTGTGTTTGTGGGAGGATTCTCAAATGCAGATACTCTGGGAAGCGCCAAGGGCTGGGCAGGAGCCTTCCTCTACAACGAGAAAGCTAACAAGGCATTAAACGATTTCTATGCACGCAAGGATACACTCTCCCTGGGTATCTGCAACGGCTGCCAGCTGATGGCGGAACTCGGGCTCATAACTCCTGACCATAGAGAGAAATCGCCGAAGATGCTCCACAACATTTCCCACAAGTTCGAGAGCGGATTTGTTGGAGTGGAGATTCCAAAGAGCAATTCCATCCTGCTAAAGCCTCTGGAAGGCAGCCGCCTGGGAATCTGGGTGGCTCACGGAGAGGGAAGGTTCAGCTTCCCTGCACAGCACATAGAACGTTCATCGGACAACCTTTCACAGACTATCAGGAAAGCAAAAGGAATATTTGGAATCTCGTCGGACGGCAAGACCCCGGATATGGATATTGCTCTCAGGTACACCTATGACAAGTACCCTGCCAACCCTAACGGCTCTCCATTTGCAATAGCCGGAGTATGCTCCCCGGACGGAAGGCACCTTGCAATGATGCCTCACCCTGAGCGCTGCATAAGACCTTGGAACTGGGCATATTATCCTGACGGCAGAAGGGACTCCGACCAAGTAACCCCTTGGATAGAGATGTTCAGGGCTGCTGTTAAATGGTGCCTTGAAAACAAGAAATAACACATCGCTGAGAAAAATTAAAAACATTCAATATGAAAGAGACTAAGACGGAAAGAAGGAAAAGCACTACCGCTAAAACCACCAAGACCAGGACGAAGAAGACTACAACCAAGGCAAAGGGCAAAAAGATTGGCGGACTGGAAACTGTCATTAAGGTAAAGACCAGACAGCCAAAGATTTTCGTGCTTGACACCAACGTGCTGCTGCACGACTGGCGCTCCATTTTCAAGTTCCAGGAGAACGACCTGGTAATTCCTCTGGCAGTTGTGGAGGAACTTGACAAGTTCAAGAAAGGAGACGGTACAATCAACTACAATGCCCGCGAGTTTGTGAGGAAGGCGGACGAGATTTCCGAAAAGCGTCTGTACGACCCTGAGAAAGGATTTTCTCTGGGCCCTGGTATGGGTACAATAATAATTTCCCTTAACCGCCCCTTCCCTGACGAACTGAAAGACTGTTTTACCAACGATGTTCCTGACCACAGGATACTTGCAACAGCCATCTGGTACAAGAACCAGTTCCCTGACCGCACAGTCTGCCTCGTGACCAAGGACGTTAACCTCCGCCTTAAGGCCAAGGCTCTGGGAATGTTCACCCAGGACTACCTCAACGACCATATCCGCGAGGAGAAGTTCACCCAGGACTATGACCGCGTGATCCCTCTTACAAACGTTCCGCTGAAAGCCATCCACACCCTTATGAACGGAGACGGCGTGGATTTCAAAGACCTGAAACTCAATACGAAACCGGCTTTCAACCAGTTGTTCAGAATCCCTACCACACACGTGGATGTAGATCCTAACAACGGCGAGGACGAGTACCTCAATATGAACGGGGAAGACCGCGACCCTATACGCGACTACATCATCCTTGCCCGTTTCGACGCCCGCACCGGCAAGGTGGTAAGGGTTCTGCCTCAGACCCAGTACGGAGTTTCTCCAAGAAACGAGGAGCAGGTGTTCGCGATGGATGCTGTAATGAACAAAGACGTAGAGCTCGTGTCTCTTACAGGAACTGCAGGAACAGGAAAGACCCTTATTGCAGTTGCCGGAGCACTTGCCCAGGCAGACCACTACGAGCAGATCCTGGTGGCAAGGCCTGTCATAACCCTCCAGAACGAGGAGATGGGCTTCCTTCCTGGCAGCGTGGACGAGAAACTCGCTCCGTTCATGCAGCCTCTTTACGACAACATTGCAGTCATCAAGAAGAACTTCGGTATTTCTTCCAAGGAAAACATCAAGATCGAGGAGATGATCAGAACCAAGAAACTGGAAATCTCCCCTCTCGCCTACATCAGGGGAAGAAGCCTCCAGAAGACCTATTTTATCATCGACGAGGCCCAGAACCTCACTCCTCACGAGGTCAAGACCATCATCACCCGTGCGGGAGAAGGCACCAAGATTGTCTTTACAGGTGATGTCCAGCAGATTGACCAGCCATACCTGGACAAGTATTCAAACGGCCTTACCCACATCAGCGACAAGCTGTATGGAGAGAAGCTCTTTGAGCACGTCAACCTGATTATGGGAGAGCGCAGCCGCCTCAGCGAACTTGCCGGCAAGAAACTGTAAACACACCCAACATATTTAAAATGAGCGAACTGACAGAAAACACACCTAAGAAAGAAGGCTTTTTCAAATCGCTTTGGAAAGGATTCATCAGCAGCTTCAAGAGATTCCCGGTTGAAGCCCTGCTGTCTGTTACGGTATTCCTCATACATCTGTTTGTATTCAGGGAAAACATGGATTCAAATAATGATGTGCCCTTGAATTATGACCAGATTCTGGTGTTTTTTGTCCCGATCTTTCTGATTGCCTATTCATTTAACTGCCTATTTAGACAAACTGGAAAAACTTGTCTCAAATGGACTTACTATGCTTCATATCTTCTGGTGATGGTACCATTATTCTTGAAGATTGACTTAGACCTGTACATATCGCACATTGTCATAATTTATGTACTGTCTTTCATATTTCTGCTTACCACTTTCAGAAAGTTGCATAATTCCAGTTTTGCAAGTAACCTGACCGCACTTATTGGAACGTTGCTGTTCGCCGGCCTTGTTTCTGCCATTATCGGCCTCCTGTTAACAGCCATCTTTGGAACGATAGGAATCCTGTTCAAACCAGTTGGAATCATACAATTGCATGTTTGGGCATTTAACGGATTGGTAATATTCCCTCTGATGGCCTGCAATTTATATATAAATGAATCAGTAAGAAAGACATCAGCCAGAGTTATACAATTCATTGTCAACTATATAGTTACTCCGGCTCTTATAATCTACGCCATAATACTGTTGGCATACACTTTAAGGATACTTTTCAATTGGGATCTTCCAAAAGGCGGAACCGCATATATGGTGTCTGTATTCTGTATCCTGACTCTGCTCTGTATGTCTGTCCGCCACTCTTTTGAAAAGCGCACTTTCAACTGGTTCTACAGGTATTTTCCGTTAATAGCCTTGATTCCGCTGGTTCTGATGTGGACAGGTATCCATCGCCGAATATCGGACTATGGCTTAACCGAGAGCAGATTCTACCTTATTCTGTCTGCTTCTCTGATAACTGTTTTCATCGCGATGCTCCTGAATAAAAGAACTGAAAGATTCTCTCTTATGGCGCACATTTTGGCAATCTGTCTAGTCATCTTTACATTCATTCCCGGCCTTAAGGCAAAAGACTTTGGCAGAAGGAGCCAGATGGCAATTTTAGACCGTCACATCCCTGAAATATTGATAGACAACAAGTTTCCTGCCGACATAAACTATGAAAAAGTCAATGCAGATCCCAAGCTTGCTAAATCATATTTGGCTGCCTACAGTGCCTACGAGTATCTTGAAAGTGAAATGGACGAAAACAAGTTTGAGGAGAAATACGGACAATACGGAAGCTTTTATCTCTCTAAGTGGAAACTGCAAACAGAAGATTCAGATGAATTGGGCAATTCTCTGCACCTCATCGATGAGTCTAACCATGATTTTGTATTGCAGGGCAATGTGGAATTGGGGCAGTACACCACTTACCGTTCTCATTACCTGATAGAAAACGATTCCACTAACATATATTTCCTAGATGGAACCAATCGAGCAGACACTCTCCTGAAATGCAATGTCATAGAAAAGTATGACTCTATTTACAAAGGCTCTTCAAATGCGTTAACTCCTGAACAAATAAATGATATGCTCACTTACCGCAATAACGAGTATTTGGGAATACTGAAAGAACTACATATAGATTCAGGGAAGCTTAAAGGCTATTGCACAAACATAACATCTGCAACCCTGTTCAAGAAAGCCGGAGATTAACCTTACCGCCAGCAACAAACTTCCAGCCCCTCTATCCGGCACATGTGCTTAAGATTGCCGGTTACGAGCGTCATACCATGAACTTTTGCAGTACATCCAATCAGAAGATCTTTTTCTTCTAGTGGAGTTCCTAACTTCTTCAGTCTCAACTTTTGCTTAGAGGCCTCAATATATGCATCCGAGGAATTCAGGAGCTTGAACCTGGATTTGATATAGTTTATTAAGGCGTAATTGGCATCGGGTGTATTGCTTTCAGCTGCACCACAATACAACTCATATAGAGTAATATCTGCAATATAACATGTGGCCATTGTCACTTGACGAACCATCTGAGAGGCCTTTGAAGATGGGGATCGCATCAAATCAATAACCATATCGGTATCTAGAAGATACTGAGTCATAACTTGACTGTTTTCCATGGCTTGCTCCCCTCTTTGATCTTCTTCATAATCTCTTCCGTGGTCTCATTGCCCACCCATTTCCCGGAAACTTTTTCCAGGAATTCTTCCGTTTCTCTTCTTCTTTCTTCCATTTCTTTGTCTGTTATAATATCTTTTGTGGCATCAGCGAGAATATTACCGACATACTCATTGACGCTAATACCTTCTCTTTTAGCCGCTTCCTTCAATCGTTCAAGCAACAGTGGCTCAAACCTGAAAGCTGTCTGTATTTTATTTTTTGGGGTGGGTGAAATCATATCAATAACAATAATTATTATATATCAACGCTACAAATATATGATAACTTTTTAAGATAACAAAAAATATTCAAGAACTGGTCGCATTTTGCGACCGGTTCAATAGTTCTGGAACTGAGCGGAATTTCTTCTTCCCAATAAAACAAAATAAAATAAAAGCGGCTCGGAGAATTCCGGGCCGCTTTGGATCTAATCGCTGAGTATCTGCTACTTGTAGCTCTTGATGGCTGCCTGGGCAGCGGCAAGGCGTGCGATTGGAACACGGAACGGTGAGCAGGATACGTAGTTCATGCCGAACTTGTGGAAGAGCTCTACGGAAGCAGGGTCTCCACCATGCTCGCCGCAGACACCGCACTTGAGGTTAGGATTGGTGGTGCGGCCACCCTTAACACCCATTTCGACGAGTTTACCTACAGACATAGGGTCGATGCTCTGGAACGGATCGGCAGCGATAATCTTCTTGTCGATGTAGTCCTGCATGAATCCGCCAACGTCATCTCTTGAGAAGCCGAAGGTCATCTGTGTCAGGTCGTTGGTTCCGAATGAGAAGAACTGTGCGGTTCTTGCCATACGGTCTGCCATGATGGCTGCCCTCGGGATCTCGATCATTGTTCCGAAGAGGTACTTGATCTCAACTCCGGTCTTGCTGTAAACCTCGTTGTAAGCCCTCTCGCAGATTGCCTTCTGGTCGTTGAGCTCCTTGTAGGAAATGGTTACAGGAATCATGATCTCAGGCTGCGGATGGTAGCCCTCGTTGATGAGCTGAGCCGTAGCGGTGAAGATTGCCCTGAACTGCATCTCTGAAATCTCAGGATAAGAGATACCGAGTCTTACTCCGCGATGACCCATCATTGGGTTAACCTCGTGGAGAGCCTCTCCTCTCTTTGCAACATCCTCAAGGGTGATATTGAGGGCGTTGGCAAGCTCCTGCCTCTTCTCTGCAGACTGAGGAACGAACTCGTGCAATGGCGGATCGAGCAGACGGAAGGTAACAGGCTTGCCGTCCATAACCTTCATTGTAGCCCTTACAGATGCGGTAACGTATGGTTCCAGTTCTGCCAGAGCCATCTTTCTCTCGGCCGGAGTGTTGGAAAGGATCATCTTGCGGAGTTTTGCAAGAGGCTCCTCTGAATTCTTGCCGTAGAACATGTGCTCGATACGGAAAAGTCCGATTCCCTCAGCACCGAAGTTGAGAGCGGTCTGTGCATCGTCAGGGTTGTCAGCGTTGGTTCTTACGCCCAGAACACGGTACTTGTCAACAATCTTCATATAATCGATGAAGCTCTTGTTCTCGGAAGCGTTGATGGTCGGAACAGGCTGATCATAAACCAGTCCGCGGATTCCGTTGAGTGAGAATACGTCTCCTTCCTTATAAGCCTTATCGCCGATAGTCATTGTTCTGGTGAGCATGTTGATGTGAACAGCGTCGCATCCAACGATGCAACACTTGCCCCATCCTCTTGCAACCAGTGCGGCGTGGGAAGTCATACCTCCTCTTGCGGTCAGAAGGCCGTCTGCAGCCCTCATACCCTCAACGTCCTCAGGGTTGGTTTCCTCGCGTACGAGAATAACCTTCTCCTTTCTCTTTGCTGCCTCAACTGCAGCCTCAGGAGTGAAAACGATTCTTCCTACAGATCCGCCAGGGCCTGCCGGAAGTCCGTGAGCCACAGGGGTGAACTTCTTCTCCTCAGTAGCATTGAGGATTGGATGGAGAATCTCGTCGAGCTGCTTAGGAGCAACTCTCATAACGGCGGTCTTTTCGTCGATTAGGCCTTCTGCAAGCATATCCATTGCCATATTCAGAGCTGCCAGACCGGTACGCTTACCTACACGGCACTGAAGCATCCAGAGCTTGCCGTCCTGGATAGTGAACTCGAGGTCCTGCATATCGTGGAAATGCTGCTCCAGATTGTGCTGGATGGTGTTCAGCTGCTCGTATACATCCGGCATAGCCTTCTCAAGTGAAAGCAGATGCTGGTTGTGCTCGCTCTTGGTAGCGTCGTTCAGAGGATTAGGAGTGCGGATACCTGCCACAACATCCTCTCCCTGAGCGTTAATCAGCCACTCGCCGTAGAACTTATTCTCTCCGGTTGCAGGGTTACGTGAGAAAGCAACACCGGTTGCAGAGTTCTCACCCATGTTACCGAATACCATACTCTGTACAGAAACTGCTGTTCCCCAAGTGTCTGGAATTCCCTCGATTCTTCTGTAGGAAATAGCCCTTTCTCCATTCCAGGATTTGAACACGGCTGCGATACCGCCCCAGAGCTGATCCATAGCGTTATCTGGGAATGGTTTGCCGAGTTCCTGCTTTACTCTGATCTTGAAGTCCTCGCAGAGAGCCTTCAGTTCTTCCTCAGTAAGGTCAGTATCAGAAGCATAGCCTCTCTCTTCCTTTAATCTCAAAAGCATGTTGTCGAGCTGCTTGCGGATTCCGTTGCCGTCTTTAGGCTTAATGCCCTCTGCCTTCTCCATAACGACATCAGAGTACATCATGATCAGACGCCTGTATGCGTCATATACGAATCTTGGATTCTTGGTTGCCTCGATCAGGCCAGGAATTGTCTCTGAGCAAAGACCGATATTGAGCACGGTCTCCATCATACCAGGCATTGAGCTTCTGGCACCGCTACGGCAGGAAACCAGGAGAGGATTCTTAGGGTCGCCGAACTTGCGGCCCATTATCTCCTCGGTAGCCTTGAGGGCCTCTGTTACCTCAGCCTCAAGACCTTCCGGCATCTTGCACCCGAGATCGTAATATTCGTTGCAGGTATCTGTGGTAATAGTGAAACCAGCCGGTACAGGAATTCCGAGCTTGCACATTTCTGCAAGGTTTGCTCCCTTTCCACCAAGGAGGTTACGCATAGAGCCGTCACCATCGGCATTTACACCGCCAAAGCGGTAAACTCTTTTAACTTCTGACATCGTTTTATTGTTTAATTAATAATTTTCGCAAAAGTGCATCTACAAAAATAAGAAAAATCCCGCTATTTGTTGCTATTCATCAACCAAACTCAAGAAATCCGTGAAATTTTTATTACCGAAAAGCCCCTTGGTAAATGCTATTGCAAGGCCATAGTTTGTAACTGGAACTTTTTCCTCAGCGATACTTTCCACCCTGGATTGTATCTGACGGCTTGTTGCCATGCAGCCGCCGCACTGGATTGCCAGGGCATATTTCCGGTCCGGAACCGGATCCAGTCCGCTCACAAACTCAAACTCCAGATTCTTGCCCGTGTAGGATTTGAGCAATGCAGGAATCTTAACCCTTCCGATATCATCGCAACTTGCCCGGTGCGTGCAGCTTTCCAGTATCAGCACCCTATCCCCGTCCTTAAGACTGTCTATAGTTGAAACAGAGTCCAGGAACAGTTTGAACGGCCCCTTCAATCGGGCAAACAGTATGCTGAAACTCCCCACCGGAATCCCTTCCGGAACCGCCGCCGCAACTTCCGAGAAGGCCTGGCTGTCAGTAATCACCACCTTAAAATCCCCGCCGGGAAAAACATTTTTCAGTTCCGACGGCTGGATGACTGTCACAACTGCCTTGTTGTCCAGCAGATTGCGCAAAACCTGCACCTGCGGCAGAATCAGCCTTCCCTGAGGCGCACCCGCGTCTATCGGGCAAACCAGAAGCACCTTGTCCCCTTCCCCTGCCAATGACTTTGGAACCAGTTCCTTTTCGGACTCACCTGTTTGTTTCAGCGCTCCGGATATTGCGTCAACCAGTTCCTCGAGGTACATCCCGCTTATGTTTTTCAGGCAGGTAAACCTCACTACAGGACACTTGTATTCATCGCTGAGAGAAACCCTCACATCATCCTCCAGATGCTCCAGATCTTCCTGGTTATGAACGATTATGAACGGCACTCCGCCAGTCTTGAGAAGCCCGGCAAGATTCCTTTCATAATCAAGGAAATTGTTCCCGGTAAAAAGAATCAGTGCCAGGTCCGCCCCAACCGCTTCTCTCAGGCTTCTGGATGAACGAAGCGCACCTACATCTCCACTATCGTCCACTCCTGCGGTATCTATGATATTGCACGGCCCAACTCCTTTTATCTCCATTCGCTTGCGCACGGGATCCGTGGTTGTTCCGGCCACTTCAGATACAATAGACACGTTCTGGCCAGTCAAAAGGTTAACAAGAGAACTTTTGCCCGCATTTCTGCGTCCTAGCACTACAATATTCTTAACTTCCATAATATCAGTCTTTTGAGAAACGATTAACACGCATAATGAGCTTAAACGATTCCAGTATCAACAATTTCTTCAAATGTAATCATTTTTATTTACCGTTTGGCATCCGCCCTTATGTACAGACAACTATATTGCACCCATAATAAACTCAAAAGAAAGAAGTTATGGAAACAATGAAAAAAGCCAAGGCTTTCATCAGGGAAAACAGGAAACAGATCATCTGGCTGCTGGTAACAGTCATAGTGGCCTGGTTTGTCATCGAACTCATATCCAACTGGACCGCCTTCTCAGACGGCTTCCGCGCCGGCCTCGAACAGTAAAGAAAAGCGGCTCAAGAGAGCCGCTTTGTAGTCCCACCGGGAATCGAACCCAGATTTGAAGTTTAGGAAACTTCCGTTCTATCCGTTGAACTATAGGACCAAACCTTATTTCTTTAGGCCTAATATGCCCACCTGTAGAAAATGCTGCCCCAGGTGAAGCCCGCTCCGAATGCGCTCAGGATCAGGTTGTCTCCTTTCTTGAACTTGGACTTGAAATCCCAGATTGCAAGAGGAATGGAGGTTCCCGCCGTATTGCCGAAGCGTTCTATGTTAATGAGCACCTTCTCTTTAGGAAGACCCATCCTTCTGGCGGTAGCATCTATAATTCTCAGGTTGGCCTGATGAGGAACCAGGTATGCTATGTCTTCAGCGGTAAGGTTGTGGCGCTTCATCATCTCTTCTGAGACATCTGCCATATTGACTACGGCATACTTGAAAACGCCCTGCCCTTCCTGGTGGATGAAGTGCATACGCTTGTCCACATTGTCGTGGCTTGCTGGATAGAGGCTTCCGCCGGCTGTCTGGTAAAGGTATCTTCTGCCGATGCCGTCCACGTGGAGGATGGAATCCTGGAATCCCAGGCTCGGATCCTCGCTAGGCTCTATCATCAGGGCCACTGCCGCATCGCCGAATAAAGGACAGGTTGTACGGTCCTCGTAATTGACGATGCTGCTCATTCTCTCACCGCAGACTATAATGATCTTCCTGTACTGTCCGGTCTCTATGAACCGGCGAATTGTCTCGAATGTGAACAGGAAGCCGCTGCAGCCTGCATTGGTGTCAAATCCCCAGGCGTTCTTGATTCCGCATTTGTCACAGATTATGTTGGAGGTTGCCGTGAATACCATATCCGGTGTAACGGTATGGCAGACCAGCATCTGAACCTCTGACGGATCTGTGTGGGTAGCCTTGAGAAGCCTCTGCACGGCTATGGAAGCCATGAAGGATGTTCCCAGGCCATCTTCCTTCAGAATGCGCCTTTCCCTGATGCCTACCCTGGACATTATCCATTCGTCCGAGGTATCCACCATGGTCGAGAGCTCCTGGTTTGTAAGCACATAATCAGGTATATAGGCCTCGATACCCGTGATTATGGCTTTTGGCGTGCTATGCATTGTCCTTTGCTATGACCAGACGTCCACGATAGTAACCGCACTCAGGGCAAACGTGATGATACATAACAGTAGCACCGCAGTTAGAACAGGTAGACAGTGTAGGCAGTTCTGCCTTGTCGTGTGTTCTTCTCTTGTCTCTCCTCTGCTTGGAGATCTTGTGTTTAGGATGTGCCATCTCTTATAATTTTAAAATTTTACACTCTATTTCTTTTTCCCTTTGTCCAGAAGGTCTTTAAGGCCGCTGAACGGGGAATAGCTTTCAGTTTCTTCCTTTTTAGTCTCACCTGCCCTGAGAGCCTCAATCTTTGCAAGCATTTCAGGGTTGCATTCCCCTTCCTGATGGCAAGCCACCATTGGAAGGTTCAGGCATATATAGTCGTATATGAACTGCTTCAGATCCACCTCAGCCTCTGAAGGATCGACGATTATGAATTCGTCTGAGTCTTCCGTCTCCTCTCCAAGCTTGGCGGTCCTGATTGCCAGGCTCGCCTCGAAATCCACCGGAACATCCATCTCCTCAAGGCATCTGTCGCACTCCACGGTAACCTTTCCCTCGCCTCTCAGGTGGGCGTTCATCCATCCGCTGCCCTTTTCCAGAGTCACTTTTGCGGTTACATCCGCATCCATAACCTGCTGGTTCCCATACTCTCTGAAAAGGTCTCCCTTTACAGGGAACTCATATTCATACTTTCCTTGGGCAAGTCCGCTTATGTGAATCTTGTAGTCCATAGGGGGCGCAAAGATACTTATTATTTTTCAAAATGCAAGTTTTATCCCTGCATCTTGTGGCGCTTCCTCTCGTTCTCGTCCAGATAAATCTTGCGGATTCTCAGATGCTTTGGAGTAACCTCCACCAGCTCGTCGTCCTGGATGTATTCCAGCATTTCTTCCAAAGTGAACTGCATTGGAGGAGGAAGTATAACCTTCTCGTCTGAACCAGAGGCTCTTACGTTAGTAAGTTTCTTCTTGATGCAGACGTTTACGTTCAGGTCCATGGCGCGGGTGTATTCTCCCACTACCTGGCCGGCATAGACATCTTCTCCCGGATTAATTATCCACTTGCCCCTGTCCAGAAGCTTCCACATCGAGTAGGCAATGGCCTGGCCTGTCTCCAGAGCCACCAGGGATCCGTTGGTTCTCTTCTCGATTTCTCCCTTGTAAGGCTCATAGTCCTTGAAACGGTGAGCCATGATGGCCTCTCCGGAAGTGGCGGTTATGAGGTTGCTCCTGAGTCCGATTATGCCTCTGGATGGAATGTCAAAGTCCAGATGAACCCTGTCTCCGCGATGATCCATGTGCAGAAGGGCTCCCTTGCGGCGGGTTGTCATCTCGATGGCCCTGCCTACATACTCCTCCGGAACATCGATGATTAGGTGCTCCACAGGCTCGCAGCGGGTACCGTTTATGTTCTTGTCGATGACCTTCGGCTGGCCGATCTGCAGCTCGAATCCCTCTCTGCGCATAGTCTCGATGAGGATGGACAGATGGAGCACGCCCCTTCCATATACTATAAAGGAGTCGGATGTCTTGCCCGGCTTAACCCTTAGGGCAAGGTTCTTCTCGAGTTCCTTCTCCAGCCTTTCCTTCAGGTGGCGGGAGGTCACGTACTTGCCGTCGCGCCCGAAGAACGGTGAATCGTTGATGCAGAAGAGCATGCTCATCGTAGGCTCGTCTATGGTAATTGGAGGCAGCGGCTCCGGATTCTCGTGGTCTGCGATGGTATCTCCGATTTCAAAGCCCTCAATACCCACAACAGCACAGATATCTCCGCTCTCAACGCTCTCTGCCTTGGTTTTCTCGATTCCGGTGAATACCATCAGGTCCTTGATTCTCTGGCGTACCTGGGTTCCGTCCCTGTGGCAGAGGGTGATTTCCTGTCCTGCCTTCAAAACGCCCCTCTTTATCCTTCCCACGGCTATACGGCCAACATATGGAGAGTATTCCAGAGAGGAAATCAGCATCTGCGGAGTTCCCTCAAGATCCTGCTCAGGACCTGGGATTTCGCTGATGATAAGGTCCATCAGGGTTGTAAGGTCAGTTGTCGGTTTTCTCCAGTCAAGGCTCATCCAGCCCTGCTTTGCACAGCCGTAAACGGTCTTGAAATTCAGCTGGTCGTCATTTGCGTTGAGGTTGAACATCAGTTCGAACACCTGGTCGTTGACCTCCTCCGGGCGGCAGTTGAGCTTGTCCACCTTGTTGATTACCACCAAAGGCTTCTTCCCAAGTTCCAGGGCCTTCTGGAGCACGAATCTTGTCTGCGGCATACAGCCTTCGAAGGCATCCACCAGCAGCAGTACTCCGTCCGCCATGTTGAGCACCCTCTCCACCTCGCCGCCGAAATCGGCGTGGCCCGGAGTGTCTATGATGTTGATTTTGTATCCCTTGTACGGCACGCTCACGTTCTTGGAGAGGATGGTGATGCCCCTTTCCCTTTCAAGGTCGTTGTTGTCCAGGATCAGCTGCCCCGGATTTTTCTCGCTTTCCCTCGTTACCTTGGCCTGGGCAATCATCTTGTCCACGAGCGTGGTCTTTCCGTGGTCCACATGGGCCACAATCGCTATATTCCTTATGTTTTGCATATCGGGCGCGAAGATAGCAAAAAAGGACTATCTTTGTTCCGCCTCATCAATCTAACTTCAATGGAGAGAATAATCATACTTGATTTCGGTTCCCAGGTGACTCAGGTCATAGGCAGAAGAGTCAGGGAACTCGACGTTTACTGCGAAATCTATCCTTTCAACAAGTTCCCGTTCGCCGATCCGGAAAACAAAACCATCCCGGAGGATGTCAAGGGCGTAATCCTGTCCGGAAGCCCGTTCTCAGTAAGGGACGTAAACAGCCCTAAGGTCAATCTCGGCGATTTTGAAGGCAAGGTGCCGATCCTTGGCATCTGCTACGGTGCCCAGTATATCGCCCACACCTGTGGCGGTGCTGTCGAGGCCTCCAACACCAGGGAATACGGAAGAGCGGAACTGACTGTCGCAGAGGAAAATGAGCCGATATTCAAGGATATTCCGAAGACATCCCAGGTTTGGATGAGCCACGGGGATTCCATCACAAAGCTGCCGGATGGAGCACAGCTGATTGCATCCACCCCTACCGTCAGGAATGCCGCCTACAAGATCGCTGAGAAAAACATATATGCCTTCCAGTTCCATCCGGAGGTGTTCCACACGGCTTACGGCGGAACTATGCTCCGCAACTTTGTGAAGGGCGTCTGCCTCTGCAAGGGTGACTGGACCACTGAATCCTTCATTGAGGCAACCGTAAAGGACCTCAAGGCCAAGCTCGGCGATGATGAAGTAATCCTCGGCCTAAGCGGCGGAGTGGATTCTTCCGTAGCCGCCGTTTTGCTGAACAAGGCTATCGGAAGCCGCCTCCACTGCATTTTTGTGGATAACGGCCTTCTGAGAAAGAACGAGTTTGAGGATGTGCTCTCCCAGTATCAGGACATGGGTCTCAACGTAACCGGTGTAAGGGCGGCAGACCGCTTCCTGGAGGCTCTCAAGGGCATTTCCGAGCCGGAAGGCAAGCGTAAGGCAATTGGCCGCACATTCATTGAGGTGTTCGACGCAGAAGCCCAGAAAATAAAGAACGCCAAATGGCTGGCCCAGGGCACCATCTACCCGGATGTAATCGAGTCCAGCAGCGTAAAGGGCCCTTCCGCCACAATCAAGTCCCACCACAACGTGGGCGGACTGCCTGAGAAGATGAACCTTAAGATCGTTGAGCCTCTGCGCTCCCTCTTCAAGGACGAAGTCCGCAGGACAGGCAGGGCTCTGGGCATAAAGAGAGAACTCATATCACGCCATCCGTTCCCGGGTCCTGGCCTGGGTATCAGGGTGCTTGGAGAGGTTACGGCAGAAAAGCTGAACATTCTCAAGGAGGCAGACCATATCTTCATTTCCAACCTCAGAACCTATATGACGGAACTTCCTCCGGCATCCAACGGATTTGCGGCGGAAGAATCGGAGGTTCTCGTAGATGGCAAAAAGATGAGGCCGCTCTACGACTCCATCTGGCAGGCTGGAACAATCCTGCTTCCGGTACGCAGTGTCGGAGTTATGGGAGACGAAAGGACCTACGAGTACACGATCGCTCTCAGGGCCGTTGTCTCAAATGACGGAATGACAGCAGACTGGGTTCACATCCCGTACGAATTCCTTGCTAAGGTCTCCAACGAGATCATCAACAAGGTCAAGGGAGTTAACCGAGTCTGCTACGATATCTCCTCCAAACCACCCGCAACTATCGAGTGGGAGTAGGATTAAAACTCTCTGATTCCTAGAAAATAAAGCCGATAGACATGTAGGTAAGTTTAGGACCGTACTCCTTCTGGAAGAGTGAGTGCGGAGCAAACTTTATGTAGAAGTCAACATCCTCGAATCCGAAGGTTATCCTGTACTCAGGAGTGAACTTCTGGGTCTTGAAATGTCTGTGCTTGATCTTCTTCTTGTCGCCGCCAATCTTGTATTTGGAAACGCTCTTTGCCCCAAAGTTGTAGTTGCCGATCACATCCAGCCCGATGTTGAACTGCTCTGAAACCTTGAACTTGTAGCCGACGGTAGCGTTGAGGCTGTAAACATCCAGCCTTGATTTTCTCTTGCGGTTGCCATCAGCTTCTGCAGGGAACGGTTCAAGGAGATAATATCCGGCAACATTGCTTATGATTGATTTGTGGCGGGTCTTGAAGAACCTGTCTGCCAGTCCCATCGCGAATGAAACATTCTGTCCAACAACCGGAGTGT
Organism: Bacteroidales bacterium; assembly: GCA_017550655.1. Classification (GTDB taxonomy): domain Bacteria; phylum Bacteroidota; class Bacteroidia; order Bacteroidales; family UBA932; genus Egerieousia. The sequence continues at coordinate 296,253 of JAFZOK010000024.1, read as the reverse complement.
AAGAAAGCTCGAACACGTTGACACCCAGTTCATAGGAGCCAAAATGCTTTGCCCCCATTCCGTCCGGCTGGCTGAGAGGGGATACAAATCCAAAATTCATGCTGTTAAGGAAGAATACGTTAAATCCCTCTTGTTCCAGCACACTTTCATTTACAGGGCTAACTTCAACATTAACTTCCTGAGCCCTAAGGCCGGCAAAAGCCCAAACCGCCATAAGCGTCAAAAAAACTTTCTTCATATTATCAGTGATAATAAAATGGTTACACCAGCAAATATAATTATCTTTGAGGAAATGAAAAACAAGATGTATTTTATAAATGCCTTTGCCGAGGATGGGTTTGCGGGTAATCCTGCAGCTGTATGCATTGTGGACAAATGGCCTTCAGATGTTGAAATGCAGCGTATTGCAAAGGACAACAACCTGTCTGAAACTGCATTCTGCCTTTGCCTCCGCGATGACAAACTGCATCCGGAATTCCACATCCGATGGTTTACCCCAGGATGCGAGGTGGACCTTTGCGGGCACGCTACTCTTGCCACATCATACATCTTGTTCAAGCACTACTTCAAAGAGGCCGAAGCACTTCATTTCCAGAGCAGAAGCGGGGACCTTCACGTAAGAAAGACAGATGACTTCATCATACTTATGGACTTCCCGTCATACACGATGGATAAAGTCACTGAGGCATCCGAAATACAGACAGTGGCTGAAGTGCTCGGAAATGATTCTTTTGAACTCTATAGAGGTATAGATTATGTGGCTGTTCTTGAAGAAGAAAAAGATGTACTTGCATTCAAACCAGATTTTCATAGGATAGCCTCTTTACCAGGAAGTTGCAATTTACTCATAACAGCTGCTTCCAGTAATGGAAAATACGATTTTGTATCGCGATGCTTCTTCCCAAAGGAAGCCATAGACGAAGACCCCGTGACAGGCTCTGCTCACTGCACATTAGGACCTTTCTGGGCAAGGCGAATGAATAAGATATCTCTAAACGCATATCAGGCATCGTTGAGAGGAGGAATTCTCCATTTAAAGATAAAGGAAGGACGAGTAATCGTCGGTGGAAGAGCCGTTATCGCTGAGGATGATGGTCAAGGATGTTCTTCATCCATTGCTGAGAGCTGACGTGGGTGTAGATTTCTGTGGTAAGGATGCTCTCGTGGCCCAGCATATCCTGCACGGCACGAAGGTCTGCACCGTTCTCAACCAGGTGAGTGGCAAAGGAATGGCGGAATGTGTGAGGATGCACGTCTTTCTTTATTCCGGCAAGTTCCGCCTGCTTTTTGACAATGGTAAAAACCATAACCCTGGTCATTTTTCCGCCTCTTCTGTTAAGGAACAGTGTCTCGTCCGATTCAGAAAGTTTTGTCTTGTTCTTGCTCTTGCCAAGAGACGGTGTTGCAGAACCTGAATTCTTGGCTTTTTGCAGGCATTCCCAACGGGACGGGATATAGTTCTGTACTGCAGAGATGGCGAATTCCCCTATCGGTACAAGGCGCTGCTTGTTGCCCTTGCCGATAATCCTCACGAATTGCTCCTTGAAGAAAATATCTGATATTCTGAGGTTTATAAGCTCACTGACTCTAAGGCCGCAACTGTAGAGCATCTCCAGCATAGCACGGTTTCTTAGACCTTCATAAGTAGAGAGGTTGCAGGTCTTGAGTATCTGGTCCACTTCCTCTACCGAAAGCACATCCGGAAGGCGTCGGGTAATCTTTGGAGTGTCTATGGTTTCCAGGGGATTGCCGTCAAATCCGTACTCGACTTTGAGGAACCTGTAAAGAGCCTTGAGGGCGCTCAGCATTCGGCTCTGGCTCCTTGGGGAAGAGGCTGTGGAAAACTTTTCAGAGATGAAGGATTCTACATCTTCTCCGGATGCGGCATCAAAAGACTTTTTACCGTGTTCCTTAAGCCAGTCTGCAAATATGCTTATGTCTGAGCAATAGGAAGATATGGTATTCTTGCTCAGACTCCGCTCCAGCCGGAGATGGTCTGCAAATTCTTTGATATGTGTCTGGAAATTATCTGCCATCGCTGAGTTTGCTGCCTTCCATCAGTTTTGGACAAAGATGGTTGATTCCGCAATTGCTGCAGTCCGGCTTCTGGGCCTTGCACACATATCTTCCGTGCAGGATCAGCCAGTGGTGAGCCCTGGCGCGGTCTTCCTTTTTAATCAGTTTTTCAAGGTCTTTTTCAACCTCGAAAGGAGTCTTTCCCTGAGAGAGTCCAAGGCGGTGGGCTACCCTGAAAACGTGAGTGTCCACTGCAATGACCGGCTCGTTGAAACAAATGGAAGCCACCACGTTAGCGGTCTTGCGGCCAACGCCGGGTAAAGTCATCAGGTCCGTGATATTGTCCGGTACTTTGCCATCAAAATCGCTGAGCAGCTTCTGACTCATTTTAAGGAGATGGTCTGCCTTGCTGTTTGGGTATGAAACGGACTTGATATATCCGTAGATATCATCTTTTGTAGCCTTGGCCATGGCCTCGGCGGTTGGGTATGCTTTCAGAAGGGGCGGCGTTACAAGATTCACCCTTTTGTCCGTACACTGGGCGCTTAGAATTACCGCAACTATGAGCTCAAAGGGATTAGTGAAAAGGAGTTCGCTCTCCTCTCCCCTGGCATTTTCCTTGAACCACTCCACTATCTTCTTCTGGAGGGCAGTATTTTTGGCCGAACCCTTTCCCATATATTTTGAAATACTTGTTAATCAGGCATATCCTCGGATGCTCCGGTTGGGGAGACTTCCTCAGTGACTTCCTTCAACCTGCCTTCGCTGCACAGTAGGACTCTGCCTGGATAGCGGTCAATTATGGTGCGGTTATGGGTAACGATTATGATGGCCGGCTTGTACTGGTGATGGATCTTCATCATAAGTGTCATTATGCCGTCTGCCGTCTCCGCATCCAGGTTGCCGGTCGGCTCGTCTGCAAGAATAACGTCAGGGTTGTTCAGAAGAGCCCTGGCAATGGCAACTCTCTGCTGCTCTCCACCACTGAGCTGGTGAGGCATCTTGTGGGCCTTTGTCTTAAGATCAACCATATCAAGCACCTGGGAGCATCTGTCCCGCATCTTTTTGTCATCGTTCCAGCCGGTAGCGTTAAGGACAAACATCAGATTGTCCTCCACCGTGCGGTCTGTAAGGAGCTGGAAATCCTGGAAAACCACACCGAGATTACGCCTCAGGAATGGAATCTGGCGGTTCTTGATAGTTGAAAGGTCATAGTCCCCCACCCTGGCCTTGCCCTTTGTAACAGGGAGTTCGGCATCCAGGGTCTTGAGGATGGAACTTTTTCCGCTACCCACCTTTCCGACCAGATAGACAAGGTCTCCGCGGCTGACCTTGAAGCTCACATCCGAGAGTATCAGGTTGCCGTCGTTGACTATGTCAACGCCCTCCAGCTGTACAAGAGGAAGGGCATTTGACGTGACAAATCCGTTTCCTTGAGTTTGTGGCATAATTTTCTCAGCAAAAATTGATTTGTACAAAGTTAAATATTTTTACTTTTATATGTTGGATTTCCATTTTATGACAAGATACAGAAAATTATTCTCAGCGATTGCCGTTTGCGCCTTTCTTTCAGTGCCTTCATTACTTTCCGCCCAGAGTTGGCAGGAAAATATGAAAGAAGCAAAGCAGCTATACATCAACAAGATATACCAGAACGCCCAAACCCTCTTCCAGAAAGCCTCCAGCCAGATCCGGGAGGAGGAGGGAACCGCTTCCAGAGCCTATGAAGAGGCAGAAGGCTACAGACTGCTGTGCGCCCTCAAGCTTTCCAGGAAAGGGGCTGAAGCCCTGGCCGGGAGTTACATCCGCAAGTTCCCGTCTTCTCCACTCGTTCCGAAGATCAGGTTTGCTGCGGCATCCTCATACTTTGACAGGGAGGATTACGGCCGGGCCCTGAGCCTGATGGAGGAACTCCAGCCATCTGACATAGACAAGGATGACAGGGACCGCTATCTTCTGGAAAAAGGCATCTGCCTTATGAAGGACTTCAGGACTGTGGAAGCGCAGAATCACCTGATGGAAATCCCCGAGAAGAGCAAACTGTACGGCCAGGCCCAGTACTATCTTGGATACTCCGAGTATCAGGAAGGGAACTTTGCCGACGCCCTGAACTATTTCCTAAAATCAGACAATCCGAAAGTTCCGCTTATGGTGGCGGACTGCCATTTCATGCTCAAGGATTATCTGTATGTCTGTGAACACGCCTCAGAGATAAACAAATACGAAGGTGCTGAAAAAGCGCATTTTGCAAGAATTGTTTCCGAATCCGCATACGCTTTGGGGCAGAAGTCTGACGCAGAACAATACTTTAAAATATATTCTGAGCAGAAGGAACTCAGCAAGGCGGACAATTTCTTCTCGGGAATGCTGTCTTACGAACAGGGAAACTGGAGGGAGGCCATTGGCAAGTTTGAAAAATGTATCCAGTTCGGCGATGCGGATTCCCTTACCCAGAACGCCCTATACCGCCAGGCCCGCTGCCTGATAGAAGAAAAAGACAAGGTAGCTGCTGCGGAGGCTTTCAAGAAGGCATCGGAGATGGGTTTCAACCCGGAAGTTAAGGAAGACGCTTTCTTCAACTATGCAAAACTGAGCTTCGACCTGTGGGGAAATGCAGACCGCCTGTATGAATATCTGGACAAATATCCTTCATCTGCTGCAAAGCAGGACGAAACCTATGGATATATTGCCGCCAAATGCCTCGAGGACAATAACTTCCAGGATGCTATAACGGCTCTGGACAAGATTTCCTCCCCTACCGCCGCGGACAGGAAGAATCTTCAGAAAGCCAATTTCTTCAAAGGAATTGAATTCATGAATGAAGGCAGGTATTCTGCTGCTGCGGAGTTTCTGGACAATGCCGCGGAAAATGACTCGGATATCAGAGTTTCCAACCTCGCCGATTTCTGGCTGGCGGAGAGTTATTTCCGCACGGAAAAGTATCGCGATGCCCTGGATGTCCTGGAAAGGCTCCAGGCCGCCAAGCTGTTCAAGGGCACCGGGGAATATCCGGTATCGTTTTTCAACAGCGGCTATGCCCGCTTCAGACTCAAGGACATAGGCAATGCCTACAGGGACTTTTCAAAATATATGGATCTGGCAGGTGAAGGAGGAGAGTATTCCCTTGAGGCCAAAATGAGGATGGCAGACTGCAAGTTTATGCAGAGAGACTTTGCCCAGGCCTCAAAGCTGTATTCATCGCTGAGCCAGACAACCGCCGAAAGGACTTTGTATGCACCTCTTCAAGAAGCTATCAGCCAAGGCCTTATGGGCAATACAAAGAAGAAGCTTGAGATCCTTGGAAAATACGCTTCCTCCGGTTATTCCAAAGCAGCCCAATACACTGAACTTTTGTTTGAACTTGGAAAGACAAGGCTCCAGTCCTCAGACAGCAAGGGAGCGGAAAAGGCCTTCAGAAGCCTTGTGGAGAATCCTGTAGACAGCATTTACTATGGAAGAGCCCTTATGGAACTCGGTATGCTGTATTCCAATCAAGGAAGCACCTCCAAAGCCAAGGAATGCTACCGCAAGGCTGCCGAGAGTGACCTTTCGCCTGAAGAAATCCAGGCGGCAATGAACGCATACCAGAACATCTGCAACGAGGAGGGGAATCCGGACGAGTTCTTCAAGTGGGTTTCCCAGAGGGGCGGAAACGATTCTGCTGCTGATGATAAGGCAAAAATACTGTTTAACGCTGCGGAACAGATATTCCTGGCGGAAAAATTCGATGCTGCGGCAGAAGCGTTCGAGTCCTTCATTGCCGAGTATCCGGATTACAATCCGTCAAAATCCTGGTATTATCTGGCTGAAAGCCGCTCCAGAATTGCAGATTACAGCGGAGCTGCAAAGGCATATTCACATTTGGATTCTCTTGCAGCGGAAAATGGAGATGCAAGATTATGCTCTCTCTGTACTGCCAATGAAGTTGAGATGCTTTTCAAGGGCAAGGAATACAACAAAATCATTGAAAGATCGTCTGAATTGATGGAGAATGAATATTCTCCGGCAAGTAATAAGAAATATATTGCCTATTGGATTGCCAAGTCTTACCTGGCAACCGGAGATGCGGATAAAGCCCTTGAACCGCTCAAGTTTGTTGCGGAAGGAACTGACGATGAGGTTGGAGGAGAAGCCGCTTATCTGCTTGTAAAGGACGCTTACGACAGGGGAAAGTTCGAGAAGGTGGAGAATATGGTATTTGAACTATCGGAGATGGTAATAGACCGCACCTGGCTGGCTAAGGCCTATCTGATTCTGGGAGACAGCTACTTTGACCAGGAAGATTACGAGCAGGCGGAGGCCGTCTACAAGAGCATAGCATCCTCCTATGACGGACCGGATGCCCAGATAAAGGAAACCGCCAAGGCCCGTGCCCAGCAGGCAGCCAAAATGAAACCGAAGAAGTAACCATCGCAGAATAATATGATAATCAACGATATGAAAAGAAAAAGACTGAAAACATTCAAGGCCTTGATGGCGATGGCCCTTGTTGCCTCGCTCTCTACGGCCTCGTTTGCCCAGAATCCGGGCGGAAAAGTGGAAGTGAAGAAAGATTATGAAACAGACCTGACCGGAGCAAAGAAAGGGGCGCTGAGAATCGACTTTTCAGACACCCTGAAAAAGTTCGACCTGAATATGGATTACAGAATCCAGGACAGGCAGATAAAAGACCTCTATTCTTTCTCTCCGATGCCGTCTGCCAAGGTATCTTCCGCCTTGAAGCAAGAAGTGCCGTCATTTGCGGCTAAAATCGGCGTATCGTTCCCGTTTGCCCCTACCCTGGGAGTGTGGTGGCAGCCTGATACCGGAAGCAATTCTGATATCGTTACCGTAAAGGCGGCTCACGATTCCTATTACGGAACGACAAAGCTTGCGGACGTGGATGCCTCCGGCAAGGTTTACGCCCTAAGCAACAAAGTCCAGGCCAAGGAAGTGAAGAACACTGCAGGAGTAGCCTACACCCATCTTTGGGACGAGCACCAGCTGGATGCCGGAATCGGTTTCCGCAACGCATACAGCAACTACCATGGAGTGGACATAGCAAGATTCAAGGAGAAAGGAGTTGCCTTTGACATCGAGGACTTCAACAAAAAGGGCTTTATGAAGGACAATCTCTCCCATACTTATAACCAGTTTGAGGTCTCCCTCGGAGCAAACAGCCTGGATTCTGAAGATTACAGCGGAACCGTCAGATATGATGCCAGGTTCAGCGTAACCCATACGTCTGACGACGCCAAGTTCGGATTCGGACCAATCAATCTTAAACTCAAGGAGAACCTGATAAAGTTCAACGTGGAAGCCGGACCGACCATTGGAAAATATTCTATGGTTACTGCCGGAATCAACTCCCAAACAGCCATTTACAAGGACGCCCAGGATTATCACCTCAGCCTTCTGGAAGGAACCCTTTCCTACAAGCTGAGAAGAAACCGCGTGTCCATGGATCTGGGGGCCAGGATCAGCTTCTGCTTCACCAACAAGGATGGCGGAGACAAATACCATAACTACATCTCCCCGAAGGTTTCCATTACCTACAAGATGGACGACGAGAAGACCTGGGCCTACGCTCTTGCTGATGGAGGAAATGTTATTAACAGCTATGCCTCCCTGCTCGAGAGAGCCCCTTATCTGTCTCCGATGATAGACCTGAGGGAAAGCGGAACTCCTCTGTTTACAAAAGCCGGTATCAAGGGAAAAGCTTCTGAAGAGGTTGATTATGATGTATATCTCGGCGGAGCCTACCGCAAGGGAATGCTCCAGTTTGCGGGCAATCCTCTGGATGCCGTCTATTCCAACCATTACGAAGGATTCCTTGGCGGCAAGCTGGGCTACAAGACAGAAGGTTTTGCGGCCGGAGCGGATGCCAAATTCTCATTCTGGACAGACGGAGAGAGGTACGGAGGATCCATTCCTGGAGTTGACGGGCTGAGCATCCTTACACCAGCTCCTGAAGATTATGCCGTAAAGGGAAAACCTGCCGGATATGCACCGCTTGAAGCCAACTTCTATGCGGAGGCAAACTGGGATGAAAAACTGTTTGTCGGAGCAACCATTTACGCCCGCAGTTCCACCCCTGCTTCAGCCTTCCTCTACAACGGTCAGAAAATAAAATACAAGGGCTACGCAGACCTGGGAGTTTATGCCCAGTATGTCATTGATAATCACTTCACTGCGTATATCAATGGAGGCAACCTTCTAAACGCCCGCCGCATCAACTGTGGAATGTATGTGGAAAAGGGTATAAATATTGGGTTCGGACTCTTGATTAAGTTCTGATTTTTTCCTATTTTTGCTAGGATTTAATTTTAAGGAAAAATGAGCGAAAATGAGATGAATCAGAATACCCCGCAGGAAAACTACAATGCGGAAAGTATTCAGGTACTTGAAGGGTTGGAGGCTGTCAGAAAGCGTCCGTCCATGTATATTGGAGATATCGGGGAGAGAGGTCTGCACCATCTGGTGTATGAGGTTGTGGACAATTCCATAGACGAGGCTCTCGCAGGTTTCTGCAACGAGATAAACGTAACCATCAACGAGGACAATTCCATTACCGTTTCTGATAACGGCCGTGGTATCCCTACCGGAATGCACGAGAAGGAGCACCGCAGCGCCCTGGAAGTGGTTCTTACCATACTGCACGCGGGAGGCAAGTTCAACAAGGGAAGCTACAAGGTTTCCGGAGGTCTGCACGGCGTGGGTGTAAGCTGCGTTAACGCGCTGTCCATTTACCTGAGGGCGGAAATCCACAGGGAAGGCAAGATTTTCGTACAGGAATATTCAAAGGGCAAGCCTACAAGCGAAGTGACCGTAATCGGCGAGGCTTCAGATACCGGAACAACCATCACCTTCCGTCCGGATCCTGAAATCTTCACCCTTACAACCGTTTACAACTACGAGACTCTGGCAACCAGGCTCCGCGAGCTGGCATTCCTTAACAAGAAGGTTCGCCTTACACTTACGGACAAGAGGGCCAAGGATGTGGAAATCGGAGACGACGGACAGGAAGTTGATGTTGAAAAGAAGCAGGTATTCTATTCCGAGGAAGGCCTCAAGGAGTTTGTGGCTTACCTGGACGGCAACCGTACACATCTTACCGAGAAGCCAATCTATCTGGAGACGGACAAGACCGGCATCCCTATCGAGATCGCGATGCAGTACAATACCGAGTACAGCGAGAATGTCCACTCTTACGTAAACAATATCAACACAATAGAGGGAGGAACCCACCTGACCGGTTTCCGCGGCGGACTTACTTCCACCCTCAAGGGATACGCAGACAAGAACGACCTTTTGAAGAAGGCAAAGGTTGAGATTTCTCCGGATGACTTCCGTGAGGGTCTTACCGCCGTTATTTCCGTTAAGGTCGCCGAGCCTCAGTTTGAGGGACAGACCAAGACCAAACTCGGAAACGCCGAGGTTCGTTCCGCTGTAAGCAAGGCAGTAAGCGAGGCTCTGGAGAATTACCTCGAGGAGAATCCTGCCGAGGCAAGGAAAATCGTGGATAAGGTTATCCTGGCGGCTCAGGCAAGGCAGGCAGCCCGCAAGGCCCGCGAGATGGTTCAGAGAAAGAGCGGAATGAGCGGAGTCGGAATGCCGGACAAGCTGGCAGACTGCTCGGACCGTGATCCTGCAAAGTGCGAGCTTTTCATCGTTGAGGGAGATTCCGCAGGCGGCACCGCCAAGGAGGGAAGAAACCGCCAGTATCAGGCAGTCCTTCCTCTAAGGGGAAAGATCCTGAACGTGGAGAAGGCTATGGAACACAAGGTATTCGACAGCGATACTATCCGTAACATCTACACAGCTCTGGGAGTTACCGTTGGAACGGAGGAAGACAGCAAGGCCCTGAACCTCAGCAAGCTCCGCTATCATAAGATCATCATTATGGCTGATGCCGACGTGGACGGAGCCCATATTACCACACTGATCCTGACATTCTTCTTCCGCTATATGGTGGATCTGATCAAGAACGGATATGTCTATTGCGCTACCCCTCCTCTCTACAAGGTTGAGAAGAAGAGCCAGAAGGAGCCTAAGCCAAACTACTGCTGGAGCGACGAGGAAAAGGACAAGATCGTGGAAGAGCTGGGAGGAATCAACAGCGTGAGAATCCAGAGATACAAAGGTCTGGGAGAGATGAGCCAGGATCAGCTGGCAGATACTACAATGGATCCTGAACACAGAATCCTCAGAAAGGTTTACATAGAAAACGCTGCCGAGGCAGACAGAATCTTCTCCATGCTTATGGGAGACGATGTTCCGCCGAGAAGGGAATTCATCGAGCAGCACGCAAAATACGCAAACATCGATGCTTAAAAGGGCAAAGTTCATATACGCATTGCTTCTGGTCATGCTGCTGGCAGCGCCGGAAGCACTCGCACAGTCAAAGTTCAAGGAATCAATCAAGAGCATTTTCCGCAAGCAGGAGCCGGAGGAACCGTATGTTATTCCCGTCCACCTGCTTATGCCTAAGGATAGACTGTGGAACATCACTTACTCTGCGATAACAGGAAACACTCTTGACGAGCTTTACAATGACATTTATTCGGAAATCGGATATGTTCCTGAAATATCCATACCGACCCCTGACAAAGGAAGCAAGTACGAGGGCTCCTTCAACATCGTTGAATATACCAAAGAGGTTCAGAGAGAGGCAGATGAAGACGATGACGAAGACGAAGATATAGACTACTCCGATACGCCGGAGGAATATAACATCTGGACAAACGCTTCCATCAATCCTTACAACGTGAAGCTCTCGGAAATGACCGATACGGTCAGGATTGACGTGAGCAGCTATACTTCTCCTGGATACAAGTACGTAACCAGCGAATTTGGAGGCCGTTGGGGAAGGCTCCACGCCGGAATAGACCTTAAAGTATTCATCGGCGACACAATCCGCAGTGCATTTGATAACGGTGTAGTCAGGATTAACAAGTTCAACAAGAGAGGTTACGGCTACTATGTTGTCGTAAGGCACGAGAACGGTCTGGAGACACTCTACGGCCACATGAGCAAGATTCTGGTGGAAGAAGGCCAGCACCTTAAGGCCGGAGAGCCTGTGGGACTTGGCGGAAGTACCGGAAGAAGCACCGGCCCTCACCTCCACTTCGAGCTCCGCTACCTGGGCAATCCTATCAATCCTAGAGACGCCATCGATTTCAATACCGGAAAGATCCACGACAAGACACTGGTTCTGACAAGGGACAACTTCCGCTACCAGAACCAGAAGTTCTCAAAGAAATCCAAAGGCCGCAAGGGTACCGTTTCCAAAGGCAAGGGCAAGAAGTCCAAGTCAAATGCCAAGAACGCAAAGGGAGCCAAGACGGTAACCGTACGAAAGGGAGACACCCTCGGAGCTATAGCGCGCCGCAATGGCACTACTGTAGCCAAGATTCAGAAACTCAATGGCCTGAGAGGCACTCTTATCCGTGCAGGACAAAAACTGAGAGTAAGATAAAACTATATAAAATGGACATTTTTGAAAGAATACAACAGAACGAGGGCGGCCCGCTCGGGCAGTACCGCAAAAGAGCCAAAGGATATTTCATGTTCCCAAAACTGGAAGGTGAAATCCAGCCTTACATGACATTCCAGGGCAAGAAGATGCTTGCCTGGACATTTAACAACTATCTCGGACTTGCCAATGATCCGGAAGTAAGAAAGGTTGATGCCGAGGCTGCCGCAAAATGGGGTTTGGCTTATCCTATGGGCGCAAGAATGATGAGCGGCCACACTTCCCTTCACGAGCAGCTCGAGAGAGAACTCGCCGAGTTCGAGTGCAAGGAGGACGCCTTCCTGTTCAACTTCGGATATCAGGGAATGATTTCCACCCTTGACGCTCTCCTGACAAGAAGAGACGTTGCCGTTTATGACGAGGAGTGCCACGCCTGCATAATGGACGGCCTGAGGCTCCACATAGGCTACCGTATGAAATACGCCCACAACGACATCGCCGACTGCGAGAAGGTTCTTGCCAGGGCAACCAAGAGAGCAGAAGAGCAGGGCGGAGGCGTACTGCTTGTAACTGAGGGAGTTTACGGAATGACCGGCGCAATGGGAATCCTCGACAAGATCGTTGAACTCAAGAAGAAATACAAGTTCAGGATACTCATCGACGATGCTCACGGATTCGGAGTAATGGGTGAGCACGGAAGAGGCACCAGTGAGGAACTGCACTGCATGGACGGAATCGACCTCTACTTCGGAGCCTTTGCCAAGGCGATGGCTTCTATAGGAGGATTCGTTGCAGGCCCTAAGGACATCATAAACTACCTGCGCTACAATCTCCGCAGCCAGATTTACGCAAAGAGCCTTCCTATGCCGTTCGTTGAGGGTAACCTCAAGAGACTGGACCTTATCCGCAAGGGAGACGACCGCAGAAAGCATCTTTTCAAGATAGCCAGGGCCCTGCAGAACGGACTCAGGGAACTTGGATTCGATGTTGGACCTGCCGAGGCCTGCATCACTCCGGTATTCGTTCACGGAACCGTTCCTGAGGCAACCAACATGCTGGTAGACCTCAGGGAGAACTACAACATCTTCTGTTCTGTAGTTGTTTATCCTGTTGTTCCTCAGGGAGTAATCATGTTCCGCCTCATCTGCACCCAGATGCATCAAATGGAGCACGTTGAATACACTCTCAAGGCCTGGGCAGAGATAAAGAAGAAGCACGAGCAGGGCTTCTACAGCGGAGATACTGATATTCAGGACAAAGCTATTGACTAATGGGAAGATTTGACGGTAAAGTCGTGATAATTACAGGGGCCAGTTCGGGTATCGGACTGGCCGCTGCGCGTCAGTTCGCTTCTGAAGGTGCAAGCGTGGTTCTGGCGGCAAGAAGTGCGGACAAGCTCAAGCAGACATTCTGCGAGCTTTCCAACAAAGGAGAATTCGGAGACCGCTTCCTGGCTGTTCCAACGGATGTTACCAAGGAGGAAGACTGCCAGAGACTTATCCGCTGCACAGTCGAGAAGTTCAGCAAGATAGACGTGCTGGTCAACAACGCCGGTATCTCAATGAGGGCAATGTTCAAGGACCTGGATCTGGATGTTATCAGAAGGCTTATGGATGTGAACTTCTGGGGAACAGTCTATTGCACCAAGTACGCCCTCCCTTACCTTCTTGAAAGCAAGGGAACCGTGGTGGGAGTTATATCCATCGCCGGTTTCAAAGGTCTGCCTGCAAGAACCGGCTACTCAGCCTCAAAGTTTGCGATCTACGGCTTTATGGATACGCTTCGGGTTGAGCATCTGAAAGACAACCTGAACGTTCTGATCTTCGCCCCTGGCTTTACCGCCTCCAACGTAAGGTTTGCGGCTCTCACCGCAGACGGCACCCCACAGGGCCAGACACCTAGGGAAGAGGGCAAGATGATGAGTGCGGAAACCTGCGCCAAGAAACTCACGCAGGCTGTTTTCAAGCGCAAATCCCAGGTGATCCTCACCCCTATCGGAAAGCTTACCGTCAATCTCAACAAATTCTTCCCGAGGTGGGTAGACCGCCTGGAATACAACTACATGAAGAAAGAGCCAGACTCCCCACTCAAGTAGTTAAAACGTTTTTTATATTTTCAGCGATTTTGTTAACGAGCAGGATGCGGGCTTCCTTGCTGGTCCAGCCGATGTGAGGCAGGAGAATCGCTTTTGTCTTGTCTTTAATCTTAAGGTACGGAGAATCTTCAGGTATCGGTTCCTTTGAGAACACATCTATGCCGATGCCTTCTATAAGGTTATCATTCAGGGCATTTACCAGGTCTTCTTCGTTGATGATCCCTCCTCGTCCTATGTTGATGACCTTTGCTGTCTTCTTGCAAAGTTTCAGTTTGTCGTAGGTTACAAGGTTTAGAGTCCTGTCATTCAAAGGGGCGTGGACTGAAATAAAGTCCGAGGTCTTAAGAAGTTCCTCCAGGCTGAGGCACTGGTATTTCTCTGAATGTGGCTTTCCGCTTGTGGCATAGTAGCATACCTCCATTCCGAAGCCCTCAGCCAACGCCGCAACCCTGCTGCCAATCGTTCCAAGGCCAATGATTCCGAGCCTCTGGCCTTTGAGTTCCCCCCATTTTCTGGTAACATCGGAGACTAGGTTTCCCCTTGTGTATTCTCCGCTTTTTACCTTGTTGTCATAATACGCCGTATGGCAGCTAAGTCCCAGCAGCATTGCCATAGTAACCTGGGCAACGCTTTCCGTGGAATAGCCTGCCACATTCTTTACCGGAATGCCTTTGCTGGCAGCATATTCCAGATCCACGTTGTTGGTTCCGGTGGCTGCTATGCAGATCAGTTTAAGATTTTTGCCCCAGTCTATCTGCTGCTTACGGATCTGTACCTTGTTGATTATTAGCACATCGCAGTCGCTTATCCTTTCCTCTACCTGCTCCGGGGAAGTGAACGGATAAGTAATGAGTTCACCCAGGCTTGAAATGGGCTCCAGGGATACGTCTTCGCCAATTGAGGCGGCATCCAGAAACACTATCTTCATAATTCGGCGATTTACCAGGCAAGAGCAGAAGCTCCGAGAATGGCGGCATCAGACTCGTTGAGGGCGCTTACAAGCACCTTAACCTTACCCTTCCACAGGAATACCACCTTCTCGTTCATCGTGTCCACCAGATACTTCATAAAGTAATCCTTGGCGTGTGTAAGGCCGCCAAAGAGGATAATTGCCTCAGGTGCGGAGAACGGGATGAAGTCCGCAAACTTCTCACCCATAATCTTTCCTGTGTATTCGAATATCTTGATTGCCAGCTTGTCTCCCTTTTCTGCTGCGTCAAACACGTCCTTGGAGGTGATGTCCTTCATTCCGTGCAGCAGGCTCTTGGTTTTGGTCTTGGCAAGCATCTCCACTGCCGTGCGGGCAACGCCGGTTGCCGAGCAATAGCATTCCAGGCATCCCTTCTGGCCGCATCCGCAGTCTCTACCACCCTTGACGGCGCAAGTGTGTCCAAGTTCTCCGGCAAATCCGTCGTGTCCGTAAACCAGCTTGCCGTCTATTACGATTCCGCTGCCCACTCCGGTTCCGAGGGTAATCTCGATGAAGTTCTTCATGCCCTTTGCGGCACCGTACTTCATCTCCCCGATGGCTGCGGCATTCGCATCGTTGGTAATTGTAACCTTCAGGCCACCAAGCATTTTGCTCAGTTCGTTGGCAAAATGGACAGTTTTTCCCTTGGCCCACATAAGGTTAGTTGCCTCAACGATATCGCCTGTGTAGTAGTTTCCGTCAGGAGCCCCGACTCCAACTCCGTTGATATTGTCCAGGCCGATGTCAGCTGTCATCTCGCGGATGCTGTCGCTGAGCAAACCGATAAACTTTCCAGCATCCTTGTACTTGGTGCTGATTACCTTTCTGGCAAGTATGTTGCCCTTTCTGTCAACGATGCCGATTTTGGCTGTCTGTCCGCCGATATCCACGCCGGCTACATAATTCTTTTTCATATCTGAAGGTTTTTATTTGGCTTTGAAGGCTTTGTAAAGCACAGAAATGCCGCCGGTCTGGCTCTTGAACCCAACGTCCATAAAACCCGATTCCGACAATTCTCCGCAAAACTTCTCAAATTTAGGAAATTTTTCCACGGAACTGATGAAATAGGTATACGCCGCCTTGTCTTTGCCTTTTGTCAGAACCGATGCAATGCCGGGAATCGCATATCTGAAATAAGGCCTGTAAATCATTCGCATTAACGCGTTCCTGGGCTGTCCAAACTCCAGGATCAGCAACGCTCCGCCAGGGGAAAGAACCCTTAGAATCTCCCTCAGCGATGAAGGCCTGTCATCAAAATTCCTTATCCCATAGCCGATTGTGACTATATCCACCGAGCCGTCCGCAAAAGCCAAGGCTGCCCCGTCCCCCTTTCCCAACTCCGGACGAGGATAACGGGAGAACTTCCCCTTCCAGAGTTTTTCCACCTTCTCCCTGCCTTTTTCCAGCATCCCTTCCGAGATGTCCACTCCGGTTACCTTAAGCCCACGCCTAGCCAGCGCAATGCTAAGGTCCCCGGTCCCACAGGCCAGGTCCAGCACTTTTATCGCCGAGACTTCCACTCCCCGGGAAACAGCAAGGTCCGAAGCTATCCTTAAAGCCGTGCGTGCACAACTTTTCCTCCAGCTTTTGTCTATGTTCAAGGAGAAAAGATGGTTGAAACGGTCGTAGTTTCCTGATATATCGTTGAAAATAGGTGCGGTATCCATTAGTAAACGCTAAGATAATTATTATCTTTACAACAATAAAACAAATTGAAGGTTTATTATGAAAGGGAGTCTTAAATCATTTGCCTTGAACATTACCGTTGCCGTTGCAGCTATGCTAATTCTATGCGGATGCCCGGTTGCCATGGATTACAACCCCGTTGAACTGGCCATATTTGTAAATGATTCTAACGGCAACGATCTTCTGAATCCGGATAATCCAGATAACTTTGCCCAGGGGCTGAAATTCGAATACAACGGAACCGTTTACAATGTGGATGACCAGATTGAAGAGCTCCGCACCAAGACCTATATGCCGCATTTCGATGGCTTGAAGCTTATAAAGAACACCTATCATTTCACGAAGAATAAAGGACGCTATTTCCTGTTCTTTGGAGAGTTTAGCGGAGAGAAAACTTTTGACGGAACTTTCAGGATAACCTGGAGGGACAATTCAACCGACGTGATAACCTGCTATAACAAAAAGTACAACAAAAAAGGCAAGTGCACTCTTAACGGGAAATCTTACAAGACAACACATCCTTCTTTCTTCATAGAACTCGTCAAATAGCAACCGTACTATGAGATTCATTAAATTGACAACCATCCTCACGGCTGCATCTGCAATTGTCCTGTGTTCCTGCCATAAGGATCACGACAAATATGATTTTGCAGACACCTCAGTTGCCAGGTCTTTCGTCCAGCAATATGACTCAATAGACGAGCTTGAATTCAGGCAGCTTGAAACAAGGCGTATCAGCGTCAATATCAAGCATTCCAAGATGGGAGGACTCTGGAACACCCATATCTATGACAGCCTCTGCAAAAAACACAACGACCTCAACTTTTACGGAAAGATAAATGTGGGCAAGACAAGCCACATTGGCTATACCGCAATAGGAACTGACTTTCAGAAGATAGAGATCTCATGCAGCAAAAACTACAATGCAGAGCATCCTGAAGGTACTTTGCTCAACGATATAGTTCGCCTGATTTCGGGCACGCCATATCCATATATAAAGTCTGGCTACAAGAAGACTTTCAACAAGAATGAACCTCTTTCCGCCCTATACGAAGTTCACGGCCGAGCTTACCTGGGAAGCTATTATCTGACTACATATCTCGATTTCAAGGATTCCCAACAGATTCCTGTATTCCCTGTTGATAAAAAGGTGTCAGAACTCACCAAAGAAGATCTGGCCTTGCTTTCTCCTTATTTTGGAGAATTCTACGTAGAAAAGCTTCCAGAGGCAAAAGGAGAGTACGAGTTTACCGTCAAGCTTTACGGAGACGACGGCAAAGTCTATTCTGGTAAAGCAATAATGAAATTCTGATTTGCATATCGCGATTTTTTGTCTATCTTTGCACTCCCTGAAAGCCCAGGTGGTGGAATGGTAGACACGCTAGTTTCAGGGACTAGTGCCAGCAATGGTGTGCAAGTTCGACTCTTGTCCTGGGCACAAAAAATTAGGCTGACCATTTTTGGTCAGCTATTTTTGTGCAAGCTCACCCCCTGCACCCCCTCAAGGGGGATTACGGCTCTCCGAGCCGGGCACTAAAGCGCCTTATTATATTTGCAATAAGACTTTTTTGAGTTCTTCGGCGAGGGAGGTGTTGTAGCCCTGAGAATAATAGAAAATCCGGCCAAAACTGTCGCATAGAGCAATTACAGGCAGAGTCTTGCCATCTTTCTTGCAGCCTTCTGAGAGCATTTTCCTGACTGAATCATCCTTGTCCTCACCCTTTACAAGACCGATAATGCCATTAGGTTGCGCCTGACCAAGAGCAAAAACCTTAAGACCTTTGTCATTTATCAGCTCGGAGATGGAAGTCAGCTGCCTTACCGCGTGAGTTGTTGGCTCATCCTTGTAGCCAAGGCAGGCAACCAGGAAATATCCCCTGCCGGTCTGTGGAAGGATGGAGGGATCCATACTTCCAATTACGGAAATCTTCCGTTCTTCCTTTCTCATCACCAGTTCTATGGAAGTAGTCTTATTCTCTTCTATCGGGAAGAACTCGATATGGGCGAGAACGCTCCCGTCCGCCATCCTGTTTCCGCTTGTCAGCATATAATATCCACAGTCCAGTGGATAGGAAGGAGCGAACATTTTGCTGAAAGGAATGTCGATATTCTCGTCTAGAGCCAGTTGAACCGCCTTGCTTCCGTCAACTTTTGAAATGGAAAAATGCTTGTAATACAGAGGCTCAGGATTCTCCTTACAAGTTCCCTCGAGAAATCCTTGAGGAGCCTTGACTCCAGTATGAAGATCTATCCAATTCTCTCCTTCCCTATACTGAGCCTTTCCAGTAGCTTCATCAATTCTCGCAGCAAATCCTTTAGCCCTGCACAGAGCCACAAAGAATATATCCTTTGATAGAGGATCCGCTTTACGGTTATCCATAACAAATACGGGAGGAATCCTCAGTCTCTGCGGATTGCCCACACTATCAGTAACAATGTTCTCTTCTGTCCATCTGGCAATCTCAGACGGAGAGTGAAAAACTTCTCCTATCCCAATTCCCAACTCCATAAAATATGGATATAGGAATTCCAACTCGATCCTTGGGCTGTCTCTCCACTTGTCAAAAGGAATCTCTACATGGGCCAGAGCATCTTTAAGAACCTCCAGAGTGACATCATTCATATCTTTATCGGACAATGTGGCAAGAATCTTCTCGCTTACCAGAGCACTCTCCCTACCTTCAATATTACCCACATACCTTGCAAAAGCACCCAACGCGTCATTATTCTTGTAATGATGTTCACGCATTAAGTTCTCTTTTTCAAATCTCAACTGATTCTCTGCGATTTCCTCTTCGGTCGCTGAGGAAGGAATTGGATTTTCAGCGGGAGGAACAATGTCAAAATCAAAGGAATACCTCTCCCCTATTTCTTTATTGAGCTCAATCTTTACCAGACCGTCGCCGGATGCTTTAGTAAAACCGAACTTGTTTCCCTTGGATGCCACTATCAGCATATCTCCATTGCCGGTAGTAAGGGAAGCATTGCCTTTAGAGTCTGTCAAGTAAGTGGCAACCGTATAAAACTCGGCATAATTGTAGATTTTGAAGGATACCTCAGCGCCTTCAACAGGATTTCCATCCTCATCCACAACTTCCACAACACGCTTTACAACAGGAACATAGTTGGCGGTAACATTTATCTCAGTATAGGCAGAAGTTCTCTGGATCACTTCTTCCGGCCCGTCATAGTCTTTTCCGAATACTTTGGTGTGCAAAAGCATTGCCCTTGAAACAGGAGCGTTGAACCAAGCCATATCCAGTTTAGGCTCAGGCTCACAGGCTCCGATGAAATGCCACCGTCCATCATCGGAGATTGCCTCAACCCAGGCGTGGTTGTCGTCAGTATGGGCCCATCGCGGAGTATAAACCTGGCGGGCGGGAATTCCAACGGCTCTCAATGCGGAAACTGCAAGCACGGATTCCTCACCGCATCTGCCAAGGCCTTTGCGGATCGTGGCAAGCGGAGAAGATGTTCTGGCGTCTGACGGAGCGTAAGTCGCCATCTCGTGGCACCAGTGGTTAATCTCCAGGATGGCCTGCTCCATATTCATTCCCTTAACCCTTCTGCACAGTGAATCAGCCCACTCGGTACGGAAATCATCAAGATTCTCGTTATTAACCCTCAAGGGCAAGACAAAGTACCTGAAATCCCTCTCGGAGATATTCCAGTTCATCCTTTTCCTGACATCAAGTGTCTTTTCAACATTCTTCTCCCAAAAGGCCTCGCTATAAACCATAAAATCCGCACTGCTCATATTCTCCCTAAGGAAGCTTTTATATTCCCAGACATCCCTTTCACGTGAGCAGGAGCCAAGAAGAGCAGAAAAAACAACTATCGCCGAAACAAATGCAAGAATCTTTCTCATATCTGCAAATTTAACCAAAAAAGGAATTTGATTACTTTTGTGACATGAGTAACGGGAAACTATATCTGGAAAGCTGCTGCACAAGCCTTGAGGAGGTGAAAAAAGCCTGCGAAAACGGGGCTAGCCGCATAGAATTATGCGAAAGGATAGACCTTGGAGGCATAACTCCATCCAGGCAGTTGCTCTCGGATTCCCTTTCTGTTTCAGCGATTCCCATAAACGTGATGATCCGGCCAAGGGGAGGAAACTTTGTCTATTCAGAAGAAGAAATACTTCAGATAATCGAGGATATCCGTTCATACAAGGAAACGGGAATAAACGGTTTTGTATTCGGATGCCTTACGCCTGAAAATGAGGTGGATATATCGGCGATGAAAAGACTTATGGCAGAGGTGGGCGGAAAACCTGTTACTTTCCACAGGGCTTTTGACCAGGTTGCAAATCCTGAGAAAGCACTGGAAGATATAATTTCTCTGGGATGCACTCATCTTCTCACTTCCGGAAATATGGAAGATGCCTATGTGGGTAGATTCAACATAGCCCGTCTGGTGGAACAGGCTTCAGGAAGAATCACCATCATAGCGGGAAAAGGAATAAGACCTCAGAATCTCAAGCAGATAGCAATAGATTCCAAGGCCCCTCAGTTACACGGAACCAGCTTATTCTAAGTTCTATACAGTTTTACCATCTATTCCAGGCGTCATGAGCTTCCTGGGCGGTTGAGTAGAAGCCTCCTACAGGGCGGAAGTCCTGGGTTTCCAGAGCATATCGTCCTTCCTTGACCTTGATCAGATAATAGCGTCCTTTGTCGCTGGTGAAAGCCTGTATTTCATCCGCATAGTTTGATGTCCAGCCGCCCTTGTCAAAATAGATGCTCTGGCCTTTCCAGTTATATAAAGTGGCAAATCCCTTGGAGCGGGCTATAATGGCATCGTCGAAATATTCAAGTTCTTCCCCATTGGCGATGCGATTACCTGTATCGTCATAAACCCAGATCTCGTTTGCGAGTTTTCCTCTGGTTGGATCCTGTCCGTGAGCGACGATACGGTGCCCATCAACTTTCATCGGAAGAACTTTAATGTTGTAACCGGAGGCAATGTATTTCCCAAAGACATTTGTAACTCTCTTATAACCATCCGAATACTCTTTCACCAGAATTTCTCCTTCTGCTTCGAACCGGACATCCTTTAGCGTCACCTTTTTGCCGCTCTGGTCTTTTTCTTCATTCTCACTCTCATACGCCCGATATTTCCCGGTATCCTTGTCAAAAGACAACCACATCCACAGGATATGTCCGTCTGGCTGTCGTTTACCCAGAATTACAACGCCATTAGGGGTATTTGTGTAACGCTCAATGTCATAATCGGCGAAGACCCCCCAGCCGCCTTTCTGGCTCTGGCGAAAAGCGTTCATATCCACAGTTCCCCAAGGATGCTCTCCGTCTATGCTTTGAGGTTTGTCATAGACGATGCTGTGCTCGTTTATTCCGGAAAACTCCGGAGTGCGGACCATTATCGGGCGTGGCATAACAGGGTTGCCAACTGCCGGTTTCGGCTTTTCCGGTGCCGGGGTGTAGTCCTTCAGGCTTGTACTGGTATTTGCTGATGTATTAGTGGCTGGTTTGGATGCCGTACTGGTTGTGGTGGTTGAAGGTTTGGTGCCGGAAGAGTTGCGCATTGCGGCGAGCATGGCTTTTCCTTTTGCCGTGCCGAGTTTCAACTGAACGATGTTGTCCCTCATACGGATAGCATCCCACTTTTTGCCTTGGTTGGAATACTCTTTATACCATTTATAACTTCTTCCGATAACGCAATCCTCCGTGTGCGAATGGTTATTCTTGGCTCCGCACACTGTGCAGACATCCATCAGTATGCTCCAGTACTCCTTGTTAGTCAGATGTTTGCCCTCAACTGAAGAAAAATTGTTACTGTCTGAATAAGGTTCATCGCCTTTAGTAGATTGGCGGACATTAGGCTTAAGAGTTGTACTGCTCTGCGATGAACTCTCAGAGTCATTGTTTGGAGCTACGTAATGGCGGCAGGAAGGCTTGTGCGCCCCTACTCCACCGCATTCCGCACAGGCGGCATTGCTTACAGGAGTGACTTGCGCGTATGTTCCTTCGTGAATAAGAAGAAAAGAGATCAGCGCTACGGTTACTGCTAAAGCTTTCATAATTGGATTCTATTTAAGTGCAACAATTTTCAAAAATCAAAGTTATATAAAAAAGCCAAAGGTTCCTGCCTGAGATTCTTTGGAAGCGTAATTGTAACAACACCGTCCTTGATTTTGGCTTTTACAGTTTTGCCTGTGTTAAGAAGTTTTACTTTTCCCTTAGGAAGATTACCGTTCCAGGAAATTGATTCCGGAAGCGCCTCTCCGTCTTTCAGGGCATATACCGCATACAGTGTCTTACCATCCTTTGAGGCTGTAAACCAGAGGTTTCCCTGGTTGTAATTTTCCGTGGTACGCGTGTAATATATAGCCTCTCCGCATCGGGAAAGCCATTCCCCTATCTCTTCAAGGATTGGGATGGCTGCGTCTTCTATCAGTCCTTCTGGAGTCGGGCCCACACCGAGGACCAGGCAGCCGCCCTTGGCGGTAATTTCAGCAAGCAGGCCGATTACCTTTCTGGAAGATTTGAAATTTGCGTTGGGAACCCAGCCCCAGCTGTCAGTCAGGGTGATGCAGCTTTCCCACGGATGGTTAATCTGGGTTTTCGGGATGGATTGCTCCGGGGTCTGGTAATTCTCGTTGGGGCCTTTTATGGTGCGGTCCACGCA
Organism: Bacteroidales bacterium; assembly: GCA_017550655.1. Taxonomy (GTDB): domain Bacteria; phylum Bacteroidota; class Bacteroidia; order Bacteroidales; family UBA932; genus Egerieousia. Next base: position 273,384 of record JAFZOK010000024.1, on the reverse strand, counting down.
AATAAGGCCCGGGCTAACCTTTCTGGCATTAGGAAGTATCCCGTTGATTCCCACCTGGTCTCCGGTTATCCAGCCCCCGTCCAGCCAGAGGATGTCCAGTTTTCCGTATTTTCCGCCGGTAAGTTCATTTAGCTGATTTTGAGTATAAGTAACATAGCTCTGCCACCAGTCCAGATGCTTGTTAATGTCGTAGTTCGGATGGCGGTTGGGAGTGGCGTAATAAGGATTCCAGAAACCCTTGTGATGCCAGTCCGGCTTGGAAAAGTATGCTCCAACCATAAAGCCCTTGTCGCGGAAGGCCTCGAACACATATTTTGCAATATCCTTCTTGGGATTATCCCTGAACGGGCCGTGAGCAATGCCGTAATCGGAGAACTCAGAATCAAACATGCAGAAACCATCGTGATGCTTGGTGGTGAAAATCATATATTTCATTCCGGCGCGGGAGAAGACCTCAGCCCATTGCTCAGGATTGAATTTCACGGGGTTGAACTCATCGCTGAGCCCCCAATACCACTTCTTGTAGTCCTCGTATACACTTCCTTCAGGCCTTCTTATCCAGTCCTCGTTGCAGATGCTCCAGGATTCAATGATTCCGGGCACGGAATAGATTCCCCAGTGCATAAGGACACCGAACTTCAGGTACTGCCAACTGTCCAGTTTCCGAAGCACAGCCTCGTCGGTCGGCCACTGATAGCCGTCCGCCTGTTTTACAACATCCTCCCTATCCTGGGCAAAAATGCCGCTTGATATAATTAAGGCAAAAGCGCACAAAAGAAGTTTCCTATAACTCATCGCGATGATTATTAATCCTAACAAATATAGCGAAATGCGAGATAAGAAAAAAGCGATGGCATCTTTCGATACCACCGCTTAAATAGCTTTTGCTCCTGATAACTAGGAAATCTCCAGTTTGAGGCCCTTGCAAAGAAGGAGGAGCTTGTCTATGGTGGACAGGTACTCTTTCTGCTTTACGTGAAGCTGGAATGTGGCCACCTCGTCCACTACTGTAAGAAGTTGGATATCAGCTCCCATATCCTTGATGGACTTGATAATGCCTGACAGCTGCTCGCTGCTCGCGGACGAAATGTTAATGGTCAGAGCCTTTTCTCCAAACCTGTGGGTGATGAAATGCATTGCTTCAAGACATATTATGGTGAACAAAGAAGCTGCGATAGCCAATGAATACATCTCGGCTCCACAGGTAAGGCCTATGGCTGCAGCTACCCAGAGACCGGCCGCGGTTGTTACGCCGCGGACCGCGTTCTTCTGGAAGATTATTACTCCGGCACCTATGAAACCGATACCGGAAACCACCTGAGCCGCCACTCGGGCTTCGTCGTGAACGCCCTTGAAGGCGAATTGGGAGATAATCATGAACAGGGCACTGCCGAGAGCAACCACAAAATGTGTCCGCACTCCGGCCTCTTTTGCCCTCATCTCCCTCTCAAAGCCGATAAGTCCGCCAAGCAGTCCGGCGATGAATATTCTAAGTATAAAGTTCCAGTCGATTGTCATAATGCCTTTGTAGTTAATTGTTTAAAAAAGTCCAGGGGTATAGCCGAACCAGTGAAGGACGGTCTGGCCCCATATAAGAATCATCAGCCAGCTGATGAACATCATCGTGATGCCGAACTTGAAGGTGTCGCTCCAGCCATACTGGTTAGTGGTATAGAGCAGAGCGGCCGGCTTGCTGTTGAACGGAAGCACGTAAACGTGTCCTACCAGCATAGCGATCGGGAACGCCAGGCTCATTATCGGGTAACCGAAATTCTGGGCCACTCCAATGGCTATAGGAACAAAGATCAGCGTCTGCATCGTCTTGCTCTGGAAAATCAGGGCGCTTAGGAGCATGGTGCTCGTAAGTATCATATACAGAGCCCAGTAAGGCGTCTGTGCAGTGATTCCCATTGAGGCGAATGCAGCATTGACCGCTGTTCCCGGAAGGCCTGTCGCATCCAGACCGGCTCCTAGCGTATAGGCTCCGGCCGAGAAAAGGAGGAGATGCCAAGGAATATCCACGTCGTTCCACTTTACAATGCCGATCTTAGGCATCAGGGCCACAACGGCACCCAGGAAGGCAACAGCCGTCTGATTAATGCCGTGCTGCTTGTCTGTTGCCCAGAGAATCAGCACACAGAGGAAGATCGCGATAGCCCTGTACTCGATTCCCTTCATCTTGCCCATAGCCTTGAGCTCATCGCGGAGCCTTTCCATACCGCCCTCAATCTGAGGCTTGGTCTCATCTTTCTTCATCCTGAAGATGATCTTGGTTCCAACAAACCAGCCAATAAGAATGAGAATTACGCTCATCGGAAAGGCCGCCTTGAACCAGTCCTGGTAGCTGAAGGAACCGATGCCAAGCGCTCCTGCAATCAGGGATCCGGCCAGAAGCGTTGCCCCCGATCCGGTAAGGAATGCGTTGGCTCCCAGGTTAATCTGGAAGAGGTTCTGCAGCATCAGGTTACGCCCGAAGTTGTTGCGGTGCTCTCCGCCGGTCGCTCCGTAGATGGCGCAAATCACCATCATGATAGGAAGCAGGATGGCTGCCTTTGCGGTTGTCGCCGATATGAAGGCGGAAAGAACCAGATTGATGATGATGAAGCTGAAAATCACGCCCCCGGCACTCTTGCCGAACTTGATCACGAACCAAAGGGCAAACCTTTTGGCTACCTGAGTCTTGACAAGCATAGAAGCCAGAACGAACGAGAGAATGTTCAGCCACATCACAGGGTGTCCGAGCTGGGCGTAGGCAACCTTGTCCGTGGTGATGCCCGTCAGCACTATCGCGAGTATAACAATGAGAGAGGTCAGATAATTCGGTATAGCCTCGGTGATCCAGAGCACTATAGCCGCCACAAAGATGGCGAGCATCGCATAGTTTGCCCTGACGAAGCCGTCGAACCCCAGCTCATTGAAACGCTTCAGCGCCGCACCCGAGAGGGAACCGGTGTCAAGATTATCCAGGAAGGAAATCCTGGCTACATAATACAAGAGGATGAACACCAAGATAGCGAGAGGGCCGCCGAAGCGCTGCATAGTCCGCTCGAAGCCGGATTTCTGCATCTTCGGCAGCTTCTCGATCTTATAGTTGTTCAGGTCCAGAACATCCATTATTTCCAGTTCTTGTACGGGTTCTTCATCAGCATGGAGTTGTAGTACTTCACATCTCCGGTGACTTCTTCACCCAGCCATTCCGGCTTTACGAAAGCCTCGCTCTCGCTTCCGAGCTCAACCTCGGCAACGGTAAGACCCTCATTGTCTCCGTAGAACTCGTCTACCTCGAAGGTGTGCTCACCTGCCTTTACAAGATAACGTGTCTTGTCGATGACACCAGGCTCGCATATCTTCAGAAGGTCCTGAACCTCAGCAACAGGGATTTCCTTCTCCCACTCGAAACGGCTGGCTCCGCTGTCGGAACCTATGCCCTTGATGGTGATGAAACCCTTGTCGCCCTTTACTCTTACACGTACGGTTCTCTCAGGCACGCTGCTGAGATAGCCCTGGGTAATGCGGGTGGCCTTGAAGGCGGCGTCCTTGAAGTCGCCCTTGACCAAGAATTTGCGTTCTATTTCCTGTGCCATAACTATTCGTTTGCCAATGGTTTGTCACTCATTCCGATAACGCGCTTGATAGCCTGGAGGTAGTTGATGTTCTCAACGCCCTCGAGACCCACGTCCTTAATGGTCTTCTTGATATCCTCGATCTCGGTGGATTCGGAGTTGATGGTTACAACCTTTGCACCATTGATCAGGACATTGCCAACCTCGCAGATGGTATTGTTGACCATATAGCCGAAACGCTGCTTGTGAACTCTGACAGCGGCAAGATCAGGATTGGCCTTAACCATCGCGATGAATTCCTCATAAGTGTATGTGTCCTTCGTAAGAGCCGGCATCTCAACCATGAATGCAGGGAAAACTTCCTTCTCCAGAACCTCGCGGCTGATAGGAAACTCTCCCTTCATCAGAGGGTTCCACTGCTCAAGACCGTCAACGCTCTGGACAAATGTCTTGATGTCCATCTTACCGTCGCGGATCTTGGTGTTGTTGATGTCGTTCTTTGCGGAAATGATATAGATTTCGTCGCTCTGCCTTTCCCAGACCTTCTCTGGAACAGGAGCCGAAAGACGTGCCATTCTCTTGTGAGCCTCGCAGAAGCACTGTCCGAAGCTGCGGAATTCAAACCGTGGCTTGCTTATTTCACCGATTTTTAATTCTGCCATAATCTATCAAACATTAATGTGAAATCATAAGTCCGGTTACAGGATCTGACTTGTCAGTTGAGTTCTTTGCACCTGGAGTCGCTGCAGTAAAATACCAGTCACCGCTTCCGTCAGGAATACAGCTGTAGGAAGCAGGAGCTGTCTTGGATACGGTTACAAGGTTGAAGTCATCCAGATCTTTCTTGACAGGATCTGTGAGCTGTACCCTTACAGCCTTCTTTGCAGAAAGACCGGAAGTGAATACGAGTTCTGGATCATAACCCTCGTGAGCTCCGCCTGAACCTACAACGTCCTCGCTGTAGAGAAGCAGGAATGCACCTGCTGCCAGATCGCGGTTAGGACCGGTCCATACATCCTTGGTGTCCTTGTAGATCTTGATACCCTTGATATTGATAGGAGCTGAACCTGTGTTGATAATCTCGATGAACTTGTCGTTTCCGTTGAGCTCGTTAAGTTTCAAAGGAGTAAAGTCGATAGGAATAACACCTACGGTGTAATTGCCTTCATTGGAAGTAGTGGTTCCGCCGTTGGTGGAAGCCTCGATGTAATAAGTAACCTCTGTTCCCATTGGCTGGGCAGGGATAACTCCGGAGTAAGTGTTGCCGGAAGCGGTCATCTTAACCTTCTGGGCAGCAGATCCGCCTGCCTTATAGAAAAGATTAACCTCCTGAATGTCAACGAATGCAGTTACGGTTGCCGTAACGGTTACATCTTCTGTCTCATCGTAAGCGATGGTGTTGGAAATATCAGCTATTGATGGATAAGGATACATCTCGTCCTTAACACAGGAACTGAATGTAAACAGTGCTGCGAATGCGGCTAAAAATATCTTTTTCATAATCTCTGTCAATTTTAGAAGTCAACCTCAAAACGGATTGCAAGCATGTGGTAGTCAACGCCTGCCTTCTTGTTACCCTCTACAACCTTGGTGTAGTCCTTGGTTGGTTTTCCGGCGGCATCGTGGCCAACAAAGAGTTTGCCCTTGCCGTTTGCATAACGGTCGTTGTTGTTGTACTGGTAGTTGACCATAATCTTCACGTTATTGTTAACCAGCCAGTTCAGACCTACTGTGTAAGCCTCTGCAGCACCACCGTAAATGTTGGCGTTGTTAAGGTCGCAGTACTCGTAGCGTGCGCAAAGTTCGAGGTCGCCCCACTTCTGGCCACGGTTTACCTTTGTGTACTTGCCACCGTTGGCATCATAGTTCTGGGTTCCGCCGAACAGAAGGTAACCTGCCTGAGCATACCAACCGCCAAAGTTCTTGGTCTTGTTGTCTGCTACACTCTTGTGGAAATGAACGTTGTCGCCGATGTAAGCGGTCTCGTAGCGGAGTCCCTGATAGTGACCGGCAACCTCAACTGTCCACAGGAAATTGTGGGAGAAACCAGGAAGCGCGTCGGTATCGATATACTTCTTGCGGTTGAGGCTTGTGGAGTTACGTGCGCTTGCGCGGTATGTTCCAAACTCCTTAGGGTCTACGCTGGTAAGAGCCCTGCGGTAAGATCCTGCAAAACCGATGTGGAGACTTGCATCCTGCATCTTGTAGAGAGGGCGGAAAACAACCTTACCGGTAATTGAGTAACCGGTGTTGCGGCCATAATCCTTGTTGTTATCCTTTACATAACCTTCTTCCTCTGCACCTGCAACTTCCTGGGTGAAAGCACCGAGAGATCCCCAGAACCAGTCCTTTGCATACTTGGCGTTGATACCGAGATGGCGGCTAGGAGCCAGAGCGGAAGTAACCATTGGCCTCTCCATGAACTGGAGGTAACGGGAAGTTGTGTTACGCTGGATTGAGAAATTCTCCTTGAAGTTACCTGCCTGAAGATCCAGGTTTGGAACTCCGGTGTAACGTACGATAGCGTCCTTGAGTTCTATCAGACCGTCTGCGAGGTCCATATCGAACTCTCCGTACCAGCTCTCGTTAAGCTGTCCCTTGATGGCAAAACGCGCGCGGCGGATGCTGGTTGCGTTACCGATCTTGTCGTAATCCTTGTCCTGGCCGAAGAACACTGCTCCGTCAGCCTGGATACGGGTGTCGAACCAGAGCTTGTAGGCGCTGGTAGGAGATTCAAGCACCAAGATACCGTCCTGAGCCTCAACGTCCAGTCTGTCTGACTTGACGGCTACTCCGTACTGGTTGCGCTTTACGTTCTCCTGGGCGAATACTGTCTGGACTGCCAGAACTGAAATCGCCAGTAATAATAATGTTTTACGCATAGTAGTTAATTAAAGGTGTTAATAGAAATTAAATTGATTTAATGAAATTTATAAGGTTTTCGCTGCGTGTCAGGCCCAGTTTGGCCCTGAGACGATAGCGGTTTATTTCTACACTTTTCGGGGTTATGTTCATCAGCGATGCGATATATTTGCTGGAGAAGCCTTGCCTGAGAAGGTTTGCCAGCTTCCTCTCGTTCTCGGTAAGGTTAGGAAAGCTTTCAGCCAGACGCTCGTTGAAGTCCTTGTGGAGCTCTTCGCTGCGGGCGTAGAAATCGTTCATCTCCCTTGTAAAATACATCCTCTCTTTAAGAGACCTGAGCAGGGCATCAGTCCTGGCATCCTTCTCGGATCCGTCCTTTGCCGTGCGTACCTGCTTGAGCTGCTCAAGCACATTCTCCATATAATCTTTCTGGTCGCTGATGCCCATGGCAAAGTCAACTAATTCCTTCCGCTTGAGATCCAGCTTATTGAGAAGATCTTTCTCTGTCATTTCCGCCCTGACCTCCAATGCGGAAAGGGATTTCCTCGTGGAATAAACCTGCTGCTCGTGCGCACGCGCAATCTGCTGATTAATAATCCTGCGGCTCTGCATCCTCATATAGATTACCACACCGGCAATCAGTATAATTATTCCAAGAACAATGAATGTGCCCGTGAGTGCCCCGTCCATAACCCTTCCCAGGGAGAAAGACAGCAGGAATGCCAGCACCGGAGAAATATATGTAGAGACGATTCCCTTCAGCAGATTTGGACCGTCAACAAGTGTGCGTTTGCTGAAAAGGCTTATGCCAGCCAGGGCAGCCAAATACAGTGTTCCTGCAGGAAGCGGAGTGGCCGCCAAACCTATCTTGCCAGGAACCGGGCTGGAGAACAGTGCAAAGCAAGCCAGCATACCCAGCATAAGGCTGATAATTGACTGCGGATTTGTGTCAAGCTCATAATCCGCGATGTTCCATTTGCTCATTGTTATGTGCCTGAGCACAAACGGAAGGATTGCAAGGGCGCATCCCAAAGTCACCCAGACAGCAATGTCTCCTAAAGATGAAGGAAGGAAACCGAAAACAAGCGAATTGTTGGCGGCAGCTACGGGCAGAAGCAAAACCGCTACAAATGTCGCGGCTGCAAGATACCGTCCTTCAGAACGGGCCAGATGCGTCTTGTGCCTCCGTCCGGCAAATGCAAAGAAGGCATATATGCCCGCAGAAAGCAGCGCACAGAGCAGTGGTGCCGCAGTCCAGGAAAGTACATAAGGCAGCGCCTCGCCTATATTAATTACATTCCCTTCTGCAAGGCCAAGGCCAGCCAGGGCGGCTACGAAGGCATAAGGTACGGCTACATAGCGGCTGAATCCCCTCACTGCCATAGCCGCAACAGCCGTGGCAATGCCTACAGGCAATATGTTGGCGATGGAATCAGTTGCAAGGAGTCCGTCTGTCATCTGATGGAAATACTCCGGCCAGAAAACAGGCACACAGAGTCCTCCAAGCAGAAGAAGCGGAGCAAGAATCCTGACGGCAATCCTCTCCCCGGCTCCGGAAGCAAGCACGGAACCGCTGACAAAAGGCAGTTCCAGCATAATCATGAATGTTCCGGCAAACAGGACAGAGATTACTATGTACAGGATGCAATCCATTTACAGGGCCCTTTTGATTGTCATTACGGAAAGCTGCTCGGCAACTTTCACCGCAGCCTTTGAAAGATCCTCGATATGCAGCGCAAAATACCTCAGGTGGAACTTCTCGCTGAGTTTGAGGTTATCCATATCGTGGAAAACGGTTCTCTTGATTGACTGGCTTAGCTTTACGGCTTCCTTTTCGTAGAAATATACCTGAGCGGTCGTTTCAGCCACGTTTTTCGGGGAAGTGAAATAAGCGTTGGTCCCCGGAATCGTGCTTTCAGCTGCCATTGCGGCCAGTTCGCTGAGCTTTACAAACTCACGTTTCAGTTCTTGCGGAATCTTCGGAGACTCGATCTCAAACTGGATGAGGTCTGTGCTGATGATTATGAAGATATGGTCGAACCTTTCCAGAAGCCTCATAATGTCTCCCCTGGAACGGATCAGATAGCCTCTTGAGTACAGAATATTCTCGATTTCCTTTATTCGGGAAGATGCCTCTGTCTCCAGAGAGGCCATTTTGCCAAGATTCTCGGCAAAACTCTCCTCATCTCCGTACAGATAGTTCTTGACTCCCTCCTTGAACACCAGGAGAGACTGGTCCACGGTCTCCATCAAGCCCCCGATACTCTTCTCCAGCCTCGCCGATTTCCTTGAAAATATCTCAGTCAACCCCATACAATATTATATTTTGAATTTCTTGATACAAATATATGCAAATAGAATATACAAAACACCCATTGTAGAGTTCAAAACCCTACAATAATGCATTTGAAACGCAATTTGTAGGGTTTTAAAAACACCGTTGTAGAGTTTTCGCAGAGAAATATGCACACTCCGGAAAAAATATTTTTCATCAATAATGTAAAATTTACTTGACAATATGGAAAGTTATTTTTACTTTTGCAACGTTGAACGATTAACAAACATGCTTTATGAAAACACGCAATTATCTTCTTCCATATGTCTACAAGAAAGTAGGCATGTGGATGTTTCTGCCTTTTGCCGCTTTATGTCTCTGTCTTCTGTTTGACGTTAATCTTCCGGAGATCATGGTTCCTTGGATAGCTTTTGGAGACGAAATCTTCTACACCGGTAAAGCGAACCTGTTGACTGAGGCAGGTATGATGGGCCTGCTTGTATCCCTATGCTTCATTGCCTTGTCCCGCGAAAAGGACGAAGATGAAATGACCGCACACATCCGGATGCAGTCCTTTGTCTGGAGCCTTTGGTTCACTTCTGCCATCCTGGCATTCGGAATCCTTTTCATACAGGGGCTCAATTTCCTGAGTTTTGCCTTGATTGCGCTCTATCTTTTCTATTTGGTGTATATCCTTAAGTTTAATTTCACGATGCGCAGCATCAGGAGGAAAGCCCTATGAAAAATACTGTCAAAGTAGAACGGGCGATCAAGGATATCACCCAGCAGGATCTTGCCACCGCTGTAGGCGTGAGCCGGCAAACCATCAATTCCATCGAGGCTGGAGGCTATGTTCCCTCCGCCGTCCTTGCATTCAAGATTGCAAGATACTTCGGCAAGCCCGCCGAGTCAATATTTCAACTTGAGGATAACGATTAGCAGAAAAAGAAAACCCCGTCTGACGATTGTCAAACGGGGTTTTTCAGTGACTCCGGCAGGGCTCAAACCTGCAACCTTCTGATCCGTAGTCAGATGCTCTATTCAATTGAGCTACGGAGCCGGATTAGGGGGATTTTACTCCTCCTTAGCTTCCTTACGTGCAAAGCTCTTCTCCTTGATACGAGCTTTCTTACCGGTCAGGTCGCGCAGATAGAAGATTCTTGCCCTTCTAACCTTACCTACCTTATCTACGGTGATCTTCTCGATGAAAGGTGAATTCAGAGGGAATATCCTCTCTACGCCTACACCGTTGGATATCTTTCTTACCGTAAAGGTCTGGGTCTGGCCGGCTCCCCTTCTCTGCAGGCATACGCCCTTGAAGTTCTGAAGTCTCTCCTTGTCACCCTCCTTGATCTTGTAGGTAACGGTTACGGTATCTCCTGCCTTGAAAGCAGGGAACTCTTTTTTCTCGCCGGCAAATGCCTCCTGAGCTACTTTAATTAAGTCCATTTTCTTTAAAATTTTATCGGCAACATTGTACCAAAAGCACTATCAACCATTTTTACAGTGTCTTACGGCCGCCTTGGCCTATACAAGAGGTTGCCTTCGGTTTTGGGACTGCAAAAATACAACTTATTTGCAAACTTCCAAAAATATCTGTAGAAAAAGCATTTCTAGCGGCCTGCTTTGTATAAAGCGCCGCCTATGCAGTCATATTCGGCACCCGTAACGCTGCTCATGCAATTTGGCATGTCCGCCAGATATAAAGCTCCCAGGAAAGCGAAAATCAGGGCCTCCTTGAACTTTACGGTAATATCGTCAGGAACCACGAACTGGGCCTGAGGAGCATTGAAACGCATTCTTTCCAGGAGATACTTGTTGTACGCACCTCCTCCGGTTGTCAGGACCTTTGCCCTGTCCGCGCTATTCTGAATAACGTTCAGCGATACCTGGTATGCGGCGTGCTCGGTGAAGGTTGCCAGCTTGTCCGCGAGGGTCAAAGGGCTGCCGTCTTCATTCCTGGCGGCCTCTATCAGAGGAATAACCTCGTTTTCCACCCATTCTCTGCCCAAGGACTTAGGACCGGCCATTGAATAGAACGGCAGGCTGTTGAGCTGTTTAAGAAGACCGCGATGGATGCTTCCGCTGCGGGCAATCTCCCCGTCTTTGTCATATTCCAGGCCAATGCCGCGTGTATAATGGTTCAGGACGTAGTTTACCGGGGAAATGTCGTGGGCAACCCTGACAGCCTTGCCGTCTTTCACTCCCTCCGAGGAAATGTTGGAAAAACCGCCGATATTGAGGCAATAGTCGTATTCCCCGAAGAGATTTCTGTCTCCGACCGGGACAAGCGGGGCTCCCTGGCCCCCAAGGGCCACGTCCGTGGTGCGGAAATCGCAGATTGTGTCCACTCCGCTGGCTGCTGCAATGCCTGCGCCGCTTCCAATCTGGCCGGTAAACCTGAGATGAGGCTGGTGGAAGACAGTCTGGCCGTGGGATGCGATAGCCGCCACATCCTTTATAGCGTGTCTTTCCATAAACGCCTTAACCCGGCCTCCAAGATACAGGCCGTAATCGGAATGCAGGAGTGCATACTCCTCAGCGGTCATCGTCTGGGCGCTGGAAAGCCTTGCCTTCAGGTCTAAAGGATAACTCTCGTCCTCGGCGAGGAGCGTCTTGTAAGTCCATTTCCCGTCGCGGAGGAAAAAGCGGGCGTAGCATATATCCAGCCCGTCCAGAGACGTTCCGCTCATAAGGCCTATAATGTCCACTCCGTTTTCAAAGTCATATATCCTTTTCATATCGTTACCAGGTGAAATTTCTGTATTCTGAAGCCTTGTTGCCCACATTGTCCTCTACCGTAACCTTCAGGCGGTGCTTCCTGCCCTTTGCAATCCTTGCATCTGCCAAAGGAATCTCCACTGTTGCTGTCTTGCCGTCCAGAGGAGCCACAACCCAGTGCCCGTCTATCTCGCAGCGGAACTCCCTGATTCCGGAAAGCCTGTCTTTAATCTCAATTTTAATTGACGGGGCCTTTATAACTGCGCCTTCCTTGAACTTGAAGGAAATTTCAGGAGAAGTCACGTCTGCAGTGACGCAGAATGTCCCGAAGGAACCGGCGGTGGCGGTCATCTCTCCGGTAAGGGCGTTCACGGTGCCGCCTATGGAGGAAAGGGAGCCTCCGCGGCCTACCCTTGCCGCAACTGCCTTTGAGAGATACATTGAAGGGATATTGCACTTGATAGTCATCGTAAATGACTTGTGCAGAGGAATGTTCTCGTCTCCGACACTCCACAGTGCGCTCATCGCGGGAACGTTTTTCTGGGGAGCGTATGAATCATTTACCTTGCGGGCGCTGATGAAAGCGTTGCGGTAAAGCGCGCCTTCAGGAACAGTAACGCTCAGCCCGTCAAAGAAAAACTTGCTCTCCTTGTCCCAGGCGGCAAACTCCCCTTCCGGAGCAAAAGGAACGCTGCCGCTGAAAAGGGAATCGCATCTTAAAATACTGAATTCCTTAACCGCCCTGTTGCCGTAAACATCCGTAGCCTCCACCTTGATTTTATGGACCAGAGTATCGCCGAGAGTGACTATACCCCCATTTTCCGCGGTTATGCGGTCTATGAGAGTATTGTTCGGATCTATCTGAGTCTTCACGAAATAGCGGCCCGTAGCCCTTCTCAGAGGATGGTCCAGAAGACTCGCGATATATCTTCCGTCTGAATAAGGGATGTTGCCCTCTGTAAAGGAGAAGAAGCTCTCCCCGTCCAGAAAAGTCTCATACTTGTAAACCGCGAGTTTACCCGGAGTTCCGGCCATCACATCGTATGAGTCCACTGCCAGGTAGAAGGATTTCGGAACCCTTACCGTGTCTCCTTCCGTTTTTACCGGGAAAGTGTAAAGGGTGCCGTAAAACGGAGTGCATCCTACTATTCTAATATCGCGGAGAACAGGGCTTTCATTGTCCTTAAGATTAAAAATACGGGTTATCTGCAGGTTAACCGGGACACCGTTCTCGTCCAGAACCTCGAAATGCAGGTGCGGACCTCCGGAAGAGCCCGTATTTCCTGAATATGCGATCAGGTCTCCCCTTTTGACCGGAAGGCTGTCTGAAGGGAAGTCCAGATACTGGCCCCAGCTCTCCTCGGCATATTGCTTCTCCGCAACCAGTTTCTTGTATTTGGGCGCAAATCCCAGAAGATGGCCGTAGATTGTCCTGTAGCCGGAAGGATGGGTTACCTCAATCATATTACCATAACCCCAAGGGCTGATGGTGATTCTGGAGACATAACCGTCGTCTGCGGCATAGATTTTCCTGCCGACCACACCGCTGGTCCTCATATCCAGGCCGCAATGGAAATGGTTGCCCCTGAGTTCCCCGTATGTTCCAGCAAATCCGTTATAGGTTTCTATCGGAACGATGAACCTGCCCGTAACCTCTTTCTGGCGGTCATAGTCCACTCCCTTGTCCTGGGAGCGGGCAACCCCGCACAGCAACAAGAAAGCAGTGCAGAATATCAACTGCACCGCTTTCCTTATTATGATTCTGGAATCTGCCATAATCTTTTCGCCGATATGGCAAATTTACGGAATTACTTGAAGAATCCCTTTATCCTGGAAAGAAAACTCCGTTTGTCGTCTCCGGAAGGTATCGGTTTGAAGGATTCGCACTCGCGGAGCTTTTCCACAAGTTTCTTTTCCTCGGAAGACAGTCTGGACGGTATCCAGACCTGGACATATATCAGAAGGTCTCCCCTTCCGTAGCCGTTAACATCCGGAATTCCCTTTCCCCTGACCCTGAGCTCCTTGCCGCTCTGGCAACCGGCCGGAATCTTGACCTTGATCTTGCCACCGATTGCCGGAATCTCAACCTCGCAGCCGCTGATAGCGTCAGGAATGCTGATGAAAAGAGGATACATCAAATCGTTTCCGTCTCTTACGAAATCCTTGTGCGGCTCTTCCTCAATCAATACCTGGAGGTCTCCGTTGATTCCCCCGTGAGCCGCCGCATTTCCCTTTCCCTGAACGGTAAGCGTCATACCCTGGGCAACACCAGCGGGTATCTTGAAGTGGATTTCCTCAGGAGTCTTGACCAGGCCGCTTCCGCCGCATTTACGGCAAGGCTTGGTTATCATTTTGCCTGTTCCGCCGCAACGGGAGCAAACACTCTGGGTCTGGGTGATTCCGAAGATGGAACGGGTCTGGCGTACAACATATCCGCTGCCGTTGCAGTCCGGGCAGGTCTTTATGTCGGCATCGGAAGCCGCACCCTTTCCGCCGCAATCCGGGCAAGCAGCCAATTTGCTGATCTTGACTTTCTTGTCCACTCCAGTCATAATCTCTTCCAGGGTCAGCTTCATCTTAATTCGGATATCGCTTCCCCTTTCCACACGACGCCCGGAAGATGCTCCACCGCCAAAGAAGTCACCGAAAATATCACCGAAACCGCCTCCGCCGCCACTGCCGAAATGACCTCCGAAAATATCACCGAAATTGCGGAAGATATCTTCTACGGAGAATCCTGCACCGCCGAATCCTGCGCCCTGGTCTGCCGCAAAGCCAAACTGGTCATAGCGCTTGCGCTTAGTCTCGTCGCTGAGCACATCGTAAGCCTCAGCCGCCTCCTTGAATTTCTCCTCGGCGGCTTTGTCTCCAGGATTGCGGTCCGGGTGATACTGGAGAGCCAGTTTCCTGTAGGCCTTCTTTATCTCGTCCGCAGAAGCGTCCCTGGAGACGCCCAACACCTCGTAATAATCTCTTTTTTCTGCCATCTTGTCATTAAATTCCCATTACAACCTTTGCAAAGCGGATAACCTTGCCGTTTAGCTTGTAGCCCTTCTGGACAACATCCACTACCTTGCCTTTCTGAGCCTCCTCAGGAGCCGGAATCTGGGCCACAGCCTCGTGCTCGTCAGTATCCAGTTCCTTGCCCATAGCCTCTATCTCGGTTACGCCCTTCTTTTTCAGGACATCCAGAAGCTGCTTGTAAATCAGCTCGGTACCCATCCTTGCAGACTCGCTTGCCTCGGACTCCGACAAAGACTTCAGAGCCCTCTCAAAGTTGTCCACAACAGGAAGAAGATCGTTGATTACACCCTTGGAAGCGGTATCTATAAGATCCAGCTTTTCCTGTGAAACCCTGCGGCGGTAGTTGTCGAATTCGGCCATCAGATAGACATATTTCTTCTTCTCGGCCTCAACCTTTTCCTTCTCCTTTTCAAGCAGGCTTTCAACCGTTTCCTCAGCCGGGGTTTCAGGAGCCTTTTCCTCGGATTCAGGAGTCTCTTCCGGAGCCTCAGCCTCCTGGTTTTCAACGGTCTGCTCCTTAACTTCCTCCTTTGGATCCTGGGCAAACTTTTCTATTCTGTTCTTGTTCCTGTGTCTTGACATAATATTTGATTTTTTGATTATTCCGCTGTCTAAAAACCGGTAAAGTCTATGACAATTTCTTTGCCACCGCCTTTTTTTATTAGGAGTGTGGACATTTTGTCAGTATCTTTGCCAAAAGGGCAAAAAGAAACCGCCGGATGTTTGAGCAGCTCCATAACTTTTTGAGTACAACCCCGTTTACGGACTACAGGATTATCCTCATTCTCGTGGTCTGCGGTGCGGTTGTGGGCTTCATCAACACCATTGCCGGAATGGCCACTGCAATATCCTACGGCCTGTTCATGATGATGGGCCTTCCGATTAACGTGGCAAACGGCACCACCCGCGTAGGCGTTCTGCTCCAGTTCATCACCACTTCCGCCATTTTCAAGAAAAAGGGCTATCTGGATATGAAAACCGGGTGGAAAGTGGGCATACCGGTTGGCTGCGGAGCCATTTTCGGAGCCCTGCTCGCCGCAGTTCTCCACGTAAAGGTCATAGAAATCGTGATGGCAATACTGCTTCCGATTATGTCCATCCTTCTTTTCATAGACCGCAAGAAGGTGGCCTTGAAAAGACAGGAGGAAGAAGGCTATACCGGATCCAGACTCAGCGATGTGTGGATTTTTCTGATTTTCATGGCCATTGGAGTATATGGCGGATTCACCCACTCCGGTGTGGGCCTGCTGATTATGTTCGGAAGCTTCTTTCTGCTTGGACTGGACATGATACGATCAAACGCCATCAAGCAGTTTGCCGTAACCATATACACCCCACTGGCTCTGGCGGTATTCATTATCTACGGGCAGGTTCACTGGGGAATAGCCCTGATTTATGCGGCCGGAAACATAATCGGCGGAGTAGCCGGATCCTACGCCTCCATCAAGGGCGGAGAAAAATTCATCAAGATATTCGTGACAGTCATTATCATCACAATGTGCACTGCCCTTATCATCAGGCATCTATAGCACTCCTAACCTGGCCAGGGCCTTTGCTACGCCGTCCTCGTCCACGGTTTCCGTAACATAGTCAGATGCGGCTCTTACCGCCTCGTCTGCATTGCCCATACAGACACTGACTGCAGTATGCTCCAGCATCGGGATGTCGTTTCCCCCATCGCCGAAGGAAAGTGTCTGACTCAAGTCTATACCGAATATCTCCAGCATCCTGTCTATGCCGTAGGCCTTGGTGATACCCTTTTCGTTCACGTCGGCGAACACAGGATTCCAGACGCTTGCGGTGCAACCGGTAAGCCAGCCTTCCATCACATCGTCCAGAGCCTTGCCCTTCAGATACACGCACATCTGATAGACATCCATCTCCACGATATCATCTATATCGCTGAGTATCGGAGGGGCAACTCCCACAACCCGGGCAACATCCTCAGCCAGAGATGACTTGCAGTTCAGATAATAGTTGTCCGCCGTCATGAAAGAAACTGCAAACTGCGGAAGATCGCTTAACTTCAGCCTTTCGCGCAACGCGTAGAGTTCCTTCTTGGGAAGAAGCCTTCCGTGGATCATCTTCTTCGAGGAATCGTAGATGGCAGCCCCATTGTTGGCTATGTAGCCATCGAATTCTATGCCGTCCAGCACGCTGGTCATTCCCAGCATCCTGCCGGTGGAAATGAAAACCTTGATGCCCTTCTTTCGGAGAGCATCAAGGACTTCCAGATTGCTTTGGGTAACCCTGTGAGTCCTAAAAGAAACCAGGGTCCCGTCTATGTCAAAGAAAACGGCCTTAACGTCCATAAACGGCTATGCCTTGCCGTCTGAACCGAGGACGTTGACAATCTTGTGCTCATAGAGCTTCTGCATCTCGTCTCTTGCAGGGCCGAGGTACTTCCTAGGGTCGAACTCGCCAGGTTTCTCGTTGAATACCTTGCGGACCATAGCGGTCATTGCCAGACGGGAGTCTGAATCGATGTTGATCTTGCAAACTGCGCTCTTTGCGGCCTTGCGGAGCTGCTCCTCAGGAATGCCCACTGCATCAGGCAGCTTGCCGCCGTTCTCGTTGATAATCTTCACATATTCCTGCGGAACTGAAGACGAGCCGTGGAGCACGATCGGGAAGCCAGGAAGCTTCTTCTCGATTTCTGCCAGAACGTCAAATGCCAGTGGAGGCGGAATCAGGATTCCGGTCTTAGGGTCTCTTGTGCACTGCTCAGGCTTGAACTTGTATGCTCCGTGGGATGTTCCGATGGAAATTGCCAGGGAGTCGCATCCGGTCTTGCTGGTGAAGTCTATAACTTCCTCAGGGCGAGTGTAGTGAGATTCCTCTGCCGCAACCTCGTCCTCAACTCCTGCCAGCACGCCAAGCTCTGCCTCTACGGTCACGTCGAACTGGTGTGCATATTCCACAACCTTCTTTGTCAGGGCAACGTTCTCGTCATAAGGAAGAGAACTTCCGTCTATCATCACTGAAGAAAAGCCCATATCCACGCAGCTCTTGCAAGTCTCGAAAGTATCTCCGTGATCCAGATGGAGCACAATCTGAGGATTCTCCCATCCGAGTTCCTTTGCATATTCCACGGCACCCTGTGCCATATATCTGAGGAGTGTCTGGTTGGCGTATGAACGCGCACCCTTGGAAACCTGGAGAATAACCGGAGACCTCTTTGTTGCCGCAGCCTTGATAATGGCCTGGAGCTGCTCCATATTGTTGAAGTTGAATGCAGGAATGGCATATCCGCCTGCTACCGCCTTTGCAAACATCTCTCTTGTGTTCACAAGGCCTAACTCTTTGTAAGATACCATAATCTATTGAATGCTTTAAAAACCGTTGCAAAAATAGTAAAAAATACCACTATCTTTGTAATAACAAGAAAAAGGATTATGGATAACAAGGTTATGGTTTTCTCCGCCCCGAGCGGTGCCGGAAAGACAACAATAGTGACACATCTTCTCAAGACTTTCAGAAAACTTGAATTCTCCGTTTCCGCCACATCCCGTGCCCCAAGAGGCCAGGAGGTTGACGGCAAGGACTACTACTTTCTCTCTGTCAAGGAGTTCAAGAAAAGGGTAAAGAACAACGAGTTTGTGGAATACGAGGAGGTTTATCCGGGCTCTTTCTACGGAACCCTCAAGAGCGAGGTTGAGAGAATATGGGCCAAGGGCAACGTCATAATGTTTGACGTGGATGTCAAGGGCGGAGTGAACATCAAGAAAATCTTCGGAGAAAAAGCCTTCACCGTTTTCATCATGCCGCCATCCCTGGAGGTTATGGAACAGAGGCTCAGAGCAAGGGGCACAGACTCAGATGAAGCCATAAAGACCAGGATTGCAAAGGCCGCTGAAGAAATGACATACGCCGCCAAGTTCGATACTGTTCTTGTAAACGATGTCCTGGAAGAATCCTTCGCCAAGGCAGAAAGGCTTGTAACCCTGTTTACCCGCCTCAAACCTAGAAAGAAGGCAAAGAAATAGCCTCAGCGATGAAACGCGTAGCCTTGTACTTCGGCTCCTTCAACCCACTCCACTACGGGCATCTGGGCGTGGCGGAATATGTCATACTCAATTGTGACATAGACCGCTTCGAGATGATCCTCAGCCCTCACAACCCGTTCAAGGACAAGCAGATGCTGCAGGACCCGCAGCAAAGGCTGAAGGCCCTCAGGAAGGCCATCGGAGAATTCAACAAAGGCCTCAAGGAAAAGATTAAAGCCTCAGGGGCGAATCCGAAGTGCAGCAAGGTTACGGTCAACGACATTGAGTTCCATATGAGCGAGCCTCTCTACACCTTCAACACCATGAAGGAACTCCAGAAAAGGAATCCCGATACAGAATATGTGATTGTTGTCGGGGCGGATTCCTTCAAGATCATGCCCAAGTGGTATCTTGGAGAGGATATCCTGAAAGAGTTCAAGGTAATTGTCTATCCGAGAAAAGGTTACAGGGTCAAGACCATGTGCCGGAAATACAAGGCCCTCTACCTTGAGGACGCCCCTCTTAACGACATTTCCTCCACCCAGATCCGCAACGGAGAATTATAGTTTTATCTTTTCCCAGATACGGTTTGGAATAAGGCGCCAGTAGAACACCAGGATTCTGTAGCGCCAGTCAATTACCGCTACCCTCTTCTTATGCTCTATGGCACTGACTATTCTCTTTGCAACCTTATCTTGCTTCATCAGCATCGGATAGTGATGCTTTGAGGTGTCCAGAAGCGGCGTGTCCACAAATCCCGGTCGGATATCTGTGAATCTTATGCCAAGCTTCGATTTTCTTGACAACTGTGAAAGTGCCTGGATATATGTGTTGTCGAAACTCTTTGTGGCGGAATATGAAGGTGCCGGCCCCAGACCTTTTGTTCCGGCAATGGAACTTATGACGGCAATGTGTCCTCCCCCCTTTTCCTTGAAATAGTTCCAGGCGGCTGTTACCATACGGGTAAAGCCGGTGGTATTGACGGCACAGGTCTTAAGTTCTACAGAAGGATCAAGTTCCTCGTTGTGCCAGCCAACTCCTGACCCGTGGAAGTAAAGGTCCATTCCCCCTATCTTGTCTATGAGAGACAACAGGAGTTCAGGAGCATTTTCCTGCTCTATATCTATTACCTGGTATTCAATGCTTTGAGGATATTGAGCCTGGAGTGATTGAAGCATTTCCTCGCGCCTTGCCGCAATGCCAAGCCTCCAGCCTTTTTCCGCCAGAATCCTTGCAACCTCCCGTCCCATTCCGGAGGATGCTCCCATTATCACAGCCCTTTTCATAAACCTAAAATCCTTCCGATTTCTCCAAAGAGCGGAGCCTCCACGCTGATCAGCCTGTCGTTTCCGGTTGCCTGACCCTTGGCATCCTTCCTGCCGATTGGGTGGATAAACTCTATCCTTCTGGCGTGCAGGCAGATGGAACCATCCCTGTTAGAGCGGTTGGCTCCATATTTGAGATCTCCCTTGATCGGGCATCCGATGGATGACAGCTGGCATCTAATCTGGTGGTGCCTGCCCGTAAGAAGCATAACTTCCAGAAGAGTGTAACGGTCCAGTTCCTTGATTATCCTGTAAAGTAGGCGGGCTTCCTTGTATCCTGCGGGAGGAGTTCCCTTACCCTTGAAAGGATAGGACTTGTTGCTTTTTTCATCACGATAGAGATAATCGCGGAGCTCCACCCAGCCTTCCTCAATGGCCACCCCGTCCGGCACTCCGTCCAGAGGTGTCTGTACCAGAGCCCAATAGGTCTTGTGGACATCTCCGTCGCGGAGCATCTCGTTGATCCTTTCCAGCCCCTTGCCGGTCTTGGCAAAGAGCACAGCGCCGCTGACAGGGCGGTCCAGGCGATGGGCAACTCCCATAAACACCTGGCCCGCCTTATTGTCTCTCTGTGCGATAAAAGCCTTTAGGGTTTCGCTCAGCGGCTCGTCTCCGGTCTTGTCTCCCTGGACAATCTCTCCGCTTCTCTTGTTGAAAATCAGGAAATGATTGTCCTCAAACAAAATCCTGGAAGAGATGTCTTCAAACTCTTCCGGAGAAAGTACCCTATATACTTCAGATTGTTCCACTCTACTTCACATAGAATGTCTCCATTCCGTTTCCGTAGCCGTGTACGGCTCCGTATTTTCCGCCACCCTGATGGTCCTCAGCCCAGGAAACCCTGTTGGCCATCTTGCCGTTCTCTGTCTTTACAATGGAATATCCGTAGATAACCCTGCGTACAGGCTGGCCTGCGGCATTCTTCTGGATTTCCCAGTTGTTGCTGGTGATTACGACATCCACTACATCAGGGAACGCGCTCTTCTCCAGTGCCAGAATCTTTGACTTCATGGAAGCGTTCATGGCTCCTGGCTTAGGCATTGCCTCATACTTGATATTGGATGGTGAATTATTCTGGACTGCTTCCGCAATAGCCTGAACAAACATCAGTGCACTCCAATAACACTTGTCCCAAGTATCT
This sequence comes from Bacteroidales bacterium, assembly GCA_017550655.1. GTDB lineage: Bacteria > Bacteroidota > Bacteroidia > Bacteroidales > UBA932 > Egerieousia. The sequence continues at coordinate 252,487 of JAFZOK010000024.1, read as the reverse complement.
TCCATGGCAGTCCCCTTATTGTCAGCCCTCCACACTTCAAGAGGGAAGCCGTCTAACAGATAGCCAACATTCAATGCCATGTTGGCATCCAATTTCGCAACCCTAATCTCACCTGGCTTTGCTACAATAGGAATCAACTTTTCACCATTGGAATAACAAAAGACAAATTTGCCGTCCACTTTGGAAACCATAGAGTTATTCCCCTTTATGTCTCCTTCCTGACTGGCAGGGACACTAGAAATCCAATGGCCTGTATGAAACAACGGAAATTTATCGCGGTAAAAGAACTTCCCTTGAGCGTCTTTTTCCCAATTGATAGATGTCATCTGCGCTACATAAGTTCCTGCTTTTCCTACAAATTTATCCCAGTTGTTAACTTCCTGCCTAAGTGCGTGATAAAAGTCTCCCTCTTCTATTGTTCTATCTTTGCTCTCCAGTTTTTTAATCTGTTCAAGGTCCCACTTGATACGAGCATTTAATTTTGCGGCAAGTGCCTTTGCTTCGGGATGAGACATAGTCCTAAGCCCCCAGGTAAGCTCTTCCATATATGTGTCTGTAGGATCACCCGGTTTATAAGATGGTTCCAATTTCAAGACTTCCGGACATTCAGGACCGTTATCGGTAATCTTTGATTTAACCTGACTGTTTGAGTTGGAAGACGTGGTTGTCTCTGAATAGGAAGACTTGCTGGGATTGTCAGAAGTTGCTTCCTTTACGGCCTTCTTGGCCTTGTTGAGAACTCCCTTGAGCTGGGCGTCTGCGGAAGCGCAGATGCCAAGTGCTAGAATCGCGATGAGAAGCGATCTGAAAAAGAATTTCGTTTTCATAATAATATGTTTTTTTTTACTATTTAACATAGAAGTACTCGGTTCCGACACCGTAGCAATGCAGGGATCCGTATTTGCCGCCGCCCTGGTAGTCTTCTGCCCAGGAAACTCTTGAGGCCATCTTGCCGTGCTTGGTGTTTCCGATTGAATAACCGTAGATAACCCTGCGGACTGGCTGTCCCATGGCGTTTTTCTGAATCTCCCAGGAATTGCTGGTGATTACAACCTTAACCACATCCTTTCCCTTCTGCTTCTCAGCTGCAAGAGCCTTTGCATTCATTGAGGCGTTCATGCCGCCGGCCTTAGGAACGGGTTTGTATTCAAGATTATCCAGAGAATTGCCCTTAATAGCTTCTTTCAGAGCGGAAACATAGGCCACAGCTTTCTGGTGGTAAATGGCAAACTGGTCTTTCATAACACCCTGCTGCGTTTCGCGGCACCACTCAACAGGATAGCCTTCGAACAAAATAGCGATATTGGTTGCCATGTTCAAATCCAGCTTGGCTACTCTAATGCCGTCTTCCTCGGCGAAAACGGGATCCAGCATGTAATTGCAGAAATATGCCTTTCCTTTGTTTCTTGTAAACAGCAGGGAACCAATGCCCATAACTCCTTCTTCACTTGCAGTGTTACCAGCTACATGCATGCCGACATGCATAAGTGGAGCTTTATCCAGATAGAAAGCCCCGGTATTGTCTTTTTTGTAATCCCCGTTATTAATAAGGTTCATTATTTCACCGATTTTGACATAAAAAGACTGCCAGTTGCTCAATTCATTCTTCAACTGCATTTCGAGTTCGTAGTTCTCTCCTGCTTCCATTTCCTGGAGCGTCTTTCTGTCCCACTTGAAACGGGCCGTAAGCTTTTCTGCCAGAGCTTTTGCTTCTGCCTGGGAAGTCTTTCTCAGGCCCCAAGCCACACTGTTCAGATACTTTCCGGATTCATCATAGTCGCTGTAAGAAGGCTCCATAGACATAAGTTTAGGAATTTCCTGGCCATTCCCATAAGACTTGCCGGCAGTTTGCTTTGCAGTCTGAGTAGCGGTGTTCTTAGTTGTGGTAGTTGTCTTTTGTGAAGAATTGGTTGTGGTCGTGGTAGATTGGTTAGAATCTCCGTCCAGAACTTCATCCACCTTCTGTTCAACTTTCTTTTCCACAGCCTTCTTGGCCTTGTTGAGAACGCCCTTGAGCTGAGCGTCTGCTGGGGTGCATACCACGAACATGAGAGCCGAGGCAAGCAATGCACTGAAGATAAATCTTGTTTTCATAATATTGTTTATTTGCAAATAGACAATTTTTGAGCGGTCTTGTCAGGTAAAGTTACTCAAATCGAATGATATGTCAAAATAAAGTGTTAACTTGTGCCTAAGTTTTGGTTCTAATATTTTTTCATTAATTATATAAATAAACAAGCATTATGAGAAGCATCACTCAAATTTCAACATTTATGCTTTTTAGCATGGCATCTTTCATAGTTGCCTGCAACAACACCGGTAACGGCGGAGGCCAGAACACTGCTAATCTGGAGAATCCTGAGATTCAGGCAGATGAAGTTGCAGCCCAGGCGCCATCTGCAGTAGTGGACGGAAACACCCTGACTTACGGAGACCACTCCTACACGGTTTCCGGAGAGTTCAACAATTCCTACAAGGTTCCTACGGCATTTGTGACATTCACAAACTTCCCGGCAGACTATGCCGAGTTCGAGGCCGTTTACAACGGGCTGCTCGGAAAGAGCATCCAGGGAACTGCGGCTATGATTCCTATGGCAATAGAGATGTACGCCAAGGATGCCGTTGAGGGAGAAAAATGTTTTAACCTGCTGTGCAACAGCGATGCAACGGTAAGCGGAATCATACGTATCCTGAAGACCAAGCTGGTACCATCCGAGCATGCTCCTGTAAATGATCCTTACATCCAGAGATATATGGCAGCAGCCCTGCTGAAGGGAGCAAAGGCGGACAATGCCTACAGCCCGGATATGCCTTACACAGTAGAAATGGCGGCATCCCCTAACGGTGTGCACAATGTAACCGGCGGAACAGACACCTTCATCTACATCCTCGCAGACGGCTGGGATACCCGCCAGAGAAGCGTGGAGATATTCCAGGCAGAGGGAAGCGAACTATACAAGGTTTACAACTGCCCTTCCTGCTACACCCAGTGCAAGAACATCAAAGGCACCTGGGGCGGACTCCAATAAGGCAGATTGACTGAATTAATGGGTAAAGGGATGGCTTCGGCCATCCTTTTTTTGTCATTTTGGCAGATTTTTGGCGTTTCTCGGCGATGGCACAATAATGGAGATATACCCCTCGCGGAGTCTTTTGGGCTCAGGAATAAGTTGAATATTAAAAATAGGAGATAAAATCATGGGAAAAATTATCGGAATCGACTTGGGAACAACCAACAGTTGTGTCTCAGTAATGGAAGGCTCTGAGCCTACCGTAATCATCAACAGCGAAGGAAAGAGAACAACCCCTTCAGTAGTTGCATTCACCGGAAACGGAGAAAGAAAGATCGGCGATCCTGCAAAGAGGCAGGCCATCACCAACCCTACCAAGACCATATACTCCATAAAGAGGTTTATGGGCGAGACTTATGACAGGGTGCAGACAGAAATCGCCAGAGTGCCTTACAAGGTAGTGCGCGGCGACAACAACACCCCAAGAATTGACATTGACGGCAAACTGTATTCTCCACAGGAGATCTCCGCGATGATTCTTCAGAAGATGAAGAAGACCGCAGAAGACCATCTGGGACAGACAATTACAGAGGCTGTCATCACAGTGCCTGCATACTTCTCAGACTCTCAGAGGCAGGCCACCAAGGAAGCCGGAGAGATTGCCGGACTGCACGTAAAGAGAATAATCAACGAGCCTACCGCAGCCGCACTGGCATACGGTCTGGACAAGAAGGAAAAGGACGCCAAGGTTGCAGTGTTCGACCTGGGTGGCGGTACCTTCGATATCTCAATCCTTGAGCTCGGCGACGGAGTATTCGAGGTTAAGTCCACCAACGGTGACACCCACCTTGGAGGCGATGACTTCGACCACGTTATCATAGACTGGATGGTTGAGGAGTTCAAGAACGAGCACGCAGGCGCAGACCTCAGCAAGGACCCTATGGCCCTCCAGAGACTGAAGGAAGCTGCAGAGAAGGCAAAGATCGAGCTTTCCAGCCAGACCACGACAGAGATCAACCTGCCTTACATCATGCCTATAGACGGTGTGCCTCAGCACTTTGTAAAGACCCTTACCAGGGCTAAGTTCGAGGCTTTGGCAGACAACCTGTTCCAGAAGTGCATAGAGCCTTGCCGCAAGGCTCTTGCAGACGCTCACCTGAGCGCAAGCGACATCAACGAGGTTTTGCTCGTCGGCGGTTCAACCCGTATCCCTAGGGTTCAGCAGATGGTTAAGGATTTCTTCGGAAAGGAGCCTAACAAGAGCGTAAACCCTGACGAGGTTGTGGCTATCGGAGCTTCTATCCAGGGCGGCGTTCTCGCAGGAGATGTAAAGGATGTGCTTCTGCTGGATGTTACTCCTCTATCACTCGGTATCGAGACCTACGGCGGAGTATTCACCAAGCTCATCGACGCCAACACCACAATCCCTACCCGCAAGAGCCAGATCTTCTCCACGGCTTCAGACAACCAGCCTTCAGTAGAAGTTCACGTGCTCCAGGGCGAGAGGCCAATGGCTTCCGGCAACAAGACTATCGGAAGATTCCATCTGGACGGAATAATGCCGGCTCCAAGAGGAGTGCCTCAGATCGAGGTAACCTTCGATATAGACGCCAACGGTATCCTTAACGTATCCGCAAAGGACAAGGGAACAGGCAAGGAGCAGCAGATCCGTATCGAGGCTTCAAGCGGCCTCAGCGATGACGAAATCAAGAGGATGAGAGACGAGGCAAAGGCTAACGAGCAGGCCGACAAGGCTGCCAGGGCAGAGGCCGACAAGCTCAACAACGCAGACGCCCAGGTATTCGCCAGCGAGAAGAACCTCAAGGACTATGGCGACAAGATTCCTGCAGACAAGAAGTCCAGGATCGAGGAAGCCACCAGGAAACTGAAGGAGGCTCACCAGAACAAGAACATCGCCGAGCTGGATAACCTGATGAACGAGCTGAACGAGGCTTGGCATGCTGCCAGCGAGGAGATGAACCGCGCGGCAGGAGCACAGGCAGGCCCTAATCCTGGTGCAGGCACCCAGGGCGGCTACGGCCAGAACACCGGTTCAACCGGCGGCTCCAGCAACGGTGGAAGCCAGGACGGAGAGGTGACCGACGTGGACTTTGAAGAAGTGAAGTAAAACCATTTCACTGTTTAAAAGGCGTGTTTCTTAGGAAGCACGCCTTTTTTTATGTTAATTTCTCAACGATTTATCAACATCGCTGAAAATTATTAATTGTTTTTGCTGTTTTTGATGATTTTTCCATAACTTTGGAAACTTGAAAAAACGAATTTTTCAGATTGATATTAAAAACTACTTATATGGACTGGTTAGAAAAATACAGCGACCGCATCGTAAGCGCACAGGATGCGGCAAAAGCTATCCAAAGCGGAATGAACATCGTCTTGGGCCACTCTGCCGCAGCTCCTCAGGAGATTCCACTGGCAATGATGGACCAGAGGGAGAGGCTGAAGGACGTGAACATCTACCACATGGTAACCCTTCACCCGGCAACCTACATGCTGCCTGAGGGCTACGGACATTTCCGCCACATCACCAACTTTGCCCACGGAAACACAAGAGAAGGCCTCAACGACGACCGCGGAGACTTCTTCCCTTACTACTATCATCAGGTAGCAGACTGGTTCGATACCCGATACCCTATCGATGTTGCAATGATTACCGTCACCCCTCCTAACGAGGACGGATACTGCAGCCTCGGTATTTCAGTTGACTACACCAAGCTTGCAGTTGACCGCGCAAAGATGATTATCTGCGAAATGAACGACCAGATGCCTTTCCTGGGCTACGGAGACTGTCTGATCCACATTTCAAAGCTCGACTACATAGTAAGGACCTCCAAGCCTATGTTCCAGCTTCCGAAGCCTACCATAGGACCTGTTGAGGAGAAAATCGGAGAGTACTGCGCTTCACTGGTTGAGGACGGTGCCACACTGCAGCTGGGTATCGGCGCAATTCCAGACGCTGCCCTGCATTACATGACTGGCAAGAAGGACCTCGGAATCCATACCGAGATGTTCTCAGACGGCGTGGTAGAGCTTGTAAAGAAGGGAGTTGTGACAAATGCAAAGAAGAAGCTCCATCCAGGCAAACTGGTTACGGGATTCCTTATGGGAAGCCAGATGCTGTACGACTTTGTGGACCACAATCCTGATGTGCTGATGTTCCCTGTAAACTACTGCAACGACCCTAGGACAATCTGCCAGATGGATCACTTCGTATCAATCAACTCGGCTCTCGAGATGGACCTCCAGGGCCAGAGCACTGCAGAGACAATCGGTCTCAAGGTATTCAGCGGAACCGGCGGACAGGTTGACTTCATCCGCGGAGCTTCCTGGAACAAGACCAGCAAGGCAATCCTTGCATTCCCTTCAACTGCAAAGCACGGGGAACTCTCCCGTATCAAGGCATTCCTGACAGAAGGCGCCGGAATCACCACCCCAAGAGACGATATCGATTATGTTATCACAGAGTACGGTATCGCTCACCTGAAGGGCGCTACCCTGAAAGACAGGGCAAGAATGCTTATCGGCCTGGCACATCCTAAGTTCCGCGACGACCTGATCAAGGAGTTCGAGAGGAGATTCCCTAGAACACCTTACAAGCCTTGGGACTTTACCGCCAAAGAATTTGTTTACTAGCAAACTGACTCAATAATGTACGACAAAGAACGCGGGCTCTACATAGCCCACTGCGAAAACGGCCCAATAAGTCTGGTTGGAAAGATGGCCAACCGCCACGGCCTGATTGCCGGTGCTACAGGTACCGGAAAGACTGTTTCCCTGCAAGTTATGGCAGAGAGCTTCTGCCAGGTGGGAGTACCTTGCTTTATGGCGGATATGAAAGGCGACCTTTCCGGAATCAGCCAGGCAGGAAAGACCAGCGGCTTCATCGAGAAGCGCAAGGACGAGTTCGGCATTCCGGATCCGCAGTACCAGGCTTGCCCGGTAAGGTTCTTTGACGTGTTCGGAGAGCAGGGCCATCCTATGAGAAGCACCATCTCCAGGATGGGCCCTCAGCTTCTGAGCCGTATCCTTGAACTCAACGATACCCAGGAGGGAGTGCTGAATATTCTGTTCCGCATCGCCGATGAAAAAGGCCTCCTTCTTGACGATATCAAGGACCTGCGCTCAATGCTCAACTACATCGGGCAGCACGCTGCAGAGTACACCACCCTCTACGGCAACATCTCCCAGCAGAGCATCGGAGCCATCCAGCGTTCCCTGCTTACACTTGAGAACCAGGGCGGTAACAACTTCTTCGCAGAACCTGCATTCGACATTATGGACCTGCTGCAGGTGGATATGGCTACGGGCAAGGGTATAATGAACGTGCTTGCGGCCGACAAGCTGATGCACAACCCTAAGCTCTATTCCACCTTCCTGCTGTGGCTGCTGAGCGAACTCTACACCACTCTTCCTGAAGTCGGAGACCTTGACTTCCCTAAGCTGGTGTTCTTCTTCGATGAGGCCCACATGCTGTTCGAGGGCACGACCAAGAGCCTGACAGACAAGATTGAGCAGGTAATCCGCCTCATCCGTTCAAAGGGCGTGGGAGTTTATTTTATCTCCCAGCTTCCTACGGACATTCCTGAAGTCATTCTCGGCCAGCTCGGAAACCGCATCCAGCATGCCCTCAGGGCTTATACCCCTAAGGACCAGAAGGCAGTCAAGGTTGCAGCGGAGACATTCCGCGCCAACCCTGCCTTCAAGACCGAGGATGCGATCATGAACCTCGGAACCGGAGAGGCTCTTGTTTCCTTCCTGGACGAAAAGGGAGCTCCGCGAGTAGTTGAGAATTCCAAGATTCTCTTCCCTCTCAGCCAGATAGGCCCTATTGACGAGAGCCAGAGAAGCCAGATTATCAAGTCTTCCAGACTCTTCGGAAAATACGACAAGATCGTTGACCGCGAGAGCGCCTTTGAAGCTCTTCTGGCCCAGACCTTGAAGGAAGAAGAGGAAAAGAAGAAGGCTCAGGAAGAAGCTGAAAAGCAGAAAGAAAAAGAGAAAAAGGAAAAGGAGAAATCCAAGAAGAAAGGCAAGAGCGTCTGGAGCAAGATATGGAAGGCCGTGGTGACAGCCGTTACCGCAACCCTTGCTACCTTCATCGGCAACAAGATAACCGGAAAGAAGAGCAAGACCAGCGCCGGCAAATCCATTGTAAAGAGTGCTACCAGCGCCGCCACCAGAACTCTCACCAGAGACATTCTGGGCAACCTTATCAAATAGTCATAAAACCCTCATGATGAAAACAAGATTTCTAGGAGCCGTTCTGCTTTTAGTTTTATCTTTCACAGGGCTTTTTGCCCAGGATGATATATCTTCTCTGAAGAACAATCTGGTTTTCAACCCTATCTTGGACGGAAAACTGTATGCTGTCCGTAACAACAAGACAGCCAAGCTTGGAATCTTCAAGGACAAAATAGACTGGGATTATATTTACCTATATACTCCCGAATCTCTTGAGGATCTTGTAGTGCTGCCCTTGAAATTCGACGATATCTTTATCGTGCGCAAGTTCTACGAGAATTCTTTTGAATCCAAGGATCCCGTCTTCCGTGCACTTCTTAACGGCGAGAACATTCTCTTTGATCTTGACGGACGCCAGATAACCCGCGCCACGGACAAGACGATAATGTGGTATTCGCTTACATCGTCCGGTATTCACGAGTTAGCCGGCATTTCCAGGAAAGACGGCAACGGCTGCGACATTCTGCTGCAGTTTGAAGACCCTGCATATTACACGATAATGAACGGTCCTTACCAATATGCCTGGTTTGAGTCCGCCGAGGTTGGCAAAACTAAATACTACTGCATTAAGGCGCGTGAAAATGGAAGTGATAGAGTCTTTGCCTATGATGTATTTGGTAACCCATTACGCCCGGACGATCTTCTGAATCTTGAGTCCTACTACAAGAAATTACGCGAAAGCGACAGCTGGAAAAATCCTGGCAACAAAGAGATTATCCAACTGGCTTCTATAGGAGACCAGACTTCTCTCTCAGCTGTTGCTGAACAACTTTATAAGAACAAGAAGTATACAAGGGTTCTGGAATGGGCACTTAAGCCCGGCCTTAATTTCTGCAACGCCGATGCTATCTTCTACGGAGCGCAATGCATGCGCCTTGGCTTAGGCGGCGATGTACGCATCAACTCTGCACAAGTTCTGTACGAGATTGCCAAGCAGTACGCAAAACCTGGGTCAAGTGCAGCATTAAGCACAGAGGCAGGCCTTCTCGCTATAAAAAACATAGAGAAGCCCATAAAGCTTAAAAGTGGCAATCCGGCCGGTTACACCGGCGATGGTTACTTCGAAAATCTTGATTTTGACCTCCTTGAGCGTCTGGCCAAAGAAGGATGGCTTGGCGCTATATGCGTTTACTGCCACAAGGCTACTTTCTTCAGCTTGGGCTCCGCCCTGTTTGACGGCACCACTATCTCAGACCATGTTGCCGTCGATGTACTGCCGCTACTTCTTGCCGCCGCTCCACTCGACGCCAATTGCCAGTTTATGCTAGCGTGCGTATATGCCGGCGATGAGTGCATGGGACTCAATCGCAACTATGGCTATTCCTTCCGCAAGCCAGACCTTGCAAAGAAATGGCTTAACCAGTTCCTGACAAACCCTAAACGATCCAGTGCCCACTGCTGGGGTTATTCTAAAGAGCAGGTGGATGGAATTGTGCAGAGGATTAAGGGTTTGCAGGAAAAATAAAAGGAGTCAGGTTAGCAGTTTTTTTATTTGTCCAATAACTGAAAGATCGGCGGGAAGCCAGTCTACACTATCGAGTTCATCTGCAGAAAGCCATCGTGAAGATTCGTGCTCAAGCAGATGAACTTCTTTTGTCTCCAGACTGCACAGGAAGCAGTGGAGAATCAGATGGAATTTCGGATAATCGTATTCTACGGTATCGATAAATGAATCCACGGAAATTTCGGCCTCAAGTTCTTCCCGGATTTCCCTCTTGAGGGCATCTTCCCGGTTTTCTCCAGGTTCCATCTTTCCTCCGGGAAATTCCCAGAAATCCTTGAAATCCCCGTAGCCCCGCTGAGTGGCAAAAACACGGCCGTCCCTTACTATGACGGCCGCTACTACTTCTATGGTTTTCATCAGCTTACCAGTCGTATTTCAGATGCTTTACGGTGCGGTTGTCCTCAATGATCTTCCTAAGAGCGTCTATTCCCATCTGGAGATGGTCTTCAACATAGTTCTTGGTTACAACCTTGTCGCTCTCCTCGGTCTTGATGCCTTCAGGAATCATCGGCTGGTCGGAGACAAGAAGGAGGGCGCCGGTAGGAATATGGTTTGCAAAACCGCAGATGAAAAGCGTAGCCGTTTCCATATCCACTCCCATCGCACGGGTGGATGCAAGATATTTCTTGAAATCCTCGTCGTGCTCCCAAAGCCTTCTGTTGGTGGTGAATACCGTTCCTGTCCAGTAGTCCAGGCCATGGTCTCGGATCGCTGAGGAAATAGCTCTCTGAAGCATGAAGGCCGGCAGGGCAGGAACTACCAGAGGATAATAGTCATTTGAAGTTCCCTCGCCCCTGATGGCTGCAAGAGGAAGGATCAGATCACCGATTTTTGTATGCTTGTCTATTCCGCCGCACTTGCCCAGGAAAAGGCAGGCTCTAGGATGGACAACACTCAAAAGGTCCATTATGGTGGCGGCATTAGGACTGCCCATTCCAAAGTTTATGATTGTAATGCCTTCTGCGCTGGCATTAGGCATATTGGAGTCCTGTCCAACAATCTTGACGCCGAATTTCTTGGCGAACAGATGCAGGTACTTGTCAAAGTTCGTAAGCAGGATGCAGTCTGTGAAATCCTCCAGCTTCCTCTTGGTATATCTTGGAAGCCAGTTGCTTGCAATTAGATCTTTCTTCTCCTGCCCGGAAACCTGGGCTAAAATGTTCTCCTGTTCCATAGCCGTATCCTTTTTAGTGTTACTGCAAATATACAATATCTTTAGCCATAAAAGAAAAGGCTGGCGTTTTTGCCAGCCTTTTCTTCCAATGCCGTATCAGGTTACTTGATTTCCTTCAGGAGGCCTTTAACGGCTGCTTCCAGCTGAGGGTCCTTGCCGGAAAGGAAGTCGTTGTAAGGAAGTTCAACCTTTACGTCAGGCTCAAACTGCTTGTTCTCGGTAACCTTGCCGTCTGTTCCCATAGAGCCGATCATAGGGATACCGAATACTATGGCAGGATCTATCTGTGTCTCCCACCAGACTGCGGTACCGGTACCCGGAACAGGCATACCGTAAACCTTTCCGATTCCGTTCTGCTGATATACGAACGGGAACATGAAAGCGTCCGAGTAGTTGCCCTCGCAGGTCAGGACTGCGCTTGGCTTCTGCCATCTTCCCAGAGGCTCTCCGTCATCCAGCAGGTCTCCCTGAGGAGCGTAGCGCATATATGTCTTTGCACCGAGCAGGGTGACAAGTTCGTCGTGGAGCCATCCTCCGCCGTTGAATCTTGTGTCGACGATTACTGCCTCCTTCTTTGCGTGCTTGCCCATCAGGCGGTTGTAGATAACCTGATAGCTCTGCTGGTTCATGCCCTCAACGTGGACATAACCGATCTTGCCGCCGGAAAGCTTGTCAACCATCTCCTCGCATCTTCTAACCCACCACTCGTAAACCAGATGGCTCAGACTTGACTCTGCAACAGGGCGGAGAGTCTGGGTGAAGGTATTGCCCGCGGTGGATTTTACGGTAACAACGGTATTTGCGTTGGCGATGTTGTTGAGGTACTTGTTGTAGTTCTCGGAAGCAGGGATGCTCTCTCCGTTTATTGCGGTGATAATGTCACCAGGACGGATCTTGTTGGAGAGCTTGTCTGCAGGGCCGCCAGGGATGATAGCGGAAACCTTGATGCCCTCTCCGGTGTAGGTCTCGTCGAAGAGCATGCCAAAGTTAGCGGTAACGTCTCCTCCGGTAAGAACCCTGTTTGCATAGTAGCGGCCGCCGGTGTGGGAAGCGTTGAGCTCACCAAGGAGTTCGCTCAAAAGAACCTGGAAATCATAGTTGTTGTTGATGTAAGGGAGGAACTTTGCATATTCGTCGTGATACATCTTCCAGTTGATTCCGTGAATGGTAGGATCGTAGAACTTCTTGGTAACCTGGAGCCACATGTGGTCGAACATATAGGCGCGCTCACCGGCTGCATCAAGTTCCATCTTGCCTGCAATCATAATAGGCTTTGGCATACCGCTCATCAGGTCAATCTTTACAGGAGACCCGTTGCGGAGGGCGAACAGGCTCTTTTCGTCCTGGCTCAACTCTGCTGCGGAAATCATTCCGCCAAGAGAACCCTGGCCAACCCTCTTGCTCTCGCGGCTGCGGGTATCGGTGCTCCAGAGTTCCATTCCCTTCTCGCCGGTACGCACATAATACATTTTCTTGCCGTCCTTTGTAAGGAAATAGGCCACTGGACTTCCCTCTGTGCGGATATCGGCTATTCTTGTCTCGATAAGGTCAAAATCGTCAAATACGATTGGCTTAACCTCTTTCTTCTCCGGTTTCTTTGGACCGCCAGGACCTCCAGGACCAGGTTTGTCGCCCGGCTTTACGTCTTTCTTGTCGCCTGGCTTTTCTCCCGGTTTTCCGTCCGGCTTCTTCTCGCCCTTTTCCTTCTCTTCCAGAAGCTCGAAGTCATCCTTGCTGAGCATGAACTTGTCGTATGATTCCTTGTCGAAGAAAGCGGCCTTGACGCTTCCGCCGCCTCTCTGTCCGCGACCGCCGATGTAAGTCATTGCCTGGCCGCCGAATCCGAACTGGGCGCCAATTTCTCCGTAGGCGCTGTTGACAGGATAGCGGATTTCACCGCCCTCGGCGCTGATAAGTGCGGTAGCGCCGCCTCTCATCATGTTCTTCTGGTCATCAACCAGAAGCCACTTGCTGTCAGGACTCCACTCGAAATCCCAGTCTCCGTCGCGATAAGAATGGTTATGGCCCTTAGGCAGAACTGTGACGGTCTTCTTGCTCTTCAGGTCCATAACCTTCAGGGTGTTGCGCTCACTGACATAAGCCAGTTTCTTTCCGTCAGGAGAAATGTCCGGCTGGAAGTTGTCCTTGCCGTCTGCAACAACCTTGTCTATATTTACAAGGGTGGAAGCGTAGAAATACTTCTCCGTGGTATCTTTCAGGGTAGCCTTCATTATGTTCCAGTTGCCGTCAACTTCAGCGGAATAGTAAATGGCCTTTCCGTCAGGAGCCCAGGTAATCATCCTCTCCTGGTATGCAGTGTTGGTGATTCTCTTGGTGCGGCCGTCGTTTACTCCAACAACGAAGAGCTCGCCGCGGTTGATCAGGGCGATTTCCTTTCCGCTCGGGCTAACAGCCATCTCGGTGGCGTTGTTGATATTCAGGTTCTTTATCTTCTGGTAACCGGCATTGTCGGCAATGTAGATGTTCAGTTTCTTTGCTTTCTGGCCGTCCTTGATGGTGTAGATGTCACCCTTCCAGACAAAGGAAATGGTTCCGTTCTTTGCGATGCTGATCTCCCTTACAGGGAAGTCCTTGAAGTCTGTCAGCTGGGTCTTGGTTCCGGATGACAGGTCCTGCTTGAAGAGGTTCAGGGCATTGTTTGCCTTGCCGAGCTTCATCTCGGAGATATAGTAAACAGCCTTTCCGTCAGGACTGAACACAGGCTTCAGGTTCTCTCCTTCGTATGTGCTGACCTTGGTGTAAGTGTTTGCCTTGAGGTCATAAACCCAGATGTCGCGGGTAACTGAAGAAGTATGATGCTTTCTCCAAGGATCCTCATAGCCCTTCTTGTCCTGGAACACGATCTTGCTTCCGTCCGAGTTGAAATTGGCCTCGTCTGCACCGGCTGCGGTAACAAGGATCGGACGGCCGCCGCCTACAGGAATCTTGTAAAGGTTCTTGAACATGGAAGAAGGGAAACGGATGCTCTCGGCCGGAGCAAACCTGCCGCTTCCGAAGAGGACATACTTTCCGTCCGGAGTGAAATCAAACGGATAGTCTGCCGTGGAATTATATGTAAGCCTAACGGGAACGCCGCCGCCAGCAGGCATCACGAATACGTCAAAGTTGCCGTAAAGGTCTGAGGCATAGGCGATATTCTTTCCATCCCTGCTCCAGACAGGATAACCGTTGTAATTGTCTCCGCTGGTTATTGCGGTTGCAAGACCGCCCTCGGAGGAAACTTTATACAGATTGCCCATATAGCCGAAAACTATCTGGGATCCGTCTGGCGAGATTGCCGGATTGCGCAGCCATCTTACATCCTGCTGCGCGGTGGACACGTTAACAAAAGCCACAAGCATAAAGGCCGTTGCGGCAATCTTAGCGATTCTTTTAAACAGTTGATTCATAAAAGGAATTATAAAAGTGATTATTTAGATTGTTTCATTAATGTCATCCCGGTTATAAAGGTACATTATTTAGACGAATAACTTTTAACTTTGTGGCATTATGAAGAAAGTTTTTGTTTTGCTGGCTCCTGGATTCGAGATTCTGGAGGCTACTGCCCCGATAGACGTGCTGGAAAGATGCGGCGTGGAGGTGGAAAAAGTCTCATTGACCGATGAACTTCTTGTCCCCTCTTCCCACTCGGTTTTCCTGAAGGCGGACTCTTTCCTCATCGAAGAAAATGACATCCAGAGGATTGTTATCCAGGGAGATATGGTAATTCTGCCGGGAGGATATCCGGGATACAGGAATCTGGCGGAAAACAGTCTTGTGGGCTTAATTCTGAAAGAATACGAAAAGGCAGAAAAGTTTATCTCAGCAATCTGCGGGGCTCCGTCCGCCCTGGCAGGCTTCGAGATAATGGCCGGCAGAAAGGCAACCTGCCACAGCTCCGTAAGGGATGCCGTAGCAAAAACCTATGACCTGTCTTCTGAAAAAACAGAACGTGACGGCCTTCTTATCACCGGTCGCGGAGCCGGAGTATGCCTTGAGTTCGCATTCGAGTGCGCAAAGGCTCTTGTCAGCGAGGATATCATCGCCGAGGTTAAAAGAAAAATGGAAATCCGCTGATTATTCCAGATTCAGCTTGTTCAGGACCGGATTGCTGTAAACCTTCAGATAGAGGTTCATAAGCGGCAGAATGCTCTCCTTCCATCTTGAAAGGGTAGCGTGCATCACATCCGCAAAATTCTTGTATTCCTCCTTGGTGTACTTGTCTGTAAACTTGAAGGTGTTATACAGCATGTCAAATGCTATGTAGTTGGTGTTGAACAGCTTATAGCCACTATAGATTCTGTTGTCTATGACGGAGGCTATGTAGGCCAGAGCCTCGTTGCGGTCCAAGGAGCCGGCGGCAAGGAGTTCCTCTGCCGTAATCGGCTCGCAGATCTGGATGTGTACCTTGCCCTTTGGAGAAAGGATGCCTTCCATAATGCTGCGGAAATCCTCTCCTTTTTCCTTGATGTAAGGATGTTCCTGAGACAGGTACAGTTCCCTCACTTTCTGCGTGATGCATGTTTCCCACTCGTAGGAGATCGCCATAGGTACGATGTTCAGGGCGGAGAAGTTGGTGCCTATGTTCCTGTCTCCGGAAAGGGAGAACATCTTGAGAACGGTCTGGCTGGTCTTGTCGTCCCCGTCCTTGGTGCGGCCGTTGCGCTGGGCAATCCAGACAGAAGTGTTCCGCTCGTTAAGCACATATCTTATATAGCTGGAAAGATGCAGGGATGTCTTGAAAAAATCCTTTGTAGTACCCTTCCTTACTACCTTGAACATTCGGTTACTCTTGCCAATGTCCGTTACAATGCCGGGCTGCATCAGATTGTCTCCGAAAGTTATTTCCGAGCAGTCAAGTCCCTCGTCGTGAAGAGCAATCTGAAGCAGGGCCGCATCCAGGAGAATATCCCTGTGATTGGAAACAAAGAGATAGCCCTTGCCTTTCTCCAGATTCTGGAAACCGTCCCAGGTAAATTCTGTTGTGGTCTTTTTGGCAATAGCCTTAATGGCCTCATCCATAAACTTTTCCTGAAACTCGCAAACCGTCTTGTAGGATTCAAACTCCGCGATTTTCTCCTTAACTTTTTCTGGACCGTAAATATATTCTATGACCTTAGGGAAATCCTTGTCGGCAGCAATGCGTTTCATCGCATCAGGTATCTCGTCATCCCTGTAAGGACGGATATCGTCCCAAATATTGGAAATGTCTCTTGGAGTTTTGTTTTTCATAGTCATTGATTGAATACGGTTTTCTCTAGCCATTCCACAAACCTTTCCTGCCAGAGGAGGGCACCGGACTTTTTCACGGGGGCTATACCGAAGCCGTGCCCACCCTTGGAATGGAATTCCACTTTGCAATTTACGCCTAATTTCTCTAATTCGGAAGCAAATATGTGGGAAGCGGCAGGATTCACAACCGGATCATCCTCGCAGTGAAGCAAGAATACAGGAGGAAACTCTTCCGTAACATTCTCTTCCAAAGACAGTTTTGCAATCAGGGAACTATTGCCCCTGAGAAGGTGCTTGCGGGAAGGCTTGTGGACAAGAGGGTCTCTCATAGTGATTACCGGATAAATCATCGCCACAAAGTTGGCCCTGAAATGAGGATTATCCTCCATAGCTGCGCAACCTGCCAGATGTCCTCCGGCAGAAAAGCCCACAGCCCCTATCCTTGCAGTATCTATCCCAAACCTTTGGCAATTGTCCTTAAGGTAATCCATCGCAAGACGGTAATCCTCCAGCTGCTGAGGATACCTGGCTCCGTAGAATCCCATCCTATAGCGCAGTACTACTGCCACAAATCCCTTGGAAGCAAACCACTTGGCAACATTATGCCCTTCTCCCTTTATTCCCAGATAGGTGTAACTTCCACCCGGCATTATAACCACGGCCGGACGGTTTTCGCCAGCCTTTTCAGGTACATAAACGAAAACCTTGCTGCGGTGGCGGCCGGCAACGTTTGCATCCGCATCCTTCCAGAGCTTATGGACATCCGCCAGTTCCTGGGAGAATGCGTTAACAGCCAAAAGCAGCAGAGCCGCTGTTAGCAGCCCCCTAAACCATATCACCGTCCGACCTATATAAGTTTTTATCATAATCGCGATACTTCTTATAATCTTTCTCAGCGTTAATCTTCTCCGACAGAGATGAATACGCCTCCTGATAAAATCTTCTGAACGCCTGGGCCTGCTTCAGTGGCCTTGCCCCCCACCGACCTAGGTCTGTATAAGGAATCCTGTTCAACAATTCTACGGCCACCTTGCCTCTTCTGAGGATATGCTCACCTTTTGGCAGGACTTCTCCCGGGCCGTAAAGCACGAGCGGAAGAATGTCCATCTTGAGTTCGGCAGCCAGCGCAAACGCCCCGCTGCGGAATTTCAGGATGCTGCAGTCTTCACTCCTTGTCCCCTCCGGGAACACCAGTATGTGGCAGCCTTCCTCCTTCAGTTTCTTCAACTGGTCGAGATTAGCCTCCCATCCGTCTTCTATGCAGATATTTCCGGCCTTTCTTACGATATTTCCGTAAACAGGGGATTTATTGACCCACTTGTTTGTAACCACAACAATCTTCTCCGAAAGGCTCAAAAGGTAAAGAAGATCTAAATGTGACTGATGGTTGCAGATTATCACCGACGGCGGTTCTTCTTCAATCAGCAATCTGGAAAAACCGAACACATTCTCGTTCTTGGCATCTATCTGGGGGCCTTCTCCCTTGAACAGGAAACGGAAGTCCACCCTAGGCATTCCCACGGCAAAAACCCTCATCAGCCGGCTAATCTTTTTTCTCAGTTTCCTGGATGAAATCCTTGGCCTGAAAAGCAGCTCCAGTTTCAGTAAAAGTAATACAGCTACAAATACCGCGACAGAGTAAAGCGTAACGATAATATCGGCTATCCTTACCGGGAAGATTCTGTCCTGACGGTCTTTCTTCAAAGACTTGCAGACCAGGAAACGGAACAGTACCGGAGGCAGGATGAAGGCCAGGGCCACAACGCAAACCATTCCGATAACGGCCACGCTGCCAAGCGAATGCAGGGCAGGATGCACGGCAAACACCAGAGAGCCCACACCGATGAACATCGTAAGGGCACTCAGGGTTACTCCTGTCTTGTATGATGACAGCAGCGGTTTCTTGAATGTATGCTCGTACTGCAGGCCTTCCACCATAAAGATGGTGTAATCGTCTCCGAGTCCGAATATGAATGTTGCCAGTATGATGTTGACTATGTTGAAACTTACGCCGAATATTCCCATTATGCCCGTAATCCAGATCCAACTGATTACCATAGGAAGGAAGGCGGCCAAGGCAAGTTCCAGGCGGCGGAATGCAATCCAGAGGAACACAAACACCAGGATGGAGCAGATAGCCAGCACCTTGTTGAAATCTCCCTGCAGGATGTCTATCATCTTGTCCGTCATGGAATAGGAATCAAACAGGAAGGATCCTTCCGCCTTATCCCTGTAATCTCCGTATGAGGAATAAAGCCCGGCCACCTTTTCCTTAGGAGCATAGAGAATGTCCATTACAATTGTGGAAGAACTGTCCTTGAGGATGAAAGGAGAAAGCAGGGACGCAACAAGAGAGAAAAACTCCTCATCCTGCACCGTAAGGTCAGAGGAAAGCAGTTCTCTGAAAGCATTGAAGGCATCCTTGCTGAAGCCTGCCTTAGGGGCGTTTTCATCCAGTGCCTTGAGGAGCGTTGCGGAGTGTCTTTCGGAGAATTCCTTCCACATTCCAAGCCTTTCCGCCTGGGCTGCGGAAGACGGCAGGAACGGTCCTATTCCACTTACCTTCAGAATATTGCCATTCTCCATCGAAGACTCGTTGAACGCCCGTCCCTTTTCCGAAGCCTCCAGAGCCTTGTCAAGAGTCTGCCCTTCGGAAACGGAATAAACCGCAACCGCATCCTTGGCGGCACCGTAGGAAGACAAGTCCTCCAGAAGCTGGCTCTGGGCGGGAGCCATATAGTTGATCTTGGTGAAATCTCCGCTGAAAGTAACCTTGCGGCTGAAGAAGAACAGCACCACGGTAACGGCCAGAAGAATCCAGAAAACCCAGCGGCTTTCCTCCGGGCGCAGGCTCGCCCATTTGCCCATCCAGCCGCCGTCTCTCGGCCTGTAGTCCTTCTCCCCCACCCAATGCGGCAGGAAAAGCACCACAAAGAGTATGGCTCCCACAAGAGCCACGGCTGCGAAAAGCCCGAAGTCCCTCATTCCGGAAGCGCTCATAACCAGCAGGGAAAGGAATGCTCCTACAGTGGTTATGTTGCCGATGACCATAGGGCTTGCAATGTCCCCGAGAGCCGTCCTGGCATTCCTGGTAAAGCCCAGCCTGGTTGAATAAAGCAGCGAATAATCCACCGCGATTCCGAAAATCACGCAGCAGGCCGCAAGTGCAACGCTGGAAACCTCACTCTTGAATGCCCCCATAAACGCAAGTCCGGCAGCAATGCCGAAGATTACCGGTATGCAGATCAAGACAATAGGCCTCAGCCTCCTGAAATACCAAGCCAGAAGAAGAACTATAAGTCCGATGGCAATACCTGCGCACCAGACGGAATCCCTCTTCATCCTGTCCGCATTCATTACGGCAATCACAGGAGAGCCGGTAAATGTCATCTCCACATCAGGGAACAGAGCCTGAACTGAATCTCTCGCCTCATATATCCGGCTGAGCATCTGCTTGTTGTGGCTGGTCTCGCTGCCCCCGAATTCAGAGGAGAAACTTACCATTATCGCAGAGGAATCAGGAGTGTAAAGATAATCTCCAATTACCCGGTATCCGCTGCCTGCTCCAAGGTCCGATAGCTTTTTCAGCAAGCCGGAAGAAAAATGGAAAGGATCTGCAGCGGTAATGCCCTGTGTGATTCCTGAGGAAGAAACCAGAGATGCCTTGTCCTCTTCCAGAGCCTGAAGGAAATCTCCTTTCAGCACTATTGAATCCATCGCAGAGTAATCCGCAGAATCCAGGAAATAAGGCATATTCTCCGCGATGAAGGATGCCACGCCAAGCATCGAGGAGGCATCCACCCTCAGCATTGGATCTTTTATGCCCTCAATCCTGGCATCTTCCACCCTGAAAGCGAACTCGTCCGCCGCCTGGGCAAGAAGGTCTATGGTCTCGTAGATATCTTCCTTGTTTTCCTTAAGGCGAAGAAGGCCCATCACCTTGTCCTGCTTCCTGAGGTTCTGGTAAACGAACTGGCTCTGGCGGCTGCTCTCTCCGCTTCCATACGGCAGGAAGGCCGCAATGTCCTCGTTAAGAGTGATTTTCCGGATGCAAAGCCAGAACCCGGCAAGAAGTACAAGCGGAATCGCAAATGCCAGCCATCTCCTTCCGCGTGCAAAGAAATCGTATATCCTCAGGAAGAATTTTTCCATATCACCTCCTCCTGAGTTTTTCTATAAGCATACGAGGGTAGCCGTAAAAGACAGCCGCCCCCGTAAGAAATGTGTTCATAAGAGAAATCCTGGTAAAGTCCGCTCCCTTTCGGAAATGTGTCACGCGGTCCTCCGGATAAATCACGTCCACCGGAACTTCCATAAGGGAGAAACCTCTCCAAGCCATCCTCACAAGAATCTCGGTCTCAAACTCGTAGCGATTACCGAGAAAATTAACCTTACAGATTTTCTCCAGAGGATAGAGCCTCATTCCGCTCTGGGTGTCGCCCATCTTTTTTCCGGTCTGGACCGTCAGCCAGAAGTTGGAAAAGTTGTTGGCAAACTTTCCCCCTCCGTCCGCTCCCCTTCGGTTGCGGCTGCCTACGATTATGGTTCTTTCCCGTTCTTTTTCAGGAAGCTCAAGAGCCGCTTCAATCATAGCCTTAGCTCCGGTAAGGGTGTGCTGCCCGTCCGCGTCAAAGACCATAGCATAGCGGAATCCTTCCTCCCAGGCCGCCTTGAAGCCCTGCCTTAAGGCATATCCCTTGCCACGGTTTCTGGTATATGAAACCACAAAATCAGGATTTGCCTCCCTGGCTTTCTCCAGGCTGGAATCAGTGGAGCCGTCGTTCACGGCTATGACACTGTAACCGGCTTCCTTCAGGCCGGTTATGACTGCCCCTACAGTTTTCCCGTTATTATAGAACGGCACTATGAAACACAAGGGCAGATCTCTCATATCGCTAATTGAAAAGTTGAGGATCGATTTCAGAATCCTTCTTCACGTTGGAGAATGTGATCAGGGTGTATCCGGCGTTGTTGCGGATCTCGAAGGACTTTATAAGGGAGGTCGCGATGTCGAACTTCATGACCACGGAATCCACCATTCCCTTCATTCGTGGACTTGTAGGCACTGCGGTTATTTTCAGGTCCTTACCGTCTTTGACATAGGAAACCTTGTAGTCCTTGAGGTTATCGCTGAGATTGCTGATAAGCCCGGTTACCATTTTCCCGGTCTGGGAGAATCCCCTTGTCAGGGCTCCATCCCTTTTTCCTCCGCGAACCATATATGCGCCCCTTGTGGAAAGCACTCCGTAGAAATCCCTGGCGTACTCCCATCTCATGGAAGACGGGGCCTTGTACCACAGTTTCCCGCTCTGCACGGCGTCTTCCTCCAGCATCTGAAGATGCTTTGTCTCAACAAAATCCGCTGTCATTGTCTTCATTCCGGTTGTTGAGGAAACTATGCGGGCAAAAGCCTCCTTCTCACCCGGAGTCTGGGCGTGAGCCCATCCAAAGGCAAGAGTCAGCAAGGCCAGTATGAATATTCTCTTTCCTGTCATTTCTGAACAATCAGTATTGCACCTATAATTATCAGAGCCACACCCACATATCTTACAAAAGGAATGTGCTCGTGGAATACAACTCCTGCAACTACCAGACCAAGCACGTAACTGAAGCTGATCATAGGATATGCGGCGCTGAACGGATAGTTCTTCAGTATGTAGAACCACAGCACTGACGCTCCTCCCATACACAGGCCGCAAAGCAGGAAATTATAGTCCGTGAAAAGCTGCTTGATGCACTTCCAGGTAAATGCAAGCTTGTCTATCCTGTTCATCGTGAACTTTAGGAACATCTGGCCCGCAACCAGAAGCGCGCTCTGTATTACGGAAAAAAGAATCAGTTTGTACATAAGCTGCTTGTCAAGATAAATGAATATGTGCCTCTGCTGCAAGCTGCAAGGAGAATCCTCCCATTCTTTCCGCCCCTGTGCAGAAGCTCTCCGCAATAAAGCAGACCGAAGGCAGATGCTGTAAAATACTGCCCGCAATACTGCTTGTAGGTAAGCATAGGAACCCCTTCCGGAACAAAAGCAAAACTGTCCGGCGCCTCTCCTGGCAAGAGAGATGTTACCACTGCATCTATGTCTTTCCATTCCAGGGAGTTGTCCCGGAGCATACGATCCAGTTCCCAGGACGGGTTGCTGCGTGTAAGCACCACATCCTCCACTGCGGCTGAAGCACCTTCAGGGCAGTTGGAAAGGACAAAGCCTACCGTGCCTTCCGAAACCGGAATTCCTTTCCAGTATGCCTCCCTGTCCATCAGGCCGTAAAGGCTGTCTGTAAGCTGGTCCGCAGCGCAAACAAGAACATTGTCCGCACTTCCTTTCTGAATAAGCATCACGCCGTCCAGAAGAGCTCCCTCAAACGCAAACCGGTCGTTCACGTGAGTCGAGTTAAAACCGTGGCAACCAAGATAAATGGCTATCTGGGAACCTATTGTATTAGGTGTGGAGCAAATGAACTTTGAAGGGTTCAGCATATTCTCCCCATTGTCCAGCATCTGGTTCAGGAACACTTCCGTATCCCCTACGCATCCGATACCGGTTCCGGAAATAATCGCATCCGGACACTGGATTCCCGCCTTGTCCAGCACGTATTTGGAAACCGCTATGCTGCGCTTTACGATGGAATTCATCCTCCTGGACACCATCGGCGGAATGAACGGCTTGAAATCCGGATCCTTACAAAGGACTTTCGCCCCATCCGGGGAAATCGGAGAGAAACTCTCAAGCGTGCAGAAAGGCTCCTGCGCAGAGATATGGGAAGATGCATTTATGTAAACCGGACTTCTTTTCATAGCTCTGCACGTGAGAATATCAGTGAAGAATCGTTGCCTCCAAACCCGAATGAATTGGAGAGCACGTGATTCAGTTTAATGTCTTCAATGTTCTCGGCGACCGGAACAAAATCCAGCCCCGGATCTTTTGTCTTGAACCTCAGGTTGGCAGGAATAAACCCGTGTTCCAGGCAAAGGATGCTTATCACTGCCTCCAGTCCAGCAGCCGCGCTTGTGGCATGGCCGGTAAAGCATTTCGTTGAGCCCACATAAGGCATCCTGTCTCCGAAAAGACTCATAAGCGCCTTGCCCTCAGACAGATCGTTGTTTTCCGTTCCTGTGCCGTGAGCGTTTACGTAATCTATGTCAGATGGCTGCAGACGCGCAACCTCAAGAGCCTTGCGCATTGCTTCCAGAGCTCCGGCCCCGTCTGGAGAAGATGCTGTCTGGTGATAGGCGTCACAGGTATTTCCCCAACCGGAAAGGTAAGCCCGGATCCTTGCTCCCCTTTCCTGGGCGTGGCCCTTGCTTTCCAGAACTATGTATGCCGCGCCTTCTCCCAGGTTAAGTCCCTTGCGGTTCGCGTCAAACGGCCTGCAAGGCTCCTGGTCCAGAATCATAAGGGAATTGAATCCGTTCAAATGGTATTTTGAAAGGCATTCCGTTCCGCCTGCTATTACGACGTCGAACCGGCCGCTTTCTATCAGTTCTGCGCCCATGGCGATTGCATTGGCAGCCGCACTGCATGCCGTGGATATCACGTCTGTGAAAACCACGCCGCACTCCAGACTGTCTGCAATGGCATCCGTTGAAACGCCGTCCAGGTGAAGCTGTATAAGCGAGTCATAATCAAAACTCTGGAAATACTGCCTGTAATACCTCTCGGTGATGTCCATTCCACCCACCGTAGTGCCGTTGATGAAGGCTACCCTGTCTGCGGAAGCCAAGCCGGCATCCTCCTGGGCCTGCCTTGCGGCCACTATCCCAAGAAGGGAAGAACGGGAAAGAACCCGCCCCCTGTCCTCGTGGCAGAGGTCATACAGCTGGACATCAGACAAATCAACCTCCCCGCAAGGAAGGTTGGAATGTATGGTTTCAAGATGTTTGGGAGAAGATAGAGGACAGATACCGTCCATAAGGGAGTGCAAGGTCGCGTCAAGACCTGTTCCCAAGGCGGAAACTATACCGGCACCGGTTATGGCTATCCGTCCACACATCACTGGAAATTACTTGTTTGCTTCAATATATCTCGCGATTTCGCCAACGCTAACAAGCACGCTTTTGGCCTTGGAAGGATCGGTGAACTTGATTCCGTAATTCTTCTCCAGAAGCACCAGAAGCTCCAGCGCGTCTATGGAGTCGAATCCGAGTCCTTCAGGCCCGAAAAGAGGTGCCTCGTCTTTAATGTCCTCAGGCGTAAGCTCTTCCAGGTTCAACGCATCTATAATTTGTTCTTTCAGTTTCTTTGTATCCATTCCATTTGCGATTTAAGAGGCGCAATTTACCAAAAATTTTCAAACCTGCGTATTTTCGTCTATTTTCCAGAAGTCGTAGAAATTGAACCACTGCAGCGGATTTTCCCTTATAACCGTCTCAAGAATATTGACATAAGCCTGTCCGTAAGCCTCGGCCCTGGCTTCCCTTCCCTTGATATCTGGAGAGATTGTTATTGGTTCCACGTGCACCCTGTAATGGAAAAATTTCTTTGTTCCCAGAATGAACATCGCGATTATGTCCGCATTGTATTTCTCGGCGATTGTGTAGATTCCAGTCGGGAACACCGCTTCCTTTCCCAAGAATGTGTACTTGTGGTTGCGCCTTCCAGTGAAGACACGGTCTCCGGCCATCGTTATCGCCTCACAATCCCTGATCACATCGTTCATCTTGAAGATATGGCTCATATCTTCGCTTACCGGAATCATTTCTATGTTGTTTACACCCATAGCCTGTGAACGGAATTTCTGCATCTGCTCGGTCTCCCCGGCAAAAGCCAGCACATTGAGTTTCTTAGGAAGATGGCCGCATACATAAGAAGATATCTCAAAGTTTCCGATGTGGGCGCTCACCATAACAAGTGGCCTCTCTGTGGAAAAATACTTCACCACCACTTCCTTCTCCAGCTGCGGTACGGAGAAGCGGTCCCTGTGGCCGGCATAAACATAGAAACGGTCCATAAGGAAACGAGAGAACAAAAGGTGATTGCGGAAAGTTCCCCAGCAGGCCCCCGCAAAGGAAAATCCCTGCCTGTGCCTAAGGTATGAATAGATTGCCCCCGCTCTCTTTCTGGCCGCTATCAGGTAATAGATGACGGCAAAGGGCAGGAAGCAGTAAATCACTCTGATATCCACCCATTTGAGAAGACGCAGCAGAAAAGACTGGTTAGCGTCGCCGCCTTCTGTTTTACCTTTCCAATCCGGCATAATCCTATGTGTTGAGTCCTCCGTTGATTTCCACCACCTGGCCGGTTATGTAAGAAGCCTTGTCGGAAGAGAGGAAGCAGACAAGATCCGCAACTTCCTCGGCAGTTCCGAACCTTCCGGCCGGAATGGTCTCACGCAAAGTATTCTGGTCCAGTTCCTTGGTCATATCGGTCTCCACGAATCCCGGAGCCACGGCGTTTACCGTAACCTTTCTCTTTGCAACCTCCAGGGCTAATGCCTTGGTTGCCGCAATCACTCCACCCTTGGCCGCCGAGTAATTGGTCTGCCCCGGCATTCCCTTTATTCCGGAAAGCGATGCAACGCTTACCACCCTGCCCCATTTCTTTTTGGCCATAGGTGTTATGAGCTTGCGCGTGGTGTGGAAGAATCCGTTAAGATGGATGTTTATCACATCGTACCAGTCCGCATCCTCCATCCACATCAGAAGCCCGTCTCTGCGGATACCGGCATTGTTTACCAGAACAGCTATGTAATCGTCAGGATGCGAAGCCATCCACCCGTCCAGCGCGGCGTCCGTCTCCTTCAGGTCTGCCACATTGAACTTCAGAAGTTCAGCACATCCTCCCGAACTCTCAATCTCGCGCTTGACTTCAAGAGCCGCGTCCTCTCTGCTTACGTAGTTGATTATCACTGGATAGCCCTCTTTTGCAAGAGCCTTGCAGATTGCAGCTCCGATTCCGCGGCTGCCTCCGGTTACAAGTGCATATTTCATAATTGTGTTTATTTTCTTTTAAGGAATTCCTCAGCGATCGGAAGGTGCTCCAACCTCCCCACATCTATCAGCTTGAGACGGCTGAAAAACCGTCCCACAATTTTATAATCGGCAGCGTTGTCCAGATAGAAATCCACTATCGGGAACTTCTCCGGCCAGGATGCCATAACTTCCAGGGCCTTAGGGGAAACCACGTGGATTCCTCCGAAGGCGTAAGGCTTCAGGCCCATTCCTTCCAGGATGGAATGCGCCTCCTCCTTCCCGGAAAGCCGGGCAATGTCTTCATACGGGCTCTTGACCTGGAAAGTCTTCACGTTTTCCCATCCGCAGAGTCTCATTCCGGAATCAAACAACAGCCTGCGGTCAGAATACCTTCCGCTAACCACAACGCAGGAAAGCGAGTTCCCTACGCTAAGTTTCCGGCATGAAGAACTGTAGAACTTCCCAAGATCCAGGTTAGAAAGAATGTCCACATTGTGAACCAGGAAAGGCTCCCCGTCAGAAAGAAGGGAGGAAGCGTGGCGGATTCCGCCACCAGTATCGCGGAGCAAATCGAATTCCTCGGAGAACTGGACCTTGAGACCGCAGCGTGGATTTTTCTCAAAGAACTTCCTGACAGCATCTTCCACCATCTGCCCGAAGTGGTGGACATTTATCACGATGTCCCTGAAACCAAAGGCAGAAAGCCTCAGCAGCTGCCACTCCAGAAGGCTTTTGCCGCCGACCTCTACCAGAGCCTTCGGCCTGTCGTCGGTCAGAGGCTTGAGCCTCGTTCCCAATCCCGCTGCAAATATCAGAGCCTTCATCCAGGATTAAACTTCCTCTTCTATATCAAGTTCGCGATGGGTAAGCTTTACCCTCACGTTGAATTTCTTTGCAATATGGTCTGCCAGATGCCTTGCACAGTAAACACTGCGGTGCTGGCCTCCGGTACATCCGAAGCATACCTGCAGGTGAGTGAACTTCCTCTCCACAAACCTCTTTACGTGAGGGTCCACAATGTCATACACGTTTGCAAGGTATTTCTTGATTCCGCCTTCATCCTCGAGGAACTTGATAACCGGCTCGTCCAGGCCCGTGAAAGTCTTGTACCTTTCGAACTTGCCCGGATTCTCCAGACCGCGGCAGTCAAATACATATCCTCCGCCGTTTCCGCTGTCGTCCATAGGAATGCCTTTCTTGTAGGCAAATGAGAATATATGGACTTCAAGCGTAACATCCCTGCGCAGATCCTTGAGCTGGCGCATCTTGGTAAGGTCCGTCAGAACTTGCTGCAGATAAGGATATTCCGTAAACGGTTTCTTTATGAGTTTCCTCAGGTTCTCGATGGCAAACGGGATGCTCTGGAGGAAATGAGGCTTCTTCTCGAAATATCCCCTGAAACCGTAAGCACCCAGCACCTGGAGAGTCCTGAAAAGTACAAACAGCCTGAGATTCTTCTCAAACTCTTTGTCCGGAACCATAATGTATTTCTTGAGTTCCTTCTTGTAAACGTTTATCAGGATATCCTTCAGTTCATCAGAATAGTTTGCCCTGGCCTGCCATACAAAGGAAGCAATATCGTAGTAGAACGGTCCCTTCCTTCCTCCCTGGAAGTCTATGAAATATGGCTGCTTTCCATCCTTGAGCATAACGTTCCTTGCTTGGAAATCGCGATACATAAAGGTATTTCCCCTCATCACCCCCAGCAGGTCCGCCGCCATCTTCTTCATATCCTCGTACAGGCGTATCTCGCTGAAGTCCAATCCACTTGTTTTAAGGAAACTGTACTTGAAATAGTTGAAATCAAACCAGATGTTCCTCTCGTCAAACTCAGGCTGCGGATAGCATACGGAATAGTCCAGAGACCTTCCGCCCTCAAACTGGAACTTAGGCAGAAGCGCCATTGTCTTTTTCAGCAAAGCCACTTCCTTTACGTTATAGGATCCTTTCTGCCTTCCGGAAGAAATGGCATCGAACAGGGAAACCGTTCCCAGATCTTCCTGGAGATAATACACCTTGTCCGGAGAGGAAACATATACCTCCGGCACATTCAGCCCAACCTCCTTGAAATGCCTTCCTAAACAGATAAAGGCATTGTTTTCCTCAACAGAGGTTCCCATTGCCCCTATCAGCGATATTCCTTCCGCTTGAAGACGGAAATATCTGCGGTTGCTCCCGCTCTGAGGCAGTTCCTCGCAGGTAACGGCCTTCTTGCCCGTATATTGTTCAAATAAATCCTTAAGCTGCTTCATAAAAACAGTATTGCTTACTATCATACAAATTTAATAAAACACTATCATTAAACCAAAAAACCGTATCTTTGGATGTTTATATGTTATTGTGGATTATTATACACTGTAAATATGGAAAAGGAAGACAACCTGCTTAAGGTGATGAGCGATGTCTCATATTGCTCTGACAAATACCAGTATACGATGGGCAAATCATTCCTGGAATGCGGAATGAAGGATCGTGTTGCCTATTTTAACCTGTTTTACCGCAAGGCTCCGGACAATAACAACTGGGCTGTGGTAAGCGGCATCAGGGAAGCTATGGAGATGATAGCCAACCTTGGCGGAAAGTCTCCGGAATTCTTCGAGAAATTCCTTCCTGGAGAAGGCTACAGGGAGTTCAGGGAGTATGCTTCAAAGATGAAGTTTACCGGAAACGTGTATGCTATGCAAGAGGGAGAGATCGCCTTCCCGAGGGAGCCTGTCATCACGATTGAGGCCCCTATCATCGAGGCCCAGGTGCTGGAAACCCCGCTTCTGTGCATAATGAACCACCAGATGGCGATAGCCACCAAAGCCAGCCGCGTCTGCCGCAGCACAAAGAAAGCCGTAAGTGAGTTCGGAAGCCGCAGGGCTCACGGCCCGTGGGCTGCAACATACGGTGCAAAGGCCGCATACATAGGCGGTTGCGCAAACTCTTCCAATGTGCTGACCACTGAGATTTTCGGAACTCCCGCTTCAGGAACAATGGCTCACAGCTATGTGACAAGTTTCGGCTGCTCCATCAAGGGAGAGTACACAGCCTTCGAGAACTATATCAAGACTCACATCGGAGAACCTCTGATTCTTCTGGTTGATACATACGATACCCTCAACTGCGGAGTGCGCAACGCCATCAAGGCATACAAGGCAATGGGAATAGATGATTCCTATCCTCAGGGTTACGGCATCCGTCTGGACAGCGGAGACCTTGCATACCTTTCCAGAAAGGCAAGGGAGATCCTGGACGCTGCCGGACTGAAGAACTGCAGGATTTTCGCAACCAACTCTCTTGACGAGTATCTTATTTCCGAACTTGAACAGCAGGGTGCCTGCATAGATTCCTACGGAGTGGGAGACGCCATCGCCACCAGCAAGCACAACCCTTGCTTCGGCAACGTTTACAAACTGGTGCAGGTTGACAATGAGCCTGTCCTCAAGCGCAGCGAAGACAAAGTCAAGCTCATAAACCCCGGATTCCAGGTAACTTACCGCATCATCCAGAACGGAATGTTCAAGGCCGATGTAACCTGCCTGAGGGGCGATGCCACTTCCAGGAAGATCGAGGCCGGAGAAGAACTCAAGATACAGAACGAGTTTGATGAAACCCAGAGGAAGAAGTTCAAGAAAGGAACCTACACCTGGCGCATCCTCCAGAACCAGACAATGAAGGACGGAAAGATCTGCTATACGGACGAGCCGATAGAGAAAAAGCGGGAGTACTTCCTCGATAACCTCAAGAGCTTCAACGAGACAGAGAGGCGTCTTATCAATCCTCACATCTACAAGGTGGACATCTCCGATGAACTCTACGACCTCAAGATGAAACTGATAAACAACCTCATAAGGGAAATTGACGAACTTAAGGAATCCTATGAGCAATAACAAGATACATCCGTCGCTGAGGAAAATCCTCTTCTGTTGCCTTGCTCTCGGGGCGGTGCTTCTGGCAAGTGCCTGGAGCAGGCCGTCCGGCATTGGCGGAAAAGGGAGATTTATCCTGAAAATCAACGACACCATTGTAAAGACCGCCTACCAGCAGATGATTGACTCGCTGTATGAGCTTAACCTCAGCCCGGATTCCCTCAGAAAAATGGGCCTCAGCGATGCCGTCCTGTTCTCCATAGACTCCCTGAGGAAAGCCGACTCCATCGCTCACATTAAGGTCTATACCCCGAAGGAACTTAGGAGGATGAAAAGGGACAGCATTCACAAGCACAACGACAGCCTCATCCGCAACACACCGAGAGTGCTTGACACCTACTTGTTTGCAGACAGTGTCAAGTACACGAGGATATTCTCCTGGACTCACGACACCTATCTCAACAACCAGGAAATGCAGAAGATGGACACCACCTTCAACTACCATTTCCACGACCTGCCTTTCCACCGCGACGATATCAACGCCCAATATCTTGGAGTCAGCGGAAGCGCAGCCTTGCCTTTCAATTACCATAACAGGCAGACAAACGAACTCTTCCCTTTCTTCACTCCATATATGACTTACACGTATATGCCTGAGACTCTTCCGTTCTACAACACCAAGACACCTTACACGGAGCTGGCATATTACGGAACCTTGTTTGCCAACCGCCAGAAGAGCGAGGACAACATAAAATTCCTGCACACGCAGAATTTCACCCCGAGCTTCAACTTCACCATCCTCTACCAGAGGAACGGCGGAGGCGGACTCCTCCAGCACGAAAAGACGGATTTCAGGACATTCTCCGTTACGGGCAACTACCTGGGCAAGAACTATGTAGCACAGGGAGGATATCTTTACTCACGCCTCAAGAGGGAGGAAAACGGAGGAGTGGAAGACTTGAAGATGATCAGCGACACCACCATCGACGTGCGTACCGTGCCTGTTTTTATGACTTCTGCAAACTCTGTTATGAGAAGAAACACCTTCTTCATAACCCACAGTTACGGAGTCCCTATCCGCTGGAAAGCCCAGAGAGATTCACTGGGGAACAAGATTGCCGACACGCTCAGCACCGGTGAGGGAACAGCCACATACTTAGGGCATTACGGAGAATATTCAGTTTACAGCAGAAGCTACACGGACAACTTGACTGACTCTATCGGACGTTCCCTGTACCGGGATATTTTCCTGCTTAATCCAACATCCACGGCAGACTCGGCCAGGGTGATGAATCTGGAAAACCGGTTCTTCCTCAAGATCCAGCCGTGGAACGCGGAATCCGTGGTTTCCAATCTGGACGGAGGAATCGGCCACCAGATGCTGAACTTCTACGGTTTCAAACCTGAGTTTTTCATCAGTGGAAACCAGAACAAGACTTACAACAATCTATACGCATACTTTGGAGCCGGAGGAAAATTCAGGAAATATTTTGCCTGGAACGCCAGGGCAAAGGCAGACGTGGCCGGCTACTACAAGGGCAACTTCTCCCTGGATGCCGCCATGAGGTTCTCCTCCTGGGCTGTCAAGGACGGAATCCACCTTACCGCAAAGTTCTCGTCCTCAATACGCAAGCCGTCATACTTCCTGAACAACTACACCTCCAACCACCATCTGTTCGACTTCGACTTTGACAAGACCTCCACCACCCGGATAGAAGGCAAGCTGGAGATTCCTCACTGGGGGCTGGAAGCTTCGGTTGGCTACAGCCTGATAAACAAGAATGTATATCTGGACACCCTTTGTATCCCTACCCAGAACAACGAGGCTATGAGCATCCTCAGCGCCTGCATCGCGAAGAACATTAAGGTGGGGCCTCTGCACCTGGATAACCGCATCCTGCTCCAGACTTCCTCCAAGCAGGAAATAGTTCCGCTTCCAAAGGTTGCGGTAAACCTCAGGTATTACCTTGAGTTCTACGCTGTAAAGAACATCCTGAACGTTCAGATCGGAGCGGATATGACCTACAACACAAAGTATTACGCACAGGCATTCGACCCAGCTCTGGGAATGTTCTACAACCAGGAGCGCTACAAGGTTGGCAACAACCCGTACATAGACGCGTTCGTCAATCTCCAGTGGAAGAGAGCCTGCATCTTTGTCAAATGCGAGAACGTGCTGCAGGGAACTCCTAACAACGAATACTACTCCACTTACAGGTATATCAGGCCTCAGAGAGCACTCAAGATTGGCATCTGGTGGCCGTTCTATATCAAGTAGATGAAAAGGATCTGGAAGACAAAGGCAATGAGAGTGGGCACCATAGTCGCTATAGTGCTTCTGCTTGTCTATATCTTCCTGATTGCCGGTTTTCACCCGACCCGCCCGGACAGTCCTCAAAACGGCGCGTCTTCCTCAATTATGGGAGATACCCTTTACTGCACCGTAATTATGGACAGCAAGATTGCTCCGGGAACCCCTGCCCTAAAGTTTGCCTACGACCTTATCCGCCAGTTCTCCATCAATCAGCGATGCAAGGTGGAAACCAGCGTGGAAAAGTCTTCTCTCAGAAACTGGGAAGACCTTGCCGACAAGCTCACCGACGTCATAATCTTCAATTCCGCAACTGACACTATTCCAGGCGCTTTCAAGGATTATCTCGTTACCTCCCTGCCGATGGAAAACGATTATGTGTGCGTGATGAGATATGACGACCGCGCCATAATAGACAACGTTAATTTCTGGATTACCCACATAAAGCCGACTCCCGGATACAAGAAACTGTTCGCCAAACTCCACAAGACAGAAAAATCCGGCGAGGTGTGGAACCGCCCTCCTTCAAAGGACGGTATCTCTCCATACGACGCCTTGATAAAGAAATACAGCGAAACCATAGGCTGGGACTGGAGGCTTCTCAGCGCGCTGATCTACAAGGAATCAGGCTTCAACGCCGGAATCGTCTCAAGTATGGGTGCCGTTGGTCTTATGCAGGTGCTTCAGAACATTGCAGACGCTATGGGAGTGGAGAACATCTACGATCCTGAACAGAACATCAGGGCAGGCTGCAAGATTCTTGGCAAGGTTCATAAAAAATATCTCTCACAGGGAATGGACGAGGAAAACGCCCTGCTATTCACGCTGGCCTCCTACAATGCCGGAGAAGGCAGGATCCAGCAGTGCCAGAAAGTTGCAAAAGCTGAAGGCCTCAACCCTAACGTATGGGAAAATGTAGCCTCTGTAATTCCTCTGATGGCAGACGGTTACGACAAGAACGGAGTCAAGGTTCCGCCATTCCGCGGCGGTGCCCAGACGATGAACTACCCTGCAAGGGTAATGGGCCAGTACGAAGTCTACAAGAACGCTGTCGAGGAATAAAACAACCTTACAGAATTACCTCACCCGAATTGTCTTGGACGGCTGAATCCTGCTAATGAAATGGCAAGGAATCAGAAGTATCGCCATAATCGCAACAAAGCACAGCACATCAGCGGCTACAATGCTCCACCAGGAGATATCTATCGGCACGTAACTTATGAAATAATTCTCCGGGTTAAGCTTTATAAACTTGAAATGCTGCTGCAAAAGGCAGAAGGCAATTGCAAGCACATTCCCTATCAAAAGCCCCAACAGCACTATCCTCGCGCTCTTTGCCAGAAAGACCTTCTTGATTCCGGAATTCTTCATTCCAAGAGACTTCAGCACCCCTATCGACGATATGTTCTCAAACAGGATTATCAGCACGCAGGAAATCATGTTGAACGCAGAAACGGCAATCATCAGAATCAGGATAATCAGCACGTTCATATCCAGTAGCCTCAGCCAGTCCACCAGATTTCCCATATCGTCATAAGATCCGGACACTCTTGGAAAGTTCTCTCCCTCCATATTCCTGTACACAAGATCTCCTATCTGGATCTTGCGGCTCATATACTCCCTGTCGCTATGGTCCGTAAACATTATCTGATAGGCGCTTGCCCGGTCTTCCTCCCATCCGTTCAATGTATTCACAAGTTTCTTGGAACAAATCACATAGAACTTGTCCAGATTCTCCAGGGAAGATGAAAAGAAGCCCAGGATCTTGAGCCTGCGCACCTTAACATTCTGCCCCACAAAATAGAATGTTGCCTTGTCGCCGATCTTAAAGCCCAGAAAATCCCCAAGCTTCCCTGATACATAACACCCATCCTCCGAAACCAGCGAATCCACTCCCTTTAGCATCACTCCCTGGATATCTTCTTCCGTCTTTATCATTCCCGGGCGATAGCTTACTCCCACAACATCCTTCACATACGGCAGTGCCAGTATTTCATCCCGAGACGAAAGCGGGGCCAAAGAATACTCATCGGCATTGATATAATCGGACCCTCCGGACGGCAGCATCACGGAAACATTCACATCCCCCGCAAACGCTGCCATCTTGTCCAGCATCTGGCTTCTAAAGCCTCTGGAAACCGATATCGCGATGATAATGACCATAATGCTTACCGCAACAGATAGCACGGCAATGACATTGCCAAGAGAGGAAAGCCCACGCTCTCCTCTTCTCCCGATCCTGTGCGCGATAAACCAGCTCAGTCTCATCCGAAAAGAAAAATTTTCTTAAATTTGCATTCCCAAAACCAACAACAAGCGGAAATAGCTCAGTTGGCAGAGCATCAGCTTCCCAAGCTGAGGGCCGCGGGTTCGAATCCCGTTTTCCGCTCTATCTAAACTTTCGGCGGGTTATTCCCTGAGGAAGAACTCGGCAATATACCACTTGCCTTTCTCATAGCCGGACATCCACAGCCACTCACAAGCGTCACCGTTGCTCTGAGGAGTTACCTCCAGCCAAGGCTCTACCTGGGTTTCTTCATCTATCTGAGGGATTTTGCTGACAAAGTTGTTGTAATCTTCTTCGCTGCGGAATGCAATGTAGCCGTTGACAGTGCCTTCTCCACCAACGTGGATAACTACTGCGTGCTCATCTTCAGGAGTAATCTTGGTGGTACCGCCATTATCGTTGAGCTCAACCTTAGCTCCCCTTCCGTAATAGGATTGCTCATTGTCGCACTGGGCACCAGGGCCTCCTTCCTCAAAGAAATAATTCAGCTTCTCGATGCCCATAGAATCGAGATATGCCGGGGCAGTGTCATTGTCGGCAACCAGGAACGCTGTCATATACTCAGCTGTAATATTTGCAGTTTCAGGTTTTGCCGGCTCCGGAGTATCAGCTGGTTTTGCCTTGCAGGCTGCTGCCAGAACAATTGCAAGGGAGATGGCTGATAGGGATAACAGATGCTTTTTCATAATTTGATATGTTTTGGATTATTGTTTTCCGTCTATGCAAAGATAGTAAACTTATTAAAAGCAATTATTCTATCTTTGCATCAAGCGATGAGGGAATCGCTGAAGCGGAACGGAGTTATTTAGTAACCCAGTTACGGGGGGCCTCGATTCGTTTAGGCCGGTCTGCCGAGATTCCTGATTCAGGGCGCTAATAGTAACATCGCCGGGCGGCTATTTGCCGTTCCGGATTTGTCTAACTCATTAACACTGTGTTACTATGGTGTCACAAATCTACAACGAGAGGCAACGGTACATTATTCCGACCTCCGATTGGGGCTTCAAGAGACTCTTCGGCTCCGAAATCAACAAAGGGCTGCTTATCGGCCTGTTAAACAAAATCATCGATGACCGGGTTATAGAAGACCTGGAGTATCTGGACAGGGACGTCCTCGTTCCTGTAGGAAGTGTCCGCAGGATGAGTTTTGACGTGTATTGCAAATGCACAGATGGCTCTAGAGTAATAGTTGAAATGCAGAACTATGCCAAGACAACTTTTGTAGACCGGGCTTTGGTATATACATCTGCTTCTATTCTTGAGAATTACACCTATACCAAAGGCACGGAATACCATGTTCAGAAAACCTACTTGATTGCTATCACCGGAGAGAAGATTTTTCCAAAGGTCAAGAGGGCACCAGTCCGTCTTGCCATGTGTGATATGGATTCAGAGAAAACCATGGTTCTAAACGACAAGATATTGCATATCTTTATTGAACTTCCTAAATTTGCAAATAAACTGGAGGATCTGAAACAAAATTCATCATTTCTGAGCAAGTTTGCAGTGGCTATGAAGACGATGGCTTCTTACGATGAGCGGCCTTCTGTGATGGATGACGATATGCTTGTGAAAATGTTTGATGCCGCTGATCTCCATAGCTATAAGAACAACGACAAACACAATTACAAGAAAGCTGTCATGAACGAGTTTGAGTATGAAGAAACCTTGAAAGAGTATCGCCAGGAAGGACTCGAAGAGGGCCGGGCAGAAGAAAGAGAAGCCTCTAGCAGACGAATTGCCGCCAAAATGCTTGAGCATGGCATCCCTCTTGAGACTATTTCTCAATGCACTGGACTCAAGCCAGAAGAAATAGCTTCGCTATAAAGCCACGAGGTTACGAATAAAGTAGAAAAGACCCAGCCGATCGCTGAGCCTTTTCTACTTTATTTATTTCTTTTCCTTCCTTCTCTTGCGCTCAGCGCGGAGGAGGTTGAGTTCCCTTCCGGTCTGGCCGGCTACGGAGGTGTTTTCCTCAGCTCTTCTTACAAGGTATGGAACAACGTCTTTAACCTTGGCGTAAGGAACGTACTTGGTAACGTTGTAGCCTTCGTGGGCAAGGTTGAAGGAGATGTTGTCGCTCATTCCGAGAAGCTGGGCGAAGTGGATTCTTGGATCGTTGTGGGCAAGGCCCTTTTCGTCTATCAGCCTGGCGAGCAGGCGGTTGCTCTCCTCGTTGTGGGTTCCCATAAAGAGTTCGAAATGGTCCAGACGGTCCATAACGTACTTGACACCGGCGTTGTAGTTGGCATCGGTTGCAGCCTTGTCCTTGCAAATAGGATCAGGATAGCCCATAGCGGCAGCCCTGGCCCTCTCCTCTTCCATATAGGCGCCTCTTACGAACTTGATGCCGGCAATGTAGTTGTTCTTGACAGCATCTTCGTATATCTTCTGAAGATAAGGCATGCGGTCGTGGCGGTACATCTGGAGGGTGGCGAAGATGATAGCCCTCTTCTTGTTGTAGAGCCTCATCATTTCATCTGTCTGGGCGTCGATGGCATCCTGGAAGCAATAGTCCTCGGCATCGATGATTAGCCTTACGTCATTGTCATAGGCTCTTTTGCAGAAGGCTGCGAACCTTTCCTGATAGGCCTTGAATTCCTTTTCTTCCTCCTCGGTGAGAGGCTCCCTCTTCTCGGAAGCCTTGGCCAGAAGTTCATCGGTGATGATTGTACTTGGCTTGAATACAGCGTATGCAAGAGCAGGATTGCCCTTTGCGAAATCTATGGAGCGCATAGTCTCCTCGAACGTGTACTGGATGCCCTCGGGAGTCTGCTTGCCCTCGGCCGAGAAATCCAGGGTGGATTTAACGTTGAAGCTCTGGAGATGGTCTATTGTCTTCTTGCAGTCTTCCAGAGTCTCTCCGCCTACAAACTGCTTGTAGAGAGTAGGTTTTACGGCCCATCCAATCGGAAAGCCGATCTTAAGGGCAAGGTTGGAAGCTCCCTTGAGGAACTTAACCATACCCGGATTCTTGATTGTATTGAATAGCAGGAGCGCATTCTTCAACTCGCCTTTGCTTTTGGAGGAGAATGCAATTTCAAGGTTATTGAAATCTACCATAACGGTTATGTCTAAATTGTCTTATTTCAGCTTCACCAGGGTGTCGAGCACCATCTTGATGAGCTTCTCGATATATGGATGATAATCTGTGATTGCTTCTTTGCGGTAGCGGTTTGCAATGATGCAGCAAACGGTGATGGCCTCGTGGCCCATCTCCTTTGCAAGACCTGCGATGGCGCTGCCCTCCATCTCGTAATTGGTTACTTTGTAGCCCTTTGCGGCAAAGCTCTCGAACTTGGCGTTCATCTTAGGCATCGCCAGGCCAAGACGGAGGACACGGCCCTGCGGACCGAAGAAACCGGGAGCGGAAATGGTCATTCCCTTTACGGTTTTCCTCTGGAAAGCCTTGATGAGCCTCTCGGAGTTTCTTACGATGTAAGGCCTTGGAAGGTTAGGGTCCCAGCCCATGTGCTCGACGAGAGCGTTCTCGATTTCCTTGTCGGTTACGCTGTCGCGGTTGGCATACCAGTTTACAAGACCGTCGCAACCGATTGAATAATGGCTAAGTACGTATGAACCAAGAGGAATCTCAGGCTGAAGGGCTCCGCTGGTTCCAATCCTCACGAGAGTAAGGCTGCGCTTCTGCTCCTTGATCTTGCGGGTGTTGAAATCAATGTTGGCGATAGCGTCCAGCTCGTTCATCACGATGTCTATGTTGTCTGTTCCGATACCGGTGGAAAGTACGGTGATTCTCTTGCCCTTGTAAAGGCCGGTGGTGGAGACAAACTCGCGGCTCTGCTTGGTGAACTCAATGGCCGTCATGAACTTGGCAATCATCGCAACGCGCCCGGGATCGCCAACAAGTATCACTGTGTCAGCAAGTTCTTCAGGACGGAGATTGAGATGGTATATGGAGCCGTCGGCATTGAGAAGGAGCTCGGAAGCCGCAATCTTTTTAGTTCTTGAAGTTTTCATATTGTTAGAGTTATAATTTTCTCAAAATTAGTGAAAATAATTTAATTTTGTCGCGATGAAAAAGATAAATTACCTGACACTGATACTTGCCAGCGCCGCTCTGACGGCAATTATGTTCTTCGGAGAGATTTACCGGGCCTACCCGCCTTTCCTGGTGCTGACCGTCATTACTTTCCTTATTTCCCTGGTCAACCTCTTCCTGATTCACCATAAAAACCTGCAGCAGAGGCTCTGCATCTACAATGCCATTGTGCTTCTGGCATATCAGATATGGATTGTCTGGCTCCTGTGGAGCATAAAGAAAAACAGCGGCCTCAGCCTGCAAAAGTTCCCGATATCGGTGGTGTTCCCGATAATATGCGTCATTCTCAACGCCTTGGCGGCAAGCATAATAAGAAAGACCATCGCCGCTGAGGAATTCATGAAGATTCTTCGCAAAGACAAGAAGAACGGAAAGCTTCCCAAAAAGGGCTGATCACTCGGAGAGAGTGTAGGTCAAATCCTTGTAAACAAGATCTTTCTCGGCGACTGTACCGGTATGCCAGCTTTTCCCCTTTTCCTTGCTTTTTACGCGGAAGGAAAACTGATAGTGCATGTAGCCGTCAGCAGAAATGGAATCCAGAGACTCGATCCTCACCTTATCCACATATTCAGGAAGATGGATATTCTCTTTAGATGAATAAATCTCGCTGTTGAGGATACGCCTGAGATCGTTTGCCCTCAGAGATATCTTGCTGTCTCCCTGCAGGGAAAGAAAAATCACAAGGCCTATCCATCCTGCGATGAAAAGGAACAGGAATCTGAGCCCCCATTTTTCCGTTTTGCTGAACCTTTTTTCCATCCTGCCTAGTCAAAAATTCCGGACACGAATATCACAATCCACATCACGAATCCAAGTATAGTACCCCAAATCAGGACCTTGCGTGTAGTTTCAGACTTGCGCTCCGCCCTGTCGTAATCCTTTTTCTTGAAGGCAGAACCAGACTGAATTCCAAAGATGATTCCGAGAATTGCCAGCGGAGTGCAGCAGCAGAAAGTAAGAGCCAGGCTCCAGAGCAGATACATAGGAGGCTGATACTCCTTGGCCGCAACGGGTTTCGCCTCAAAATCGAACTTCCCGTAATCCGGCTTTGCATCAGCAGCCGGAAGAGATGCATTGCATATCCTGCACCTCTTGCTTTCCGGACTGTTGCCCGCACCGCATTCCTGGCAATAAATCTTCATTCGCTACAGGTTTTTCTCAGGATAAAGTGTGTCCCACCAGGACGGGTCGTCCTTGAGATATTTCTGGAACCAGGCCATTATGGTGTTGTTCCATTTGATTCTCTTAGGGTAATCCAGTATCCAGTGATTCTCTCCCTTGACCTCCACAAACGCAACCTCGCGGCCCAGTATCTTGAGGGCAGTGAACATCTGTATGCTCTCTATATGAGGCACATTGGTGTCTGCGCTTCCGTGCAGAAGCAGCAGCGGAGTATGGATCTTGTCAGCGTTGAAAAGCGGAGACTGGCGGGTGTACATCTCAGGGTTGTTCCACGGATAGCTCTCCCCGCTGGCGACGTGGCCGTAGGAATAGCCCCAGTAACCCTCTCCCCAATAGCTCGCGATGTTGCTGATTCCGGCGTGGGAAACGGCGCAGGCAAAGAGATCGGTCTTGGTCTGGAGATACTGGGTCATAAATCCTCCGTAACTTGCTCCAATGCAGCCTATCTTGTCCTTGTCCACAAACGGATGAGCCTCGCAGAACTTCTGTATTCCCTCAATGATGTCATCGGCGACAAAGTCTCCCCAGGTTTCCACGTGGCGGGCGGAGAACTTCTGGCCGAAACCAATGGCTCCGCTCGGCTGGACAACATAGACTACGTAGCCGAGGCTTGCCCAGTACTGCTGCGGATAACGGCTTTCCAGTGAGCGGGTTGTAGGAGTGCATCCGCCATAGTAGTTGACAATCATCGGGTATTTCTTCTCAGGGTCAAAGCCCAAAGGCAAATAGAAACGGCCCTGGATTTCATCGCCGAGACGGTTGGTAAAGCTCCACGGCTTGCACTCGCCCATTTCAACATCCTTGTAGCGCTCAGCGCTGCAGTCTTCCAGAAGATAGTCCTTGTCTTTTGCAATATCCTTGATGTAGAGCTTGGAAGGAGAAGACGCCCCGCCTCCCACATAGCACATCGTGCGGCCTTTTGCAGGCAGGTTCCATCCGGTGACAACTTCCGGAATCTGGGAAAGTTTCTTCCAGCCTCCCTTAGGGTTGAAGGCATAGAGTGTCTTGTACTCGCTTTCGGTTGTTCCAACGTATATCTTTCCGTCCGCCCTGTTCCAGGATATCGCGTCTATAGACGGGTCAAAATCCTTGGTAAGGCACTTTACCTTACGGGTTGCAATGTCGAAGATATACATCTGGATATCATACATGTTCGGGGTCTGACCCTCATCCACGTTCATTCCAATTCCGCCGAAAGATTCCGGAGAACCAACGCACAGAAGGCTCTTACCGTCCGGAGAGAACTGCGCTCCGCGGAGGAAACCGTCATCCTTAATCAGTGTGTCCACAGTCCTGGTCTTGAGGTCCAGGACGCAGATATCCATTCCGGAAGACGGACGCTTTGTAACGTGGAGGTTTGTAAGTGCCATCAGCAGATAGCGGGAATCGTCGGAAATATCCATAACACTCACCGAGCGGCTCCCGAAACTGAGGCGCGTTGTCATACCTGTTGCAATATCGTAAAGGCTTGCATAAGAGCGGTTACGCCATCCCGGCTGACGGTCGTCAGGATCCAGGATCTGATAAACGTCCGCATCTTCCTTCGGGCCGTCTTCCTGCTCACTCATAACCATATAGGTAAGGTCCGGAGAAATCATCAGCCTTCCCTTCGGAAGGTTCTCAGCGATTACGGTTTCCTCTCCCGCAACGGTGCATCTGTAAAGGCGGCGGTTGCCGTCTTCCGTCCTGTAATAGGCGTAGTCGTTGCCCTCGTTAAGCCAAAACATTCCCTGCTGCTCGCGTATTACCTTTCCGGTTGCAACTTCCTTCAGGGCGGTCTTTCTCAGGGCCTTGCCGCTGTGGTCGGCATCGTTGTAAGTTACAATCACATACTTTCCGTCCTCGCTAATGCTTGCTCCAGAAAGTTTCAGGCCGTAAAGGACCTCGTCCATTCCAAAGCCGTGGACTTCGGAAACAGTCCAATCCACTGGCTTGTCACACTTGAGGTTGACAAAAATGGAATCCTTCGCATCCTTGTCGCTGAGAATCTTGATATCCACACGGTGCTGGCGGGGATCCAGCTTCAGGCCTTTCAAAGGGCTCTCCTTTCCGTCCAGATAGGTTTTGGTGGTCTTTGCTCCCTTGACTTCAACGTCCACCTTCCTGAAATTCTGGTCGTTGATAAAAAAGGAATACACAAATACGCTCTTTGAGGAAACCTCTTCCAGGGCACCGTCCCCTACCTCCTTTGCGAGCTTGGATTTAAGGGGTGCCGCATCCATCAGGCTCTTTTCAGAAAACTCCTTGCCCTTGGCATCCTTTGACGAGAATACTGGGGAAGCCACCTCGTACGGACCGGCGCAGAGGAATCTGTCCACCTTAGTAACACTCTGGGAATAAGAAGCGGACCAGGCCAGAAGGAAGGCCGCAAAAACAAATATTTTCTTCATCTCTATTGCTTATTCTCTTTCTGTTCCTCTATGAAACCTTCCGCCTCCTGGCTTTCCAGAACGTCTGCGGAATCCTCCAGAGACGGATCTCTCTTCCAGAGGATATCGTCTATGTACCACTCGTCCCCGTCAAAAGTCAGAAGAAGGGTGTAGTCTATGTTGTAGCAAGGAGGATCCACATAATTAATGTCTGCTTCTGCGGTCTTATCTCCTGTAATGCGGACATCCTTGAGACTGACCACTCTCTTGGTGGAATCCTCGCAGCAAACGTCGAACACCTTTCCGTTCCACTGGAACTCCATATATCCGGTCAGGGCATTCTCCTCGGCCTCCTTAACACGCCTGTAAATGTCCAGTATCCTGGCTGTAAAGAGTTTAGGCATATCAGCAGCCATAATGGGATTGCATTTCATCATATTCTCCACCCTCTGCTTTACATAATCGGCAGTCAGTTTACTTTCATCTTGAGCCGGCTGTTTATTGTTCTTGCAGGAATAAACGCAGGCAGCCAGGCAAAGAGCCGCAACTGCCAAGAATTTTGTTGCTTTCATAACGATTCGGATATTTTCTGCAATTTAGCAAAACTATTTGAATTATCTTTGAGTTGAAAATCCTCAGCGATATGAAAAAACTGTTCATACTTGCAGCGATCTTCTTCTCCGCCCTCATTTTGACGGACACGGCATCCTTTTCCCAGTCGAGAGCGGACAAGGACACTTTCAACATTCCGGTAGACTCTTCCGGCTTTCATATTTTCAGCGTAAACACCTGCCCTGGAGAAGACTGCTCCACCCAGATGAACGTAAGCTTTGCGGCAGACAAGGATATCACTGAATGCTATGTCTATCTGGTTTCCAGCCGAAAGAAGCGCTCTGCG
Organism: Bacteroidales bacterium; assembly: GCA_017550655.1. Taxonomy (GTDB): domain Bacteria; phylum Bacteroidota; class Bacteroidia; order Bacteroidales; family UBA932; genus Egerieousia. The sequence goes on along the minus strand of JAFZOK010000024.1, from coordinate 209,437 downwards.
GGAGGCTACAGGCTTCTTCCGTCTGACCTGACGCTCTGCACCGTTTACGACAGCATCTATTCCAAGAAGGCAAACGGGGAGAATTTCTATGAGGATGCCGTCTTCCACAAGTTCAGCTGCTCATTTACCAACCTGAAACCGGACACCAGATATGACTACTGGATAGTGGCCGCATATAAAGACGATTACGAGATTCAGCGCTACACATCCTCAAAGACATATACTTTCACCACTGCAGGAAGAAAAGAATGGAGTGCCTGCATCATCTCGGATTTCCACAGCTATCCCCCTCTTCCTAAAAGGCTGGCCTCGGCGATGAAGATGGTGGAGACGGTAAACTCTTATGCCATGCAGCAGGACGGAAGAGGATTTGACTGGGTGCTTCATCTGGGAGACGTTTGCGCCTGGGGCGGCAGCTGGTCTTTCTGGAAGGAAATGTACAGCCGGGATGCCTTCCGAAACTATATGTGGGCCGGGCTTAACGGCAACCACGACAACATGAGCCGCAAGTACCAGCTGACGAACAATTACTTCCGCTACGCTACCGCCAATCCACTGAACGGGTATGAGGGAGAAGAAGGCGTATGTTATCACTTCACCTACGGAAATGTATTGTTCGTGATGCTCAACAGCGAGAGCATGAGGGACAGCACCGGCCTGGCAAAGGCTCAGCAGTGGGCCCGTGGCGTTCTAAAGGCCAGCAACGCCAAGTTCAAGGTGGTCTGCGAGCATTACCAGTGGTTTTTCGGGGAGAACGGCAAGACCAGCCAACTGAGGAGATGGAAAGACCTCTTTGAAGAATGCGGAGTGGATCTTGCCCTTGGAGCAAACAACCACATATATGTAAGAAGCCAAAACCTTCCTACAGTCTATATCCAGACCCCGTCCTCGGATAATGAAAGAGGCGTTGAGATGAAGGAGCAGGAATTTAACCAGGACATCATTGCAAAGCGCTGGAGTGAAGGCGGAAGGACAATAGGCGCCATGCTGATGGAAGTTGACAGAAATTCAATAGCCCTCACCCTTCTGGACCGTAACGGAGACGTCCAGGATTCTGTCGTGATAAAGAAATGAAAAAGATACTTTTAATCTGCCTATCAGGATTGCTTCTGGTTGCCTGTTCAAAGAGCTCTTTGGACACGCCGGAGGAGAGTGTAACTCCGCCTAAAAAAGACACTGTATATGTCAATCTGCCAAAGGATTCCTGCAACAATTATTTCTACAGTGTAAATACCTGCCCTGGAGAATTGTGCTCATCGGAGATGAATGTGAGCTGGGGCGTAAAACTGAATACGGAATACTGCATTGTCTATCTGATGGATGAAACCGGCAAAACCATAAGGCAGACCAAGCTTCCGGCCTCAAAAGCGGAAAAGTGCACGGTTTATGACGGCATTTATTCCAAGAAAGCCAACGGAGAAAACTTCTACGAAAACGCCAAGTTCCTCAAGTACCGTTACACCCTCTCGCCTTTGTCCTCAGACACTAAATACTCCTACCGCATAACTTCCCACTGGATAGATTCCCAGGGAAGGAAAGTAAGCGCCACATCAGACACCTACAGCCTCAAGACCGCCGGGGCAGACAGCTGGACCGCCTGCATCATTTCCGATTTCCACAGTTACCCGCCTCTTCCCGGCAGGCTTTCCTCTGCGATGAAAATGGTGGAAACCGTAAACAGTTACGCCAAAGGGAAAAACGGAAAGGGCTTTGACTGGGTGCTTCATCTGGGGGACGTGTGCGCCTGGGGAGGAAGCTGGTCTTTCTGGAACATAATGTACCGCGAAAAGCCTTTCAAGAACTGGATGTGGGCCGGACTGAACGGCAATCACGACAATATGACAAGGCAGAGCGCCTACAGCAACAAGTTTTTCAAGTATGCCACAGCCAACCCTCTGAACGGATATGATGGAGAAGAGGGCGTATGCTACAGTTTCACATACGGCAACACACTGTTTGTAATGCTCAACAACGAGGATATGGCAACCAGCGCGGGCTTGCAAAAAGCGCAGGCTTGGGTGCGCCAGACTCTTTCTCGCAGCTCCGCTAAATTCAAGGTTGTATGCGAACACTACCAGTGGTTCTACGGCGGAAGCGGAAGCACTTCCCAGTATTCCAGGTGGAAAGACCTCTTTGACGAATGCGGCGTGGACCTGGCCCTTGGTGCCAACAACCATATATATGTGAGAAGCCATAAACTCAATAATACGGTATATATTCAGACCCCGTCTTCCGACAACGAAAGAGGAGAAGACCTCATCGGTGAACTTCAGTATAACCAGGATTTGATTGCATATAGATGGAACGAGGGCCCGAAAACCATTGGAGCCCTGCTGATGGAAGTGAACCCGAATCAGATTATGGTAACGCTTCTGGACAGAAACGGCCAGGCGTTGGACAACGTTACGATAAGCAAATGATGGCTTACTGCTTCTTGATGCAGTATTTGCTGATTACGCTGTAGGCTTCAGGCACTCCCAGCTCTCCGGCCTTGCTCATATCCAGGCATCCCTTCTCGCTGTCTTTCAGATAGATCAGCACAAGCCCCCTATTATAGTACGCCTCCGGCAAAGAAGGATAAAGCTGTATTGCCTTGGTGTATTGCAGTATGGCTTCCGGAAGGTCTGAAGACAGGGTGTAAAGGTTTCCAAGATTGTAGTATGAGTACGGGAATTCTGGCATAAGGGCCACAGCCTTCTTCATATCGTGGATTGCAGCCGTGTAATCATAAGTCGAGCGGTTCTCGTTCACCCTTGCCCTTGCAGTACGGGAATTGTCCAGAGAGAGAACCTGCACATTCTGCTCCATAGAAGAGATGAAGTCTATCATTTCCGCCTGAAGCGCTCCGCGGTTTATGTAGAAGAACGGATTCTCCGGCTGAAGGCTTACGGCCTTGTCGTAGTCTCCCAATGCCTCGTTATAGCGGTTCTGGGAGTCGTTTGCCAAAGCCCTCGAGAAGTAGACAAGAGCGTCAATGGCCTCCTGGCGTTCTTCCATCTTTGAAATCACTCTGTTCAACGAATCCCGCTGCTTTTTCTGCCCCCTATCCAGTTCCTGGGCATCATAAGAGTGTCTTATGGCAGCAAGTTCTGACGCTACCGGAAGATCCTCTATGAAATCCTCCATCTTCAAAGACTCGTACCTTCCGTCCATAGCCATCTTCTCCGGCCTCTTTTCCGCCAGGTTGAACTTGAACAGAGGCTTAAGCTGAATATCCACATCCCTGTACTGGAGAAGCTCGTTGTTGGAGAAGTCTCTCTTGGCAAAGTCGCTCTCCAGGGAAATCATCTGGTCAAACCTCTTTGTAGTGTCCGCAAATATTTGGGCATTAACGGAATCCCTTGTCTTGTAACGGTATTCCTTTACCTTCTCCTTTGCTATCTCCTCATCCCTCCTGGCCGAGTTGTACTGCCCAAGGCGGGCCTTGGCGTAAGCCCTGTTCATATAGGCCTTGGCAAAGTCCGGATAGAGGTTGATGCACTGGGAATAATCGTCCATCGCATCCCTGAAGCGGTTCATCTGGAGGAACACTGCCGCACGGTTGAAATATGCCAGCACATTCTGCGGATTCACCGCAATCACCCTGTCGTAATCGTCCAGAGCATTGTCGAAATCCCCTATCTGCGAGCGTATCAGAGCCCTGTTGTAAAGCGTAAGCGCATTGCCCGGCTCATAGAGCAGGACCTTGTTCAAATCGTCCAGAGCACCGTTGATGTCCTTCTTCTCGTAAAGGATTATGGCACGGTTAAAGTATGCGAAGGTATTTGCAGTATCCAGCCTGATAGCCCTGTCCAGATCCGTCAGAGCCAGGGTGTCATTTCCCTGCATAAAATAGATTCTGGACCTTCTGATATATCCTTCAGGATCGTTGATATTCAGACTGATGGCCTTGTTATAATCATCCAGTGCCTTGAGTGTGTCGCCGAGGAAAATGTATGCCGCCCCCCTGTTAAGATATGCGTCCGGCTCCTTCCCTTCCTGGCGGATGAACTTGTTGAAGTCTTCCACAGCCTTGTCGAACTGCTGGCTAAGGAAATAGGTCACTCCCCTGCTGAAATAAAGCCCCGTGTAACTCGGACGCAGGTCCACCGCCTCTTCCAGGTCTTTCAGCGCAGCCTCGTATTTTCCCGTACGGCTCAATGTAATAGCCCTGTAATGGTATGCCGGCGTATAGAGAGGATTGAGGCTCAGCGATTTGTCAAAGTCCCTCTCAGCCCCTATGAAGTCTCCCAGGTTGTACTTTGCTATGCCCCTGAAAAAGTACGCGTCATACAGTGTGGAATCGATCCTTATAAGCGTGTTGAAATTGTCTGTCGCCGATGAATATTTCCCGTCTATAAGAAGCTGCCTTCCCCTTAAAAAAAACTGGTCTATGTCATATTGCGCAAAAACCCTCACAGGCGCCAGGCTTGCCAGCACCCACAGAACAAGAGCTATCGCAAAACTTCTTTTCATCATAAGGGACATCCTTACAAAGATAATGCTAATCGCGGAAAAAAGTCATAACTTTGTCAATTATGGGTTCTGTGTGCAGAAATACGGTTTTAAGGATTGCGGTTTTGGCCGGAATGATTCTTCTGGCGGGGAGGCTATTTGCACAAGACCGGATTTCAAAGCAGAGCCTGAAGAATACCGTTGTAGCACTGACGGATCCGGACCTGAAGGGAAGGGAAAGCGGGAAGGAAGAAACAAAATACGCATTGAGTGTTATCACCGATGCCTTCTATGACGCTGGTATAAGCAAGAACGGAGAGTCTTACTTATATGGGTTCTGGTACTGGAAAGGAAATGAAAAGGCGCTGGGTATCAATGCAATCGGAATGATTCCGGCAGATTCTTTCATAGAGAATCCGGAAACTATTGTAATTGGAGCGCATTATGATGGGCTGGGAGTGCTGGGCGGAAGAATATATCCCGGAGCGGACAACAACGCATCGGGAGTTGCTGCAATGCTGGAAATCGGGAAAGCACTGGTTGCACTTCGGAATTCAGGATTCGTAATCAAGCGAAACATACTGCTTGTGGCCTTTGACGGAAAGGAGCAGGACTGCCTGGGAAGTTCCAGATTCCTCTCAGAGCAGACAGATCCGACATCCATATCGCTGATGATAAACCTGGACCAGATAGGAACAACGCTGGCGCCTCCAAAGGAGGCGGAAACCGGGAAACTTCTTCCGAAGAACTATCTGCTGGTACTTGGAGCGGACGACCAGATGCAGAAACTGTTTGAAAGCTGCAGCACGGGAGACGACAGGCTGGTGCTGGACTTCTCCTATTACGGGAACAGGAAGGTTTACGGCCTTATCAACGATATGGGGGACCAGACTTCATTCCGGTCTTACGGAATACCTTCCATTTTGGTAACCAGCGGAATACACAAGCACACAAACAAGACCACGGACACTGCGGATATAATTAACTTCAATGCCCTGGCTCAGCGATGCAGGTTCCTCGTTAAGGTCATTTGTACACTAGTGAATTAGGAAAGATGGAATTCAGGATAGACTCCAGATACAAGCCTACGGGCGACCAGCCGGAAGCCATAGACGCCATTGTCCGCGCCATTGAGGACGGGGAGAAAGCGATAACCCTGCTGGGCGTTACCGGAAGCGGAAAGACCTTCACGATGGCAAACGCCATTGCGAGGCTGGGGCGTCCTGCGCTCATTCTCAGCCACAACAAGACTCTGGCGGCACAGCTTTACGGAGAGTTCAAATCCTTCTTTCCTGAAAACGCGGTGGAGTACTTTGTCTCTTACTATGACTATTACCAGCCGGAGGCCTATATTCCTACTACTGACACCTACATAGAGAAAGACCTTTCCATCAACGACGAGATAGACAAGCTGAGGATTGCGGCATCCGCATCCCTGCTTTCCGGAAGAAGGGACATTGTGGTGATTTCTTCTGTATCTTGCCTGTACGGCATAGGGAACCCTGCTGATTTCCACGCAAATACCATAACCGTTCATCAGGGAGAAGCCATAGCCAGAAACACATTCCTCTACCGGCTTGTGGACAGTATGTACTCCAGAAACGACGTGGAGTTCAAGAGAGGCACTTTCCGCGTCAGGGGAGACAGCGTGGACATTTATCTGGCTTACGGGGAAGAGGGAGCGAGGATAGTTTTCTTCGGAAACCAGATAGAGGAAATCGAGATCTTCGATCCTGTAAGCGGTACGACTAAGGAATATCGCGACGAGATATCCATCTATCCGGCAAACATATTCTCAACCACTAAGGAACGTACAGCACTGGCAATAAAGCAGATACAGGATGATCTGGTACAGAGGTACGAATACTTTATGGCCGATGGCAGGCCTCACGAGGCCAACCGCCTGAAGCAGAGGGTGGAGTATGACATCGAAATGATAAAGGAACTGGGGTACTGCCCGGGAATAGAGAACTACTCCAGATATTTTGACGGACGAAGTGCCGGAAGCAGGCCGTTCTGTCTTCTGGACTATTTCCCGAAGGACTACATAACCTTCATAGACGAAAGCCACGTGACTGTTCCACAAATCACTGCCATGAGCGGAGGAGACCGATCCCGCAAGCAGACACTGATCGAGTACGGTTTCAGGCTTCCAGCAGCAGCAGACAACCGTCCTCTGAGGTTTGAGGAATTCCAGGCCCTTACCAACCAGACCGTTTATGTGAGCGCCACTCCGGCAAACTTTGAACTGAATGAAAGCCAGGGACTTATCGCGGAACAGCTGGTAAGGCCTACCGGACTTCTGGATCCTCCGATAATTGTGAGACCGACCAGGAACCAGATAGATGACCTGATGGAAGAGATAGCCGTCCGTGCGGAAAAGGACGAGAGGATACTGGTTACCACCCTTACCAAGAAGATGGCGGAAGACCTCTACAAGTTCCTTTCAAATAACGGGGTAAGATGCTCTTACATCCATTCCGACGTGGACACTATGGAAAGGATCCAGATCATCGAGGACTTCCAGAAGGGACTGTTTGACGTGCTGATTGGAGTGAACCTCCTCAGGGAAGGCCTTGACCTCCCGCAGGTTTCTCTCGTGGCAATACTGGATGCGGACAAGGAGGGCTTCCTCAGAAGCACCACCGCCCTTACCCAGACTGCAGGACGTGCGGCAAGAAACCTGAACGGTTGCGTGATCATGTATGCCGACACGATAACCCGCAGCATGAGGGAAACTATAGACGAAACCAACCGCCGAAGGAAGAAGCAGATGGACTACAACAAGGCGCACAACATCACCCCTACCCAGATCGAGAAGGTGGAAAGGAATGTTCTTGGCCGCGACAGAACCCTTGCGGAAATCGCCTCAAGATTTGATGTTCCTGACGCAGAAAGTGTTGCGAATGATCCTGTAATCTCTTCCATGAGCAATGCAGAACTTCAGAAGAGCATAGAAAGCTCAAGGATAAAGATGGAAAACGCTGCAAAGGAACTGGACTTCCTGTCTGCTGCCCGCTACCGTGACGAAATGAACGCCCTCAAGGCTTTACTTGAAAAAAGAGGTAAATGAGATGGAAAGTACCCTCGTAGATAAAAGCTATGCCATTGCCCGGGAAGCCTTGAAAGGAAAGGAAAGGGAAAACCATCATCCTTTCATTGAACATCCCGAGAATGTTGCCCGCATAGTATCGGAAGAAATCGGCCTCAGAGATGATGCGGTATGCGCCGTATACCTTCATGAGGCTTCCAGAGGAAACGAAGAACTCCAGACAAAACTCCGCAAGGAATTCCCGGCAGACATCATGGACATGGTGGACGGCCTGAACAGCATCTCGAAAATCACTCCTAAGGAAACCCGTCTGCAGGCAGAGAACTACCGCAAGATGATAGTCTCCTACTCCAGGGATCCGAGGGTGACTCTCATCAAAATCGCAGACCGTCTTGAGATTATGCGCAACCTGGGCATATTCCCCAAGTCCAGTCAGATGCGCAAGCTCACTGAAACGCAGATGCTCTATATTCCTCTGGCACACCAACTGGGTCTTTACAAGATAAAGGGAGAAATGGAGAACCTCTATTTCCGTTTCTCCGATCCGGAACACTTCAGGGCTATAAGCAACAAGCTGCTGGCAACTCAAAAAGAAAGAGAGGCTCTGGTTGCAGAATTCCTCCAGCCTCTGGAAAAGAAACTTAAAGATGCCGGAATACGCTATACACTCAAGGTCAGGACAAAGACCGCCTGGTCCATCTGGCAGAAAATGCAGAAACAGGATGTTCCTTTCGAGGGCGTAAGCGACGTGTTTGCCATAAGGTTCATCCTGGACGTTCCGCTGGAAAAGGAGAAGGAAGCCTGCTGGCAGGTTTATTCTCTGGTGACCCAGGAGTACAAGCCGGATGTTTCCCGCCTCAGAGACTGGATATCAAACCCTAAGGAGAACGGCTACGAGAGCCTCCACACCACCGTGGAGAACAAGGACGGAGCCCGTGTTGAGGTTCAGATACGTACGGTCCGTATGGACGACATTGCTGAAAACGGCCACGCCTCACACTGGAGCTACAAGGGAATCAAGGCTGTAAAAGGTCTGGACGAGTGGCTCGGCGACGTGAAGAAAGCCCTGGAAACCCCCGGCCTTCTCAGCGATTCTTCCCTGAAGAAAGACCTGGACGAAATCTTTGTCTTCACCCCTAACGGAGACCTCAAGCAGTTGCCTCGCGGAGCCTGCGTGCTGGATTTTGCCTTTGCCATCCACTCCAACCTCGGAATGAGCTGCAGCGGCGCAAAGGTCAACGGCAAGGTAAAGTCCATCCGGGAAGAACTCCATACCGGAGACGTGGTGGAGATTATGAGCCGCAAGGACCAGAAACCGTCCCGTGACTGGCTGAACATTGTCATCTCCTCCAAGGCCAGAAGTCACATCAAGAGCAAGCTGAAAGAAGAGGAAGGCAAGATGAGCCGCCTGGGCAGGGAAACCCTGGAGCGCAGGATGAAGAACTGGAAGATGGAGCTTTCGGAAGACACTCTTTCCAACCTTGCCAAGCACTTCAAGATGAAGTCTATCGGAGACTTCCTCATCGCGATAAACGACCAGACAGTCAGCCTTCAGGACGTAAAGGACTTCCTCAGCGAAAGCCCTGCTCCCGAGAAGGAGAACAAGGAAGAGAAGCAGACTGCCAAACTACTGGAAAAGAGCACTAAAGGCCGCTCGGACTATCTTGTCATCAGCGACAAGCTGGACAACATAAGCTTCAAGATGGCCCGATGCTGCAACCCTATCTTCGGAGACGATGTGTTCGGATTCGTTACGGCCAGCGGAGGAATCAGCATACACAGGATCTCCTGCCCTAACGCGGCAAGGCTCATCAGCCAGTATCCATACCGTATCCAGAAGGTCAGATGGAGACAGACATCCACCTCGTCCCAGTTCCAGACGGGCCTGAAAGTCATCGGAATCGGGGACGCATCGATTTCGAATGCCGTTATGGAATGCGTAGTAAAGGCCGGAGCCAGCATAAGGGCCTTCAGAATATCCGAAAGACAGAAGACAAAACTCGAGTTCGTGGCAGAGATGGAGATTTCCGTTGGAGGCAACGCTCACCTGGACAAAGTGATCTCCGCCCTCAAAAAGATGCGTGAAGTGTCTAACGTAATCAGAACTTCTCGGTAACGATGTTCTCGCCTGTGTAGATTATGGTGAAGATCGGCCTGTGGTCAGAGGCCATATTCTCCGGCTGCACCCAGGAGGCAACTCCAAGCTCCCCCTTTTCCAGTTTCTTCAGGAATGATTTTCCAGCACCTCCCCTATAAACCATTATGTAGTCCAGAGTACGGTCCGGGTTGTCAGAAGGGAAGGTCTTGATCTCATAGGCGGAAAGGACTGCGAAGTCTTCCGCGAGGATTCTCATTTCCATTGAATTAGGCTCAAGGTTAAAGTCTCCGGCCAGGAAAAAGAGCTTGTCCTTGTCTATGCATTTCTTTGCTATCTTGGCAAGCTGTCTGCAGGCGGCGATCCTGGAGTCCTTGTCCAGAGACATGTGAACGCTGCCGATATAGAACTTCTCAAACTCGACAATGAGCAGAACCCTAGGTTCTTCCGCTCCCGGAAGAGGATAGTATGTGGAATGAACAGGCGGTTTTCTGGTAAGGATGGCATTGCCGTACTTTCCTCCGTCAAAATCCATCGCTGAGGCAAAATATCCGGCATAATCTCCAGCCAGACGGGCAATGGTCTTTGGGGAATCAGAACCTCCGATACGGGCAGTTCCGTTGTCAACTTCCTGAAGGGCAACCACATCCGGTTCCACCAGGGAAATCTCCTTTGCAATCCTCGCAAAATCCACCTTGCCATCCATTCCCTTTCCGTGACGGATGTTGAAACTCATAATGGAAAGAACGTGGTCTTCCGGCTTCTCGCTGCGTATCTTGATTTTCTGGGAAAATCCCGCGCCGCATAAAAGGAACAATGTTGCGGCTAGTAAAAGAATCCTTTTCATAACTACTACGGTTGAATCTATGCAAATATACTAAAAGATTAATTGAGGATTTCATCCAGATTGAAGACAAGAGTTCCTTCCGTATTCTCTATTTCTTCTGAACAATGGACATGAAGGTTCTCCGGGAAAGGGCTCATTGCAGAAAGAAGGGCTGAGTCGTCGTTGTCCTCGTGGTAGGAGTGCACCTGGATTTCAGGATGTACGAGGGCCATCATCAGAGAGAACTGTCCCCGTCCGCCATTGATGACGGAAACGGTTTCAGACGTCAGGCCAGCATCTATCCACTGGCTGAAATCATCATATCTGCGAAGCAGACGCCTAGTTTCCCTTTCCAGAGCATAGCCCTTGTAGATGTACTTGTAAATGACATACTTGTGGAAGGAATGAGTGTCTTTTACGGCGTTGCCACCGGCTTTCCTTTCAAAAATGCGCCCGAATGTCAGTGGCATCTTCCTGTATTTTCCCCTCTTTTTCACCAGGAAGGAGAATAATGCAGGCGGCACTATCCAGGCCATCAGTACAACAGAGAACATTCCCACGATGGTCACCTCTGCAAGAGAGTGAAGCGCAGGATGTCTGGCCACTATCAGGGAGCCCATTCCGATGAACATAATCAGGGCGGAAACCATAATGCTGTTCTTGAACGAGGCCAGGACCTTTTTCCTGTAGGCGAACTCGTCTATCAGACCTTCCGTGATGAATATCGTGTAATCGTCTCCCTGTCCGAAAATGAACGTTGCAAGAATCACGTTCACTATGTTGAACTGCATTCCCAGAAGATTCATTATGCCTAGGATCCAGAACCATCCCATAGCCATAGGAAGAAACGCTATCAGCGTGAGTTCCAGTCTTCCGAAAGAAATCCATAGGAATACAAAAACTATGAGTCCGCAGGCAAAGCCGATATAGTTGAAATCGTCCGAAAGGCTCCTGGCAATGGATGAGTTCATTCCTGCAAAATCAAACGCATAGCCGTCCTCTCCAACAGCGGCGTCCAAAGTCTGTGCAGCCTTGCCGACATCCTGAGCCTTAACCACATCCACTACCGAGCAGACGCCACCTGATGTGCTGAATGAATTGCCGAGAACCGCCTGGCGGAGAGTATCGAAATGCTCAAACGGCTTTGCGGAATATTCCCCGGCGATGATTTCCCTGAAAGACGAGAAGGCCGTCTCGCTAAAGCCGTAGCGTGGAGCGCGGCTATTCAGCAGAGTCAGCACTTCCTCCCTATGGGAATCCCAGAAAGCGTTCCAGAGGGCTATTCGTCTTTGCTGCTCGCTCTGAGGAGCTACAAATCCGGTCGCAGAGGAAAAGTCATCTATGATACCTGCGCTTTTCAGGCTGTCCAGAACCGGAGCCATGGCCATCCTGCGCTCCAGAGCCTGGTCCCAGCTGCCGCCTTCCGCCACAAGGTAGATGTTTGAGGTGTCATTTACACCGGCCTGGACCCCAAGGCCTTCCAGCAACTGCTTCTGCCTAGGCGTAAGATAGTTGATACGGCTGATATCCGTATCGAAAGATGTCCCGAAACTGAAGTAGCCGAAGAATACCGTAAGGGCTATGACCACCCACAGCAGCCACCTTTTACGCTCCGGGGCAAAGGAAGAAACACCCTTGAAAAGAAGCCTCTGGTTGCCCTCCTTTTTTTTGACAAGCTGAGGAAGGAAGACCAGCACAAATATGATTGTGCCAATCAGCATAAAAGCTGCAAAGAAACCAAGGTCCTTCAGAGCCGGAGCATCCAGCGGCATAAGGGCGGCGAAAGCGCCCACCGTAGTGATATTGCCGATAAGAAGCGGAGCCACCATTTCCTTCAGAGCCTGCCGCAAGGAACCTCCGTGATCCGTATGTGCCACAAAATGAAGCGGATAGTTAACCGCAATTCCTATTATTATGGAACCGATTCCAAGAACTATCAGGGAAACATCGTTTCTAAGCGCCGCAATAAATCCCATCGCAAACAGCCATCCGAACAGAATGGCCAGCCCTATCAGAAGAAGGCTCTTGATTCTCCTGAATGCCAGAACCAGAAGAATCAGAATCAGTGTCACGGCTATAGATATCGCCCTCTTGCTGTCGCTTTTGATTCTTCGGGCGTTGTCCACGGAAATAACAGGCGCCCCCGTAAAGGCAAGGTCCACATCCGGACAGGCTTCCGCAGTCTGGCGGGCTATGCTGTCCAGATAATTGACCAGCAGGTTGTTATTGGCCGATTCCATCGCCCCGTACGGAGAGGCAAGCAAGGCAATGGCATAACCCTTACCGGGGGTGAAGATATATCCGTCGTCGAACTCGAACGGGAGTGCCAGCCGGCTTTCCTGTAGCCGGCTGATTACTGGTGAAAAAAGCGAAAGCGGATCGCTGCCGATACTGCTTGTGAAGAACCCCGTGGCAGGCATCATTATCATACCCACATCCGCCTCAAGAGACTCGTCCACATAGGAAGGACTGGAGAGGAGGCTATCCATCCTCTCGTAGTCAGAATCGCTGAGCATCAAAGGGATATTCCTGTAGACAAAGTCCGTTATCCCGGCATATCTGTCAAAGTCTATCTGAGATTCTATGCTTGTTATGTGCCTGCTTCCTTCACCCTCCCGGACTTTAGCGGAGAATGTATCAACGGCGTCGGTAAGGGCGCTTTCAGAGGATGCGGAGTCTTTCAGGCGGAACATCGCTACAACCCTCTGCCCACCGGAGATGTCCTGATATAAAGTTATGGCTTTCTGCTGGTTGCCGCCTGCCGGAAGGAAATCCCAGATATTCTCGTTGTACTTCAGAGACAAGGTCATAAGCACAAGAGCCGCCATTACCGCAAACAGCAGGGCAAGGCAAAGCCCCTTGCGCTTGGAAAGAAAATCGTAGATATGAAGGAAGAAATCCGTCATCAGTCCATATACTTTTCAACGGCCCTTTCCAGGTCTTTGTAGAAGGCAGCCTCCTTATTGGCAAGGTTGCGGAGCATGTCTCCAAGATCGTCGAAAGTGCATGTTTCCGCCTTCCTCCTTTTAAACATCCTGGAAGCCCTTACGGCAAATTCCCTCCACAAATCCCCTATTTCCGTGATTCTGGCGGAATACTCATTAAGCTCGGCGATACCTGTCCTCTGCGCCGCCTCCTGAAGGAAAGCACCGTATATGAAGCGGAATCCGGCCCCTCCGGTTCCGATTTCCTCCAGCATCCTGACAACCTGGGCAACATTCATAAGGGCCTTCTGAGTACCCATTTTCCTTTCCCAGGTGCGGATTCTTTCGGAAAGGAACAGCATACCCCTGACTCCCACATACTTAACTCCCCTGTAGGTGCGTGTCATTATCCTGCAGTTCTTGGCGATGGCCTTGAGAATCATAGGCTTCATGTCCGGCAAATGAGGAGGGACGGACTTGATCCAGTACATTCTTCCGAACAGGCGGTACGAACCGCCCTTGGCATATCTGACCTTCAGAAGATCCTCGCGGCTGATTGTAACCTTGCAGGTGGCGTTTGAGTCCAGAACACTATAGTCTCCGATGGTTTCGTCCTTTCCTATTACGCAGATATTGTGGCCGTTAAAATGGAACCGGTATTCTTTTGGAACGTATGGCAGGTAATACATTCCCACCACAAGGGCCACCGGCTTTTTCTCCTTCAGAAGGAGTTCGTCAAGACGTTTCATGCCCTTTTCCCTGTTGAAGTACCTTGCGGTTTCCGTCTTTATGCCAAGCAGCTTTGTTATGCGCTTGAAAAGGAAGCCGGGAACCGTCCTGAAGGAAGTAAGCGGCATCCCGCCCACGTCCACAAACGGCACGTGGCTGAAAAACAGTCCGCTGGCAAGGCCGAAAATCATCGGCTCGGAAAGGTCAATCCCGTGGAATCTCAAAAGAGCCGATATGGCTCCGTTCTCGCAATGCGCCGCAGGCCTGTGCTCAAGATTCAGTTCCATATCACTCCGGGATTGTTTTAAGTTCCGCTACGGTAATTCTCAGAGCCTCTGCATATTTTGCCAGAGTGCCTTCGTCAAGGGCCGCAAAGTTTTCCGGACTGAAATGACGGCGGATCTTGCGCTTTGGAATGCCCGTGTAATCGGAAAGAAGCTTTACATCCATAAGATTCCTGGCGGCATGGTATTCCAAAGGACTGCTTTCCCCTCTTTTCACTTTCTCAGCGATGAGGCCGCACTGCCCTCTGACTTCATCCAGAGCCATATCCAGGGCATCGTTCTTGGGAGTCCAGCCATCGCTGAGAACAGCCTTGTACTGACCTTTCTCGTCCACGGCGTAATTAACGTCCCGCACTACGGAACCCTTGTAGTATTTCAAGTCCTGAGGAACTTCGTCTACCTTCATAACCTGTTAATTTTCAGCAAACGGTAAGCATACAATAGCAATAGGAGAACCTGGCGCTCTCCGGAATCATAAGCAGTATCTTCTGTCCTTTACTGAGCTTTCCGCTGTAGAGAAGTTCTTCCAGCATAGCAAAGGCTGATGCGGAAGCGATGTTCCCCACACTCGGAAGGTTCACGAACCACTTGCTCTCCGGAATGAAGAAACCTCTGGCGAGAGATTCTTCCAGTATCTTGTCCTTGAAGAACATTGAAGACAGATGCGGAAGGAACCAGTCCACGTCTTCCGCTGTAAATGAATGCTTTTTTCCTAACTGTATCAGATAATCCACACCAAGCTTCACGATATTCTCTTCCAGCATACGTGTATCCTGCTTGAGGGCAAAGACAGACTTCGAAAGCCATTCCTGCTCAGGAAAATCCGCCCAGCCCTTAAGGCTTCCGTCCTCCTGCTTTTCGGCTCCGGCATACATGCAGGTTTCCTTTGTGTTTGCAAAGGAAGTGATATCTATCCAGTCTATCCTCAAGGAAAGTCCCTCTGTATTCGGCTTGTTTTCAAGCAGTACGGCAAACGCCCCGTCTGAGAGCATCCATCTCAGGAACTCCTTCTGGAACGCAAGCAGAGGCTGGTTTTCCAGCTGGGAGAGATATTCGCTCTCCTTCTGGAAATACTCTGACCGCATCCAGGCGCTGAGCCTTTCTGAAGCGGAGACAATGGCATTGCGGGCATCGCCGAGCTTAACTGCCATATAGGCGTATTTGAGTGCGTCAACTCCGGTGCAGCAGCTTCCGGCAAAGGAGACCACTTCCATATTCCTGCTTCCGCCCAGAAGCCCGTGCACCATAACTCCGTGAGACGGGATCAGCTGCTCGGGAGACGCTGTTCCGCAGGAAAGAAGGTCTATATCGTCGATTGTCAAATCCTTGTCCAGAAGCCCCTTGACAGCATTTGCAGCCATCTGGGCGTTGGTGTGGGTAGGTTTTCCCTCCTTGTCCAGGGCATAGTACCTGCATTTTATTCCGTTGCGCGACAGGACTATCCTCCTTGCCTTGGAAGGCTTTCCGCCAACCATTCCCAGATAGTTTTCCATCTCGTCGCCGGAAACCGGAGAGTTAGGGAAGAACCCGGATGCTTTTGTTATGAATACTTCCATATAATCTTAAACGTTGCAATCAATTTCTCTGTTCTGTTTTACTCTGCGAAGAGGATATGTTATCCAGAAAAAGAGCTGAACCAGAGGACTCAGCGCAAACAGCACAAACAGAAGATACCAGTAGAAGAGAGTCAGCCTACCCTGCCTTTTCCTGTCGCCGAATCCTCCCTTTTTCCTTATGAATTTTGCCCAGAATCCGAAAATCCTGTGGCCTGTCTTTTCTATGGTCAAAACCGATGGCTTGTACTTTATCGCCCCTTCTGCCAGAAGCGCTGTCTGAAGACCGGAGAAATCCCCTTCTTTCCATTTGTTTTCCATCACTGTCCCGAAACGGGATGCTCTCTTCAGGTCTTCCAAGCTGACTCCGGCGGCAGGAAGAAGGCTTGTGGCTTCTTTTTTCCCCTTAATCAGCCAGCGGATTATGTTTACTGCGCTGACAAGGTTGGAGGCCCTGTCCTGGAGAACAATATGTCCGACCAGAGTAGCTCCGGCCTGCTTAACATATTCCTTGACCTTGCGGGAAGTCATCAGCCACATGTTGCGGCAGGAGTTCACAAAAACAATGCTTCTGCCTTTTAGATAATCCTTAACCCCTTCATCGCTGAAGAAAGACTGGAGCGGAAGGGAAGGAGACAGGAACCAGGACTGGCCGGAAACTATAACTATATCAGCATCAGCGATGTCTGAAAAATCCAGCGGCTCTATTCCGGATGGCGGAATGCCGAGCCTGGTCTCCGGGAAAACCTGGAAAAACTCTTTCCTGCTCCAAGGAAACGGATAATGCTGCAGCGGCACTATTCTCCTGTAGACAGCGCTCATGGAGCCGCAGATACTTTCCGCCGCCTCAAGAGCCTGCCCGCTCTGGGAATAATAGAACACCGCCGCCTTCATAATCAGTTTTCCAAAGGGGTAAAGACATAACTAGTGAAAGACCTCGAGAAAGAACAGCCCTCCCTTCCCAAAACCGGAAGGATGCGGTCAAAATCCTTTCTCAGCCTTCTTCTTACATACCATTTGTCCAGTGGCCCCATAACGTTGACTATCCTGGTCTTCCCCTCCTTGCGGGTAAAGTCGAATGCCTTGACTCCGAACTCGTTCATAAGAGTTCCGGTGACAGCACCGTCTTCGCCCGTCTCAACTATGCAGATACCTGTAAGTTCCCTATTCCCGATCTTCATCAGCACGCTGTACTCTGAGCGGACAAGGGTGTCGGAAGCGGGAATGGCGTCCACACTCCGGCAAAGGTTAATCAACATCAAACAACTTATCGTCAAAAGAGCCATTGGTCTTAACGTTCAACAGTTTAACAATAGTTTCATCCCCTGTCTTCTCCTTCATTCTCACGCTGCTGACCATAGTCAGGGATGGATTGAACCATATTTCTATGGCTTCGTAAATCTGCTTTATCTCTTTCTTTTTAGGAATAAGCCTGGCAAAATGGGAATCTCCTTCCCTGAAGATCTCAACCTTAAAATCTGAAGAATTCTTCAGCCCCCCTCCGGTAATGCTTCCTAGCATAATGTCCGCAATCTGACGGAACATCTTGTTCTGCTTCACGTCTATGCTCTGCGATGAAGAAGCGGATTCCATCTTCACCTTTCCCCCGTTCAGGATGAAAATGTACTTGTAGGGAGAATTGTACTGCCAGCGCAGCTTGTCAGGCTTGCGGAAATACATAACCCCGCTGGATTTCATATCGCCCCTCAGCATCTTCATCGTCTTGGTCTGGGTGAATTCGCACTGCATCAAAGCGGTCGCCAAGGAAGAAGCCTCTATCCTGTCCAGAATCTTTTCCTGCTCCTGAGAGGAAAGCCTCGCCTGTGCCTGAAGGCCAAGCGGAAGCATAATGCAAAGCAATATCGTCAGAAACCTTTTCATTCCGTCATCGCCATTTTGATGAGTGTAGTTGCTATCGTTTCATCCCCCACTTTCACGGCCACGCCTGCCAACGTCAGGTTGAGAACTTCCTCCATAATGCACACATGGGTGTGAATTGTCTCTCCAAGGCGAGGAAGCCTGTCCAGAGTGCAGTTCCTTATAGCTCCCACAACCCCTATCCTTACCGGATTTCCGGAGACGATGCATCTGCAACCCATCCTGCATGCGCAGGACTGGGCCATATTCTCCAAAAGTCCTGCCATGGAAAGATGGCCTTCCTCCAGGAAAATATTGTCCTCCCGGATTTCCAGTACAGTCTCCGTGTCTTCCTCGCTGCTGTGCAATACCTTATCCACCAGCACTAACGGCGGGCGCTGGGGTATGAGTTCAGTAACGGGTATTTCCTGATAGTTCACCATCTTTCCATTTTGATGTAATCAAAACGGAAAAATACGACAATTTTATGGATTTAGCAAGTCAGACACTCAGATAGGAGGTCCAGCGAGGGTCCTGTGAAAGCTGGGCGGGAGTGCCCGTGAACACAACCTCTCCGCCATTGTCTCCGCTGTCCGGACCGAGGTCAATCACCCAGTCTGCTGCCTTGATTACATCCGTGTTGTGTTCTACGACAATGATTGTGTTGCCGGCATCCACAAGTGCGTTGAAGGCATCCAGAAGCTTTCTGACATCGTGGAAATGCAGTCCGGTAGTAGGCTCATCGAAAATGAGCAGTTTGCCCTGCGAGCTGTTTCTCAGCTCGTTGGAAAGGAACTGGGCCAGCATTATCCTCTGGCTCTCTCCGCCGCTGAGAGTGCTGCAGCTCTGCCCGAGTTTAACATATCCGAGGCCTACCCTCTGGAGAACGCCAAGGCCTTTGGCCACCTTGGCAGCGGCCGGTTCCTTCTGGCTGGAGAAGAATTCCACAGCCTGGTCCACGCTCAAATCCAGGATCTGGTCTATGTTCTTCCCGTGGTATCGCACTTCCAGGATGTCTTGCTTGAAACGGTGTCCGCCGCACTCCTCGCACACCATCTTTACGTCCGCCATAAACTGCATCGGGACAACAATATAGCCTTCTCCCTGGCACACCGGGCACCGGCCTCCATCTATGTTGAAGGAGAAGAAGGAATTGGTGTAGCCATTCAGCTTGGCGTATGGCTGGTCGGAAAATATCTTGCGGATATCGTCATAGATTTTCAGGTATGTGACCGGATTGGATCGGCCGCTTTTGCCCATAGGGTTCTGGTCCACATATTCCACTCCCGAAAGCTTGGAAAGGTCTCCGCTCAGAGCCCTGAAAGCACCCGGAGCCTGCTGGCTTCCGATCTGGAAATGGCGGCAGAGAGCCGGATAGAGAACATCCCCCACCAGAGAAGACTTTCCGCTGCCGGAAACTCCGCTCACTACGGTAAACGCGTTCAGCGGGAACTCCACCGTTATATCCTTGAGATTGTGCTCCATAGCACCCTCAACCACAATTTTCCTGGACCAGCGGCGAGGCTTGGTTTCCGGATAGACCTGGCGGCGGTTGTAGATATAGTCCAGAGTCAGGGAACCCCGGAAATTCTTTCCTTGGGCGGCAGTTCCCTCAAAGATAACCTCCCCGCCGAAGCTTCCTGCCAGAGGGCCTATGTCTATCAGATGGTCTGCCGCGTTGATAATGTCGCGGTCGTGCTCCACCACAACGATTGTGTTGCCCAGATCGCGGAGCTTTTTCATTACCTCGATCAGGCGGTGGGTGTCTCTCGGATGAAGGCCTATACTCGGCTCGTCCAGTATGTAGAGGGAGCCTACAAGGCTGCTGCCCAGGGAACTTACAAGATTGATCCTCTGACTCTCGCCGCCACTTAAAGTGTTTGAACGGCGGTTAAGGGTAAGGTAGCCAAGACCCACGTCCTCTATATATTCCAGCCTCTGGGTAATCTCCTTGAGGGCCCTTCCGCCAACCTCTTTCTGGTAAGGCGTCAGCTTAAGATTCCTTAGGAACTGCAGAAGTGAACTCACGTTCATTTCCATAAGTTCACCGATGCTCTTGTCACCGATTTTCACCCAGGAGACTTCCTTCTTCAAGCGGGTTCCGCCGCAGGCACGGCAGACCGACTTACCGGAATATCTGGAGAGCATATAGCGGAACTGTATCTTGTACTTTTTGGTTTCCACCCAGGAGAAGAAATCGTTGATGCCGGTAAAGTACTGGTTGCCATTCCACAGCAGATCCTTCTCTTTCTGAGTTAGTTGCGCGTATGGACGATGGACAGGGAAATTAAACCTGAATGCATTTTCTATGAGCCTCTCCTTATACCAGCTCATCAGTTTCCCCCTCCACGGAGCTATGGCATCTTCATAAACACTCAAGGTAGTGTTTGGAATTACAAGCTTCTCGTCTATTCCCTCCGTGCTTCCGAATCCGCCGCAAACAGGGCAGGCTCCAAGCGGATTGTTGAAGGAGAACATCTGCTCGTTAGGCTCCTCGAATACCATTCCGTCCGCCTCGAAGAGATTGGAAAAATCCCTGAAACTCAAATCGTTTCCGCTTGTATAGCCAATGGTAAGCCTTCCTTCCCCCAGAGAGAAGGCCGCCTCCACGGAACTTCGGATTTCGGAAGAATCCTCGCTGCTGTCGTGGAGAAATCTGGATACCATGACAAAAAGATTTCCCGATGCCTTTGCCCCGTCCTTGAGGAAATTGTCAAGCTTTACCATTCCCCCATCGCCGAGAAGCCTGGTGAAGCCCTGCTGCTTCAGGTCCACAAGGCGCTCGATGAGCATCTTTTCCTCCGTGTCAATTCTGGAAAGGACATAGACGGCAGAGCCTTTTTCAATGGTATCTATAAAGGAAAGCACATCCTCCACGGTTTCCTTCTTGACAACACAACCGCTTACAGGAGAATATGTTATGCCTATCTTGGAATATAGTATCCTCAGATAATCGTAGATTTCCGTACTGGTGGCAACCGTAGAACGCGGATTGCGTGTATTGGTCCGCTGCTGTATGGCGATTGCCGGCGGAATTCCCTCGATCTTGTCCACGTCCGGCTTGCTCATTCGGCCCAGGAACTGGCGGGCAAAGGAAGAAAGGCTCTCCGCGAACCTTCTCTGACCCTCCGCATAAAGAGTGTCAAAGGCAAGGGAACTCTTTCCGCTGCCGGATACGCCCGTAATCACGCACAGCTTGCCGCGCGGAATCTTCAACGAGATGTTTTTCAGGTTGTTGACCCGTGCGCCAGTTATCGTGATATACTC
Source organism: Bacteroidales bacterium (assembly GCA_017550655.1). GTDB lineage: Bacteria > Bacteroidota > Bacteroidia > Bacteroidales > UBA932 > Egerieousia. The sequence continues at coordinate 188,416 of JAFZOK010000024.1, read as the reverse complement.
CTGGTCTGCCATTGGGGATATGAGGGAATATTATTGGGCTTCCTTCAGCCTCTCCGCATTCTCGGCAATCTGCAGCTGGTCTATGACCTCCTGGATTTCTCCGTCCATAAAGACCGGAAGATTATGGGTGGACCAGTTGATCCTGTGGTCCGTTACCCTGCTCTGAGGATAGTTGTAGGTGCGGATCTTGGCTGAACGGTCTCCGGTGGAAACCATAGTTTTCCTCTTGGAAGAAAGATTGTCCAGATACTTCTGGTACTCCATGTTGTAGAGCCTTGTACGAAGCTCGTTCATAGCCTTTTCCAGATTCTTGAGCTGGTTTCTCTCGTCCTGGCACTGGACAACGATTCCTGTAGGGATGTGTGTCAGACGGATGGCGGAATAGGTTGTGTTCACGCCCTGTCCGCCAGGACCTGAAGCGCAGAATATGTCTTTGCGGATATCCTTCTCGTTGATTTCCACGTCAAACTCTCCGGCCTCCGGGAGAACAACCACGGAAGCGGCTGAAGTGTGAAGCCTTCCCTGGGTCTCTGTCTGAGGCACACGCTGCACGCGGTGCACTCCGGATTCGTACTTGAGAAGTCCGTAAACGCCCTCTCCGGAAACTGTGCAGATGATTTCCTTGTATCCGCCGGCTGTTCCCGGTGTCTGGCTGGTTACCTCCAGCTTCCATCCCTTCCTCTCTATGTACTTGGAATACATGCGGAACAGGTCTCCCGCAAATATGGCGGCTTCGTCTCCGCCCGTACCGCCGCGGATTTCCATAATGGCGTTCTTTCCGTCCTCCGGGTCTGCAGGTATAAGAAGGAGCTTGATTTCCTCCTCCATCTTTGGAAGAGCCTCTTCCAGGGCAGTCATCTCCTCGCGGGCCATCTCCTTGAGTTCCTCGTCTTTCTCGTTGACAATAAGGTCCTTGGCAGAATCGTAGTCGGAGAGCATCTTCTTGTATTTCTCTCCCGCCTTCACTATCGGCTCAAGTTCCTTGTAGTCCTTGTTCAGCTGGACATATTTCTTCATGTCAGCCATCGACTCAGGGTCTGAAAGCTGCTTCTGAATTTCAGCAAGCCTGACCTTGAGACCCTCAACTTTCTCCAGCAATGTATTGTTTTCGCTCATAATCTTCCTGTATTAATCTATGCTGCGTATCCAGCATCTTCTCCTCATATAAAACTCCTTCTTGTAGCTGTCCCAAACCTTGATTGCCGCAATGTTTGTGTCTATCTGCGGGTTGGATATGGCGCTCTTGAGTTTCATCTTGTAGTAATTGGTCTCCATCTTGGTGTGGAAGATGGCGGAAAGGCCCTTGGAATGCCACTCCGGAGCGGAGCCAAGCAGCATAAGGTCCACCTTCTTGTAGCGCCAGAAAGCCAGCAGGATGAAAATCCATCCTATCGGGAAAAGCTTTCCCCTGGCCCTCTTGAAAGCTCTGGAAAGAGACGGCACGCTAACTCCAAAAGCAGCCAGGTTTCCGTCCTTGTCCAGCACCATGCAAGTCAGGCCTTCCTTCAGGTAGGAGAAATAATGGTTTCCCATCTCTTTTTCCTCTTCCTTGGTCAGAGGGATGAAATTGTGCACCGCCTTGAAAGACTCGTTGTAAATCTTGAAGAACTGCGCCAGCAATTTCTCCTTCAGGGCCTTATCCTTCTTTACCTGCCTTATTTTCAGCACCTGGAGCCCGTATCTTTCTATCAGAAGCTTGGAGATTCGGCCCAGTTTCTCAGGCAATCCCTGGAGAGGATCCATCTCGTACTGGATCCAGTCGCACTCCTTCTCGAACCCCATCTTCTGCATATAATCCACATAGTACGGATAGTTGTAGAGGCAGTTGACCTGAGGTTCCTTGTCGAATCCCTCCACCAGCATTCCCTGCCTTCCGAGGGTATTGTATGCCAGAGGACCGTGAATCTCAGTCATCCCCTCTTCCTTTCCCCATTTCTGCACGGCATCTATAAGGGCCTCGGCGATTGAGGGATCTTCCTCAAAGTCAAACCATCCGAACCTCACCCTCTTAAGGCCGTAATAGTCGTTGTAGCGAGGATTGATTATGCCCTGAACCCTTCCCACAACCTTGCCTTTGTCGTTGTAGGCAAGGAAAAGCTTTCTCTTGCAGTACAGCAGCGCCGGATCCTCCTTGAGAGAATGCTTCTGGTCCAAATCCAGCGTAGGGACATAGTACCTGCATTTGCGGTACAGGCGGTTCTGGAACTTGTAGAACTGCCGGAACTGTTTATCCGTTGTAACTTCCCTGATTGTAATTGGCATAATCATCCAAATTTGCAAAGTTTGCAAATTTAGCAACTATTCCTCAAGCTTCAAAATCGATTTGATGGCAGCCTGGGCGCATACGCATCCGAAAACAGCCGGCATATAGGAAATTGTGCCGGTGCGGCTCTTGTGGTTTCTCTCCTCGAATGGCACTATGGCCTCCCTGATCGGCAATTCCTCGGAGAACACGGCCTTGAAGCCTTTGGAGATGCCCACTTTCCTCAGCCGTTTCCTCAGCATATAGGCCAGAGGGCAGTTGAAAGACTTGCTGATATCCGTCAGACGGACCTTGGTGGCATCCCACTTCGCCCCTGCCCCCATTGAGCTGACCAGCGGAATCTTGTGGTCCATGCAAAATTTTATAAGGGCAATCTTCGGCGACATTGTATCTATGGCATCGATGACATAGTCGGCCTCGGGAATGAGTGAGGGAATGTTTTCTTCCGTAAGGTATTCGTCTATGACCGTTACATTAAGGTCCGGATTGATATCCAGAAGCCTTTGGCGGATAACTTCTGTCTTTTTCCGCCCGATTGTGGAGTCAAAAGCGGCAATCTGGCGGTTCTTGTTGGTTATGGAATAGACATCCGAATCGGCGACAATAATATTCCCCACTCCGGCCCTGGCTATCATTTCGGCGGCCATTGCCCCTACACCTCCAAGACCGATTACAGCCACACGGGAAGAGGACAGGAGAGCCATCCCCTCTTCTCCAACCTGGAGGACAGTCCTTTCCCTGAAATCTTCCATCAGAGTTCCCCTTTCTTTTCGAGTTCCTTGGCCTTGTCCCAATACTCGTCCATCTGGGCCAGAGTCATGTCCTTGAGGGATTTGCCCTGCTTGATTGTGTTCTCCTCAAGATATCCGAAGCGGCGGCGGAACTTTGTGCAGGTATCCTCCAAAGCCGTGTCGGGATCAATATCGTAGAGCCTTGCGGCGTTGATTACGGAGAAAAGGAAATCGCCGAGCTCCTCCTGGGCCTCTTTGCCACCCTTGACAAGAGCCTCCTTGAATTCAGAAAATTCCTCGGCGACCTTGTTCCACACGTCTTCCTTCTTCTCCCAGTCGAAGCCGACAGCACGGGCTTTCTCCTGGATACGGTATGCCTTGATTACGCTTGGAAGGGATTCCGGAACACCGCTAAGAACGCTCTTGTTGCCGTCCTTTTCCTTTGTCTTGAGCTGCTCCCAGTTTCCGATAACCTCCTCGGCATTCTTTACCTGAACATTTCCGTAAATATGAGGGTGGCGGTATATCAGTTTATCGCACAGTTTGTTGCAGACATCCGCGATATCGAACTCTCCCTGCTCTTTCCCTATTTTGGCATAGAAAACCACGTGAAGCAGGAGGTCTCCCAGTTCCTTGCAGATATTGAACATATCCTTCTTCAGGATTGCGTCTGAAAGTTCATAGGTTTCCTCTATTGTCTGCGGACGGAGGGTTTCCAGAGTCTGCTTGTGGTCCCACGGGCATTTCTCGCGGACCGTATCCATAACGTCCAGCAGCCTTTCAAAGGCCGCCAGCTCCCGTTCTCTCTTTGTTTCCATATCGCTGAGAGGTATATGCTATTTCGTTCTGGTTGGAGGGAACTTGGTGTCAGTAGAATAGGCTACCCAAACATCGAACCTCAGCATCGCATACTCGGGAACTCCCTTGCCGGATTTCATGCTGCCCTCTGAACCGTAGCCAAGTCCGGACATGAAGAATGTCACTCCCCTGTCTGCGTATGTCATATTCTTTATGGCTCTCACAAAGCCCAGGATCAAAGACTGCTTGCCTTCAGAACCGGTAGTATTGTCGTTACTGGTTGCGCTGGAACCATAGGTTGTCATATCCTGATAGGTCTTGCCCATTTCAACACTCAAGGCCGTATAATCATTCGAAGCATCGTAAATCCTGTACTTCTTTGCGGTGTCCCTGATATTGGTGTCAAATACATACCCGTCCAAAAGACGGCCCACATACCAGACGCCTATGGTTTTTCCGGCCTCAATTGTATCGGCGGCAGGAATTCCGTCAGGATGGGTGAAATTGCGGAAATACCATCCCATCGCCGTGGAATCAACCTTAGGAGAGAAATAGAGCCTTGAATAACTCTCCAGAGAATCCTTCTGGAACTTATCCACATCATCTATCACTATTCCGGCCTTAACCTCATAAATCATATTTAAAGTAGACTGCTGCCCGGCGTTGGTATAGGAAGAACTGTTAGCTCCGGCTGAAGTTAGCCAAGGCGGAATTATAGCGGTTGCCTTTCCACCCTGATGAAGTTTACCGAGCAGCTCCTTCATGCCTTTTGTAATCGAGGAGTTGAGAATGAACAAGGTTGGTCCGTAATAAACTGCAGGGTCATAAGTTCCGAGCATTCTTGCCTTTACGGAATCGGTTGTACTCTGGCAGGTTCCGTCCAATTGATAGGTGTTGTAATGGATATAAATACCGTCATTATCTCCCGGAGCGATTGGTCCGGAGCCCTGAGTCAGACTCAATATGGTCAATCCGGAAGAAAGTTTCTGGGCGGAAGGACAGTTGGTCTGAATATATGCATCCAGAATCTTCTCCTGAATCTCGCGTTCTGTCAAATCTTTCTCTTTAGCGCATCCGGCGATGGCCGCAAAAACCATAGCCATAAGAGCAAATCTAAGCTTAATGCTCATATTGAAAATATTATCAGTTTCTCTTAATCTTGTCTATTTTCATTTCAAAAAGCAGCGGCGTAAGTTTAGGCAGAGTGGACATGGTCTGGTTGCCGTAACCATATCTGGCAGAGAAGATTATGTAACAATGCTCCCCTTCTTTCACCCCTTCCAGGCCCTTTTTAAGCCCCTCCACCATTGCAGAGTGTCCGAATCTTACGCCAAATGCCTTCCCGTCTGTAACAAAGCCTGTTTCCTCCGCAACAACTGGGTCGTTAGTGTAGAACAAGCCTCCTTTTCCGTTGCTAAAAACATATCCGCTGTAATGGAAGTAAAGGGAATCTCCGCTGCGGACAGCCTCTGAACCGCCCTCTTCCAGAATCACCCTCACAACACCATCGCTGTAAACCACCGTATAGTCTGAACTCAGCGATGACACATATCTGTCTATCGCCGCCTCCTGATTTGCATAAGTGTTCTTGCGGTCCTCCTTGTCGCAGCAGACAGCCAGAAGAGCCGCAAAGCACAAAATCAGATATTTTTTGACCATACTAATCTAATCTACATCAAAAGTTATGCCGAGAATCCCCCGAGGAACAGCCTCAGAGATTTCTCGAAATAATCCGCTACATCCCCGATCGGCATATCATAAATACGCCCTCCGGCTGCCCTCTCGTGCCCGCCGCCATTGAAGAACAGGCGGGAGAGCCGGTTCACCGATACATTCCCTTTGCTCCGCAAAGATACTTTAATATATCCATCTCCCTGCGTAAAAAGCGCGGAAATTTCAACATTCTTTATCTGAAGCGGCAGATTCACGAATCCCTCGGAGTCTCCTTCCTGATAATTGTAATTGTCTTTCGTTTTCTGGTCCAGCACCAGCACAGCCGCCTTCAAATCAGGATAAACCGTCATCTTATCCTTAAGCATAAGCCCCATCAGCCTCATTCTCTCCTCGGAGAAACTGTTCATTATCTCCATCTGGATCTTTTCCCTGTCTATCCCGGCCTCGGCGATCTGGGAAGCCATCAGGAAAGTGGAAGGGAACACGGAGTTGCAGAAATTGTTGGTATCCGTCATCATTCCCGTGTAGAAAGACTCCTTGCACTCAGCGGGGATTTCGGTCCCCGTCTGGCTGGAGGCTTCAGAAACTAGCCACCAGGCAAGCTCGGAAGCTGAAGACACTTCTGTCGTGGAAACAATAAGATCCGCAAATTTTTCAGGCATCGGATGATGGTCTATCATAATCTTGCGGGCAGGGCTTTTCCTTATGGTTTCCGCAATATCTTCTGTCCGGGCTAGGCTGTTAAGATCCATACAGACAACAATGTCAGCATCTTCCACAAGAGCACGGGCCTGATCCGGAGCTTCTGAAGAGATGATGATGGAATCTGCTCCATGCATGAACATCAGATAATACGGAATCCGGTTAGGAACAATCACGGATATCCCAACCGGCCCTTTTCCCCTATAGAAACTGTCCAGCCAAGCCTTCATTCCAGTAAGGCTTCCGATACAGTCCCCATCAGGATTAAGATGGCCAGCCAAAACGATTTTCCTTGCGGGAAGGAGCAAATCACAAAAGCTCCTTGCGATATTCGGCTCTATTTTCATAACTCTAACGAAAGGCAAAATTAAAAATTATTGCTTGATGAGAAGATTTTTTTTATTTTTGTCCTTGTTAAACCAATAAGGAAATAAGAAACACACATATGAAAAAGTTATTTACCATTGTTATTCTCCCTATCATCATCATCCTGTTGGGATACCTGATTGTCAAGGGCGTAATGAAACCAATCAAGTTCAACGAAGAAAGAGCTGCAAGAGAGCAGGTTGCAATTCAGAAACTGAAAGACATCCGCGATCTTCAGGTTGCCTACAAGAACAAATACGGAAAATTCGCCTCCACACTGGATTCCCTGGCTGATTTCTACAAGAATGACAAGATGATCATCAACATGCAGATCGGTTCCGTTAACGACTCCGCAATGGTAGCTCATACGGATGCGGTAAGGAATGCCAACAAGAAGAACAGGCTCACAGACAAGGATCTTTACGAGCTCTACAAGAAAGGCGACAAGAATCTGGTGTTCTCCATCAAGAGCGAAATCAACGTAAGGGACACTCTCCTCAAGAGAGATGATTTCGATGTTGACAAGCTTGCCGAGATTCCTTTCTCAGATGGCGCCAAGATTGGAATGAAGAGTATAGTAAAGCAGGTTTCAGGCGTGGATGTTCCTCTGTTTGAGGCAACTATTCCTTTCAACGATCTTCTCAAAGGCATGGATCACCAGCTTCTGGTAAATCTCAACTGCGAGAAAGACAAGATGAACAAGTTCCCTGGCCTGAAGGTTGGAAGCATTGATGCTCCTAACAACAACGCAGGTAACTGGGAATAATGTCCGAATACTCTCCGACACATCTTTTCACTCTCGTACCTGAAGGTTTTTCAGACAGGAAAAACCGGGAAACTATCTTCTGCACCTTATTCCCAACGGAAAAAGATGCAGAAGTTCTTTCTGTACCGGTTCCTCAGTATTCTGCGGTCCTGATTTACAGCTGGGAGGGCAGAAACCGCTCCATCACTCCCGAACCCGGCGTACTGCCAACAGTCTTCAAGCATCTGAAAGACCTTTCCGCCCTCAAGGACCACAACAAGCTTATCGTTGATTTTGACATGGAGCGCAGGCAAACCTGCATCCTCCTGGCGGAAGGAGAAAAGCTGATTGCCGCAAACAGCTACCACACCGTAGACTTTCCTACAGCAGTCTACTATATGCTGGAACTTCTCAGCAAGAGCCAGATAAACCCTCAGCAGACAACGGTAAACCTCATAGGGAAGGCAGACGACTCCCAGCTGAAGATGCTCAAATCCTATGTCAAGGACATAAAGCTCTGCCTCTAGACCTAAAATGAGAATAATCGGAGGAAAACTCAAGGGAAAGACCATAAACCCGCCGGCAGGCTATCCTGCCAGGCCTACCACGGATTTTGCCAAGGAGGGTCTTTTCAACATCCTAGAAAGCGAGTATGAACTGGAGGGATTCAGCCTCCTGGACCTTTTTGGCGGCACCGGCAGTATCAGTGCGGAGTTTATCTCCAGAGGCGGAAAAGAAGCCATCTGCGTGGAAATGAACCGCAAAAACGCCTCTTTCATCAGCAAGATGCACAAAAGCCTCGGCCTGAAGGAAATCCGTACCGTCCACAGCAATGTCTTCGATTTCCTGGATATCTGCAATCGCCAGTTCGATTTCATCTTCGCGGACCCACCCTATAAGCTTGAGGGCATAGATACCCTTCCGGACAAGATTTTCAACCGGGAGAACCCTATTCTCAGCGGCCAGGGATACTTCATCCTGGAACACGGGACAGACTATGATTTTTCCGCCCATCCGCATTTCAAAAAAGAGCGGCATTACGGGAACGTGCATTTTTCATTTTTTTCATAAAACCGTTTGCACATTCCAAAAAGATATCTATATTTGCACTCCCAAAACGGAATGGTGCGTTAGTTCAGTTTGGTTAGAATGCCTGCCTGTCACGCAGGAGGTCACGAGTTCGAGCCTCGTACGCACCGCAAAAACGGATGGTCAACCGGCCATCCGTTTTTTATTTTTGCCATCGCATTGCCATTGCTTATTTGGTTACCGTCTCAGGCGGTAAGGTTTGGAATGCCTGGATTTCTTGAGGAGAGGACCCTTGCACTTCATCCTGGTGCCGGATTTGGTGGCCGGTGAGCCGGAAGCGTAAGTGTTGACCCTGTCAGTGTCCTTGGACATGAATTCCTCCAGGCTTGGAGTCTCGCCTGCGGATATCTTGATTCTGCAATAGATCTTCCATCGACTGATGGTGTTGTAATGAGGAATGTTGTCCACCATGCAACTGGTATATTCAGAACGGTAAATTCCCTTTCCGTAATATGAACTTCCCGAAAAGAGCTTGATCTGGGCCGGAGCGTAATCTTCTCTGGAAGCAAATGTGTTCCAGTTTACGCCCTCCACCTTTGGAGTAAGGGAAAGGTTGCAATGCTCAGGATCGGAATACCAGGTGTTTTCAGCGGTATTCCACTCCGGAACATAAGTGTTGCAAAGAGCACCGGCAGCTTGCCAGTAACGGTAATCCTCTTCCTCGTCGTGAGGCAGAGCCTGAGTGTAATAATAAACGTACTCGTCGTCCAGCAGGCCGAAACCGTGGCCTCCGTACTCGTGCCTGAGGGTATTACCGAAACCGCCGCCTGCCTCTCGCGCAGGAGTCTGGGCTATGGATATCATATTCAATCCTCCGCCGACTCCAATCCAAATGTTGGTTCCGGCATAAACCTCAGCGTTGATGATTATGCTCACAGGACACCAGGTAAGGTTAACCCAAGTATCGTCTTCCGTACTTCCTTTGATTCCAGGGCACTTGGCAGCATATTCCGCAACAATGTCAGCGTCACAATCGATGCCTGTGGAACCTCCGCCCTCCCAGGTGCACTTGAACTTGGTGTCAACCTTTGTCTTAGGATGCTCATAATCGTTGCCGATGCTGATTCCGGCCTCGTTGGAATATGCGGCAACCTTGTAGATAGTAAAGTAGCTTGTATAGGACTTGTAAGGCTCGTACTCAAAAAGAGCCTTGATTCCGGCATCAACTTCCTTGTCGAACTGCCCACCGTAAGTGTAAAGGTCCTGGGTGTAGCCGTCTCCGGTGTAAATCAGCCTTACGCCTCTTGGAGTGGAACCCAGAGGCACTTCCGTAATGGATCCGTCAGGGTTTACGTTATACTGCTTAACCTCTCCGTCCGCCCAGGTATTCTTGCTGTTGCCAGTAGTGAAGGTAACCACGTCGCTCTCTGTCTTTCCACCCTCATATCCGTCATCGGCGACAACCTTATAATAATACTTGGTGTTCTTTTCCAGAGGTTTGCTGTTCTTCAGCGATGTCTTTTCAGTTGTTCCAAAAGAAGTCCAGTTGCTATTGTCCGTGGAAAGCATCACCGTATAGGTGATCTTGTCACCGTTAAGGTCTGTAGAAGCATTCCACGAGAAGGTGGCAATAGTTTCCACATTACTTCCTGTTGGCTGCAGGTTCGTTGGCTTTGTCGGAGCGATATTAGGTGCCGGATCCTTGGTTATGGTGTAATAAACCGTCTTCTTTCCGCATTTTACGGTCAGGAAGGTCTGGAGTTTTGTCTTGCCTCCATTAAGTCCGGTTTTAACGGTAACGGTAGCGTCTTTGCTACCGGATGACGGAGTAACGCTTGTCAGCCAGTCAGGTTTTGGACTCGGAAGAGTGATTGTCCACTCTCCGTTGCAGATAACCTGGAAAGAAACTGTACCGCCGGCCTCATAAGTAATAGTGCCGCCTGTCTCTGACAGAGCCAGATCTGCCTCTGCCGCCGTCAGTGAAACCGTTGCGGATTTGGTCTTGCCCTGGACCTTCAGAAAACCCGAAATCGGTGAAGGGCCTGCAGTAACCTTTATTGTCCCGTTTTTGCTGCCGGACGTTGGAGTTGCGGTAAAGCCCGCCGGAGCGGTAACCGTCCAGGCTACATTGGAGGTTATATCTATTGTCCCCGATGAATTCGGGAGCAGTGACAGCGTGGTTGGATTCACACTGAGTGTTTCAGCTTCAGGCTTGTCTCCCTTTCCCTTGCAGGAGACAGCAATCAACGCGGCAAGCAATATTGCCGCCAATCCTATTTTTCTCATAACAAGCCGCAAAAATAAGGAAAACTATTCAATCCTGACACCCTGATCGGCGAGCATCTTGAGCCCTATATCCTTCAGCTTGAACTTCTGTATCTTGCCGCTGCCGGTCAGAGGATACTCGTCTACAAAAAGAACGTATTTAGGTATCTTGAATCTTGAAATCTTTCCCATACAGTAATCACGCACTATTTCAGGCGTAAGGCTGGCACCTTCTTTCTGGATTATGTACGCCGCCACAACCTCACCGTACTTCTTGGAAGGCAATCCGGCAACCTGGACATCCTGGACTCCCGGAAGATGATACAGGAACTCCTCTATCTCCCTCGGGTAGATATTTTCTCCTCCGCGGATGATCATATCCTTTATTCTGCCGGTTACCCTGAAGTTTCCGTTCCCGTCCAGATAGCCGAGGTCTCCGGAATGAAGCCATCCGTCCTTGTCGATAGTTTCCGCCGTGGCTTCCGGATTATTGTAATAGCCGGCCATATTGTTGTAGCCGCGGTTGCAGAATTCCCCAATCTCTCCCACATCGCAGAAACGCCCGGTTCCCGGCTCGATTATCTTGACTTCAGTGTGCTCAAACTCGTAACCCACCGTTGTGCATCTTTCCTCGAAAGACTGCTCGTATCTGGTGTGAGTCATTCCAGGCGAAGCCTCAGTCAGGCCATAAACGCTGGTAACCCTCATATACATCTTGTCCTCCACCTCACGCATAAGCTCTATCGGGCAGAGGGCCCCGGCCATAATGCCCACTCTCAGACTCCTGAGATTGAACATCTTGAACATAGGGTGTGTGAGCATCGCGATATACATTGTAGGCACTCCATAGACAGATGTGCACTTCTCGCGGTGGATGGAAGCCAGCACCACCAGAGGGTCGAACCTCTCCACCATTATCTGGGTGCAACCGTGGGTGATGACGTTCATCGTGGCCAGCACTATTCCAAAGCAGTGGAAAAGCGGAACGCAGCAGCATAGCCTGTCGGATGAGGAAAAAAGCATGTGCTCACCGGTCAGAAAACCGTTGTTGGTAATGTTGCGGTGAGTAAGCATTACTCCTTTAGGGAAACCTGTCGTCCCCGATGTGTACTGCATATTGACAACATCGTTGCACTTTACCTGGCCTTTCAGCCTGTCAAGTTCAGTGTCCTCCGTGTTTTCGCCGAGAATAAGAAGTTCCTGGGTGTTGTACATCCCGCGGTACTTCTCCTGGCCGATGAAAACCACGTTCTTAAGATATGGGAAACGGCTGCTCTCAAGTTTGCCTCTCTCGCATTCCCTGAGCTCGGGAAGCATCTTGTAGGTCATTCCGAGAAAATCCGTATCCCTGTCGCGGTCTATGATGCACAGAGTATGAAGGTCCGCGTCCTTGCAAAGATACTCCAGCTCGTTCTGCTGGTAATTGGTGTTAACTGTAACGCACACCGCCCCAATCTTGGCACAGGCATACATAACGGTCAGCCAGTCAGGAACATTCGTCGCCCAGATGCCAACGTGGGTTCCGCGTGTCACACCTATTCCTATGAATCCCTTGGCCAAAGTGTCCACACGGTGATTCAGCTGGGAATATGTGAACCTCAGGTCACGGTCTGAATATACCAGCGCCTCCCTGTCCGGACATTCGCAGGCCCATTTCTCAAGCCACTGGCCGATTGTCCTGTCAGAAAGCGGAAGTTCACGGCTTTTTCTTCTTAGCCTTTTCTGGATGTCAGCCAGAATATCTGAAACCCTTCTGGAAGCGGAACTGCGGAACTTCTTTTTAGAATCTGCCATAGATAAGGGTATTAAGCAGGGAAATATGTTACTGCAAGTATCCTGCAGGGTTTCTTCTTGAGAGCTGAAGCAAGATGGTGGGGAACTATCGAATCGTAATAAATGCTCTGCCCCGGCTTGAGGACATAAACCTGCTTTCCGTATCCGACTTCAAGCTTGCCATCGAGCACAAGCAGGAACTCCTCCCCTTCGTGAGATGCATAGTATTTCTTTCCCCCGGCCGGGTCCAGAACAACTACAGTAGCGTCCATCTGCCTGTTTTTCTTCTGCGATGAAAGAGAAAAGAAGTGCATGTGGTCTCTTCCGGCGCTGCGGCCGCGGATGCCGTTTACCCTTCTCCTCGACTTGAGAGAAGAAACAACAGGAGAAAGGTCTTCCTCCCCGTCCAGGAAAGTTCCAGTTCTGATTCCTAATACTTTTGAAATTTTAGACACATTACCAAGATTCGGTGTATCATCATCATTTTCAATCTCTTTCAGATAAGATTTGCTTAATCCTGTTTCTTTCTTGATATCTTCAACCGTCATTTTCTTGGCTTCACGGACCGATTTTATCCGGTTACCAATTTTAGTGTCGACCCTGTTCATGTCCTTTTGCTTATAAATTCGAAGCGAAAATAATATTTTTTTCTTTCTCCTGATGCATAAATTATACCGCAGCCGTAACAAATTCGCCCTGCAACAATAGCAGAAATCAATAAAATTCATTATATTAGTGGCTGTTAAGCAGATGAAAATATGGATTTCAGACTGAAAGTTTTTGTTACGGCAGCCGAGTTTCTGAACTTTAGCCGCACGGCCGAGACTCTGGGCATTTCCCAGCCGGCAGTCAGCAAGCATATCAAAACTCTGGAAGACCAGTACAAGGTGGAACTGTTCTCCAGGGAGGGCAATAAATACCATCTTACCTACAGCGGAGAAATCCTGCTGGAAAAGGCAAAGAAGATTCTGGCTCTTTACAAGGAAATGACCCAGGAAAGCGCACTCCTTTCCACAGTTACTGAAGGAAACTTTACGATTGGAATCCCGCGTGCCTTGTACTTTGGAATGTTCCCCGACTTTGCAGCAGATTGGTGCCGCCTCTCACCCAAGAGCAGCATCAGCCACAAGATACTGGATCTCAAACAAATCGAAAGGTCTGTCAACGCCGGTGAAGTGAGTGTCGGAATCAAGTCCGGAGGAAAGGAAGAGGACCTGGACTATTTCTTCACGGACACTCTGCTTGCGGTTTCCCCGTCGCTGATAAAGGAAAACCAGTATATAGACATCGCAGAGACAAGGCTTCTACTATATGAAGGAGACGCTGAAACAAGTGCGGAAATCTCCGCAATGCTTTCAGATTCCGGCATCAACCCTTCCTCCCTGAACATCGCGGCCACAATGAAAGACCCTTCCTCAGCGATAAAATTCCTTGTGGAATACGGGAGGGGCACTTCCTCAACGGCTCCGCCTCTGGTCTCCTTCCTATGGAAGAGCCAGGTAAATGATCTGATTTCCAAAGGAATCCTGAGACCAGTTTCCATAACGGAACTGGAAGACACCGCAAAAATCAGACGGCATTACACAGTGGTAAGAAACCAGGAGAACACGATTCCGACTTTTGCCTCGTTCGCCCGCGGCTGGGCCAAAAAGAAATCCCTGATTTAAGACAGGATTGATTATATTTGTATGGATTAATAATTCCCGCTATGGAAGAAAAGTATTTTGCTCACCCGACAGCGGTGATTGATGAAGGATGCACCATTGGAGAAGGCTGCAAAATCTGGCATTTCTCCCACATTATGGAAGGTGCCGTTTTGGGAGAAAAGTGCAATATCGGGCAGAACGTGGTGATTTCTCCAGGTGTTACACTTGGAAAAAACTGCAAAGTTCAGAACAACGTATCTGTCTATACGGGAGTCATTTGCGCAGATGACGTATTCCTTGGCCCGAGCTGCGTGTTCACCAATGTTGTTAATCCCAGAAGCGCCGTTAGCCGCAAGGATTGCTACCGCAGGACAATGGTGGGCAAGGGTGCAACCATTGGAGCCAACGCCACGATAGTCTGCGGGCACAACATCGGGGAGTATGCTTTCATCGGGGCTGGCGCCGTAATCACAAAGGATGTTCTTCCATACGCTTTGGTTGTAGGCAATCCTGCACGCCAGATAGGCTGGATGAGCGAAAGGGGCTGCCGCCTGCTGTTCAAGAAGGAAAAAGACGGAGACATGATAGCCGTCTGCCCGGAAAGCGGGCAGAGGTACAAGCTCTACAACAAGATGGTTTACAAGCTGGAGGAATAATTATGACGAACAAATTAGTTTCAATTATTCTAATGTGTCTTCTCGCAATAGCCACTGCGGGATGCGGAGGAAAGAAAGGCGGCAATTCACTCGGCAGCAAGGCAAAGGCACAGACAGAGGTCAGCGGCAAATCCGAAAAGGCCGAGTCAAAGAAGGCTAAAGAAGACAAGCAGCTGGAAAGGGACCGCGAGAGGCTATACAGTATGCGCAGAGAGTACAGGGAGCTGGCTCGCGAGGTAATGAACACTCCGGACCCGATGGAAAGAAGCAGAATCTCTGACAAGATGGACCGCCTTAACCGCCGGATTGGAGACCTTGAGGTTGAAATGCTCCAAAAGTACGGAAAAGCTTATTGAAATAATTAAAACTCAGCGATATGGCACTCATTACATGTAAGGAATGCGGAAAGCAGGTTTCTGACCAGGCAGCAAGCTGCCCTCATTGCGGCGCCCCTGTCAAGGCTGCGGCTCCTGCACCCCAACAGCAGCAGATGAATTACCAGCAGCAAGCTGCCGCCCAGCAAAAGTCACAGCAGAAAAGCATGATGAAGACGATGCTTTTCAGCACTCTGATCAGCGCGGCTGTTTCATTCGTATCAAGACTCTTCTACCGCAGGTGGTAGAGGCTTGAAATATTTTCGCCCCAAAGGAGTATATATAGAAAAATCATCTTATGATTGTACTGATACTCCTTTTTGCGGTTTATATACCCGGCGTCATTCTGGGCCTGAAACTTAACATGAGGGAAGAATGCGCCCTGATATGGCCACTGGTTGTAGTGGGGCTGATATTTGTGGCGGCCTATGACATGCTGGACAAATCCGTCAAGTTCCTGAAAGGGAAACCATAGCGCTTTATTTCAGTAGTTTGTATTCGGTGACGTTTTTCAGGCCGGGATAGCCAAAGTAACTGTCGGAGACAACCCCGTGAATCACAATGGGTTTCTTGAGATGCTCCGGATGGTCTACCAGGTTGAGGTTCTTTCTGATTTCCCCGTTTGGGAGCTCCACCCCTATTGTCTTTTCCCTGAGGGCCTGCCAGTCCTGGGCGCCGATTACGATGTTGGTCTTTGAGGTGAACGGCTTTTCCTTTTTGAATGAGGTGGAAGAAACGTCTCCGCCTACAATGTAGCCGAAGAGGTTTATGGTGTCTCCGATGTGGGTCTGGGCGTACCAGACAGAATTGCAGCCATACGGGGCGATGCCTCCAAGGTTGAAATACTCGTCTTTTCGGGTTCTGGAAGTGTCTGCCCTGAAGGAGAATCCGTTGTAGGCCACCTTGGTCAGATCGTAGTCCAAAGCGATGGTCACAAGTTCCGCGGCCTTCAGCTTGCGCTTGAAAAGCAGCGTGTCCGCATAGCCGGGCTTATCCGGCGGGGTGTAAGTAGAGTGCCCGTCCTTGTTCTTGTAGATTACCGAGATGTCTCCCGGATAGAAATACAGGTAATGGCGGGTTCCGTAGCCATACTTGGTGATGACGGTGTCCCTTTTGAGGTAGATGCCAGTGCCCTTGAACCAGCTCATGAAGCCCGGGGTAAAGCTGAAGCGTATGCCGCCGGTAAGCTGGCGGGAAACGATTTCCACGCACAAGGTGCTGTCTTTCTTTGCCTTTACACTTTGCTCCTGACCGAACAAAGGATAAATGTCCGGCTCCGTAAAATCTCTTGAGGTTACCCGCACCTTGTAAGTTCCGGCCTTTACATAGAACACTTCCGGACGGCCCACGTAAGAGCTGTCATAAACCACCACTCCACCTGCGGTGAAGATGGCAAGACGGTAATTGTTGGAATCCAGGGGATTTGTGTTGACTGAACGGAGAGCCTCCTCTGAATCTTCCGTAATCACAAGGCAACTGTCGTAGGATGCCCTGTCAAGAAAAAAAGACAAGCCCGCCATTCCCTTTGTGGAATCAGTCTGCTTTTCTTCCTTCTCCTCTTCCTTTTTATCCAGCGGCTTGATACATGACGCAAAGCTGAGCGCCAGGATTGCAATTGCGAGAATCCAGATGAAAGCCCGCTGAAGCTCTGGCAAGCATCCAGGATTCCTGCTCTCTGAATTTTGTGTTTTTCCCTTCATATCTAATGCACTTTAAAGTTAGACAAGTGCAAGATAATGCGGGAGTTTGGGGATTTCCAAACCAAACGGTAAAATTGACTATGTCCGCCCCTGAAAATTTCTTTTCAATTTCTTCCTGTGATTGGCGACCAGACACAAAAAATCGTCATCGATGGTGGCAGAAATCTTTGCAATAGTTTTCATCGTGAAGGGATGAGTTCCGCTAAGCCACTTGGATATCTCGGACTCTTTCTTTCCTAACCTCCTGGCAAATTCAACTTGAGACCATCCTTTTTTAAGAAGAACCTCATGCAGAACCTTTGCTATATCAAAAGAATAACCAACTTCATATGAAATTTGATCTGGAATATTATCAAGGACTTGCTTGAACAAAGGATCTACATAATAAACTGCCATATAATTAAATTTCAAGAATAATATTCATTATTTCGTTTTCAAGAACAATTCCTTCATTCTCCATATCCATCAACTCCTTATCAATCTTCTGAAGTGTTTCTACACATTGTAGAAGCCATTTATCCTCTTGATAGGTTCTTGTCTTCTTAATTCCTCCACTGCCTACAATAAGCAGTTTATCCGACAACCTTATGCAGTAGAGTCTCAACGATGCTCTCACCTGCCCGGAATCTTTAACCTCTAAAGGAATAGCCACCACCCTATCGGAAACACTTCCCTCATTTCTGAAGAAATTCTCTAAAACACCATCTTCGGACATTTTCAATTGCAAAACTATTAAACATTTTCAATTAAGCAAAAGAAATCTTAACTAAATGATTAAGTTTTCCATTTGCGATGTGCAAGATAATTCGGGAGTTGGGGGATTTCCAAACCAAACGGTAAAATTGACTGTGTCCGCCCCCTGAAAAACAAAGAGGATGGCTTTTAAACCATCCTCTTCTGCAAGGCAGAAGCCTTGACTTAACCTAAACTTAAACTATGAAAAACGGTACAATTATAACAAATACCGTTCCACTTTCCTATAAAAACAGGATTTATTGCACGATTCTCATCTTTGCGAACTTCAGGAGCAGGGTTTTGCGGCCATGATCGTCGAAATCCACAATGGCCTTGAGGTCTCCCGCATTGCCGCTAAGGGAGATGATCTTGCCCATTCCGAACCTCTCGTGCTCCACTCTCATTCCTTCTCTCATTCTTGTAGGCGCATCAGCGACAAAGTTCTCATTCTTAGGCCTCAGCGATGTGGATGGAGTGAATTGCGGACGCTGAGGAGCCTGATAAGAAGGTTTAGGGATGGTGCGGCGTTCCGTACGCGGAAATCCTGTCCATCCAAGTCCGCCGAAACCGGCGGTTGAGTGGGTTTGAGTGCCCTCATCCAGAGGATTGAGGATGTACTGGCTGTCTATCTCGCGGATAAAGCGGCTCGGAAGGTTGTTCTCGTAGTTTCCCCAGCGGAATCTTGCCCTGGAGAATGATAACCTTACGGCATTCTCCGCCCTGGTTACAGCAACGTAGAAGAGCCTGCGCTCCTCCTCGATTTCCTTTTCGGCACTGCCTGAAGGACCTCCGCTAGGGAAGAGGTTTTCCTCCAGACCTGTAATGTAAACATACGGGAACTCCAGGCCCTTGGAGGAATGGACTGTCATCAGGGAAACCCTGTCATCCTCCTTGTCTTCATTTGTGGCAGGATGGGAAGTTTCCGAACTCTCCTGAGCGGAATCCGAATCGGCGACAAGGGCTATGTTCTGGAGGAAAAGATCGAGTGTAACCACTTCAGGGCCGTATTCCCCATCGTCATCGTACTGCTTGAATTCCTCAACGCCCTCATCCACAAAGGTCTTGATGCTGTCCAGGAACTCCAGGACATTTTCCAGGATTGTCTGGCCGTCGAGAGAGGTGTCTGCCTTCAGGGCGGCCGTGATTCCGAACAGGCTGTCCATCTCCATGGCAAGCTGGTAGGCATCCACCGTCTGGACTTTGGACCTTAAGGTTTCCATCTTGAGGACAAAGTCCCGGACCTTGTCCAGCAGGCCCTGGCGGATCTGGAACTGCTCTGCGGTATAGCTCGTCACTGCATCAGTCAGACATTTGCCGTTTTCATTGGCAAGGGCTATGATTCTCTCCATGGAAGTGGCCCCGATGCCTCTGGACGGATAATTGACCGTACGCTTGAAAGCCTCGTCATCCTGGGGATTGGCAATAAGCCTCAGGTAAGAGATCATGCGTTTAATCTCCGCCCTCTCGTAGAAAGAGTGGCCGGCATATATCTTATACGGAATGTTCTTCTTTCTGAGAGCCTCCTCGATGCTGCGGCTCTGGGCGTTGGTGCGGTAGAGAACGGCAAAATCGCGGTATCTGGCACCGGACTGGTGAATCTGGGCCATTATCGACGATGCAACCAGAAGCGCCTCCTCCTGTTCCGTGTAGGCCTGAAGGAGCTCAATCTTCTGCCCGACATCCCTCTTGGAATAGCACTCCTTGGTGATACGGCCCTTGTTTTTCTTTATGACGGAATTTGCCGCGTTGACTATGGTCTGGGTAGAGCGGTAATTGCGCTCCAGGCGGAACACCCTGGCATCCGGATAATCCTTCTGGAAATTGAGGATATTCTCGATTCTGGCCCCGCGGAAGGCATAGATGCTCTGGGCGTCATCTCCCACCACAGTTATGTTCTGGTGATCCTGGGCCAGCGCCCTAAGAATCACATACTGCAGATAGTTGGTGTCCTGGTACTCGTCGACGAGTATAAACTGGAATCTGGCCTTGATCTGGGCAAAAGCCTCGGGATGATGCGCTAGAAGGCGGTAAGTGTTCAGCAGGATATCGTCGAAATCCATCACTCCCTGCTCCTTGCAACGCTTCTGGTACATCTCGTAAATGCCCTGGATGAAAGGGCGGCGGGTGCGCTTGTCGCTCTCCACCAGCTCCGGATGGTTAAGATACTCCTGCGGGGTGATGAAATTGTTCTTGCACTCTGAGATTCTGCCTGATATCTCGCTAGGCTTATAGATCTTGTCGTCCAGCTGGAGTTCCTTGATGCAGCGCCTTATCATAGCCTTGCTGTCGTCCTTGTCGTAGATGGTAAATCCCGGAGGAAAGTCCAGCAGAGCGGCATATTGCCTTAGAAACCTCAGGAATATGGAGTGGAATGTCCCCATATAGATCATTCTTGCCGAACGCTCCCCCACCATATCAGCGATTCTCTGCTTCATCTCCCTTGCCGCCTTGTTTGTAAAGGTAAGCGCAAGCACGCTGTAAGGCTTGAAGCCGTGAGAAAGTATATTCGCGATTTTGCAGGTAAGAACCTTTGTTTTGCCGCTACCTGCCCCGGCAACTATCAGACAAGGCCCCGTCAAGCACATAACCGCCTCTTTCTGAGCCTCATTCAACCCTTCCAGAATTTTGTTCCCTTCATTTTCCATACAGATAGCAAATTTAAGGAAAAATTGCGATTTATTGATTATATTTGTCGGTTGTAGAAAAGTAAGACATTTACAATTAAAATAATAATCAACAAACAGATATGGAGACTATAAGACTTCACAAAGGTTTGGACCTGCGCCTTAAGGGCGAGGCCCAGAAGAAAGTCTTGCAGACTCTCGGGGACGAAGTCATATCCGTCAAGCCTTCAGACTTCAGGAATATGGTTCCGAAGCTTCTTGTTGCGGAAGGCGATGCCGTTAAGGCGGGCCAGTTTGTTTTTGCAGACAAGAAAAGGCCGGAGATTGGCTTCTCGACTCCTGTCAGCGGTGTGGTTAAAGCCATTGTCAGAGGCGAAAAGAGAAAGCTTCTGGCTGTGGAGATCACCCCGGACAAAGAGACTCAATACGTGCAGTTCCAGCAGTTGAGCCCTTCGTCCGCCAGCCGGCAGGAGATTCAGAAAGTGTTGCTCGAGAGCGGCTTATGGGCCTGCATCATCCAGCGCCCGTACGGGATTATCGCAAATCCCGAAGACACACCGAAAGCTATCGTGATTTCTGCCTTCAACTCAGCCCCTCTTGCAGCCGACATCAACTTTACGGTTAAAAACGATGCCGATGCAATGCAGCTTGCAGTGGATGCCCTGGCAAAATTCACGAGCGGAAAGGTTTACGTGAACCTCGACGCCAAAAACGTGGGAGGTTCCCCTCTCAATCTTCTCAGGAACGTTGAGAAGACAATGTTCAAGGGTCCGCATCCTGCAGGAAATGTGGGAGTGCAGATTAACCACCTCTGCCCTATAGGCAAGGGAGAAACCGTATGGACAGTCCAGCCGCAGGCACTTGCAGCAATCGGAAGACTGCTCTCAAAGGGTATCTACGATGTTACCAGAACCGTTGCAGTTGCAGGACCTAGGGCTTTGGACCCTGGTTATGTAAAGTGCGTTCCGGGAACTCCGATGAGCTTCTTCAGGAAGGCCGCAGGAGTTAAGGAAGAGGAGAAACTCTACGGTCAGGAAGTTGGCGTAAGATATGTCAGCGGAAACCCTCTCTGCGGAGAAAACGTTGGACCTGACGGAAGCCTCGGCTTCTACGACGACACCGTAACCTTCCTTACAGAAGGAAACTACAGGGAACTCTTCGGATGGGCAAAGCCATTCAGGATGAAGAAGTTCAGCACATCAAAGAGCTACTTCTCCTGGCTTGCACCAAAGAAACAGTACGAGGCGGACACCAACGTGAACGGAGGCGAGAGAGCCTTCATCGTCACCGGAGTTTACGACAGGGTTCTCCCTATGGACATCTATCCGGTTTACCTGCTCAAGGCTATCCTGGCAGGAGATATCGAGAAGATGGAGCAGTTCGGTATTTATGAAGTAATCGGCGAAGACTTTGCCCTCTGCGAATATGTGGATCCTTCCAAGATAGAGATCCAGAAGATTGTGGACCAGGGCATAGATCTGATGCTCAAAGAAATGGCTTAAGGTTATGAATTGGATTCTAAAGACAATGGACAAGATGAGGCCGACATTCTCCAAGGGAGGAAAGCTCGGCTGGCTCCACTCTACCTTTGACGCCTTCGAGAGCTTTGCAGCCGTTCCTGCAACAACAACTACAGGAAAGGTTCATATAAAGGACTGTGTGGACATTAAGAGAGTCATGAGCGTTGTGCTCGTAGCCCTGTTCCCGGCATTCTGCTTCGGAATGTGGAACACGGGAGACCAGCACTCACTGGCTTTCGGACTCCAGTGGGGATTCTGGATGAAGGTCTGGTACGGTTTCTACCGCATCCTGCCTCTGATTCTGGTTTCCTACATCGTTGGTCTCGGAATCGAGTTCGCCGTAGCTCAGGTCAGAGGCCACGAGGTTAACGAGGGATACCTGGTTACAGGATTCCTGATCCCTATGATCATGCCTATAGACGTTCCTCTGTGGGTTCTCGCACTGGCAGTTGCCTTTGCGGTAATCTTCGGAAAGGAAATCTTCGGCGGAACCGGAATGAATATCTGGAACCCGGCTCTGCTGGCAAGAGCATTCGTGTTCTTTGCCTATCCTTCAACGATTACGGGAGACTCCGTATGGATTGGAGGACTTGGAAGGCACGCAGACAAGGTTGTGGACGGATTCTCCGGCGCAACCCCTCTGGCACAGCTCGCCGATACCGGAACATCTCCGGACTTCCTGCAGATGTTCATAGGTAACATACCTGGATCATTTGGAGAAACTTCTACGATTGCCATCCTGCTTGGAGCCGTCCTGCTGATCTGGACTGGCGTAGCCAGCTGGAAGATTATGGTAAGCTGCGTTGCAGGCGCCCTGGCAGTGGGAACGCTTGCCATCGGCTTCGACGCTTCCCTCAATCACCTTGTGATGGGCGGCTTTGCGTTCGGCGCCGTGTTCATGGCTACCGACCCTGTCTCCTCAGCACAGACCGAGACAGGCAAGTGGATCTACGGATTCCTGATCGGAGTCATGTGTATTGTTCTGAGATTGTTTAACCCTGGATACAGAGAAGGTATGATGCTCGCTATCCTGCTGATGAACACTATGGCACCTCTGATCGACTGGTGCGTGGTAAGAAAGAACATCCGCAGGAGAGAGAAGAGAGCTGTAGCCGCAAAATAATCGCGATATGGATACCAATAAAAACACATACACGGTAATTTACACGATAGTGATGGTAGCTATCGTGGCTACTATACTCGCCTTGGTTTCCATGGGTCTCAAGGACAAGCAGCAGACCAACATCAAGGTAGAGAAGCAGATGAACATCCTGGGCTGCGCTGGCCTTGCAAAGGACGCCAAGACTGTCAAGGACAGAAACACATACGTTCAGGACGAGTTCAAGAAGTACATCACCGAGGCTATGGTAGTCAACTCCGATGGAGAAATCCTCAAATCCGAGACCGAGAACCTGGATGTCAGCGATGCCTTCAAGGTATCCACAGCAGACCAGTTCGATGTTATAAGGAAGATGGAAGGCATTCAGGATGAAGCTGAAAGGCAGAAGCTTGCAAAGCAGATCCAGCTCCCTGTTTTCGTATGCCAGACTCCTGAGGGAGGCAAGAACTACATACTGTCAGGTTACGGAGCAGGCCTCTGGGGCCCTATCTGGACCTACATCGCAGTCAAGGAAGACGGAAAGATTGCTGGCGCGCTCTTCGATCACGCCAGCGAGACTCCTGGCCTTGGCGGAGAAATCGTTACGGACAAGTTCCGCTCTCAGTTTACAGACAAGGCGATTCTTGAAAACGGAGAAATCATCCCTATCACAGTTGTAAAGGGAGGTGCAGCAAATGCCGCCAATAACGAGATTAACGCTATCAGCGGCGCAACCATCACTTCCACCGCGGTCCAGAAGATGATCTCCAACTGGATGGATCTCTACAAACCTTTCCTCCAGAAGATCGTAAGCGGCGCGGCTCCTGCTGAAGCTGTCGCCGAGGCGGAAGAAACAATTAAAACAGAATAGTTATGGCAATGGACAAGAAAATATTCACAACACCTATTATCAAGTCCAACCCGATCACGGTGCTGGTGCTTGGTATATGTTCTGCCCTTGCGGTAACTGTCAAGCTGGAACCGGCAATCGTGATGGGAATCTCCGTTACCCTTGTGACAGGACTTTCAAGTTTCCTTATCTCGCTGATAAGAAAGACTATTCCTAACCGAATCAGAATCATCGTGCAGCTGGTTGTAGTTGCAATGTTCGTTATCCTGATTTCGGAATTCCTCAAGGCTTATGTATATGACGTGAGCAAGCAGCTCTCCGTATATGTTGGCCTTATAATCACCAACTGTATCATTATGGGTAGAATCGAGGCCTTCGGACTCACCGAAAAACCTCTGCCTTCCCTTATCGACGGTCTGGCTAACGGACTGGGATACGGACTGATACTGGTGATTGTCGCATTCTTCAGGGAACTCATCGGAAGCGGCACCATCTTCGGGCTTCAGGTCATCCCTCAGAGTTTCTACGATGCCGGCTACATGAACAACGGACTGTTCATCATGCCGCCTATGGCATTGATACTGATTGGATGTCTGATCTGGATACAGAGAAGTTACCAGAAAGACGAGGACAAGAAATAAACACACACTATTATGGAAGCACTGAACATTTTCGTAAAGTCGATTTTCGTTGACAATATGATCTTTGCATACTTCCTGGGTATGTGTTCATTCCTGGCGGTATCAAAGAATGTCAAGACAGCGATTGGACTGGGAATTGCCGTAATCTTCGTTCTCGGCATAACCCTTCCTATAAACTATCTGCTGAACAAATACCTGCTCAGCCCGGGAAGCCTTACCTGGATTTCCCCGTCGCTGGCAGATGTAGACCTCAGCTTCTTGAGCTTCATCATCTTCATAGCCGTTATCGCTTCGTTCGTACAGCTGGTGGAGATGGTTGTAGAGAAGTATTCTCCTTCCCTGTATTCCTCTCTGGGAATCTTCCTTCCGCTGATTGCAGTGAACTGCGCCATCCTGGGTGCATCCCTGTTCATGCAGCAGAGGGCTTTCCCGAGCCTCGGAATCGCAACCTGCTACGGACTCGGAAGCGGCGTTGGCTGGTTCCTGGCCATCGTTTCCATTGCAGCAATAAGGGAGAAGATCACTTATTCCAACGTGCCTAAACCTCTTCAGGGCCTGGGCATAACGTTCATAATCGCCGGCCTGATGGCTATCGCCTTCATGGGCTTTATGGGCATTAACATTTAGGAGGATCGAGTATGAGTACAGTAATTTTAGTTTCGATAATAGTATTCCTGGCCATAACCCTTCTGCTTGTTGCCCTTCTGCTTTTTGCAAAGGCCAAGCTCCTGCCTTCAGGAAATGTTACCATAGACATAAACAACGGCGAGAAGCAGCTGGAAGTCGCAACCGGCGGAACCCTGCTTTCAACCCTTGCAGACAACAAGATTTTCCTTCCGTCCGCTTGCGGCGGCAAGGGAAACTGCGGAATGTGCAAGTGCCAGGTTGTAAGCGGCGGCGGAACCATCCTCCCTACAGAGGTAGGATTCTTCTCCCGCAAGGAGCAGCTTTCCAACTGGAGACTCGGCTGCCAGGTCAAGGTTAAGGAAAACCTGGGCATCCTCCTTCCTCCGGAAGTTCTAGGAGTTAAGAAGTGGGAGTGCACCGTGGTAAGCAACCACAACGTGGCTACCTTCATAAAGGAATTCGTAGTGAAGCTGCCTGAGGGAGAGAACGTCAACTTCCGCAGCGGCGGCTACATCCAGATAGACGTTCCTGCCTGCGAGGTGGATTACAAGAACATCGATGTAGAGCCTGAATATCGCGGAGACTGGGAGAAGATGGGAATCTTCGGTTTGAAGATGGTCAACCCTACTCCTACCTTCAGGGCCTACTCCATGGCCAACCATCCAGCAGAAGGCAACATCATCATGCTGAACGTGCGAATCGCAACTCCTCCGTTTGACAGGGCAAAGAAGCAGTGGGTTCCGGTAAATCCTGGTATCTGCTCTTCCTACATCTATTCTCTCAAACCAGGGGACAAGATCACCATCAGCGGCCCTTACGGCGAATTCTTCATCAAGGATACAGACAACGAGATAGTATTCATCGGCGGTGGTGCCGGAATGGCTCCTATGAGAAGCCACATCTTCCACCTGTTCAAGACATTGCACACCAAGAGGAAGGTCAGCTTCTGGTATGGCGCTCGTTCACGCAGAGAAATGTTCTACGACGAGGACTTTGCGGAAATCGCACGCGAGAACCCGAACTTCTCCTACAACGTTGCACTGTCTGACGCCCTCCCTGAGGACAACTGGACAGGCCCTACCGGCTTCATCCACCAGGTTCTGTTCGACAACTACCTGAAGAATCATCCGGCTCCTGAAGATATCGAGTATTACCTCTGCGGTCCTCCTATGATGACCAACGCTGCCGTGAATATGCTTGATAATCTGGGCGTTCAGCCGGATAACATTATGTACGACAATTTCGGCGCATAAGTAGGCCGTGTTTCGTAACTGACTATTTGTCAGCGGTTTAATAAAAGGTGGGGTATTGAAAAACGATACCCCACCTTTTATTAATTTCCTTATAATTAGCCTGTTAAGAAAAACGCCATTCTCCTTAAGGTCTGCCTGGACCGCCGCCACCCGGAGGAACTCCAGGGCCTCCTCCCATTCCGCCACTGTAGTTATGGCTGGTGACTATGCTGCTCAGCGATATGGTTGCAACGTCTGACCCGTCGCTTACCGTGCCGGTGGAGTTAAGCCCGCAGAAATCTGTTCCGCCCTTTACGGTTACGCCGCTCTTTACAGTTACGCTGCTTCCCTTGGTCATACCAGGAGCGGATATCAGAAGAGTGGCTCCGCTGTATGAACGCGGCAGCTTGACGCTCAGAAGATTCTTTCCGCTGGCATTGGTTATCGCGATATATGTATTCTGAATGATGGTTGCCTGTCCGAAGATCAGAGATGCCTGGGTAGAAGTATTGGATGGAGTTGAAGTTCCGCCACCCATACCAATCAACACGCCACCGGTTATATTGAAGGTGTTCTGATCGCAGTCGAATCCGTCTTCCGGAGCAAAGGTTCCGCTGGCTATCACATTGCCTCCTGAAATAGTGAGGGAACCGTTGGAGTCAATGGCATCGTTGTTTGTTGAATAGGCATAAAGGTTTCCACCGGTAATGTTAAGGGCACTTTTGGCATTGAACGCATCGTCGTAGGTATAGACCAGGACATTTCCGCCGGAGATGGTCATCACCTTCTTGCTCTCTATGCCCTCGCTGCCTTCTCCTCCGCTTGCCCTTACCCAAACATCTCCGCCACTGATAGTTAGATTACCGTCCGCCTTGATGCCCTTGGCCTTGGCGTCGTAGCTTCCGTACTTGTACTGAGCACCGATAGTAATCACCTTGAGGGTTCCGCCGGAGATATTTACATCAATATCAGAACTAATACCCTTTCCTCCTGAACCGGTACTCTTGATGTAGAGTTCTCCGCCGCTCATATCAAAGTTATCGTCTGCCTTGATACCCGCAGAAGCGGTGACATCATTTTCTTCAGAATCCCATTCTCCGCCTCCTGATGTCAGGATGGTTGTCCTTCCGCCCTTTACAACAACGATGGAGTCGCAGGAGATACCCTTCTTGGCTGTACCCGAAACGCTTACGTTAAGCACACCGCCGGCAATGGTAACCGCATCGTTGGCCTTGAGCCCGTGACCTTTTGAAGTGGTAACGTTTATAATGTTGCCTGGACGGAGAAGGATATAGTCATCAGACACGATTCCGTGCTTGTAGTTTCCCGTAACATTAAGAGTTCCGTTTCCGCTGAAGAGCAGTTCACCCTCGCTGAAAAGACATCCCTTCTCGTCCTCACCGTCTGTGGTGTTATAAGAAGAACCGTCTTTCAAAGTATTTGTTCCGCTCAGTACCACAAACGCACGCTTTCCGCTCTGGATGTTGATTGGAGCTCCGTCGTTGTTGGTCAGGTTCAGAGAATTGAGACTGAGTTTAAACTTCTTCTCGCTGTATAGCTTGAACCTTCCGTCCGAACTGCTGCCGCTCAGGGCATACTCAACCTTCTTTGCGGTAGAATTCACCAGAACATCGGCACCGTTAACCGTCACCTCCACTCCTGAAACAGAACCTGTAACTGTCGCTGAAGAGCCGGAATACACAATGCTTATGGTGCTGGTAAACTCGGAATTCTCTATGTAGTCCTCATCGTCAGCCGGAATGGAAGATTCCGTTTCGCTCAACGGTGAAGTGTTCAGTGCAACATCAAATGTAGTCAGAGTTGCATTGCTGGCCAGAACCGTGGCAGGAGAAGAAGAACCCCCGCTCTTGAATGAGGTGGTGCTGCCGCTTGAACCGCTTCCTCCCGGAACAACTCCTGTACTGGAATCCGGCTCATCGTAAAGTCCGCTGCCGCTTTCAGAAGAGCATGCAGCCGCAAATGAAAGACTCACTGCTAACCAAAGTAAATAAACAAACCTTTTCATCATTGTATTTCTTATGAACAGCTTCAACACCAGATCAGACTGACACTAACCGATAACCAAAGACTGTTCTATTTGACAATCAGATAACAACTTAATTTATTGCAATGATTATGCCGCATTATTTGTCTAAGAGGCAACAGTTCTTTGAATTTCAATTGAAAGCATTTGTGAAATCAGGAATAAAAATTTAACTTTGGAAACTAATAGGAAAAATTTGATTTGATTTTTTAACAGAATACATCTCCGTTATGAATAACGTAATAAGCATGAACCCTAACGCCATTGTGGCGTTTTTACAGAAAAGCCCTTCCGAGTTTACCAAGGAAGATATAATAAAGTACATCAAGGCCAACGGCATACAGATGGTCAACTTCATGTATCCTGCGGGAGACGGAAGGCTCAAGACGCTGAATTTTGTAATCAGCGACGAGAATTATCTCAACACCATCCTCTCCTGCGGAGAAAGGGTTGACGGCAGCAGCCTGTTCAAGTTCATAGAGGCTTCCAGCTCGGACCTTTATGTCCTTCCGAGGTTCCGCACCGCCTTCCTGGATCCGTTTGCCGAAATTCCTACGGTTACCATGCTCTGCTCCTTCTTCAACAAAGACGGACAGCCGCTGGAAAGCGCTCCGGAGCATACCCTGAAGAAGGCCTGCCAGGTTTTCAAGGAAAAGACCGGATGCGAGTTCCAGGCAATGGGAGAACTTGAGTACTACGTGATTGCAGAAGACGACAACCTCTTCCCGGCAACAGACCAGAGAGGTTATCACGAAAGCGGACCGTTTGCCAAGTTCAACCAGTTCCGCACCCAGTGCATGCACTACATTGCGCAGGCCGGAGGACAGATCAAGTACGGACACTCCGAGGTTGGAAACTTCACCCTCGGCGGCAAGATCTACGAGCAGAACGAGATAGAATTCCTGCCTACCGCCGCGGAGGATGCTGCAGACCAACTAACCCTGGCCAAGTGGATAATCCGCAATCTGGGTTACCAGCAGGGTTATGACGTAACCTTCGCCCCTAAGATCACTTCCGGAAAGGCCGGCAGCGGACTTCATATCCACATGAAGATAACCAGGGACGGACGCAGCCAGATGATAGAAGACGGAGCTCTCTCCCCTACAGCCCGCAAGGCTATAGCTGGAATGATGGTGCTGGCTCCTTCCATCACCGCGTTCGGCAACAAGGTTCCTACATCCTATTTTCGCCTGGTTCCTCACCAGGAGGCTCCTACAAACGTCTGCTGGGGAGACCGTAACCGCAGCGTGCTGGTAAGGGTTCCTCTGGGATGGACAGCAGGAGCAGACATGTGCACCCTGGCCAACCCTCTGGAGAAGGCTACCGGAATAGACACTACCCAGAAGCAGACCGTGGAGATGCGTTCCCCGGACGGAAGCGCAGATGTTTACCAGCTCATAGCAGCCCTCTGCGTAGCCTGCCGCATAGGCATAGAGATGCCAGACGCCCTGCAGGTGGCAGAAGACAAATATGTGAACGTGAATATCCACGACGCAAAGAATGCCGATAAGCTGGCCAAGCTTGAACAGCTCCCTGACAGCTGCCAGGCAAGCGCCCGCTGCCTGCAGAAGCAGAGAGAATACTACGAAAGGGAAGGCGTTTTCTCAGCCAATATGATAGACGGAATCATCTCTCAGCTCGAAGCCTACAGAGACGGATGGCTGAGGAAGGAGATAGAGAATCGCCCTCAAGAAATGCTCCAGATGGTAAAGAAATACTTCCACTGCGGATAAAAAGCACTTTATACTAAGATATTATGAAAACGATCGGAATTTTTGCGGCAATGGTTTTGATGTCCTCTTTTTTTGCATCGGCTCAAGACAGCAAGAAAGTTGCAGCGGACATGAATCCCAAGATGACAGAACTCAGGGAGTTCAATTCCTACAAGGAATGCAAGTGGCTCATGGATACGGCTTCATTCAACGCGATTGTTAACTATGCTGCCAACAATATGCCTGAGGAAGTAGCTTCCAGGTTAACGACCATTCTTGAAAAAGGACCGGAATACCTGAAATTCCAC
This sequence comes from Bacteroidales bacterium, assembly GCA_017550655.1. Classification (GTDB taxonomy): domain Bacteria; phylum Bacteroidota; class Bacteroidia; order Bacteroidales; family UBA932; genus Egerieousia. Next base: position 158,302 of record JAFZOK010000024.1, on the reverse strand, counting down.
AAGCCGGTTACTGCAGACAGGACTTGGTTTGCAGAGGGGCTTTCAAACCTCAAGAGTCAGCTGAAGAACGCCGTGGGAAAGAAGGCGTCAAAGATTTCAGGAAACTACATTCTGTTTTTTGAACTGATGTCCAAGGCATACCTTTTCAACGAGGCAATGATTGCCACAGCAGGATACAAAGGAGACCAGCCTTATGCAACGGATCTTCTGAACAAGTCAATCACAGAAGCTGGCAGCCAAGAAGTATTTGATTATCTGGTAAAGACTTTTGGGTGCGTCCCTGAAAAAAAGATGCAGGATGGCAAATTCCTGAAGAATCCGGATGCCCTATTCAGCAATGTGGCGGCTATTCTTGAAAACGGAGCCCACAAATACAGGAGGTTTTACAAAGATTATTCAGAGATGTATATCACTTATAAAAGTGAAAAGACTTTGATGATTGACCGCCCGGACGGCTCCCACCAGAAAAATGACTACGAACACATCAGGAAACTGGAAGAGGAAATCAAGATGCTTGAGAAAATCATGAAGATAACCAGAATGGAAACTATGGCCTTTGTATATAAGTACCTGTGTGATGAACTTGGAGTTCCTCCAACTGGCCAGACCATCCAGAAATAGAAATTAAATATCAGAAATATGAAAAGAACAGCACTATTTTTCATCGCGATGCTTGCCTGTGGCAGCCTCATGGCCCAGAGCCTCGGCCAGAGTGAACTCTCAGAGCTAAAGGCCAGCTTCAACAACGACGCCTTTGCCAAGAGCATCCACAACATCATCTCCACCAACAAGGGCATCAAGGCTCTGGCCTACAACCCTTCCTCCGTGGTAGGAACCGATGATTTCTTCAAGTATAATGTAGAAGTCAGCGGCATCACAGACCAGAAGAGCAGTGGAAGATGCTGGATGTTCACCTCAATGAACCAGCTCAGGCCTATCGTGATGAAGAAATACAATGTCAAGAACTTTGATTTCTCCCACAACTACAGCTATTTCTGGGATATCCTGGAGAAAGCCAACCTCTTCCTGGAGAACGTGATTGCCACATCCAACCTGCCTTTCGGCGACAGGGCTGTGGACAATCTCTTCCACTCTCCTGTAGGAGACGGCGGCGTATGGAACCTGTTCTTCAACATCGGCGAGAAATACGGCGTTGTCCCTGCCGACATCATGCCGGAAACCGAGCAGAGCAATTCCACAGGCCAGTTCCTGGGAATAGTAAACGAGAGGCTCCGCAAGGGAGGTTATGAGATCCGCCAGGTTTACGAGAAGGCCAAGACGGTTATGATGAGCGGACTCGCAGGGGATCCTCACACCAACGCAGAGAAGATCAAGATGGAAACCCTCAAGGACGTTTACCGCGTTCTGGCCATCTGCCTCGGCGAACCGCCAACCGAGTTCACCTGGAAGTACCGCGACAATGACGGCAAGATCCAGACCGTTAAGACCACGCCTCAGGAGTTCTACAAGAGCATAGTTCCGGCAGACTACAACGCCAAGGACTATGTGATGATAATGAACGACCCTACAAGAGAGTACTACAATATCTACGAGATTGACAACTACCGCAACACCATCGAGGGAATCAACTGGACTTACCTTAACCTACCTAACGAGGATATCAAGAAGGCTGCAGTTGCTTCCATCAAGGCAGGCGAGCCAATGTACGCTTCCTGCGACGTTGGAAAGCAGAGCAACACTGCCGGCGGAGTCGGCTACATGGATCCGGGAATGTACGATTACGGTCAGCTTCTGGGCATTGACCTTAGCATGGACAAGAAGGCCAGAATCCTCACCCGCCAGAGCGGTTCTTCACACGCAATGCTTATCGTTGCTGTTGATACCGACGACAACGACAATCCTCTCAAGTGGAAGTTCGAAAACAGCTGGGGACCTCAGGCCGGAAAGGGCGGATACCTCATATTCACCGACAAGTGGTTCGACGAATATATGTTCCGCATAGTGATTAACCGCAAGTATCTGGACAAGAAGGCCATCAAGGCTCTCGACCAGAAGCCTGTAATGCTCCCGGCATGGGACTATATGTTCTGATACGCCTCATCAGGGGATGAAGGTTGTTGCAGCGTTTCCCAAGATTGTTGACAAAGCCTAATCCCAATCCCCGGTATCTTAAAAGAATGTATCCCCTCGGCCAAGACGGCTGAGGGGTTATGTTTTCCCTGGAGAGGAACTTCAGGGCTGTTTCCCTGTCAATTTCCGCGCATGAAAACTCCAGAGCGGATACTTTACCGCATACATTGGAATTAACGGAAATTTGGCCGTTTTCCGCCCCTGTGAGAGCCGTTGACAGCGCAAGGTCCGCATCGGGAATAATCTTTCCTGCCTTGATTTCCCCCACTCTGCATCCGAGAGTCTTTACGCAGGAAGGATTGACCTCCGAAATCCAGTTTGCAAAATCAAGGGAAAGGACAAAAGCATAGATCTGATTTTTCTCCTTGTCCAGCACCAGAGCGTCACTCCCGGCAGAAACAAATCTCGCCTTACGGGCAGACAATCTCCTGCCACCTGCAGCTGAATTCTTCCTCAGCAGCGCAAAGAACTGCCCTTCTCCCGGAACAAGTCCAGGCACAAACTGGTATCCCCAAGGAAGCTTAACCACTCCGGACGGAAGACTCTCATCCTCCACAGGAACATATTCGGCTCCAAGTTCCTCAGCGATGAATTTCACATTGTCCTGGTTTTCAAAGTGATTGTATGTGCAGGTTGAATAGACCAGCAAACCACCTTCCCTAAGTGCAGGCCAGACATCGCTGATGATAGTTCTCTGCAGGGCTGCACAGTCCTTTACGCTTCCAAGACTCCATCCTTCAATGGCATCCGCACTCTTGCGAAACATTCCCTCTCCGGAACAAGGCACATCCGCCAGTATCACGTCAAAGAATCCGGATGCCTTGCCAAGAATCCCGGCAGAAGCGTTTGTCACAATTACATTACCCGCTCCCCATTTTGCAATGTTGTCCGTCAGGGGCGGAACCCTCTTCCCTACCGCCTCGTTGGAAACCACAAGCGGCCGCTTATCCTTAAGGATGGATATCAAATGCGTGGATTTACCTCCAGGACTTGCGCAAAGGTCCAGAACAGCGCCTTTCGGGGACAAGGAATCAAGAATCCTGTCCGCAATCAATGCCGGAAACATACTGGAGGAATCCTGCACGTAATAGGCTCCGGCGTGGAAGGACGGGTCAAGGGTAAAATTCGGCCTCTCTGAAAGGAAAAATGCGTCCTTGCACCAAGGTACGGGACGCATGTTAAAACCAGAATCAAAATCCTTCTGCGGGTTCAGCCGGATTGATACCTCAGCAGACGAGGAACCATCTCCCAGCACCTCCAGCAGAGCATCTGCGGCATAATCCGGTAAAGACTCCTTCAGTAGGACCTCAAAGTCTCTCATCGGCTTATGGCCTGCTGGGCGATTTTCTCGGTCATCTGGTCCAGGACGCTCTGGATCTTCTTCCCCATCATGGCCTTGATGATGAAGTTCATCTGGGCCTCAACGCATACCTTTATCTTGCTGGTGGTAGCATCCTTGTCATCTATCTTGAAGATCAGGGAGAAATCCATCGGGAAGCCTTCCATAGGCCTCATCACTATACGGGAATTAGGAATCCTCTCGGCGACTCTAAGGCCCAGGTGCATTCCGTTGTAATCTCCCTCAACTGTATCCGGAGTAACGGTCACCTTGTCCTTGTATTCGTCAGGAATCCTGTCCTTCATCAAGGTCAGGTCTGAAAAGGAAGCGAATACGGCATAGGAAGGAGACTTTATCTCAACCTCCTTGCCCTCGAATGTTTCCAAAGCCATAATATCGGTGATTTATTCTTCTTTAGTCTCTACGACCACTCCGTTCCAGGTGGAAGGGTTTATTCTCCATTCCTTGAGAACTTCCACGTGGGCGGCATCAATGTAATTCTCAGCAACAGCCTCTTCCAGGAGAGAATCGTACTGGCAGAGTGTGTGAAGCTCCACATCCTTGTACTCGAACTCCCTGCGGCTAAGCGGGAAGTTGTAAGAGAAGATTGCCACCATACCCAGAACTATTCCGCCGGCCTTCCTGAGCGCATCGCATGCGGAAAGGCTGCTGGCTCCGGTAGATACCAGATCCTCCACTACCACAATCCTCTGGTTTGGCTCAATCTGGCCTTCCACCTGAGACTGTGTCCCGTGGTCTTTCGGTTTCGGGCGCACATACACGAACGGCTTGCCCAAAGCCTCTGCCACCATGATTCCCCAGGCGATTGCACCCGTAGCCACTCCGGCAATCAGGTCCACGTCCTTGAAGGAATCGGATATCACGGAAACCAAAGCCTCCGTAATCATTTTTCTTTCAGCAGGATATGTGAGTAATTTGCGATTGTCGCAATATATCGGTGATTTCCAACCGGATGCCCAGGTAAAAGGATTCTCCGCATTCAACTTCACTGCCTTCACTTTCAGCAGCTGCTGCGCTACTGTCTTTTCAATGTTTTCCATAAACTCCTCAATCTTTTAATTCTCATCTTTTTGCCAAATGACAAATATACAGAAAATATTTATATTTGTATAGCTTTTTCATTAATAGACACTTGAATGCTGAACATATACTTCAAAAAACGCATACTCTCTATCTGCAGCAGCGGGGAGATTCCCGCAATCGCGGATGAAAAATTTCTTCTGAGGCCTGGTGCAGACTATGACCTTTCCAGAATTCCTTTTATGATGGAAGATGATCTGTCTTTCCAGCATCTGGTGGTGGAAATTCCGGAAGGAATGTCTCTGGATGAATTCATGGACAAGATGCTTTCCGGAGTCAAGAGGATCAATGCCGGAGGCGGGCTTGTCGCCGACAAGGACGGAAACTGGCTGATGATCTACAGGAACGGAACCTGGGACCTTCCAAAGGGAATGCAGGAAGACGGAGAGGACATTGCAGTAACGGCTGTTAGGGAAGTGGCGGAAGAAAGCGGAGTGGAAGCCACCGTCGAGGATCTTCTGAAGGTAACACGCCACGCATACAGGATGTACGGAAGCCTAAACGTAAAGACCATCTGGTGGTACAGGATGAGGGCAAAGGAAAATGCCGTCATCTGTCCGCAGACAGAAGAAGGCATAGAAAAATGCGAGTGGGTAACACCGGAAGACCTGGACTACCGCCTGGCCAACACCTACCCTTCCATTCAGGATGTCTTTGAAGCCGCTCTGAAAAAGTAATCAGTCCCTGAGGTCCACCACCTGGCAGCCGGGATGGTCCGAAAGAATAATCTGATAGTCGGAAATCTTGTCCGGAAGAGCCTCTCCCGCAGATGTAACGTCCACCACAAAAGCCTGGTCTTTTTTCAGGACCACTGTAATTCTCAGCACCTTGAATGAAGCTCCGCTGCCTGTAACGTAAATGTCTGCTCTCTGGTAGTAAGCCTTGCCCTCTGGAGTTACGCTGAACTTGATGCAATCCCTGTCCTTGACTTTTCCGGCAACCGGATCGGAAACCTTGATGCCCTTTCCGCCCTTTGACAGAATGGAGAACGGATTATCAGAAATGGAGGTGGAAGTGCTCTTTCTTGCCTGGATTACATACTCGTTGCTCTGCTCGCTGAAAGAAGAAACCAGCGTTGGAGTGTACTGGAACTCGCTCACGCCGTCCAGTTTCATATAGCCTCTGTCCGGAAGAGCCACAAAGAATCCGCGGTTATGCCAGGCGTTCCCCTTCTTGTCCATATTGGTAATGACAATGGAAAGCTTGCGGGCGGAAAACACATAGTCAGAAGCCTCCCGGAAAAGCTTCTCGCCCTCGGTCTGCCCCCAAAGGGAAACCGAGGCAATCATAATCGCCGATAAGGCTGCAAGGTATGTAAAGAGTCTTTTCATCTATCGTCCGTACTCGTTTCTGATCTCTTCCAGCTTGTCGTCCAGGCTGAGAAGGTCAGGAATGAGACTCGGCCGAGGTTTGGCTCCGTCCTGAGGCCCCACAATTCCCGCTTTCTCAAGCTGGTCGATGAGTTTGGAGGCCCGGTTATAGCCAATGTCCATCTTCCTCTGAAGGAAGGAAGCGGAACCGCCGCCAGCGGAAACTATCAGGCGCGCCGCATCGTCGAACATCTTGTCCCTCATCCTGAGGTTTGTCTCGCCGAGCGGAACGCTCACGTCCATTCTGCCGCCACCGCCATTTCCTCCGGAACTCTCCTCGTCATCTGGAGGTTCAGGCAAATACAGTGCCGTAGAATAACCTACCTGGTCAGCGATAAAGTTAACCACGCGGTTAATCTCCTTTGTTTCAATCAGTGCGCACTGGATTCTGGTAAGCTCGCTGCCTGTTGCATAGAGCATATCACCGCGGCCAATCAGCTGGTTGGCGCCGCTCTCGTCCAGAATGGTGCGGGAGTCGATGCTGGATCGCACATAGAATGCGATTCTTACCGGGAAGTTAGCCTTGATGTTACCGGTGATGATGCTTGCGGTAGGCCTCTGGGTCGCGATAACCAGATGGATACCGATAGCCCTGGCAAGCTGGGCAAGACGGGTAAGAGGAATCTCCACATCCTTGCCTGCCGTTATGATAAGGTCTGCGTATTCGTCGATGATAAGAACTATGTAAGGCAGGAAGCGGTGTCCCTTGCCAGGATTAAGCTTGCGCTCCAGGAACTTCTCGTTGTATTCCTTTATGTTCTTGACTCTTGCAGCTTCAAGGAGCTTGTAGCGGTCATCCATTTCCTTGCACAGGGACCTTAGAGTCTTGACAACCTTCTGCGTATCCGTGATAACCGGAGTCTCCTTGTCTTCCGTCTCAGGAAGGCAGGCCAGGAAATGATTGGCAAGATTGGAGTAAAGGGAGAGTTCCACCCTCTTCGGATCCACAAGCACAAACTTGATCTCGGAAGGATGCTTGGTGTAGAGCAGTGATGTTACCAATGCGTTAAGTCCCACGGACTTGCCCTGGCCGGTAGCTCCCGCCATCAGCAGGTGCGGTGCCTTTGCCAGGTCGAACGTGAACACTTCTCCGGAGATGGTCTTTCCCATTGCCACAGGAAGTGCGTAGCCGCTTTCCTTGCTGCCCGGTTCCTTCATCTTGGTCTGGAGATACTCGATGCAGGACAGCAGGGAAACCACGCTTGGCTTGTCGTTTGCCACCTCAATTCCCACGGCGTTTGTTCCCGGAAGAGTAACAACTCTCACTCCCCTTGCGGCAAGAGAGAGCTGGATATCCTCCTCCAGCCTCTTTATCTGGCTTACCCTGATACCGGGAGCCGGAACAACCTCGTATAGAGTAACTGTAGGGCCCTTTGTAGCCGTAACCTTGGAAACGCCTATCTTGTAGTTTGCAAGAGTGCTTACAATCTGGTTCTTGTTCCTTTCCAGCTCGTCGCGGGACACATCGTACCACTTGTCCTTGTACGTATCCAGCAGATCCAGAGTAGGAGCCTCGTAGTGACTCAGTTCAAGACGCGGGTCAAATGTCTTCTGAAGTTCTTCCTCTGTATATTCTCCAAGAAGATCGTTACCCTCGCCGTCACTCTCCTTAACCTCAAGCTCCACATCATTTCCGTCCGGGGCTTCAGCAGGGCCTTCCCCTTTTTCCTCTGAGGAATCAACAAGCTTGATTTCCATATCCTTGCGGCGCTGTTCCAGAATTTCTTCCTCGGTCAAGCCATCAGGATTGTCTTCAGGAATATCTTCTATGACGTCTTCTCCATTCTCTTCCGTTTCAGTTTCTTCTGAGCCCTCTCCAGTCTCGTCTTCAGGGAGATCTTCTCCCTCCAGATCTCCGGTCTCGGCGCCCTGTGTGGCCTGCTCCAGCTTCTGGCCCACTTTCTCGAATCCTCCGCTGATCTTCTTAATCAGGCTCTTGTTGATGATTATGCACCAGCCTACTATCGCGAGTATAAGTATTGCGGCGGTACCCGGAGTGCCCAGCATTGTCTTAAGCCATTTGTTCACGGCAAAGCCGTAAGATCCTCCGGCACTCGTTCCAAACAGGCGGTCAACACCGGTAAAGGAGAACACGAACGAGAAGAACACGCTTATCAGAATGCATCCGAAAACCGTTATGAAGAAAAGCCTCAGAAGCTTTACTTTCTTGATCTTCAGGCAGAACAGAGCCACACCGAAGAAGAAGAACGGAATGATGAACGCTCCCAGACCAAACAATTTGCTCACAAGGAGATTAGCCCACCAGAGACCGATTTTGCCACCGCCGTTCTCGACCGTGGAAAGGGAACTGAAGATATCCGTTCCCATATAGGAACTCTGGTCCTGCGCCCAGGTAAACACGTAAGAAACCAGCGCTATCAGCGTATAGATCGCCAGCGCCAGAAACACCAGGCCGCAAATCAGGTACAGCCCCTCTTTCCTTTTCGGGGCCGCCATTTCCTGCTCGGCGATAAACTGGTCTTCTTCTCTCTGTTTTTTCTTGCTCTTAGCCATATCAGTTCTTCTTCCACTTCTTTTTCTGCTGCTTCTTACCATTGTGCTGAGGACGAGGCTGCTGCGGATTGCCAGGAATATGAGGCTTGCGCGTGGAGGCATCCGCCATTCCGCTGCCTATGTGAACATCCGGCGGAACAATAAGCTTTCCTCCGGAGAGGTTCTTGATATCCTCAAAGATTGTCTCCTCTGCCACGGAATCCTTGTTCCAAATCAGGTACTGCTGCTTCATATAGTAGGCAATGACCTTGATCATGTGCTTTTTAAGCTCGTCGTCCGGCCTTTCCGCAATCAGGTCTATCATGTTCTGGATGTTGCGCCCGTAGCAGGTTGCCCTTATCTTGTCCTCTTTGAGAGGAATCGGATCCGGCTTGGTGCTTACGCTCTCCCTGGACGGAAGAGGGTAAGGAGAATCAATGTCTATCTTGAAATCCGAGATAATCTGCACGTGGTCCCACAGCTTGTGGCGGAAATCCACCACGTCCCTCAGCTGGGGATTCAGAGTCCCCATCACGGAAACCACCGCCTGTATCTGTTCGTTGCGCTTTGCCTTGTCGGGTATGTTAACCACATACTCAATCATATCCTGCACGTGCCGGCCGTATTCCGGCATCAAAAGTTTAGCCCTGGTAGTATTGTAGTCTTTGTTTTCCATACAATGGCGAATTTACGAAAAGTTGACGATTGTTCTGCTCAGATAATCGCAGAAATATTCAGATTTTAGCGCATAACGCGTAAGAACATAGCCGTATTTAAGCAATTCCCCTTTTTCAGGTCTCAGAGTGTGCCCTTTCTCCACAACCTTGCACTGCAGGCATTCCTGTCCGGCGTAAAGGGCCGAGGAAATATCGCTGAAGAAATTCTTTCCCACCCGGCATCCCGCCTTGAGCATAATTACCGCGTCAGCATCCCCGGAAGAAAAGTCCAGGTTATCCAGAATCACCCTGCTGCTCTTTCTGAAAGCGGCCACCTTGTAATCCACGCCAAGAGAGGAAACCTCCATTGGAGCCCCCTCTTCCTCGGCGACAGGTTTCTCTGAAGAATCTCCCCAGGCCGCCTGTGCAAGGCTGCGGCAGGTAGTCTCCCTCAGCGAATCGGACCAGCATTCGGAAAGCAGTACAATGAATCTCCATCTCTTTTCTGATGGAATGTAGGCCCTGAGTTTCTTTCCCCCGCCTTTGGATTCCATCCCTGTCAGAACAACCTTGCAGGAAGGAATGCTGTCCAGAAAGGCGCGGTGGGCCTCCGTCCACCCGTCCGGAGCATCGCTCACAAGAACATTCAGAGCCGCGTTTTCCAGATAGGCTGCCGGTACTCCACTTTCCGCAAGCGGCGGATGCACCATAACCAGAAGGTTCCCCGAATTGTCTTCCTTGAGCCTGGATATATCCGGAAAACGGTATGCAGTGGAAGAAGAATCCATATCCTGCCCGTCTTCCATAATGTGCACGGCAGCCCCTGCCATAAGGGCGGACAGGCATCCTGCCCTCTTGAACTTGTAGATGGCGGAAGTGCTCATTCCCAGAATGTTGACCAAAGCTCCCGTCTGTGGAACAAATGATTTTATATTCTCCGCGATGCTCTCCGCCCGGGCCTTCCATCTCTGGGCGTTGGAATACTTCTCCCGTCCGGCCGGAACCGCTTCAACAGCACCGAGCAGAACAGATTCTGATCCGATCGCTGAGGAAAAATCCTCCAGCGTACTTAATCCGGCCTTGCGCCTTGGAGAAAAAATCCCGGAAAGAATAAACGCCAGAAGCCATAGTGCAAGCAGCACCACCGCCAAAGCCGAGCTGCTCCTCCACGGGAGAGTCAAAGGGCAAGCCTCATTCTCCACAACCTCAACGGAAGCGGAGTTTCCGGCTGCAGCCTTAAGTTTATCCACATAGTATGAGAAAGTACGCTCAGTAGAAACAGAATCCGTAGAGAAATAACTCAGATGGATATTCCCATTCCGGTTCCAGGCAATCATTTTCCGCATCGCACGTACGCTGGTTTCAGGATTCCAGGAAGCAAGTTCTCTGGAAACCTTGCCGTCTGAAAGGCTGCTTACAAGAAGGCGGGAATAATCCCCCTTCATTGCGCTTATGGCCCCTCCTTTTGCCACAAGCGGGCTTCTAAGATAATGGCAAAGCGCAGATGCCAGGGAATCCGGTTCCACCCTGACAACCGCGCTTTTTCCGTATTCTTTGAACGTAAGGCACATAGCCACGGAGCCCAGAAGCCATAGGACTCCCAGAATCAACGCCAGCCTCCCCAGGCGGCAACGTTTTTTTCTCCCAGTGCGCCTTGTCATAAATGTCAGGATAAAAATCCCAAGATTTGATTCAAACCTTGGGATTTTGTCTCAAATAAACAGCTGCATTAATTTGCTTTTGCAAGCTGTGCCAGTGCTGCAGCGGCCTCCGGAACCTTGTCCTTAATGGAGGTGAACATAGATGCTGCCTTTGCAAAGTTTCCGCTAAGGGCCTCGTAAACGGCCTTGGCGTACGTAAAGTAAGAAGCCTCCTTGCTAAGTCCGCCGTCCTTAATCTTGGACAGAAGCTGTCCGGCCTTGGAAAGGTCTCCAATACTCATTGCCGCATTGGCTGCGTTTACAATGGCAATCTCGTTATTCGGATACTGTGCAAGAGCCTTCTCCATTATGGAGTTGAACTCAGGGCTGCCCTTGGCAACGGAATTGGCTGCCAGGAAGAATTCATTGAGGCTCAAATCTTTAGGATTGCTGTTTATCTTGTCTTTAATCTGATTCACATCAGCGTATGAAGCCACCTCGTAATTAACCTCGTAGCTGGAACGTCTCAGTGCTGGGAAGCACTCGTCCAGCAGGGTTCTGAACTGCTGAGGATAATCCTTCCTGAGCTTCTGCTCCTTCTGGTCCGGAGACAGGTTGCCGTCAATCAAAGCCAGTATCTCATCCTTATTGTCCAGTGAGGATGCCTCCACAAAGCCGCGTACACCATTCCAGTCCTCGGCCTCGTAATCTGTGGTTATCGGAATGTCCACATTCTTGAGAGCGTTCTTCACCAGAATCTTCAAAGAACCTGTCCTTGCCATTGCAAGTTTCTCGTTCGTTGCAAACTTTCCGTCAGGAGAAGCATAACCCTTGAGGTTGATTCCTTTAACCTTGTACTCGTCCTTGTTTGCCGCAAGCATATTCACGATATCCGTAATCTTCTGTATCTCTGCGGCATTGTCCTTGAACTTAGGATCCACCTTGCCCTTTCCAACGGCATATTCCAGATGGGCCTCGCCCTGCTCTGCCCTAAGCTTCACTGCCTCAGCCACAGGCTGCACATACAGGAAGTCCGGAGAGAACTTGAACTCTTTTTTCAGGGCGGCCAGAGTGCTCACGCCCTGGTTGAGAGTGCTGTTGCAGCATCCGCGGCTAGTCTGACGGAGAAGCAGCTGGCAGTTGTCCATCCAGCTCTCGTAAGGCACATTTGCCGTGTAGTGCTCGGTCTTTGGAGCCTTTCCTTCCTTATAGAGCTTGAAATTCCTGCCTGTCTTTCCGCCGTCACGCAGATACTTCCAGTAACGCCTTCCTCCATAGAGTCCTATAGCAGGAAGTTCCTTTACGTTTGTTCCGTCTGTAAGCACAGGAACAATATCCAAAGACTCTTTATTTCCAACCGTCGCGGCAGAATAATCTATATCCATAGTGACATTCAGCATCGTTGATGTTGGAGTCAGAGTCACATTGCTTGTCCTCACGCCGCCGGCAAATACATCAGCCGTACGGTTAACCGGTTTCTGGGCGTAAGATGCACCCGCAGCCAGAATTGCGGCCGAGAGTGTCAATATATATTTTCTCATATTCTTCATTTTTGTCGCCGATTAAAATACATAAACCAAACTCAAGGCAGCCTTTGTAGGTGCAAAGAAATGACGGTCCGCGCCCTTTATATAAGGCGTGTGCGCATTGTAAGGCTGATACTTGTCATGCTTTGCATACATATAGCCAGCCGCCAGTTCAATCTCGAGGTTCAGGTGCTTGGAAAGAATCCAGTCGTGTCCCCAGCCTACACCTACACCGGCAGTCCAGCCTTCGTAGCGCTTGTTTTTCATTTTCTCGAAGTCCGCATTCAGGATTTTGAATTTCAGGAAATCTATGTTTCCCACATCATACATTCCGCCGAGAGCGTGAACTGCAAAGAAACTGCCCGCAAAGCGGTCGCAGAACCAGTACCTGAGCTCCGGCTGCACCATCCAGTGCTTCCAGCGGTGTCCTCCGTGGAAGCGGAAAGGATTGAAGTTTCCTGAGACATCCATTGTCCATCTGTCACTCAACCCGAACTCCACGCCCAGATTGATGGTGGCGGTAGCATCGTAGAGCAGATTTGTCTTGATGGCCGCCTTCTGTCCCTTCGCGTCATTCGCAAAGCAGACAAGCAGCAGAAGCGCTGCGGCAAAAACAGTCTTGATTTTCATTGACTATATCGTTAAATTCAATAAATACTCTTCAATTCTCAAATTTAAGAAAAAATCCCAAAGAATCCACATTTACTGCTCCAGCAGAAACTGAATTGCGGAGGAAACGCTAGCATCTTTCAAAAGCACCACCCCTTTCTCATCCAGCATATATACACTTGGAGTCTGCCGCACACTGTACAGAGATGTTTCCACGATGTTTTTATGATACTCTTCGGAAATATCCTCTGCAACAATCCAATCCTTTGGCATCTTAGATACAGAAGAACGACAATTCCCTTCCACACAAACAACCAGAACGTTCATCTTTCCGGAAGAAACCCTCTCCCGAACCACCGGAGAATGGGAGAGACGGTCAATACCATCCAGGCAATCCCTGCAATCCGCGGAATAGAACACTATCAAAAGCGGCTTGCTTATAAGAGTCTCTTCAATATCCACAATTTCATACAGAGATACTGGTTCATGAGTATCTCCATCAGTAAAGATTAGTTGCTCCGGTAAATGAATAAGATTAAATACAAAATCCTCCGCCTTGCTTCCCACGGCATTGCGCCTGATCAGCATTGCCAGGTACTTTTCCCGGCTCTTCTCCACTTCAGGAATATCCGCTCTGGCAATCATGTGGTCCAGGAACGGCAGAAGCATCTCCTCACAATAATAAGGAGAATTCACATTGTAAAAATACTTCTCCGCGATGCCCAGAATCTGCCCATAGGCATCAAAACCGTCTCTACTTGCCAATGCGGCCTTATCCAGATAATTACCCACTGCAATCCTGGCAACAGAATCGGGAACATTCTTAAGCAAAGCAAAGAAATTCGAGGCCTCTGACTCCATCGCGGAGAAAGAATCCTCCCCGGCAACAGGCCTATATAAAGTGGAATCGGACAAATCGTACTTATCCCAGTAATTCAGTGCACGCAAACTCAAATCCTGCCCCCACAGAAAACTACTGCTCAAGGCCAGAAACCCCGCCATCAAAACTATCCTAAACCCCGACCATTTCATATTGCAAACAAAGTAATACAATTTTTGCATTGTTCAACCCAAAGCTTGAATAATCATCCTTAATAGCTTCAGCGACAACACAATTTATACCCGCTCAGATATAAATTACTACATATCCCAAAAAATTATATCTATACGGGTATAATTTTTTTAAATTATTTGTATATTTGTACCCGATTAAGTATAAAATCCATGACACTTTCTAAACACATAAAACAAAAAAGAAAGGCAAACAAGCTAACTCAGGTAGAACTGGCCGAAAGGTCTGGAGTTGGTCTGCGTTTTGTCAGAGACTTGGAACAAGGAAAACAAACCCTCAGAATGGATAAGGTAAACTCCGTTCTATCTCTCTTTGGCGAATGTCTCGGACCCGTAAAAAATGAACAATTATGAAACAGACAGAAATCTATGTAAATGATTTATTCTGCGGCATCCTGACAGAAGACGAGGAGGGTTTTCATTTCGGATACGACAAGGAATTTCTCTCCAACCCAGATGCTGTAGCTATAAGTCCTACCATGCCCCTGACAGAGAAACCCTATTTCAAGGAAATGATGTTTCCGGTCTTTGACGGCCTGATACCGGAAGGCTGGCTATTGGATATCGCCTCTTCTTCCTGGAAGATTGATGCCCGAGACAGGATGTCTCTTCTTATGGCATGCTGCAAAGATTGTATTGGAAACATCAGCGTTAAACCGGCAAGTCATGAATAAATGTCTGTATTGTTATCGCGAATTGGATGAAGGCCAAGTGGATTTTCATCCTGAATGTGCGAGGCGCTTTTTTGGCAGCCCGCAGGCACCTTATATGCCTTATACCAGAGACAACATGAGTGAACTTGCCCGCCAAGTCATTCTTACAAGCGCCTCGGTAACCGGCGTGCAGGCAAAAATGTCTTTGGATGTAAATCGCGGAGGGAAAAATGAACCCGCCAAGTTTACCATTGTCGGCCTTTGGGGCAAATACATCTTCAAACCTCAGAGTTCCAAATATCCATTTCTGCCTGAGATAGAAGATCTTACCATGAAGATGGCAGACTCTGCCCATATCCGCACAGCCCGGCATACTCTCATACGCCTTGCCGATGGGGAAATTGGATATTTGTCTTTAAGAATGGATCGTAGCTCAAAGGGCAAGAAGATATCCATGCTGGATATGTGCCAGCTCTCAAACCGTCTTACAGAACATAAATACCATGGCACCTACCAGCAGCTTGCAGAAACCGTAAAACGGTACGCTGCCGCTCCCATGCTTGATGTCCAGAGATTCTGGGAAGTGGTCCTCTTCTCCTGGATAACAGGCAATACCGATATGCACTGCAAGAATTTCTCCCTGATTGATACCGGAAACGGCAACTACGCCTTATCCCCTGCATACGACCTTCTTTCAGTACTTCTTGCAGATCCTGCCGATCCCGATGAAATGGCAATGACTTTTGAGGTTGGCGGAAACAAAATCGGCTTTGACCGCTCTACCTTTTCCCGTGCAATGGTCAATAGCGGCATTCCTGAAACTGTGGCTCAGCGATTAATAGACAAGATGGCCTCAAACCTCCCGTCCTGGGAAATCCTCATAGACAGTTCCTTCCTCCCGGCAAACCTCAAATCTTCATACCGGGAACTCTTGTCAAACAGACTGTCCCGCCTAACTGTCAAGTAAAAGTCAACAAAATTCCACATAACAAAGGCGCTCCGGGGAGTATCCGGAACGCCCTTGAAGTATTGGTATTGTTTATTACAATTATCTTTTCTCGGCGATTAGAACGTTGGAGGTGTAGTTTGCCAGGTAACGGTGATGTAATTAGTAGCCGTCTTAGATGTCAAAGTTGCAATAGAATACGCTTCCGTAGAATAACGGATGTTCGTTCCTGTTCCATATGAGAAATAAACCATATCATTATTAACGAAATCTGTTCGGTTCAAAGTAAACTGAGGATTTCTATAGTAATAATTCGGCCTATTGCCTCCTCTGTTAGTTGTGAAGGTTCCTACATTTCCAGAAGCATTATAATATGTAACCGTTTGGTTACCAGTAAATCCGCTAAATCTCAAAGCACCCTGGGCTATATTTACAGAATTCACTGAATTCTTGGTGTAAGGACCTGCGGCATAGTAAGAATCACCATCCATAGATACGGATACTGAAGCGTTCCAGGCCGTGGTTTCAAAGTAAACTGTCTGGGCCGCAGTAGCGCTTGATGGTGTATAAAGCCACTTGCCGCCGCCCAAATCCTGGAACTGGGTATCCGTAGACCTCGGTCTAAGGCCAGACAACGTGAAGGTTACCGGCTGAACGGAGGCTGCATTCGGATAATTGTATGCAAACTGGACTTCCTGACCGGCACCGGCTCCAATATTTCCTGTAGGAGAAGTGAACCTTGGATTGTTGTATGACTGAAGGTTATCGAGGGCGGCATTGTTATAGTGGTTGGCACTAAGCTCAACCTTGTAATAACCGCCGTCGGTAGTGGTAAGCAGACCGATGGAAGCGCTTGAACCGCTAGGTGTCCAGGTATAGGAGTTGGAAGATCCTATCTGGACAAGGGTTGCTCCCGTAGCGCTGCTTGGATCTGGTTTCAGACCTGTAAGCGTCAACGTAACGGTTGAAGGAACATCACTTCCATTCATATCAAATTCGAATGTAACTGGCTCATTCGGTTCGGTCTGGACATAATTGCTGAACTTGAGGTCGGTGAAATCCTTCATCGTATATGTGGTGAAACCGCCGTGATTTGTGTTAAAGTATTGCGCTGTAACATAAACCTGGCTGTCCGAAGCATCCTTGGTGGTCTTGAAATGCGTGGTTACGGTTACCTTGTCGTCTGTGGAAGCGTCCTGCAAGGCAAGATAATCATCGTATGTCAATTCTTTTACGAAATAATACGTATTAGTTGTTCCGTCAACGAGGGACTTGCCCGGATATACCGGGAGGTTATCGTTATAAGGAGTCAGACTAAGCTTCTCCACCTCGATATGAAGTTTCATCGGGAAGAATGAACGAGGAAGGTCTTTAGGAAGCTTGATAAGAACATCTACAAGCTTGCCGGCACCGTGTTCAAGCTCACTCGGGTTGCATACTACCGTCAGGTTCTGGGTTTCCAGCAACTTGAAAGTAACGTTTCTGAAGAGCCTGTGAGCCACTCCCTGATAAGTGTAGTTTCCCTGGATGTTCAAAGTCTGGGTCTTGGTCAGGTTAGAGGCCGTGGCGGCAGTGAAACTCAAAGTTCTCCAGCCATCGCTGTCATCAGAAGCAGCCTTGGTAACGGCACCGTTGATTACCGCACCGCTGGATCCGGCAGCGCCAGGGGTAATGACAACGTCATCTCCATTGGACTGCGGATTAGGACTTGTGCTGTTAACATCCGGGATGAACTTATACTTCAGCGTAACTGTGCCGCCGCCACCGATGATCGTCTTCTCCATATACTCCACGTAGAGACGTGCCCTGCCGTCAGAGATATCTGAAAGGTTCTCGGTCTTAGTGTCTGTAGAAACGTCACCGCTACCTGCTGCGTTTACGGCATCCTCAGGAGTATCGCTGCCCTCTCTCTTAATGCTGGTGATGATAACCTGATACCTGAAATTCCTGTAGATGGCATAATAACCCTCGTTATCCATAAGTTCCAGCCTGTAGTAGCAGTTCTTCTGCGGATTGCTCCTCTTGTATGTTCCATAGACTAGGATATATGTAGGATTTTCCGTAGGAACTGGCCTTTCATACATATAGAAAGGAGCGTTGGAAAAAGCGGAAGGAGCCGGAATATCGGTATCCATAGTGGCGTCTGCAGGAATGTTTCCCGGATAAGACGCTTTCAGCTGTGCATAAGTCTTGTCCTTGTAATCCGTAATGAAAGATCCGGCACCGGAGTTATACGGCGCTATGCTTCCCTTGGTCGGCTTGTTGACCACGGCATAGGAAATCAGATGGAAATCATTAGCTTCACAGTCAGCATCAGTAATTACCTCTATCTTGGCAAAGTTCCTGATGAGAGGTATATGCTGGAAATAAGCCTTGGTCTCGTTTGTAACCTGATATTCACCATTAACCTTGATATATGTCCCGTCCGGATTCTTCTGGGCGGTAATGCCGTTTGGCAACTCTATCTTCTGCCAGTATGCATCCTGAGGATTGGATGTCGAAAGTGCAGACATAACCTCGTCCTCATAGCGGAACGGGAGGGTTGAAGGGCCGTTGGCAATGAAATGAACCTTAAGATGGCTGTCGCTGAGAGAAAGACGCACCTTGTAAGAGTATTCGTCTCCATTTGTAGTTGCGCCTGACAGCGGCTCCGCCTGAACATACTCCTTAAGGAAGCCTGAACCTCCGAATACCGCAACATGCAAAGTCGTTACCTGCGGATTGTCTGCCATAACCTTGGTTTCTGGCATCTCGGGAAGTTTCACCCCAAACACCAGTTCCACCTTTTTTCCGTTCTCTTCCGTATCTTCCTCAAGCACCCTGTCGTTTTTCACGCAGGATGTGAATCCAAGCAGAATCAAGAATATATATATAAGCCTTTTCATATTCGCGATAGATTAGTCGTTGTAGCCAGCCCACTGTCCAGGATTGGCAACCTTGTCATCTCCCCAATACCAAACATCATAAACACAACGTGTATAGACATAATAATACCTGGAATTATATGTATAGTATCTTTCACCTTGTGTTGTATTCTGTCCGCTCAGGGTGGCGGTGGTTGGAATAGTGGTGAAATTTGTACCGTCAAAGGCTTTCCTTCCCGCAGCCCAGTATGCACTTACTTGATTACCTGAAATAGAAGCGGAGAACAGTGCCGGAATCTTTCCTTTATCCGAAAGGGTTACCAGGAATTGGATTTCAGCTGCGGTTGGCAGTCTCCAGCGTCCTGCAGGATAACCGTTTTCCTGATAGGCCGCGCATCTTCTTACAGCCTGTTCATAGGAAAGGGCATAAGTTCTTCCGTAAGAAGACGCTATCTTGAAAACAGGAGCAATACAATCATCCATTCCATCATCGGTTTGCCTGTACCTGTACAATCCGGTGGTTCCGGTTGCAGTGGTTCTTTCTGGAAGGTTTGAAAGAGTAGTACCGGTTGACACTCTTGGATCACCCAGATACCAGTTAGAATTTTCCAATACCGATACGTGTACAGTATATTGCCTTGGATTCGTATTGCCACCTTGATCATTAATGGCACTACGGTTAATAATTACACCCAAATAATAATTGCTTGTTCCATATGGATGTGCATAATTGGACTGGGTACTTGATGTGCTGTTGACAAAGACAGGACGGCCTGTGGTCGTGGTATCCTGCTCAATATACATGGCCGGATCCTGGGTGATAGTCAACTCCTCCACGTATGAATGCAGATCCTGATGCCAGATTTTGAACGTGAAAATATATGGAGAGGCATCAAAACCACTAGATGTCAGATCATTGTTCAATTCGTGATTTATAACAATGTTGTTGTTATTATCCAGGGTCACCCAGTTATCGGCAAGGGCAGTCGCGGTTTTGTCTACATACTGGTTTGTGTTGAAGTTGTACTGCTTTACGTTGAGGTCCGCTATCTCGCACTTGTTGCTGGTAACATAAGGTATCTTTAGGGTTTGGGTGTTCGGCATTGTGTAGGAATTGAACGCAACTGACAGATACCTCGTACTCAGAATGTCCACCTGTTTTTCCACTACGGTGGAATTCCAAGGAACAACATAGTAATTGCCTTCAATGTCTACCTGAGCCTCGTCTGTATCGCTTCCGAGAATAGCCACCTCAAGGAATATCTTGTACCAGTTGTTGCTGACAAATCCAGTAGCATTGTTAGGGAGCACAACGTGATAGTAGAACTGCTTCTGAACAGAACCCCAGGATCCGTGTTCGTCAGATCCAGCCTGCCTTGTCCAAGGAAGCACAAGCTTCAGGTAAGGCTCTTTAGGATCGTTGTTGAGCCAAGTCTCAGGATAGGTATAATAAGGAAAAGACTTGATGAACTCCTCTGTACTAGTAACAGTAGTCCAAGAGCTAGTACCGGCATTATACACCTGTCTGGTAATAGTGTGAGTCTCTGTCTCGTTTGTAAACTCTCTCTCACTATACTTGAAGAGTTCGTGAGTTGCCACCATGGAAGGGTCTCCCTCCACAACGGCGTTTTTCTCACCGTTCACCAGATAAAGCTTCATTCCTTCCATGTTAGGAGTCCAGGTCTCGATACGGTCATACTCAACTCCCCCGACAATTATTTTGTTGGTTATCTCCACGCTCTGGGAAACGTGAGCGGAGAGGGTTACCTTGGAAGCCACCCTGCGCAACTCCACTGTAGGGGCTGCAACAGTTGTCTGCTTGCGGCTAATTAGCTGAACCGTTTCCGTACCGAACATCACGAAGGACGGCTGGACAGGAGAACCCTTGAAGTCTGTACTCAGCGTAAGGCCCTTCAGGGTTTCAAGATCGGGATTGCCCGTGATTTCTGTAGGATAGTTGGCAATAACCGCAACCTGGCATGTCTGGTTGTAGCCAGGAAAAAGCACTGTATTGAGAGTAGCCTCATCCAGGTTAACGGATATTGTATGCTGACCGACAACATCAACACCTACCCTTTTGTGGATAACCGCATTGGAGCCTGTTCCTCCTTCCGGATAGAAGAAATAGTCAATGGAACGCAGACGGTTCTCGTTATATGCATCCTCACCTGGCCTTGTAGCCTTGGTGGACGCCTCCTTGCAGACAACCGTCAGGGCAATGCCGCTTGTTTCTCCTTCTGCTATGACCTTATCCCCTTTGGTGCAAGAGGACAGGACAAAGACTGAAAGCGCTATCAACAGTATATAATTTCTTTTCATATCCATTAATTTGAAGGAAGAACTATCTCCCAATCGTCTCTATTGATTTCATCGTTAGCAGAAATTTCGCGGGTACCCTTTGTAACGCTGAAAGAAAGATGAATAGATTTGTCCGTAGGCCTGGAAAGAGACAGGTTTGGAACTATCGTAAGAGTTACAAGGCCTCCGGAAACGGTAGGATTGATAGACCCGGTATTTGGCTCAACGGTGAAATACTGCGTATCTCCAGTTATTCCGACCCTCCAAGTACCTCCAACAGGAGCCACTATAGTGAAGGTTGCTTTAGGACTCTGTCCGGATGTAACCGTAACCATCTTGGTGGCATCGTTTACACTGCAAGTCGAAGCATCAAACTTCAGCCCCTGAGGACAAACTACGGAACCCTCTGAATAATCCACGTCATACTCGTTGTAATCCCAAGGAAGAACTTCGCAGGTAAGCTGGATTATCTTGTCGGTGAACTGAATATTGAAATGGTTTTTCTTTCCTGCCTCCCAGGCAATGTCAGGAATTTTCATTCTGGCAGTCCTGGCCGGTTTCCACTCGCCACCAACATAAAGCTGGTAATTGACCACTATCAGGGAATCTGTAGCCAGATACTGACTTCCTGCGGCGATCCTGTCCGGATCGGTTTCAGCATTGGTTGGAGAAATATCAGCAGCGCTCAGAGGCCAAAGAAGGAAGAATGTCTTTTCGGACGGCATCCTCTGCTTTGTCAGGGCGTCGTAGCTCTGGTCCTTGTTAAGCTCCTGGGATGTCATCGCAGGGAAGAAACTACCGCTATTGGTAACCGTTCCGTAAGTAACCCTTGAAGTCGGAGAATCAAATGTAACCGTTGCTGAATTGGTATTCTTCAGATTCTCGAAATAGATGTTGTTTACCCTGACAGGAACTTCTGAAGTATTCTCTACCTGAACGCTCAGCGCGGTGAACAGATGCTTGAAAAACAATGGGACAACCTGATAATTCTTGTCTGTAGCATACCTTTGGACCACATCGGAATAAATGAAGTCGAACTGCGTTGATGATGAAGTGAACGATATGGACGGAACAGTAAGGGTCGGATTTGCGCCCGAGGTTGTCAGGGTCGGAGTGAACAGGTCGGTAATGTTCTTGCCTTCAATCGCATCATAGCTAAGGTAGCCGAAGAACTTGTGAACTCCTGTGGATGTCCAAGGATAAACGCCGTTGGATACATATTTCCAAATATCCGAACCATCGTAGATCACTTCGTCTGCGATGTAAGGGGAAACTCCGTCCCATCCGGTGATTGTACCGTTGAAACTGGACAGAAGGTCATACACCTTAATCTTGTTGCCGTTGTGTTTCAAATCCGCATCGTTCATCAAACCCTTTGTAGAAACCTTGCCGAAACTGATGTTAGGCAGAGAAGCCTCCACTGCAGGTTTGTCCGGGTCAGGCTGGGTAATCGGAGTGTCCACGGTGCTTCCCTTAGAACAGGACACTGCCGCGATGGCCAGCATGGCAAACATCAAAATATGTGTTCTGATATATTTCATTTTAATTCACGATTACGATTTGGTCACTTCCGCTCCAGTCTACAACCTGTGCAGTGAACTCGATCGGATGCAAGCCAATGTTCAGGGTGTAAACAATCTGCTGGTTGCGTGTCCAGGTCGGAGTGGCACTGTTGAGAGCCAGCTCCCTTTCCTCTGTGATGGTCCTTGCAGGAGTAGTTGTAGTTATAGTGTAGTTCACAATCATCTTGGCCGTTGAAGCAAGTGTCTGGGGAAGAAGCAGGAGTGTCTGGTTTGCCTCAGCGATGTCTGCAGCCTCAACAGTAGCGTCAGAATAGTTGCTCGGAAGATTAATGTTCTTCAATGTAATTGTATAGGTATCGGTTTCGGAACCTGGAGCCCAGGTAGAACTTGCTGCGGAAACTGCCGGAGTCAGAACTCCTTTCTTTACGATACCGGTGAGCTGAAGAGAATTAATCTTCACGGTAGCGCCTGACGGAGCGTCGGTTATTCCCTTGAATCTCACCTGTGTAAGCATGTGGTAGAACTTCAGCTTCTCGATATCGGTTCCGCCGGTTGCTGAACCATACATCTGGTTAGCCTCAACATCGGATATCATAAAGTCCACCTGGCTGGCTGCAGCGGTCTGGACTTCAAAGGTAAAGCTTCCATAACCGGAGAATCCGGTAATGCCGGCTCCACCATAAGGATAGTAGGCAAAGAACGCCAGACGGTTGCTCTCCTTTGTGTTTGGCCAGTAGCGCAGAGGGCTGTAGGTGTAATTAGTTGGCGTTGATGCTCCGCTTCCGTTATAGGTTACTGCAACGTTGCTCATAAACACAGTGTAGTCTCCGATGTTTGCCGGAACAAACGTGGTCGACGAACCTGTATTGTAGGCATACACGCCAAACGACTTTCCGCCCGGAAGCTCTGTCGTGGAAACGAAAGTATCTCCAGCCTTAGTTACGGAACGTGCTGTGTATCCGCTGAAAGACAGCTGCTTCTGGTACTCTATTTCCTCGGTTGCACTTCCCTTGCTGCAGGAAAGGGCAAGCAGGCCGAATAAGAGCAGAGCCGCCAGTCTTTTCACTTGTCCGATACTAAATCTCATATCTTAAATTTTATATTTTTTTCTGGTACCCGGAAGGGCGGTCAGGCCCTCCCGGATAAATACTACTTGCAATGCAAGATTAGTTAACGTCAAAGCTTACGTCCTGCTTAGCAGCCCAGTCAGCAACCTCAGCGGTGAACTTAATAGGCTTCAGGCCAACTACGAAGGTGTAGACAATGTTCTTGTTCATGTCCCAAGCCTTAACGGTAGCGTCTGTGTTCAGCTGAACAGTTGCAGTGTTGGTAACTGCAGCGTCAGAACCGGTCTTAACCTCGTAAACGATAGTAGCAATTACATCGTCTCCAAGAGTCTGAGGAACCATCAGGTAAGCGTCGTCTTTCTCAGTTCCGGTAGGAACGAAAATAGCTGAAGTACTCAGAGCCTTGTCAGCAGTGCATACGTCCAAAGCTGTTGCGCCAGCCTGTGCGCTCCAAGCAGCGGTAGTGTTGTCTGGAGTCAGTGTACCGGTGGTCTTTACGCCTGCGAGGCTGATGCTCTTCAGGGTAATGGTAGTTCCGTCAGTTGCATAGTCAGCGTCAGTCTTTACCTGGAACTTAACCATGGTAAGGGTGTGGTAGAACTTCATGTTTACTACACCGTCAGTTCCACTGTTGGTAGAGCTGTAAACCTGGTTAGCAGCAACCTCAGAAAGGCAGAAGTCAACCATGTTCTTTGGATCGGTCTGGGCAGTGAAACTGTAAGCGCCCCAACCGTTGGTAGGAGCGGTGATGCCTGTACCACCCTGTGGATAGTAAGCAAAGAACGTGAGCTTGTTGTTAGCCTCATCGTTTGGCCAGTAACGGAGCGGAGTGTAAGTGTACTTGGTAGGATCGGTCTTGCCGCCACCAGCGTAAGTTACGGTAACTCCGTTCATGAAAACGTCAGAAACAGATTTTGCCCAAGCGGCAGAACCTGTGTTGTAAGCGTACACCACGAACTTGGATCCGCTCAGAAGTTCGGTTGTACCCTTGTCGATGAGAGAAGCGTTAGCCTTGGTAACGGCACGGCCGGTATAGCCGTTGAAACCGATAGCCTTGGTCTCTGCTGCTTTCTCGACATCGCTCTTTGAGCAGCTAGCGAAAGCTACGAGAGCTGCAGCTGCAAGAAGGAACATTTTTTTCATAAAGCAAATTTGTTTTAAGAGTTAGTAATTAGTTAAATGTTGTTTATTGTTAATATTTCTTGTTTATTGTCTGTCAATAAATTAAATCGGTATATCCACATCAACCACATCGTCCCAGTCTTCCACATAAGAAACGAATCCGCCGCCGTCTCCGCCAGGGTCGTGGTTAGGAAGATAGATAGGCCCGACCTCAACCTCCATAATCATTCTGTAATACTTCGGATTGAGGGTTATCTTCAGCTTGTCTCCAACCTCAAACTGTTCCGTAGTATAGGTCTTCTTGTCCGCGTGCATACACTGGACTGTCAATATGTTCGACTCCGGAGTCCTGTTAAGTACGCTTGTCACTCCGTTAGGCAGAGCAAAGGTGGTTATCATGCCTTCCACATAACCGTCTTTACCGTCTGCAGAAGTCTTTACGAGATTCCACTGCTCAATAAGCTGTGCAACTTCCTTCTGCGATGTGGTTCCCTGTGTAAGGAGGAAGGACTCTGCAAGGCTTTCCATAGAAGCCCTTACGGTGTAGAGGTTCTGAATGTTGTGGAAATTCACCTTAACCTTGAGCTGGGAAACCACGTTGTGAGGAGTAACCTTTACAGTCCTTAAAATAGGAGCATCCTTGTCGTAAGGAGCATCGTCCGCAGCTTCGCCGTTTCCGTCTTTCTTTCCCTTTCCTTTCTTCCACTTTGCGTACTTGTACTGGAATTCCTGAACCTCTGCCTCGGTTATTTCAAACTCAGGTATTATGCCTATTCCCAAGTCGTCCGGCTGGATACCGACACCGATAAGGCCTTCTCCCTCTGAAGAAGAGATAACGCCCTTGAGAACTGAGTACCACTTGGATGCAACCTTGGAAAGAATAGCCTCCGCATTTTCGTACGTTCCCATATCGCTGAAATTGACTCCACCGATTTCTGTAAGGGACTGGTTCATCACAAACATCTTGTAACGTCCGGCGGTAATATTGAATTCAGGCTTTTTAACCTCACTGGAGGTAAAAGACCTTGGGGCTTCACCCTCTTTGTAGATAAAAACGGTTACACCTGTAGGCAGCTCAGGGAAGTCGCTCCAGTCAACTTCAAGGAGCATTTTGGCCTCCGGTTTATAGTAATACTCCAGAGGACGCCTCTGGCATCCAAACAAAGCCAAAACAAAGGCTAACGCCATTATATACTTGATAGTCTTCATCTTTCAAGCCTCCTTTCCTGTCTAATCTGCTTTCTCTTGGCGCATCCGCCTTTATGGTAGATCAGGTACACAAGAGAAGCATTGACCTTGGTAGGTCCAAACCAGTCGCGATGGTCGTCGTGCTGCCATACAAGGTGCTCGTCATCCATTACGGCCTTATACTTGGAATAATCTGTATGCATATAGCCTGCCGCAACGGAAAGCTCAAAGCTCCACCTGCTGCTGAGATAGAATGCATAGCCGGCTTCAAAGGCTCCAGTCAGGCCCCAGCCCTGATATCCTCTGTGCGGAAGAGAACGGTGCGGCTCAATATCATAATAACCGCCCCCGGCGTTAAGGCCAACAAACCATCCGGAAAGAACATCCTTCTTTGCACGGTTGCCGAGCCAGCGCCTCAGGTAAATGTTCCAGTACTGAATCTGGAAAGCTCTAGAGTTGTCTTTCCAAATCCACCATGGGAAGTCATACTCTGCTCCTATGCTCCATTTATTCTTGATAGGTATCTCGATGGAGAGGTTTGGAGTTGCAACAAAGTCGTAGAGAAGGTTTGTCTTGATAGCAAAGCAAGGCTGAGGCATAACTTCAGGAACCTTAACCACCGGTTTCGGTTCTTCTGGAAGAACAGGCTTTACTGTATCTTTTTCAACGACAGGTTCTGCCGGAATCTCTTTCCAGTACCACACTTCAACGATAGTCTTGCGGAGTTCTCCGAAGGTGTTTTCCACAAGCCATCTGTAAGGCTCGCCACCATGGAGGCGGAGCAGCTGGTCGTGACGAGGATAAACCAGGATTCCGTCTGCCTCTTCTTCAACCGGAGCATCGCGGAGAATCTTCAGGATCTCGTCTTTGTATTCAACATCGGAAGCCTCGACAAGCTGGATCGTGCCGTCCCAGTCCACACCCTTTGAAACAACTTCAAAGAGATCTTTGGTTTCCGGATAACGGGCGGAAATAATCTGCACGGTGTTGGCTGCCCTCTCCTGGGAAAACTTCTCGTTACGCATATGGAATCCGTCAGGAGATGCGGAAGAAATGATGGAGATTTTGGAAATGCCCATCTGCGGATCCTTGAGAATTCGCCCCACTTCATTCATGATGAAGGCCATGTTCTTGGCGTTGTCCTTGTAATCGGCATCAAACAGAGTATACATCTTCCTGTAGTATATCTGCCTTCCGACATGGCCTGTTTCTCTCTCCTGCGAGAAGGCCGCCGGAAGCCCGCAAAGGAACAACAGCAAAACTAGTACAACCTTTTTCAAATTATATGACACTCTAAATTATTAATCGTTTTATTCAGCTCAGCCTCAAGCATTCCCCCCCCCCACCATCACATCTTCATCCACATATCCCCGTCATCGTATAAAAAAAATCCATCACCGAATATCACCAACTTTTGATATCCGATAATTGGAACCGTAGTAAATAAATGTAGTACTTGAATCGTCTGGAGCTATTTCAGTTTTGCTGTCAGCGACATATGTACCGGCAAACGCAAAACGATGGCAAATTTACATACTTATATTATAAATGCAACTTTTTTGTAACTTTTTTTACTCGTGAATTATCTCAAAAAATCTGCCAAAAGGTTCAGATAAGATCATTTGTCAGGTGAACAAAAAACAGGATTTAAATAAGTTTCTAAGTATCTGTAAGATACAATAGTACGCATTTGCATACTATCATAAAAAAGAGACTAATGAGATGAAATAAAAGAAGTTGCTGATTTTTCAGCAACTTCTCTTCTTGGTAGCGGGGGGAGGACTCGAACCATCCGACCTCCGGGTTATGAGCCCGACGAGCTACCAACTGCTCTACCCCGCGGTATTGGACTGCAAAGATACACAATTTTCCGAATTTCAAAATTTTTCTGCTCTCCGGCCTTATTTCACCCCAAAGTGATGCCGGTGTCCCAATAATCAGGGGACCGGCAGCATTTTCGGGCAATTTTGTTGCCGGTGGTTCTAAAAACGGGACACCGGTATCACTTTCAGCGCAAATGCAGTACCTGTGGTCCAGAAAATGGATCACCGGGCACGGTTTACTGGATATTGTACTGTTTACAGGAAGAAGGCCGGGGCTTCTGAAACCGGAACGGTGATCTGCTCTCCGGTCTCCAGGTTCTTGATGTTTGCAGTTCCGGCCTGAACCTCTGATTCTCCAGCGATTATGAAGAAAGGAATATTGTTTTTCTCTGCGTATTCGAATTGTTTCTTGAGTTTGCTTGAATCCGGATAAACTTCACAGTTAACATTGTTTTCACGGAGCTTTTCTGCAAGCGGAAGAAGGTATGCAACGGAAGCGTCGTCCATATTCGAGAGCAGGACTTTTGTTCCGCCGATCGCTTCCTTAGGGAACTTGTCAAGGCCTGTAAGGACATCGTAGATTCTATCTGCGCCAAATGATATTCCCACGCCTGAAACATCAGGAAGTCCAAAGATGCCGGTGAGGTTGTCGTAACGTCCTCCGCCGCAGATGCTTCCGATTGCAAAATCCAGAGCCTTCACCTCAAAGATTGCACCCGTGTAATAGTTCAGTCCTCTTGCAAGGGAAAGGTCGATTTCCACCTTCTGGGATATGTTTGCCTGGGCGATATAATTAAACAATGTCTGCAACTCTTCAACTCCCTTACGGCCTGTCTCGCTGGCATTTACAACATCGCTGATGAGAGCGGTTTTCTCATCTGTTGTGCCGTTGAAAGTGAGTACCGGTTCCAGGATGGAGAAGCCCTTTTCATCCACTCCCTCGGCAAGCATTTCTTCCTTCACTGCCTCAAGCCCGATCTTGTCTATCTTGTCCATCGCAATGGTGATCTCCACGAGTTTTTCAGGGAAGCCCATCACTTCTGCAAGGCCTGCCAGAATCTTGCGGTTGTTGATCTTGATGCAGACGTTGATTCCGAACTTTCCGAACACCTTGTCCACTATCTGGACGAGTTCCAGCTCGTTGAGAAGGCTCTTGCTTCCGATAACGTCAACATCGCACTGATAGAACTCTCTGTAGCGGCCTTTCTGCGGACGGTCTGCTCTCCACACCGGCTGTATCTGATAGCGCTTGAACGGGAAGGTTATCTCATTGCGGTGCTGCACCACGTACCTTGCAAACGGAACCGTGAGATCATATCTGAGACCTTTCTCGCAGACCTTGAGACTCAGCGAGTTGCTTCCGGCATTCAGGTCTTCTGAGTTGATGCCTGCGAACGCCTCTCCGCTGTTCAGAACCTTGAACAGGAGCTTATCTCCTTCCTCTCCGTACTTGCCAAGCAGAGTGGAAAGATTCTCCATAGACGGAGTCTCGATCGGCTTGTAGCCAAACTGCTTGAAAACGCTCTTGATTGTATCGAATATGTAATTCCTTCCGGCCATCTGCTCCGGAGAAAAATCTCTCGTTCCCTTAGGAATGCTTGGTTTCTGTACTTGTGCCATCTCTGAATAAAAACAATAATAAAACTGAACAAAGATATAAAAGAATGTCGGAAGGGCGATGGTGTTCTATAATACGCTAATTACCAATCAGTTATAAAACAACTACATTTTATTGGAACGGCTTAATTGTGGGGATGCTGACTATCAGGAACTTACAAGGAACCATCGCCCCTGAGATAGCGGTGGATAGCGGCAGCGGCTTTGCGCCCCTCACCCATTGCTAAGATTACTGTTGCGGCTCCGGTAACGACATCTCCGCCGGCGAAAACTCCCTTGCGGCTAGTGGCGGTTTCCGTGGTCAAAAGCCTTCCCTTGCGGTCCGTTTCAAGTCCTGGAGTAGTATCCGCTATCAGGCGGTTAATCTTGGTTCCGAGAGCCACTATCAGCGCATCCGTTTCTATCTCGAACTCAGAGCCTTGGATTGGAACCGGAGAACGCCTTCCGCTCTCGTCCGGCTCGCCGAGTTCCATTCGGATGCAGCGTATTCCCCTGACCCATCCGTTTTCGTCTCCGAGCACCTCAACAGGGTTTGTCAGCATCTGGAATCTGATTCCCTCTTCCATTGCGTGATGCACTTCTTCTGCACGCGCAGGAAGTTCCTTTTCTGTTCTGCGATAGACTATCGTCACCTCTGAGCCAAGCCTCAGAGCCGTACGAGCGGCATCCATCGCAACGTTTCCGCCGCCTACCACACAAACTTTCTTAGCACGGAAAATCGGAGTGTCGCTTTCCTTGCTGAATGCCTGCATGAGATTGTTGCGGGTAAGATATTCGTTGGCGGAAAAAACTCCGTTGAGATTCTCTCCCGGAATGCCGAGGAACATAGGAAGTCCAGCTCCCGTTCCCACGAACACCGCCTTGAAACCTTCCTTGTCCATAAGGTCATCGATGGTGACTGTCCTTCCCACAAAAACATCAGTCTCTATCTTGATACCCATATCAATGAGTTTCTGCAACTCCTTCTCTACCACGGCTTTCTTAGGAAGCCTGAACTCCGGAATTCCGTATGTCAGCACTCCGCCAGGCTTATGGAGACTCTCGAATATTGTAACATTGTATCCCAGTTTTGCAAGGTCTGATGCACACGCCAGGCCTGCCGGGCCGCTTCCTATCACAGCCACCTTAACAGCCGCATCCCCCTCTCTTTTTACAAACCCCGAACGCATTTGCCTTATACACTCCCGTCTTTCCTCTATCCTTTCTCTGAAATTATTATGATGTGCCTCAGAATATTGTACTTGTTCCAGGTGTTCCTGATTGTAATCGGCGACAAACCTTTCCAGCTTGCCGATTGAAACGCTCTGCCCCTTTACTCCAAGGATGCAACTTCCTTCGCACTGGGTTTCCTGTGGGCAAACCCTTCCGCAGATTGCAGGAAGAGAACTGTCCTGACTGATTGTATCGTACGCTCCCTTGAAGTCTCCTTCCAGAACCTGATGTACAAATGCCGGTATGTTTATGCCAACGGGGCAGGCATCCACACACCTGGGTTTCTTGCAGTTAAGGCATCTGGACGCTTCCAGCATTGCCTCCTGTGCATTATAGCCGTAGCATACCTCTTCAAAGTTTGTTGCCCGGACCTTAGGGTCCTGTTCCCTTACCGGAACTCTGTCTATCTTGTTTGCCATATCTATCTTTTAAACTCCGAGCCGCCGTTTGTTGCGGTGGCGGTTATATTCTTAACTATCAGCGATTTAACTGAACGCTCCTGCAGCAAAAACGGCGCAGGACCAACATATCATTCCATTCATTGTCAGCACTTTATCTGCCACCCTATCTACGAAGATCCAGTCCTGCGGCGGCGTTTGCCTCCTGTTCTTCCTTACGGTAAAGTGTCTGGCGGCGGAGGGCCTCATCAAAGTCCACGTCGTAGCCGTTGAACTCCGGACCGTCCACGCAGGCGAACATCGTCTTGCCGGCAACGCTCACCCTGCATGCTCCGCACATTCCCGTTCCGTCCACCATCAGCGTGTTGAGGCTAACGGTGATAGGAAGCTCAAGTTTCTTTGCCATCAGCGTTGCAAACTTCATCATAATCATCGGGCCAATCGCCACGCACATATCATACGGCACTACACCCGCCTCGCCTGGAAATGCGCCTTCTGTCCCATTCTGCGTGCCAGAGGGAGCAAAATCGCCTGGAAATGCGCCTTCTGTCCCATTCTGCGTGCCAGAGGGAGCAAAATCGCCTGAAAACGCGCCTTCTGTCCCATTCTGCGTGCCAGAGGGAGCACAAAGGCGTTCCATCAGGAGGGTTACTACTCCCTTCTCGCCCTTGGATCCATCGTCTGTGCAGATGTAGAGGTTGGTGCAGACCTTCCGCATCTCGTCTTCCATTATGATGAGGTCCTTGTTTCTTGCACCTATGATTACATCCACGTGGGCTCCCCTTTCGTACAGGTATTTGGCCTGCGGATATACAGGAGCGGCACCTACTCCACCGGCTACGAACAGGTAGCGTTTATCCTTAAGGTCATCCTCTGGAATCTCCATGAAATCAGACGGTTTACCGAGAGGGCCCGCAACATCGGTGAGGTAATTTCCAACATTCAAGTGGCATATCTTGCTGGAGGAAACTCCGGCAATCTGAACCACAATCCGAACGGTTCCTTTCCTGGTGTCATAATCGCAGATGGTAAGCGGAACTCTCTCCCCGTTCTCGCCTGTGCGGACTATCAGGAACTGCCCCGGTTTTGCGCTTGAGGCAATCCTCGGAGCTTCCACCCATAAGGAGTATATCAGTGGTGTAAGCTGTTTCTTATCTACTATTCTATACATATCTCTTTTTAAGTTCTTTCTACTAGTGTTCCTGTCGTCCCATTTTCAGCACCGTCAGGAGCATTTTTGCCCATTTTTATTCCTGTCGTCCCGTTTTATGTGCCGACAGGAGCATTTTCCTATTTTACTCTAGTGTCAGTTCAGGTCTTTAAAAGTTTTGAAGGTATATCCTTTCTTCTTCAGGTACGTGATGATTTCCCTCAGGCGGTTGTAGAGCCTTTCGCCTTCCGGACGGGTTGGCTCGATGCCCGGATGTATGAGTATGATGGCTCCGTTGAGTGTGTTCTTCTTCTCGAAGGCGTAAAGGCGGTCTATCAGTGTCTGGGCATCCACATACGAACTCATTGAAGGTATTGTGTAGTCCGCAGGGGTTGCAGATCCAGGTGTGTAGTTGATTACCCTGTAACCGGCTCTGGACAGAATGTTTACAGACTCGGTGTTGTAATGCTCGTAAGGCGGCAGGAACCATTTTGACTGGCTCTGCAGAATGCCGAGTTTTTCAAGCTCCTTTGCATTGAGGCGTATATCGGCGAGGATGCTGTCTTTGCTGATGAGCATAGAATCTCTGTTGCCGTCCCAAGGAGCATAGAGCAGATGCTTGTCCGAATGGCCGCTTACATAATGGCCCTCATCTACAATCTGGCGGATAATATCCTGGAATTCAGGCTTGCGGAGAGCATTGCCGGTAAAGAAGAAGGATCCCTTTATCTTTTCTTTCTTCAGACTCTGGAGGATTTTCTCACCACCATTGAACATATCGTCCGCAGAGAAAATCAGGTAGATTTCCTTCTTGGAAGGATCGATTCTGCGGATGACTCCGTAGCGGTCTTTTACAACGTTGGCAATGGATGGCTCAACCTCCTTTTTCTGGCGGTTTCCTTCCTGCTCCAGGGTGGCAAAGTAATAGGTCAGGCCCGCTGTTCCGTCCATAGTAGGCTCGTTGGTGGCATAGTCGCCAATATCGTTGTGATAGACTGCTATTCCTCGGTTGAGGGCAGGAGTCTTGTCCGGCTGGCGCAGTCCGCCGCCTGCTCTTGACGAGAAGATGAAATTATATACCGGACCGTCTATCAGACCACCGGTTATCTCCCTGTGTTCCAGTGTGAAAGCGGAATGCGGATCGGTTGGAAGAAAACCGCCCTTCGGATAGCCGATTATCATCGAAACTCCCCAAGGATTGCAACCAAAGAGCCAGTCCCTCAAAGCAGCTTCCATTTCCTCGTATGAAGTATCACCGGTGAGGCGGCGATACAGCTGGGCCTGGGTAACGGCGGCACTTGTCAGGTTGTTTGAGCACCACAGATATGGAACGCCGTGCATAAACGGATCCAGAGCGGCCCTGTCCTTAAGGTCCTGAAGCCCCTCTTTCATAAACTCAGTGTATTTGAGCCTCAAACCTTCATCTCCGCTTTCTGCCTGCAGGAAGTGCCCGAGATTAATGAACGGATAGAACTGGTAGTGCCTTCCCCTTCCGAGTTCCATCCACGGAGAAACAGGCTCCTGCTCTCCGTAATAGTCTGCTTCTTCCTGATATGCAGGCATCTTAGTGGTTTCATACAATGTAGCTGCGGCAAGCTCGACATCATCCACCCAGGTATCTTCCTCGTAGAAATATCTGGAAACATAGCAGGCGGTCTGGGTGTTGCCCGGAACCTCCTTGGCATATTCATAAGCGTCCGGAGCCTTGGCCGCAATCTTCTTTGCAAAGTCAGGATCTATCGCGGAGAAAACTTCTCCTCCAAGAGCGAAAGAGGATGCAAACTTGGCCGCCGCGGAGCTTACTCCGGTGGTGCGGTTCTTGCCGAACTTGCCCATTCCCTGAGGCTTGCCGGTAAGAAAGTAAACCGGGCGTCCGTTTCCGGGGCCCCAGCCGTAATCCGCAACATCGAACTGCGGCGGCTTGAATCCGATATGGTCCCTGTCATCGGCGATCTGTGTAAACATCACCCTGTCCTCAGGATTCATTTTCACCAGCCAGTCAAGTCCCCATCGGGCCTGGTCCAGAATGTCCGGAATGCCGTTGGCCCCCGGTTTTCCGTCTGCCTGGAACCTGTCCTTGAACACGCTCTTGTCCTCTATCCACTTCCAGGCGAACATCATATGATATGTTGCGGTAGCGCTTGTGGTCTGATACTGAAGGTAGTCTGAAGCATCGTGCCAACCTCCGGTAACATCAATCCGTTCTCCGTTACGTTCCGGATGGTCCACGATGTATCCGTCCAGCTGATGGCAAAGGGTGTCCGTGAAAGGATTGTAGCCGCACTGCTGCTGCCTCATATAGTATAACAGGAGATCAGCCGCCCCGTCATACACATCCGCCCCAATCTTGAATACCGGAGAATATGTATCCCTGAATCTTATATAATACCCTCCCGGCTTTTCCAGAGCGGAAAAATTAAGCCTGAAAGCACTTTCCACAGCCCATTTGCTGCCATCGGCACCCTCGGCACGGCCGGTGAAAACAGGAAGGTCGGTGACGGCATCAAAAACCACAAACTCTTCCGGCATCCATTCCTGCCCAATAAACGGAACATCCACTTCTACCTTTCCGGGCCGCCTTGTCCAGGCCGTCTGTCCGGATGCACTCACCTGAACGTCCAGGCCATCTCTGTCTAAAGGCGCGTCCAGACTTTTTTCCTCAAAATAAACGGCTACTTTAATGCTCTTCGGGAGATATCCCACATAGTTGATTCTGATATGTTTCTGAGCGGTCAGCGCAACGGTTGCGCACACAAAGGCAAGCAGGAGAAATACTCTTTTCATAATCGTCCGGAATGTGATTTTATCCTATCATACAAATATAATAAATACTTTGTTTTTGTAGTTATTTGCCCTACCTTTACGTCTTATTAGCGACAAATATTAAAAATACGACGATATGAATTTCTGGAAAACCTTTTTGGCCGCACTTCTGGGATGTCTTGTGGCCCTGATCCTCAACCTTCTCCTGTTCTTCATGCTCATTGGCGCAATTGCCGCGTCTGCAGGCGGAGGAGGACAAACCGGTCCGACCGTTAAATCCAATTCGATTCTTAAGATAGACCTCTCCCAGACCATTGGGGAAAGAACCCAGGAGGGAATGGGAGGCGATATGTCCATTCCTTTCGTCAGCATGCCTCAGCCTTCTCTGGGCATCTACGATGCCATTAAGGCTCTTGACAAAGCCGCCACTGACGACAGGATTTCCATGCTGCTGATAACCGACAAGGGAACCGGCACCAGCAGTGTTTCCGCCCTGGAAGAGCTCAGGAACGCCGTGGAGAGATTCCACACCAGCGGAAAGCCGGTGGTTGCCTATGGAATGAACTACTCCACAGGTGGTTATTTCGTAGCCAGCGCAGCAGATAAGATTTATATGCACCAGGACGGTATGATTTCCCTTACCGGTCTGGGCGGAAGCATGCTGTTCTTCAAGGATGCCCTGGATATGCTCGGAGTTAACTTCCAGCTCATCCGCCACGGAAAATTCAAGGCAGCTGCCGAGCAGTATATCAAGAACGACATCAGTCCTGAGAACCGCCAGCAGAATATGGAGATGCTGAATTCCATCTGGAAGAGCTTCTCAGAAAGAATCTGCCAAAGCCGCGGAATAGATATCAATGATTTCAACAAGGCAATTGATAATCTCGAAATCGGCGACGGAGAAAGCGCAATGATGAATTCTCTTGTAGATTCGGCACTTACAACAGACAGATATGTGCAGAAGATCTGCGCCCTCGCAGGTGTTGAGAAGGAGGACGAGCTCAATGTCATAACCCTCTCTTCATACGCAAAGACCTTGACTCCATCTCTGAAGGGCAAGGTAACAGTGGCAGTCCTCTATGCGGAGGGAGAAATCGCCCAGACCGGCAGCGGGATCGCTTCTAGCAAGATTGTCAAGCAGATACGCAAGATTGCAAAGGATGACAAGATTGATGCAGTAGTCCTCAGAGTCAACTCTCCTGGTGGAGACGCCCAGGCCGCAGAGCTTATCAGGGAAGAGCTCCAGGCATTGGCTATGGCCAAGCCTCTGGTATGCAGCTTCGGAGAGTATGCAGCCAGCGGCGGATACTGGATTTCCGCACAGGCTCAGAAGATATTCTCGGATGAAACAACTCTTACGGGATCCATCGGAGTATTCTCTCTTGCAATAAATTACGGCGACGGCCTCAAGAAGCACCTGAAGATCAACCCTGTTGAAATCGGAACCCACCGCCACTCCACAATGGCAAGCGGAACCCGCCCTCTTGACAATGTTGAAATAGAATACAACCAGAAGCTCGTCGAGCACATCTACGACAAGTTCATGAACATTGTTGCAGACGGAAGAAAGATGAGCGTCGCAGAGGTTGATTCAATCGCCCAGGGAAGAGTATGGACTGGTACCCAGGGAGTTGAAGTGGGCATCGTGGACAAGATCGGCGGCATAGACGACGCCATCAAGTACGCAGCCTGCATCGCCCTCGGCAAGGAGCCTGACAATAACTACCGCGATGTAGACTATTCCGAGTTCAAGGTTGTAGAGTATCCTAAGGTAAAGACTCAGATGGAACTCCTGATGGAGAGCTTTACAGGCCAGTCAGAAGAGAACGCTCTTATAAACAAATTCTTCGGCAAGTCTAACCTCAGCGAACTGGCAGAAGATTTCCAGAAGAGCAAGGGCGTTAAGACCTACGCCAGAATGCCTTACACCCTCCAGATCTCCTACTAGCAAATGGCAAAAGGTAAAAATGTCCATATCCTGAATTTTGACGAGTATCTCCGGCAGGGAGAGCCCGGCAAAAAAGAGAAGGCCGAAATCTGGCGTACTGCCATCGGCCTTCAGGATGTTGACGGATTAAAGACATCCGATTACCTTAAACAGACAGCAAAAAGGAACATCGAGGGAGACATTACGATTGACCAGGCGCAAAAGCTTATAACTTCCTATTACAACGCCAGGGAAAACCGCAATGCGGACAGCAACCAGATAGAGGCGGACAAGGCATCGGCGAATATAGCCAAGATTCTGAAAGAAAAGACATTTGCCTTCTCTCTTCCAGGATTTGTGAGCATCCACAAGAGAATATTCGAAGGGGTTTTCAAGTTTGCCGGAAGAATTCGGGATTATAATATCACAAAACAGGAGTGGGTTCTTGAGGGAGATACCGTACTGTATGTTCCGGCTACCGATATAAAACGTGCAGTGGAGTATGATCTTCAGCAGGAGAAAGCTTTCAGCTATGCCCACCTGGATATCAATCAGACAATCTCTCATCTGGCCAAGTTCATTTCCGGCCTGTGGCAGATTCATCCTTTCGGGGAAGGAAACACCAGGGCTACTGCAGTATTTGTGATAAAATATCTGCAATCACGGGGATTCCAGGTAAACAACGAAATGTTTGCAAAGCATTCCTGGTATTTCCGTAATGCCTTGGTTAGAGCCAATTACAACAATAATCCAAAGAGCATCGCCTCAACCACCCTGTATCTTGAACGCTTCTTCCAGAATCTGCTCAACGGCCAGAAATGGGATCTGAGAAGCCGCTATCTCCACATCCATCCTACAGTGGAATGGACAGTCCAGCCAAACCTCGCAAACAGGACAAGTACAGGACAAGTACAGGACAAGTACAGGACAAGTGAAGACCATTCTGATATCCTTCGTCTTTTGAAAGCAGTAAGTAATCAAGAACTGTCTGTAAAATCTATGATGGAATCATTAGGCCTTTCCGGTCGCGATAATTTCTTAAGCCTTTACCTAAAGCCTGCGATATCAAAAGGTTATATAGC
Source organism: Bacteroidales bacterium (assembly GCA_017550655.1). Taxonomy (GTDB): domain Bacteria; phylum Bacteroidota; class Bacteroidia; order Bacteroidales; family UBA932; genus Egerieousia. The sequence goes on along the minus strand of JAFZOK010000024.1, from coordinate 120,773 downwards.
AATGCTATACCCTGAATCCCCGCGGCATCCTAGGCAGAAATATTATCTCACCGATAAGGGTAAAGCTATTTTAAGGAAGCGGAAACAATAAGGATTTTTTTGCTCTGCGATGTGACCTTGAAATGGTCATCGATTTCCAGGGACGGAAGACAAACAATCTTTCCGTCCTTGTCTTTTATTACAGGGATGATATCCTTGAACAGAAGGTCAACTTTTCTGGAATTGAGAAAATCAGCCACGCTCTTGCTTCCTTTCAGGCCGAACGGAGAGAACCTGTCGCCAGGCCGCATTGTGCTTACTGTCAATGGGAAAGAAACTTTTGCCGCATCCAGTACGCTGAGACCGTTCCTTACTGCATCCTGGATATCAAACCCTTCTGCATCCGTTTCTTCAAACCCTATTGAATAAGGGCCGAAAGAATAACTTCCGCAAGCATCTATCTGGACGGGACTGAAATCACATTCATTGAAAGATGAATCGTAAATAATCAGTTCTCCCCTCTCTACAGTAGCACTATGGGAAGACATCGGTATTGTCAGAGATGTTTCATCTGCAGTATTTAGAGCTGAAACGATATTGTCAATTGCGTCTTCGCTCAACGGAATTATGTGAGAGCGGAAAAGTTCAGATAGCCAAAATTCCGGATTCCCGTTTTCTTTTAGTTTTTCCAAAGAAATGCGGCATATAATGTATTTTCCTGACAAACAATATGGTATAGCGGTACTGCTTGCCGTTGATTTTGCCTCGAGATTTAATAATTTTTCTCCGCAAAACCTGTCAACCTCCTTGTTTAATGAACGGAACCGTTCAATGTCTTTTGTCAGGGTTTTGACAACTGACGGATTGATTTCCTGCAGTAGCGGGATGACCTGGTTGCGGATTTTGTTGCGGGAGTATTCGTTTTGGGAGTTGGTTTTGTCTATGCAATATTCGAGTTTGTTCTCCCGCGCATATTCCTCGATTTCAGAACGTTCAACTTCAAGCAGAGGGCGGGCCACATAAAGTATTTCTCCAAGCGGGCCGTATGGGCGGATTGCTCCAAGGCCCTGGCGGCCGGTTCCCCGGATGAGGTTCAGCAGAAGAGTTTCCGCATTGTCATTGGCATTATGGGCGGTTAGGAGAAAGTCAAAGCCTTCCTTTTGGGCAAGTTCCCGGAACCAGTTGTAGCGGAGTTCCCGGGCTGCAATCTCTACTGAGACTTTATGATCTTTGGCGTATGCAAGAGTGTCAAAATCAGCGGTAAATAACTCAAAGCCATATCGCTGAGAAAGATTCCGTACAAACTCCTGGTCTCTGTTTGAGTCCTCTCCCCTGAGGTGGAAATTCACGTGCGCCACCCCTATCCTTTTGAAACTGTTCCCGAATTCAAAAACAGCGTGGGCCATCACGGAAGAATCAATTCCCCCGCTGACTGCCAGAAGCAAAGAACCTGAAATCTTTTGCCGGGACAGAAATGAAGCAACTTTCTCAGAAACGGCGCTCATTTCTTGTATGTACCTATGGTATAGGAGAAACTGAGGCCAAATATCTCCTTGAACTGGACTCGGGCGGCCTCATGCCCTTCCTTGTTGGCAATCTTGATCTTGTCGTCGTAGATGAGGTTGGTCCTCAGCGATGCCTTGAAGTATTTGTTAAGCGTGTAGTCTGCCTGCACATCCCAGTAAACCACGATGTTGGAAGGAGTCTTCATGTAATCGGAGAACAGCGAAAGCTGGGATGCTACCTTGAAGTCCTTGGTAAGGGCCTTGGAAAAGACTGCCTTGAGCTGCGCACCGAGTTCCCAGCGGATAGGCCTGTTGTACTTGTTTCCGTACCTGACTCTGAGGGCGCTGTCTGCGGCAACTATTGCCATGCTACCGGTCAATGGAGCAAAGTTCAGGGAGAAAACCTTTCCGTTCCCGGGCTTCCAGTCCATACCGAGACCGAGAGTCAAGTAACCCGGAGCCAAGAACTTGGACTTCATCTTGGCCTCGTTGTTCTTGTTGTAGTCGAATCCTGGAGAGAACTGGCTCTTGAAGTTCATGAATGCTGAGAAATAAATCTTCTTGTAGGCCTGGTACCCCCACTTGCTGTCCAGGATGATGCGGTCCTCGCTCTTGCGGTAGCCCACATCGTAGTTCTGGACAAAGCCGTAGCCCAGCTGGGCACGGTTATCCCAGAAGATCTTGCCCTTGGCATAGTTTGCCATACCGTTCATATAGGCGTTGAAGGCGATGGAACCGCTACCGCCGGCAGCCCAGTTGGTAAGGGAAACCTGTGAAAAGATAAGCTCATCGTTAAGACCTATGGTCCAGAACTTTGGAGAAGGTCCTCCATAGTCAGGCTCAGGAGTCGGGAAGTTCAGGCCGATAAGCCTTACCAGTTCCTGCTCCTTGCTGAGCCCGCTCTGGATTGGTTCCACCTTCTTGTTGCGGATAGTGTCTCCCCAGAATCCGATCTTCACCTGGGAGTATCCGCTCTGGCAGAACAAGCCAAAGGTCAGGGCCAAAAGCAATATGTTGAGCTTTCTAGTCATTCAGAACATCGTCTGTATTGTATCCGAAACCGTTACGCTTTCCGGTAGGAATCCTGTAGTCGTCTGAATCCTTGTCCCCTACGGTAATGGTCTTCACCTCCCCGAACGGAGGAACCAGAAGGTCGAAGCTGATGGCGTAGAGCATCGCGTTCTCAATGAAATCGCGGAGCTCTTTCTTGTCCAGGAGCACCTTTCCGAAATCGGAGATCTTGTTTCTCGGCTGCCTCTTTCCCTCAACGAAGAAATAACCCTCGCGGTTGATGAACAGCCTGGCTACCAGGTAACCAGGGTCGCAGTCGCGGTTGAGCTTGACTGACTCGTAGAGGAAATTGTGGACAGTTATCACACCGCAATAAGTGTTGAACTTCTCCTGTGTGGAGTAAGGATTCTTCCACACAGCGTGGTCCCTGTCAAACTGGTAAACGTCCGGAAGGAGGCTGAACACCAGAACGTCATCGGCGAACCTTACCTCGGCTTCCAGTTTTCCCTTGTCTCTGTACTCCAATTTCACGCGGCGGCTGAGAGGCGTGCCGGAATCTTTGATCTCATCCAGAGCCTCGTCCAGGTCGTTGCTGATTTCTGCCAGCAGTTCCTTGAGGCTGTTGAATACTTCCAGGGCCCTGTCGAATATCAGAGACTTGGTGTTGGATTTTCCACTGAGCGCCTCAACCAATTGCTTGTTGGGCGACAAAGGCTGGTCGTTGTCCATATCTTAATCTATTGTCTTAGTGTCTGTTAATATGCTCTTGCAAATACTACTCTGCGATGAGAAGGCTTTCCGCTGTAAACGCACTTGCCCTCCTCCTCGCATACGCAGGAATCGATCGGGATGCAGCGGATAGTTGCCTTGGTCTCCTCCTGGATCTTTGCCTCGGTCTCGGCAGTGCCGTCCCAGTGGCAGAGAAGGAATCCGCCCTTCTCGATCTGAGTCTTGAAGTCTTCCCAGGTGTCCACCTTAATAATATGCTCGTCCCTGAAGGCCAGAGCCTTGGCATATATGTTCTTCTCTATCTCGTCCAAGAGATTCTTTACATAGTCCTCGATGCCGTCTATGCTCAGGCTCTCCTTGGTGAGAGTGTCTCTTCTGGCAACCTCCACCGTGTTGTTCTCGAGGTCACGAGGGCCGATGGCAAGCCTTACCGGAACTCCCTTCAGCTCCCATTCCGCAAACTTGAATCCGCTGCGCACATTTTCCCTGTCGTCTATCTTCACGCTGATGCCCAGCTTGTCCAGTCCGGCCTTGATGGAGCGCATCTTCTCCAGAACGGCATCCAGCTGCTCCGGCTTGTTGAAAATCGGAACCATAACCACCTGGATAGGAGCCAGGTTTGGAGGAAGCACCAGTCCGTTGTCGTCTCCGTGAGCCATGATCAGCGCGCCCATAAGCCTTGTGGAAACGCCCCAGGAAGTTGCCCACACATATTCCAGGGCACCGTCCTTGCTCTGATACTTCACGTCGAAGGCCTTTGCGAAGTTCTGGCCAAGGAAGTGTGAAGTTCCGGCCTGGAGGGCCTTTCCGTCCTGCATCATAGCCTCGATGCAGAGGGTATCCAGCGCTCCAGCGAACCTCTCGCTTTCTGTCTTGTGGCCCACGATAACCGGAAGGGCCATGTAGTTGCGGGCGAAATCCGCATAAACGCCTACCATTTTTTCAGTCTCGGCGATAGCCTCAGCCTGGGTGGCGTGTGCCGTGTGGCCTTCCTGCCACAGAAACTCTGCGGTGCGGAGGAACAGACGGGTCCTCATCTCCCATCTTACCACGTTTGCCCACTGGTTAACAAGGATAGGAAGATCCCTGTAGGAACTTATCCAGTTCTTATATGTGTTCCAGATTATTGTCTCCGATGTCGGTCTTACAACCAGTTCTTCCTCGAGTTTTGCTGACGGGTCAACCACCACGCCCGGACCGTCCGGATTGGTCATCAGCCTGTGGTGGGTTACCACAGCGCATTCCTTTGCAAACCCTTCTACATGCTCCGCCTCCTTGCTGAGGAAGGATTTCGGGATGAAAAGCGGGAAATATGCGTTCTCGTGACCGGTCTCCTTGAACATCTTGTCCAGCTGGCGCTGCATCTTCTCCCAGATAGCATAGCCCCACGGCTTGATTACCATACATCCCCTGACAGCGGAATTCTCTGCCAGTCCGGCTTTTACGACCAGATCGTTATACCATTGAGAGTAGTTTTCCTGTCTTGACGTTATCTGCTTTGCCATACCCTTCTATCTTTGGAATAATTTTTGATACATTTGTTATTAAAATAGAACCGCACAAAAATACAAAATTTATTTAACGCAGGAGGCAACAATGAAAAACATTAGCGTATCTATCTTAGTTGCAGTAAGTCTGGCACTTGTTTCTTGTGGAACAGGTACCTACTCTGCAAACGGCAACGGAGGATATATGAACAGTATCTACTACACCTCCTCCGATGCAGTTCCTGGTGCGTCTGACCAGGTGAGCCCGACAACCTACACGACGGTCTCAAACAGTCAGGACGTTAATCAGCTCAAAACCCGGACTACGGCGATACTGAACTCCAACAGCAACGTATTCGCCTCCACCGGTTATACAGACACAATCTTTGTCGGCGACGAAAACATTGTAAACGTAGAATACAACCCTCAGACAACCTACGTCATTGCAGATGACGACGAGAGCTATGAGGCAAGACTGAGAAAATTCGACAGCCCTACCTACACGGTAAACGTTGTGGTGGATCCTTGGGACCTGGCATGGTACAATCCTTTTGCATGGAACTGGAGCTATCCGTATTACAGATACCGCTACGGTTACCACAGTTCAATCTACTGGAACGACTGGTACAGCTGGAGATGGGGCTGGAGGGACCCGTGGGGCTACGGATGGAATTGGTATGACAGGTTCTGGTATTCCTGGAGCTGGGGATGGGGATGGCACGATCCGTGGTACTACGGAGGATATTACCGTCCATACCACCATCACCACTGGGCTGGAAGCTGGCACAGGCCATACTATGACTATCATCGCGGACACGGAGCCTACTACACCCGCAGAGGAGGCATAAACGAGAGAGGAGGAGTGAATATGGGCCGCGCTACCGGTGTAACCCCAAGAGGCGCTGCAGACCGCAGGGCAGTTGGCAGCTCATACCGCAGAACCCCTACCATTGGCAATGCAAGAGGCAACTCTTACTCAAGAGGAACGGTTTCCAGAGGTCACGCAACAGGCAACCGCAACGTTGCCCCTGGCCGCAATGCCGCAGTCAGCCGCCACTCTTCTCCTGACCGCAACGCTACTATGAGCCGCAGCCATTCTTCCGACCGCAATGCATCAATGAACCGCAGCTCAAACGGTGGCGTAAGATACGGGAACCCGTCCAACCATAATGGCTCCGTCTCCAGAAGCGGCGGATACAACAGGCCGTCTTCAGGCGGAGACTACAGAAGCAGCGGAAACTCCGGCAGACCATCCATGTCCAGAGCCGGCGGAAGCAATGGAACCGTTTACAGGCAGAGTTCAAAGCCATCCGGCAGACCGGCCAGCGTAACCCGTTCAAGTTCCGGCAACAGCGGAAGGAGCTATTCTTCCTCAAGCAGCAGCCGTTCAAGTGGAAGCTATTCCTCAAGCGGCAGTAGCCGCTCCAGCGGAAGTTACTCTTCTTCCGGCGGCAGCCGTTCTTCCGGTGGCAGCTCTCACTCCAGTGGCGGATCTCACTCTAGCGGAGGCCGTTCTGGCGGATCTTCCAGCAGAAGGTAATTTATTCGGTTAATATTTAACAATACGGATACTATGAAAAGAATTATTCTAACAGCCATTGCTGTTTGTACAGTTGCGCTTGGCCAGGTTTTCGGCCAGAGCATATCCACGGCATACGAGTTGTCTGACTTCCAGAGAGAAGGCACGGCAAGAAGCGTTGCGATGGGTAACGCCATGACAGCCCTCGGAGGAGATATGGGCGCGATAGCCATCAACCCGGCGGCATCTGCCGTGTTCAAGTTCAACGAGTTCTCCTTCACGCCTGCTGTCACCAGCGTAAAGACAGACAGCAAGTATCTTGGAGTGGGCACCAGCGCCAACCGCGCTTCTTTCGGCATTGCCAACATTGGTGGAGTTGCCGTTATGCCTACCGGCTCAAGAGGCGGAGTGCGCAGCATATCCTTAGGTTTCGCATACAACAAGCACAATAACTTCAACGCTCTAATCAAGGCCGGTGCAGACGGTGTTGACGACAGTTACACGTCTAAACTTGCCTCAATCGCAAGAGGCAGCGGATTGACCGGCTACGATTTTGACGACAACGCCAATCCGGATCCGTTCAGCTACGGCAGCTATTACTGGCCTGTTGTTCTGGGATGGAACGGCAGCCTGATGGACACCGTTAGCAATGCCCGCGACTTTAGGCCAACAGGCTCCATAGATGTTGACGGTTACAGTTCATCCCAGCTGCTTTCCAGAAAAAGCTTTGGCTCAATCGGCGAGTATGACTTGAATTTCGGTGTAAATTTCAGCGACCAGTTCTATGTTGGAATGAACTTGGGAATGTTTACCGTATGGAACAAGGTTGAGGAGATTTACTCTGAAGACAACACCACTTCCTATACTGATACTGAAGGCCATTTCGGCTATATGGACCAGTACTATAATCTGAGGACTACCGGAGCCGGTATCAACCTTAAGTTCGGTTTCATCTGGGCGCCAAGCTACAACTTCAGGATTGGAGCCAGCGTTTCCACCCCTACCTGGTACTCTCTGACAGACAAGTACTACTGGGATACCGACGTATCGTTCGATGACGGCTACAAGGCCAGCCTGCACTCTCCTGAGGGAGTTTATGACTATAGGGTAAACACTCCGTTCCACTACAATCTTGGCTTTGCCACCGTATTCAAGGGCGGAAGCTTCAGCGTGGACTATGAGGGAAGCAACGTTTCACAGGCCAGACTCCGCAACCGCGAAGACGTCAACTCCATCGATTACTCAGACTACAGGGCCGAAAACGACTGGATGACCGAGAACTTCAAGATGGCTAACAAGCTCAGGGTTGGAGCCGAGGTTTATCCTGTACAGAATGTTGCCCTGAGAGCCGGATTCCAGTATGCTGACAACGGCATCAAGAAGGATCTGATGAACACTGCTATCCAGAACTATACCGGCAGCGTTGGAGTGGGAATGACATTCGGCGGCGGCTTCTATCTGGACCTTGCTGTTGCAGCCAGCCTGAAGAAGAGCACGGTTCCTTTCCTGGACACCGAGCCTGCAGCAGACTATGTTCTTGGAGATCCTAAGTACGCTACAATGGAGCGTTCTACCGTAAAGGTTCTGGCTACTTTCGGCTGGAGATTCTAGACAAGAAAGGAAATGGCGTTAGGTCCTTCGTTGAAGAGAAGGTCCACGACGCTGAGGCCTGAGACAAAACCCTGGGGAGCAAATACCTGCCACCAGGGTTTTTCTATGCTCCATTCCTTCATGACGGAAGGAAGCTTGCTCTTGGGGTGGATGCGGTTTCTCAGATCTACCGCATCGTCTTTATAATCGGCGACAAAATCTTCTGTAAGGCCCAATTCCGCCTTTATCCCGCAGAAGCCCAGAAGAAGTCTGGTCAGCTCGAGGTTCAACTTGAAAAGGCTCTTTTCCTTCCTCAGCAGAATCGCAGAGATATCATCAATGTAATACTCGAAGAAAGGAGAATTCCTGTAGGCCGCTTCCATTGCCCTGACGTGACGGATCGGCCAGTTCTCCTGGTAATCTATTTCTATTTCGGTTATGGGAAGGCTGTGGGTACAGTCATCCCCGCCACGCAGGACGGGGATATTCAGGTTCATCTTTCCGTTGGCTGTAAGGATGGTGCAACGGTTTCTGTATGACTGCTTCTGGTAGTTTTCGCAGGCCTCCACCAACGCTCCACCGTATCTTGCAATTGCCGCAAAATACTCCACTGGAGGAAGATAGGCGCTGCTGAGCAACAGCCGCATCTATTCCTGTGTTGATTTGAGAGGATTGTACCTTACGATACCTCTCTTGCTGTTCTCTATGAAGTCCAGGATGACTCTCTTCTCTGGAGATTCAGGAAGCTCGGCCTCGGCTGCGCGGCAGGCATCGGACACGTTCAGGCCGTTCATGTAGATTATCCTGTAAACGTCTCTCATCCTGTCTATCTGCTCCATAGTGAAGCCTCTTCTGCGCAGGCCCACCACATTGATACCTGAGAAGGTAACAGGGCGGTCTCCAACAATTGCATAAGGAGGAACATCCTTGCTGAGGAAAGAGCCTCCGGAAATCATTGCGTGAGTTCCGATATGGGTGAACTGGTGAACAGCGGAAGAACCTCCGATGATAGCCCAGTCGTCCACGTCCGTCTCTCCGGCAAGGCCCACATAACTGACAAGGATACAGTGGCTTCCTATGCGGCAGTCGTGAGCCACGTGAACGTATGCCATAAGGAAGGTGTCGTCTCCGATTATGGTCTTGTTCTTTCCGCTAGCTGCGGTTCCGCGGCTGACGGTGCAGTATTCCCTGATGGTTACGTTGTTTCCGATTTCAACCCAGGACTCCTCTCCCTGGAACTTGAGATCCTGAGGAAGGCCGCCGATAACGGCGCCGTTGAAAATCTTGCAGTTGTTGCCGATTTTCACGTAATCGTTGATAGCGGCGCAAGGGCCTATCCAGCAATTGTCACCGATCTCAACGTGTTCCGCGATTGTGACAAAAGGACTTATGACAACGTTCTTCCCGATTTTCGCATTCGGGTGGACATTTGCGTTTTCCATTCTGTATTCTTTTGATGTTACTTGTTCTTGATTACCTGTGCTACCATATCTCCCTCGCAGGCAACGGAATTGCCTACCCAGGCCTTTCCCCTCATGCAAACCAGAGAGTGCTCGAGCGGCTGGGTGATAATGAGCTTGAATACTACAACGTCTCCCGGAACCACCTTGCGGCGGAACTTGAAGCCGTCTATCTTGGCAAAGTATGTGGAGTACTTTTCAGGTTCATCCACATTGCGGAGAACCAGTATCCCTCCCACCTGTGCCATAGCCTCCACCAGCAATACTCCGGGAACAACAGGTTCTGTAGGGAAATGCCCCCTGAAATAATACTCGTTAACGCCTATGGTCTTGATGCCGACAATGGAATCTGAGTCTACTTCCGTAATCCTGTCCACCATCAGGAAAGGAGGACGGTGAGGCAGAAGCTTCTGGATTCCAAGAACGTCATAAACTGGTGCTGCATCCGGATCATACTTCGGAGCTTCGGAAAGTCTCTGTTTTACTTCCTTGATTTTCTCAATATCCATTTTGTTCAGAATTATAGGTTTCTACTGTTCGTTCCAGCGGCGGCGGAACTGCTTGAGCGCCAAGGTGCGGAGTTCACGCGCAATCGTTGAATTGATGGAGTGCCCGCTCTTGTAGGCAATCACCTTTCCCTTGATAGGATAGCCCACCAGAGAGAAATCGCCGAGCACATCCAGCAATTTATGCCTTGCGCACTCGTTCTGGAATCTCAGCGATGTATGTGAAAGGTATCCTTCCGGAACCCTTTCCAGCCTCGTCACGTTGAATATGCCGGCCAGACGGTCCAGTTCCTCCTGAGGAACGGGATGCTCAACGATCACAAGTGCGTTGTCAAGGTCTCCGCCCTTTATCAGGTTATACTTGAACAGCGGCTCGAGCTCGTGAAGGAACACAAAGGTACGGCACGGGGCAATCTCCTTGACAAAATCCGTATCCGCCTCGTATCTTGCGTACTGGCAGCCAACCACCTTGGAGTTGTAGTCTATCATCACGTCTATGGAGAAATGATCGTCAGGCAGGACAACCATCTCGCTTCCCTTCTCGTTGCGGCATACCACCTTGCGGTCCAGCACCAGATATTTCCTCGGAGCGTTCTGCTCCTGGAGACCGTCCTTGGAGAACGCGTCTGCATAAGGCTTGGCGCTACCGTCCAGAATCGGAACCTCCGGAGCGTCCAGGGTAATGAGGGCGTTGTCTATGTGCATTCCGTAAAGAGCGCCCATAAGATGCTCCAGGGTGAGAACTGTAACTCCCTGTTTGTCAAGTGTGGTGCCACGGGCAGTAGCGCTTACGTAATCTACGCAGGCTTCCACCAGTGGAGCGCTTTCTCCCAAATCAGAACGTTTGAACTGGATTCCAAAGTTCTTCGGGGCCGGCTCCACCATCATGTGAACTTTCTTTCCGGTGTGAAGACCCTTTCCCTCGAACTCATATCTGCCTTTGAGAGTATGCTGGTTTGTGTACATATAGGCTTTGGTTTTGGTATTTGACAAATGTACGAAAATTATTTTTTCTCCGGGTCTGCCAGGTGGCGGAACTTGGCGTAGCATCTCAGATACTGGCTCATAAGAATTGCAGGGCTTCCCATAAGTCCCTTCTGGCCGAGCTCGCTCTTGACCGAGCCCTGGATTCCGCTCTGGGCGTTAACTATGGTTCCGTCTCCAACCGTTATGTGGCCAACGACTCCGACCTGTCCGCCAAGCTGGCAGTTCTTCCCTATCCTTGTGCTTCCTGCAACGCCGCTCTGGGCTGCAATCACCGTATTCTCCCCGATTTCCACATTGTGGGCTATCTGGATGAGGTTATCCAGCTTAACTCCCTTGCGGATAATCGTGGATTCCATTGCTGCACGGTCCACAACAGTGTTGGAACCAATTTCCACATCGTCTTCCAGAATCACGTTTCCTGTCTGAGGTATCTTCTTGTAACTGCCGTCCTCCACCGGAGCAAATCCGAAACCGTCCGAACCAATCACCACATTCGCGTGAAGTATGCAGTTGTTCCCTATAACACAATCGTCGTAGATTTTGACGCCAGGGTATAAAATGCAGTTTTCTCCAATCTTCACATTGTTGCCGATATAAACCTGAGGATGTATCTGGCATCCGTTGCCCACAACGGATTTTGAACCGATGTAGCTGAACTTTCCGATATAGACCTTCTTGCCGATCTTGCTGGACCAGGCCCTGTAGGACAGAAGGCTGTGGCCTTTCTTCTGGCTCTTCTTGATGGTGTTCAGCAGTTCCAGCAGGGAGGCGAAAGCAGGATGAGCGTCCTCCATCACGATGAGCGTAGGCTTAACCTTCTGCTCCGGAACCAGATGGCGGCTGACTATTACTATTCCCGCATTTGATGTAAGAAGATACTCCTTGTATTTGTCGTTGTGAAGGATACATACCTCGTTCGGTTTGCCGTGCTCGATCTTGGCTACCATTCTGACCTTAACATTGGGATCGCCGATGATTTCTCCCTTAAGATGCTGCGCAATTCTTTCCGCTGTAACTTCCATAACACATTATGTCTAATAATTTTCAAATATACTCATTTTTTTGGTATTTTGGCTGAAATTACATACTTTTGCACTCCAGAAAAGGCAAGTGAGACAGGGGACCAGACGGTTCCCTTCTTTGTTGCCTGGAAATGAGAAAATTATAAAATACACAAATATGGAAGGATTAAATTTAGCCCAGTTCTTTGCCGAGTTCAAAGAGGGCAAAGGTATCGACAGGGCAACCCTGATGAGCGTTTTGGAAGACATCTTCCGCACACAGCTGGCCAAGACTTACGGAACGGCTGACAATTTCGACATCATCATCAACATCGACAAGGGAGACCTCCAGATCTGGCGCAACCGCACCATCGTCGAGGAGGTTGAGGATCCTATGCTGGAAATCTCCAAGGCTGAGGTTGACGAAAAGGAACCGGACAACGACTTTGAAATCGGTGAGGATTACACAGAGGAAATCCCTCTGGCTTCCTTTGGAAGAAGGGCAGTGCTGAACCTCCGCCAGAACCTTTCCGGAAGGATTATGGATATCGACAAGGCCAACCTGTTCAACTACTACAAGGACAAGATCGGCGAGGTTGTAGTCGGTGAAGTTTACCAGGTATGGAAGAAGGAAGTCCTGGTCCGCGACGATGCAGACAACGAGCTGGTTCTGCCTAAGAGCGAGCAGATTCCGTCCGACTTTTTCCGCAAGGGAGATTCCGTCAAAGCTGTGGTTGCAAAGGTCGAGATGAAGAACAACAACCCGAGCATCATCCTTTCCAGAACCGCCAGCGTATTCCTGGAGAGACTGTTCGAGCAGGAGGTTCCTGAGATTTTCGACGGTCTGATTACCATCAAGAAGATTGTCCGCATTCCTGGCGACAGGGCCAAGGTTGCAGTTGAGTCATACGACGACCGCATCGATCCTGTAGGAGCATGCGTGGGAGTTAAGGGAAGCCGTATTCACGGTATCGTACGCGAGCTCCGCAACGAGAGCATAGACGTAATCAGCTGGACTACAAACACCCAGCTCCTTATCCAGAGAGCCCTCTCCCCTGCAAAGATTTCTACAATCAAGATCAACGAAGAGGAAAACAAGGCCCTCATCACCATGGATTCATCCCAGGTTTCCCTGGCAGTGGGCAAGAACGGAAGCAACATCCGCCTGGCAGAGCTTATGATCGGTATGGACATCGAAATCTTCAGGGATGTCCAGGGTGCCGATGACGACGACGTTCTCCTGAGCTCATTCAACGACGAGATCGACCAGTGGGTAATCGACGCTCTCCGCAAGGTTGGCTTCGATACCGCCAAGGACGTTCTCCGCATGAGCAACGAGGACATTATGGAAAGGGCCGATCTCGACCTCGAGACCGTGGAGGAAGTGAAGAAAATACTCCAGGCCGAGTTTGAAGACCCGATGGAAGAATAATTTTTAAACGAAAAAAAGGAGACAGTAAATGGCAGGAATGAGAATAAGTAAAGTCCTCAAGGACTTCAACATAGGAATGAGCACCCTCATCAATTTCCTTGAAAAGAAGGGAAAGACGGTGGAGGCCAATCCTAATGCGAAGCTCGACGAGGAGACCCTCGCCCTGGTGCAGAAGGAATTCCTTGGGCAGCAGCAGGTGAAAGAAGACGCAAAGAAAATAGCCGGGTCGCTGAGGATATCTGAAAGCGACAAGAAGACATACCAGCTGGAAAAGGAAGAAAAGCCGAAGGACAACTTCATAGAGACTGCCGTAGAAACTCCTAAGGCACTTACCGTCATTGGCAAGATAGACCTCGACAAGATTTCCGGCAAGAAGGAAAAAGCTGATCCTAAGAAGGAAGAAGCACCTGCTGCAGAGGAAAAGGCTCCGGATAAGAAGAAGGAGGAAAAGGCTCCAAAGGCTACATCCAAGAAGAAGGAGGAAGCCAAGAAAGAAGAAAAGCCTGTAGTTGAGACAAAAGAGGAGAAGCTTGCTGAACAGCCTGAGCCTGAGAAGAAAGAGGAAACTCCAAGCAACTTCATCGAGACCAAGGTCGAGCAGCTCCAAGGTCCTAAGGATACCGGCCAGAGGATTGACCTCTCCAAGTTCGAGACTCCTAAGAAGAAGAGCGCCGGAAAGAGGGAAAGGATCAAGAAGAACACCAAGGAGAAGGTGGATATCACCAAGGAGACCAACCAGAACCGCGAGGCAGCCAAGAAGGCAAAGGACAAGAAGGGCAAGAAGGGATTCAAGCCAATCCGCAACGAGGTTGACGAGGACGAGGTACAGAAGCAGATCAAGGAGACCTATCAGAGGATGGTAGAGGGCAAGGGCAAGACCAAGGGCTCCAAGTACAGAAGGGAAAAGAGAGAAATCGCCGAGGAAAAGAGAGAGGAGGAGATCCAGCGCAGAGGTTTGGAGAGCAATATCCTCAAGGTCACCGAGTTTGTTACGGTCAACGATTTGGCCGTGATGATAGACCAGCCTGTCACCAAGGTTATCAGCGCCTGCATGAACCTCGGACTTATGGTTTCCATCAACCAGAGGCTGGATGCCGATGCACTTACTCTCGTAGCTGAAGATTTCGGTTACAAAATCGAGTTTGTTTCCGCAGAGATTCAGGAAGCCATCAAGGAGGAAACTGAGGAGGACAAGCCGGAGGATATGGAGCCAAGAGCCCCTATCGTTACCGTTATGGGTCACGTGGACCACGGTAAGACTTCCCTGCTGGACTACATCCGCCAGTCCAACGTGATTGCCGGAGAGGCCGGCGGTATTACCCAGCACATCGGAGCCTACAACGTGAAGCTTCCTAACGGAAGAAGGATTACCTTCCTGGACACCCCTGGTCACGAGGCGTTTACCGCTATGCGTGCCCGTGGTGCCAAGATGACGGACCTTGCAATTATCATCGTTGCTGCAGACGACGCAGTGATGCCGCAGACAATCGAGGCCATCAACCACGCCCAGGCTGCCGGCGTTCCGATGATTTTCGCCATCAACAAGATAGACAAGCCGGGTGCAATGCCAGACAAGATCCGCGAGCAGCTCTCCCAGATGAACATCCTCGTTGAGGACTGGGGCGGAAAGTACCAGTGCCAGGAAATCTCCGCAAAGAAGGGAATTGGTGTTTCCGACCTTCTGGACAAGGTTCTGCTCGAGGCCGATATGCTCGACCTTAAGGCAAATCCTCACAAGAAAGCAGTTGGAACCGTTATCGAGTCCTCTCTGGATAAGGGTCGAGGCTATCTGGCCACCCTTCTGGTCCAGGGCGGAACTCTCCACACCGGAGACATTATGCTTTCCGGAATGTACACCGGAAAGGTAAAGGCAATGTTCAACGAAAGAGGCCAGAAGATCAAGGAGGCTGGCCCTTCAGTTCCTGTTTCCGTACTCGGCCTTAACGGAGCCCCTCAGGCTGGCGACACATTTAACATCTTCGATAACGAGAGGGATGCCCGCGAGATTGCCAACAAGCGTGAGCAGCTTCTCCGAATCCAGGGCCTGAGAACCCAGAAGCACATCACCCTGGAAGAGCTCGGAAGAAGAATCGCCATCGGCAACTTCAAGGAACTCAACATCATCGTCAAGGGAGACGTGGACGGCTCTATCGAGGCCCTGTCCGATTCCCTGATCAAGCTCTCTACCGAGGAGGTAAGGGTGAACGTCATCCACAAGGCCGTTGGAGAAATCTCCGAGAGCGACGTTCTGCTCGCCGAGGCATCCGAGGCCATCATCATCGGCTTCCAGGTTCGTCCAAGTATGAACGCCAGGAAGATGGCAGAGAAGGAGGAAATCGAAATCCGCCTCTACTCAGTCATCTACGATGCAATCAACGAAGTCAAGAGCGGTATCGAGGGTATGCTTGCACCTGTGGAGAAAGAGGTTGTCACCTCAACTCTGGAAGTAAGGCAGACATTCAAGATTTCCAAGGTAGGTACAATCGCCGGCTGTATGGTCAAGGAGGGCAAGATTACAAGAACCGCCAAGATCAGGGTCATCCGAGACGGTATCGTTATCAAGGAAGGTGTTCTGGCATCCCTCAAGAGAGGCAAGGACGACGTCAAGGAAGTAGCTTCCGGCTACGACTGCGGTCTTGGTATCGAGAACTTCAACGATATCAAGGAAGGAGACGTTATCGAAGCCTACAAGATCGAGGAAATCAAGAGAACTTTGTAAAAAGAATCTCAGAACTATCGTGGAAGGGCGTGTATGCTATTGGCTACACGCCTTTCTCCTTTATGGTCAAACTTACTGTTGTCTGACGGGTGATTCAGGACTCCTTCCTTCACTATCCAGAGGGTGGAGGAGCCGCCGCCATCAAGATTCACAGCGTTTTGGCAGCCCTTGCCGCCATCCATGGAAAGGAGATATCGCTGAACTTCATCCAGAGTCATTCCGGCGGCATTGCCCTTGCTGCGGCCGTCAATCACCATTAAGCAGATCTTACCGTCTTTCTCGAACACCACGCTGCGTGGATGGCGCTTGTCTGAAAATCCCTTGTAATAAGGCAGTTCAACGGCATATCCGTCTTTTATCAAAAGCGGCATCGTGGCCATAACAGATGTACGCCTGCCTGGTTTATTAATGAATCTCTTTTCTTTTTCCCGACTCCAAGGTTCTACTGAGAGTTTCCCCTTTCTGACTACTACGGCACCATTCGTCCGTAATTTCATATCACTACCTTTTGTGGTATCAGCTACAACCCCGTCTATCTGGAGATAGCAAACGCTTCCGCCCTTTTTCATATTGTAGAATGTTCCGTTTATTGCGGCAACAGCCCCCACCTCCGCAGCCACCTCTGAAGTTCTTTTCAGAGCCTTGTGGTCAACCACCAAGAATTTATACTTCCTGGGATTGATTTCAACGAAGGTAACATCCTGAGGGGAACCGAAGAGATCGTCGTAGTGAAAATGATAAGAGGCTAAGTTTCCGTTAACTCCGCATGAAACTGCCAGCAGAGCGCACAAGAGGACTATAAAAGATTTTTTCATAATTGAGCCTTGTATGATTACTCGCCCATATCTTCAAGAACGTCTACGGTGCCTTTGACGGTCTTGTAGAGGGCTTTGAATATTAACCTTATTATCATAGCCATACCGATAATGATTGCCAGGGAGACTATCAGGAATACCCTTGAATGCCCCTCGCTGCCCCTGGTAAGCATATAAGGATTCTTGGTTATGGCGGAAATGATCTTGCTGTTGGAATATTTGGCGGCGCTCCATTTCTTCACGATGATGCCCTTGTTGACATAGGTGGCACCGCCGTTGGAGCGGTTGAAGGTGATAACAGACTTGAAATCGGAATAGACTATGCCGAAAGGCAGGCTCCTTTGAGTGTAGGAAGAGGAGAACACGTCTGAGATCGCCTCATTTTCAATAGCGTCGGCGATTGGCTGAAGGCTTTTGACAGTTTCATCCTCAGTCATTGCGCTGAGCACATAGACATCAGCACGATGGCGTCCAAAGTTGAGTGAATCGCCGAGATTCTTCAGCTTGCCAAGATCATCGTGAGTGATTCCGGAAGCATCGTAGAAAGAGATGAAAACAACAGGAGATTCGGACTTCAGAACAGCCTGGGTTACATCTTCTCCAAAGGAATTCTTAAGGAGGAAAGGCATCTGCCTGGCAACCTTCTCGCTGCCTTCCACAACGGTGGATACGGTTTCCTCGTATTTCCAGGTTGAATCCGGAAGGTGGTTGAGGCTGAAAGACTTGCGGACTCCATCCTTGGAGTAGATTATCTCTGTCTTGTATTTGACAAGAGCCGTGGAATCTCCCTTGAAGAGGTCTCTTCCCGGGCGGAAATCAGTCAGGTCTGCCGGAGGAAGTTCCCTCATTGAATACAACGCCACTCCAACGATGAATATGGCATATCCAAGCATAAAAGCCCACTGCCAGAAGTTGCCGGCTATCGGACGGGCCCTGTGCCTCTGGCTGTATAGGTATGTCGTAAGAACCACAAGCACAATGTTCTTGTAGAAAGACGGCCAAGGTTCCAGATGGATAACGTCTCCGAAACAGCCGCAGTCCTCAACCTTCCCGGTAATGGCGGAATAGAGTGTAACCCCCGCAAAGAACAGGCTCATAAGGAGGGCTATCAGGGAGAAAAAGCGGAACTTGATGACCTTGAGAATGCAGACTCCCGTCAGGAACTCCACGGCGCAAAGCGCAATCCCCAGCCACAGAGC
Organism: Bacteroidales bacterium; assembly: GCA_017550655.1. Taxonomy (GTDB): domain Bacteria; phylum Bacteroidota; class Bacteroidia; order Bacteroidales; family UBA932; genus Egerieousia. Next base: position 102,834 of record JAFZOK010000024.1, on the reverse strand, counting down.
CCAGTGCCCCGGATCCATCCCAAGGAAGGCGTGGAAATATTCCTTTACCTTCAGCGATGTGCCGACCGGATCCACTCCCTTCAGGAATCCCGAAGCGATGAACACGATTCCCACCAGGTAACGGGCCGCTTTTCTCAACAACTTCCAAAACATAATACCAAGGGTTCCACTATCAGCATCTGCAATTTTTCAATAAAAGGTAGCATGTAATCTTTCCCGTATAACACCAGGAGAATAATATCAATCAACGATCACAATGGCAGTTTTTCCTTTATGCGTTCAAATATCTCGTCCGGAGGAAGCATGGAGCCATCCTCCGCCATACATTCAACTTTCTGGAAATCAGCATCTCTTTCACATTCTTCAAGATACATCTTCCTTACGCCTTCCTGGAAACTGATCCTCTCCTCGTGGATATCCCTCTGCCCGTTGAGGTAGTCGCGGTCAGAGTCCTCGCTGCGGGAAGAAGCCAGGCGGGAAGCAATAAAATCCAGAGGCACGTTAAGGTAAATGTTCACGTCCGGGCGCGGAATCTTGTAGAATTCATACTCCAGAGAGAATATCCAGCTGCGGAGCTTCTCCCTCTCTTCCCTGTCTGTTATCTTGGAGCACTGATATGCGATGTTGGAATAAACATACCTGTCCAGAAGGACAGTCTTACCTGCCTTCAGAGCCTTCCTCAGCGATGCTGCAGCATCCTGCCTGTCAAGCGCATAGAGCAGTGCCACAAGTTTCGGATGCACCTGGTTCAAATCTCCGAATCCTCCCCTTAGGAACTCCCCTACCAGATCTCCGTAAATGGGAGCCTCATACCTCGGGAAATGGAGGTATTCCAGATCATATCCCTTTTCAACGATGTATTCCTTGAGCCTTTTGACCTGGGTGCTCTTTCCGGCACCGTCCAGTCCTTCTATAACTATCAGCATAAATGGTTCATTTTGTTTTGGAGGTAGTGTTTCAAAAAGTGTGTCTGGAAATCTGTTCACTTAAAGCCACTCTAAATATTATTTTCTAAGCATAAAAAAATACCTTTTTGTCCTATAGACCCTTGATTCTGATATGCGTAATTGAATCATATGAGCAATGGTTTATAACCTGTAACGAGTCATAATATAAATATGAATAAATATCGCTCTCTTTCATTTTCATTTTTACGGAAGGATTGCCATTGCTATTATTCAACCACTCAATATAGTTGCACTTTATATTACTCATATATGTGTCTAGTGTGTCTATTTGATTCTTTTGAATACCTATACAATTCAAAAAACTGTCAAAATCCCTGCTGCGATATGAAACGTTTTTTATAATAAACGATTCATCATCAGAATCTTCTGCCCTTAGAATTATTGTTCGTTTTCTACGACTGTTCTTTTTGTATAATAACGCATATTCATATTTATAATTAGACGGAATTAGTTTAATAAAATAGTTCGCAGTTTTCGTAAAGGCTGAATCTTTACTAGAAAGATTGTTTATGTACGGATCCATGTTGTAATCTATAAAGAAAAAATGAATAGGAATTAACACTAACTTCACAATTATAACACATAGTTTAATGCCCAAAATTGAAATAACTAGAGCAATGAAATATTTTAGTAATCTTTTCATTTTTGAGCAACTTTATCATAAAACAATATTCCTTTTAGATATTTTTTAACCCGCATTAAAACATAGTATTTTGTTTCTGCTAAAGTAAGAAAAATATCATTATCATTGATGAAATTATGGGATTACTGACTATAACACATCATTTCAACCATTATCTTTGCATTTGTCATTGCTATACAATGATTCTTGAAAAAGATGAGTAAAAACAAAGTTAACATCCGGGTGATGGGAATCATCAACATCAACAACGAGTCTTTCTACGGGAAGAGCCGCAGGATAACCGTTGAGGATGTGGAAAAAGCCTATCTCCAGATGATTGAGGACGGGGCGGATATCATTGATATCGGAGCCTGCTCCACCCGTCCGGGCAGCACTCCTGTCACCCTTGAGCAGGAATGGGAATATCTGGAAAAGCCGCTGGAAAGGCTGGCGGAAATTGCCTCGGAAAGGTTCTGCGAGGGGAATACCGTTCCGGAAATCTCCATAGACACGTTCAGAAGCGAGATAGTCAGAAAGGTTTGTGATATTATGGGGCCTGTTATTGTCAACGATATTTCCACCGGGGAAGATGATCCTGAAATGCTATCCACCGTTGCGGATTATGGATTGACCTACATCGCAATGCACAAGCGGGGTACGCCGGATACTATGCAGTCTATGACGGATTATCCCAAGGGAGTCGTCGCTGAGGTAAAGCGGTATTTTGAGGAATTCGCGGAGAAAGCGGAGAAGTTCGGGATAGAAGACTGGATTCTGGATCCCGGATTCGGTTTTGCCAAGACCGTTGAGCAGAATTACGAGCTTTTAGAAGGGTTGGACCAGTTCCAGAGCCTGGAACGGCCGGTTCTGGCGGGACTTTCCAGAAAGTCCATGATCTACAAGCTTCTGGGAATTACTCCTGAAGAAAGCCTTCCGGCAACCTGCGTGCTGAACTTCAGGGCTTTGCAGAAAGGAGCCACCATCCTCCGGGTACACGACGTGAAAGAAGCCGTCCATGTGGCTAAACTTTATGAAAAGATGAGCCTCCGGGGCGATGGTACCTTTTGACACTCGCCCTTCGCATAAAAACATTATCTTTGTGAGTCAAAATTTCAGTTATATGGATAAGGCATTTCAGGCACTTACGGCAGTTTCTCCAATAGACGGGAGATATCGTGACAAAGTAGAAATCCTCAGCGATTATTTCTCAGAGTATGCTCTCATAAGATACCGCGTAAGGGTGGAAATCGAATATTTCATCGCCCTTTGCAGCATCCCTCTTCCTCAGCTGAAGGGCTTCCCTAAGGGTAAGTTCTCATCGCTGAGAAAGATTTATAATGATCTTACGGTAGAGCAGGCGCAGAAAGTCAAGGATATCGAGAAGATCACAAACCACGACGTGAAGGCCGTTGAATACTTCATCAAGGAAGAATTCAAGAGGCTGAAGATTGAGAAGTATTCCGAGTTCGTGCACTTCGGGCTGACCAGCCAGGACATTAACAACACGGCCGTGCCTTTGAGCCTGAAAGAGGGCGTGGAGAATGTGTATCTTCCTCAGCTTCTGGAAGTAAAGAAGATTCTGGAAGGATATGCAAAGGAGTGGAAGGATGTTCCGTTGCTGGCCCATACCCACGGACAGCCGGCTTCCCCTACCCGCCTGGGCAAGGAGATCAAGGTATTCGTGGAAAGGCTGGACAAGCAGCTCAAGCTTCTTAAGACCGTGCCTTATTCCTCCAAATTCGGAGGCGCAACCGGAGGCATGAACGCCCACAAGGTGGCCTATCCGGATATCGACTGGAACAAGTTCGCCACCACATTCCAAAAGGATGCCTTCGGTCTTGTCCGCTCCTATCCAACAACACAGATAGAGCATTACGACAACCTTGCCGCCCTGTTCGACAATCTCAAGAGAATCAACACGATACTGATAGACCTCTGCCGTGATGTATGGACTTACATCTCAATGGAATACTTCAAGCAGAAGATCAAGGCAGGAGAAGTCGGTTCCTCAGCGATGCCGCACAAGGTCAATCCTATTGACTTTGAGAACGCGGAGGGCAACCTCGGAGTGGCTAACGCCGTATTCGAGCATCTGAGTGCAAAGCTCCCGGTTTCCAGGATGCAGAGAGACCTTACAGACTCCACCGTCCTCAGGAATGTCGGAGTTCCGTTGGCACATACGGTCATTGCACTCAAATCGCTGAAGAAAGGCCTTGGAAAGCTGATCCTCAACAAGGAGAAGCTGAATGCCGACCTGGAAGACAACTGGGCCGTTGTGGCCGAGGCTATGCAGACAATCCTCCGCAGAGAAGGCTATCCGCACCCGTACGAGACGCTCAAGGAGCTGACCAGAGTCAACACCAAGATCACAAGGGAAAGCATCGCTGAGTTTGTCAATGGCCTGAAAATAAAAGAAAGCGTGAAGAAAGAGATGCTTTCCGTCACGCCTCAGAACTATACTGGAATCTAACCCTGAAATCAGTCTTCTGACTGGTCATCAACCACATAGATATCCTCTCCCGCTTCGTGGAAAAGGAACTGCTCCCGGGCAAACTTTTCCAGGGAGTCCTTGTTGGATGTAAGCTCGTTGAGTTTCTCGTCCGCCTGGCGTATGGCTTCCTGGTAATAAACCTTCTGGCGGTTCTGCCATGCAAGCTGCTTGAGATCCCTGTACCAGGATATGAGGTTGTTGGTGTCGAAGAAGAATATCCATATCAGGAACGCAGCCGTGACTATGAAGTACTTGTTCTTCAATACCTTGAACACTTGCCTGAATCCGGGCTTTTCACTTAGTCTGCCAAAGAAGCTCACTGCCGTAAATTTTTAGTTGATTAAGCCTCGATTTGCACTATCTTTCTCGCTTCGCTCGCAAGATAGGCTGCGCCTCGGATAAGCAAACTTTGTTTGCTTTTCGCTCGGCTTGCACTATCTTTGCACCTCGAAAACTTTACAAATTTAAGAAATAAAATGAAACCAACACTTCTGATTATGGCTGCCGGCATGGGCAGCAGGTACGGAGGGCTCAAACAACTTGACGGCGTGGGACCTAAAGGGGAGACAATAATGGATTTTTCTATCTACGATGCTATCCTCGCAGGGTTTGCAGACGTTGTGTTCGTGGTTAGAGAGAAGTTCCGCGCAGAGTTTGAGGAGAAGGTTGCTTCCAAATTCAAAGGCAAAATCAAATACACCATAGTAACCCAGGAGCCGGACAAGCTTCCAAGGGGATTCCGTCCAAAGACTCCAAGGGAGAAGCCTTGGGGAACAGGGCAGGCGGTTCTCAGCGCAAAGGATGTGATAACCAGGCCGTTTGCCGTCATCAACTCGGATGACTTCTACGGAAGGGAATCTTTCAAATGCCTGGCAGAATACCTTGGCAAGATCCGGAAAGGCCAGAAGGGCAAGTTCTGCATGGTGGGCTTCTACCTGAAAAACACCCTGTCCGAAAGCGGAAGCGTTTCCAGGGGAATCTGCACGCTGGACAGCAAGGACCATCTTGTAAAGGTGGAAGAGCACGGCAACATCCGTAAGGAAGGCCGCAAGATTCTGGGAGAAAACCTTGCAGGAGTTGAGCATTCCCTTCCTGCAAAGACCTGCACATCTATGAATATGTGGGGCTTCACCCCGGACTATATGGAAGAATCCGATGTTCTCTTCAAGGAGTTCCTCAAGCAGAATATCGACGAGCCAAAGAAGGAATTCTATGTTCCTTCCGTTGTAAGCCGGATGATTGAGGAGGGCAAGGCGAACGTAAAGGTTCTCTCAACTCCATCCGCCTGGTTCGGAGTAACTTACAAGGAGGATCGCGAAAAAGTCGTTGCCCGCCTTAAGGAAATGGCAGAGGACGGAACCTACCCTTCACCATTATTCTAGAACAATGAGCAAGTTTTTATCTAAACCAGCTTATTACAGGCCGGGAATAGGAGGAAGCCTCCTGATCCTTCTGATATTGTTTCTTCTGGGATCCGTCTTTTCCGTAGTTGCCGCATTCATTGCCGCAGCTATAAACGGGGAACTGTCGCAGCTAGCGCAGGCCGATCCTGTTGGACTTTCCAGCATCCTGACCGGAAGACTGAGCCTTGTATATTTTGCCCAGATGATTATCCCGGTGATTTTCATCTGGCTGGTGGGCAACGCCAATAGCCATAATCCGCTGTGCGCTCCAGTAAAGGTGGACGCTCCGCATATTGGCAAGTTCAACTGGCTGACACTGGGCATTTTGCTAATGCTGATGACATTGGGCCTGAGCTGGGCTCTTGATCCCGCAACCAGCAACTTCCCGATGCCGGAAAACTTCAAGGATATGTTCGAGAGCATAGCCACCAGGCCTGTGGACACCATAGTTTCCGTTGCCATAATGGCCCCGCTGTTCGAGGAGTTCATAATGAGAGGCACCATAGAAAGAGGCTTGCTGTCAAAGGGTTCTGCGGCCGTGGCCATACTCTGGTCCGCCCTTCTGTTCGGAGCGATGCACATGAATCTCTGGCAGGCGATTCCGGCATTTGTCCTGGGATGCCTCTTCGGATGGGTTTACTACAGAAGCCACAGCATCTGGGCCGTGATCTTCATGCACTTTGTAAACAACTTCTCCTCAATCATGCTGTTCTGGGCATTCCCGGATATGGATCCGGACGCATCCTCAAGGGAGAACATGGTCCAGCTTACCGGAACCGACATGTGGTACTGGGTGCTGGTAGGCACAGGCGCGCTGATTGTTGTTGTGGGCATCATCCTGCTCCACAAGTACCTGCCTAAGAACCCTCAAAGCTTCAAGCCAAAAGAAATTCTGCTGGCAGACACATCAAACAAAAACAGCACTGCTAACCCGCAGTAGTTTTGCCACCGGTTTTTATCCGCGACAGGACAGACAATTGGTTACAGAGTTTTAAAACAAGACATTATTCTTGAAATGAAAAAGATATATCCCCTTCTGCTGGACAGCATAACACCTGAAAGCGCCGCCCTCAACGGTTTCCTCAAGGACAACTCTCTGGAAGACCTCATAGACACCTATATGGGCAATTTGCTCGGCGACAAGGTATTCAGCTTTTTCCAGGGTAATCTGCCCATAACAGTAAAGCTCTGCGATGAACCGGGGCACATAACCGTTTCTCCGGACGACGAGACCGCACTTCCGCGCTACGGCAACTGGGGCAAGGAGAGGATGCTCTACATACTTTCCGCCAAGGAAGACTCCTCCATCTGGATCGGTTTCAAAAAAGGCCTTACTGCAACGGATATCTACGAAAGAAGCCAAAGCGGAACCATTCTGGAGACAATGAACGAAATCGGACCTGAAGAGGGAGAGACTTTCTACATCCGCCCGGGCGTTCCGTTCCGCATCGGAGAAGGCGTGAGATATGTGGAAGTGGCCCAAAACTCCCCGTGCGATTTCAATATCGGGGAAACGGACCAGCTTGTAGAGGCTCTCGATTTCATCAACCTGAACGCCACCAATCCGGAATATGTTGCTCCAGAAGATTGCCTTTTCAGAATGGAGAGGGTTGCCATCACCAAGCCTCAGACGATTGCCCCGGACCAGACGGAAAGCTTCATGGCCATTTTCAACCTGGACAACCAGACATCGCTGAAGGTAAAAGACTTAAGGGGTTACACGGACATCTCTGACGAGACCTGCATTGAACTTGACTCCAAGTTCCCGCTTGCTCTCGTTCCGCACGACATCCAGGAACTGACAATCACTCCGAGCCAGGATGGCGACAACCCTACTTCATCCTTCCTACGCATCTATATGTGCAACATCCCCGAACCTCCGAAAGAAGAAGATGAGGAAGAAGATGAACATCATCATCACGATTGCGATGACGAGGAGTGCGGATGCGGACATCACCACCACGATGACGAAGACTGCCACTGATGGAAAATATTAGGATAGACAAATATCTCTGGGCAATCAGAGTGTTCAAGACACGCAGCGAAGCCGCCGAGGCCTGCCGTACCGGCAAGGTCTACGTAAACGGCGCCCAGGCCAAATCCTCCAGGGAAATCAAGGCCGGAGATTCCATCGAAGTCAGAAAAGGCGCGGTCCACTTCAGCTACACGGTAATTGAGCCTGTCGACAAGCGCCAGGGAGCAAAGCTCGTGGACCAATACGCGGAAAACACCACCCCGCAAAGCGAGCTGGATAAACTTATAGCTCCTGTTGAAACGATTTTCCTTAAAAGGGAACGTGGAAGCGGCCGCCCTACAAAGAAGGAACGCCGCGATATCGACCGCCTGATGGACGGTTTCTGATTTATTCCTTGCTGTACTTCCTGAAGAGATTCCGGAGTTTTTCCCTGAAAGACAATTCTTTTGGCTCATCCTCGACACTATCCGGGGCCGGGACTTCAGTAACTGCCTTCTCCGGTTGTGGAGTTACGGGTGTTTCCTGTTTGGCGGGAGTTTCCTTCGGCTCGGCCTTCTTGGGATCCGTATTGCAGATATTCATTGCCCTGTCCGGCCCCATAAAGGTAAAGTCCTTGACACCCTGGGCGGCACGCTTGAGGATTGGCGGTAGCTGCTCCTTTTCCTCTCCCTCGATTTTTCCCAGGACATAATCCACCTGACCGCCTTTAGGGAAACCGTTCCCGATACCTACACGGATGCGGCAGTAGTCAGAGCTGCCCAAAGTCTGGTTTATGTGCGCCAGGCCGTTGTGGCCACCGTCGCTGCCCTTCTTGCGCATACGCACGCTTCCAAACGGAAGTGCAAGGTCATCGCAGATGACAAGAAGATGCTCCAATGGTATATTTTCCTCCTGCATCCAGTAGTTGACGGCTCTTCCGCTGAGGTTCATATAGGTGGAAGGCTTAAGGAGGATGAGTTTGCTTCCGCGATAAGAGATCTCTGCGGTGCTTCCCAGCCTGCCGGCACTGAAAACGGCTCCGGATTCCCCGGCGAGGTAATCCACAACCATAAACCCGATGTTATGACGGGTGCCGGCATATTCGGCACCAATGTTTCCAAGACCCGCTATGAGATACTTACCTGCCATTTTAATTTCTAAACTTGTCGCGATAAACACTTTCCTTAATCAACCGCGGTAGAACAGCCAAAATCCAGTTGCAAGATAAGAAAGTTAAAGAGGATGACCAAATTTGGCCATCCTCTTGTTTCAAACACCCTGATACCAGGCTGACTGTGAGAGTCAAATTACTTTGCCTCGGTGTTCTCAGCCTCTGCTGCTGCAGCGGCAGCGGCAGCGCGGGTACGCTTGATCTCGCAAACCATCAGCTTCTTAGGGGAAGTAACCTTGCAGTCAGCCACGTTGAGCTCGCCTGCATAGATAGCCTTACCAACTCCAAGAGTGGTGATGTCCACGTCTATCTGGTCCGGAAGCTTGTCCATAGGACCGCAAACCTTAACCTTTCTGACGCCAATTCTCAGACGGCCACCCTGCTTTACACCCTCGGCGTTACCGAAAACGTTTACAGGAACGGCGATCTCAACCGGCTTGTCCTCAGAAATGGCGAGGAAGTCGATGTGGATAGCGTCGTCAGTGATAGGATCATACTGAGCATCGTGAAGGATGCAAGGATGAATCTCACCGTTGAGATTTACGTGGATAATGTAAGACTTAGGAGTGTCCGTAATCTTCTTGATGTCTGCCAGTGGAATGGCGATGTCCAGATGCTGGGTTCCGTTGCCGTAAATGATGCAAGGAACGTTTCCTGCCCTGCGGATCTTCTTAAGGTCCTGCTTGGTGCCGATTTTACGCTCGGCAGCGTTCAGTGTGATAATCTGCATAATTGTAAGTTTTAAGTGTTACTCAGTCCACCTTTATGGGGACCCCATTGCACCGAGCCCGAATCCCGTCGGGCGAAATGCGGGTGCAAAGATAAACATTTTTGCCACTTGTGCAAACCTTCCTCAACGATGTTGCCCGTATGCCAATAATGATTATCTTTGATTGTTTTAAGATTGGACTTAAGACACGAACAATACAAACAAATACCTTTTACACTTATGATCAAGAAATTCAGATGTACAGTTTGTGGATATATCCACGAAGGACCGGAACCTCCGGAGAGATGCCCTCAGTGCAAGCAGCCAAGAGAGAAATTCGTCGAGGTTGTAGAGGAAGAGAACAAGAAGGCCTGGGCAGACGAGCACGTTATCGGCGTTGCCAAGGGCTGCGATCCTGAGATCTGGGAAGGCCTGAAAGCCAACTTCATCGGAGAATGCACCGAGGTTGGAATGTATCTGGCAATGAGCCGCCAGGCAGACCGCGAAGGCTATCCTGAGGCAGCAGACGCTTTCAGAAGATATGCTTTGGAAGAGGCAGACCACGCTGCAAGATTCTGCGAGCTCCTCGGCGAGATGGTTTGGGACACCAAGACCAACCTCGAGAAGAGAATCGAGGCCGAAAGAGGCGCCTGCGAAGGCAAGAAGAAGATTGCCACCAAGGCAAAGCAGCTCAACTATGACGCCATCCACGACACCGTTCACGAGATGTGCAAGGACGAGGCTCGCCACGGACAGGGCTTCGAAGGCATCTACAACCGCCTGTTCAAGAAATAACGCGTGACGGGCAATTTCCTGATTCTCAGGGTATAAAACAAATGAGGGGGTGCGTATTTAACACCCCCTCATTTGTATATCTCTCTTATTTTCAGCGATTTGTCCGCCACGGACTATTCCGATGAGGTGGCTGGAACTATCATCTGGACATCATCGTTCCAGGCGAATTTCGGATAGTATGCTGTCAATGTGGTTTCCTCAACGTCAGGAATATAGGTGCTAAGGCCCGAGAACTTGGCGGGATTGATATCGAGGTTAATCAACTTTCCGGTAGTGTATTTGGCAATGACCGCATTGTGGAGGGTGGAAGTTAAGGCGGCCGTCTCTGATGCTCCGCAAAGGTTGTCCAGGAAATCCTTCAGGTCATAGAACCAGTGGTCGTCATACCTGAAATATCGCTGAACTGAAGTAACGTCCAGAGAAGGAATGCCATCCCTGTATTTTGCGAACAGGGCCTTGGCTTCATTTGCAACCTCTGCCAGCTCGGAGCACTTTACGGTGGCTATGGTTACAGACTTGTAATCGCCGCTCTGGGCGTTATAGTAATCGTAAATTGCCCGGGAAACCCCAGTGTAGTCTCCGTTGAACATCTTCTCAATGACTGTATCGTACGGATAACTGTCCGTCAGAATCTCTGCAGGTGAACCTATGAAATAGTCGCAGCAGTCCTTTATCTGGTATGCAACCTCTACGCCTCCCATAAAGCAGGCATCCATAGCGACGAAATCAAAATGAGTGTCCCCTATGGCTTCCTGAACGTCGAAAATGGACATTTCCGTTCCAAGCTCGCTGCCGAAAGACTTTACCATGTGGGCATAAGGGTCCACGCCGCCTGGAGGAGCCGGGAAAAGAGACCTCTGGTGGCTGTACATCACTTTCTCGGAGGAGGTGGAAGAAGAAGTGAAGGCATGGTCTTTATAGTAGCTGACCGGAAGCCATCCGGTTCCGTGAGACCAGAGAACCAGACCGTAATGCCTTGCCGGACAGATGGTCTTGGTTATGTTCAGGACGGATTTCATCTGATTCTTGGTGCAGGAATTAATGTAAGGGAACTTGTAGATGGTATCTATCTGCACATCGCCCTTCTTGTTTCTGGAAATGTTGACAAGCAGCGGAAGGGTATCCTTCATCTGCTTGGTGGACAGGTCAAAGTTGTTGCAGTACAGCACAATGTTGCCGTCTGAAGGAACATATCCCTGAATGATCTTGCTGATGTTCGCCGATGCGTCCATAGAGAGGTTGTTGTGAGATGCGAAATACAGAAGCACCGTCTTTTCCCTTTCCTCAAACACCACGTCCTTCGGTTCCACCTTGGAACAGGAAGGCAACACCGTCAAGGCTACAGCGCAAATGGCAACAATATATCTGAATATCTTCATAATCCGTCTATGAATAACTTCCTGAAAAGACAAAAGTACAATTTTTATTAATATGCAGCACTTTCCATGCCAAATACTGTCTGGTTCTTGTTATATTTGTATCTGATAGTTTCTTTCAAATTAAACCGCAAGACAATGGAAAAGAACAATTTTACAAGACCGGTTGACGAGGGCCTCGGTTCTTCAATCAAGAAATATCTGTATATGCAGGTGGACAGGGCTGCCCTCAAAGGCGCCGAGAAAATGTCGGTAGTTTCTAACAGGGTAATCGCGACAACCATACTTCTTCTTATCGGCACTGTGGTTTTGATGCTGCTGTGCCTTGCCGCAGGCTTTTTCCTCGGAGAGCTTTTCGGAAACAACGCATTGGGATTCCTCTGCGCCGCCGCTCTTGCCCTGATAATTGGAGTGGTTATCTGGCTTCTGCGCAAGAAGCTGTTTGCCAACCAGATGGCAAGGTTCTACACCGGAATGCTCCTCGGCGACGACAAACTCTCCAGCATGAAGGAACTCAACCTCAAGCAGCAGTTTGTGGAAACTGAAATCAAGGACAAGGAAGAGGATATCGCCATCGAGTACCAGATGCTCAAGAACATGCTCAACCCTCTCCACTATGTAGGCCTTGTGGTGGACAAGATCCGCGATATTTTCAAGGGAAAGGCAGATGCTGAAGAAAATCCCGACACGGATATCCGCCCGGAAGACGGTCCGAAGGACAATGGACAGGATAACTACCAGGCCAACCAATTCTAAGGAGAAAGTGCTCCCATCGTCCCATTTTATGTGCCAGTGGGAGCAAAAAAGGCCTAAAATGCTCCCATCGTCCCTAAAAAATGGAGGGTAGGAGCACCTGAACGGGAAATTAAAGTAATCATTGAACTATATGAAAAAACTAACAGTAATGATTGTTATCTCAATGGCAGCGCTGGCAATGGGCTGCACGGAAGATAAAAAGGCGGAAAGCGACAAGCCTTTCACATACATCGTGGATGAATTCGCGGACCTTCAGATCCTGCGCTACCAGATTCCGGACTGGGATTCGCTGAGCTTTGAGAACAAGGCCTTCCTCTACTACACATCGGAGGCCGCAAAATGCGGAAGGGACATTATGTTCGACCAGATGGGAAAATACAATCTCCGAATCCGCAAAGTCATTGAAAAGATTATCGACGAATATAAGGGAGACACTGAATGCCAGGACTATAAAGAATTTATCGTCTATGCAAAGAGAGTTTTCTTCTCCAACGGAATCTACCATCACTATGCAGAGGACAAATTCTATCCAGCCTGCTCTCCGGACTATTTCAGGAGCCTGATGGAGGCAACCGGCCAGGGAGAACTCTGCGAAGAGCTTCTGCCTGTGATGTACGAGACCTGGATCCTTCCTATGAGAAGATGCAACGATACCAGGGTTGATATGGTCAAGAACTCCGCCGTAAACTTCTACGAGGGAGACCTTACCCAGGAAGAGGTCAACGGTTTCTACGACAAGATGGAAGACCCGAAGGATCCGCATCCGATTTCCTACGGCCTGAATTCCAAACTCGTAAAGCACGAGGACGGAACAATCACGGAGGAAGTCTGGAAGGTGGGCGGCCTCTATTCCAAGTCCATCGAGAAGATTATCGAGAACCTCAACAAGGCAAAGGAATATGCAGAGACAGACGGCCAGAAGAAGACCATAGATCTTCTTGTGAAGTACTACACCACAGGAGATTTGCGGGATTGGGACGCCTACAACATCCAGTGGGTTGACGACGGGGCAAAGGTTGTGGACTTCACCAACGGCTTTATCGAGGATTATGACGATCCTCTGGGAAGAAAGGCTACCTGGGAAGGAATCGCCAACTTCAAGGATTTGGGCGCAAGCCGAAGGACCGAGGCCATCAGTGCCGAGGCCCAGTGGTTTGAGGACAATTCTCCTGTGGACAAGCGTTTCAAGAAGGAGAACGTCAAGGGCGTGAGCGCAAAGGTTATCAACGTAACCGCGCTGGGCGGAGCCTGCTATCCTTCCACCCCTATCGGAATCAACCTTCCTAACGCCAACTGGATCCGAAAGGAATACGGTTCAAAAAGCGTTACCATCAACAACATAACCGAGGCTTACGACAAGGCTGCGGACGAAATGCCGAAAAGCATCCTGACTGAATTTGCCTGGGACCAGGACGAGATAGACATGTGCAAGAAGTACGGAGTTATGACAGACAACCTCCATACAGACCTGCACGAGTGCCTGGGACACGCTTCCGGCCAGCTTCTTCCAAACGTAAAGGAGAACGCCCTGAAGGAGTTCAACTCCGCTCTTGAAGAGGCAAGGGCAGACCTTTTTGCACTCTACTATCTTGCAGACCCTAAACTGGTGGAGATGGGACTTCTTCCTGACAGCGATGCCTACAAGGCAGAATACATGACCTATATCCGCAATGGCCTGTTCACCCAGTTCACCCGCATCGAGCTCGGAAAGAAAAACACCGAGGCCCACATGCAGAACCGCAAACTCGTGGCCGAATGGGCATACGAGCACGGGGCAAAGGACAATGTCATCGAGAAAAAGACCAGGAACGGCAAGACATATTTCGTAATCAACGATTTCGAAAAGCTCAGGGGCCTGTTCGGAGAACTACTTGCTGAGATTCAGAGAATCAAGTCCGAGGGAGACTACAAGGCTGGCAAGGCTCTGATAGAGAAATATGCCGTTGACATAGACCCTGAACTCCACAAGGAAGTACTGGAGCGCTACGCCGCCCTCAACCTCAAGCCTTACAAGGGCTTCATCAATCCTGACATTGTTCCGGTTGAAAAGAACGGCAAGGTGGTTGACTACAAGATCGTCTATAACGACGACTACCTGAAGCAGATGATGGAATACGGCAAGAAATACTCCTTCGAATAATGAAAAGAGCGATTTGCATACTTGCTGCCACATTGCTGGCAATAACTTCAGTTCTTGGGCAGCCATCTAAACAATTCATTACCGTTTATGCGGAACCTGACCATTCCGACTGGGTTTATTCCTGCGGGGAAAAGGCTGTGTTCACCCTCTATGCCGTGAAGGAAAACGAGAGGATGCCCCTAACCGAAATCTCCTACAGCTACGGTCCGGAGAAACTGAAGGCGGAAAAGACAGGGACTGTAACTACCGGAAAGGACGGCTTTGCCCGCATTACCGTGCCCGGACGCAAAGTTCCTGGATTCACGACAGTTAACGTCAGCGTCACCTTCAACGGCAAGCGCTACAGCAGCCAGACCAATATCGGCTTTGACCCTTACAAGATAGAACCGACCACATCTCTTCCGGAAGACTTCGAGTCATTCTGGGATAACGCCAAGGAAAAGGCCGCCAAGGTGCCGATGCTTACACGCATAAGGCATTCTGAGGAAGAGAGCAACGACCGTGTGGATGTCTATTACGTCCGCATCCAGTCATACAAAGCAGGCAATTATGTTTACGGTGTGCTGACAGTGCCGAAGACGGAAGGCAGAAAACCGGCCATTCTCCGTCTGCCTGGTGCCGCCGTACGCAAGTTCAGCGGAGCGGATCCGCTGGCATACGAAGGCTTCGTGGTGCTGAATATTGGAGTCCACGGCATTCCTGTTGACCAGGACAGCGAGATTTACAAGCAACTGGAAAACGGGGCTATGTCCGGATATGTGCTGAAAGGCCTTGAGAACCGCGACAGTTATTATTACAAGCGGACATATCTCGGATGCGTACGTGCTGTGGATTACCTGTGCAGCCGCGAGGACGTGGACCAGACCAGAATCGCCTGCTACGGAGGCAGCCAGGGCGGCATGCTCTCCATAGTGACGGCCGCCATGGACAAACGCATCAGTGCTCTCTTCGCCTATTTCCCGGCATTCTGCGATGTAACCGGCTACTACTATGGCCGCAGCGGCGGCTGGCCGCATCTTTTCCTTGACAAGAGCGATCCCCTCATAGAGCAAAAGGTTGCCGTATCCAAATACTATGATGTAGTAAACTTTGCACGCTTCCTTTCCCAGCCGGGCTTCTATGCCTGGGGATTCAACGACATTGTCTGCTGCCCGTCCTCCACATTCTCGGCATACAATGTCATAACAGCTCCTAAAACACTGTGCCTGGCCCGTGATACCGGCCACTGGCTTTACCCGTGGCAAAGCGAAGAAGCCCTCAAATGGCTGAAATCACAGTTCAACATGCAGTCTGAGTAATATGAAATCATTCCGGATATTTTTCGCCTCGGCGATAATGCTTGTTTTGTCCTGCTCCATTTGCCTGGCCCAGGGCTACATTGGTGGGCAGCACATCGATTCGCTGCCCAAGATAAAGGAGAACGGAGTGATCCGGGAATACTGGGGCAATACGGACAAGTATCTTTTTCAGCAGAACGGCAATTTGCTCATATTGGCGGGGAAGGTACTGGATCAAGAAGGGCCGAGTGCAAAGCCTTCTGATGCCAGGCAACTTGCCCTCTCTGCCATTGATGCTGCCGCACACGATACCGCAAGGCTGATTTCCACATTTCTCCAGGTGTATGTAAACGGTCGTCTGTCAGATGCCCTTAAACATCTGGCAGAAACTCAAGTACACCATCCGGACCAGAGCCCTCACCAGCACGCAAAGCCCGAAGCCGTGGAGGTAATAAAGCTCTACAACGACGGTTTCATTGTCCGCAGCGAAAGTGTAACCCTTGGCTTTGACCTTTGCTTTACAGCGGGAGAGCAGAAAATGCTTCAGGACAATTATATTGAGAAATTACTCAAACTCTGCGACGCCCTTTTCATCTCCCATAAAGACCCTGACCATTGCGACAGGAGAGTCATTGAAATCGCGAAGAGACTTGGCGTTCCTGTCTTTGGCCCGCAAGACACGGGAATAGATTATGTCAAGGGCTGCCGTTCAGATGATTTCAATGAGATGGAATTGACGCTGAAATCCGAAAAGAAGATTGAGGCGATTGCCATTCCCGGGCATCAGGACGAGCTCCAGAACAACATCTGGATGATTACTCTTCCGGAAAAGAGGACGGTCGTCCATTTCGGAGACCAGTGGAAGAAAGAAGACGTACAGTGGCTGAAAGAGATAAAGCAAAAAGTAAACAAAACCGTGGATGTCCTGCTGATAGATTGCTGGGCCATGAATCTTGAGGCTATGATAAAGGGTTTTGCCCCGGCATACGTTATCTTCGGGCACGAGAACGAACTTGGCCACACGATAGACCATCGCGAGGCTTATTGGCTCACGCAATATAAAATAGACAAGATGTCTACCGGCATCCCGTCTATCGTTATGGCTTGGGGAGAACGGGTGGAGCTTTACCTCTACCGTTCAAACTGATTAAAAGGAAAACTCTCGGATTCTATTCCTTGGCATATACAGTCACCATCACGACTTTGATGTTACCCGCAGGGTCAGCGGCCCTAAGGGAAACTATTCCGTCTGATTTGCCGTTAATCCTCAATACCGATGTGGCGTTTGTGGTAGCACTGGTAGTGTTGTAATCGTATCCCGCCTTGGTTAACGGGGCTTGTCCAACAGTTTTCTGAACAGCGGAAAGACCGAGTTCTCCTGAGCCGGTAGCTGTCCATTTAACAGGTCCGTTGAAAATGGCTTTAGAGGATCCGCTTCCCACATAAAGTTCAATGTTGCCGCCTGTTTCCATAGCTATGTTCTCCGGGGCCAGAGAACCATTTGAATAATAGAACTTTGCATTGATAGTCTGGAAGGTCTCAGTCGTATCCTCCTCTCCAGAGGAAGATTTCTTTGAGCAGGACATAAGAACAGGAACTGCGGCTATCAGCAATACCGCCGAGATAAAACGGAACTTATTCATAAGGCTATAACTTTTTCACTTTTAAAATTCAATATACAAAAACCGTGCGGTTATGATGGTTAAATGTCTTTTGTAATATCTGCCCTGGCGGCGCGTTTGCCGGTAAGGATAGGAATCTCCTCGTCTGACTCCATATCCAGTTTATTGTTCCAAAGGTATTTTCTGGTCTCGGACACGATTACTCCGCTAAGCAGTAAGAGGGCGATGATATTCGGAATTGCCATCAGGGCGTTCAGGATATCCGCAAAGTTCCAGACAACCGTAAGGTTCATCACGGCACCCACATACACCAGAATAACCCATATTATGCGGTACAGGAAAACTGTCTTTCTTCCTGCAAGGTATTCCACGCTGCGCTCCGCATAGTAGCTCCAGCCAAGAATTGTGGAGAAAGCAAATGTTGCAAGGCTTACAGTAAGGACAATGGAGCCCACATACGGAATCTGTCCGAATGCCAGCTGAGTGAGCTTGGCCCCGTCCTTGTAGTCGATGCTCGGGTTGGAAATGATGCTGGAAACCAGCACCAGGCCGGTAAGTGCGCACACCACAACAGTATCCCAGAACGTTCCGGTAGAAGACACCAGTGCCTGGCGCACAGGATTCTTTGTCTGTGCGGCCGCGGCGGCAATCGGAGCCGATCCCATACCGGACTCGTTGGAGAACAGTCCCCTTGCAATACCGTAACGGCAGGCCATCATAACCGTGGCTCCTGCAAGGCCTCCGAGACCTGCCTTGGCGGAAAATGCAGACTGGCAGATTAGTGAAACCGTATCGCCGAGAACACTCCAGTTCATTCCAAGTATGATAAAGCATCCCACTATGTAGAAAATAGCCATAAACGGCACCAGAAGGCCGCAAACCCTGGCGATTCCCTTAATTCCGAAGAAGGTTACCAGCATCACCAGAAAAGCCACGGCAAGGCCCGTATATTCCTTTGGAATGCCTGTAAACGAAGGGCCAAACAGCCCTTCCTGGTCCAGAAGAGTGGATATTGCGTTTGCCTGAACGGTGTCTCCGATACCGAAAGCGGCAAGTGCGGCGAATACGCAGAACAGCACTGCCAGGAACTTGCTGCCCAATCCCCTTTCAAGGGCGTACATAGGGCCGCCGAGCATCGTGCCCTTTGCGGTCTTTACCCTATACTTTATTGCCAGAAGCCCCTCACCGTACTTGGTGGCTATACCCAGTAGGCCTGTCAGCCAGCACCACAGCACAGCCCCCGGCCCTCCAAGGGAAACCGCAGTGGCAACGCCTATGATGTTTCCCGTACCGATGGTAGCGGCAAGGGATGTCGTAAGAGCGCCGAACTGGCTCACGTCTCCGGCCGCATTCTTGTCTCTGCGGAAAGAAATCCCGATTGCCTTGAATATGGACTTCTGCGGAAACCGCAGACGGATGGTCAGGAAAATGTGGGTTCCAAGAAGTAGGATTATCATCGGCCACCCCCAGATAAACGAACTGACGGCGGAGGAAATTTGGTCTAAGGCTTCCATAAACACTCTAACATTTTTACAAATTTAATAAAAATAGCGTATTTTTGCCTTACAAGTTGGCCTCATTATTGCAACCTGGCCTATCGTTGAATAAACAGATTGTTATGAAAAAATTTTTCAGCAGTTCCCTCATAGCCGTTTCTCTGGTTTGGCTTTCGATTAGCTTTACAATGTCATCCTGCATCTTTGACAGCGACAGCAAGGATGATAAGATGGACAAGGATTCCACCACAGTCAAGTCTTATGTGGACCAGCTGATGAAGCAGTACTATTACTGGGCAGACCAGATGCCTTCATCCTCTACAATGAAAGGAAACAGCGTGCAGCAGTATTTCCAGTCCCGCCTCGTAAAGAAAGACCGCTGGAGCTGGATGATGAACGGACTGTCCTACAATTCGATGGAAACCGGAATCTCCACATCCTACGGATTCCACATCGCCCAGCCGATCGAGCATTTCAAGGATTATGACGTGTACATCCAGTATGTGGACAAGAATTCCCCTCTGGCAAAGGCCGGAGTAACAAGAGGCTGGCAGCTTGCCCAAATCGGCGGAACCAATGTGGAAACGCTCATAAAGAACGACCAGTTCTACGATGAGATAGGAAAGACCTCCAACAGTTTTACCTTCAGGAAACCGGACGAAACATCCGTGGTGCTGAACCTCTCCCAGACTTCCTACCAGAGCAATTCAGTAACATTGTCCAAGGTTTTCACGGCGGCGGACTGCGACAAGCTCTCCAAGGGAGCCAAGGTCGGATACATTCTCTATACCACCTTCAACTCCAACATGAAGAACGAGATTGTAAGCGCCCTTACCCAGATGAAATCCCAGGGCATCACAGACTTTATCCTGGATCTCAGGTACAACGGCGGCGGAGACCTTGACGTATGTACAGACATTGCAGGATATCTGGCTCCGGCTTCCGCAGACGGAAAGGACTTTGTAACCCTCTCCCATAATCTTGCAAACAAGAAAGAAGACAAGAGCTACAGCATAAAGCGCACCGCCAACTCTCTGGACCTTGGCAGACTCTACATCATTACCGGAGCCAGGACCGCATCCGCTTCAGAGAGCATGATCAACTGCCTGAGCCCTTATATGGAAGTCATAACCGTTGGAGGCCAGACTTACGGCAAGCCTAACGGAATGTATGTTTTCCTCTACCCTCCTAAGGCAAAGGAAAAGGACATAGACTATGCCTTCCTGCCAATCTGCTTCTACTGCATGAACTCTCTGGGCAAGGCAGATTATGACAACGGCATCACCCCGAATAACAAGAGGTACGATGACCTTTATCACGATTTCTCAGGAGAGGAAGACCTTATCAAGGCCTGCCTGATGCACATCGCTACGGGAACCTATCCGGATCTTCCGGGAACAAAGGCCACCAAGGCATCTCAGGGCAAAGAGCTTGATCTTGAGGACGGATTTACCGGCGCATACATAAAGAAATAGCGATTTTGCCAAGTTTTTTTGGACATTGAAATAATTATTGCTATTTTTATGTTTGAATTTGATGACTATGTAACACAATAATTAATTTTTAACATTTTTATTATGGAAAAAATATTCAAGAACATTCAGGCTCAGTTTGAGGCTTTCAACAAGGACGCTGAGGCACAGATCGTAAAGGGCAACAAGGCTGCCGGAACCCGCGCAAGAAAGGCTGCTTTGGAAATCACCAAGCTGATGAAGGACTTCAGAAAGGCTTCCGTTGAGGCTGCTAAGAAGTAATCAACTGAACTGAAAGGACAGAAAGGATGGCCACCAGGTCATCCTTTTTTTATTGTCCTAAGGGGATGTACGGGAGATTTCTTATATTTGTGGGTTATGAACAAGACAGCAAATTACCGTTTTACCATAATCTCTCCGGTATTCAACGAGGAGGGAAACATCGCGAGGCTGGCAGAAACTCTGGACAAGTACATCAATTCTGCAGAGGACAAGGGCGCATGTGTGCTTTTCGTCAACGACGGCAGTGCGGACAAGTCTCTGGAAATGATTAAGGACGAGTGCTCCAGAAGGAAGAACTTCTACTATCTCTCCCTTGAAAAGCGTACCGGACTCAGCGGAGCCATCAAGGCAGGTTTCGACAACACCTTCTCCCCTCTTGTCGGATACATAGACGCGGACCTTCAGACAACTCCGGAGGACTTTGACCTTCTGCTCCCATACGCAGACGAATACCCGCTGGTTATGGGAATCAGGGCAAACCGCAAGGATTCCGCCTGGAAAAACTTCCAGAGCAGGTTTGCAAACGGCTTCCGCAAGATGTTCACCCACGACGGCGCAACGGACACCGGCTGCCCTCTGAAGATTCTCCACACGGATTACGCCAAGAGAGTCCCGATGTTCACGGGTATGCACCGCTTCTTCCCTGCACTTATCCAGCTTCAGGAAGGCGGCAAGATGAAGCAGGTTCCGGTAAGGCACTTCCCAAGAGTTGCCGGAGTGTCCAAGTACAATGTATGGAACAGGCTCATCGGCCCTATGAAGGACTGCTTCGCCTATCGCTGGATGAAAAAGAGATACATCAACTACTCATTCAAGGACAATAACCTGTAGCCTAAATGGAAAGGACTCTCAGCCAATGGATCATATTCGGCATCGGATTTCTGGCGCAGGGGCTTTTCTCCGCCAGGATACTGGTCCAGTGGATTATGTCCGAGAGAAAGAAGAAGGTGGTTTCCCCCACCATCTTCTGGGTTCTGAGCCTGATAGCCTCCTACCTGTTCTTCATTTACGGATGGCTGAGGAACGACTTTGCCATAATGTTCGGCCAGGTTATTTCCTACTACATCTATATGTGGAACCTGAAAATCAAGGGAGTATGGAGCATTTCCAAAGACGGCCAAATGGAGGGGTCCACAGGAAACATCTGGTGGAAAGCCCCTCTGCTTACCATTCTCCTGATAACTCCGGTGGTGGGGATCGGATACATACTCACAGACCTGGAGGGCTTCAAGCAGCAGGTATTCCAGAACAGCGATATCCCGATGTGGCTGGTGATTTTCGGCTCTCTGGGGCAGATAATCTTTACACTGAGATTCGTATACCAGTTCTTCTACTCCAAAAAGCGTAACGAGAGCCATCTTCCTGCCGGATTCTGGATCATAAGCCTAATCGGCAGCGCCTGCATAGTTTCCTACGCAATTATCAGAAAAGACCCTGTTCTTGCCCTTGGCCAGAGCACAGGATTCATCTCATATACAAGAAACCTGATGATTCTGCAGAAGCAGAAGAAAAGGGAGGCGGAAAAGGAGGAAGAGAAATGACAAGGAGAACCGTCATATTCCTTTTCATCTTCGCGATGCTGCTCCCTCTTCTGCTTATGAGGGAGTTCACCCCGGCCAACGAGCTGAGGTACCTCAACATCGTGGATGACGCCCTGGCGAACGGCAACTTTTTCACCTTCTACGACCACGGACAGGTTTACGCGGACAAGCCGCCGCTGTATTTCTGGGTGGCAATGCTGCTGAAGAAAGTCTTCGGATACCACTCCATGTTCCTGCTCAGTTTCCTTCTCAGCCTGGTTCCTGCATTCGTAACAGGCTGGGTGATGGACCGCTGGACAGAAAACAAGCTGGACGGAGAGGAAAGCACGGCGGCACTTCTGATGCTGCACAGCAGCGTGATGTTCCTGGCCGCTTCCATTGTGCTGAGAATGGATATGCTGATGTGCATGTTCATTGTACTGGCGATGTACACTTTCGGGAAGATGTACGCCAACAAGAAGGGGGCGCGTGAAGCCAAGATGAAGATTCAGTCCCACGAAGCGGGCCTTTTCCGCAGAGACCGCATCCTTCTTCCTGTGTACGTGTTCTTTGCCATATTCTCCAAGGGAGCCGTTGGTTTCCTGGCCCCTGTAATTTGCATACTGGTTTTCCTTGTCGCCGACAAGGATCTGAGAATAGGAAAATATCTCGGCTGGAGATTCTGGCTCATCCTGATTGTCCTTTGCGGCCTCTGGTGGACAGGCGTATATCTGGAAGGCGGCAAGACATATCTCAACAACCTCCTTTTCCACCAGACGGTGGATCGCGGAGTGAACTCGTTCCACCACAAGGCTCCTTTCTGGTACTATCTGGCCGGCTACTGGTGGATTGCAGCCGTATGGAGCCTGCTGTGCGTTGTCCTGATAATCAAGGGATGGAGAAACCGTTTCCTTGGGGGCATCAGAATCAAGCTGATGATTACCACTGCCCTGACCATTCTCATAATGCTCTCTCTGGTAAGTTCCAAGATCGCGATATACCTTCTTCCTGCCATTCCGTTCTTCATCTACAGCGGAGCGCTTATGCTGCCATACTTAAAGGATGACAGGCTGATTAAGGGACTCGTGGCCCTCATAGCCTGGCTGTTCATTGTTATCGGAATAGCCGCCATTTTCAAGAAGTTCGTCATTCCGGAAAAAATCGCTGAGACTCTTCCTGAACTCTGGGCTCCTTTCTGGGTTATTCTCCTCCCGATGGTTCTGGGCGGTCTGCTCGCCCTCAAAGCCCTGAAAGAAAAGCATACTCCGCTGGCAATTTCAATCATTTCGGCTTCCATTTTCGTGACCATATTCCTGGGCAGCTTCTCGATGAAGGAAATAAACAAGATGACCGGTGTGAAAGACGGATGCAAGCAGGCCATAAAGATATCTCAGGAAAAAGACAGCCCGCTGCTTTTCTACGACTTCAGCGCGGCTCCGAACATGGACTATTACTTCAAGCAGGAAGGCCTGTTTATCAGAGAGATAAGCAAAGAACAGCTCAGCTCGTTTGAAGGAATCCTGTTCTTCAAGGAAAGGAGGCTCAAAAAAGATTCCACCCTCAGGAGCGTTCTTGAAGGCAAGGATTATGTAAAGCTCGGCGACAATGTCTGCTATGCAGATTTCTCAGTGGAAAAAGACTGGAACATAGAAGAAAAAAAGACAGAGCAATGAATATACTATTGACAGGGGCAGCGGGCTTCATAGGCTCGCACACGGCAGTCGAACTTCTCAGAAGAGGCCATAACGTTGTGGGAGTGGACAACATGAACTCCTACTACGACCCTAGCCTGAAAAAGGCCAGGCTCTCCTGGGTCAGAAAATGCGCCAGAACCGCAAAGGGCAAGTTCTCTTTCTCCGAGAAAGATATCGCTGACCTCAGTGCAATGGAAAAGATCTTCAAGACCCATAAGTTCGACAAGGTCTGCAACCTGGCTGCCCAGGCCGGAGTGAGATACTCATTCGAGAATCCCTCAAGCTACATCCACTGCAACATCATCGGCTTTTTCAACATCCTGGAACTCTGCTGCAAATACAAGGTAAAGCACCTTGTATATGCTAGTTCTTCCAGCGTTTACGGCAACAACGCCAAGGTTCCGTTCAGCGAGGACGACCGCACGGACGATCCTCAGAGCCTATATGCCGCAACCAAGAAATCCAACGAGCTGATGGCCCACGTCTATATGCACCAGAGAGGCCTCAGCTGCACCGGCCTGAGGTTCTTCACCGTTTACGGCCCTTGGGGAAGGCCTGATATGGCTCCTTTCAAGTTCATGAAGAAAATCCTCGGCGACGAGCCTATAGATGTCTATAACAAAGGAAAACTGAGCCGTGACTTCAGCTACATAGATGACATCGTCAAAGGCATCGTGGCCGTGATTGAAGGCCCGAACAAGTCCAATCGCCCTGTCTACAACATCGGAAACAGCCGTCCAGTAGGCCTTATGGACTTCATCAGGACCATCGAGAACACCGCCGGAAAGAAGGCAAAAAAAGTGATGAAGGGAATGCAACCAGGCGATGTTTACACTACATTTGCATCTACTTTGGCCCTGGAAGAAGACTATGCCTTCCGTCCCGACACTCCTCTTGAAAAAGGCATCGCCGAGTTCTATAACTGGTACAAAGCGTTTTACAAGATTAGTTAAAGTCCTTAATAAAATGGAAAAAGAGACATTTGCACAGATGGAGATAAGCACCAAGGCTGCTCTCCATAACTTCAAGTATTTCAGAAGCTACCTAAAGAAGGAAACCAAGCTTCTGATCCTCATCAAAGCCAATTCTTACGGCCATGGGGCAGTGGATTTTGCAAAATTAATGGAAAAGGCTGGGGCAGACTACTTTGCAGTTGCCCATCCGATAGAAGGCATTGAACTCCGCGAAGGAGGAATCAACACCCCTATCATTGTTCTTACCACCGGAACGGACTACTACAAGGAAATCATAGAAAACGGCCTGGAGCCGGGCATTCCTAACCTGTACTCCCTGAAGAAGTTCGACGCCATGGTCAAGAAACTCGGCGTGGACACCTATCCTGTGCACATCAAACTCGATACCGGAATGCACCGCCTTGGCTTTATGGAAAAAGAGCTTCCGGAACTCATCAAATTCCTGAAGTCCCACAAGGAGATCAAGGTCCAGAGCATCTACTCCCACCTTGCCGCTTCAGACGAGAAGAAGTGGGACAAGTTCACCCTCGGCCAGATTGCCCTCTATGACAAGATGGCTCCACAGATAGACGAGGCCGTCGGATACCATCCTATCCACCACATCCTCAACTCTGCAGGAATCGAGCGTTTCTCCCAGTTCCAGAAGGATATGGTTAGGCTCGGCATCGGCATCTACGGCGTAAGTGCTGTAAACCAGAAGAATGTGATGCCTGTTGCAAGCCTGAAGTGCCGCATCCTCCAGATCAAGGAGCTTACTCCTGAAGACGGAACAGTGGGCTACGGCCGCCACGGCAAGATTACAAGAAAAACCAAGATCGCAACCCTTCCTCTCGGCTACGCAGACGGCATCAACCGCCACCTGGGCAGAGGCAATACAAAGTTCTGCGTTAACGGCAAGCTTGTTCCAACCATCGGCAACATCTGCATGGATATGTGCATGATAGACGTAACAGGCGTCAAGGATGTAAAAGTCGGAGACATAGTAACCGTCTTCGGAGACAAGCCAACCGCCATAGACCAGGCCAAGGTCCTCCAGACCATCCCTTATGAAGTCTACACCTCCATCGCCAGAAGAGTCAAGAGGGTAGTTGTAAAATAGCACAAGGCAATAACTTTGAAAGAGAAAGAGCCCGGCAATCTACCGAGCTCTTTCTTTTTAACGTTACAATCCGACTCTTATTAAATCTTCCCCAAGCGCTTCAGATAATTTGGCCAACGAGGCAAGAGTAAAGTTCGGGAATCCTCTAGTCCAGCGTACAATCTGTGTTTCATTACAACCTATTCTGACGGCCAGATCCCTTTGAGTAATCCCATCCCTTTTAATAATCTCATCTATTTTATCCACAATCGCGCAAGACCATTCCATCTCCCGTCTTATGGCGGGAGACACTTTTTCTAATTGGGACCGGAACCGTTCATTGTGTTTCATATCAAATATGTTTTGTCTTCTAAGTCTAACCTTCTCGGATTGTTCAACCAACTCCAACGTAGCTTTCTTTTTCATTGCACAAAAATAATAAAAGTTTTACATAGATGTAAAGTTATACTTAATAATCTTGTCTTTACACGAAACAATTTTGTTAATCCAGGTTTTTCTTTGGCGAATCCTGGAATTTTGCTCCGCGATTCAGGTTAGTCTCCTAGAAATAGTTCTGGAGATTTTTTTGTTCAAACATTTGTAAAATGCTGTTTTTTTTTATTTTGCAACCGGAGGCAGTGTCCTCTGTGACAGAATATAACAAGTGTGTTACAAACGTAATAAACCATATAAACATTATCAATTATGAATAGCAAACGAGTTACCTCTATCTTCAGGCGAATCACCGTTTGCCTGATATTTCTGGGAGGTTCATTAACAGCCCAGCCATACGATACCCCTCCGTTTCTTAGTTCCAGTGTGGTTTCTTCAGGGAATTTCGAAATTGGTGGAAAGAAATATTATTTGGCAGAACTATCTTACAGTTCTTTGTCTCCGAATGACTATTATAAACAGAAATCAAAGTTTGAGGAATATTTAGAGGCGTCTTTTGCCTTGAGAGGAGCTACTCGGACTATAGACAGCTTGGCTGCAGATTTTTTCGTTCGTGTAACAGTTAATTATGGAGACGCCTCTTCAGAATATTTTCAGTTGACAAACAAAAAATGGGAAAGCAGGGAACCAGCCAATGAAGCCCATCTTTACAATCCTTCAGGTGACAAGTCAGACATTATAACTGTTACAGAAACACACAAGGGCAAAACCTATGTCGTAAACGGAAAGCTGCGCTATCCTAAAACTTCTAAGAGTTGTTTTAAGCAAATATCCGTTGAGGCCTATTCAACTGCCGGTGGAACAGAGCGGACATTGTTTACCAGTGAAGCTTTTGAAGATAAAGGAGATTTCAAATTTTTGTCACCAGACGAATTTATGCTATTTGCCCTGTCTGGATCCTATGGCCGTAAAATCAAGGAGAAGAGATTGGTAGTTGCACCTAGTGATGTTTATTACAATCTTTTCAAAAATCTGGAACCAGGCCTCTCTTTGTGCTACTCACCCGATGGAGTGTCTTCCAGTAAGAAAGTCGGACTATTTTTGATAGAAAAAAAGTCTGATAAGTTAGTCTTGGTTATTGAGGACAAGAACTGTCTGGCCTTGGATGATAAAGGCAGAGACATAGTTCCTTCTTTGCGCGTAGGAGACAAGATTATAAATAGTACAAAAGTATCTTATGGCGTACCACATATTATCTTCACTAGATTACTGACTATTGAATTTCCTGCGATAGAAGGAGATGTTGAGAAAATAGATCTTATCTTCCATAAGCCTGGACGAGCAGACAAACCAAAGTATTCCATCACCGGTTAAGGCATCGGTCAACAATATTATTTTATAATTATGAAACGGTTATTATTTCTATTACTTATTTTTACTAGCTCCTGCCTATATTCCTCTTCATATAGGGTTTTCATAAAATCAGAGGGGAATTATGATCTCAGGGGAAAGAAGTTCTATATCGCGATAAAGGATTCTTCAGAAATCAATTCGGAAAGTTCTGTCCTGAACTCATCTTACAGAGATTATCTGAATTGTGCCCAGTTTTTAGCAAAAGCCCTTGAATTACAGGGAGGTATTCAGGTTACCTCTAAAGAGGAATCTGACTATGTCGTTGATTTTGATTTTAATGCCAAGATAAGTGAAGAATGGTCAAGAAACGGTGGAGGTTATTCCAGTTCTTCGGTAAAAGGTTATGGCTCGGGTGTCTTAATGATTACCCGAAACAAGAATATGGAAAATGTTGCTCCCGTAACTTTTCAAAATGGCAGAGATGTCTCTCAGGTATATTCATCCGAGCACTCCCAGGTAGTGCTTGCCTCCGCTAACCTCGGTATTAAGGCTTATAATTCATCCGGAAAGGATTTATGGTCATCTTCGATCTCCCTTAAATCCCGCTCTACATTCTCAGAGATTATACCTATTATGGTTTACTCCTCTCTTGGAAAATTTGGGGTAAGGGTGAATAACCAAGACTATGCCGTATCCGATGAAGAACCGGCTTTTAAGTTATTCTGCACTTCCGGACAGAAGGATGGTTTATTAATTCTACAACCAGCCTGTTCCGCTTCTAAAAAAGACGAGTTGAGGTATATCTTGAAGTATGAGGGCAAAATCGTAGTGGGGGTTGTTGACTGCAGACGCGTGTTGAAGTATAAGGATTATTCTAAATATCTGATTTACCTGACGGATAATCACGGGAGAAAGTATCAGGCAACAGAAAGGTTTTCGCGCTATGGAAGGACTTTCGGTTTACAGAACACGTATTTTGAATTCCCAAACGATTTTGACGCTTCCGATTTAACCGCCTTGGTCTTTGAAAAACATGGAAAGGAAGTTCTGTCTTTTAGAGACATTTCTACCAGATAACCGAACTGAACCTAGACGCCGTTAGATTACAAAGAGTTTTGAAAGAAGGGCGTTCAGAAGGGCGCCGTCCGTGGCGTTTCCGCCGTAGTTGCTCTTGGACTTGAGATCGGTATCCTTGATGAATGAGATAATCCCCATTGTTTTCTGAAGCGGGAAGTTCCTGGCTGCTATCTGGTATTCCCTGACTCTCATAGTTCCGAAAACACCGGCTCTCTGGCAAGCCTGGAAGAAATCCTTCTCTCCCCTTGTCAGCTCAGCCTCAACCGTAAGAAGCTGGTTGAAATAGAAGAACATTGCACCAAGAGTAGCCTGGATAGGATATTTCTTGGGATTGGAAGCAAATACCTCTGCGATCGAGAAAGCACGCAATGTATTCCTCTCGCTTATGGCCTTGCAAAGCTCGAACGGATTGTAGTCTCTGGAAACGCCGATATTTACCTCAACATCCTTGACCTTGATGGTTGTGCCGTCTGTGCCCTTGAAGAGCTTGTCAATCTCAAGGACGATTTTCCTCAGCGACGAGCCAGCGCTCTGGGCCAGAAGCTGGGCCGCGTCAGGCTCGATGGAATAGCCCTTTTCCTTCACATAGTCGGTTATCCACTGCGGAACTTTCCACTCGTCCAGAGGATAGGATTCCAGAACCTCAGCCTTGTCCTTGAGGCTCTTGTAGAAACTTGTGCGCTTGTCCAGATTCTTGCCCGTAAAACTCAGAACGAGAATGGTGTCCGGGGCAGGAACCTTGAGGTAATACTCGAAAGGCTGAAGGCTGGAAAGCTGCTGGGCTTCCTTGACGATAATCAGCTGGTAAGGACTGGCAACAGGATATCTGCGGCAC
Source organism: Bacteroidales bacterium (assembly GCA_017550655.1). Lineage (GTDB taxonomy): Bacteria > Bacteroidota > Bacteroidia > Bacteroidales > UBA932 > Egerieousia. The sequence continues at coordinate 73,376 of JAFZOK010000024.1, read as the reverse complement.
AGGCAGACAATCTGGCCCGCATCTGTCTCGTTGCCGTAGACAATGCTCAGGTTGAAGTCTTTCTGGCTCTCGTCCAGAACCGTAGAGTTGAGGGCTTCTATGATTACATCCGAGTAATAAGGCTCCTCGCCCGCCAGGACATACATCCGTGCAAACCTTTTATTGCGGATGTTGTCCATAATCTCATTAAACTTCCTTACCGATGCGTCCTTGTCCACTTTCTGTGCCATACCTCAAAATTAACCCGTTTTGCCAAATAATCCAAAAATCATTGGAGCAGATTCGTTATATTTGTATGTTGAGTATGGAAGAAGTATTTGACCCGCTGAGGAAGAAATACGTGGCCCTTACGCCGGAGGAAAATGTCCGCCAGCAGTTTATCCGCTACCTGAACGAAAAGCGCCTCTGGCCGCTGCACATGATGGCCAGCGAGACGGAAATCTCCATCGGCGAGGTGAAGCTCAGATGCGACATAGTCTGCTACGGCAAGGACCTTAGTCCGAAGATGATTGTGGAGTGCAAGAGGCCCACAGTAAAGATTTCTTCCAGAACCTTTGAGCAGATATGGAACTACGCCCTCATACTCAAGGTGGAATACATTGTGGCAACAAACGGCAAGGAGACTTTTGCCTGCCGCTATGACGGAGAAAAAAAGCAATATGTTTTCATTGGCGACATACCTGCTTACGCTGAAGAAAAGAAAGAAGAAACAATGACCGGAGGAAACGACATATTCCTGAAAGACAAGATATTCAGGGTAATATCCGAGACTGCCGCCGAGCACGGCGTCAGAGCCTTTGTGATCGGAGGCTTTGTCCGTGACTGCTTCCTCCAGAGGCCGAGAAACGACATAGATGTGGTGGTTGAAGGAAGCGGCATAGAGATAGCCCAGGCGGTTGGAGAGAAAGTCCACAGCAAGGTCAGCGTGTTCAAGAACTTCGGCACCGCGATGCTCAGGAATAATGGTGTGGAGATTGAATTTGTGGGAGCAAGGAAGGAATCCTACAACCGCAATTCCAGAAAGCCGATTGTGGAAGACGGAACACTGGAAGATGACCAGAAGCGCAGGGACTTCACCGTCAACGCCCTCGCATTCTCCTTGCAGAAAGAAGATTACGGAAACCTCGTGGATCCGTTCGGGGGAGTTGCCGACCTTCAGAAAGGCCTGCTGAGGACACCTCTGGATCCGGACATCACCTACTCCGATGATCCGCTGAGGATGATACGCGCCATAAGATTTGCCACCCAGCTTAACTTCACCATCGTTCCGGAATCCATCGAGAGCATAAAGAGAAACAAGGGAAGGCTGGAGATACTCAGCAGAGAAAGAATCGCCGAGGAAATGAACAAGATACTCCTTGCTCCAAAACCGTCAATCGGCCTTAACCTTCTGCAGCAGACGGGACTTCTGGAAGAGTTCCTGCCGCAGCTTTCCGCCCTCCAGGGAGTGGAGACCATGGAAGGAAGGGGCCACAAGGAGAACTTTGCACACACCCTCCAGGTACTGGACAATGTCGCGGAGCAATCCGATAACCTCTGGCTCAGGTGGGCGGCCCTGCTTCACGACATCGGAAAGCCAGCAACCAAAAGATACGAGAGCGGAGCCGGATGGACATTCCATGGTCACGAAGTTGTGGGAGCCAGGATGGTACCCGGCATTTTCAAGCAGATGAAGATGCCGCTTAACGAGAAGATGAAATATGTTCAGAAACTTGTGGCACTGCATCTTAGGCCAATAGCCCTCGTGGAAGATGCCGTAACGGATTCTGCGGTAAGAAGGCTGCTGTTTGATGCGGGAGATGATATCGACGACCTGATGATTCTCTGCAACGCGGACATAACCTCCAAGAACGAGGCAAAAGTCCGCCGCCTGAAATCCAACTTCCAGCTGGTAAGGCAGAAACTCGTGGAGGTGGAGGAAAAGGACGCCATCCGCAACTTCAAGAACCCGATTACCGGAGAACTTGTGATGGAGTATTACGGCATAGAGCCTTGCAACCTGATCGGCCAGATCAAGGAATACGTGAAGGAAGCCATACTTGACGGGAAGATTGAAAACAACTTTGAGCAGGCCTTTGAACTGATGAAGGAAAAGGGAGCGGAACTCGGTCTTGTCCACAAGGAAAAATAACCGTTTCCATTTGACAAACAGCCTGGTTTATAGTCAAAAGAACGATTGTATTTTAAATGAACACATAAACAAAAAAACAATGAAAAGATTTATTTTGATGGCAGCTGCCCTGGTATTGTCTATCTCTGCGATAATGGCTCAGGACAGACCACAGGGACCTGGACCAGGCGGAGAGCGCCCTAAACAGACGACTCCAAAAGAAAGAGCCCAGATGCAGACAGACAGGCTCCAGAAGGAACTTAACCTTAATGAAAAGCAGTACAAGAAAGTCTACAAGGCCATCCTCAACAGGGAGAAGGAAGTGGCCAACCTAATGCCTCAGGGAAGACCAGGCATGCGTCCCGGTGGAATGAGACCTGGCGGAATGGGTCCTGGAAGTGGAGGTGTAAGACCTCCTGAGGGAATGAACGGCCAGAGGCCACCAAGAACCGAGATGAACAGTACTCAGGAGCAAGTCAAAGCCGCAAGAGAAAGGTGCAACAAGAAGATTAAGAAAGCTCTGACAGACGAACAGTTTGCCCGGTATGAGGAATTTGAAGCACAGCGGCAGAAAGAGATGATGGACCGCATGAGGAACATGAGAAACGGCGGTAACCGTCCTGGCGGACAGCGCCCTCCTCAGGGTCAGCGTCCTCCTCAGCAGCCTGCCAACTAAAGTCATTTACAATCAATGAAATTCATTTCAAAAGCGTTCGTTATGGCTGCGGCATTTCTGTGCTGCAGCCTTAACGCTTTTTCCCAAGACAAGAAAGTGGAAAGGATAGTCCATTATACCGGCACATTCCCAAAAAGCACTTCATACATCGTGATCTCCAAAAAGGAGTTCAAGCTTTATGTGTATGCAAAAGTCAAGGGAGAGAAAACCCTCATCGCAGAGTATCCTGTTTGTGTAGGAAAGAATCCCGGCAACAAGCAGAAGAAGGGAGATATGAGAACTCCAGAATCGCCTGAGGGAAAGCCTTTCAAGATTTCCCAGATCCAGCCTTCCGGATACTGGAAGCACGACTTTGGAGACGGCCGCGGCAGCATTCTTTCCTATGGCAAGTGGTTCCTCAGGCTCAACACATACAAATGGAGCGGCATAGGCATCCACGGCAGCACCAATAACGAGGAAAGCGTGCCGGGACGTGGCAGCGAGGGCTGTATCCGCCTCCGCGACGAGGACATTATCCACCTCAAGGAAAACTATGCCTGGGTGGGAATGCCTGTAACCATCCTCCCCGATTGATTTTTTTGCTAAATTGCAGCAGATAAGCACCAATATCATAATCCACCATGAAAGACAACAAAGACATCAGCAGAAGAAAGGCTCTGAAACTTATGGGCTTGGGAGCAGCCGCACTGGCGGCCAGCACCGTTTCCTTCAAGAACAACCCGTTCCTGACCAACCTCCAGGCCAAGGCCCTGGACGGAGACATCACCCCTGTTGACAAAAGGATAAACTACAAGAACGGAGAAATGGTTTCCATGCTCGGTTTTGGATGCATGAGATTCCCTACTATCGGAAAAGGCAGAACCGCTCCTATAGATGTACCTAAGGCAGAAGAACTGGTGGACTATGCATACGCTCACGGCATCAACTACTACGACACCGCATACATTTACCACGGAGGAAAAAGCGAAGGCGTAATAGGCAACGCTCTCAAGAAATATCCGAGAAACACCTGGCTGCTTGCAGACAAGATGCCTACGTTTGCAATCAACAGCAAAGAGGACATTCCGAGAATCTTCGAGGAGCAGCTCCAGAGGTGCGGGGTGGATTACTTCGACTATTATCTCCTGCACTCCATCTCCAAGCAGAGCAGCTACGAAAAGGTTTACGAGGATTTTGGCGGATATGAGTATCTGGCGGAGCAGAAACGCAAGGGAAGAATCAAAAACCTCGGTTTCTCCTTCCATGCGGACCGTGCCTGCTGGGACTATGTCATTGACAAGCATCCGTGGGATTTCGTGCAGATCCAGCTCAACTACATAGACTGGAAAGAAGACGGCGAGTACCTTTACAACTCCCTGGCTGAAAGGAAGATTCCGGCCGTGATTATGGAACCTCTGCTGGGCGGAAGGCTCGCCAGCCTGTCAGACAGCGCAAACAAGATCCTCAAGGACAAGAATCCGGATCTCAGCATAGCTTCCTGGGCCTTTAGGTATCTTGGAAGCCTTCCAAACGTGCTGGTATCGCTGAGCGGAATGACCTATATGGAGCATCTTGTGGATAACCTCAAGAGCTACACCAACTTCAAGCCTCTTACTCTCGACGAGCAGACCACCCTCCAGAAGGCCATCCTGGAATACCAGAGCTACAAGAGAATAAACTGCACCGCCTGCCGCTACTGCATGCCTTGCCCGTTCGATGTGGAGATTCCGTCTGTGTTTGCAACTTACAACAAGCTGGTTATGGACGGAAACGTTCCAAACAAGGAAGCCCAGAGCGAAAGCGAATACGCAAAGAAGAAGGCCGCGTTCGCCAATGCTTTCCGCAAGGAATTTGCCAAGGGCGGCGGACCTGACACCTGCACAGGCTGCCAGGAGTGCCTTGCAAAATGCCCTCAGCATCTGCCAATTACAGACCTGATGGAAAGAATCAGCAGCGAATTCTGATATGGGAACGGTAAAGCAGAGTTTTGCGGTCAAGAATATGATGTGCGCTATGTGCGTCGCCCACGTCAGGAAAGCCATTGAAGGCCTTGACGGGGTGAAGGACGTGAACGTTAACCTCGCGTCCAACAGCGCCCTCATAGAATACGACTCTGAAAAGATTAATCCCCAAACAATCAGGGAAGCCGTAGTTGCCGCCGGCTATGATATGGATACCACTCCGCTATCAGGAGCAGCAGACGGTGAAGACGAAAAAAAAAAGTCAAAAGGCTTCTTAGCAAAACTGTTGGGGCGATAATCGTCGCCATCCCTATCGTTATCATCGGAATGTCTTCAATGGGGCATTCCGGTGATTTCTTTTTGCCGCAAAACACCGCCAATATCATAATGTGGACCCTGGCCACAATCTCCATAGTATTCTTTGGTCGGGATTTCTACATAAATGCCTGGAAACAGGCCAAGCACGGCCATGCTAATATGGATACGCTGATAGCCCTATCCACCGGAGTGGCATATATTTTCAGCGTGTTCAACACCCTGTTTCCATCCGTATGGACAAGCCGGGGACTTGAAAGCCACGTGTACTTTGAGTCTGCCGCCGTAATCATCGCCTTCATTCTGCTTGGAAGGCTGCTGGAAGAAAGGGCAAAATATTCCACTTCCTCAGCGATCAAGAAACTTGCAGGCCTCCAGCCGAAGACGGTAACTATCCTCAAACGCAAACACTGCAATTCCTATGAGTGTTCCCAGCCTGCAGGAAATACGCAGACCGGGAACGATTTCGGGCGTTTTTGCTCCCAGTCTACAGAATATACACAGACCGGGAACGTTTCCGGGTATGCAGTTATTAACATTGAGGATGTGGTGGTTGGAGATATGGTCATCGTGAAGCCCGGAGAGAGTATTGCCGTGGACGGAACTGTTTTGGAAGGAGAATCCTTTGTGGATGAAAGTTCCCTTACCGGAGAGAGCGTTCCTGTGGAGAAAAAGGCCGGAAGCAAGGTCTTTTCCGGAACGGTCAACCAGACGGGAAGCTTTATGTTCAGAGCGGAAAAGGTAGGCTCAGAGACCAATCTTGCAAGGATTATTAATCTTGTGCGGGAAGCCCAGGGAAGCCGGGCCCCTAGCCAGAAGCTCGCAGACAAGATTGCTTCCATCTTTGTTCCTGCAGTAATGTGCATCGCACTGATAGCGTTCATAGTATGGAATGTCTGCGGCTATGCAACGGGGAACAACTACATCGTGCACTCCATACTTGCACTGGTAACTGTACTGGTTATCGCCTGTCCGTGCGCACTCGGGCTTGCAACCCCTACCGCCATTATGGTGGGTATCGGCAAGGGAGCCCAGAACGGCATACTCATCAAGGATGCCGAGGCTATGGAAAATGCCCGGAAGATTAACGTTTTGGCACTGGACAAGACAGGTACCCTAACCACCGGGCACCCGGAAGTCACTGATGAATTCTGGGAATATGAACCGCATCACAAGCAACTGCTAAGGAGCATACTAGGAGGTATGGAATCCCTGTCACAGCATCCGGTAGCAGAAGCCATTGCAAAGCATTTTCCAAACGGCAGCGTATCCAACGTGGAAAACATTCCGGGAATGGGAGCAATTTGCTCGGAATCAGGCGCAAGATTCCTTGCCGGAAACCCGTCGCTGATGAAAAGGGAGGGGATTGAGATTCCAGATGCCATCGCGGAGAAAGCAAAAGAATTTGAAGAACAGGCAAAGACTGTTGTTTATTTTGCGGACAATGAGAAAGTGCTTGCCGTAATTGCTGTGGCTGACAAGGTGAAAGAAATGTCAAGGCAGGCCGTCAGGGAACTTCAGGATCTGGGCATAGAAGTGGTGATGCTATCCGGAGACAACTCCCGAACGTCCGAGGCTATTGCAAGGGAATGCGGCATCAGGGAAGTCCGTTCCGGAATGCTCCCTGAAGACAAGGAAAAGTTTATCCGCACCCTTCAGGAGGAAGGCAAGGTAGTGGCTATGGCCGGAGACGGAATCAACGATTCCGCCGCGCTTGCAAGGGCGGATGTGAGCATCGCTATGAGTAGCGGAAGCGACATCGCGATGGATGCCGCAAAAATCACCCTCACGGGCTCTGATTTAAGGAAACTTTCCTCAGCGATAAGACTATCCCGCCAAACGGTGAAGACCGTTAAAATGAACCTTTTCTGGGCATTTGTCTATAATGTGATTGCAATACCGATAGCCGCCGGGGTTCTGTTCCCGGTAAACGGTTTTCTGCTTAATCCTATGATTGCAGGAGCGGCAATGGCAGCCTCCAGCGTTTGCGTGGTTAGCAACTCGCTGCTGCTGAATTTCAGAAAGATCTAGTTGTCGATATTCTTCAGATGAGTCACATCCACCGGGAACTGGTAAATCTTGCCGTTTATCGGAAGGTTAACCATTATCATCTTTGCGCTTGGGCTGTACTTGGCGTAGGCAAAGCCGGTGATTGAAGAATGAGGCTTGATCTGGTAGTTTCTCAGATAGCCGATATTCTCGTTTCTGACCTTCATGTTCTCCTCGTTGAAAAGACCTGATACCAGAACACTTCCCACAACAGCGCTCTGGCGGATAAGGAAGGCGGACATATCGTGAGCCAGATCCCTTCCGAACGTGCGGTGATGCCTTCTGTTCTGGCGGTAGAACGCCTCGTCCGTTAAAGCTTCAAGAGTAATGGCCGTAGCAAAGCTTGCTGCCTGAAGGCCGAACTGGGCCCATCCCTGGCGGCTGCTCATACGCCTTTCGAAATCGCTCTTGGAGAAGAACTTGATCTTTCCGTTCGGGCTGTCAATGGAAACGTCGTCAAAGGTGAAATAAGCGTCCTCCGGAGAGTTGTTCTGAATGTAAAGCTGCAGAACGTAATACTTGCCGAAGTAATGCCTGTAGGCAACATCCAGAGAAACATAAAGCCCGTTGATTGCGTATGCCTGGATTGTGTTGCCCTTCTTGTCCTTGATTACATTGAGGTCTGAAGTTGTAACGTCCCTCCAAATAGGTTCTTTGGTAGTGGAGTTATAGTCAACGGAATAGCCTCCCCCACTCTCCGTGTAATAGTCGTTGACCAGTTCTCCATCCTTGTACTCCCACTGCTTGCAGGTCTTGCCGTCCTCCTCAAACACGGTCTTTACGCCGTCCAGCACTCCCATCTTGTAGAACTCGTGCTGCTTCATCAGGCCGTTCTCGAAATACTCGGTGTATTCCCCGTCGTTGATTCCGCCCTTGAAGAACTGCTTGATCCAAACCTTTCCGGAAGGGTAATAGGCTATGAAAGCACCTTCAAAAACCGTCTTGCTGTCATCGGAAGGGTCTGCGTATGAAAGAGCTCCGCTTGCCCTCAAGGCATTGTCCTTGGCGTAATAGTCATTGAAAGTGTTGTTGTTTTCAACAACCCTGTAATAGTCTGCCGAGTCGCGGTCCATCACCCCGTAAGAGGATGAGTCATAGTAATATATCCCGGCATAAGAAGTCTTGTTCTGTGCAAGGCAGAGGGCGCAGGACAAAACCATCGCTGAAAATAAAAACAACCTTTTCATAACCTTTAAATATGTTTCAGGATATGAAAGTACAAAAATTATGCTAAACCCTGCGTTTAGCCGTTCTTTGGAGGAAAATGATAGAGCGTAAGGCTGCCGTCCTGTTCTACGATGTAGAATTTCTGGTTGGTGGTAGCGGAACGTAGGCCTCCTTTCTCTTCCACGTAAGGGCCCACCTTTATGAAATCGAAGTTGGAGATGCTGATAGCCTCATGTATATCCTCAAAGCCTGAATACCAGGCAGTTTTCAGGTGCGGAAACTTCTCTCTCACAAAAGAGGCCAGGGAGTTTACCTCCTCCGGGGCCTGGTCTCCGCCCATAAAGCAGACGCAGGTTATGCCTGAGGAGTACTTTTCTATCAGAAGTGCAAGGAAATGGTTGTCGAGCGGCACACCCTCGTCTTTCCAGAGCCACGGGCTATGGCAGCCGGGACACCGGTTTGGACAACCCGAAATGTTGAGGGCAAGGGTTATCTGGTCAGGAATCTCCTGACATACGATATCAAAATTATAACACTTGATCACTTCGGTAAATTATACCTCAACGTGAGCCTTCTCTTCCTGAGCCACCTGCTCTGCCTTTGCGGTCTGCTCCAGCTTTTCAACGTCGGCCATTGTCAGGGCGGAAGCTATCTCTCCGTGATCCTTGGCATAATAGCGGCGGGCTGCCTCCTTCTGCCTTGGAGCCGAGAAGTTGCTTACCCTCTTCATGTAGCCGATGATACGTGTCATATAGTCCACGTTGGTGCTGTGGCAGTGAGGGCACTCCTTCAGGTAGCGCTTGTCTATATGTCCGCAGTCGTTGCAGATTGTGTTAGGAATGTTGAAGGTGAAATAGTTGCAGCCTTCCTTGGCGGCCACCTTCAGAAGCTGGCGGTACTGGGCCTGTGAAAGATGCTCCTCCAGGTTCATGTGAAGGGCGCTTCCGCCGGTAAGGTGCTCTATATATTTCTTTCCGTGGAGCTTGAACTTGTCCACGATATTGAGAGTCTTGTCCTCAACGATGTAGAAGTAGCTGTTGTAGCAGTCTCTCGGTACAAAGTATCCGTCCTCGCGATCCCACTTTGCGTGCTTTACTCCAACGTTCTCTGCAGGAATCATCTCGCAGTTGAACATCGTGTCCTTGGTGCGGTACTTCTTGTTGTACTTCTCCACCAGTCCAAGAACTTCCTGAACGTAGTTTGCGTACTCAGGATTGTCGTCGATCTTGTAGCCCAGGAATTCAGCAGCCTCTACCAGACCGTTGATTCCCACTGTCAGGTACTGCCTTCCGATGTTGATGTAACCGGCATCGAACAAAGGAAGCATTCCCTTTGCCTGGAGATCCTTAAGGTTCTCGTTATAAGCTAGCTGAACCTTGTGTACAAGGTCAATCACTTCGCCGAGGAACTCCATATAATCCATCTTGTGCTTGACGGCATACTGGATGCAGCGGTTAAGGTTGATTGTGAGCACGCTCTTGCTTCCGGTGGAAACTCCGCCGGCGCCGAGGGTGTAGCTGAAACCGTTGTCCTGGATCTCGTTTCTCAGACGGCAGCAGCTGGACAGAGAGTCAGCGTTGTCAGACAGGTATGTGAAGAACGAGTGGCCCTCGCTGTACATCTGGGCTGTGAAATCTCCCCACTCCTTGTCCTTCACGTCTCCGTTCTCGGTGAGCAGAGCCATAGTCTCTACAGGGAAGGTCAGAGGAGTCTTCAGCCTCTCTGCGTTGAACCACTTCATAAACAGCTTCTGCAGCCAGCTCAGCGATTCCCAGTGAGGAGCGCTTCCGTCCGGGAAGCGGAACTCTCCGAACAGGCTCTCGAAGTAGTACTTGTCGTAATATGCCACATTCCAGAACACTGCCTGGAAGTTTCTTGCTCCGGTCGGCTGGTTGATGGAATATACCACCTGCTCAAAGCAGTCCGTGATAACCTTCTCTATGCTCCTCTGCTTAACGCTAAGGTCAACGATCTGGCTTCCCCTCTTGTAGTAATCTTCTCCGTACTCCTTCTGCAGGAAGTAGTTCATATACATCAGGAACTCAGGAGTTGCGCAAGCGCCGCTGAGCATGGACGATACAATGAACACGAGGTTTACGAATCCTCCGCAGAAACTCTTCAGGTTAGTTGGCTTGGTGGAGTTTCCTCCTATGCTCAGGGTACCGTTCAACAGCCAAGGATACATCGTGATGCTGGCGCAGTAGTTTGCCAGGGAAGTCTCGTCGTTCTTGTAGATGAAATGCTTGCTCAGCAGGCTGATATATTTGTCTGCAAAGTCCTTTCCATACATATCCTTCAGACGGTCTGTAAGCAGACGCCTGTTAAGACGGATGAATCCGGCCTTTGGAATCTCTCCGATGAGAGTGGCTATATTCTTGTGCTCTACGTTTGCGTTAGCATCGTACTTGCTGCCGGTTGCGGCATTGTCTGCCTTGCAGTAGTTTACCAGGAAGTCCAGACGGTCCCTAACATCACGGTCCTCAGTGTGCCTCTGGCGATAGAGCATGTAGTTCTTTGCAATCTGGTAGTATTTCTCCTTCATCAATGCAACTTCCACCTGGTTCTGAATCTCCTCTACGCTCATCCCGTTGCGGATAGCTACGTGTGAAAGAATAATTGTCAGGTCTTCGTCCGATGCGAAGCTTCCTGTTGCAAGGAAAGCCTTTCTAATTGCGTTCTTAATCTTCTCAATCGAAAACAGCTCCTGTTTTCCGTCCCTCTTGACAATAGAAATTTGGGTGGCTGACATAGTGTTCAACAATAAAATATCAATATTTAAAATCTAGGTTTGAGTAAAAAAGCAATGCCCTTGGGGGGTATTGCGCATCACAAATGTAAGAATTATACCCGTCAGTAAAAATACTTGCAGCCAAAGAAATCAACAAGTTGTAAACAATATTCACAACCCTCATATTGACAGCATTTTATACTGGGAATAACTTTTTTGCCCGTTAATGTAACAACGTAACAAAAAATATAGTATATTCGCACTCCCAAACAAACCTCAGGAGAGATGGCTGAGTGGTCTAAAGCGCCCGTTTGGAGGGCGGGTTGGCGGGTAACCGTCACTAGGGTTCGAATCCCTATCTCTCCGCACTAGTATCAAAAAAAATGCGCGTCCATAACGGATGCGCATTTTTTATTGATTCATGGAGGATTTCCTATTCTTCTACGACAGTCCAGCCGCTTGGAATTCCGCTGGTTCCACTTCCCCAGGTTGTTACACCAGTTTTCATTGTGAAAGTTCCTGTATCAGACGTAGGTTCATTAGGTTTATCTTTTTCATGCTTACTCAACCAATGCATAGTATAAGGATTATCCTGATCAGGTGATGGATTTGTGGCCAAGCATTTTACTGAAGAAACCTTGGTTTGGGCAAACATTGTCTCGTAACAACGGCTAACTAAAGTTTCTGCGGGCAGATCAGGCGCATTTGTCAATTTTTTGCACTGATAAAACATTGAAAAATAGCAATATGGCTCAAGATTTGTTACATGGCTGAGCAGGTCATTTGGAACAGTCTCCAAATTTGCGCAGCGAGCAAACATCTGCCTGTAACAGCCTTCTGCAAGGACTGTAGCCGGAAGAGCGGGAACCTCTGTAAGATTGCAATCCTCAAACATTGACTGGCAGCAGCCTTCTGCAAGTTCTGTAGCCTTGATAACAGGAGCTGACTTAAAGTTTTTGCACGCCTTGAACATACCGTTGCAGCAGTAAGGAGCCATCTTGTAAGCTGATATGATAATGTGCTTGCCGGTAGTAATGGAAGTATTCTTCCTGAACATATTCTGGTAGCAATTCTCTGTAAGATTCTGGGCGGAAAGCACAAAGAATCTATCCGGGTGTATATCAAAATTATGTTCGTCATTATTTTCGCTCCAGAAAGCGCCCGCAAACTCACACTCGTGATCAAGGGTGTTCCCGATTATGTAGTTGTCTCCATCGCCAATACTCTTGAGGCTCATAATGTCTCCGTAAATATATACTGGCTTGGAGAAAGTGAATATGGGAGTTCCGCCTGCAGTTGGCCATCCGCCAGGTTTGGTAGGATCTTTCTGATTCTTATAGGAACCAGCCCTTTTGCTCCTGAACATCACTACTGTATTAGCTTCAGCTACAGTTATTGCTTGAGTATAAGCCGTCCATTCTCCTGAACCTATCTTATACTGGGCACCATCTCCTTCATCCACATAATTAAATGTGATTGTCGTGCTAGCTTGTCTTGTCATGACAGAAAACTCACAGGAAGATATTCTTGAAACATTGTACTTCTTGTTGTCAGCCAAGGTTGCATCTGCCAAATAGAAAGACCTGAATTCCCCGTCTGTACCAACCTTAACGGAAATAATCGCCTTTTTCAGCTTGGTTCCACCAGGGAAAGCGGCTGCAAAATGTGTTACGATATCCTCTGATTCCCTCTCAAGCACCTTTGATCCGGAACGGGCTGAAACAGGATCAGGATTGCCACTCTCGTCTTCATTGGTAAAAGAAATGGTAACAGTCTTTGACTCTGTAGATCCATCAAGAATTGTCTCCGGAAGATCCACATACTTGACCGTGAAATTCAGGAATGCGGAATTCTGATGGAGAGTGAAATTCCTTTCTTCGTACTCACCCTCGCCTGTAAAATCACTGTACCACTCGACTGCCTGCTCTAATGAAGAGGCAAGAGCATTAACTGACGTAGGGTAAGTAGTTGCATTTACAAATCCAGGCCTGGTTGTGATATCGTGAATCTTGTCGGTGGAACTTACAAGCGTAGCGTTAAGTTTCAACTTTGGATCCGGTGTGGTTCCAGTAGGATAGCTGAGGTCTCCGGAAAAAGTAGCGGAACCGGTACCGGCACCAGCTGTAAGAGTCAATATTCCGTGTACATCTTCGTTGTCATCTGTAACATACAGCTTATCGTCTGCCTGAAAAATGTATGATTTCCCGTTTAACGAGGCACGAGTAGAAGCTCCCTCCTTAACCGTTACAGTATAGGATATAGTACTTTCCTTATTGATTTCCGGTTCTTCTTCCGGGGTGTAGTCATCCTTTGAACAGGAAACAGAAACTGCCGCAAAAAACAAAGCAGCGTATAAAAAAACTCTTGATTTCATATTCATTCTCCTTTTCATCTTAACAAAAAACTAACAATAAGTCTCTAGAGATCTCCTCCATCATCCATTTCTCCATTGTTGTCCATACTTACAACGCAAACAACAGCTTCAAAATGGTAACTCAGCACCTTAATTTCAGGTGAAACATAAAGCTCTTTTTTCATTTTTCCCGTTGATAAATATAATAATGTTAAAAATCTATTTCAAATGTTAACTTGTTGATTTTTAGGTGGAAGTGTTATTAATACGCCGAAAAAATCGCGCAAATTTAATACTTTTCCTTAAAATGACAACAAAAAAGAAAGAAACCGTATTTTTTGTACGGTTTCTGGTTGAGGGTTACTGTATGTTAGCGTATAAACTAGTTTGGATAGTATTTGATGGTACGCCTTTCAAGGTACTTGTATTCTATGGTTTCCGGATCACCAGCTCCGCCGCAGTCGCGGGTGGTTTCCTTCACGTATGAGTTTCTTTCCAGCCAGTTCCCGTTCTTGTCATACTTGAGGTACTCGTATTCTACCGTGCCTTCAATAACAAGAGACTCCGCGGTACTGTCGTATTTTTCGGTCTTAGGATAGACATTGCCGCCAAAATAGGTATAGGTAAAATCCGTCATCCATTCCCAGCCGGACTGAGTTTGCTTTGTAACCCTGCCAAGATCGTCATACTCAAAGCTTTTGCCAATATATTCGTCAAAGTTGATTTTTGAGTAATCATCCACACCTTCAACATTGGTGTTGGAATAAGAAATTATGCGGCCGTTATCGTCACGCTTCATCACTGTCTTGTCAGAGAAACCCTTGATGAAGTTTCCGTTCTCGTCATAGACATATTTGCAGCCTCGCAGGCCATCCTGTGTTACTCTGCCATATTCGTCGAATGTAAGTTCAAGTTCATCGGACTCGAACCAAGGATCTCCCTGCTCGTCAGTACTTGTGGTGGAAAGCAGGGCCTTTGAATAACGGACTTCCTGGACAGGGCCTACAAGCCCGAATGTGCGGGCGTCGTTTGGATTGTACTTGGTGTTCTCTGCAGGCAGTGCCTCTGCCTCTGGAGCCTGGGTTACCGCTTCGGTTTCAGGAGCATCGGAAGGATCTTTCTGGTTGTTCTGGTTGGAGTGGCAGCCGGCAATGCTCAGTGCCGCTACGGCTAATGCTATAAGAATAACTTTCATGACTGTGGTTTTTTATCTGACCAAAGTTAGTCATTTATTCTTAAATTTGTGTCTGTTTAATTTCAACGATATGACAACATTCCTGATTTGCCTGGCGGCACTGATTGTCGCCTATTTCACATACGGATGGTTTCTGGAAAGGACATTGGGTATCAAGAGGGACAAGGAAGTTCCGTCAAAGACAATGTATGACGGGGTGGACTATATCCCGATGCCGAGGTGGAAGACCTTCCTGATCCAGCTTCTGAACATTGCGGGCCTGGGGCCAATATTCGGAGCGGTGCTGGGAGCAACCTACGGGCCGGTGGCGTTCCTGTGGATAACCCTAGGAGGCATCTTTATGGGCGCGATGCACGACTTCATCGCCGGAGTGATGAGCCTCAACCACAACGGCGCAAGCCTTCCGGAAATCATAGGCAAATATCTGGGAATGACCACCAAGCAGGTGATGAGGCTCTTTGCGGTTGTTATGATGATACTGGTGGGAGCTGTGTTTATGCTGGGGCCGGCCGGAATCCTCGCCTCAATGACAGGATGGGACAAGAGCGTATGGCTGTACATAGTGTTTGCATACTACATCCTGGCAACCCTGCTGCCAATAGACAAGATTATCGGAAACGTTTATCCGATCTTCGGAATAGCTCTGATATTCATGGCACTGGGAATCCTGTACGTCTTGTTTACAGGCAATCTTGTGATTCCGGACCTTACCACATTTGCCAACGCCAAGCCTAATTCCGCAAGTTTCCCTATCATACCTACAATGTTCATCACGATAGCCTGCGGAGCAATCTCGGGATTCCATGCAACCCAAAGCCCTATGATGGCAAGATGCCTGAAGGACCGCAAGGAAAGCCGCAGCGTGTTCTACGGCGCAATGATATCGGAGAGCATAATAGCCCTGATCTGGGCCGCAGCCGCAATGGCCTTCTTCAGAGGATTTAACGGCGTGGAAGATTCCCTTGCCGGACTGAACGCCGCCCTCGCAGAGCACGGAAACGACGCATCCTGGGCTGTGAACGAAATAACCAACACAACCCTTGGAAAGTTCGGCGCAATCCTGGCTCTTCTCGGAGTGGTTGCCGCCCCTATCACCTCCGGAGACACGGCCTTCAGAAGTTCAAGGCTCATCATCGCCGATTTTATGGGAATGGAGCAGAAGAGCATCCTCAAGAGACTCTATATCTGTATCCCGATGTTTGCAATCGGCTATGCCATAACCCTTATGAACTACGATATACTGTGGAGGTATTTCGCCTGGGCAAACCAGACTCTTGCCGTGTTCACCCTCTGGGCGATAACAGTGTTCCTGTATCTGAGAAGCTATAGGGTTATGAACGGGAAGCCTTATTACCTGATCTCCCTGCTGCCGGCAATGTTCATGACTTTCATCTGCACGGACTTCCTGTTCACATCCGGCCAGATGATGGGTCTGGAAAGGAACCTTGGAACCATACTGGCGGGATGCGCCACCATTGTGGTAACGGTTGCAGTATGGCTGCACATGCGCCACGTCCTTAAGAAAGGAGAACTTGCCTGAGTCTAGAATTCAAAATTGTTGCCTTTCTTCTCCTTCATAGACATCCACTTGCTTAGATTGAAGGAGAAGATGGAAGGTTTGCGCGACGGCATATTCTTTCTATCAGCTTTTCTGTCTTTAACGGTTGCAGGGGCTTCTTCCGCAGGAATGCCAGCATCTGCCTCAATGCACATCTGCGGAACTGATTCACATTCCTTAAAATCCTGTTTTCTGCAATAGGCCGGCTGCTTGTCAAGCAATGAATCGATTGAACCTAAATCCTCATCGCCATTATCAACACCTTGATAATCCAGCACATCCAGACTGTTCATCTTGCGGGCAAAGTTGCGGCGGTCGAACTTTCGTCCAAGTATTATCTCATACAGTCTCTGAAGCTGAGGCATGGTGAACTGGTGCGGCAGAAGATCGAAAGATACAGGATTGAAATACACGGACTGTTTCAGAGCGGCACGGGCTTCCTGGAGAATCTGCGTGTGGTCGAAAGCCAGTTCCGGAACCTGGTCAACAGGATACCACTTTGCCTCGGCGGCATCGTCTCCACCCACAACGGGAGCGTAGTTTACAAGAGCGATGAAAGGAACTGTCACAACCCTCTGCCTCGGATCCCTGTCAGGATCTGAAAAGATCTTTATCTGCTCAAGGTAGTTGGCCTCGAGGCCAGTCTCTTCACGCAGTTCTCTCCTTGCACCTTGCTCTGCGGTCTCTTCCGGCTTGACAAATCCTCCCGGCAGAGCCCATTTGTCCTTGAACGGCTCTACTCCCCTCCTTACAAGGAGGACAAGAAGATCTTTCCCGTCGTATGAGAAGATTACACAATCTGCCGTGAGGGCCACCTGAGGATATTTGTAGCAATAAGGATATGCCTCACCTGTACGGTACTTGAAAACGCTGTGTGCCATAATTGTATGAATTATTGCGCAAATATAAACATTTGTGTATAAAATACGCAAGATATGTCAGATTATCTAAAGAAACCGTTACGGAAAGAGTTTCTGTTAGCGTGGTTTTTGATACCTTTGCGCAGTTAAACCGAAAAGGATGCTGATCACTCTGGGAATACTGCTGGCCATCGTGGCCCTGTTCTTCACTGACTATGTGAGCATAGGCAGGATTCCCCACGGTGCAAGGCTGGAAAGATGCCGCAAGAGCCCCAATTTCCAAAACGGCAGATTTGTTAATCCGGAGCCTACAAAGCTGTTCACCGATGCAGAAAAAAAGCAGAGCACCGCATCCATAATCTGGAACTTTCTGACCGGCAGCAAAAAGGGTCTGAAGCCGGAAAAGCCAACGGAAGCATCACCTTTGGACACAGAAGCCATTGAACAGGCAATCAAGGAGAAACAAAACAAGATAATCTGGTTCGGGCATTCCTCTTACCTTCTTGTAATTGACGGGAAAACAATACTCGTGGATCCTGTTCTGTTCAGGGGTTCCCCGATTTCTTTCATAAACCGGCCGTTCAAGGGAACATCCATCTACAGGCCCCAGGATTTCCCTTTCATAGATTATCTGGTTTACACTCACGACCACTACGACCATCTGGACTACAAGGCCGCAAAGAGGCTGAAGCACAATGTCGGAAAAGTCATCGCACCGCTTGGAGTTGGCTCGCATCTTGAGTATTGGGGCTACAAACCGGAAAGCATCACTGAGTTAGACTGGGAAGAAAAGTATTCTTCCCTAAATCAGGACTGCGGTTCAGATGCGGAAGAGCACTCCGTTACATTCCACTGCACCCCGGCAAGACATTTTTCAGGAAGGGGCTTCCGCAGGAACAGAACCCTGTGGGCATCATTTGTCCTGGAAGTTGGAGGAAGGAGCGTATTCATTGGTGGAGATAGCGGATACGGCTCTCATTTCAAGGGAATTGGAGAGAAATACAATCTGGACCTGGCTATTATAGAAAACGGCCAGTACAATCCACGCTGGGCACTCATCCACACGATGCCGGAGAATCTGCACAATGTGATGGAAGACCTGAACGCCAGTGAATACATTACCGTCCATCACGGAAAGTTCGCCCTGGCCCAGCACAACTGGGACGAGCCTCTTGAAAACGAAAAGGCTGCGGCGGAAAAATCCGGAAAAAAATTGAAAGTCCTTCAAATCGGATACCTGACAGACCTCCCGTAAAGACATTCATGCGCCTTCTGTCCCGTTCTGTGTGTCAGAGGGAGCAAAAACCGCCTAAAATGCTGCTTCTGTCCCGTTCTGTGTGTCAGAGGGAGCAAAAACCGCCTAAAATGCGCCTTCTGTCCCAATCCGTGTGCCAGAGGGAGCACCTTTTACTGGGAACTACCCGCTACTATATCCAGCAACTCCGCGGTAATCGCCTGCTGGCGGCTCTTGTTGTAAAGAATCGTCAGCTCCTGGATAAGGTCTTCCGCATTGTCCGTTGCCACCTGCATTGCGATGGTTCTTGCGGCGTGCTCACTGGCGTAAGAATCTGCCAGGCAGGTATAGAGTTTCTGCTTGAGAAGCTGAGGCATCAGAGATTCGATAACCTGTGAAACAGACGGTTCCACGATATAATTGTTCAGCCATCCGTCTGCAGTTGCGTTCTTTTCCTTTTTGTAGGAAGAGATTTCCAGCGGAAGGTAAGTCAGCCTCTCAACTTTCTGGACTGCAGAACTCTTGAAGTGATGATATATTACATATACCCTGGAAAGTTTCCCGGAAGCATACTGCTCCATAATGTTTGAAGCCAGGGCGAATACCTCCTTGTAATCCGGTTTGGCAGCAAGGCTTTGGTAAGAATAAGGCTTGAATTCCATCTTCCTTACGGCATCCTCCACCTTCTTGCCCACAGCATATACATCTATATTTTCATCCGGAACCCCTTCTGCCTTAAGGTCCAGGACCAGAGCCATAAACTCTCTGATTATGTTGTAGTTGAAGGCTCCGCACAAAGAAGAGTTGGAAGAGAATACCACAACCGCAACCCTGCTCGCGGCAGCAGGCTTTTCATCCTCACGGAGCACATAAGGAGACGTGAAAGGAGTCTCTCCCGAGAGGAAGTTGGAAACGATATCGTCCAGGCTTTTCTGGTAAGGCAGCATGGCGTTAATCATTCCCTGCGCCTTATGAAGCTTGGCGGAGGAAACCATCTTCATCGCAGAGGTAACCTTGCTTGTTCCCTTGACGGAACCTATCCTGGACTTTATCTCCTTCAGCGATGCCATAATCCTATGCTATAAACTGGTTGAGAGTCATCTTGGCAGTCTTCTCGATCTTGGAGGTGATGTCGTCGTTGAACTCTCCCTTTGCAAGAAGGTCCAGCACATCTTCCTGATGATTGAGCCTCAGCGAGTTGATAAAGGTCTTCTCGAAGGCCTGGATCTGGCTGATGTCCAAATCCTTGAACAGTCCGTGAGTTCCGCAGTAGAGAATTGCCACCTGCTCCTCCACAGGCATCGGCGAGTACTGAGGCTGGATAAGCAGACGGGTGTTCTTCCTTCCCTTGTCTATGGTCATTGCGGTAACCTTGTCCATCTCTCCTCCGAACTTGGAGAAGGCCTCGAGTTCCTGGTACTGGGCCTGGTCTATCTTCAGGGTTCCGGCAACTTTCTTCATTGGCTTGATCTGTGCGTTACCGCCAACACGGGAAACGGAAATACCCACGTTGATTGCCGGACGGTTGCCCTGGTTGAACAGGTCCGTATCCAGGAAGATCTGTCCGTCCGTAATGGAAATCACGTTGGTCGGAATATATGCGGAAACGTCTCCCTCCTGGGTCTCGATTATTGGAAGGGCCGTAAGGGAACCTCCTCCCTTGACCTTTCCCTTCAGCGATGCGGGAAGGTCGTTCATCTTCTCAGCAACTTCCTGCTGGTCAATTATCTTGGCGGCTCTCTCCAGAAGCCTTGAGTGCAGGTAGAAAATGTCTCCAGGGTATGCCTCGCGGCCTGAAGGACGGCGGAGAATCAGGGAAACCTCGCGGTAGGAAACGGCCTGCTTGCTGAGGTCGTCATAAACTACCAGAGCATCCCTTCCGGTATCCCTGAAATACTCTCCGATTGCGGCTCCCGCAAACGGGGCGAAGTACTGCAAGGCGGCAGGATCCGCGGCGGTGGCGCAAACCACAACCGTGTAGTCCATGGCACCGCTCTTTCTCAATGTCTCCACCAGGGCCGCAACGGTGGAACCCTTCTGGCCTACAGCCACATAGATGCAGTAAACCGGCTTGCCCTTGCGCATTGCGTTCTTCTGGTTGATGATGGTGTCTATAGCAATGGCGGTCTTTCCCGTCTGGCGGTCTCCGATGATGAGCTCTCTCTGGCCTCTTCCGATAGGGATCATGGAGTCGATGGCCTTGATACCCGTCTGGAGCGGCTGGTTAACCGGCTGACGGAAAACCACTCCCGGAGCCTTTCTTTCCAGAGGCATCTCAAAGAGTTCCCCACCAACTTCTCCCTTGCCGTCAAGAGGCTGGCCCAGAGGGTTTATGACTCTTCCGAGCATGCTCTCGCCAACCCTGATTGAGGCGATGCGCTTTGTCCGTCGTACGGTGAATCCCTCCTTGATATCGTCCGTAGGTCCCAAAAGCACGGCGCCCACGTTGTCTTCCTCCAGGTTCATCACCACGGCCATCTCCCCGTTTTCAAATTCGAGAAGCTCGCTGGCCTCGGCGTTTCTCAGACCGTAAATTCTGACAACTCCGTCGCTGACCTGAAGGACGGTACCCACCTCGTCCATGGCTATCTTGTCCTGAATGCCTTCCAGTTGCCTGCGCAACACGTCGGAAACTTCGCTTGCTTTGATATTCAATGCCATAACTAAACTATTCTCCTGTTCTTGTCTATGAGCTGGCGGCGTATCTGCCTGAGGCGCGACGCCACGCTCGCATCCAACCTGTAATCGTCTATATCGAAGATGAAGCCGCCCTCGATTGAAGGGTCGACACTCTTCTGAAGCTCAATCTTCTTGCCCAGCATCGCCGAGACGCGGGAAAGAATCTTGTCTTCCATTTCCTTGTCAAGGGAAACGGCGGTAATGATCTTTACCACCGCTATACCTTCGCTCTTGCGGTAGAGGTCCATATAGCTTCTCAGAGACGAGGCCAGATAGGCTTCCCTGCGCTTTTCTATCATCAGGGAAAAATACCTGAGCATCACTTCTCCTTCTTCTCCGCTGCCTTCGACAGTGGTGGAAAGCAGCTTGAGCTTTTCTTCCGGGGAGAGCAAAGGATCTTCAATTGTGGTGGACAGGCCAGGGTTCTGGGCAAAGCACTGCAGCACCGCATCCGAGAGGGCGTAAACCTTCCCGGCCACGCCCTGGTCTTGGGCGTAACCCAGCAATGCCTTGGCATATCTTACCGCCAGAACTCCTACATCCATAATCCTGTTTTTCAGGAGAGTGCGCCCCCTTGAGCGCCTGTCTCCCTTACAACTTCCTCGAGCATCTTGTCTATGAGCGCCATCTGGCTCTGCTGGTCAGAGAGCTTCTCGCGGAGCACTTTCTCCGCGATGTCGCAGGAAAGGCTTGCCATCTCCCTGCGTACGGAAAGCATGGCCTCGTCCTTCTCTCTCTGGATCTGCTCACGGGCATCCTCCAGAGTCTTGCGGGCCTGCTCGGAAGCCTCGTCCTTGGCAGCGGCGATTATCTTCTCCCGCTGGCTGGCGGCTTCGTTGAGAACCCTGCCCTGCTCCTTGTTTGCCTCGGCGATGATGGACTTGGTGTCTTCTTCAACCCTTGCGAGAGTCTCCTTGGCCACCCTGGCGTCGTTCAAGGAAGTTTCCACATAATTCTTTCTCTCCTCGACAGACTTGGTTATTACCGGAAACGCAAACTTGGCGAGAATGAAGAACACCACGCCAAAGGATATGAGCATCCAGAACAACAGTCCGCTGTCGGGAACAAGTAAAGACATAACTTATTCTTTATTAATCCGTTACTAGTCGAGCTGAACGAAGTATGAAAGCATGCAGACAATAACCGCGATAAGGGAAACACCCTCGATAAGGGCGGCGGAAAGAATCATGCCGCTGCGGATGTCTCCGGCAGCCTGAGGCTGGCGTGCGATAGCGTCCATAGCGTTGGATCCGATCTTGCCGATTCCGAAAGCGGCGCCGATAACTACGATTCCCGCACCTATTGCAGCTGCGGCCTTGCTGACAGCAACAGCCATCGTGTACTCAAGGATAACTGTAAGAATTGATAACATAATCTGTTAGTTTTTAATTGTTTATATTTTACTTTTCTTCTTTTGCCTTATGGTGGTGTATCTGGGCGGAACCTATGAACACCGCACTCAGCAGAGTGAATACGTATGCCTGGATGTAGGCAACCAGAAGTTCCAGCCCGTACATGAATATATTGAACAGCACGGAAAGGAAAGTCATCGAGCTTCCCATTACCGCACCGGCACTGAATCCTATGAAAATCAAAGTTGTGAGCACCAGCATAGCCATGTGTCCGCCCAGCATGTTTGCAAAGAGCCTTATCATAAGGGCGATAGGCTTGGTGAAAATACCCAGTAGCTCTATCATCGGCATAAGCGGAACCGGAGCCTTGAGCCAGGTCGGGACATCCGGCCAGAGTATCTCCTTCCAATATTCCCTGCTTCCGAAGATGTTCACCATCAAGAAGGTGCAAAGGGCAAGGAACAGGGTTATGGACATATTAGCCGTAACGCCCACTCCGCCAGGGAATATCGGGAGCAGACTCATCAGGTTGCAGGTGAAGATGAAGAAGAAGGCCGTAAGCAGATATGGAGAGAACTTCCTGTAGTTTTCTCCGATGCAAGGCTTGATGATTCCGTCTTCCACCATCTCCACAAGACTTTCCACGAAGCTCACATATTTTGTAGGCGTGGTGTTGCGGTCCGAGCCGTGGCGCCTGTACCATCTTGCGGCCGGCAGGAACAGAAGCAAAAGGATGGCTCCGTTGATAAGGAGTGCAAGGCCCATTTTCGTCAGCGACAGGTCGATCGGTCTGACAAAGCTTCCGTCCGGCATCTTTTCCATCAGCTTGTAGGCATGGGCGCTGTCTTCCGGAGCAGGATAGAAGCCATCGTAGCTTCCCCCGTTCTCGTGGAGTCTTCTGGAGGAGAAGACGTGCCAGCCCGTTGTCTTGCTGTAGAGTATGACAGGAAGATAGACCGCTATGTCCTTTTCTCCGACCTTTGTGATGTGCCAGGTGTAGGAATCCAGCATGTGCTCAAAGATGATGTGCTGGACATTTACGCCCTCTCCCTCCTTCTCGGTGGCATGGAGGGAAGAGGAGCTGAACATCAGCCCTGCAAACACCATCGCGATTATGGCCAGACTCCTTCTCATCACTTCTTCATTGTCTTTGAAAAGTATATTGTGTCATATACCAGCAGGGCGATGTAGAACAGCACAAAGGCTGCCGTCACCCATTTGACTGACTGTCTGTCTATTATGAACATTACCAGCAGGAATCCCACCAGGACAATCAGGCGGATTCCCCTAACTGCCATATAGCCGGAAACCAGGCTCCGGTCTCCCTTCCTTGCAAAATGCCTAAGAAGAAGTATCCCCAGCAGCGCAACCGCAAAGAACACTACCGGCATCACATACAGCTGCCAGGACAGGGCCTCCGGATACAGGAAATAAGCCAATGCCAGTGCCACTGCCTCCACAATCAGGACGCAGACCAGAATTCCAACGGCATATTTCCTTACTCCAAGTTCCATATCAGCAGATACATACAGTAACTGTTCCGTTACTCATCTCCACAAAGCCGCCGTCAATTTCCACTTCCCTGCTCTGTCCGGCCTTGTCGGTGAACAGGATCTTCCCCTTCTCCAGAGAAGAGATTATCGGGGCGTGGTCTGGCAATATGCTAAAAGGCGCCAGAGAGCCCGGAAGAGTCACTTCCGAGACTTCTCCCTTGAACAGGGATTTTTCCGGCGAGATTATATTCAGTTTGAGATATTCCATACTCAAAAACTACCTTACGCGTTGGCGGCTGCAAGAATCTTCTTTCCTTTCTCTATTGCCTCCTCGATGGTTCCCACATTCATGAACGCCTGCTCAGGCAGATAGTCGCAGTCTCCGTCCAGAATCATCTTGAAGCCCTTTACGGTGTCTTTCAGGTCCACCATCACGCCCGGAACTCCTGTAAACTGCTCGGCCACGGTGAACGGCTGGCTCATAAACCTCTGTACCCTGCGGGCGCGGTTTACAACCAGCTTGTCCTCTTCGCTGAGCTCCTCCATTCCGAGGATGGATATGATGTCCTGAAGTTCCTTGTTTCTCTGAAGGATCTGCTTAACCCTCTGGGCAACATCGTAATGCTCCTGACCCACTATCCTAGGATCCAGGATTCTGGATGTGGACGTAAGAGGGTCCACAGCCGGATAGATACCCAGCGAGGCAATCTTACGGCTCAGCTCGGTGGTTGCGTCCAGGTGAGAGAATGTGGTTGCAGGAGCCGGATCCGTAAAGTCGTCCGCCGGCACATAAACCGCCTGCACGGAAGTGATAGACCCGTATTTTGTGGATGTGATCCTTTCCTGCATCGTTCCCATTTCAGATGCCAGTGTAGGCTGGTATCCCACTGCGGAAGGCATACGGCCCAGCAGAGCGGAAACCTCGCTGCCGGCCTGGGTGAAACGGAATATATTGTCCACAAACAGCAGAATATCATTCTTCTGGCCAGTTTCCTTTCCTGCATCGCGGAAGCTCTCGGCAATAGTCAAACCACTCAAAGCCACTGAGCTTCTTGCTCCAGGCGGCTCGTTCATCTGCCCGAACACCAGGGTTGCCTGGCTCTTGGCAAGTTCTTCCTTGTCCACCTTGGAAAGGTCCCACTTGCCTTCTTCCATTCCCTCCTTGAACTCCTTTCCGTAGCGGATTACACCGCTCTCTATCATCTCCCTCAAAAGGTCGTTTCCCTCACGGGTTCTTTCTCCCACACCGGCAAACACGGAGAATCCGTTATGCTTCTTTGCGATGTTGTTGATGAGCTCCATGATGAGCACGGTCTTGCCCACGCCGGCTCCTCCGAACAGTCCGATCTTTCCTCCCTTGCTGTACGGCTCAATCAGGTCAATGACCTTGATTCCCGTAGGGAGAACTTCCTGCACTGTTGTAAGGTCCTCGAACTTTGGTGGCTGGCGGTGAATCGGGTATGTGTTTTCCCTGGACGGCTGGTCCATTCCGTCTATGGTCTGGCCCACCACGTTCATAAGGCGGCCCTTGATCTGGTCTCCCACCGGCATCGCGATAGGTCCTCCGGTCCACACTGCATCCAGTCCCCTGCGCAATCCGTCCGTGGAATCCATTGCCACGCATCTTACGGTATCCTCTCCAATGTGCTGCTGCACTTCCAGAACCAGAAGCCTTCCGTCCGGCCTTACTACCTCAAGGGCATCGTGAATGGATGGAAGACTGACACTTTCCACCCCGGCGAAAGACACGTCCACCACAGGACCCACTATCTGAGAAATTCTGCCTTTGATTTCCTGCATATTGAGTTTGATTTGAAAGCCTCAAATTTACAACAAAAACCCCAAAGAAAAAATCTTTAAGACATAAAGTATATTTTGTAAATTTGTAGGATAGAAAGAATATAACCAATAAAACATAACCAAGATGGCTTACACGGAAGTAACCCGTACAGGATACGGGACAAGACTCAAGAATTCACTGGGTGGCATACTTATCGGCATCCTGATGTTCATTGGCGGAACCATCCTCCTCTGGTGGAACGAGGGAAGGGCGGTAAAGACCTCCGATATGCTCAAGGAAGGGCAGAAGAACTTTGTGGAAATGGAGAATCCGGCTGTAAAGAGCCCGGATTTTGAAGGCCAGCTGGTGCACGCGGTGGCACTGGCAACCACCACGGACTCCCTTTCAGACGGAACTTTCAACGTTGGGGCTGTAGCCGTAAAACTGCACCGCAACGTGGAATACTACCAGTGGGTTGAGCATGAAAAGACCGAGAAAAAAGACAAGATAGGCGGTGCGCAGGAAACTACCCACACCTACACTTACAGCAAGAACTGGTCAAGCGCCCCTATTGATTCCAGAAGCTTCCACGATCCGGATTACCAGGACCTGAACTTTGTATACAGGGAGATTGAGGATGCTACCAGCAAGGCCGAGAACGTCACTTTCGGAGCCTACAGGCTTAACGCAGGCCAGGTTAGTTCCTTCCACAACGAGCAGCCGCTGAATGTTGAAATGGACGCTGATCTTGTAAAGCAGCTGGACCAGGCGGCAAGGGACAATGCCCGATCTTTCCTTTCCAGAGGCGGCCTGATTGACCAGATTCCGGATTCCGCAGCCGTTATCCATACCCAGGGCAATGTGGTCTATATCGGCCGCAACCCTAATGTCCCGGAAGTGGGAGACGTAAGGATAACCTTCACCAAGGATATGCCGTCAAAGGTTTCCATCATTGCAAAGATTGTCGGGGACACCTTCACCTACTACAAGGCCAAGAACGGCTACAAGCTGGACCTGCTCTATATGGGAGAGAACACCGCAGAGGAGATGTTCGACAGCGAGCACGCCACCAACAAGATGATTCTCTGGATTCTCAGGATCCTGGGCATACTGATTATAATCGGAGGTCTCAGAAGTATTGTTAGCATTGTTCCAACCCTGCTTAAGGTGCTGCCGTTCCTTGGCAATATCGTGGAAACAGGGCTTGGACTGGTATGTGGAATCGTTGGCCTTGTATGGTCTTTGATTGTAATCGCGATAGCCTGGATTCGCTACAGGCCAATTCTTGGAATCTGCCTGCTGGTAATTGCTGCCGCCCTGATTTTCCTGCTTGTAAGAAGATCCAGAAAGAAGAAGGCGGCAAAGTCAGGAATTCCTGACCCTCAGGTTCCTCCAACCCCACAGGCACCTGAAATCCAGATACCTCAGTACCAGCAGCCTACTCAGCCTCAACAGCCTGAGCAGCCTCAGATGACACCTGAACAGCAGAAGGAATTCGAGCAGTGGAAGCAGTTCCAGGAATTCAAGAAGATGCAGGAGCAGATGAAAAACAATAACGGACAATAAAAGTTTAAGCCATGATAGTAAAAGTCAACAAGGAAGAAGTGAGGATATTCAAGGGCGCAACAGCAAAGCACGCCATACTGAGGTATATCCTCAAGAAGAAAATGGAAGTCTCCTCTCTGGACGAGATGAAGGTCTTTGACAGCCAGGGACACAAGATCGGCGACGACGCCCCTCTTAAAGAAGGACAGAGCATAACTTTCAAAATTTAGGGAAGATGAAAAAGTGCCTAACGATTATTGCCGCGGCAGCGCTGCTGCTGGGCGGAACAGGCAAAGCCCTGGGCCAGAATGTCAGGGCTTCCTACAAGACAGACATCAACATTGTGTCCGTCAACGACGTGCATGCCGCAATAGACAACATGCCTAAGATGGCTGCCATTGTGGACAGCCTCAGGGCGATGGACAAGTCTCTACTGGTGATAAGCGCAGGAGACAACCGCACCGGAAACCCTATCAACGATATTTCCGAGGATGCTTCCTATCCTATGGTAGCCCTTATGAACCAGATCGGGTTCCTCTGCTCAACTTTCGGAAACCACGAGTTTGACTCCGGGCAGGAAGGTCTTGCCAGGAACATAAACGAGTCCAATTTCCCTTACATCTGCGCCAACATATTTGCAGACGAGGAACTGGGAATCCATACCGTTCCATACCAGTTCTACTATGTGAAAGGCGTGAAGATATGCATACTGGGAGTTGTGGAGGCCGAGTTCAACGGAATCCCTTCCACCCATCCGAACAATGTCAAGGGGATGAAGTTCGAGCAGGTTGAAGAGACTATCAGAAAGTACCTGTATCTGAGAAACGAGTGCGACGTGTTCATCCTCCTTTCCCACATAGGATATGACGAAGACGTCAAGATGGCCGAAAAGTTCCCTGAATTCGACCTTATTATCGGCGGACACTCCCACACCCAGATAGACGGCGGAGAAATGCATAACGGCGTCCTGATCACCCAGAACGAGAACAAGCTCAAGAAGCTTACCCACACTGTCCTTGTAGTTGAAAACGGAAAGGTTACCGGAAAGAGCGCAACCAACATCAACGTGAAGAATTACCCTAAGACCAGCGTGGCCGCAAAATGCCTTGTGGATTATTTCAGCGACAACCCTGAGTTCAAGAGAGTGCTGGCACAGGCCGAGGCTCCTTTCTCCAGTTACGAGGAACTCGGACTGCTGATGTGCGACGCCCTGAAGGACTTCAGCGGCGCTGACATAGCCTACTGCAATGCCGGTGGAGTAAGGTATGAGGACCATCCTGCCGGAGACTTTACGGTAAACGACGTGCTCCGTCTGGACCCGTTCGGAAACACTGCAGTAGTTGTGAACGTTACCGGAAAGGAACTCCACGACATGCTCATTGCCTGCAAGAGTGTTGACGACCACGGATTCCCGTTCACCTCAGGTATTTCCTGCGAGGTTACCTATACTGACAAGAACCGCTCCGGAATCAAGGACCTGAAGTTATTCGGTCCGGACGGCAAGCCGCTCAACCTCAACAAGACCTACAAGGTGATTGCAAATTCCTACGCCATCATTACCAGCGACATTCCTGGTGATGACCAGGGAGAAGACCTCAGCGTCGGAACCGCAGACATACTGATGAAGTATCTGGAAAAGAAAAAGACAGTTAACTACCAGGGCCGCAAATGCCTGAAGGAGAATTTCTAAAAACCTTAAACACGCAAGAAAATGATTATCGGAATTATAATTCTGGCCCTGATAATAATCGTCGGGCTCTACATCTACTCCACCCAGAGAAACCTCGTTGATCTGGACGAGAAGGCAAATAACGCAATCAGCCAGATAGCGGTGCAGCTCAATACCAGATGGGATGCCGTAACCGCCCTGGTCAAGATGACCGAGCAGTACACCAAGCACGAGCACGACACCCTGGTAGAAACCATCGCCCAGAGGCGCCAGACCAGCATTACCTCAGCCGAGGATGTTAACAACCAGCAAAACGCCATAGGACAGGTGCTTGGAAGACTGATTGCCATCGGCGAGCAATATCCTCAGCTTCAGGCTGCAGAAGTGTTCAAGGACACTATGGCTTCCATCCGCGGATACGAGGAAAACGTCAGGCTTAGCCGTATGGTCTATAACGACTGCGCCACCAAGATGAACCGTATGGTAAGGCAGTGGCCGAGTTCGTTCGTTGCCAGCATGCTCCACTTTGGCAAGAGAGAGTATCTCGAGGCCAACGAAGCCAAGAAAGACTTCCCTACAATTTAAATGTCAAGGCGTTTAGTCATCATCCTTCTCTGGACATTGCTGCCCTTGCTGGCGGCAGGCCAGCCCTATCTCAAAAACCTTGAGATAAAGGTTGATGTCCGCGATAACGGAGACGCGGTGGTGACACAGACGCGCACAATGACAATCACCTCCAGGGGAACCGAGTGCTATATCCCGATGGAGGGCCTTAGGGGAATAACCCTGTCTGACTTCAAGGTCAGCGATGAAACCGGCAAGGATTACGCCCTTGTGGGGTGGGATGTTTCTGCCACGAGAAGACAGAAGGAAGGGCGCTGCGGAATAATCTCAAAGGGAGAGGGAGCTTACGAACTCTGCTGGGGACTTGACGAGCTCAAAGACGGAGAAACAGAAAAGGACAAGGTCTACACTGTTTCCTACACCCTTGGCTCCCTGATGAAATCCTACAACGAGGCGGAAGGGTTCAACCATCTGTTTCTTGGAGCAGGCATTTATCCTTTACCGGACAAAGTCAAGCTGAGGGTTTCCATAGACAGTATCCAGATAGATACCTCCAACGCAAGAGGCTGGGCATTCGGATATTACGGAAACACAGAGTTCAGGGACGGAGGCTTTGAGGCCTGGACAGACAACTTCACGTCTTCCAGCCGGGTAATCATTATGCTTGCCCTCAAAAAGGACATCATCCACCCTGCCGACACACTTGACCAGGACTTCCAGCTTGTTGTGGACAGGGCACTGGAGGGAGCCAATTTCGGGGGAGAATACGAAGGAGACAATTCTGTCTTTACAGACGACTGGGCAAAATGGATCTGCGGCAAATTCGGGATTAAAAGCGCAAAGGTCGTAGATAACGTATCCACCGGTATCTGCCTTGCCTTAATTGGAGTCTTTATCTTTTTCCTTGCATTCCTCAAGACGCTTCTGACACATCTGGCCTATGTCATCAGCCTTAAACCGCTACGCATACTCATAAGAAGGAAAAAGGTCCGGAGCAAGATAAACAAAGGCCTTTCCCCTTGGCAGAGGGAGCTTCCTTTCAACGGCAGCCTCTTTGCCGCCAACAAATCGCTGAACTCCCTGTCCTACAAGGAAAATCCCGATATCAGCGATGTGCTTGGGGCCTTCATTCTCCGCCTTTTCCAAAGGGGAGAACTCCTTCTGACCGTTGAAGACGGCAAGCAGACAATCAAAATCGGAGAGCACACAGACCAGACGGAAAATCCGGAAGATTCCGAAGGCAACATCAAGAGTCCTGCGGACATAAGGATGGAAAACACCCTCTACTACATTTTCAAGAGCGCCGCGGGGAAAGACGGAGTCCTGCAGGAAAACGAACTCAAGCGGTGGCTCAAGAACAAGAGTTC
Source organism: Bacteroidales bacterium (assembly GCA_017550655.1). GTDB lineage: Bacteria > Bacteroidota > Bacteroidia > Bacteroidales > UBA932 > Egerieousia. The sequence continues at coordinate 42,742 of JAFZOK010000024.1, read as the reverse complement.
CTATGCCGACAAGCTTCTGGAATTGAGAAAGACCGCTTCTCCTGTCAACAATGAAGAACTGGCCGGCCTTATGAGGCTGAAGAAATTCCTTCAGGACTTCACACTCATTGATGAAAGAGGTGTTATGGAGGTTAAGCTTTGGGATGAATATCTTGTCTTTGCAACCTTGCTGGGAATTGCGGACCAGGTTATGAAAGACTTCCGCAAGGTTTGCCCGGAATACTTCTCAATGAGCAAGTTCGCCCAAACTCTGGAATCATCGTCATTCGACTTCAGCAGCACGGTGGGATACATTGCCCACTATACCTCAAACGCAGCCTTGTATTCAAGCCTCGTAGCGGAAAGGGCCGCCACCTCGGCATCTCTCTGGAGCGGAGGAAGCGGCAGCAGCAGCTATAGCGGAGGTGGCGGACACTCTTCCTACAGCGGAGGAGGAGGCTACTCCGGGGGCGGAGGAGGCGGAGGAATCCGTTAAACAAGAACAAGAACAAAAAGCATCGATATGAAACACATCTTTACATTAACCTGCATTATGGCTCTTTTAAATTTCTGTTCCAGAACCCATTACATTAGCGGAAACATAGAGTCTGGAGACAACGAAAAGCCGGAAGGAGCCGTTAAGTCCTACGAGTATTCCTACAGCGGAACTACGGCCTACCCTATCCACTTCTACACTCTTAAAGTGCTTGAGGACGGCACTGTCCAGCTTGGCTACTCCCACGATGAAAACGACATCCGTCTTGTTAAAGTCTCAGAGGAAGCCCTTAAGAAAATTGCCGATATCGCAGAGGAATACTCCCTTCATAAACTCAAAAGATCCTACCGTCCAAGAATGGAAGTTCTTGACGGATACGGCTGGCATATTGACATCGAATACGAGAAAGGCTGCATCTATTCCGGAGGCACCAACGCCTGGCCAAAGAAGGAACTGGACCATGGCATATCCTGCATAAACAGCTATCTGGATTCCCTCTTCAATGCCGCCACTCCGCAAGACAGCCTGGGAGTAGCCCATCATTACGACAGATAACAGATGGCAAAGGTCCGCTACTGGAAGAAAGTCCCATTTATGGGAAAGGATTTCATCGCGATAAACCTTTTCGGCTTTATCGTGGTGAGGAAGGGTGCTTTTTTCTCTGACTCCTCCTTAAACCACGAAATGATCCACTCCGCCCAGCAGCGGGAGATGCTCTTTGTCTTCTTCTACATCTGGTACGTTCTGGAATGGCTGATAAGGCTACTGTGCTGTTTCTCAGCCAGGAAAGCCTATTTCAGAATCAGCTTTGAAAAGGAAGCATACGCCAACGAATACGATGAAGAATACCTGAAGCGCAGGAAACTCTACAACTGGGTGAGGTACCTGTGGGGCGATGGTGCTCGATAATTGTCTAATACTCAACACATTATAAAATAAGCCCTTCTTTTAAAGAGGGCTTATTTTATATCACGCTGATTACGAGCGAGTTGCAAGGCACCATCGCCCTACTTGTACCTTACCGGAAAATCAAAGTAGATATTTGGGTAAGGCTCGTCGCGGAGAGTGAAATGCCACCACTCTGAATACAGCGGCTTGAAGCCGTGCCTCATCATCGCCTGCCTTAAAAGCTGGCGGTTGGCTATCTGCTCAGGAGTAAGGTCTCCCTTGTAATCCGGATGTGAACAAGGATCCAGCATATCGAATGTTCCGCCCATATCCACTTCCTTTCCGGTTCTCATGTCGAACAGTGTAAGGTCCACGGTGCTGCCGCGGCTATGGCCGGACTTGGTGGCTATATAGTCCTGCTTGAAAAGATTAGCCTTGTCCAGATTCGGATAGAAGGCTCTCTTCATTGTGGTGTCTTTGTCTTTTGCCCAGCGGCAGAAATGGGCCACTGCCCTGGCCGGACGGTAGGCGTCATAAATCTTCAAACGGTATCCCTGAGACTTGACATCATCGCTGACGGCCTTGAGGGCCTTTGCAGCCTCCTTGGTCATAAGGGCAACAGGCTCTTCATAACCATCTATTCTAGATCCCACAAAGTTGTAGGTTGAATAATACCTTATCTCCAGGATTACATCAGGAACAGCTTCGGAAATAACAACAAAGCCGCTTCTGATCATGTTTGCAGGAACTTTCTTCACAACATCATTTACAGAAGGATCTCCGAAACCGGAATCAGCCGCTTCATCCACAACAGCAATGGTATCGGCAACGGTTTTTACATCTGCCTGGGATTTCTTGCCGGTACAGCCTGCCATAAAAAACGCTAAAGCCGCCGACAGAATAACAAAGTATCTTTTCATAACCTGACTTTTTAATTTGGTAAGCAAAATTACAAAAAAGATGTATTTTTGAATTATAATCTTCAGCGATATGACCAAGAGATTCATTTATCTGTTTGCAGCCCTTCTGTGCGCATTTTCCTGCACTCAAAAAACCACCCCGGCTCCAACCCTGAGAGTCGGAATGCTTAACGGCCTTGGAAGCGGCCATACCAATATGACGGAAGCCTTTGCCGCCGCAAATCTGGATTCCCACATCAAGATCCGCTATATCACCAGTGCTGACATTTCGAACGGAGTTCTGAATAATCTGGATGTTATCATTATTCCGGGAGGAGCCGGAAGCATGCACACTTTCAGCCTCGGACAGACTAACATAAAGCTCATAAAGCAATTCGCCGAGAATGGAGGCGGGATTCTCTGCATTTGCGCTGGAGCATATGCCCTCAGCCACACTCCGGACTATGCCTGCTTCGGCATGAACGGAGCTCAGGTCTTTGATCTGGACCATTCATCCAGAGGCCAGGGACTTTGCAGCGTCGCCCTAACGGAAGAAGGAAAGAAACTCTTCCCGGAACTGAAAGACATAGACACTCTTCATATCATGTTTGAAAACGGCCCTATGCTGGTTCCCGCAGACTCTGCCGTCCTGGCGGAATCTCCTGCAACTGAATACACCCCTATCGCCCTAATGCTCAGCGATGTGCATGTAGGAGAAGAGTTCCAGCCTGGAATCAGTCCGGGCAAGCCGTTCTTCCTTGCAAACAACTACGGAAAAGGAAGGATATTCACATCCATCGGCCATCCGGAAGGCTCCGCTTCCTTCTCCTGGATGATTCCGAGAATACTTTTCTGGTGCGCCGGCAAAGAGGACCAGGCCTATCCTGTAATTTACAACGCTCCTTACAATGACACGGAAATAATAATGTCAGAAGAAGATCTTCAGAAAGAAGGATCACTCTACAGGACATTTGTCTACGGCACAAAGGAAGAGAAACTTAAAGGCATTGAGTGGATGATGGCCCATCCATCCTGGAGCATGAAGAGCTGGGCTCCGTGCCTTCTCTATGACAAGGACCCTGAGGTAAGGATTGTGGCAGCAAAATACATATCTGAATCCGAACTGCTTACCGCAAAGAAAGACCTTGAGGCCGCATTTGCCATAGAAAGCAACGAAACAGCGAAGGCCGAAATGCAAAAAGCGGTAGAGCATATCCAGTCTCTTTACCGCTAAAACTCAAATTTGAGGTTTTCTTGATGCAAATTTGAGGTGTTTTTGAGGATCCTTTGATATTGAATTGAGGATTCTCAACATTGATAATTTATTGATACACATTTCTTTGCAACCGCGCTTTGTGAAATGATATTTGCAATGGAAACATTAGCGGATATCATTTCAAAACATAAAAACTTATTATTATGGAAGCAAAGAAAAACAGCAGAGCCAGCCTGGAAAACAAAAGAACGATGTTCTTTGAGATTGGGCTTATCGCAGCACTTGCGGTTGTACTGACCTCCTTCGAGTGGAACACCGCCACCAAGGAAGTAGCATCGATTTCTGCCGGAAGAATATCCCTCATCGATGATGAAACAATTCCTATCACCCAGCAGGAAACTCCCCCTCCTCCGGAGAACATCAAGGAGCCTGTAATCAGCGAGGATCTCCAGATCGTGGAAAACGACGTGAAGATCAACACTGAATTCATCAGTCCGGATGACAACACCGAGCCGATAAAGATTGTTCCGTATATAGAGCAGTCCAACAAGACTGAGGAAGAGGAGGTTGAAGAGTTCATTCCATTTGCCATCGTTGAGGACAAGCCTACCTTCCAGGGCGGAGACGCTAACGACTTCACCAAATGGGTTTACAACAACATCGTATATCCGGAACTGGCCATCGAAAATGGCATCCAGGGAAGAGTTACCGTACAGTTCACCATAGACAAGGACGGCAGCGTAAAGGATGTTCTGGTATTGAGGGGAGCAGACTCCACTCTCGACAAAGAGGCCGTCAGGGTTATTTCCAAATCTCCGAAATGGAGTCCTGGAAAGCAGAGAGGCAAGGCCGTAAAGGTAAAGTACACCTTCCCTATTATTTTCCAGATGAGGTAACTCTCAATTGGCACTGTCTATCCGCTGCAACGGATAGTGCTGAAAATCAGCCAATAGCGCAATATCCCTCGGCTATTTTCGACCGAGGAATATTGTTTAATAGGCTGACTGTCAGGCATTAACATTGCAGCCTCTTTTTTGTCGAGATTTGAGTACCTTTGAGATATAATTCAACGATATATGAAAAGAACGGTTTTTCTTCTTGTAGTGCTCTTCGTGAGCAGCATAGCATTTTCTCAGGTTAAGATAAAGGATGCGGGCAAGGTTCCGCTTAGTCAGCAGCTGATTGCAGATTTTGCGGACTGGACCCCGGAGGATGTGGAGATCAAGGGCTCCACGCAGGGGCTAGCAATGTATAAGAATTATGCGGTGGTGCTTCACGACAAGGGGATGTGCTGCATCTACGATATGAAGAAAAAGGCTCTGGTTGCGGCATATATGATGGAAGGAAACACTTCGCACTGTAACAACGCTTTCTTCGGAAAGGAGAAATATTCCCGCAAGTCAAAGTACCCGCTGCTATATGTATCTGAATGCAGAGGGAAGCATGCCTGCCTTGTCACCGACATAACCCTGGAAGGCAGCAAGATAGTGCAGAAGATCTATTATGAGGGAACGGATTATCCGGGCTCGATTGACTGGTGCGCAGATGTGAAGAACGGCTTCATATACACGTATGGAGGAAGGAACGGAGACTTCAAGCTGCTGAAGAAATTCAGGATGCCGAAACTCTCCGATTCAGACGAGAACGGGGAGGTGCATCTCAAGGACTCGGACGTGCTGGATGTTACGAGAATAGAGAGCGGAATCAATATCTGGCAGGGGAGTTTCGTGATGGGAGACTATGCTTTTCTGCCGGACGGCTATCCTCCTCATGACAGGCTTCTGCACATAGTCAATCTGAAGACAAAGCAGATAGAAAGAACAGCCAATCTCAACGACTTGAATGACGAGCCAGAAGGAATAGACATACACGGAAAATGGGCGTATGTCATTTTCCATACGCCCAAGCAACCGCGACATTCCAAATTGTGGAGATTCTCCCTAAAGTAAAGTTATCTCGACTGGGAGAAGAGCCACTGAAGACGGGTGGATGTGTAGCTCTGCTTGCAGGTCTGATCGTGAGTCCAGCCTGTTACCACATCAAGCTTCGTCTTGCCTCCGAGTTTATCCAGCTCAGCGATGAAAGTTTGAACAGTTTCCACGCTCATTATGTTGTCAGACGTTCCCATTACGGCATAGACGGGAGTCTTGGCCACGTTTGACGAATTGCACTTGGACGGATTGCCGGCACAAGGCATAGCTGCAGCAAAAAGAGTAGGATAAGCGTTTACCAGTGCCCAGGTCCCTGTTCCTCCCATTGAACCGCCCAAAACAAAAATTTTGGAGGAATTTACATTGGAACCTGCCGCCACATTGTCCAACAGAGCCTTGACTGCAGGCTGGATTGACGCCCCGTCCCAGTTGCCGGAAGACGGACATTGCGGAACAATCATCACGGCTTTAGCCCCGGCGTTCTTAAGGTATTCGGAAACGGATGTAACGCCAGGCTCCGCAATCTGCTTTTCGTTGTCGGATCCTTTGGCTGAACCTCCGTGGAGATAAAGCACGAGTATATTCTTCCCCTCTTTACCGCTATTTATCAAAGCCTTGCGATAAGGAAGGGCGGTACCCGCAAAAGTACCGCTCTCCTTTGTGAAAGTTATCTGTTGCGGCGTGTCCTCTTTTGGAGTCTCCTTTTCCGGCTCGATGGAGTTGCTGCTTTTGCTGCATGAAACCATTGCCAGGCAGAAGAATAACGCTGCTATTTGATACCTTTTCCCCATAGACAAATCATCTCTTACTCGGTGGTCTGAGGTTCGTCTGCTGGACGAGGGCCTCTTGGAGCAGGACGCTGTCCCTTGCCTGGGCGAGGGCCGTTACCCGGACGCATGCCCTTGCCGTTGCGGGCTCCCTGCTGCTTTGTCCTGAGCTTATTCTGGATCTGAGCCTCAACGTTGAAGAAGCGGGAGAGCTGCTTAGCGTCAAGAACCTTGGCAAACTCATCGATGTACTGGAGTTTGACGGCCTGGACTCTCTGCTGCCTTTCAGCCTTTTCCTTTTCCATCTTCACAACCTCCTCCGTTGTGAGTTGCTTACGCTCAGGCTTTGCCTCAGCCTGATTTGCCTGAGGCTTTTCTCCTTTCTTCACCTCGCCTTTTGGAGGCATCGGACGATTTGGCCTTCCTTCTCCAAAAGCCTCTCTCATAGCGTCCGTGTATGCCCTGTAAACCTTTACGAACTCAGGTTTCTGCTCATCTGTGATGTCCAGACGGTAAACCATTTCCTTAACCTTGGCCTGGAAGAACTTCTCCTTCATATCCTCCTTCTTGCCATCCTGGGCTGCCATAGTGAATGACACCAGCAGCATCGCGATAAAAATCAAACTCTTTTTCTTCATAATAACCATATTTTTAATCAAACAACTATTTAATACTCTATCTGATATGCATCCGCTTCTTCCCACTCTTCAATCTCGTAGGAGGTAAGCTGCAACAATTCTTCGTCAGAAAGACTTGCAAGATACTTGTCTATAGGGCCTTCCGTATTCTCCACTCCTCTTCCGATTAAGACAAACAGCAGGATGGCTGCCGCAGCTGCAAGGCTTGCAGCTATCCACAGCGGGCGGAAAGATTTCTTCTGAGTCTTTCCCGCTTCAACAGCCTTGTCCGTCACCCTGGAAACCAGATTATCCAGATACTCCTCAGTTTCGGAGTAAGGCATCTGTCTTGATTTATTATCCATCTTTTCCATCATATATTCTCCTGAAGGTATTTCTTTACTTTTTCGTATGCGTAGTGGTAGTTGACCTTAAGTGTCCCGACGCTTTTTCCTGTTGCCTCAGCGATTTCCTCATAGGTGAGGTCATCGTAGTATCTCATAGTGAACACTATCCTCTGCTGGGAGGGGAGCCCAATCAAGGCCTTCTGCAATGCCAACACCGCCTTGTCCGCATCAACCTGAGCCTCTTCTTCCAGAGTGGATAGCAACTGCGGACTAAGGGAATCTATGCTGTGGAACAGCCCTGCCCTTTTCCTCAGCACCTGAAGAGCCTCGTTGGTTGCTATCCTGTATATCCAGGAAGTAAGTTTCCCTTCTCCGCGATAAGAGTCCGTGCTCCGGAAAATCTTGATGGCTGTCTCTTGAAGGGCATCCTCAGCGTCGTCGTGGGAGACCACTATCCTCCTGATATGCCAGTACAAAGCCTTGCCGTAGCGCTGCATCAGCAGACGGAATCCCTTCTCTTTCAAAGACGGGTCTGCGAGCATTGCCCTTATCTCCATATCTTGAGTTTTGTCTGGCATCTTTTCCCGGTTGTTACACTATTATGATGACAAAAAGGTCAAAAGGTTAAAAGCAAAGTGCTAAATTTGCATCGCGGAGAAAGAAATTATGAAAGCAAAGAAGACCAAACTGATATTGTGCGCAATCCTGGTAATAGCAGTTGCAGTATTGCTTATTACATGCCCAGGAAGAAAGGCTCACAGGGAAGCCATCATAGATGCCATCGGCAATTCCCTGATAACTAAAGCCAAGCTTAACTTGCTCGGCGATGCTGCCAAATCCTTCAAGGAAGCTAATTACAACTTCTACAATACCGCTGTGAACCCTAGCCTCAAGGTCATGGGATACGGTCTTTTCAGCTTAGGTTACATACCGGAAGAGCCCGAAGAACCTCAAAAGAGGATTTCCTGGAAGAGGGTTTCCTTCGGAATCCTTGGCCACGTTTACGTCAAGGACAAGGATAATATTTACCGGCAGTTCCCGCTCCTTGCAGAACCCAAACCTGTAATCTAGGATGGCTTCCGGCAGAAACATACTCCAGGCCCGTGCTTCCCGGCTTCCACGGATAATGGAAGTTCTTTCCGCCGCCAAGAAGATCATGCGTTCCAGTGGCAACCTGAACCAGTGGACCGGAGGCTATCCGTCAGAAGAAGCAATACTCGGCGATATTGAAAAAGGTTGCGGATATGTGGTTTGTGACGGAGAGGATATCGTGGGATACTTTGCCTTTGTTCCGTCTCCGGAACCCACCTACAAAAACATCTATGAGGGGAAATGGCTGGATGACACCCTGCCCTACCACGTAATCCACAGGATCGGGAGTTTTCCGGAAGTGCACGGAGTGTTCAAGTCCATTATGGACTGGTGTTTCTATCAGGATCCAAACATCAGGATTGACACACATCGCGACAACAGGATAATGCAGCACCTTATCCTCAAGGAAGGATTCACATATTGCGGCATCATATATCTTGCAAACGGAGACGAACGGCTCGCCTATCAGAAAATTCTATAGGAATCAGAATCCGTTGAGGTTCATGTAGACGGTAGGCATCAGGAGCAGAAGGCCTATCAGCATAAACACCAGCAGCACTTTCCACCACCATTTGAGCCAGATATCGTAAGGTATCCTGGCTACTCCAAGCACGCCCATCAGAACGGCGGATGTTGGGGTAATCATGTTGGTGAATCCGTCACCGAACTGGTAGGCCATAACGGTTGCCTGGCGGCTGAGCCCGATCACATCGGAGAACGGAGCCATAATAGGCATTGTCAGGGCTGCCTTGGCGGTTCCACTCGGGATGAAAAGGTTCAGGGCCGTCTGGATGCCGTACATAATGGAAACCGTGCCTCCCTGGCTGGTTCCCTGCATCGTGTTGGCCAGAGCATAGAGAATGGTGTCCATAACCCTTCCTGCCGTGAGCACCTCAATGATGCCGCCCGCAAGGCCAACTATCAAAGCCGCGGAAAGAATGTCTTTTGCTCCGCCTATGAACTCGATGGCAATCTTGTTGGCGGAACTGCCCATTGCAACACCGGAAATGATTCCCATTCCAAGGAACAGGGCGCAGATCTCCTTAACGTACCAGCCATAGCCCAGCACTCCGATAATCAGGAAGATAATCGTGAATGCAAGAACGCTCAGTATGAAGTACAGATATGATTTCCTGAGAGTCAGGATTCCGAAAATCACATACAGGGCACTGACAATCGGAATGCATACAAATGTAACCTCGTTGCCTCCGAAACTGACTGTTGTCTTAGGGTAGAGAATAGAGGCAATGACAAGAACGGCAGACGAAAGGATGAAGATGACCCAGGCGCTGGCAGGAGTTTTCTCCTCGAACCCCATCGCCGAGCTCTCCTCCTCTCTTTTTCTCCAGTATTCGTCGATTTTGTAGGTTGGGCTGAGCTGAGGATTTTTCTTTACCCTGGCGGCATACCAGAGCGTGAAGGCGATAATCAGGAGCGTAAGGATCACCCAAACCACCATCCTGTACTCGAATCCCGAGAACAGAGGCAGGCCGCTAAGACCCTGGGCAATTCCGATGGTGAAAGGATTGAAGACGGCTCCGCTCAACCCTATGTGAGCCGCCACATAAACCATAAGCAGTCCCGTAATGGAATCATACCCCATTGAGATTGCCATCGGGACAAAGATTATAATGAAGGCTATAGTTTCCTCGCTCATCCCGAAGACGGCCCCGAAAACACTGAAGATAAGCATTGTTATTACGATGATAACCCAGTGCCTTCGGGCCTTCTTCAGAAACGACTGAATTCCAAAATCAATGGCGCGGCTGCTGTTGAGAATCTGGAAAGCCCCGCCGATTATAAGCACAAAAGCGATTATGGCAGCCTGCCTTTTGAATCCGTCCACAATGGCTCCCAGAATCTGCCAGCTCTGGGGATTGCTTTCTACCTGGTGGTAAGAACCGTTTACTATAACGTCTCTTTCCGCCCCGTTAACGGTGATGGTCTGGTGGTCAAACTCTCCGGACGGAATTATCCAGGTCAGGATTCCGCAAAGCAGCAGCACGGAACCTATGATGACGAATGTATGGGGTATTTTCTTTGCTTTTGCCATAATGCTTCAAAGTTAAGGAATCTTTAGATGTTATACTTGTCTCCGGGATAGAGAATCGTGAGCTTGAAGCTGTGGGCGCCTCTTCCGTCCTCACCCTTCTTGTAAGGCTCGAAAAGCATTGCGCAACCCGTGCCTACAATCTCGATGGTCTTGTCCGGGTTAACCACAACCGCACATTCCTCATCGATGCCGATTCCACGGTATCCAGGGTTGTCCAACAGAACGTTTATCAGCCTTACCTGACGGCGGCGGGCAATGAAATGCTGGTCGATGATTATATTGTCCAGGAAACCGAATCCTTCCTTGGTCTCGACCCAGTTGCTCTTTATTTCGTTGAAAGTTGGGGATTCCTCATCGTCAGGTCCGACATTTGCGGCCCTTCCGGTCAGCATAATGCGGCTCTGAATGGCAGCGCCAGCACTTGTTCCGCCGATAACTCCACCATCCTTGTATATCTGCAGCATCTTGTCAAAGAACTTTGTGCCGTTAAGGAAATCCTTAAGACGGCTCTGGTCTCCTCCGGAGAGGAATATGGCGGTAACGCCGTCCAGTTTGGCAAGATTTTCAGGATTGTCTATGGAATCCTTCTCGCAGAGAATAAAGTCCGCGTTCTCGCAGCCCAGGGCCCTGAACTCAGCGGCCTGTCTTTCTCCTGTATCCTCAAGCTGGCTGGCAAACGGAATCACGAGAAGCTTGCATTTCTCTGGTCCGCCGCCCTTTTCGATTATCTTGTTGAGTATAGGGGCAATGCGGTCTCCGCCGCCTTCAATCACAAGAGTTCCCTTGGCGGTAATGTTTTCCGGCAGGAATTCAAGCTGCTCGCCTTTGTCGCATTTGCACGAGTAGGCAAAAAGCATTGTAATGGCACCAAGTGCCAGAAATATTTTCTTCATTTTATTATTCAAGAGTAGTTGTCATCAAACCGTAGGCAATCTGTGCCGCCCTTGTGAAATCCTCGTACAGGATGAACTCGTCGTTCCCGTGAGGATTCTGGGCACCCACACCCAGGTTGATGGTCTTAATTCCTTTCTTGTTCATTGCATTGGCGTCGCTGCCGCCCATGGACTTCATCGGAAGGGGTTCCAGGCCCATAGCCTTTACGACTTTTTCGAAGTGGCGGTAAGGTTCATCCTCCGGATGTATGTGGTACGGAGTAAAATCCCACGCGCTGCGGTACTCCAGGGTGGCTCCGTGTCTACGGCAGACCTCCTCGAAATCTTCAACGACTTTCCCGAAGCGCCTTTCCCCTTCCTCAAGGTTTCCGCTGCGGATTTCTCCTGAAACCTTAACTTCATCGCAGACCACATTCGTAGCCGTTCCGCCACTGATCCTTCCTATGTTTCCAGTATCCTTCTCCCCAAGCTTTCCGTAAGGGAACCTGGTAATGGCCTCGCAGGCAACCTGAATGGCACTGATACCCTTTTCAGGGGCAATGCCCGCGTGGGAAGAGCGGCCGCGGAAAGTGAAATCGAATTCCAGCAGTCCGCAGGTCTCGCTAACCAGTGCAGGAGGACTCATATAGGAGTCAAAGATGAAGCCGTAACGGATTCCCGGATCCGGAGTATAGAATGTGGACCCGGCCAGGGAAGTCTCCTCGCACACCGTGAAAACCAGGGTGCAAGGCTTGACAGTGCCGTCAGCGACAGCCTTTTCCAAGGCATAGAGGATAGATGAAAGGCCTCCGCGATCGTCGATTCCGAGCGGAGTGGTACCGTCGGAAGTAATCCTGTCTTCCAGATAGAGCCGTTTCAGTCCTTCGATGGAACGCGGAGTATCCATGTGAGAGGCGAGATAATGGTTTCCGCCGCCTTTTATCCTCACGATGGCATTTCCGCTGTTTCCGCCGGAAAGGCTTGCAGCCCCGTCCATTTCGAATTCAAGTCCCAGCCGTTCGGCAAAGGCCTTTATGTATTCAGCCACAGGCGCTTCGTTTCCGGAAGTGGCGTTTATCGCTGTCAGATCCTCAAAGATCTGCCTTAGTCTTTCATCTATCATCTTTCCTTGTATCCAATGCTTGATAATTAAATTCCGTAAACCTTCAGGTTCTTGATCCTGATGTAGTACTGGTCTGTGCAGTTTCCGTGAACGAGAGCTACGTAGACAGTCTTGCCCTTGTAAGCGCTGATGTCCACATTTATGGTAACCCAGGCATTCACTTCCGTTACCTGCCAGTCCAAAGCCACGTCCGCGTCACGGCAGTTTGCCTCGGTTATCGGAGAAGTTGAAATCATCAGCCTGTAACCTTCGTCGTACTTTGCACGTACGTCAAAGCTTACGAAAGCGGTCTTCATCTTGCTTCCGATGGCGATGGCCGGAGTTACCAGATAGTTCTCAGGAGTGAGAGGGCCGATTCCGCCGCTCTTCCAGGAGTCTGATGTAGCCTCTCCGTCGTACCACTCCCAGCAATATCCGTCACCGTCCTTGTCGATAATGGTAAAGGTAGAAGGAATTTCTTCCAGGAATGATTCCTCGAAGTAGGTTATCATATCCGGCATCGACACGTAGTTGAGGATGCTGCTCGGCTTGTTGGCCTTGGTATCCTCGGAATCAACGAGAACGATGTAGAAGTTGTTACCGCTCTTGATCTTCATATCCACCGTGATATAGCCGAAATACTCTCCGGCAGGAATGGTAACGGTACCGCTCATCGTGGATGTGCTGAAAGTGCTTCCGCTTCCTGCAACAATCTCGTAATCGGTTCCGTACTCTGCAGTTGAAGGCCATATCTCATAGTCTTCTGCCTTCTTTCCTGCAGGAAGATCTGCAGAAAGGCGGCTTTCGTCTTTCAGGTAATACACTTCCTTGACAATCTTGTAGGCAACCGTTACCGGAGCATCGGAATGCTTTACAAGCTGGACGCAAACCTTGGACAGTCCAATCTCTCCGTTTTCCTTGGTGTATACACCGTTGGAAGCGGTCTGGCCCTCCTCGTATGCGCTGAACTCAAAGTACTGCGGGCCTTTGTAGGTCCAGTCCTCCTTCTGGCAGGAGAAAAGAGCCAGTATTGCCGCAAGAGCTATCGCTGATTTGAATATTATTGTTTTCATCTCGATTCTGTATTATCTGTTAGTAACCAGGATTCTGAACCAGCATCTTGTTGACATCCAGTTCGGTTGTACCGATGGCTGCAACAACCCTGTAGTCTGAATAAGGCACGGTAGGAAGACCCTCCGGACGGAGAATATCCAGGCCAAGCCTCTTGCGGTCGAAGTACCTGTGGCCTTCGAAAGCGAGTTCAAGCCTTCTCTGGAGAAGGATTTCATCGAGCAGTCCGGAATCAGGAACATCTGTGTCGCCGATGCCTCTCTTGCCTCTGAAATCGTTGATGTCCTTTCTGGCCTGAGTCATGTTGTTCTGGTGAGCGTATGCCTCGGCACGGTTAAGAATCATCTCGGAGATTCTGATCAGAGGAACATCATCCAGGCCGAAGAGATCAGCTTTCTTCCAGGAATTGAACTTGATTGTCCACCAGAGTTTCAGACCGGAATACTTCACTTTTCTCAAGGCGCCGAAACGGATGTCCTTTTCCTGGTCCAGCAGAGCCACAAAGTCGTCTGTTACAGAAAGGACAGCGTCTCCTGTTCCCTTTCCGTTGCCATAGCCCTCAGCGTCCCTGTAACCGTCGTCCTTGGTTCCGTAAGCGGAGTGCAGAGATGATGAAAGCAGGTTCTCAGCCTCAGTGTAATGGAGCTGCCAGATGCTTTCGCTTCCGGAGGAGAACACGCTGGTGTACTGCTTTCCGGAATAAATCTTGACGGATGCGTTGTCGAGAACGTAAGTTGCGGCAGCAGCGGATTCAGCCCATTTGCCCATATAGAGATAAACTCTTGAGAGCAATGCCTTTGCGGCAATCGCTGAGCCCCTGTTAGGGAAGTTGCCATTGTCGTTTCCGTTCATATACTCGAATGCATCGTTCAGATCCTTTACTATCTGGCCCCAAACTACGTCAACCTTGTCTCTAGGCACGGAAGCCTGCTCGGTGATGCTGCCACCGTTATTGAAGAAAGGCTCCAGAACCAGCGGAACGCACAGGTCGAAACCGTCTACCAGATGGCCTGGCATACGGCCGTAGATGCTTGCCAAATAGAAGTAGTCATAAGCCCTGAGGAAGAGAGCCTCTCCCTTGAGAGCCTTTACGGAATTGGTTTCCTCAAGTTTGCCAAGATAATACAGCGCCTCGTTCAGCGATACGATCTGACGGTAGGCATCATCCCATATATCTATGTTGTAGTACGGAGTGAACTGATACTGGCGAGTGTATCTTGTTGCCCCCGGGTTGAGTTTCACGTTGTCGCCGAGCACGTCAGGAAGAGTCAGAAAGTCCCTGCCTGCGTAAGTCGGTTCCTGCATGCGGTCATATACGCCTATAATCAGGCTCCTTGCTCCATCCTCGTTTTCCATATCTTCCTGAGGAAGAGCGTGCTTGGTCTCTACATCAAGGAGAGAGTCACATGCGCAAAAGCCGAAAGCAAGAAGCAGTATAATTGATATGTTCTTTAATGTTTTCATTTCCCTCTCGTTTTTAGAAGTTCAACTTCAGACCGAAACTAATGCTCTTGGACTGAGGGTAAAGACCTCTGTCGTTACCGATTGACTCAGGGTCATAGCCCTGGTAAGGAGTTGAAGTCCAGATATTGTAAGCGTTTACGAACAGCTGGAGTCCCTCTAGACCGATCTTGCGGATCATTGGCTTGGGGAAGTCATAGCTGAGGTTGATGTTCTTCAGCTTGATGAAGTCTGTTTTCTCGTAAATCAGGCTCATACCCGGATCTGTGTTGGAGTCGTAAGCTCTTGGGCTTCCCGGATAGCTTCCGTTGTAGAACGGCAGCGGAACCCAGGTAACGTCACCAGGATTTCTCCAGTAGTTGTAGTACATCTCCTGGAAGAGGTTGTTGTCGGCAGCCTGGCCGATGAGCACGGTCTTGTCGCTCCAGTACTTGACTGCCCCTGCCTGGAACTGGAAGAAGAAGGACAGGGTGAAGTTTTTCCAGGTAATGGTATTGAGCATACCGCCGTACCATTTAGGATCTCTTCCCCTTACCCAGTATCTGTCTGCCAGATTCGGATTGTAGGTTATGTAACCATCCTTGTCATAATACATAGGACGGCCGTCAGAAGCATTGACACCAGCCCACTTGTACACATATTCAGCCGTGATAGGCTTTCCTACCTTCAGGTCTCCGATCTGGTCCAGACCATCCTGAAGCTTGGTAATGGCATTCTTGGTGTAGGAAATGTTGAAATTGGTCTCCCAACGGAAGTTTTCCCTGTCGATATTGATGGTATTCAGCTGGAAGTCGAATCCCTCGTTCTTCACGCCTCCCATGTTGGAAGAAATGGAACCGAATCCCGTTGTAACAGGGATGCTTCTGGAATAAAGCAGATTCTTGGTATCATCGCGATATACATCAAAGTCAAAAGTAATCCTGCCTTTGAAGAAGCCGGCGGTAACACCCACGTTCTTGGAGTGCTTCTTTTCCCAGGAGAGTTTAGGGTTTCCGATGGAAGAAGCAACCAGGCCGGTCATTCCGTCATACGCATATCCGCCGGAATAAAGCCTTACCGCACCGTAGTTGGATATGCTTGAGTTTCCGGTTACACCGTAGCTGGCCCTGAGCTTGAGGTCGCTGAGCCAGTCAACATTCTTCAGGAAATCTTCTTCCTTGGCTCTCCATGCAAAGGAGAATGAAGGGAACCAGCCCCAGCGGTTGTCCTTACCGAATCTTGAAGATCCGTCGTAACGGAGGGTTCCGGTAAAGATGTATTTATCTCTGAGCGTGTAGCTTAATCTTGTGAAGAAACCTGCCATCTTGCTCTCCGAGAAGCTTTCGCCTGTCTCCTGAGGAGTAGGAGCGCTGTCAAGCAGATGAAGTCCTGGAGTTGCGGCTCCGATTGCAGATGCCGTAATGCTGTGGAAGCGTGAATCCCTGTAGGAGAAACCGGCAACAGCAGTGAAGCGGTCCTTTCCGAAATCCGTATTGTAGGTCAGAACCTGGTCTGTCTGGAAGATGCTCTCGTCCGTATCGTGAGCGGTTACCACTCCGTTCTGGCGGTTACCGAGCCTTGTGCGGGGATCGCTGTACTGATGCTCGTTGATCCAGGTGTAGTTGATGTTGTAGCTGCTCTTGAATTCAAGGCCTTCCATGAATTTGAACGTAAGGTCGTTTGAAGTGATCAGGTTATTGACCTTTGCGTTGTACTCGTTGAGTTCCAGCATCTGAGGAATATTGTACAGAGGATATCCGTATGGAAGGTCCATTACCCAGTTGCCGTCCTCGTCTCTTGGAGAAACTCCAGGGTTGAGGAACATTGCGGCTCTGGAAGGATTGGCTGCGGCAACTGTAGATGCCTGATCGTAGTTGTTGCGGCTGAAGGTGTTCTTTGTGCTGAAGTTCAACCATTTTGTCAAATCGTGAGAAAGATTCACCCTGCCTGTAGCCCTGGTGTATCCGGTATGCCTGATTACACCGTCTGTCTTGTTGTAGTTTCCGGAGACGTAGAAACGGGTCTTGTCGTTTCCGCCGGAAACGCCCAGCTCATAGTTATGGGAGATTGCCGTGCGGAAAATCTCCTTGTACCAATCTGTAGTCTGGGCCTCGGAATAACCGTCATCTCCCCAGCCAAAGCTCTTGAACAGATCCTTGTGCTGCTGGTAGTAGTTGGTTCCGTAAACCTTGTCGTAGTTCTTGTACTCCTCCAAAGCAAACTCAGCCCACTGCGGACCGGTCATCAGCTTAATCTTGCGGGCCAGTTTCTGGGCTCCTACTGATGCGCTGAAAGATACGCGGGTCTTGCCTGCGGATCCTTTCTTGGTAGTGATGATAACTACACCGTTGGCAGCCTGGGCTCCGTAGATGGAAGCGGAAGCACCATCCTTCAGGACTGTGATGGACTCGATGTCGTTAGGGTTGATACCTCCCATCACGTTGGCACTCTCCACCACGCTGGTGGACTGTCCGCCGTTTGTCATCTGCACACCGTCTATGATGTACAGAGGCTGAGTTCCGGCATTGATGGATCCCCTACCGCGGATGTTGATGGAAACCGTACCGCCAGGAATACCGGAAGATGAAATGATCTGGACTCCTGAAACCCTACCCTGGAGAGCTTTCTCGAAGGTTGGGTTGTTGGTCTCGGCGATCTGGTCGGAAGTAACGTTCTGAACGGAACCGGCGATATCTTTCTTTCTTACGGTACCGTAACCAACCACCACGATCTGGTCGAGCTTGTTGTACTCTTCCCTCATCGTGACATCGATTACGGAACGCCCGCCTACGTTGATTTCCTGCTCCTGCATTCCGACAAAGCTGAATACCAGAGTCTTGTCGGTAGAAAAATCAGAAACTTTAATCCTGTAGTTTCCGTCTGCGTCGGCTGAAGTGCCAGCCGTTGCGTCTTCCTTGATTTTTACATAGGTTCCAGGAAGCGGATCTCCGTTTATATCGGTGACCTTTCCTGTAATGTAGCCCTGCCTTGACTGCTGGCTCTGGGCCTGATTAGATTGTGTCTTGTCAGAAGGACTGTCCTGCTTGGCTGCCTTCCTGATGTAGACATTCTTCTTGCTTATTTGGTATGTCAGGCCTGTGCCCTCCAGACATCCGGAGATAATCCGGTCGATTGGGCTTTGCTTGAACTCCTTTGTAATTCTTGGAGTTCCAGCCAGATCTGCATCCTCATAAACAAAGTAGTACCCACATTGCGTGGAGATTTTGACCAGCGCTTCCTTGAGAGAGAGGTTGTTGATACTCACATCATACACCCCTTTCTTTGACTGGGAAAAACCTGCTGTTGTAACCAGCAGGCCCAAACCCGCCACCAGAAGCATCAAAAAGGATCTTGAATCTCTTTTCTTCATAGGTAAACAGATTTATTTTATAATAATGGTGTCAGATTCAAACGATATGTGCCCCGGAAGGAATTCCTGGAACACTTCAATTATGACATCCGAGCTGTCGCTCATCTTGAGCCTTCCGCTCAGCACCTTGTTCTTGATATCCTCGTCGGCGATAATCAGATTGTATCCATAATAGC
The DNA here is from genome assembly GCA_017550655.1 of Bacteroidales bacterium. GTDB lineage: Bacteria > Bacteroidota > Bacteroidia > Bacteroidales > UBA932 > Egerieousia. Next base: position 24,426 of record JAFZOK010000024.1, on the reverse strand, counting down.
GGCATATCTCCTTCATTATATTCTCGAATCTCTCTGATTCGAAGGAATAGACACCCCCTATCCAGGACGAATAGATTGAAGTGTTCGCCTTCATGATGGAATTGCTGCGGCGGACCTTGTCGAACACGGCAAGTTCCCCAGTGTGCATATTGTCCCTGCATTCATTTCCGGTACTGTCTGCATACCGGATGGAAATCTCACCGTCCATAAGCGCCGCATAGGCCCGGGATTCGTCCCTATATGCCTTTATATCGAACTTGGTTCCGGTTGCAACAACCTCAAAATCACCAGCATCCACAATGAAAGGGCTGCTCTGCGATGCCGCTACCTCAAAATAACCCTCACCATTGAAAGACACGGTCCTTTCCTTTCTCCTGAACCGTTCCGGATATGTTATGCTGGAAGATGATTTCATCCACACCCTGGTGCCGTCCGGAAGAAGAAGGTGAGCTATTCCTTTCTGCGGTGCCGTTACCGTCTTCATCTGAGGTCTCAGAAATCCGGGCAGTATCAAAGCCAGCAGCACAACTGCCGCGGCGGCCAGGATTCCCCAGCGCCACCAGATGTGGCCGGAAGATTTCTTCCCCTTGGCCGCGGCATAGGTTGCCTTCGTGAAATCGCTGTAACGTTTTTCCAGATATGCCGGATCGGACATTCTATGATAAAGATCCTCGTTGAGAGTAGAGAGCTTTCTCCACTTCTCAAGCTCCATTGACTCATCCTCCGAAAGATCCCTCATAAGATGCTTTGCCAGAAGATGTTTGATCCTGTCTTCGTTGAAACTATCCATACAGATTGCCTGCAGAGCCTGTATGCCCTGCTACTATAAAGACAATCCAGACGGGAAAAAGGATGGAATCAGAGTCCGAAAAAAACAGCCGCTACGGCAAAAAGATCCTTGAGAGACTCCCTCAGCAGTTCCTTGGAGCGTGCTTTCTGGCTCTTTACGGTATTAACGGAAATGCCCAGCTTGTCTGCAATCTCATTATTGCTCAAACCATCCAGATAGCTCATCTTGAACACCTGTCGGCAACCCTCCGGAAGATCTTCTATCCTTGAGAAGACCTCCCACAGTATCTCAGTCTCTATCCGGGAATTGACATAGCCGCCTTCATCGGAAGTCTCCGCCTCTTTCAGCCAGGCGGAAACATATCTGCTGTGGATTTCCTTTCTCGACAAATGGTTAAGACAGGAGTTCCTTACCGCACTCAGAAGATAGGAATTCACGGACTTGGCGTCTTCCAGCTCCACATTCCTGGAAAGCACTTTCTCAAACACGGAATGCACTATATCCTCGGCCTCCTGAAGAGATTCCACAAACCTCAGGGCATAGAAGCAAAGGAAAGACCTGCTCTTTCCGTAGATTTCGGAAACAATCGCTGAGATATAGTCGGGGCCGGATTCCATTATAACAAAGATAAGCAAATAATGCTAATACTTTATTCTGAAGTAATCCAGAAGCTTCTTGTAATTATCCTGTGCCGCAAGGCAGGTATCGGTGAGAAAACCATTGACTCTTCCCCACTCCCTAAGTCCACGGTAATAGTAGAATTTCAGATCATCTGTAATGATGAACGGAACTATTCCGCAAGCCAGACACTCTTTGAACATAACAAGCCTCCCCACACGCCCATTCCCATCCTGAAACGGATGAATGGCTTCAAACTTCTGATGAAAATCGATAATATCCTCAAGGGTTTTCCCATTTTTTGACCTATATGCAGAGAGTAATGCTTTCATCTGGGAATGAACCTGTTCCGGAGGACAGGTTTCATTTCCTCCAACCTCATTCGGAAGCTTCTTGTAATCTCCTACCTTAAACCATTTTTTCTGACTATCTGAGGTTCCGGTTTTCAGGATCCTGTGCAATTCCTTGATGAAACTCTCCGACAGTTGTTCTTCAGCTCTGTCAATAATAAGGTCTATGCAACGGAAATGATTTGCCGTTTCAACTATATCATCAACATTGACATTTTCATCTGTAATGCCAATGGTATTCGTTTCATAGATAAAGCGTGTCTGCTCGTGAGTCAAACGGCTGCCTTCTATATGATTGGAGTTATAAGTAAGATCTATCTGGGTATGGTGATAAATGCCTCCACTGACCTTCCCTTCCTTTTCTTCCCTTAGCCTCTTCAACAGAAGAGATATCCGGCTCTTCCCCCTTTGCGGAATAATGGCATCTGCCGGTAGAATCCAGATCTTACCGGAAAGGACGGCTCCCTCAATCTTCCCGACAGCACACCAGTTTCTTACGGTGCGCTCAGAAATATTGTGGGACTCGGCGAATTGGCTGACTGTTACGAAATCCATATTTTATCGGCAAGTTTTTGCTTTTCCAAATACAAATATAGCATTTTCTTGCCGATATCGGCAAGAATTACTATCGTTTATTATAGCCGATAAGCTCCACGCCATCATCGGCCATCGCCAAACTGATTTTCGGGTTATTTGTCAGGTCCACGCTGGTAAGCTTGTTTCTACCGCACATCAGCCATTCCAGTTTAGGATTCTTGCTCACGTCCAGAGAAGTAAGCTGGTTGCCTTCGCAATTCACGGTGAAGAGTTCCGGAAGGTTGGTCAAATCCAGAGCAGTAAGCTGATTATTGCAGCAATACAGCTGTTCCAGTTTAGGGTTATTGCTTAAATCCAGGGTTGCAACCTGATTTGTAGATAATGCAAGAGAAGAAAGATCCGGGCACTTGGTTACATCCAGGCTCGGGATTTGGTTATCGTTGCATCCTAAATTGAACAGCTTGGTGTTCTTGCTTACATCCAGGCCGGTCAACTCGCAGGATGAGCATGTCAGTTCCCTTAATTCTGTATTCCTTCTAACGTCCAGATTGCCGATTGGATTGGTGGAGCAATACAACTGCCTGAGTTTAATGTTATTGCGAATATCAAGACTGTTAACCTGGTGGTATTCGAAAACCAGTATCTCCAGATTCGGGAAGTATTCTATACCCTTTAAAGAATGCAGAGGCTCGTCATATTCCCATCTTGATTCGGATTCTTCACTCGGATAAGGAGACTCGAACACAAGTTCAGTTACCGCTGCGGCTTCAGCCATGGAAATCTTGCCATCTTTGTCGGTGTCGAAATTCTTCTTGCAGAATGCTATGAATGAAGGGTCATCCATTACAGAGCAAACATCGTCAACTTCAGCAAGAACAATTGGTTCCTCAACAGGTTCTGTAACCTCAGGGGTCTCGGGATTCTCTGTATTTCCCGCATTCTCTCCGTTATTTTTGCAGGACATTACAATAAGGCACATCGCAGAGATAAACAGGGATGCAAAAACAAGCTTTTTCATATTAAATAATGATTAAGATTATTCTTTGTGGCAATCACAATTATAGCAAAAAACCTGCAGAAATGCAATAATTGCCTTGCTTTGAGTATCTTTGTACAAAAGGATTTGAGATGAAAAAGCTTCTTGTTTTAACGGCATTATTATTTAATGCCGCTTTCATCGGAGGAAGAAGAAGCTCCCGGCCTGTTACCTCTTCTGATAGCCTATAAGCTCAACGCCATCATCAGCCAATACCAAGCTAATTTTCTGGTTGTTGGTCAAGTCCAGTTTTGTGAGCTTGTTTCTTTGGCACAGCAGCCAAGACAGTTTCGGGTTCTTGCTTACATCAAGACTTGTAAGCTGATTGCCCTCGCAGTTAAGAGTCCCAAGTTCCGGGAGGTTGCTCACGTCCAGAGCAGTAAGCTGATTATTGCCGCAATAGAGTTGCTCCAGTTTAGGGCAATTGCTTACATCCAGACTTGATACCTGATTGGTAGACAAGGCAAGATCTGTAAGTTCTGTGTTCTTGCTCACATCCAGGCTTGGAATCTGATTGTCGTTGCAACCTAAATGGATCAGTTCCGTATTCTTGCTTACATCCAGTCCCGTAAGGCCGCAGGAAGAGCAATACAGCTCCTTAAGCAACGGATTCTTGCTCACATCCAAGGTGCTAATCCTATTGCCGTCGCAATACAGATGCTCCAGCTTAGGATTCTTAGTAACATCCAGACCGGTAACTTGGTGATTCTCAAAAATCAGGACCTTAAGGTTCGGGAAATATTCAATTCCCTTTAAGGACTGCAAAAGCTGGTCATATTCCCATTCAGGAGCGCCCTCTTCATCGGCGAACGGAGAAGGAAACAAAAGAATGGTTACTGTATCCAATTCAGACATGGAAATCTTGCCGTCAGCATTGGTGTCAAAATTCTTCTTGCAGAATGCTATGAAAGAAGGGTCATCCATTACGGTACACACATCTTCAACTTCCGGAAGGACAAACACTTCCTCAACAGGTTCTGTAACCTCAGAAACAGTAGGACTCTCCGTATTACCCGCATTCTGATTCTTGCAGGAGAATACAAAGCACATCAGGGCAATAGACAGTGACGCAAAAACAAGCTTTTTCACATTCAATTTGATTAGGGTTATTTCAAAGGTACATATTTTATCCGAAATTGCGGTGAGTGAGGGATTCGAACCCCCGTTGCATTAACTGCAAACCTGTTTTCGAGGCAGGCTCCTTAAACCACTCGGACAACTCACCTGGATTATAGACTGCAATTTACAGAAAAAGATTCGTTCTTCTTTTAAGAAGTTCGATATATGCTTTTTTTAGTTCGTCAGACAAGAAAGACTGTCCTATTTCCTCTTCGAATTTAGGGAGGAGGTCTACATACTTTTTCTTCAGATTCAGGTAAACTTTTTCGCTCACACCACAGGTTCTGAAAGCCGCCAAAAAGTCCGCGTCATTAATCCTCTTCTTTTTCCCATTGAGATTTAGTGCCATTTCTTCGTCATCATCCGGATTGCTTATGGCAGCACTCAGCAAGTCGTAAGCCGGCGTAAGAACTGGCTCTCCAGCCGGAGAATACATAGAAAAGTTTTTCAGATGCATATCGTTATTGCCGGTAAGCCAGGAGAAATAAACCAGTTCCAGAAAATCCACCATATCCAGCTGGGGGTTTGAAGAAAATTTCCTGATAGCCTTTCCTATCTGCTCATAAGAACTCCTGTACTTATTCTCAGTCTGGCGTTCCGTGAGCTGGCACATATCCTCCATCGCAATCTTTTCCCCGGCAGCAGTCCTGTCGACTCGCCTGGTAAGGTATCCGATACTGCCATCTTTCATCCGGATAAGTGTGTGCGGAACAACCTTCAGTCTGGCAATTTCAGCCAGGTGCATCGTCAAATCTTCATTCTCTGGCAACATCTCAAAACGGTCGCCCTGAGGCTTGAAAATAAAGCCACCCCACAAACCTACAATGGTTAGTTTATGAGAGTTTTTGTGTCTGTTCAAATTCAACGACAATTTAGGTTGAACTCCAGTCAGAGTTGTCTGTGACTTAATCACTTGAGAGGCCAACTCATCCATTTCTCCCCTAGTGTAATCCAACGAAGGAGCCGAGGCCATTCCAAAAAACTTGCGGCAGCAAGACTTGTGGAAATCAACCTCTCCATCCAAGAGTTCCCTATAACAGTACAAACATTTACTCATCATTTTCATCCTTTATTGGAATAACGCTTACGGCTCCTATACAATCCTTGCAACAAAGCAACAGCAAGGAGAAACGGTCCAGCTCGCTGATATCTGTATTACGCAGGGCTACATCCAGCAGCCAGCCTTCAGGAATCAATCCGTCAAAAAACGGGAACAGTACCGGAGACTTGAATAGCTTATCCGAGAGCGGAAGCGTCAAGCTGACAGGCTGAGAGTCGGCACCGGACAGATACTCCGGAAAATACGAAAACTCATATCCCTCATCTGTCTCTTTCAGGATGCCGGCCGCCTTCCCTTTATATTGAATCAAAGCGGTTTTCATTTCATTTTCTTTTGAGGGACCAGTTCATAATCAAACAGATCGAATACCTGCGCAACTTTATCCATCCGGACTGTAGCTTTACCCTGCTCCAGTTCACGGACAAAATTCAGCCCTACTCCGGATTTCAACGCTAAATCCACCTGCGTAAGTTTGTGCTCTTTTCGCAGAGATTTCAATGTAGAAGAAATTAAGTTTCTGTCCATAATTACATCCTTTGGGATGCAAATATACAAATATTCATATAAAGTACATCCTAAAGGATATAAAAAAAGCCGGCTGATGCCGGCTTCAATCATTGTTCTTTGCGGAGAGACAGGGATTCGAACCCCGGGAGGCTTTCACCTCAACAGTTTTCAAGACTGCCGCAATCGACCACTCTGCCATCTCTCCTGATTGGGCTGCAAAAATAACGGATTTTTGTCAATTGCCAAAAAAAGTTACTGTCTATGCCTCTTTCTTTTTGTCAGTTCTTGCAAAATACTTCCTCTGGAAGAGAATCATATAGATCACTCCGCAGGTTATGCAGGAATCGGCGAAATTGAAGATAGGACGGAAGAACTCAAAGTCGTTTCCCCCTACCCAAGGCATCCATTCAGGCCAGGTCCAATGAGCCATCGGGAAATAAAACATATCAACGACCTTGCCCTGGAGGAAAGGGGCGTAGCCCTGCCCGAAAGGAACCATAGTGGCAACGGTTCCGTAGTTGGACTCGCTGAATATCAGGCCATAGAAGGCACTGTCTATCATATTCCCTATTGCTCCCACAAGAACCATTGTCATGCCGATGACAACTCCCCAGGGAGCCTTGCCCCTATTGATCAGGCGGTTAATGTACCAGATCAGGACGCCGATAAGGATAACCCTGAGACTGGAAAGAAGTATCTTTCCCAATACTCCGCCTAACTGCATGCCGAAGGCCATGCCGTTGTTCTCTATGAACAGCAGCTGGGCCCACTTGCTGTGGCCGAACAGCTCAAAACCCTGACCGTACGCGAAATTCAGCTTGACATAGAACTTTATTGCCTGGTCTATGGCAAGCAGAATAATCGCGATAAGGACAATGGTCCACTTCCTGCTGCGGGTACTCATAAGATTACCTGCTCTCCTTATCCTCTACGTTAAGGGTTGCGTGAGGAACCAGAAGAAGCCTTGCCTTTGGAATAAGTTTTCCTGTCTTGCGGCTGATACCGTAGGTCTTGTTCTCGATTCTTACCAGAGCGGCCTCAAGGTTCTGGATGAACTTGTACTGGCGGTTGGCAAGCTGGCTGCTCTCCTCCTTGGACAGGGAGAATGCACCCTCCTCGATTACCTGGAACGAAGGGGAAGTGTCTTCCACGTCGTTGCTGGTACGGTGGGTGATTGCAGAACGCAGCATCTCGTAATCGTCCTTTGCCTTGGCAAGTTTCTCGAGAATTATCTTCTTGAACTCCTGAAGGTCAGCGTCGCTGTAGCGTACCTTTGGAACTGCAGGCTCTTCCTTTGGAGTGGCGGGCTTAACCTCAGGAACCTTTACAGGAGCCTTCTTAACCTCAACCTTCTTGGCAGGAGCTTTTGGAGCCTCTTTCTTTACCGGAGCCTTGGCGACAACCTTCTTTACAGGAGCTTTTACTACGGCCTTCTTGGCTGGAGCCTTTGCTACGGCTTTCTTAACAGGAGCTTTTGCTGGAACCTTCTTGGCTGGAGCCTTTGCTACAACTTTCTTTACCGGAGCCTTTGCCGGAGACTTCTTTGCAGGAGCCTTTGCTACGACTTTCTTTGCAGAGGCTTTTGCAGGGGCTTTCTTTGCAGGAGCCTTTGCAACAGCTTTCTTCACAGGAGCCTTAGCCACAACTTTCTTGGCTGGGGCCTTTGCTGCAACCTTCTTTGGAGCAGCAGCCTTTACGGGCTTCTTGGCAACAGCTTTTGCCGCAGGCTTCTTAGGCTCTGCTTTTTTCACAACGGCTTTCTTTGCTGCCGGCTTCGGGGCAGTCTTCTTTGGAGCCACTTTGGCTGCCTTCTTCACTTTTGTTGCCATAATCGGATGTTTTTATCTGTTATTATTTGTTTATCTCTCAACTTTAATTTTCAATGTCTTGCCATCTTCCCACTCAACCTCGGCGGCACCCTCCAGTTCAGGAGCGGAAGCATCTGCCAACTTGAGGCTGTTTGCCAGGGTCTGCGCGCATACATAGGCAGAGAAACCTCCATCTATTGCCTCGGCGATGTCCGGCTGGGACTCTACAACTACGGATATCCTGTCCGTAACCTCGAATCCCGAATCCTTCCTGAGGTTCTGGATGCGGTTGACCAGTTCCCTTGCGGTTCCTTCCCTTCTCAGTTCATCCGAAATCTGGATGTCCAGAGCCAGGGTCAGGGAGCCTTCTGAAGCAACCAGCCAGCCCGGCATGTCCTCAGAAGAAATCTCGTAGTCACCCTTTTCCAGCACCACGTCTCCACCTGGAAGATGCATGGTGTATTCTCCGCTGCGCTCTATCTGGGAGATGTCTTTCTGTGTAAAGTTAGCAAATGCTGATGAAATCTCCTTCATCTGTTTGCCATATTTTTTGCCCAATGTTTTGAACATAGGCTTTATCTTCTTTGTAATCAGGCCTTCAGTATCGGTAATATATTCAATCTCCTTTACGTTTACCTCGCTGAGAATGATGTTCTGGACCTTCTCCAGCTGTTCCTTAACCTTGGAATCGATTACAGGAATCATCAGTCTGGACAGCGGCTGGCGCACCTTGATGTTCACCTTGCGTCTGAGGGCAAGAACCATTGAGGTGCTCTTCTGGGCAAGTGCCATACGGTCTTCCAGATCCTTGTCTATCAGGCTAGTGTCCTCCTGAGGCATAAGAGTCAGGTGGACGGATGATTCAGTGTGGCGGCCGGAAACTGCGTTCAGGTCAAGGAACAGGCGGTCCGTGTAGAACGGAGCGATTGGAGCCGCCAGGATGGCCACAGCCTCAAGGCAGCTGTAGAGAGTCTGGTAAGCCGCCAGCTTGTCGGCATTCATCACTCCACCCCAGAACCTCTTGCGGTTAAGACGCACATACCAGTTGCTGAGGTGGTCGCAGACAAACTCCTGGATCTTTCTGCCGGCGGTGGTAACGTCGTAATCGTCGTAGCAGGCCTTCACGTCCCTAATCAGGGAATTGAGGTAGGACATAATCCAGCGGTCAATCTCAGGACGCTGTGCAACAGGCACTTCCTCCTCCTTTCCGGTAAAGCCGTCCACATTGCTGTAGAGGGCAAAGAAGGAATATGTATTGTAGAGGGTTCCGAAGAATTTTCTGCGGATTTCATCTACGCCGGCCTCGTCAAATTTAAGGTTATCCCAAGGCTGGGCGTTGGTAAGCATATACCATCGCAGAGCATCAGCTCCATATTTTTCCAGCTGGTCGAAAGGATCCACGGCATTGCCGAGCCTCTTGCTCATCTTCTCGCCCTTCTTGTCCAGCACCAGACCGTTGGAAACCACAGTCTTGAAGGCCGGAGTATGGGAAACCATAGTATGAACGGCATGAAGGGTGTAGAACCAGCCTCTTGTCTGGTCAACTCCCTCAGCGATGAAGTCTGCTGTCTGTCCAAACTCCGGAGTGCCGAGAGCCTTCAGGGTCTCCTGGGCATAAGGCATAGCACCGGAATCAAACCACACATCGATAAGGTCGCTCTCGCGATGCATAGGCTTACCGCTGTCGGAGACAAGCACAACCTCGTCTATATATGGCTTGTGGACATCTATCTTGGCATAGTTTTCATCGCTGAAGTCACCTGGAATGAATCCCTTGTCCTTCAGAGGATTGCTCTTCATTATTCCGGCGGCGACAGATTTTTCCGCCTCTTCATAAAGCTTAGCGACACTGCCTATGCACTTTTCTTCCTTCTTGTCTTCAGTTCTCCAGATAGGAAGCGGAGTTCCCCAGTAACGGCTTCTTGAAAGGTTCCAGTCCTGGAGATTCTCCAGCCATTTGCCGAAGCGGCCGGTTCCGGTGCTCTCAGGTTTCCAGTTGATCTGCTTGTTAAGCTCTATCATCTCGTCCCTTACGGCAGTTGCCTTGATAAACCAGCTGTCCAGAGGATAGTAGAGGACAGGCTTGTCCGTTCTCCAGCAATGAGGATAGGAGTGAACGTGCTTTTCAATCCTGAAAGCCTTGCCCTCCATCTTCATCTGCACGCAGATATCAACGTCAAGAGTCTCAGCGTCAGGAGCGAGCGATGCGTCATAAGCGTTTTTCACATACCTTCCGGCATATTTCAGGTACTCGTCCTTTACGCGGGTCTTTACAAACTCTTCGTCCAGGTCTTCAACCTTGAAGAACTTTCCTGTGCGGTCAACCATAGGACGCCATACTCCCTCCTTGTCCTTGAGGGTGAACGGAGCAATGTTGTTCTGCTTTCCGACGCGGTCGTCATCCGCGCCGAAAGTCGGAGCGATGTGAACAATTCCGGTACCTTCCTCAGTGGAAACGAAATCTCCGCAGATAACTCTCATCGTGTTTTCTTCCGGAAGTATCCAAGGCAGAAGCTGGCAGTATCTGACGCCTTCCATCTCCTTGCCCTTGAAGGTATCCAGCACCCTGTATGGCACGAGCTTGTCGCCCGGTTTGTAATCTTCCAGAGGAATGTTTGCGGCCTTAGGGTTGAAATTGGCCGGAATCAGATCCTTTGCAACAATGTAAACAGCCGGTTTACCGCTGTACGGATTGAAGGATTCCACTCTTGCGTACTCGATGTTCGGGCCAACGCAAAGCGCAACGTTTGAAGGAAGTGTCCAAGGAGTTGTGGTCCATGCGATGAAGAACAGCTGGCCTTCTTCCAGTCCCTTGAAAAGGAACTCGCTCTTCTCGTCCTTCTTAACCTGGAACTGTACGGTTGCAGTGGTGTCTTTTACATCGCGATAGCAGCCAGGCTGGTTGAGTTCGTGTGAACTGAGGCCAGTTCCTGCAGCCGGAGAATAAGGCTGGATTGTATAGCCCTTGTAAAGCAAGCCCTTGCTGTAAAGGTCTTTGAGAAGATACCAAAGGGTCTCGATATAGCGGTTATCGTAAGTGATGTATGGATTGTCCATATCCACCCAGTAGCCGATCTGCTCGGTCAGGGCCACCCACTCCGCCGTGTATTTCATAACTTCCTTGCGGCAGGCAAGGTTGTATTCGTCTACGGAAATCTTCTTCCCGATGTCTTCCTTTGTAATGCCGAGCATCTTCTCCACACCCAGTTCCACAGGAAGCCCGTGGGTATCCCAACCGGCCTTTCTTGGAACCTGAAAACCTCTCTGAGTCTTGTAACGGCAATAGGCGTCCTTGATGCTTCTTGCCATAACGTGGTGGATGCCAGGCTTTCCGTTAGCTGAAGGAGGTCCCTCGAAGAACACGAACCGGGGGGCGCCCTCCCTGGCCTTGGTTACATTCTCGAAACACTTTTCTTCCTTCCATTTGGCGAGAACTTCTTTTCCGATTTCTACCGGATCGAATTTCTTGTACTCTGCAAAACCCATATTCTATTATCCTCTCTGAATTTTTAAGGTGACAAATTTACTATATTTGTACTTAGGTACAAAAAAATCGTTGAGGTATGAACATAATCGACATTGCAATCATCGTAATAGGAGTAGTCGCACTCATCTGGGGAGCCTGGAAAGGATTCATAGCACAGCTGATTTCCATACTCGGAATCTTCATAGGAATATGGGGGGCGTCCAAGTTCACGCCCTACCTTACCGGCATAGTGTCCGGCTGGCTTGGAGAGGGCCAGAACGAGTCCGTTATAAAGGTGGTTGTCTTCATAGTGCTTGTCGTTGTCATAATCCTGATCTGTCACCTCTTGGGCAAGGCACTGGAGAAAGTCCTCGGGCTTACGGTGCTGGGCGGAGTGAACAGGCTGTTCGGCGCAATTTTCTGCGTGCTGAAGATTGCTCTTCTGCTGATAGCCATAGCATCGCTGACAAAGAGTTCTCTTGAGGCAATGCAGATTCCGGTTCCGGAGTATCTTGCACAGAGCAAAATCTACGCTTTGCTGCTGCAGGCCTCAGACCAGATTCTGCCGTTCATAAAGGAGATGTTCGGCAAGATTACCGCCGCCTAAACCCCCTGAACTGAAAAAAGTTGCTCATTTCCGTACGATTCTGGAATCGTACAGGGTAAATTTTACCGGATGGTTTTGAAAACCCTCCCTCCCGCCTTCATATTTGCATCGTCAAAAACAACCGGCGATGAAAAGAAAAAGGAAACGGGAGGACGGCATTCTTGACGGCTTTGCCAAAGACCTGGAGCGCAGCCCCGAATGGGCGGCGGACGGTCCCGGGCGAGGCGCCCTCTTTCTTTATATCTTTCTCATCGTAGCCGGGATTTGTCTTTGTCTTGGAACATTGGCGGTATTGCTGGGATGAGAAGGAAAATCCACATAAGTCAGACAGATTCATACGACTGCGGGGCGGCTAGCCTTGCAGCCGTGGCGGCCTGGTGGGGAGTGAGGCTTCCGCTTGCCCGGATAAGGCGGGAATGCGGATGCTCAGGCGACGGGATAACCCTGCGCGGAATCGCGGACGGAGCCGCTGCCATCGGACTGAACGCCAGGGCAATGAAGGCAAAGGAGTTTGACGGGTTGAATCTGGAGGGGCGAGTGTCTCTTCTCAGAAATCTTAAGGAAGCCGGCGGACCTGTCATTATCCACACGGTTTCCAAGGAAGGATTGCTGCATTATATGGTCATTTATAAAGTGGGGAGGAAAAGTGTGGAGGTTATGGACCCTGCCAGGGAAAGGATCGGGAGGGTGAATATTGCGGAACTTGCAGGAAGATGGAGCGGTTATGTCGTGCTGGTTGGCCCGGGAGAAGGATATCGTGAAGAAGACCGGACGGAAGGCAGAAGGCTGAGGCTGCTTCGTCTTTTCAACATGCACCGTAGAGAAATAATCCTTGCCCTGGCCGGCTCCATAGTGCTCTCAGCAATGGGAATATGCAACTCCCTGCTTATGCAGATGCTCATAGACAGGGCCATCCCGGCCGGCAACCTGACATATCTCATTGCCCTGGCCGCTGTAATTATCGCGATGATACCGCTGTCTCTGGTAATCGGATATCTCAGGGACCTGTACCTTTTAAAGGGAGGGCTTTCAATAGACAACTCGCTGATTATAGGCTTTATGAGAAGAATCCTCAAGATGGACGAGAGATTCTTCAGCGATTATTCCAAGGGAGAACTTGAAAGCAGGCTTTCGGATACGGTGAAGATAAGGATGTTCATCTGCGAGGGAGTTGTAAGTTTCAGCGTCTGCGCCGCAACTCTGGTTGGAGTCTGCGCCCTGATGTTTACTTTCTACAGCCGGCTGGCGGCGATGCTGATGGCCTGCATACCGGGTTACGCCATTCTTGTGGGGGTGGCGGACAAGGTTAACCGCCGCCTCAGCCGCAAGGTTATGGGCGCTGCTGCAGACTTTGAAAGCGACGTGATGGACTCCATAGAAGGACAGGCGGCCATCAGGCATTTTGGAACGGACACTTCCAGCCTGGCTTTCAATGGCAGTTACTCCGGGCTTCTGTTTGCAAGATTCAGGGCCGGACGGGTTTCCGCTTTGCTGGGAGGACTTTCCAATGCCCTGAACCAGATCATATTGGGAGCGGTTCTGATAATCGGGGGAGCCGCTGTTCTGGGCGGGAAAATGAGCCTTGGAGAACTGGTGAGTTTCTGGAGCCTCAGCGCATTTTTCATCTCTCCGGCAAGCACTCTGGTCCATTTTGACACGCTGATGAACGAGGCTCTCGTGGCCTCGGACAGAATCTGCGGGATAACTTCTTTCTCCGATGAGAATCCGGACAGCGCCGTAAGGATGCCGAAAGGCCAGGCAAAAGACCTTGTCCTGGATAACGTATGCTTCCGCTATCGCGGAGGAAAACCCCTGATCAAAAACTTCAGCTGCACGTTTCCCGCAGGCGCGATTACCGGAATAACAGGAGCGAACGGGTGCGGAAAGAGCACTCTGGCATCGCTGATTCTCAGAGACTACCGCCCGGACAGCGGAAAGATAACCTATGGTGGCATTGACATATCACAAATCTATTCTACTTGCTGGAGGAGTCTTATTTCTTCAATTCCTCAAAACTCTCACCTTTTCAATGCCACCATCTTCGACAACATCGCGATGTCCCCGGGAAGAAGGGACTCAAGCATAGACATACAGGAAGTTGAAAGGGCTACTGCCGCACTTGTGGCGGCGGGCGGACAAAACATTGTCAGCAGGACGGACAAGGGCCTGCTTTCCTCTTTGGGGAAAGGAGGCCTGAGGCTGTCCTCCGGAGAAAAACAGATGGTCCTCATTGCCAGGATGCTGTACGCAGACCCGGATGTTATGGTCTTTGATGAGGCGGCTTCCAATATGGACGAAAAGACTCTGGAACACTTTAAGAATCTTCTGCTCTCCCTGAAGGCAAAAGGCAAGTGCATAATACTCATAACACACGATGAGAGAATTGCCTTGTGCTGCGACAAGATAATTGAAATGACCGGTCTATCATAGGCGGAATCCGGCGCGCCAACTCTGCCGGAAATCAAACACTGTTGACAAAATGGAAGAAAAGAGAATGAAAGTGAGCGGATTTGTCGAAGCTTCAGACGATGAGCTCTCGGTATGCGGGGGACTGAACCCCGACACCATCAGGAAGATCGCAAAGATCCTGGGAATCATCATTGATTTTGTGATGAGTTACGGAGAAGACTTTTACAAAGGGTACAAGAAAGGGCTGGAAGGCGAGCCTCTGTTTGTATTTCCAAAGAGGTAGGGAGGACTGGCAATGAACGGATTCGTTGAAATCTCCGCCTCGGAACAGACTCTGGTTTTCGGCGGAAAGGATGCGGATGTCTCCCGCTTTATGGAAGCTCTCGGATACGGCATCGGAGCCATCGTAAGAGCTATCAAGATCATGATCCAGAACAGGCAGAATCCTAAGAACATACCTGTTGAACTTATGAAACTGTATTATTCAAAATGACTTTTACGGATTCAGAAAAGGAGGCTGGCCTGCGTCAGCCTCCTTTTTACTATATTTGCGCGATGAAAAAATTTTTGGTCATATACGCCGTTCTCGCCTTGGCTTTCGGCTCCGGGGCAAAGGCCCAGGGTTCCAGGCTCTGGACTTTGCAGCAGTGCATAGAGTACGCCAGGCAGAACAACCTGCAGGTCAAGATGGAAGAGATTGGCGTGGAGCAGGCGGAAGGAAATCTCACACAGTCCAAATGGGACTTGGCTCCTAGCATAAACGCCGGTCTTAGCCACAGCATGAACTGGGGAAGAAGCGTCAACCTCCAGACTCTGGAGATCATAAAGAACAAAAGGAGCATGTCCACCAGCGGAAACCTCAGCGCTTCCGCCACCATTTTCTCCGGATTCGCAAAGTTGAATTCCATAAAAAGCAATTATACCTCTCTCGAGATAGCGAAGGAACAGGTAGAAAAGGTCAAGAACGATATCACGATCCAGATAACCCGTGCCTACCTCCAGCTTCTGCTCTCCAGGGAGATAGAGCGCAGCGCCATTGAGAGTTGCAACAGTACCGCCGAGCAGGTGGACCGCACCGCCAAGCTGGTGGATGCCGGAAGCCAGGCCTACAGCACTCTGCTTGAGGTTCAGGCCCAGCTGGCCAACGAAAAGTCCCAGCTGGTAAGCGCTTCTTCAGACGTTAGAACCAACCTTCTGACTCTGATGCAGCTGCTGGATCTGCCGGCCGAAATGCAGAAGGATTTCGACATTGCGGTTCCGGACAGCACCCTTAGCGAAAACCTTCTTCCGGAAGGAACAGTGGACGGAATCTACAGCCAGGCCCTCCAGCTTCCACAGGTAAAAATCGCCGAGTACAATCTTGAAAAAAGCAAATACGATTTCAAGGCGATAAGGGCAAGAATGCTGCCTTCACTTTCCGTTCAGGCGGGTTACGGATCCTATTATACAGACGGGCAGAGCGGGGCGTTCTTCACCCAGTTCGAGCACAACAAGAACCCTTCTATTGGATTCTCCCTCAACATTCCGGTTTTCAACGGCTTTTCTTCAAGGATTGCGGCAAGGAACGCAAGGCTGGCTTCTGAAAACACAGCTATGATGCTGGAAGTGCAGAAGCAATCTCTCTACAAGGAAATCCAGACGGCATACAACGAGGCGTTCAACGCTCTGGAGAGAATGAAGGCGGCAAGGGAAAACATGAGAAGCATACAGGAATCTTTCACCTATACGGAAAACAAGTTCAACGTGGGAATGATGAACGCCACGGACTACAACATCGCCAAGACTAACCTGTTCAAGGCGGTAAGCGCCTATTACCAGGCAAAGTACCAGTATCTGTTCGAGGTGAAGATCCTGGATTTCTATAAAGGCAAGGCCATAAATTTATAAACACAGACCAATGGCAAAGAAGAAGAAAAAGAGCATCTGGTGGATAGCGGCTGCGGCCCTTATCGTGATACTGATGATTGCATCCAAGATGTGCAAGCAGGACAAGACTCCTGTAGTGGACACTTCCAAAGTGGAAAGGATGACCATTACGGAAACAATACCGGCAAACGGCAAGATCCAGCCTGTTACCGAGGTGAAGATTTCCCCGGACGTTTCCGGAGAGATCGTTGAACTTCACGTAAAGGAAGGAGACAGGGTGAAGAAGGGAGACCTTATCATCAAGATCAAGCAGGACATCTACCTTTCTGCAGTTGACCAGGCAATGGCATCGGTCAATGCGGCGAGGGCCTCCTACAAGCAGCAGCAGGCACAGACTCTGCGTGCAAAGCAGAACTACGACCGCTATGCCAAGCTCTATGAACTGAGGACCGTTTCCAAGGCCGAGTACGAAGCCGCAAGCGCGGAATGGGATGTGGCACAGCAGCAGCTGGACGGAGCCAAGTACAACATTTCCAGTGCAGAAGCCCGTCTGAAGGAAGCCAGGGAGAACCTGGTGAAGACCACCATCTACTCCCCTATGGACGGTATAATTTCCAAGCTTAGCGTGGAACTCGGAGAGAGGGTTGTGGGAACAAGCCAGATGGCAGGAACGGAAATGTTCCGCGTGGCAGACTTCAGCCAGATGGAGGTTCTGGTGGATGTCAACGAGAACGACATCATCCGCCTCAACGCCGGAGACAGCGCCAAGATTACCGTTGACGCCTATACGGACCGCACATTCTACGGAGTTGTCACTGAGGTTGCAAACTCATCCAAGAGCTCCACTACCGCTTCTCTGGACCAGGCCACTACTTTTGAGGTAAAGGTCAGGATTTCTCCTGAATCATATATAGATCTTCTTTCCGAGAATTCGTCTCCGTTCCGTCCTGGAATGAGCGCTTCCGTCCAGATCCAGACCAGCAGGGCCGAGAACGTTCTTGCCCTTCCGGTTTCCGCCATAACTTCCAGGAGCGACCTCGGAGAAAGCGGAAAGGCCTTTGTCTTCACCTATTCCGCCAAGGACCAGACCGTCCATCCTGTTGCCATAAAGACCGGACTCCAGGATATGACACACGTGCAGATAACAGACGGTCTCTCAGACACTTCCGTTATTGTGACCGGACCGTTTGCCGCAATCAGCAAGACCCTCAAGGACGGAATGAAGGTCAAGACTTCACAGGCAAAAGCCAAATAATTTTCCTCAGCGATGGGCAAATTCATTCTTCTTGTAGAATCGGCGACGGACACCTGCTCGGCAGCTCTTTCTGACGGGAACATTCTCCTTGCCCAGAAAGTCTGCCGCATTGCCAGAAGCCACGATACGGTCCTGGCTCCCCTGATTGACGGGATTCTTAAGGAAAATGGAGTAAAGCCTTCAGACCTTGCCGCAGTAGCCGTCAGCGAAGGCCCGGGAAGCTATATGGGGCTGAGAATAGGCGTAAGCCTGGCAAAGGGAATTGCCTACGCTGCCAGGACCAATCTTATAGGCATCAGCACACTGGCGGTCATAGCGCGCTGTGCCTTGGAGGAAACGGGCAAAAAGTTCACCCGCATAGTTCCAATGATTGATGCCGGAAGAATGGAAGTCTATACCGCCGTCTTTGACGGAGACTGCCGCCAGACTGAAAAGACAGAGGCAAAGATTCTGGACGAAAACAGTTTCAGTAATCTCATAAAAGAAGGCCCCGTCCTCTTTGCAGGAAACGGAGCCCCTAAATTCGGAAGGCTTCTGGAAGAAAAGCTTGGAGCCCTGCCTGAAAACGCCACGGTTCTGGACCAGGCTCCAATGGCCTCAGGTCTAAGGACTGATGCCGCCAAGGCTCTTGAAGAAGGAAGGTTTGCGGACCTTGCCTATTTCCAGCCTTTCTATCTGAAGGATTTTATTCCTGGCAAACAGAAGAAACTGCTTTAACCAGCCCGTTATTGTCAAAAATATCCTTCCCCACTATTTCACCTTTCTTGTTGAAAATGAACATGGCCGGAAGCTTTGCCACATTGTAGGAAACAAGTGAAGCTCCCTTGCTGTCGCAGACATTGATCCACGGGAAACGGTTCACTATGGAGTTCCAGTAAGCCTTGTCTGTGCCCGCGCATACAGAATAGATTTCCAGGCCGCGTCCGCTGAACTGGCTGTAGATCTTTTCAAGTTCTGCGTTGAACATCTTCTGGTTATTGTCTGTCGGGTCCCAGAAAAGAAGTATGAAAGGCTTTCCCAAAAGTCCGGAAAGGCTTCTGATTTCCGCATTGGTATCCGGAAGGGCCAGCTCCGGGAAATTGATCTGGTTTACGTCCTTCATCCTGTAAGACAGGTCCATCTCGTTGAAAAGAGAAACGGCTTCCTTATCCAGAGCGGCAACATAAGGAGAGTTCGGATAAAGTGTCTGCAGGGAATCGGCGAGCTGACGGTAGTAAACTCCGTCGGTCAATTCGGAGAACAGCGGGAAGTTCTCGTTGAACTGCCTGTAGAGGTTTCTCAGGTTGGTGAAGGAATAAGGGTTCTTCACAAGATGCTTTACGGCTGCCTGCTTCTGCGCAACATAGAGCTTGCCCAGTTCCACGCGGAGCCTCTTCACAGACTCCACATCGCCGATTTCGTTGCAGGCAATAAGCTGTACGCTAAGGGAATCAAATGATTTCTGGCTCTTGGCGATGGCCTGGTCCACGCTCTGGAGAAGCTCGCTCTCCTTGCTGCCGGAAAGCTTGAGTCCGCGTCCGTTGGAATCAACCTCCACCTTTACCTTGTCTCCCGGAGCAAGAAGCAGGGAGGCCACGCGGATTCCGTTATAGTCCAGATAGTAGAAGTTCGGAGACTGGTAAGGGAGGTCTATCTTTGCGGAAGCCTTGCCGGATGCGTCTGTCTTGAGGGTGTCCACTACATCCACCTTGTTGACATTAAGAACGCTGAGCAGGACATCCTTGTTGGCAGCCCCGTCTATCTTGAGTTTCAGTGATGCCTTGTCGCTTGAGCAGGCGCAGAATGCCAGCACTGCGGCCAGGTATAAAAGCTTTTTCATAATCGGCCGATAAACTAAAGTTCCTTCCTTATCTTTTCTGCAATCTCCTCCATCTGCTCAGGAGACGGATGCAGTTTCTTGGCACCGTCGAAATCGAGGTCTCCCTCATTGTTCATAGGCACCAGATGTATGTGTGCGTGAGGCACTTCCAGACCAATCACGGCAACCCCAATCTTGCGGCAAGGGATAGCCCTCTTCTGGGCCTCGGCAATCTTCTTTGCAAACTTCCACAGGCCAGCATAGTACTCGTCTTCATAATCGAAGATATAGTCTTTCTCGTCCTTTGGAACCACCAAGGTATGCCCCATCTGGACCGGAGAAATGTCCAGGAATGCAAAGTAGTCTTCCGTCTCGGCGATCTTGTAGCAAGGAATCTCTCCCGCTATGATTCTTGAAAATATTGAAGCCATCTTCTTATGATTTTGTGCTTAGATTGAAATGTCCAGGATCTCGAACTTGATGATTCCGGCAGGAGCGTTAACGTCAACAACCTCGCCCTTCTTCCTTCCGAACAGAGCCTTGCCTATAGGTGTGGAAACGGCCAGCTTGCCCTGTGCCAGGTTTGCCTCGCTCTCTCCCACCAGGGTGAACACCATCTTGGCTCCGGTCTTGAGGTTCTTGACCGTAACCTTGTTGAGCATTCCCACCTGATTGGTGTTTATCTGAGTTTCGTCTATGATCTTGGCGTTGGCTATCAGATCCTGCATCTTGCTTATCTTCAGCTCAAGAAGCCCCTGTGCCTCGCGAGCCGCATCATATTCCGCATTCTCGGAAAGGTCTCCCTTGTCTCTTGCCTCCGCGATTGCCCTTGATATGGCCGGTCTCTGGACGGAAATCATATCGTTGAGTTCCTCCCTGAGCTTCTCCAGGCCTTCCGCTGTTACATAATGTACTTTTGCCATAACATAAAAATTAAGAAGAATCCCCTACGGGACTCCCCTGCGTTATCTTTTACAGTGCAAATCTACAAAAAATACTTCAAACAATTCTCCTTGTCCTCTTCCAGCTGCATCTTAAGTTCAGACAAAGAGGAGAATTTCTTCTCGCTGCGTATTCTTTCCACAAACTTCAATCCCAAATCCAGTCCGTAGATATCCTCGTTAAAATCAAGGATATGCGTCTCTATGGAAATGTGGTTGCCGCTGCTTACCGTAGGACGGACTCCAATGTTGCAGATTCCCTTGAAATGCCTTCTTCCCAGATTTACCTTCACGGCATAGACTCCGTTCCCCGGAACCAGTTTCAGAGGGTCATAGAGCTTGAGGTTTGCCGTAGGGAATCCGATGGTCCTTCCCAGATGGTTTCCGGAAACCACCACTCCCTTGAGGGCATATTCCCTTCCCAGGAAAGCCGCGGCACCGGCGACATCCCCTTTCTCCAGCAAGTGGCGTATCTTGGTGGAAGACGGAACCTTGCCGTCCAGGGTGAATTCCTCCACCCTTACCACATCCAGTCCGCAGCGGCGGCAGATGTCCATCATATCCTCCTGGCTCTTGCTCTGGTCGTGGCCTATGTGGTGGTCATAGCCAATAACTAGAATCTTCACCCCGCATTTTTCTATCAGATATTCCTTTATGAATTCTTCCGTGGAAAGCAGGCTGAACTCCTTTGTGAACTCCAGCACCGTTACCTCGTCTATGCCCAGACCCTTTATCAGCGCCTTCTTTTCCTCCAGGGAAGTCAGCAGCCTGAGGTTGTAGGCCTCCTGCTGGAGCACGCTGCGCGGATGCGGCCAGAATGTAACCACCTGGCTCTTAAGGCCTTTCTCCTCGGCGATTTGCTTAACGGTAAGGATCACCTTATTGTGCCCAAGGTGCATCCCGTCAAAGAATCCTGTTGCCGCTACGCTCATTTCTCCTCTGTATCAATAATATCCTCGTCTTCCATCAGAGCTGAAAACCTTTCCTTATAGCCTCTGAGCTGAGTCTTGCAGAATGAAATCAGCTGCATCGCTCTCTTGATATCCTTTTCTATCCTATCCAGAGGAGCATCTTTTTCCTCCACTCTGGAAACCAATGTTTCCAACTCAGCGATAGCCTTCTCGTAAGTCAGTTCTTCTTTAAGTTCTTCCATATTTTTTCTGTCTTTTTATTTTTTCTCGTGAACAACCTCCCTGGTTGTAAAGACGACCTTGCCGTCCTTCATCATTATCGCAATCCGGCTCCCTTCCTCAATCTGAAGGACATCCTTAACCTTCCGTCCTTCTGCATCCAATATTATACCGTATCCTTTCTCAAGGATCTTTGTCGGGTCCGCCCCTTCAAACCTTGTCTGCATCATTTCCAGCCAGAATCCTTCATTCATTAGTCTTTTTTGGAAGATATCACGGAGCCTGACGGCAGAAGCTTCAAGATGATTCTGCTGCTGGAAAGTCATAAAGGTAACCGTCTGCCCAACCCTGTGCCTGAGGATGTCCAGCCGATGGAATTCACCTAGAATCCTTTCAGACGCAGCGGAGTCAATCCTGTGTTCCAAGTCTTTGAGAGCATCAAGCCTCACCTCTGCAAAGCGTCCTAAAGCAGATGAAATCCTCAGCGAATACCTTTCCAGAATATCTGAGCTTTCATCCAGGAATTCTGAATACGCGTCAATAAGTCTCTGTTCAAGATCCGTTATTGTTTCATAAGCATCGGCGAACCTTTGAATCAGGAAATCAGCGGCTCCTGTCGGAGTCTTCACCCTCACGCTTGCCACCTCGTCGCAGATATGGTTGTCCCTTTCGTGCCCGATTCCGCTGATTACCGGAAGGGAACACAGGGCGATGCTCCGGGCAATCAGATAATCGTCAAAGCAGGCAAGGTCCAGGTTGCTGCCGCCTCCCCTAATGAATGCCACCGTGTCAAATTCCCCGGCCCTTTCCTCAATCAGGGAAAACGCAGAGGAAATGCTCTCGGGAGCACTATCTCCCTGCATAGCGGCCTCAAAAAGCTCCACTTCAAAGTCCACTCCTGAATCCTTAAGGTGCTTCATGAAGTCTCCGTAGCCGGCCGCTCCTTCTGCGGATACTATTGCAATCCTGTAAGGCAGAGCCGGAACTTCCAGCTCCTTGTTCCTTTCCAGGAGATCTTCCTGGGCCAGCCTCTTCAGAGTGGCCTGCTTTTTTGCCTCCAGGTCTCCGAGCGTATAAGAAGGATCCAGGTCCAGTACATTCAGGGAGAAGCCGTAAAGCTCGCTCATCTGGCTCTGGACATAGAGCATCACCTTTATTCCCTTCCTGAGCGGAGCCCCGCAGCTATTCTCAAAAGTCTGGCTCAGAGCAGCTGCCCTGTAGGACCATATCGTGCCCCTGGCCTTTGCCTCCACAACTCCTCCGGCAGAGGTTTCCACCAGTTCCAGATAGCAGTGCCCCCTGTTCCAGTTCACGTTGGCCAGCTCGCACACAATCCACCCCGGAAGCCCTCCGGCATCCTCTATCAGACCTTTCACCTGGGAAATATAGGCGGAAAGGGTCATATATTCCTGGCACATCTTTGGCATAACAAAGTGCAAGGTACGAATAATTAATTGAAGAATCCTTTGCCGTTCCTTTCAAAAGTCGTAACTTGCAAAAACTTTTTTCCAATGAAAAAAATCTGGTATATACTGCCCGTTATCCTGATCCTGGCCGTACTTGTGCTGATTCTGCTCTTCTCCAGGTCAAGTGACAAATTCGGTAAAAATCATCCTATTCCTGAAGGACTTCAGTTCAGCCTGCCCCTTGATTCACTTTCAACACAAGCAGTTGACACTCTCGATTCCAACTCCTGGCTTGTTATCTGGAATGATATCCAGGGCGGTATCTACAAGTATGACTTCTACTTTAGCCCCCTGCCGGCAGGAGAAATTTTCCTCAAATGCTTTGAGGCAACTGAAAACATTCCGCTTTCTGTGAAAGAAATAGAAGAACGCAGCAAAGTAGCAATAGATTCAACTGAATCATTCTCGCAACTGGTCAACAAGCAGCAATTCTCTATCTATGAAGGAGATTGGGAAGATTATTATGCGGCCAGAATAGAAGTTTGGTTCAGAGACGCTGCAACAAAGCAGGAGAAAAAACTTCTGGAGAAGGTTTACCGTGTAGAAGGTTGGACGAGATAATAATAAAAATCACCAATATGAAGAATTTACATTACTTATTCCTTGTGGCTCTCATGGCTTTGGCTGTTTTGTCCTGCAAGTCAAACAGCGCCGCAAACCAGGGGCAAGAGGTTGGCGCAACACCTCAGGACAGCGTTGTCACCCTGACAGTTAACGGCGTATCCTTCAACATGATACTTGTTAAGGGCGGCACATTCACAATGGGTGCAACTGAGGAACAGGGCGAAGATGCCGAGGACGACGAGAAACCGGCACACGAGGTAACCCTTTATGACTACTACATCGGCGAGACAGAAGTAACCCAGGCCCTGTATGAAGCCGTTATGGGAGAAAACCCGTCAGACAACGAGGGTGAGGACCTTCCTGTTGAAGCTGTTGAGAGAGAAGACTGCGAATTCTTTGCCGACAAGCTCAGCGAACTGACCGGCAAATCATTCCGTCTGCCTACCGAGGCAGAGTGGGAATTCGCGGCTCGCGGAGGAAACAAGAGCAAGGGCTTCAAATACTCCGGAAGCGACAATCTTGAAGATGTTGCCTGGTTCAACGATATAGAGGGCGGAACCCATCCTGTAAAGTGCAAGGCTCCAAACGAACTTGGCTTATTCGATATGAGCGGCAATGTAGACGAGTTCTGCATCGATGACTATGCCCCATACAGCCCTGAAAGCCAGACCAATCCTCAGGTCGAGGACGAGAATTCCGAAGGACAGGTAACCCGTGGCGGCAACTTCTGCACAGATGAGGCCACATATTGCAGGGTATCGCATCGCGGATATACAACCGGCTATTTATTCGGCAGCCTTGGCTTCCGTCTTGTTATGATCGTTGAAAAGTAAAGAATAGAAAGATCATGAAAAGGATTCTTTTGCTGACAGCCTTGTTCTTCATAGGTTGGGCCGCAAGTGCCCAGACCTATGTCAATCCACCTCAAAACTCGAACGACAGGACTGTTAAAGTGTCTAAGGTGGAAAAATTCGCCAACTACACTATGGTCTATCTGAAGTATTCTTCTCCGACAAGTAACAGTGCGGGCATGATAAACGCTTATCCAACACTCACAGACCAGGCCACAGGCAAAAAATACAAGGCTACGGCAGCCGTG
>JAFZOK010000023.1 GCA_017550655.1 Bacteroidales bacterium | reverse complement strand
TTCAATTTGTGCTTGAACGCGGTTGTGGTTTGATGTAGAATCAAGATTGATAACAACAAAAGCAATCAAGGAAAACAGAAGGGCGGGTTGTGGTTTGATGTAGAATCAAGATTGATAACAACTTAAACGTAAAAGTCAGTTCTGCTAATACGTTGTGGTTTGATGTAGAATCAAGATTGATAACAACTGTTGTCATAGTTATTAAAATTCATAAAAGTTGTGGTTTGATGTAGAATCAAGATTGATAACAACCGGAATATCAAGAAACTTCTACACATACAGTTGTGGTTTGATGTAGAATCAAGATTGATAACAACGATAGCGAGGACGGTTTAGAGTGAGATCGTGTTGTGGTTTGATGTAGAATCAAGATTGATAACAACGCCTTCCACGCATCCAGCTCCTCATCTGTTTTCCAATGAAGTCAGTATTATCAAAAATGATAACTATATTTATTGCGTTTTCTAATTGAATCCAGGATTATTGAGCCTGTAAATGAGCTTGTAAATGAGCTTGTAAATGAGCCTGTAAATGAGCCTGTAAATCATAACCGGCCTATAAACCGGCCTGTAAAGTGGCCTGTAAAGTGGCCTGTAAAGTGGCCTGTAAACTCGATAAAACAACCTTGCAGAATGCAATTTTTGTCATTTTATTCCGAAATGTTTTAAATGATTATAAACGATTATAAATGTTTATAATTCGGATACTTTATTGGCAGTTTGTTTTCTTTGCGACAAATTATTGTTGGGATTCAAGACTCCTTCCAAAGAAAGAGAAAAACTAATCCTACAGAAAATCAGAGAATTGGGAGAGGAATACTTGAAGGCGGAAATATAAGTCTAAATATCTAGGCCCATAATGATCTTGAACCATCCGTTCTGGAGCCCCATTGGCTCAAAACTCAACATAGGCGGATTCTTTTCCAAGCTGCTTGATTGGGACATTGACTCGTTTTTGCCGGTTTTGGTTTCAGGGATGAAAGAATATCCGTAGTCATTTGTGTAAAGGCCGTATTCTGAAACTTTGGAGATGAATAGGTCATAATCATTTTTCTGGTTGAAGAAGATAATGGAGCCGTGGGTGGAATCTGCTCCTATCAAAATGTAAAAGGCGTTTCCTCCTGCAGGGGTGAAAACAGGAGCGTTCATTGCGTTGGGGCTGGTGAATTTGTTTGGAGTGTCAGCTACAAGACGGACATTGTGGCCATAATAGAAAGCAATCAGTTCTATTTCTCCGTCTATTCCACGTGTTTGCTTCATTAGGGAAAGCCCTGCTTTTTGTCCTTTGAGGCCATCTTCGTCTTTCCAGTCGCTGGCAACTTCCTTTATGAGAGTGAATATTTTCTCAACATCCATAGCATAAGCGGTGTCAGAGTTCTGAGAAGCAAGCTCATTGCCTGTGGTTGCAGAAGGGCTTAAGACTTTGGATTAGTCTGTTGCGGCAGGAGCCGGATTGTCGCTTTTATTATTGTTTTTGCAAGAAGGAATTGCTATGGTTATCGCGATAATTGTTGCTATAATGGTAATAGGCTTCATAGTAAGAATAATTGTATTTGCACAAAGATAATATTTGTGCAAAAATAATGTCATTTGTCTGCCTGTTTAAAGAGAGGAATCTGACGGTTTAATCGTCCGGTAGTTCTCCGGTGCCGTTGCAGTCTGGGCAGCGGAATTCAATATAGCCTTTCTTGTCGCAGGTCATGCAGCGGTTATGGCCTTCTCCGTTGCATACGGTGCAGGTGATCTGGCCTGTTCCGCTGCATCTTTCACAGTCAAAGTAGCCCTTTCCGCCGCACTTTATGCAGTTAGGGTTTCTGCCGTGGCAGTGCGGGCAAACTATCGTGCGGCCGCCTCCGCAGAAGGAGCATCTGATCATTTTGTTGCCGTTGCAGGTAAGGCATTGCGTGTAGCCCAGCCCTTTGCAGGAGTAGCATTCATTGCGGTCCATTCCGGTGCCCTTGCACCTTTCGCAGACTTTGTCCATGCTTAGCAGCACAAAGGCGCCCAATATTGCTGCAAGGCACATTCCGGTTGTTCTCAAGAATCTTTTCATAATAATTATCAGTTTTTTGTTTTTACTCTTACGCTTTTTTGATGTTGCTTTTTGCTTAGGTCTAGTTTCCTATAAAATCACCATTATTCCACTGTCCTTGATGCTCTATTGTTACACCGTCTTCCTTGTATGAGGTGCCTTGGCCGTCGAACTTTCCTGCTTTGAAGTTGCCTTTGTAGATAATCTTGCCATTTTCGTCATACCATATTCCGTAGCCTTGAGCAGAGCTTACGGTCTTGCCTTCTTCATTTGAGAAAAGCGCAACGCTGCCTTCATATTTCTTGACACCGTTTTCATAGTATCTGACTACCTGTCCGCAAGGAAGGTCTTTAGAAAAGCTGCCTTTTGTGCGGATATTTCCGTTTTGGTAATACCAGGTGCCCTGGCCTTCCCAAATGCCTTTTACAAAATCTCCTTCATACATTTTGCCGCCGCCGTCAAAATACTCTGTTCCGTGGCCGTCCAATTTGTAGCCATTGGAGAAGGTTCCGGTAAATTCAATGCTTCCGCTCTTGTAATAGGAAGTTCCCGGTCCATTTGGCTGGTCGTCCTTAACCTGTCCGGTATATTCAACTTTGCCGTCTGGGTAATAATACGTTCCTTGACCTTCCGGGCTATCTTCTATCCACTGTCCGGAGTATAATTTTGTTCCGTCTTCTAGGCGATAAGAGGTTCCAACTCCCTCAAAATAGCCATCCTTGAAAGTGCCTTCATAGCACTTGAAGCCATTATCCCAGTACGCTTCTCCGTAGCCGTCCATATACCCCTCTTTCCACTGGCCTGTGTATTCCAGCTTCCCGTTTTCGTAATAGGAGGTGCCGGTGCCGTGGAACTGGCCGTCTTTGAAAGTGCCTTCATATTCCTTGTTTCCGTTGGCATAGTACATTATTCCATTGCCGTTGGGCAGGTTGTTTGAAACTTCTCCCACGTATTTGCCGCCGTCTTTGGCAGGGAGTGTCTGTACGGTGTTCTGTGAATAGCAAATCGCCGAGAAAAGAAGCAGGATAGAGAAGATGAATAGACGTTTCATTGCGGTGTTTTTTTGATCCTTTTACAAATGTATAAAAATAGTGCCAGGTTTTGCTTTTCGGTTCATTTTTTGTATATTTACAATACAGTTTAACCAATTAATTCAAGGAGGTTATTATGGAAATAAGAATCCAATCAGTTAAGTTTGATGCAGATGAGAAACTTCTTGCATTTGTAGAGAAGAAAGTTGAGAAACTGGAGAAGTTCTTCGACGGGTTTATGGAGGCAGATATTGTGCTTTCCCTGCTTCCGGACCAGCTGAACAAGGAGTGCAAAATCAAACTTCAGGTACCTACAGACGACATTATTGTAACCAGGAATGCCAAGAGCTTTGAGGATGCCGTTGTAGATTGTGTTGATGTGCTTAAGGGACAGCTGGTTAAGCTAAAGGAAAAGAAGTTCGGCAGATAAGAGTAAACCTGTCAGAAGAACAGGTTTACGATATCTTCTGAAGAAATACCCGCAAAATAGGCGTCCAGATTCTGGGTGCCTATTTTCTTTTCTATGTCCTCTCTGGTATGAGGGGTGCCGATGAGTTTCCTTGTGAATTCCTCGGTAGGGCGGGTGAAGAAATAGTCTCCCCTTATGTCCAGGTCTTTGATTATGCCGCCTTCAGCGGTAAGGTAAAGTTCAACGATGCCCTTTGGGAAACGCCTTGTGGCGGTGAAGTTGTATCGCGGAGACTTGCCGAAATTCCACTGGTCTGTGCTGTAGCGGTTTTCCTTGAGATAATTGATTCTTTTTAGCTGTTCCGGTGTGAAGGTGTAAGGGGTTATGTCTTTAATTTGGGAGCAGACATAATCGCCGAGGAAATCGGTAAACCAGAGGATATCGGCATCTTTGTCCTTGAGGTGGTCGCTGATGTTGGTTACTCTTTTTACGTTGCTTTTCACGGCTTTGCCTATGAATTTCTCAGGCCTGGGTTTCAGGGCTTTGGAGAGGTCTGTCTTGCTTACCTTGAACATCAGTGTGCCGTGCATAAGTATGCGGTTCTTGTGGATGCAGATGGCGTTGCCGGAGAATTTCTTCCCGTCTATGGCAAGGTCGTTCCTGCCCTGGAGTTCAGCATTAACGCCAATGCTTCTTAGGGCCTGGATTATCGGGGAGGTGAACCTCTGGAACATTTCCGCCGGATCAATGGCGGATTTCTCTTTGGATTGCCTGATGGTCTGGATGAAGGTGAAGTTGAGGTTGCCCAAATCGTGGAATACTGCACCTCCTCCGCTAAGGCGCCTGACCACCGGAATGCTATGCTCTTTTGTATAGTCTGAATCTATCTCAGCGATGGTGTTCTGGTATCTGCCCACAATGATTGAAGGAGAGTTTCTCCAAAGGCGGAAAATGTCTTCCGTCATTTCCTTTAGAAGGAACTCCTCCTCCGCGAGGTTGAAGTAGGGGTCTGTGGACTTATCTGAGATATAGAGCATTGCGATGCGTTTACCTTATTTCGCGGATAATCATGCGGCGCCTGAGGAAACCGATGATGGCAACGGCAATTACATAGACTATCCAGGCAACGATAATTCCGTATATGAATCCGCAAATCACATCGCCGAGGAAATGCCTGCCAAGATAAACGCGGCTGTAGCTGACGGCTATGGCAAGCAGGAAGCTCAGGGCTGTGTACCATTTCCTTTTGAAGAACAGGGAGGTAATCATAGCAAAGCCTGCTATGTTGGCGGCGTGGTTGGACACGAAACTGTAGGCACCGCCCTTCCCGTCCGGAGTCCTTATAATGTCCCATGTATAAAAGTCATATCCAGGCCGGAGGCGGTGGAAGTAAGGCTTGATTATATCGTGTCCGGTCATATCCAGGATGTAGAAGGTGGCACCAGCTGCCAGCAGAAAAATGATGAAAATAGCCCAGCAGTTGAAATAGCTGCGCCTTCTGAACCTGTAGGTTCTTCTGGACAGTGCATAGAGTGCGACTATCACGTAAACTGGAATCAGGGCCCATTTGTTGGACAGGAAAAGCATTATGTTGTCCCACAGCGGAGTGTGCCAGCTGTTTATGGTAGCGGTCAGCGCCCTGTCTAGGTTCAGAATGTTGTCTATATCAATCATTATTTGTGAAGTGTTTCCCAGATGAGGTCCTTAAGTTCCTGGAGGCCTTCTCCTGTAACGGAAGAGATGAAAACGTAAGGAACTTTTTTAGGCACTTTTCTCTTCAGAGATGAAATCAGGTCCTTATCTCCGCCCAGAAGGTCGCACTTTGTTATTGCGAGAATCCTTTCCTTGTCCAGAAGTTCCGGATTATACATCTTGAGCTCGTTGAGGAGGATTTTGTATTCCTTTGCAATTTCCAGGTTTTCAGCGGAAACCAGGAACAGCAGGATGGAGTTGCGTTCTATGTGCCTTAGGAAGCGGTGCCCGAGGCCACGGCCCTCGTGGGCTCCTTCTATGATGCCCGGGATATCCGCCATCACAAAGGACTGCTCATCATAGTAACGCACGATTCCGATACTCGGCTCCAGTGTCGTGAAAGCATAATCCGCGATTTTTGGATGGGCTGCGGACACGGCAGAAAGAAGAGTGGATTTTCCGGCGTTCGGAAATCCTACCAGTCCCACATCGGCGAGCACCTTCATTTCCAGAATGAACCAGCCCTCGCTTCCCGGTTCGCCTTCCTGGGCGAACTTGGGAGTCTGGCGGGTTGCGCTCTTGAAAAAGGCGTTGCCCTTGCCGCCCCGTCCTCCCTTGAGGATGGTGCAGGTCTGGCCGTGCTCCGTTACTTCTCCGATAATTTCTCCCGTTTCCGCGTTCTTTGCCACCGTGCCCAGCGGAACTTTCAGGATAACGTCCTTTGCGTCCGCTCCGGTGCAGAGGTTCGAGCCTCCGTTTTCCCCGTTTTCCGCAGAGATGTGCTTGCGGTACTTGAGGCTGATCAAGGTCCACATCTGGCTGTCTCCCTGCATGATGACGCTTCCGCCCTTGCCTCCGTCACCGCCGTCGGGACCGCCCTTGTCTATGAACTTCTCCCTGTGGAGGTGCATAGAGCCGTTACCTCCGTTTCCGGAAGTAAGGTGCAGTTTTACATAATCGACGAAATCCGTGTTAGGCATGGCTTTGGCGCATTTAACAGGTTTCCTTCAGCCAATCTCCTTGCAGATGCTACGGAAAACTTCCTCAATTGTCTGCTCTCCGGGTATCTCGCAATAGTTTCCGGCGTTCTTGTAGTAGTCTATGAGCGGCTCTGTCTTGGCGTGGTAGGTGTCTATCCTGTTCTGGATGGTGGCTGGATCGGCATCGTCCTTTCTGCCCTCAATCTGAGCACGTTTTGCTATCCTTTCAAAGATGGTCTCGTCCTTGATTGTCAGGGAGAGAACCTTGTCCACCTTGCTGTCCTGATCGGCGAGCATCTTGTCCAGCATCTGTGCCTGGGCAATTGTTCTCGGGAATCCGTCCAGAAGGAAGCCGGCAACCTCTGTGTTGTTTGCGAAGGTGGAACGGATCATACCCACAACCACCTCGTCCGGTACAAGGTTTCCGCCCTCGATCAGTTGCTTTGCCTGGAGCCCCAGCGGGGTCCCGGCAGCCATTTCCTTTCTCAGAAGGTCTCCCGTGGAAATATGCAGGAGATTGTATTTCTCGGCGATGAATTTGGCCTGGGTGCCTTTTCCGGCACCAGGAGGCCCGAACAGAATATAGTATTTCATAATTATCTTACGTTTATTGCCTTGCGCTTTTCCGTCTCTTCAGGATCGAGCACATAAATGTCTTTCAGGTTGCGGCCGATCTGGTCGTAGTCCAGGCCGAAGCCAACGATGAAATCGTTAGGAATGCTGCAGGCAGGATAGTCTATCTTGATGGAACCCTTGTAGCTGCCCGGCTTGTACATCAGGGTTGCCGTGCGGATACTCTTAGCTCCGTTTTCGTTCAGAATCTTGTAAAGTTCGGTGATGGTTCCGCCGGTGTCCACGATATCCTCCACGACAACAATGTTGCGGTCTTTTACGCTTTGTGTGAGCCCGAGCATCTGCTTAACCTGACCCGTAGAGGATGTTCCCTCGTAAGAGGCAAGGCGGATGAAGCAGGTCTCGCATTCCAGGGTGATTCGTTTCATAAGGTCTCCGAAGAACATGAAACTGCCGGTCAGAACCCCCAGAAAGATAGGGGTGTGCTCGTCTTTGAGGTCGATGTTGATTTTCTCGGCGACAGCGTCTATTGCCTTCTGGATTTCTTCATAAGACATGTAGGGCTTGAAGCTCTTGTCGTATAGCTGGACGTTTTTCATGGCGGTGTGTGTTGTATTGAGTTCCAAATTTAGATATTTTTGCAAAAATAAACGCAACAAATATCAGAGATGAAACCGTTGGTAAGCATCATTATGGGAAGCACCTCGGACCTTAAGGTCATGGAGGCTGCGGCAAAGTTCCTGGAAGAAATGGAGATACCTTTTGAGGTAAATGCACTGTCGGCTCACCGCACGCCTGAAATGGTGGCGGAATTTGCAAAGGGAGCTGCCGGAAGGGGAATCAAGGTTATTATTGCAGGGGCGGGCGGAGCGGCTCATCTGCCTGGAGTGATAGCCGCATCAACCAATCTTCCGGTGATTGGGGTTCCAATCAAGAGTTCCAACTCCATTGAGGGCCTGGACTCCATTTTGTCCATACTCCAGATGCCGGGCGGCATACCTGTAGCCACAATGGCTCTGGACGGAGCCAAGAACGCCGCAATCTTCGCCGTTCAGATACTTGCCCTCTCTGATTCCGGTATAGCGGAAAAATCCGCCCGTTTCAAAAGCGAGCTTGCAGGCAAGATTACAAAGGCCAACGAAGAGCTTAAGAATCTGAACTTCAAGTTCAAGGTAAACGGATAAAACGCATAAGCGGTATTTGTCCGCTTCTTGTCCGTTTTGCGGACATAGTCAATTGTACGGTTTGGCATCCTGCCCTGGTGGCGGGATGCTATTTTTGTGCGTATGAGAAGATGGATAAGGATTGCCCTTGTGTGTGTGATGACGGCTCAGCCCCTGGCCTTGTGGGCTCAGAATGAGGATGATGTGGTTGAACGGCTGATGGTTTCGGAAGAAGAAGATGCTGCCTTGTTCGGGGAAGATATGCTTTCCCATCTGCAGCGTCTCAGGAGGCATCCGCTGAACCTGAATTCCGCATCAAAAGGGGCAATGGAGGCCCTGATGCTTCTTACTCCTTTCCAGATAGAATCCATATTGAGCAGGATTGCTTCCAGCGGGCCGATTCTCTCGTTTGCGGAACTTGGGCTTCTTTACGGGTTTGACGAGAAAACGGTGGAAAGAATCCGCCCGTATGTTACTCTTGGGGAGGCTGTCCGGCATCCGGAAAATTTCCGGAAAGACGAGAAGACAGACATCTATTCCCGTTACCAGAGAGTGGCCTCTCCGGTATCCGAGCAGCATCTTGTAAGGCTAAGGTCTTCATATCTGGATAGGCTGGATTTGTCCGTGGTCCTGAAGGGCAATTCCACCCAGAAATCAAGGGAGAATTTTGCAACCGGAGGCATATCGTATTCAGGTCTGAAGGTTGGAAGTGTTAAGGTTGAAAGGCTTGTGCTGGGAGATTTCTACGCCCGTATGGGCCAGGGCCTTGCAGCCTGGAACGGTTTCTCGTTTTCAGGGGCTGGAGAGGCGTCGGGCTTTGTCAGGAACGCGGAGCCGGTATCATTGTACACAAGTTCAGACACTACAAAACTTCTGAGAGGAGGAGCACTGTCTGTTTCTGCTGGTAGGCTTCGTGTAAGCGCCGGCTATTCCTTCAGGGGAATGGAGAGCGTTTACGGCCTGACCTATACCGGAAGAAGGTCGAGATTCGGCCTGTCGTATTTCAGGAAGGAGCAGGTTGGAAGTGTGGTGTCGGCAGATTTTCTTGCCGGTTTTCCGGGTGCGGTTGTATTTGCGGAAGGAGCCTGGAATCCGGAAACGGAATCGTTTGCCGCGTTAGGAGGAGCGAGTCTGGAAATGGAGAAGGTCACTTTCCATTTTCTGCTTAGGGGTTACGGCAAGGATTTCTCCTCGCCTTTGGGTGGGGCTTACTCGTCGCTGAGCAAACTAAGTAACCAGCAGGGAGCATCGCTGAGGATGACGGGAACTCTTTACGGGAAAACAAGTTATGCGGTAGGAGCTGACTATTCCGCCTATCCGGCTCCGAGATACCATGTCAAGGATCCGTCTTCAACCTTCAAGGCTTATGTGAAGCTTTCCTGGGACGATTCTTCATTTGGAAGCCCTGTCAGGAACGAGTTCTGGATAAAGGGTTACTCAAAGATAGACACCAGGTATTCCACTCCGCTGGAGAAGGACAGGATACTGAGCCTTAAAACCGGTGGAAAGGTGCTGCTTTTGGATGGGCTTAGCCTGGTCCTGAGGGGTGAGTACAACTCTCTTGGGGGCAGGGCGTTTTCTTCTTACCTGAAACTTGAGAAAAGGATAATCGGAGGCACGGTCGGGATGGCGCTGTTCCACGTAAGGGACTGGGCGGCAAGAATCTACTTCCCGGAAGCGGAACTTCCTTATTCGTTTTCCTCACATCTTCTGTATGGACAGGGAATGGACTTTTGCTGCCTGTTAAGCATAAGGCCCAGCCGTTGGCTGAGCCTTTATCTGAAATATCAGTATCGCAGAGGAATATCCACGGCCAAAGCCGCCGTGAGGCTGGAACTCTAACTCTTGACAGTCTTGGTCTTGTGTTCTGTGTAACCTTCTACGTAGATTGCCTTGACAGGACTGGCAGGGCAAGCGTGCTCACAAGCTCCGCATCCGATGCACTTGTCTTCGTCCACAACCGGGAACTGAGGTCCGAGTTCATCATCCGGGTCTACGGCTACAAGCGTAATGGCTCCCACCGGGCAATGGTCCGCGCATAGTCCGCAATAAAGTCCCTCTGCCATAGGAATGCACGCACCGGCGTCCCATACGGCATGCCCGATTTGGATGGTCTTTTTCTCCTGCCTGGTAATTTTCCTGATAGCTCCCGTTGGGCACACGCTTGAACATCTGGTGCATCCCGGGTGGCACCAGCCTCTTTCGTATGAGGCCCTTGGCTGCATAAGAGTCAATAGACCGGAAGACGGGCGGAGCACATTGTTAGGGCAGGCGGCAACGCAGAGCTGGCAGCCTGTGCAGTGGCTGGTAAGGTTGTCCATTCCTACGGAGCCGGGCGGAGTGATTTCAGTTTCTCTGGTGATAACGGTCTTTTTTCCGGAAATCTTTTCCTGGGCTTTTGATACTGCCTCGGTTGCCACAAGTGCCGAGGCTGTTGCAATGAAGGACCTTCTTTCCATTCCGGATGTTTTCTCAGCGACAGGTTCTTCTTTATAACGTTTTGTCGTATAGGAGATTGCGCCTTTATTGCACTTTGAGATACAGTCTCCGCAGACAACGCATCTGGAGTAGTCTATCTTGTGGTTTTTGATGTCTATGCAGGATGCCTTGCAGTTCTTGACGCAGAGGTTGCAGCTAACGCACTTGCTCTTGTCTATCAGCGGGCGGAAGATGGAGAATCGGGCGAAGAAACTCAGAACCGTTCCAACGGGGCAGATGGTGTTGCAGTAGGTTCTGCCGTTCCTGAAGGCCAGGATGAAAAGCACCACTATCGTTACCGCAGCCACTATGAAAGTCGGTAGAGACCTTATCCAGACTTCTTTGCTGCTGAAGGCATAAGTGGAGATTGGGGAGAGAAGGTTCTGCGCAATTCTTCCGAAGGAGCTGTAAGGAGCCAGAAGGGCAACCAGACTGGCAATTCCGAAAAATATCGCGAGGATAAAAATTCCCAGCACCGTGTATCTAAGCCAGTTCTTGGCCTTGGAATAGGTATAGCGGTTCTTTCTGGTCTTTTTCCCAAACCAGCCGAAAATATCCTGCATCACTCCAAGAGGGCATATCACCGAGCAATAGATTCTTCCGAAAACTATTGTAAGCAGCAGAAGGGCGCAGATGACGACAATATTCAATGCCAGAACCGCGGGCAGAAACTGGATTTGCGCCATCCAGCCGAACAGCCTTTGAGTTGTTCCCGTAAAATCAAGGAACAGCAGCGTAATCAGTATGAAGAAAATGTAGGCGAGGATTACGCGGATTATTCTTAGCATAATATTATTTGACTCTAAGTTTCTTTCCTGCGTGAATCGTAGACTTGGCGGTAAGGCCGTTGAGTTTCAGCAGTTCGTTGAGGCTTATGTTGTTTTTCTTTGCAACACCGTATAGTGTATCTCCCTTCTTTACAGTGTAGTACTTTGCTCCTCCTCCGGAATTCCTGGAAGAATTTGCGTTGGAAGAAGAACTGCTAGAAGATGAAGAAGACGAAGAGCGTGGCGGGTTGGATACGGCATTGCGGTAGATAATCAGCGTACGTCCGGTCTTGACGGACTTTGTCTTTGCAGACATATTGTTCCAGTCTTTGATCTGAGCAACCGTAACTCCGTATCTTTTTGCAATGGAAGCCAGTGTCTGGCCCTTTCTGACCTTGTGGTAGATCCTTGTGCTTCCTCCGCCCTCGTCACCGCTCTTGTAGCGGCTGTAAACTATAGGGTTGAAGAATATGCTGTCCTTATAGTTGTAGATGGTCTTCTCGTTGTCCACGAAAGGAGCGGTGTAGTTGTAAGGAAGCCTCAGGAGCATTCCCTTGCTGTCTCCCGGGATGATATCCCTCAGATACTGAGGGTTAAGCTGGCGGAGTTCCTGAACCGGGATGCCGATGACCTCGGAAATCTGCTCGAAGTGCAGGTTCTTGTGAATCATGAACGTGTCCACGTGAGCCGGCATTGAAGGCTTGTCCGGAACAATGTTGTAGTTCTGGTAATACTTGAGCATGTACAGGGCTCCGACAAACGACGGCATATAGCCTCTGGTTTCCTTAGGAAGGTAAGGATAGATAGACCAGAAGTCTCTGCTTCCGGCTCTCTTGATGGCCTTGTTCACGTTCCCCGGACCGCAGTTGTAGGACGAAATCGCAAGTGCCCAGTCTCCGAAAATCGTATAGGAATCCTTGAGGAATCTTGCAGCGGCATCGCAGCTCTTCTCAGGGTCGAACCTTTCGTCAATGTAGGAGTCCACCTGGAGATTGTACTGTTTTGCAGCGGAATATATGAACTGCCACAGACCTTTGGCGTTGGCGCTTGAAACGGCGAACGGGTTAAGGGCGGACTCTATGATTGCCATTGCGGCCAGTTCTTTAGGAAGGCCGTAGCGGTCGAATATGTTCTCGAAAATAGGGAGATAATATGATGCCAGGCCGAGCATGTTGGCGGCTCTCTTAGGCATCCTTTCCGTATAGAGGATGATGTAGTTCTTGACAACGCTGTTGTAAGGCAGAGAGATGAAAGAATTCATCTTCTTCAGGTTCTCGATATAAACCTCGTCCGGAATGTTGCTGGTGTAATTTGCGTTTTCCACGTCTTCCACGGCCGGAAGGTTGGCGGTGGCCATCTGTCTCTGAAGGTAGTAGATGCTGAGGAGACTGTCCGGATTCTCCCCTGGAGTCAGGTTCTCGTAAAGCTCGGAACTGAGAAAACCGATATTACCCGGATTGATGGTGTCTCCGGCAGTGGATGTGTCTGTCAATTCTATTTCGCTGTCATCCAGAAGCCTCTGGAGGGAATCGATGGCCCGCCTCAGTTTCTGGTTCTCCTTCAACAGGTCTTTTCTGGTCTGGCCGTAGGATTGCTGACAGAATCCCAGTGTAAGAAAGGCGCCCATCAGCAACAAAACTGCAAGTCTTCTCGTTCTCATATTGTTCAATTTTTCAGATTTCTAAAAAGTTATGTCCAGGGTTAGCCCAACCTTGGCGCTGCTGTATGTCGGGTCGTATGTATAGTACCCGGTAGTCGGCATTTCCGGCATAATGACATCAGGATGAACATTGAAGGTAATGTCGTCTGAAATGTCGAAGTGGGAGAAATGCGCAAACACGTTGGCGTCTATCACGTTCAGTATGTAGATAAGGGCCGTGGAAAGCACGGAATAATCCCTGTTACGCCTGTAATAGTCTCTGAACCAGACCATATTTTCCGGGGTAACGTGTCCCGTGTAGGTTCCCTCCCCGTATTCTCTGTACATCTTGCGGTAGCGCTTGTACTGCTTCTGGTTGAATGCCCAGCAGTATCCGCTTATGGTGAATCCGGCATAGTAGATAGGAATATGCCAGTAGTCCCCGTTGTAGGCCTGTCCCAAGCCCGGGAGCAGGGAGGCGTAGAAGGAGGCTCTTGCAGGAAGCGGCTTTTCGTAAGACTTGTAGCTTACGGTTACATCCATCAGCTGGCCCCAGTAGCTTGCCACAGCACCCCAGATGAAGAGGTTACGGGTTTCCCTGTCCTTGTTGAGGCCGTTCTTCTTCCATTTCTGGTTGAAAGCCACAGCTCCGCCGATGCATCCTCCAAGGGTTCCGTAAACTATAGGGAGTTTCCAGTAATCGCGATTATAAATCTGGCCGGTTCCAGGCAAAACCATCGCCCCGAAGAAAGTGTTGGAAAGCGTCATGGAATCCTTATGCGCCAGAGAGTTTATGAACCTTTTTATGGTAAACTGCCTTACGGTGGAGTCGATTTCGTATTCCGTGGTGTCCACCATATTGTCGATGGTGGATTTCATGGTTCCGGCAGCGTTTGCATTTGGATTGAACTGGGCGTAAGAGACTGTACCGCTTAGCAATACCGCAATCACGGCTGCCACAAGTCCGGATATGTTTCTTCTTATGCTCACGGCTCTTTTTTACTGCAAATTATGTTCCTTAAGCACATTCAGGAAGGAAGACAGCTGATCTTCATCGCGATATTTGAGAATCACCTCTCCTCCCTTTTCCCTAGCCTTGACCGTAACCTTTCCTCCAAAGTATTTTGACAAAATCTTTTCCGCAGAAACGCCTGCCTGCCCCGGATTGAAGGCTGCTTTCTTTGCCTTTTCTGCCTTAGGAGCAAGAAGTTTCCTCACGATTTCCTCTGTCTGCCTTACGGAAAGTTCATCGGCGATTATATTGTCCACAATCCTTTTCTGGAGATTTGCGTCTTCCACTGCCAGCAGAGCCTTGGCGTGCCCCATTGTGATGGCTCCGCTTTTAACAGCCAGCTGGATTTCCGGCTGGAGCTTCAGCAGCCTGAGGTAGTTGGCGATGGTCGCCCTGTTTTTTCCCACCCTTGGAGAAAGTGCTTCCTGGGTGAGGTTGCACTCGTCGATGAGCCTCTGGAAACTGATGGCGATGTCTATCGGGTCCAGGTCTTCTCTCTGGATATTTTCCACAAGTGCCATTTCCAGCATGGAGTTTTCGTCCGCATCCTTCACGTATGCCGGTATGGTCTTCAGGCCTGCGGCCTTTGCTGCACGGAACCTTCTTTCTCCACTGATTATCTGGTATCTTCCGATGGAAACTTTCTTTACGGTAATTGGCTGGATAATTCCGATTCTGGCGATGGAATCCGAGAGTTCCTGGAGCTTTTCCCTGTCAAACTCGCTTCTTGGCTGGAACGGGTTCGGGGAAATCTGTTCCAGCTCCAGCTCCCTTACGGATGTGAGATGCGATACTCCTTCCGGCTGCAGGGTCTTTTCCTGTCCCGCTCCCGGAATCAGTGAGTCCAGTCCTCTGCCGAGTCCTCTTCCAAGACCTTTGTTGTTTTTTGCTGTCATAACTGCTGGTTCTTGGCTATCACCTCCTTGGCGAGGTTAAGGTAATTGTTGGATCCGTTGCTCATCGCATCGTACAGGATAACAGGCTTTCCGTGGCTAGGGGCTTCGCTGAGCCTTACGTTACGGTTGATTATGGTCTCGAAGACCATTGCTCCGAAGTGCCTTCTTACGTCCTCGGCTACCTGGTTGGCAAGCCTTAGCCTGGAGTCGAACATCGTAAGCAGGAAGCCTTCGATTGTAAGGTCAGGATTCAGCTCAATCTGGGTGAGCTTTATGGTATTGAGCAGTTTGCCCAGGCCTTCCAGCGCAAAGAATTCGCTCTGGATAGGGATGATTACGGAATCTGACGCCACCAGGGCGTTTATTGTTACCGTAGCCAGGGAAGGGGCGCAGTCTATGATTATGTAATCGAACTTGTCCCTTATGTGGGCTATGGAGTTTTTCAGGACATTAGCTCTGTCTTCCTGAGATTCTATTTCTTCAACCAGCTCGATTTCCGCTCCCGCAAGGTTTATGTGGGACGGAGCCACATAGAGGTTCTTGATTTCGGTCTCCAGCAGGATTTCCTCAATCTGGCGGGTTCCAATCAGAACTTCGTATATGGTTTTCTTGTCTGTCGAGTTAGGGTTGAAATTCAGTCCCGAGGTGGCATTGGCCTGAGGATCCGCATCTATCAGCAGAGTCTTTTTCTCCAGCACGGCAAGCGATGCGGCAAGGTTGATTGCGGTGGTGGTTTTTCCCACTCCGCCCTTCTGATTCGCTATTGAAATTACTTTACCCATATCATTTCGTCATAACCCAACAAAAATAGCAAAAAAATCGGGTATTCCTTTGCATTGGTGATTTTATTATTTTTGTACCCGTTATGACTACGGAAAGTTGGAT
Organism: Bacteroidales bacterium; assembly: GCA_017550655.1. Classification (GTDB taxonomy): domain Bacteria; phylum Bacteroidota; class Bacteroidia; order Bacteroidales; family UBA932; genus Egerieousia. Next base: position 56,652 of record JAFZOK010000023.1, on the reverse strand, counting down.
GGTTATTGTAAATCCCAAGGCGGGAAGCGGTCGCGGGTTAAAGGACTGGCCCGTGATTTCTAACCTTATGTACAACAGCGGATTGAAGTTTACCTGCGTGTTCACCGAGCATAAATTCCACGCCATAGAGCTTACCGTAAATGCCATCAACAACGGTTATCGGCATATAGTGGCGGTGGGGGGAGACGGCACCATCCACGAGGTGGTGAACGGAATCTTCATACAGAAGGCCGTTCCGACCACGGATATTTTCCTGGCTGTGATTCCAACCGGTACCGGAAACGACTGGATTCGTATGTACGGTATCTCCACAACCTATTCCGAGGCCGTTGCGGCTCTGGTCCAGAAAAGGACCGTCCTTCAGGATGTGGGCAAGGTGGAGTTTTTCGAGACCAGGGTTCCTCACGTAAGGTATATGGCAAATGTGGCCGGCCTGGGCTTTGATGCCGTAGTAAACCTTAAGTACAATAACCTCAAGGACCAGGGCAAGTATGGTCAGGGGCTTTATCTGAGAAGCACTTTCAACACTCTTTTAAAATACAGGAACAACCATTTCGATATCATCGCAGACGGAGAGACTTTCTACAGCGGACAGGTTTTCTCTGGAGCGGTCGGCATCGGAAGGTTCAACGGAGGCGGTATGCAGCAGACTCCTAACGCCGCCATAGATGACGGCCTGCTTGACCTTACTGTAATCACCGATATGTCCAAGCTCAAGGTCATGAGGAATTTCAAGCTCCTGTATTCAGGTAAGATCTACACCCTGCCGGAAGTTCTGTTCAAGCAGTGCCGCACCATTGAAATCCACACCGAGCCTGAAACCAGAATCGAGATAGACGGGGAGGCTGTGGGCACGTCTCCGTTCAGGTTTGCCCTTGTTCCAAAGAGCATCAAGGTTGTGGTTGGTTCTTCCTACAGGATGTAGTTATACGGGATCCACGTCAATTATAGTCTGGACGGGGAGTTTCATCAGCGATATGACTTTTTTCAGGGCATCCTTGTTTGCCTGCAGGCGGTTGTCTTTGGCAAACTTCACCGAGAAGCACAGCTGATATTCGTCCCTGAGTTTTTCCATTCTCGGGGCAAACGGGCCGCTGACTTCCATCGCCGAGAAAGACCTGGAATTCTTGAGGACGTGGGAAAGGGAATTTGCGGCGGTCTCCAGCTTATGGTAGTTCTTGTTCCTCAGAATCACATTCACCAGCCTTACAAACGGAGGGAAACAGTACATGCTCCTTTCCGCCATCATATCTCCGTTTGGCTTTTCCTCCGAATGTGCGGCGTTATGGGCTCCTGTTTCATATTCCCAGCTTAGCCGGGCGGCCATCTCTTTGATGTTGCTTATAACCGGATGGTTTTTCTGGTTGGTCTGTATTACCAGATGGCCACGGGAGTTTCTCCTTCCGCTTCTTCCAAGCAGCTGCACGAATAGCTGCATTGCCTTCTCATCCGAGCGGAAGTCTTGCTGCGAAAGTATGGTATCCGCCTGGATCACAGCCACAAGCGCAAGGTTTTCAAAGTCAAAGCCCTTGCTTGTCATCTGGGTTCCGACAAGTATGTCAGTGTTGCCCTTTTCAAAGTCAGACAATACCTTCTCGGCATCTTTCTTGCTCTTTGTAATGTCCGCGTCATAGCGGGCGATACTGGCCTGAGGGAAAAGTTCCTTGAGTTCTTCCTCGATTTTTTCCGTTCCGGCGCCCCTGAGCTCCAGTGCCTGCTTTCCGCAGGAAGGGCATACCGGGGAGAACGGGGCCTTGTGTTCGCACCAGTGGCAACGGAGGGTGTTGTCATAGCGGTGATAACTCAGTGGAACGTTGCAGTGCGGGCATTTTACAATCTCTCCGCATTCCGCGCACTGAACAACCGGAGAATAGGATCTTATGTTCCTGAATACCAGAACCTGTTTTTTCTCCGCGATGGTTTTTTCTATCAGATTTATCAGCTGCTGGGAAAAACTGCCTTTCATCTGGCGGCTCTTCCTTGTCCAGATAGTGTCTATCACCGTAACCTCAGGAGGCGGGGACTGGAAGTATTTCTCCGGCAGGAGAACCCTTGAGAATTTCCTTGTGTAGCAGTTGTAAAGGCTTTCAAATGATGGCGTTGCACTTCCCAATATTACCTTTGCAGAGTGCATCTGGGCAAGCAGCAAGGCGGCATCCCTGCCGTTGTACCTAGGTGCCGGATCTTCCTGCTTGTAGCTCTGGTCGTGCTCCTCGTCAATTACCACAAGGCCCAGGTTTTCCATCGGGAGGAAAATTGAACTGCGGGTTCCAAGCACCACAACCGGCTTTCTCGGACATTCTTCATTTCCCTTGAAGGTCAGGATATCGCGGATGAGCTTTTTCCCGGCCTGGGTTACTGCGGAATGGAATATCAGCAGCCTTTCCCCGTAATGCTTCTTCAGCCTGGAGTGCAGATGGTTTCCCATCGCGATTTCAGGCACCATATACAGCGCATCCTTGCCTTCTTTCATGCACTTGTCTATGAGCTTTATGTAGATTTCCGTCTTGCCGCTTCCCGTCACTCCTTCCAGCAGTACGGTCCTCTTTTCCATCTCGGACAAAATCTCATCCAGGGCCTTCTGCTGAGTTTCTGACAGTGCGATATCTTCAAACCCGTCTTCCAGTTTTGAAAGCACGTCCTCCGGCTTTTTGTGGGAAGAGACTTCCTGCTGCCTTACGCTGAGGATAGGGTATGCCGCCTTGAAGACTTCTCCTGTTGTGCAGAGATAATACCTTGCTACAACATCCCAGAAACGGATTTCGGAGGAACCCACCGGAGTTCTGTCAAGAAGTTTTCCGATGGATTTGATTTCCACGCTCCTGCTCTTCTGGGGCAGTCCGCTCCAGGAGGCTGTCCTTCTGACCACGCCCTGAAGGGTTCTTCCCCCAAACTCCACCTCCACCCAGCTTCCAGTGGAGATTCCTTCCATAGTGGACGTTACCCCATAGAAAATCTCCTCCTCGAATTTTATCGGGAGTATCACACAAGCGTAAAAAACAAATTGCCCGTCCATAGTTGCAAAAATAAAAATAATCTCTATATTTGCACTCCCAAACCGATGGTGTCATAGCTCAGTTGGTAGAGCAAAGGACTGAAAATCCTTGTGTCCCTGGTTCGATTCCCGGTGACACCACAAAAATAAGCAGGCCGAAAAGCCTGCTTTTTTTGTGGTGTATTTCACTTTTCCCCCCTGCCTTCGGCTACCCCCCAAGGGGGGGTATGCGGCCTACCCGGCCGGTCCCTTCGGGACTTATTACCCTCTCAATTATCTCTGCAAGTGCTCCCTCTGTCCCGTTTTATGTGTCAGAAGGAGCAAAATCGGCCAAAAATGCTCTTACTGTCCCAATCTATGTGTCAGAAGGCGCACTCTCTTCACATCACTTGACTTTAATGAAACCGTAGTCGTCGTAGCGTGGCTCGCCGTTGTCTTCTTCCTCGTCGTCATCGTCTCCTCCCTCCAATTCCGCCAGCTTATCGGTATCCAGGGCAATCATTATTTTGGAGAGGCTGATATAGTCGTCTCCCAATTGATCATAGAAGCCGTTAACAAGCTCCATATCTACAAGAATAGGTATTCCCATCCCCTTGTCCGCCAGGATAGTGGTTTCAACTGCACCGATCAGTCTTTTCCCGTACTTTTCAATTAGCTCCTTAGCCTCCTCTTCCGTAATGTCGGGATTAAACTTCTCGATGAACAGCATAGGCTCTTGGGCGTTGAATTTTCTTATTACATAAATATCGCGGAACTGTTCGTTTTCCTTTGAGAATTCCTCATCCCATCCGAAAACTGTAATATCCTGATGATATTTGTTGTCTATGCCGCAAAGGACACTGTCGGCGATTGTGTAGGATTCGTTTGCGACGAATGAGTATTCGCCGGGGAAGAACAAAGGAGACAGGTCCGCCACAAATTCACTCATGACGTAACCTGTGTCCGCGAGATTGGTCAAGGATTTGAGAATTGCTTCCCTGGAAAGTTTTGCCGTATTTAATATGCTGTTACTTAAGGTGTCTGCAATATGGTTCATGTTCCGTATTGCCCTGGAAACCAGGGTGTCGGAACTGCCATACATCCTTCCGTCATAGCCAATGGTTATTTCTACCGGAATCCCTTCAGCATAAAAACTACCCCGGTTGTAGAGCGGGGCATTACTCTCCGGCCCGGTTTTCTGGAAGTTAGACTGGGTGATGTTGACCACAACATACTCTTCTTCCTTGTTGTTTTCCAGAACCTCGAATAAAATGTCCTTGGAGATAGCGCAGGTTATGGCAGTATCCTGACTGATTTTTGCCCTCTGATAGATGTATTTGAAAGGCAAGAGATCACCAGGATCCGTGTGCTTGAGGAAATTAATGCTCAAAGTGTCTTTAGTGGCAGGTGGTGTATCCTGGGCCTGGGCAAGGTTGCATACTGCCAGAAGGATTGTTGCAAAAATCGCTGAGAATATCTTTTTCATACCGTGAGTTTTTTATCGCGATTAATTGAATTTGTCTTTGATAGGGGAGTTGTCCAGAATATTGAGGTAGAAGGCTTTTACCTTTTCCCACTCGTAGTAAGGGAAGTTGTCGGTTTCCACAGGCAGCGTGGCCTCGTGCTCGTTGAGGAGAACCTTAATCAGCACAGGAGCATTTTTCTTTCCGTAGAAAATGAACTGGAGGTTGCCTGCCTTAGGGATATAGTGCTCCATGTTCCAGACATTTGCAACGTTGTCGTTGTCAGGCTCGTATACTCCCGCACCGTCTATGTTCAGGATTGAGCATAGAGGCATCAGGTTGGAGTCGTGGCCGAAGCGGAGGGTAGCGCCTGCGCTCTTCCTTCCGTCTGTCCCCGCTTCTGCAATGGCTTTGTCTGCAGTCTCTATGATGTTCTTGACAAGGTAGGTCTGGCGGTAAGGGGTAACGCACTGCCCCATATCGCAGAAGCCCGCGTATCTGTAGGAACCGAGGTTGCGGTAGAGGTTGACTCCATAAAGTTCCTCGAGTGTGACAACATCGTCCAGGCGGATGTCAAGGTCCGTGTTCGGAAGGTTGACAGTCAGCTGGTAAAGGTCGTACAGGAGAGTCATCGGAGTATAGTGCGGAAGGTTGTCAGGATTGTCCTTGTAGCCAAACTTCCCGTTGTAGGTGCTGAAGAAAGAGGTGTCCTTCAGCAGAGACTGGGCAAGACGCTCAGGCTTGAAAACCTTGTCCCTGTAAGCTTTAAGGATGGCTGAATTCTCGGGAGCGGAAGTTATCTTGCTGAAGAACTTGTCCTTGTCCTGATAGTTCATATAGTACATGTCGTGGTTGGACGCATCGTTGGAAATCTGCAGTTTAGGGTTAAGCTCCTTGAGTCTCATGCAGAAGGCTTCCATACTGAGGATGCACCTGATGATGATGGTGGACTTAGCGTCTATTGCAACATTTCCCTTGAAAACCTCCGGGAAGTTCCTGAACATTCTTCCGGCAATCTGGCGGTGCTGCTCTGCTCCCAGGCGTGTGAGTTCCCCGTAGCGTCCCCTGGAGGCTTCCTCCACTTTCTCTATCCTTCTGAGGACATCCTGTCCCTTAGGTGTAAGCATACCTTCCTCGTTGGCCTTTTTGAGGAATGCTACCGGATCCTGGTAATACTCGCTGTTGATCAGCCAGCGGGAACCGTGCCTTCCGTAGTGGCTGATGTAGAATGGCTTGTATCCCTTAGGAGCTTTGGTCAGAGCAGGAATGGAAGCCGGATCCTGGTCTATTACAGGATATGGCTGGTAGTCTGAAAGCACCAGTTTCGGATTGGCCTGAACCTGTTCCCAGTCCGGTACCGCATAAACCTGGCTGGTCTGTTTTCCCTTATAAGGCTGGGCGTTTATGCTCAGCGATGCGGTTAATACGAATGTCGCGGTTAGAAGAAGTCTTATATTCATTGTCAAAGATGTTATATCGTTAGTTTTTCTCCTTCGCTCTTGGCGATGATGACTGCTCCGCAGGCATCTCCGTAAGAGTTGGTGGCGGTTCTAGGCATATCGCAGAGCTGGTCTATTGCAAGAACCAGGCCCATCGCTTCCAGTGGAAGTCCGGCAACGCTGAGGGCTATAGACAGCATCACGAATCCCGCCATAGGGATGCCGGCGGTTCCGATAGCGGAGAGCATAACGGTTCCAAGCACAATCAGCTGTTGGGTAATGCTCATGTCGATGCCGTAGACCTGGGCGATAAACAGCACCGTAACTCCCTCGTACAAAGCCGTTCCGTTCATATTGACAGTAGCTCCCAGAGGCAGCACGAAACTGGTTATCTTGTTGGAGATTCCGCACTTGGTCTCGCTGTCGCGCATAGAGATTGGAAGGGCTGCACCGGAAGAGCAAGTGGAGAATGCCGTCAGGATTGCGGTGGACATTTTCTTCATGTGGCGGTAAGGATGCTCCCTTCCGAGAAGGAAGACTCCGCCAGGCAGCACTCCGAAGAACTGGATGAGCATTCCGGCCCAGACTACAAGAAGGTATATACCCAGTGAGCTTATAAGTTCAACGATGGAGTTTCCGGCATTTATCTGCTTTGCCAGCATATTGCTCACGATGGCGAACACTCCGTAAGGAGCGAGTTTGATGACAAACATCGTGATCTTCATAATCACCTCGTTAATGGAGTTGCAGATATCCAGAAGGGTGGTCTTGGTCTTTTCTCCGCTTCGGGTGATGAAGAATCCGAAGATGATGGCAAAGAATATGACTGGCAGGATGTTGCCGGCACTCATCTCCTTGAAGATATTGTCCGGAACAATATGGATTATCTGGTCCATGAAGGAGGTGTTGCTCTTGCCGATGGTGGAAACATCCACGTTCTCCGGCATAGGAAGGTTGGCTCCGACACCGGGCTTTATGAGGTTAACCAGTACAAGGCCGATGGCGATGGCGATGGCCGTGGTCGCCAGATAGTAGAGCAGGGTCTTTCCGGCAATCCTTCCCAGGTCTCTGGAAGACTGGATGCTGGCCACTCCCACAACCAGGGAGGTGAAAACCAGCGGAATGATTATCATCTTCAGGGCTCTGAGGAAAATCTGTCCGGCCCAGTCTATGTATCCGGCATATTGCGGCAGGAGGATTCCGAAAACGGCTCCCAGCAAAAGTCCTATCAATATCTGCCACGGCAGGGCAATCTTTATCTTTTTCATCGCGATCAGTAAAGTTCAATTCCGTAAAGTTCTCTTACGCAGCCGTCTGCAAGGGCATCTAGGCTGCTTATGTGCATCTTCGGGTCCAGGCCCGTGGCGGCGTATGCGATAGGGATTTCCGTGCAGGCTCCCACGATCGGCTGCTCCTTGATCTTCCACAGACCCTCGATTATCGGGCGGAATTTCTTTCCGGCCTCTTCGATTTTTCCAGCCTTCACAAGGTCCGTGACATCGTGGATATCCACCTGAGTCTGATAGTCTGCGATGTCGAAGTTGTAGCCGCTGTCCTTTGCGTGCCTCTGGTACAGGCCGGTCTTCATCGTGCCCAAAGTGGCCGTAAGCCAGGCTCCGGAAGGGGAAACCTTGCTCACCTTGCGTATGGTCTCGTCGATTATGTGGATTACTGGCTTGGAAAGCTCGCTGCGGAACTCGTCTATGAAATAGTGGGCAGTATTGCAGGTTACGCAGAGATAGTCCGCTCCCCATCCAATAAGGGTTTCAAGGCCTTCCCTGAGGTAACGCCTCGGATCCGGTCCCTTTCCCAGAAGGTAGGTGGTACGGTCGGGGGTTTCCGTATATTCGTAAACTATCATCCGCGGATGGTCCTGGTCGCATTCTGCAGGGTCTTTCTTTGCCAGCAGCATCAGGAAATCGGCGGTGGCCGCAGGGCCCATCCCGCCCAGAACTCCAAGTGTCTTGTCTGTTTTCATCGCTGAGTAAAATCTCAATTGTCCAACAAATTTACTCAAAATTCCGTCTCCGCGTGTTATCTTTGCCACCTCAAACAATCGCGGATGAAGAAATTCAGGGGACTGCTTCTGGCAATGCTGGCAAGTGCCACGTTCGGTTTCATACCGCTGTTCTCCATACCCTTGCTAAACAGGGGAATAGACCTGGACAGCGTATGCTTCTACCGTTTTGCCTTCGCATCCTTTTTCATGTGGCTGATATGCAAGATCAAGCGTGTTAAGCTGGATTACAGCTGGAAGGAACTGGGCGCGATGGCCCTCCTGAGCATTTTCTACGCCGCCACGAGTTTCTTCCTTACGGCTTCCTACAAGTACATTTCCAGCGGAACGGCCACAACCATACATTTCTTCTATCCGGTAGTGGTAGCTTTGGCAATGATGCTGTTCTTCAGGGAAAAGGTTTCTATCTGGAAGGTGATAGCCATCGCGGCGGGCGTTGCCGGGGTTTTCTTCCTTTCCGGAGGCGTGAGCGGGGAGAAGATATCTCTTACGGGCCTGATCCTGGTGCTGGTGACGGTCATAACCTATCCGGCTTATCTGGTGGGAGTTAACCGTACTCCTGTGGTTATGAAAATGGAGGGGATGAAGCAGACGCTTCTGGTGCTGGGCTACTCCGCTATAATATTCTTTATAAACGTAATGGTAAAAGGGGCTCACTTTACTCCGCTTACAACCGGAGAGCACTGGATCTATGCGCTTTGCCTAGCCATAATCCCGACCCTGGTCAGCGATTTTGCGCTGATTTACGCTATCCAGCTGGCAGGAAGCACCATAACCGCAATACTCGGCTGCATGGAACCTCTAGTGGCTGTTATCTGCGGAGTGATTTTCTTCGGCGAGGCCTTTACCTCCAACTCCCTTTTGGGAATGATTCTGGTTTTTGCCGCAGTATTCATCATAATAATAGTGTGCAGTAGGGAAAAGCGTGCGGAAAAATCTTAAATTTGCCGTATCAAGAAACCAAGTATAATAATCACCGATATGAAAAGTTTGAAAGGAACTAAGACCGAAAAGAACCTGCTTTGTGCTTTTGCAGGCGAAAGCCAGGCCAGAAACCGCTACACCTTCTTTGCAAGTGCCGCAAAGAAAGAGGGTTATGAGCAGATAAGCGCATTCTTCACAGAGACTGCAGACAACGAGAAGGAACATGCCAAGAAGTTCTTCAAGTTCCTGGAGGGCGGAATGGTTGAGATCAAGGCCTCCTTCCCTGCAGGAATTATTGGAAAGACCGAGGACAACTTGCTCGCCGCAGCAGAAGGTGAGCTCGAGGAATGGAAGGTTGCCTATCCTGAATTCGCAAAGATCGCGAAGGAGGAGGGATTCCCTGAAATCGCCAAGTGCTTCAAGGAGATTGCCGTAGCCGAGAAGGCTCACGAAAAGAGATACCGCGCCCTTCTGAAGAACCTCAAGAGCGGAAAGGTGTTCGCAAAAGACGAGGTTGTTGTATGGAAGTGCCGCAACTGCGGATATGTGTGCCGCGGAAAGAATGCTCCAAAGGAGTGTCCTGCATGCCAGCATCCTCAGGCCTTCTTTGAGGTTAAGGGAGAAAACTACTAAACCGTTTCCGTTTGAAAGAAGATCCTTCAGGAAAGCCATCTGCCAGAAGTTTCGGCGGGCGGCTTTCCTCTTGTGTTAAAGAGGCCCTTCCCGGTGCGTTGAAGACAATGTGGTGGGTGATCAGAATCACCGCCATAGTTTCTGTTGTCATCTATATCCTGCGCCTTACCGGAGCCCTTCCGTGGATCAGCCGGAGCCTTGAGCCCGTAATGAGTTTCATAGGCCTTCCGGGAGAGGCGTCTCTGGCTTATGTCAGCGGCTATTTTGTAAATGTCTACTCGGCGATAGCGGCAAGCGCATCGCTGAACTTGAGCGCAAGAAGCGTGACCATATTGGCCGTGCTGGTGCTTTGCTCTCACAATATGATTGTGGAAACCGCCGTCCAGAAGAAAACCGGCTCGTCGGCTCTGTGGATAGTGCTGGAAAGGACGCTCGGAGGACTGCTGCTGGCATTCGTTCTCAACCTGATACTTCCGTATGAGGCGCAGGGTGCATTAGGACAGGTGGAAGCTGAGAAGATTACTCTGGCAGACAGCATCGGACCTTGGGCCCTTTCCCTGCTGAAACTCTGCCTCAAGATGAGTGTGCTGATACTTCTTCTGTCCATCATCCAGCAGATACTCAACGAGTTCGGGATAATGAAGATTCTGACAGACGTTATCCGCTGGCCACTGAAACTGTTCGGCCTTCCGTCAGACACTTCTTTCCTTTGGATAGTGGCAAATACCCTCGGTCTTGCTTACGGAGCCGCCGTAATGTTCCAGGAAAAGGAGAAGGGGAGGATATCCCAAAGAGACATTCAATTGCTCAATACGCATATCTGCATATCCCACAGCAATATAGAGGATCTAGTCCTGTTTGTTTCCGTAGGAGGCGTCTGGTGGGTGATACTTCTATCCAGATGGGCTCTGTCCCTGCTTCTTGTCTGGATGCAGAGACTTGTTTTTCATATTCGCGACAGATTTACTAAATTTGCGGGCTAACTATACTTGTAACGTTTTATGGAGAGAATCAGGGTTCTGATTGCCGGAAGCGGTCCGGCCGGCTACACTGCCGCCATCTATGCCGCAAGGGCTAACCTTTCCCCTGTAATTTACAGCGGGATGGAGCTTGGAGGACAGCTCACCACCACTACGGTTGTGGAGAATTTCCCGGGCTTCCCTGAAGGCGTGGACGGCACTGTGCTTGTGGACAATATGAGAAGGCAGGCGGAAAGGCTCGGGACGGAAATCCGTACCGGAACCATCACTTCCTGCGACCTTTCTTCCCGCCCGTTCAAGCTTACCGTAGACGGAAGCGTGGAGGTTGAGGCTGACACCCTGATAATCGCCACCGGAGCAAGCGCCAAGTATCTGGGCATACCCGGAGAGCAGGAATTCAGGGGAAGCGGAGTCAGCGCCTGCGCCACCTGCGACGGCTTCTTCTACCGCAAGCAGGACGTGGCAGTGGTAGGCGGAGGGGATACTGCCTGCGAAGAGGCTGTGTATCTGGCAGGTATGTGCAACAAGGTATATATGATTATCCGCCGCGACCAGATGCGTGCCTCCAAGGCGATGCAGGAAAAAGTTGCCTCGCGCCCTAACATCGAGATTCTCTGGAACAGCCTTCCAAAGGAAGTTGTAGGGGATATCAAGGGTGTAAATGGCATAAAGATTGAAGACAAGTTTAGCGGAGAATCGAGGGTTGTTCCGGTTACGGGAGTGTTCCTGGCTGTGGGACACCATCCGAATTCCGAGGTGTTCGCTCCTTGGGTAAACACAGACAAGGAAGGCTACATACAGACACTTCCGGATTCTCCTGCCACCAATATCCCCGGCGTTTTTGCTGCGGGGGATGTTGCGGATGTGCATTATAAACAGGCTATTACGGCCGCTGCTTCCGGATGCCGGGCTGCCATTGAGGCGGACCGCTTCCTGCAGGGCCAATAACGGGATATGAAGATGAGAAAAATAAAAGTTACCTCCATTGCTCTGATTGCTCTTCTGGCCCTTTCCGGGTGCAAGAGCTATTACGAGTCATTGTTCAGGACACAGGACCTGGACGAGAGATTCCGGGGAGCAATGTACTATTACGGGAACGGCAAATACCGCAAGGCTGCCGCTTTGTTCGAGAGCATGATTTTCCTTTCCCAGGGAACGGACAAGGAAGACAGCGTGCAGTTCTACAACGGTATGAGCAACTACCGCTACGGAGACTATATCACTGCCGAGCAGAACTTCAACAAATTTCTTGAGGTCTTCCCGAGAAGCGCTATGGCCGAGGAGGCCAAGTTCCTTAGGATCAAATGCCTCTATGAGGGCACCTACCGCTGGGAACTGGACCAGGTTCCTACCCAGAAGGCTATGGCCACCATCGCCGAGTTCATGTACGACAATCCGCAGAGCGAGTATTACGACGTTTGCAAGGCGATGATGGACGAGTTTAACGAGAGGCTGGACCGCAAGGCTTACGAGGGAGCCAAGCTCTACTACACGATGAAAGACTACAAGTCTTCCCATTATGCGCTGAGGAATGTTCTCAGGGAGAACTCCGACAACCGCTACCGTGAGGAAATCCTTTACTACACCGCAATGTCGTCCTACAAATATGCTTTCAACAGTATCAGGGAAAAGCAGAAGGAAAGGTATATGACTTTCATCGACGATTATTACAACTTCATCGGCGAATTCCCTAAAGTGAATGAGCGCAAGGAACTGGACCAGCTGTTCGTAAGGGCCCAGAAAGTTGTGGGGCTCAAGGCCGGCCTGGATTCCGCACAGGTTGCTGCTGCGGCTCTGGTAGCCAAGGAAGATGCCGCGGCCGCACGTTCTGGCAAGAATATCAGGACAGACCGCAAGAACACCAAGAAAGCCATCAAGGAAGCAAAGAAGGCTGTCCGCGAGGCTGAAAGCCGCAGTGCCGTGGCCAGGAAGGTGAACGAGGAGACTTCAGGCACCCAGCGCCAGAACGAAAGGCGCAAGGCCCGCAAGGAAAGGGAGGAGGCCCTGAAGATTTACGAGCAGGCTAAGGCCAAGGCAAAGGAAAAGGCAAACGAAGAAAAGAAACAATAATCTGAAACAGAATAAAATACAATATGGAAGAGAAGAAATCAACAAAGGTTCCTGACAATACCGTAACAAGAGACGTTATCAAGCTCAGCGAGCCTACCGGAAACATCTACGAGTCTGTAGTGATCATTGCAAAGAGGGCAAACCAGATAGCCGCAGAGCTGAAGAAAGAGCTCAGCGACAAGCTCGAGGAATTTTCACAGAGCAATGTTGCCGACACTCTTGAGGAGACTTACGAAAACCGCGAGCAGATAGAGATATCCCGTCATTACGAGAAACTCCCTAAGCCAACCCTTACGGCTGTCAAGGAGTTCCAGGATGGAGAAATTTACTGGCGCAAGATCGAGTCTTAGTGCTTAAGAAACTGACCATACAGAACTATGCCCTCATAGAGGGCCTTGACATCGAGTTTCCTGACGGTCTGGTAATTATGACCGGAGAGACAGGTGCCGGCAAGTCCGTCTTGCTTGGCGCCGTTTCTCTTTTATCGGGAGGCCGGGCAGACAAGGCGATTCTCCGCGACGAGGGCCGAAGCTGTGTGGTAGAGGGAGTGTTTGAAACTGAGGGGCAGGAGAAGATTCTGCGCAGGGTTATTTCGGGCGGAATGCGTTCCCGCTTTTTTGTGGATGACTGCCCTGTAAGCGCTTCCGAAATGGAAGAGGAGGCTTCCCGACTTCTGGACATTCACGGGCAGAGAGACAATATCCTTCTTGCAGACAGGCTCTGGCAACTGGATATGATAGACGGCTATTGTGGAAACGGATCCCTCCTCCAGAAATATAAGACAGAGTACGAGGCGGTAAAGGAACTTGAAAAAGACCTGGAGGATGTGGAAAGGCAAATCGCCGAGGCGGAGAAAGATACTTCCGGCAAATTGTCTGACCTGAAGAAACTTCAGGACGCTTCCCTGAAAGAAGGCGAGACCGAGGCTTTGGAGAGTGAGCTTTCCCTTCTGGAAAACGCTGAAACGCTGAAGGAAAATTCTTCCTTTGCGGCGGCGGTTCTGGACGGTGAGGAAAGCTCCGTGATACATAACCTGAGGGAGGCTGAAAGGTGCGTGGATAAATGTGCTGCTTACGCTCCGCATCTGGAAGACCTGAGGCGCAGGCTTGAAAGCTGCCGCATTGAGTGCAAGGACATAGCCTCGGACATCGAGGCTTTTGCAGAGAGCGTATCCGCTTCTCCGGCAAGGCGTTCCCAGGTTGAGGAAAGGCTCGGGGACCTTTATTCCCTGATGAAAAGGTTCGGGGTAAAGGAAGAATCTGGCCTCATAGCCCTGAGAGATGAACTTGCCAAAACAGTTCTCGGAACGGAATTCCTTACGGACAGGAAAAACGAGATTTTACATTCACTTTCCTCCCGCAGGGAAAATAGAGATAAACTGTCCGCGGAGCTTTCTGAAAAGAGAAGGAAGGGCGCGGCAAAGATGCAGAAGGTTCTGCTGGGAATGATAAGGGATCTGGAGATGCCTTCTGCGGAACTTACCATAGATTTGGCTTCTTCAGAGGAATACACGCCAGTGGGGAAGGACAGGGTCCAGATCCTTTTCTCTGCCAACCCGAAGGAAAAGCTCGTGCCGCTGGAAAAGGTTGCAAGCGGCGGGGAACTCTCCCGCATTATGCTGTGCATCAAAAGCCTGATGGCATCGTTCAGGAAAATGCCTACTATGTTCTTCGACGAGATAGATGTGGGCGTGAGCGGAAGCGTGGCTGACAAGATGGGCCGCCAGATAGTGAAGATGGGGCAAATAATGCAGGTGTTTTCCATAACCCATCTGCCGCAGGTGGCATCCAAGGGGAATGCCCATCTGCTGGTTTACAAGGAGGCTGACAAGGACGGGCGCTCCGCCATCCGCCTGAAGTATCTCCAGGGCCAGGAGAGAGTTATGGAAATAGCTCGTTTGCTCAGCGGAGAAAAGACTACGCCTCAGGCGATTGCAAACGCACAGGTGCTTTTGGAAACAAATAAATAAAAACCAGATATTATGAGACTAATTATACGGAAGTCGTATGCAGATATGTCCAAATGGGCTGCATCGCTGATTCTTAAAAGAATTACAGACTTCAATCCTACAAAGGAACGTCCTTTCGTTTTGGGACTTCCAACCGGATCAACTCCAATCGGCACCTACAAGGAGCTGGTCAATTATTACAGGGAAGGCAAGATTTCCTTCAAGAACGTGGTGACTTTCAACATGGACGAGTATGTCGGAATACCTGAAAACCATCCTGAAAGCTACCATACTTTCATGAGAGAGAATTTCTTCCGCCACATAGACATCCCTGAGGAAAACATCAACATTCTGGACGGCAATGCCAAGGACCTTCTGGCAGAATGCGCCCGCTATGAGGAAAAGATCAAGTCCTATGGCGGAATTCATCTGTTCATGGGAGGAATCGGACCTGACGGCCACATCGCTTTCAACGAGCCGGGTTCATCCCTGACCAGCCGCACCCGCCTGAAGTGCCTTACCACAGACACCATTATTGCTAACTCCAGATTCTTCAACCACGACATCAACCTGGTGCCTAAGACCGCGCTTACCGTGGGAGTAGGAACCATTATGGATGCCGAGGAGGTTCTGATACTGGTTAACGGCCACAACAAGGCAAGGGCTCTCCGCCACGCAATCGAGGAGGGAATCAGCCAGATGTGGACTGTTTCCATTCTCCAGATGCACAAGAAGGGAATAATCGTATGCGACGATGCCGCCACCGTTGAACTCAAGGTAGGTACCGTCAATTACTTCAAGGATATCGAAAAAGGAGAGTTTTAGCGCGACGTGATGGTATAGTCAGGATTGAAAGATACCTGAGTAGCCGCCGTGTTGTACCATCCTCCTCCAGGATATTTCACGAACTTGAATTTCTGCTGCAGCATATTGTGTTGCAGCAGATTGTTTTCCATATAGCCTGAAGCCGTAGAGTTGAAAGGATTTTCCGCATACTCCCTCATTCCGAGAACGGAATTGCGGCAGAACAGATAGACTATATCGAATCCGCTGAAGGCGTTGGCGCTCGGTTCCCTCTTGTACAGAGAGCGGTAGCGGCGGATGAACTGCTTTACCTCGTCCCTGTCCAGATCAACGTTGTAAGGCATGCAGATCTGCATGTTGTACTTGAAGTACAGGTTCATGTCCAGAGTCTCGAAGGTCTTCCATCTGGAATTTGCAAATAATATTACCTTCTCAGGAGGAATCATCTTGATATCCAGGTTTCTGAGAGCCTCCGCAGCGTATGATTCCGCTGTGGTAAGTATCACTACGATGTTTTCCCTGTCTCTTCTCATATGGGCGAGGGCCCCGATACCGCCGGCATTGTCCACATAGATGCCTCTTTCTTCAAGGGCGGTCTTGAGCATATCTCCCTGGGCACCCATCGACGATTCAGAATTGTAAACCAGAATGACATTAGGATTCTGGCAGGTGCGGTATTTCTCCGCGATCATTTCCGCCATTGCCTCCGCCTGCCTTTTCTTTGAGAGCGCAGCCTGGAAAAGATAAGGACTCTCTTCCAGAAGCGAGTCCGCCGCAGCGTCCAGAGGGGAAATCAGAGGAATCCTGAGACGGTTGGCCGCTCCCACAAACTCCTTCAGTGCATCGTAGCGGATAGGGCCGATGAGCATATCGGCATCCTGTATCTTGTCCGACTCTGCGATGGAAACCAGATCCGCTGAGGCATAGTCTATTACGTTAAGGTGAATATTTCCTCCGTCGCGCTTGATCTGCTCCAGTGCCATAAGCGCTCCGCTGTAGAAATCCATATAGTTGCCGTTTGCCTTGCCCTCGGAATTGAGCGGAAGAAGCAGTGTAATGATTCTGGTTTTTGTCTTGTCCACCACCGGCATAGTGTAATTGTCATAGGTATATTCCGGAGTAGTGGTGGTATCTGTCTCCACCACGTCAGTATCTGTCTGCGGATTCTCGACATTCTGGGACGGATCGGTTTCAACGGTGTAAGGTTCTGTCTTCTGCTTGAGAGGAATCTTGAGCTCCATTCCTGTCTTTACCTTCCTCTTCTTCTTTATGTTGTTGAAGGTTAGAATCTCTTCTGGGGAAACGCCGTATTTCTCGGCGATTTCGTCAAGGTCCTCATACCATTTTACCTTATGGGTGAGATAACCCTGAGGCTCCTGCTGCTCCTCCTGCGGCTGGTCTGGCCGGACTTCTTCAGGTTCCTCTGGCTTGGCAGACTGCAAATACTTTACGGGGATGTAGAGAAGCTGTCCCGCCTTGAGGCCGTCGCCGATAATCGGGTTCAGCCTCTGGAGTTCGTCCGCAGTGATGTTATATGCCTTGCAGATAGAGTAGATGGTTTCTCCCTTGTTTACATTGTGCACATACATCTTCTCTCCCTTGACGCTCACTATCTGGTCTGATATGGTGATTTTCACCTGCGAAAGCGCAAGAGTCGGAGCGGCCGCCATCATAATGACAATGGCAAGGCGCAGGGCTAATCGGTGAACTGTACTTTTGGCCTTCATAGTCTTGCAAGCATATTCTTAATGTTTTCTTCTATCCTTTCAAATACCTGGCTGTCGTAAGGCTGCTTTACGAATTTCTCCGCGGTCACGGCCTCGTAGAGTTCTATGTAGCGGTCTGAAATGCCGGCAACAATCCCGTCTGTCATTTCAGGAACCTTTTCTCCGGCCCTTCCCTGGAATCCGTTAGACATCAGCCACTCCCTTACGAACTCCTTGGAGAGCTGTTTCTGCGGCTCGCCCTTGTCGAACCTGTCCTGATAGCCCTCCAGGTAGAAATATCTTGAGGAGTCGGGGGTGTGGATTTCGTCCATAAGGCAAACCTCCCCGTCCAGCAGTCCGAACTCGTATTTGGTATCTACAAGTATCAGGCCTCTCTGCGCGGCTATCTCCGTTCCCCGCTCAAAGAGTTTCATGGCGGCATCCTCGACCTTTGCGTAAATGTCTGCCGGAATCAGGCCCTTGGCTATGATTTCCTCCTTGGAGATATCCTGGTCGTGCCCGCCGATTTCGGCCTTTGTGGTAGGGGTTATTATAGGGTGGTCAAATTTCTGGTGCTCGCGCATTCCGTCCGGAATATCCACTCCGCAGATTTGTCTTGCACCTGCCTTGTAGCTTCTCCAGCTGCTGCCGGTAAGATAGCCTCTTACTATCATTTCAACCGGAAGAGGCTGGCACTTGTAGCCCACTGTAACCATCGGATCCGGGCAGGCTATCTTCCAGTTGCGTACAATATCTTGGGTAGAGTCCAGGAACTTTGCGGCTATCTGGTTGAGAACCTGTCCCTTGTAAGGGATTCCGCGTGGCAGCACAACGTCAAAGGCGCTGATCCTGTCCGTTGCCACCATCACCATATACTTGTCTTTGATGAAGTACACGTCGCGGACCTTTCCTGTATATTTTCCGGTAAGGTCCTTTAAATCGAAATCGGTTCTTACAATGGAATCCATAATTATAAGGTGTTTATGAAGTCTTCCAGTTTTGTTGCAAAGGCTTCCCATCCGAGTTCTGTCTTCAGACGGGATATGTTGCGAAGATACTCTTCTTTCCTGTTTTCTGCAAAGTATTTCTCGATACTCCGGGCCACATCCTGGGGAGTGAGCCCGTCTGTGAGCATTCCGGTTCCGGCTTTTCCTACACTTTCCACAAGGCCGCCCACCGGAGTGGTAATGAGCGGAACGTCAAAATTCCAGGAAATGGAACTGATACCGCTCTGTGTGGCAGACCGGTAAGGCAGCACGCTGAGGTCAGCGGCGCTGAAGTAAACCTTTACGTCTTTGTCCGGGATATATCTGTCGTGGAGAATGAGATTGTTCCTTACAGGCGCAAATCTTTCCGAGTCTATGATCTGGCGGTATTTCTCAAAACTGCCGTAAGGCTCGCCCGCCACCACAAGCGTATAGGAACGGTCGAGCAGAGGCAAGGCTTCCAGAAGTATGTCCAGGCCCTTGTAATCCCTTATGAGACCGAAGAAAAGAAGGACCTTGCGTCCAAGAATTTCTTTGTCCGTGCCCTGCATTCCCAGCTGACGGCGGGAGATGAGAGTGTCCATCCTTTCCCCGAAGTTGGAGTAGAGGGGATGAGGTATCGTGATGCTTTTCACGCCGGGGCAGATTTCCTTCAGCTGCTGCTCCACGGCGTGGCTGAGCGTAACAATCCCGCTCTGCCGCTTGACAAAGTAGCGGGCGAGCGGGATGTCGAAGAAATGCTTCTCGTGAGGAATAATGTTGTCCGCGATGGCTACGGTGCGGAAGCATCCGCTTTCTCCATAACCTTGTTTGCGGAGCAGTTTTGCCGCCTTGCCGCAAACTCCGCCCAGCGACGGGGCGAAGTAACTCATCCAGTACCTTGTAATAAGGACATCCGGACGGAAGGCGGCTATGGCTTTGGCTGTGCGTCTGTAGGTCAGGGGATTTATGCTGTCCAGCACAGCCTCGCTCTCTACAGGGAGGGCCGTGTCGTCAGCTGCTACTTTCTGCGTTTTGCCGGGAAAGAGGATGCCGGGATACTGCCTTTTGAAGTTGAACGCCTTTACGGTGTGCCTTTTGGAAAGCTCCTTCAGCAAGTAGGTGTTGAACTGCGATATCCCTCCCCTGAACGGGTAAAAGCAAGAAAGTATTGCAATCCTCATCGGCGGCTACTTTGCCTGTGTTTCCTCAGTCTTGGTTTCTGCCTCAGTCTCTGAAGAAACGGCCTTTTTCTTGTTCTTCACGTATTCCTCGTTGAGGCCTTCGATAATGTCGTTTGTGATGTTCAGGTTAGGATCTCCCTCGAATACTCCGGTAATGATCATGGAGTATTTCTTCTCGTCGTTGTACTTCTTGACAAAAGTCTCGATGGCATCCATTATCTTGTTCATCATAACTGCGTTTTCTTCCTGGATTTCAGCCTCTTTCTGTGCGCTGAGATTCTGGAGGTCTGCCTGGCGGTTACCAAGAACGCGGTTCTTCTCCTCTGCCTCTGACTGAGTCATGAGTCCCTTCTGGATCTTGTTCTGGAAATCCTTCACGTCTCTCTCGAAGGCTCTTCCCTTTGACTGGAGCTCGTTCTGGATCTTCTGAACCTTTTCCTCAAGTTCGCTCTTGAGGTCGTTGTACATATCGTATTTGGCAACGATGGAATCCAGCTGGATATAAACTATGCTTCCTGCCTGAGGGGCGGAACCCTGTCCTTCAGATACGGTAGTGTTGTTTTTCTGGTTGCAGGAAACTGCAAATGCGGCTGCAATTGCAATGCAAAGAATTGTCTTGATTTGTTTCATCTTTATATAAGTTACGTTTTATTGTCTTTTTGTTGGAGGCTGCAAATGTAGTAAAAATTACAGCAACTCCCTTCTGTAAGCCCGGATTGTGTTCTCAAGTCCCAGATAAAGGGCGTCGCAGATCAGTGCGTGCCCGATGGATACTTCCAGAAGTCCCGGAATGGTTTGGGCAAAATACCTCAGGTTGTCCAGATTAAGGTCATGCCCGGCGTTGAGGCCCAGACCGCATTTCTGCGCCTGGACGGCAGCCTTGAAATAAGGCTCGATTGCCTGCTCGCGGTTTGCCTTGAAATCCCTGGCATAGGCCTCGGTGTAGAGTTCCACCCTGTCGCATCCGCACTCGGCGGCTCCCTTTATCATATCCTCAACCGGATCAACGAAGATGGATACTCTGATGCCGGCATCCTTGAACATTTTGCAGGTCTTTTTCAGGAATTCACGGTTGGTTATGGTATCCCATCCTGCGTTGGAGGTAAGAACATTCTCCGCATCTGGGACAAGGGTTACCTGAGCGGGCATTACACTAAGTACCAACTGGTTGAAAGGTTCCTTAGGGTTGCCTTCAATGTTGAATTCTGTTGTAAGGACAGGCTTGAGATCCAGCACGTCCTGCCTTCTGATGTGCCTTTCGTCCGGCCTTGGGTGGACGGTTATTCCCTGTGCCCCGAACCTCTCGCAGTCCAGTGCGCATTTAAGGACATTCGGCATGTTGCCTCCCCTGGCGTTTCTGAGGGTGGCTATTTTGTTTATGTTTACGCTAAGTCTTGTTTCCATATTTGACAAATTTATGAAATTATGCCTAACTTGCGAAAAATTGGTGCGTATGAAAGTTGCAATTTTCGGAAGAACGGTTTACAAGGCATCCCTTCCAAAGCTTATGGAAGTGCTGAAGATTGTGGAAGATTCTTCTTCCCAAGTTTATTTCTACGAGCCTTTCTTCCGTCACATTTCCCAAATATGCCCGTCTTTCAGCTTTAAGGGAGCGGAACTTTTTTCATCTGCGGGAGAGCTTCCGGAGGATACCGGCCTGTTGCTTTCTCTGGGGGGAGACGGAACTTTCCTTTCCAGCGTGCCGCTGGTGGTGGGGCGGGAAATACCTGTTGCCGGCATCAATTTCGGAAGGCTGGGCTTCCTTACAACTTCCAGGGTTGAGGGCATCTCGTCCCTTCTTCAGGGAAAGTTCAAGACGGAAAAGCGCACTCTTCTTAAGATGAACTGCAGCAGTATGCCGGAAGGCTTCTGCCCGTACGCGCTCAACGAGTTCACTCTCCAGAGAAAGGGCCCGGCAGTCCTGGAACTTGAAATAAAGGTTAACGGAGAACCAATACCGAGATATATGGCGGACGGGGTGCTCATTGCCTCCGCGACAGGTTCAACTGCATATTCGATGAGTGCCGGAGGACCAATCGTGATGCCTGGCTGCAAGGTGCTGATAATCGTTCCTATAGCTCCGCACAACCTGAATATCCGCCCTTTGGTTGTATCCGACTCGGCGACCATAGAAGTTGGATTTTCCACCAGATACGAAGACGCCACGCTGAGTGCGGACAACCGTTCTTTCTCCATTCCGGATGGAGAGAAAGCGGTTTTCACCGCTTCCTCCACAGACCTTGAAATCGTAAGCCCGGACAACAGTTTCATGGAGGCTCTCAGCAGCAAACTGTACTGGGGTGCGGACTGGCGCAATTCTATATAGGAGTTGGATTAAATTTCTTATATTTGCCGTCTATACGCATTCTATGGAAGAAATTTCAAAAATACCGCAGCACGTATCCATAATTATGGACGGTAACGGCCGGTGGGCAAAGGCCCGCGGCAAGGTGCGCCTTGAGGGGCACAAGGAGGGTGTAGAGAGTGTCCGCGCCTGTCTGGAATTTGCTGTGGAGATGAAAATCAAATACCTTAGCCTTTTTGCGTTTTCCACCGAGAATTGGGGCCGTCCTTCTGACGAGGTCCAGGGACTGTGGGCACTTATGCTCAAGGCTATTGAGAGGGAGACCAAGTATCTGATAAAGAACAGGGTGAGGGTGCTTATGCTGGGCAATCTCCAGCAGCTGGACCCGGATCTCCGCCTGGCCATAGAGGGGCTTATGGAAGCCACGGCCGGAGGGCAGGGAACCACTCTGGTGGTTATGATTAACTACAGCGGCAAGTGGGACATTGTCCAGGCAGCCAACCGCTTCGCTGAGGAAAATCCTGGAAAGCAGATGCTTCCGGAAGATTTCGACAGATACCTGATAACAGCGGGAGTGCCTGATCCAGACCTTCTTATACGCACAAGCGGAGAAGAGAGAATCAGCAATTACATGCTTTGGCAAACCGCATATACGGAGTTTTACTTTACGGACACTCTTTGGCCTGATTTTCGCAAAAAAGAGTTCCGTCTTGCCATTGAGGAGTACGCTAGGAGAGACCGCAGATTCGGCAAGGTTAAACAGAATAATGAGTAACAGATGAAAATATTAAAGCTGACAATTGCTTGCATTTTGCTGATTCTGCCGTTGTCTCTGTCCGCACAGGACGTTGACTACACCAGTCCAAGAACCTATGTCGTAGGTGGAATCAGAGTTTCCGGAATCAAATATCTTAGCGAGGATCAGATTCTCTCCGTAACGGGAATCAACAAGGGAGACAAGATAACCATCCCTAGCATAGAGCTTTCTGATATTCTGAAGAGGGTTTGGGCTCAGCGATATTTTTCCGATGCCGGATTCTATATCGACTCTCTTTCCGCCGCCAGGGATACCGTTTGGCTCGGCCTTCGCCTTTCAGAGCGTCCGAGGGTTTCCCGCTGGCTGTTCAACGGCATACGCAACGGACAGAAGCAGGATCTTAACGAGAGGCTTAAGCTAAAGAGGGGATCCGAGCTCTCCGATTATATCATCGAATCTTCCACCAACATCATAAAGAAATATTTTCACGAAAAGGGCTTTCTCAAATGTCAGGTTAAGGTTCTTCAGGAGGAAGATCCAGTAATCCAGAACGCTGTTAGGGTTACCTTTGACATAGACCGCGGCCCGAGAGTCAAGATTGGAAGAATTACTTTCGACGGCAACAAGAACCTTTCGGACGCCAAGCTGATGAAGTCCATGAAGCATACCAGGGACAAGAGGCTTATGAACTTCTTCAAGTCCAAGAAGTTCAAGGAGAAAGACTATGCCGAGGACAAGGTAAACCTGATTTCCGCTTTCAACGAGCAGGGATATCGCGATGCCAGGATCCTGAAGGATACGATGTACTATATGACGGACGACCGTCTTGCGATAGATTTTACTCTGGAGGAAGGAGACCGCTACTATTTCAGGGATATATCCTGGACAGGAAACAGCATTTATTCTACAGACCAGCTGAATTCCGTATTGAGAATCAAGAAGGGAGACATTTACGATCTCGTTACTATGGAAAAGCGTCTTAATGGAGACCCTAAGCAGATGGAACCGGACGTAAAGAAAATGTACACGGACAACGGCTATCTTTTCTTCAACGTGATGCCTGTGGAAAAGAGTATCCAGAACGACTCCGTGGATGTGGAAATGAGAATCTACGAGGGTAAGCCTGCAACTTTCAACAAGGTGATAATCAACGGAAACAACATCACCGCAGAGAAAATTGCCAGAAGGGCTGTTTTCACAAAGCCGGGTTACCTCTTCTCCCAGTCTGATTTCGAGAGGTCAGTCCGTGAACTTTCCTCAATCGGACATTTCAACCCTGAGGTATTCCAGACCGGCACTGGCTATAATGTGATTCCGGACGCAAACAAGAATACGGTTGATATCGCATATAATCTGGAGGAAAAACCGGACAGCCACGTGGAACTTTCCGGAGGCTGGGGAGGCAATACCTTTGTGGGAACCCTGGGACTGAGCTTCAACAACTTCGCCATCAAGAGAGTGTTCAAGAAGAAGGCCTGGAGGCCTGTTCCTCTTGGAGACGGACAGAACCTTTCCATAAGGTTCCAGACCAGCGGAACATACTACACCGCTTTGAGCGCAAGCTTCGCGGAGCCTTGGCTTTTGGGCAACAAGCCTGTAAGCCTGAGCGTTTCCACTTACTTTACCCGCCAGACCAACTCCACATATTTCTACCGTCATTCAGACCAGTATATGGAGGTTTACGGCGTGAGCGCAAGCCTTGGAAGCAGGCTCAACTGGCCGGATAACTACTTTGTTCTTTTCCATGCGCTTTCCTGGCAGACATACAAGCTGCAGAATTGGTATTATAACTTCCTGTTCGACACGGGAAAGAGCCATAACTTCAGCTACACCATAGGTCTTGAGAGAAATTCTACGGACCAGCCGATTTTCCCGAGAGGCGGCTCTGACTTCTCCTTCACTCTTCAGGTGACTCCGCCTTACTCTCTGATGAGAGGCCATCGCGACTACAAGCATATGGACGCTACGGAAAAGTACAAGTGGATCGAGTACCACAAGTGGCAGTTCAAGAGCGACGTCTATCTGTCCCTTGTAAAGAACCTCGTGTTCAGGGCAGCAGCCAACTGGGGCTATCTGGGATATTACAAGAAGAGTCTGGGATATTCTCCGTTCGAGGGATTCGAGGTTGGTGGAGACGGTATGAGCGGCTACAATACCTACGGATCTGACATTATTTCACTTAGAGGTTATCCAAACTACTCTCTGACACCTCTGGAGAACAACGCTTACGTTGGTCACGTATATGATAAATTCACTTTGGAACTAAGATATCCTCTGATTCTGCAGCCGTCGAGCACGATATTTGCTCTTGCATTCCTCGAAGGCGGAAACTGCTGGAAGGAGATAGGCGGATTTAACCCGTTTGATATAAAGAGAAGTGCCGGAGTCGGCGTGAGGATTATGCTCCCGATGGTTGGACTGATGGGTATCGACTGGGGCTACGGATTCGATTCGGTTCCTAACGAGGGCAAGAAGAAGGGAGGCAGCCAGTTCCACTTTGTAATAGGACAGCAGTTCTAAAGGACAATCATTTAAAACTGAATGGATATGAAAAAGTTATTGGTTCTTGCATTGGCATCGCTGGTCTGCCTCAGTGCAGCGGCGCAGAATGTTCCGCAGAAATGCGGTTATGTGAATACGGAAACCATACTTTCCGCAATCCCGGAGTACAAGGTTGCCGCAGACAAACTTGAGGCTCTTGGTAAGCAGTATCAGGAAGCGGTTAAGAAAGACTTTTCCGAGATAGAGACACTTTACAACAATTACCAGAAGCAGAAAGCTTCCATGAGCGCAGCGCAGCGTCAGGCAAAGGAAGAGCAGATCATCTCCAAGGAGAAGGCTGCAAAGCAGAAGCAGCAGCAGTATTTCGGTCAGGACGGTCTGATGCAGAAGAAGAGCCAGGAACTTCTGGATCCTATCAAGGAGAAGGTGCAGAAAGCGATTGACAAGGTAGCGGAAGACGGCGGCTACATGCTGATCATAGACATTGCCACAAACGAGGGCGTTGTTTATGCAGCCAGTGCCGCAGACCTTTCTTCCAAGGTTATAAGCGTCTATCCTACAATCAAATAGAATAACAAAACAAAAAAGAAGATACAATTATGAAGAAAACAATTATGTTGATGGCTGCCGCAGTTATCGCAAGCGCAGCCCTGATGCCGACCAAGGTTTTGGCCCAGAAGCTCGGTCACATCAATTCACAGGAAGTGGTAGCTCTCATGTCTGAGAGAGACGAGGCATATACAAAACTCCAGGCCTTTGGCAAGGAGCTCCAGGAAACCCTTAACTCAATGAAGAGCGACTACGATACTAAGGTAAAGGAATACAACGAGAAGGCTTCTACCTGGAACGAGTCCATCAAGAAAACCAAGGAAGATGAAATCAACAGCATTATCCAGCGTATCCAGCAGTTCCAGAGTCAGGCAGAGCAGGATTTCACCGCTCGCCAGAACACACTGATGGAGCCTGTCATGAAGAAGGCCTACGATGCTATCGAAAAAGTGGCAAAGGCCCAGGGTTTGGCTTATGTCCTGGATCTTGCTTCAGGAGCACTGGTTTATATCGACGATGCAAATACCGTTAACCTGCTTCCTTTGGTAAAGGCAGAGCTCGGTATACCTGCCAGCAAGACTCAGCCAACACAAATCCAGTAGCCTGAATTTGTGTTGACTCACCCCCTGCACCCCCTCAAGGGGGATTACGGCACTCCGTGCCGGCCGCTTAAGCGGCTTAAACTATTAAACAGATGGCTCGTTTTAGCGGGCCGTTTGTGTTTTTATCCGGTGTTGATACGTTTGTTTAAAAATTATCGCGATTTTGTTGGTGAAGGTTGAAAGAATAACTATATTTGGAAATATTTTAATGAATAATTGAAAGTATTTCTACACTCGAATCGTTAATAGTTTTTATGGAACGTAAAGTGGTTGACGTAAAAGATGTGGTAATCCGCTTCACCGGCGATTCCGGAGACGGAATGCAGCTTACTGGAACCCTGTTCGCAGACGCTTCTGCGCTGTACGGTAACGAGATTTCCACATTCCCGGATTATCCGGCAGAAATCAGAGCTCCACAGGGCACGGTATCAGGAGTGTCCGGTTTTCAGGTGCATATCGGTAACAACAACGTAAAGACTCCGGGAGATCTTGCAGATGTTCTCGTAGCGATGAATCCGGCTGCACTTATGGCAAACGCCAAGTTCGCTAAACCCGGAGGAAGCATAATCCTGGACCAGGATTCCTTTGACGAGCAGGGCCTTCAGAAGGCCGGCTTCAAGACAATGGATCCGGTACAGGAACTCAATCTCCAGGATTACAACGTAATATGGGCTCCTATCACCTCTCTTACAAAGGAGAGCCTGAAGGATAGCGGAATGGACATCAAATCCATCGTAAGGTGCAAGAATATCTTTACGCTTGGAATGTGCTATTTCATGTTCAACCGCCCTCTGCATTTCACAGAGGAGTATCTTAAGAAGAAGTTTGCCAAGAAACCGGATCTTATCGAGCCTAATATCAAGGTGCTCAACGACGGTTACAACTATGCCCACAACACTCATGCTATCGGCAACACCTACACCATTGAGCCGGCCAAGCTGGAGAAGGGCGTTTACCGCAGCATAAACGGAAACCAGGCAACTGCCTGGGGACTGATAGCCGCTTGCGAGAAGAGCGGAAGGCCTATGTTCGTAGGCTCTTATCCTATCACCCCGGCCACAGCCATCCTGGAAGAGCTTGCCATACATAAGAATCTGGGTGTCAAGACAATGCAGTGCGAGGACGAGATCTCCGGAATATGTACATCCATAGGTGCCGCATACGCCGGCAACATGGCGGTGACAACGACTTCCGGTCCAGGCCTGAGCCTCAAGAGCGAGGCCCTTGGTCTTGCCTGCATCGCCGAGCTTCCGCTGGTTGTAGTTGACGTTCAGCGCAGCGGCCCTTCCACCGGTATTCCTACAAAGACAGAGCAGACAGACCTCGGCCAGGCTCTCTACGGAAGAAACGGAGAGTGCCCGGTAATGGTTATGGCTGCAAGAACTCCAAGCGACTGCTTCAGGGCCGCCTTCTACGCCGCCAAGTTCGCGATGGAGCACATGATGCCGGTTGTCTTCCTTTCAGAGGGTTATCTCGGAAACGGAAGCGAGCCTTGGAAGATTCCTTCCATGAGCGACTTCCCTGCAATCAACCCTCCTATTATCACGGAGTGCGAGGGCAAGTTCAAGCCGTTCGAGAGAGATCCCGAGACCTTCGTAAGAAAGTGGGCTATCCCAGGAACTCCTGGTCTGGAGCATAGGGTAGGCGGTCTGGAGAAAACTCCGGCCGGAGCCGTTTCCTCGGATCCTGAGGTTCACGAGATGATGGTGGCAAACCGTGCAAAGAAGATCGAGAAAATGGCAGACTTCATTCCTGAACTGGAAGTTTACGGACAGAAGGAAGCAGACGTGCTGCTGGTTGGCTGGGGCGGAACTTACGGCCACCTCTATACCGCAACATCACAGTTGCTTGAAGAGGGAAAGAGCGTTGGATTCGCGCAGTTTGACTACATCAATCCGCTGCCAAAGAATACCGCCGAGGTATTCAGTCACTACAAGAAAATTCTTGTATGCGAGCTCAACAGCGGCCAGTTTGCAGATTATCTGAGAGCTAAGCTTCCTCAGTTCAAGTATCTGCAGCTCAATAAAGTGCAGGGCCAGCCATTTATGGTTCACGAAATCGTGGATAAAGTAAACACCCTTTAATCGCGGAGGAAAAGTTATGAAATACACACAGCAAGATTTCAAAAGCGACCAGATAGTAAAGTGGTGCCCGGGATGCGGAGACCACGCAATACTCGCCGCCGTTCTCAGGGCAATGCCTGAGATATGCGAGAGGAGGGGATATACCAGAGAGCAGTTTGTCTTTGTTTCAGGTATCGGCTGCTCCAGCCGCTTCCCTTACTACATGAACACTTACGGCTTCCACGGAATCCACGGAAGGGCAGGAGCACTGGCTACCGGAATGAAGGTTGGAAACCCTAAGCTTTCCGTTTGGCAGATGACCGGAGACGGAGACGCCCTGGCTATCGGAGGAAACCATTTCATCCACGAGATCCGCCGTAACATAGACGTAAACATCATTCTGTTCAACAACAGGATATATGGACTTACAAAGGGCCAGTATTCCCCGACTTCCAAGTTCGGAATGGTTACCAAGACTTCTCCTTACGGAACGGTTGAGTATCCGTTCACTCCTGGAGAACTTGTTCTGGGCGCAAGGGGAACATTCTTCGCCAGAAGCCTGGACAGCGAGCTTGCACTCAACCAGGAGATTATGGTAAGGGCTGCAATGCACGACGGCACATCTGTTATGGAGATGCTGGTTAACTGCATGATCTACAACAACGGTACGCACGCGGATATTTCAGACCGCGCCGTAAGGGCAGACCGCACCATCATTCTCCGCGACGGGGAACCTATGATCTTCGGCAAGGACCGCGACAAGGGTATTATCCTGGACGGCCTGAAACTCAAGGTTGTAAAGATCGGAGAGGACGGCATCACGGAGAAAGACCTTCTGGTCCACAACTCTAAGGAGGATAACTTCGGCATCCACTCTATGCTGGTGGATATGAAGGGTCCTGACTTCCCTGTGGCACTTGGTGTCATCCGCGATGTGGCTGACAAAACCTATGACGACAGCATCTATGAGCAGATGGATGAAGTCA
Organism: Bacteroidales bacterium; assembly: GCA_017550655.1. Classification (GTDB taxonomy): domain Bacteria; phylum Bacteroidota; class Bacteroidia; order Bacteroidales; family UBA932; genus Egerieousia. The sequence goes on along the minus strand of JAFZOK010000023.1, from coordinate 27,781 downwards.
AGGCCAAGGCAAAGATCCACTCTATGGACGAGCTGCTTCACAGCGGCGCTACCTGGACAGTAGAATAAACTAAACAAACACACTATAACAAAACCAAATTTTTAAAATCATAATTTTATGAAAACAGCTGAAATAATGGCTAACCTGGCTGCAAAGCATCCTGGTGAGAATGAGTACCTTCAGGCCGTTCAGGAAGTTCTCGAGAGCATCGAGGAGGTTTATAACCAGCATCCTGAATTTGAAAAGGCAAAGATTGTCGAGAGAATGGTTGAACCAGACCGTATCTTCACATTCAGAGTAACTTGGGTAGACGATAAGGGTGAGGTTCAGACCAACATCGGTTATCGTATCCAGTTCAACAGCGCTATCGGCCCTTACAAGGGAGGTCTCCGTTTCCACAAGGCAGTGGTTCCTTCAATGCTGAAATTCCTCGGTTTCGAGCAGACTTTCAAAAACGCTCTGACTACTCTCCCTATGGGTGGAGCAAAGGGTGGTTCTGACTTCGATCCTGTTGGAAAGTCAAACGACGAAATCATGCGTTTCTGCCAGGCCTTCATGACTGAACTTTGGCAGTGCATCGGTCCTGACCAGGATATTCCTGCAGGAGACGTTGGAGTTGGCGGCCGCGAGATCGGTTTCCTCTATGGTATGTACAAGAAGCTCGCAAGAGAGTACAATACCGGAGTTCTTACCGGAAAGGGCGCAACTTGGGGAGGTTCTATCCTTCGTCCTGAGGCTACCGGTTTCGGTGCCCTGTATTTCACCCAGCACCTTCTGGAGAAGGCTGGAAAGGATATCGTAGGCAAGAAGGTTGCTCTCTCCGGCTTCGGTAACGTTGCATGGGGTGCCGCAACTAAGGCTAAGGAACTTGGCGCAAAGGTTGTTGCCATCTCCGGTCCTGATGGAGTCTGCGAGATTCCTGATGGCATTACAGACGAGATGATCGCCTACATGCTTGATATGCGTGCTTCTAACCGCAACAAGGTAGAGGATATGGCTACCAAGTTCCCAGAGAAAGCTAAATTCACTGCAGGCAAGAAGGCTTGGAGCATTCCTTGCGACATCGCTCTGCCTTGCGCATTCCAGAACGAGCTTTCTGAGGACGATGCAAAAGAGCTGCAGGCAAACGGTTGCTGGTGCTGCTGCGAGGTTTCCAACATGGGTTGCCAGCCTGGCGCTATCCACTATTTCCAGAACAACGGCATTCTCTTTGCCCCTGGTAAGGCTGTTAACGCCGGTGGTGTAGCAACTTCAGGTCTTGAAATGACTCAGAACGCCGAGCATATCAGCTGGGATGCAAAAGAAGTTGACGACAAGCTGCACTTCATCATGAAGAGCATCCACGAGCAGTGCGTTAAGTATGGTACTCAGCCAGACGGTCATGTAGACTATGTAAAGGGTGCCAACATCGCCGGCTTCATGAAGGTTGCTACTGCAATGCTGGAGCAGGGAATTATTTAATCGGGAACGATTAAATAATACGAAAAAGGGAATGTTCAAACGCATTCCCTTTTTTATCTTTTTCAGAGCTCTGAAAATAAAAAGGAGAGGTTCATCGCCGAGCCTCTCCTTTGAACTGTATAACAAGGTGTTACTTCAGGAAGTAAGGTTTCTTGTGATAAGGGTCCATAAGCAGCGGTCCCTCACATCTTCTCTTGTCAGGCGTTGCACCCTTTGTAGAAGGTGCTGCGGAAGCGTAAGGATTGATTACGTCTGTGTCGATAGACATAAAGTCTTCTACAGTAGGGGTTTCTCCTGCCGTAATCTTGATTCTGCAGTAAATCTTCCAGCGGCTAATCGTGTTGTAGTGAGTAACATTGTTGATCATGCAACTGTTGTTCTCTGAACGGTAAATACCCACGCCATACATTAAAGCTCCTTTGTGAAGATTGATATTGCAGCCGCTATACTTGGATTGGTCTGCAAAAGTCTTCCAGTTGGCGCCTTCTACAGTTGGAGTAAGGCCAATGTTGCAGTGATCATAATCTGAATACCACGCATTATTTGCAGTATCCCAGTTAGGAAGATATGTGTTGCTGTAACATCCCGCCTGATCCTGCCATATACGGAAAGTCCCCTCGTTTGATTGTGGGTAAGCCGTTGTATTGTAATATACATACTCGTCTCCCAAAAGACCTATTCCATGGCCGCCAAATTCGTGTCTTAAAGTGTATTCGAATCCACCGTAAGATGAACTGGCAGGGTGTCTTGCAGGTGTCATGGCAATTGAGAGAACTTTCCAGCCACCCCAAGATGAGTTAAAACTCCAGCTATTGGTTCCGGCGTATTGGTCTGCGTTGATAATGATACTTATAGGCGAAGATGTAATCGCAGCCATAGAAGTCATTCCCGGAATCTTACCTGCATACTCAAGAACGGTGGTTGAATTGCAACCTATACCGGTAGAGTTACCTCCGGCCCAGGTACATTTGAACTTGGTATCAACCTTTACTGCAGCCTCATCCCAACTGGTAGAACCTGGGGTTGAACCTGTGCTTCCTATACTCATGCCGGCCTCGTTGGAATATGCTGCAATAACATAGATTGCAAAGTAGCTATAGTAATGTTTGTATGGCTCAATCTGGAACAGAGCTTTTATTCCTTTTTGAACTTCCTGATCAAACTGTCCGCCGTAGTTGAAGAGGTCTTGGGTATAGCCGTCTCCTGTGTAGATGAGCTTGAAAGGCCTGGAGGTTGAAGATACCTCGGTTGGCGTACCGTCAGGGCCAACCTCATAGAGTTTGTATTCTCCGTCTGCCCAATATGTTTTTGTAGAGGTGGTGGTGAAGGTAACAACATCACTTTCAGTCTTTCCACCCTCATATCCGTCATCGGCGACTACTTTGTATTGATATGTAGTGCTTTTCTCCAGTTCTGTCTTGTTCATTATGGAGGTCTTCTCCGTAGCTTCTAAAGAAGTCCAGTTGGCGCCACCGTCTTTGGAGAGCATTACCGTGTACTTGATTTTGTCTCCATCAGGGTCTGTAGAAGCGGTCCAGGAGAATGTTGTTATGGTTTCAACTCCGCTACCTGTTGGCTTAAGTCCTGTTGGCTTGGTAGGAGGAGTGTTGGTTGCAGCCTCCTTTGTAATGGTCAGGTACTTGGTATTGGTTCCGCTCTTTATGGTAAGGAATGTCTGAGCTTTTACCTTTTCCGTGTATTTGGCGGTGTTGACAGAAACGGTTGCGTTTCCGGTTCCGCTTGCTGGAGTAACGCTTGAAAGCCAGGCCGGTTTAGGACTTGGAAGGGTAATTGTCCACGCACCGCTGCAGTTTATTGTAAAAGTGCCGTTTCCTACCGGCGCCGGTATTGAAATGCTTTCCGGACTCAATGTTATGGTAGCGGCACTTGGAGCGCTTACTGTAACGGAAACTGTCTTGCTCTTTCCTTTAACCGTAACGGTTCCGCCTGCTGCCGAAGCACTTGCAGTAACCTTTACGGTTCCGTTGTTGCTTCCGCTGGCCGGAGATACGGTATAACCTGTAGAAGCGCTAACCGTCCAGGCAACATTTGATGTAATGTTTATGGTTCCGGAAGCCCCTCCTGCAAGAGTAAGGGTGCTTGGGCTTACGCTTAAAGTCTCTGTTGTAGGGGTAGGTGTTGGCTTGTCGCCTTTTCCGCCTCCTCCGCCGCAAGAAGTTGCTGCCAAGGAGATTATACCCGATGCAACCAGCATAGCACAAAGCCTGTGAATTCTCACGATTGTTCTCATATTAATATCGGTTTTAGTACATTTCATTCTATTGCAATAAAACAAATGTAGCAATTATTGTTCCTATTTCAAAACCTTATTTGAAGAAGAGCAAAAAGAAAGGGCCCGGTTGCCCGGACCCTTTCAGGAATTATCTGCCAAGTCAACTGTTAGTCAACTAAGTAGTCACGATAGGTATTGTAGCTGTTTGGATAGTAAGCTCCGTCTTTCTGAACCCAGCCTTCCATTTCTATCTCGTCGTTAGTCTGAATCTCTACATTACCGGAACCGTAAACACCGCAATTGGCAATTCTTGTGGTGAACGAGTAAGTGTGTCCGGCAACGGTAGCGGTATAAACAGCCCTGTTGGTTGAAGTGTTAAGCGTTATATTCTCGTTGTAGCCGGCATACTTGGAAACAGTTATAGACTCGTCTCCATTGTTCTTGAACTCAAGCTCGGTGAAATTGCCGCCAGTTCCCCAAACGCAGAACTTGTAATAGTTCTTGGTGCTCTTGGCTCTCATGAGCTTAACTTCAGTTACATCGCAAGCTTCATCAATAGATCCTATTCTGTAGGTGAAAGCGGTAGCAGAGGCATTTACAAACCAGAATACCTCGTACTCAACATCCTTGTAGTCCTCGTATTCAAGCTGCATCATACCGTTTCCGGCAAATTCGTTATAGCAACCTGCACCAGCCTGGGAATCCGGGAATTTCAGGTTGAAGGTGTACTCCGTACCTGGAGTCAGTCCAGCATACTGATAAGTAAGAGTTACTGTCTTGACATACTCGCCAGCTGCAAAATCAACCTTAGAAGGGGTGAGAGTGTAAATGCCGTGGGTGTCTTCCAAAGTCAATGGTACAGAAGCTGCCTCGGTAGCAACACCTCTCTGAATCGTAATAACGATAGGAGTCTCTTCTGCATTTAAGCTGTAAGTATTACCCTCTAATTCCCAGGTAACATCATCGTTTGTAACCGTATAGTAAGGCCACTTTGATGCACAGGAAGTTACGAGCAATACAGAAAGCACTAAACCTAAAACGTATTTCAATGATTTCATAATCTTCTTGTTTAATAAGTTTAACTATTAATAACCAGGATTCTGCTGATCTCTGATCTGAGGGTTGGCTGCAAGCTCGTCAACTGGAATAGGAGCTACCCAGCGATGGTCAGAAGCAGAAACTGCAAGATTAAGTGCAGGACCGTTGGAACCACCGGTGTGAATCAGAGCCTTGAGCTGAGGGTCTGGTCTTGCGGCCATTCCTTCTCCCCATCTCTTGAGGTCGAACCATCTGAAACCTTCTCCAATGAACTCCTTAGCCCTTTCTTCCTTGATGAAAACCTTAAGAGCGTCTCCTGTAAGGGAGAGGGAGGTGTGGGAAGGAACTCTCTTGGAAAGAAGTTTATCCAGATACTGGCAAGCAACTGCGTCTGCACCGCCTTTCATGGCAAATGCCTCTGCAGCGATAAGATACTGCTCAGCGATACGGAAAGGTTTAATTCTTTGTACATGAGCTGTCTCAGAACCAAGTGCAGAGTTTCCAGGGAACTTGTCCATAAGAGTCATTCCGGAGGCAGTTCCAATGGATACTGTAACTTTGAGGCCGGTCTTAAACCAGGTAGTGTATCTGAGGTCATCTACATCATACATAGTACTTGCAACCCACTTGTTTACAATCCAGTCTGGCCTGTATTGACCATTGCTAGGAGTATATCCAAGGTAACCTGGGTCGTTAGAGCTAGGAACAGAGTTTGCACCAGCGTCAGCCCAAAGCTGAAGAATGCATTCCTTACCGGAGTCGTTCTTCCAGAGAGCGGTCATTTCTGCCTGATTTTCGCAAAGAGGATACTTTCCACCGTCAACCAAAGCGGTTGAAAGGGATATAGCCTCATCAAAATTGCCCATATACAGTGCGAGTCTTGCCTTAAAGGCGCGAACGACGTCAATGGTAAGTTCTTCTGAGCCAACTTCGCCAGCGATAGAGGAAAGATAGTTCTGAGCTTGGTTTGCCTCATTGAGTACCCAGTTGTAAGATTCAGCAACTGTGCTTCTTCCAGGATAGGTGGTGATGTCACCGGTAGGACGGTGAAGGTCAACCAGCATGATTCCGTACTTGTCTTTATTTGCAGCATTGTAAACAGGGGCATAGTACTCAAGAAGCTTGAGTCCAAAATATGCCTTTGTGAAGTGCGCTACACCAAGAACCTTGTTGAGGCGATTAAGCTCGTCTGAATCAAATCCACTCTTGTCCAGATTATCGATGGACTCGATAACATAGCATGCGTGATTAATGCCACTGTATGCTCCTCCCCAGATATCAACAAACGGGTCGCCTGAATTCCAATCCCATCTGTACTCGGAACCCTCGCGGTTACCATAGTCAATGCTAGGATTGTAGAAGTCTGATGCAATTTCAGGAGTGTAAATGAAAGAACCGGCTGTATAAGCCCTCATATAGATGTATTCGTAGTTCATCCATCCCTCAGCATCTTCTACTGTAGCAATGGAGTTATCTTTTGGAATAACTCCCTGAGGCTGCTCATCCAAGTTGCAACTTGTTAAAAAGAGAGCCAAAACTGCAAGTGATAATATAATCTTTTTCATATTCTCTGCGATTTTAGAAAGTTAACTCGACACCTGCTGCATACTGCTTAGTGTTAGGATAAACAGCGAGCTGAAGATTGATGTTCTGCTCAGGATCCCAACCGGAGTACTTGGTCCAGGTAAGGAGGTTACGACCTGTTACAAAGAATCTTACGCCTGTAAGTACACCACCGAGCTTGTTGATGGCATTCTTGCCCAAAGAGTAAGAAAGGGTAACACCCTTAAGTCTTACGAATGAAGCGTTCTCAACCAGACGTGAGTCGAAGCATTCGCCGTTAACAACATATGCCGGATTCGGATATTTTGCCTTCTGGCCTGGAGTCTGCCACATTTCTGTAAGGAGCTCGCTTGCAAGACGGTTGTCTGCAAAGTTGGAGTTGGTGTAGAAGTAGCGGTCGTTGTTGATCAGATATTTTCCGAAGATACCTGAGAACTGAGCCTGGAGAGCGAAATTCTTGTAGGTGAAGTCGATCTGCAGACCGGCTGACCAAGGAGCGTATCTGGACTTGCCAAGGAGAACGCAGTTATCGTCTGAGTAAACATCAGTGATGTTGCCGTCCTTGTCGTACCACAGAGGGCGACCGTTTGCAGGGTCGATACCGGCACTCTTTACGTACCAGAGTTCACCTGCGGAGTGGCCTACGCAGTAGTTCAGACCGTAGTCAGGAAGCTCGAATGAGTCACGTCCGTCGAACAGCTTGGTGATCTTGTCCTTGTTGTAGGAAAGGTTAAGGCTGGTCTGCAGGAACATGTTCTCGTTGCGGATCCAGTCGTAGGTAAGAGTTGCCTCGATACCCTCGTTCTTCATGTTACCGATGTTACCGTAACCGCCGGAGAAACCGGTTGAGTAAGACCACGGAATTTCAAGGAGCATGTCCTTAGTGTTCTTTCTGTAAACCTCAACCTTTGCCTCGAGTCTGTTGAAGAGTCTGAAGTCGAGAGCTATGTTCAAGCTCTCCAGAGTCTCCCAAGTCAGGTTCTCGTTACCGGAGTTGTTGATATAATATGTAGTTCCCAAATAATTGGTTCCGGTTGCAACTGTTGCGTGAGACAGATAGTTGCTGATACCGGAGTTACCTACAGTACCGTAGTTGGCAGAGAGCTGCAGTTTGTTGATCCAGTCAACATCCTTCATGAAGTTTTCTGCCTTGATGTTCCACATTGCACCTGCGGACCAGAAGTTTGCATATCTGTTGTTTGCTCCGAAGAGGGAAGAACCGTCACGACGGAAAGAAGCGTCGATATAGTACTTGCCTGCAAAGTCGTAAGAAAGTCTTGAGAAGATGGAATTGTACTTGGACTGTGACCAGCTTTCTCCAATACTCCAAGCCCTTTCCGGATCTATATTGTCAAGAGTGCAAAGGCGGATATCTGGAATATTGCTACCGTATGCGCTGAAACCGGTTGTGTTGTTTATGATGGCCTCCTGACCAATCAGAGCGGTGATGTTGTGATTTTCACCTAACTGGAACTTGTACTCAGCTGTATTGGTAGATGTAAGACGATAGTATCTTGTGAAACTCTGCTGTGCCAAAGATCCGTAAGGATTTCCGTCATTTCCATTGTGGTAAATGTAAATCCAGCCATTAGGATCCTTCAGATCTCTACGGGTATATCTGTAGTCGTAGCCTTCGAGACCCTGTGCAAATCTAACTGTCAGGCCTTTGAGAGGAGTGATTTCCTCATAGAGGTTGCCGTTGAATCTTACGGTATTGTTCTTAACCTTAAGATACTTGAAACGGTAGTGAGGGTTCCAGGAACCGAAGTCATCCATATAAGGAGTCTCTTCTCCGTAGCCGATGAAGTTTCCTGAGCTGTCTGTGAGAATCTCGTAAGGAGTCCACCATGTAGGTGCCCACAGAGCAAAGTTTACAGGGTTGTTCCAGTTGTTACGGTTACCGGAAGAGAAGTCAGAGTTGTAAGGGTTCTCCCTTGACTGCTGATATCCAAGACCCATGCTGATACCGAACTTGAACCAGTCTGTAGGCTTGACGTTCATGTTGATACGTGCAGCATAACGGTTGTGGGCGGTCATAGGCTCAATACCTTCCATTCTGTTTGCAGTCATGGAAATGTAGTAGTCAACAACCTTGGTTCTACCGGAAACTGAAAGGTCTGCACCCATAGTAGGGATGTTCTGGTTCAAAGCCCACTTCATCCAGTTGGTCCCGATCTTGTTTTCCAGTCTGAACTTCTTGTTTGCCTGGAAGTCAGGATCGGTCAGGAAGGATGGGTCAACCATTTCGTTCAGTCTGAACCACTCCTCGGAGTTCACACGCTTGATTGGGTTTCTTGCAAGGTTGGAGATACCGTAGTTAGCGGAAAGCTTTACTACTGGCTTCTCGGTGGTACCTTTCTTGGTAGTAATGTAAACAACTCCGTTGGCAGCACGTGAACCGTAGATTGCGGTTGAGGAAGCGTCCTTAAGAATGGTTACGCTCTCAATGTCGTTAGGGTTCAGAGTGTTGAAGATGTCGCTGAGAACTGGGGTTCCATCCAGCACGAACAGAGGAGTCGTGGAAGCCTGGAGGGAGTTCACACCTCTAATTCTCATTGATACAGTTGCTGAAGGGTCTCCTGAAGAGGTGTAAACCTGCAGACCTGCAACCTGTCCCTGAAGAGCATCGGCGGCGTTGATAACCGGCTTGTCCTTGAGGGCCTTTGCCTTAACGGTCTGGGCAGAACCTACCACGGTGGAGATCTTTCTAGCTGTACCGTAACCAAGGATAACAACTTGCTCAAGTTCTTCCGCGTCCTGAGAAAGAGCTACGTTGATGACGGATCTTCCGTTAACAGGCACCTCCTGGGTGGTGTAGCCCTGATAAGTGAAGACCAGTACGGCATCCCGTCTTACGTTGATGACATACTGTCCGTTCAAATCAGTAGCAGCACCGGTGGTGGCACCCTTAACCTGAACGCCCGCACCGATAAGCGTTTCGCCGGTGGCCGCGTCGGTAACGGTTCCTGTTACTTTTATTGTCTGTGCATAAGCAATTTGCCCAACACACAATAACAGTAACGCCAAAACAAATGTAATTCGTTTCATTTGGTTGATTTTTAGTTAATTTTAAGTAGTGTTGTTTATTTGTTAATAATAAATTGGTTCGGTTGGCTTTAGTTTAGGGGTGCAAGATACTGAAATTTATCTCAATTGACAAAACTTTTGAACAACTATTTTCAGTTGCTTTTATTTTTTAATGAAAAAATGCAACATTTATGTTATATTTGTGGTGGATGCAGCCGCAAGGTTTGCTAAAACGCCTTATATATGATAGGTATATTTGATTCGGGAGCCGGAGGCCTTTCAGTTTGGAAGGAGCTCATAAAGATAATGCCCTCAGAGGATTACTTCTATATTTCAGATGCGGCATACTGTCCTTATGGCAGAAAAAGTAAGGAAATGATATTGAAAAGAGTCTCCGCGATATCCAGATTTCTTATTGAAAGGGGAGCTGAAATCATCGTGGTGGCCTGTAATACAGCAACAGCAGCGGCTATAGAAGGACTAAGGCAAACCTTTGATATTCCGTTTGTTGGGATGGAACCGGCAGTCAAACCGGCCGCCACTTTGACCAAGACGGGAGTGATAGGGGTGCTGGCAACCCACGGAACATTGCAGGGAAGCCTCTATAAGGCTACTTCTGAAAAGTATGCCCGCCGTAAAGAGGTGAAAATCATAGAGGAAGTGGGGGACGGACTGGTTGAGCTCGTAGAGAATGGCGATACACAATCTCCTGAGGCAGAGGCTCTTGTAAAGAAATATCTTGATCCTATGATAGGGGCCGGTGCGGACTGCGTGGTCCTGGGATGCACTCACTATCCGTTCCTGGAACCTCTGATCAGGAAGGTGTCCTCTGACAAATTGATTGTTATCAATCCGGCACCTGCAGTGGCAAAGAGAGCCCGCCAACTCCTTGAAAAAGTGCGTAAAAATAGGGTTTCAGCTAGGGAAAACGCTAACTCTCTAACGGGTGGACAGAAAATTGTTATCGCCACAACAGGTTCAAAGACAGATACTTTGCAGTATCTTGCAGAGTCGGTGATCAGACAGGTTATTGCGGAGGGCTTACTAAATGAAAGTGAAATTGCACGTCTGGAAAATAAAATTTTTGTATCTTTGGGAATATAATTTAAATCTTTTATAAAAGTTAGAGTATGGATACAACCTCTTTACTGTTTTATCTGGTTCCTGCCGCATCTTTGGTGGCGCTTGGATTCGCGTTCCTGTTTTACCGTCAGATGCTTCGTCAGGACGAAGGCACCCCCAGAATGAGGGAGATTGCTTCTTATGTACGCCAGGGTGCTATGGCTTATCTTAAGCAGCAGTACAAGATAGTCATAATAGTGTTCGTGGTTCTTGCCGCGATTTTCGCTTTCCTGGCTTACGGGCTGGGAATCCAGAACGGATGGGTTCCGTTCGCCTTCCTTACCGGTGGTTTCTTCAGCGGCCTGGCAGGCTACATCGGAATGAGGACCGCCACATACGCTTCCGCCCGTACGGCAAACGCCGCCCGCAAGTCTCTCAACAGCGGCCTGAAGGTGGCTTTCCGCAGCGGTGCGGTTATGGGACTTACGGTTGTGGGCCTCGGACTCCTTGATATATCTATATGGTATATGGTGCTGGATTATTTCATCAATCCGGCAGATGCGGCCCAGAAACTCACGATCATCACCACTACGATGCTTACTTTCGGAATGGGTGCTTCCACCCAGGCTCTGTTCGCCAGGGTCGGCGGCGGAATCTATACCAAGGCCGCAGACGTGGGAGCGGATCTCGTTGGAAAGACCGAGGCCGGAATTCCTGAGGATGACCCGAGGAATCCTGCAACCATTGCGGATAACGTTGGAGACAATGTAGGAGACGTTGCCGGTATGGGAGCGGACCTTTACGAGTCCTATTGCGGAAGCGTGCTTGCTACCGCCGCTCTTGGCGCATCCGCCTTTATAGGTTCCGGAGGAATGCAGCTCAAGGCAGTTTTCGCCCCTATGCTGATTGCCGCAGTCGGAGTTTTCCTCTCAGTGATAGGAATCTTCCTGGTAAGGACAAAGGAGAAGGCCAATATGGCGCAGCTTATGAAATCCCTCAACCTGGGAGTCAATTTCGCGTCGGTGCTGATAGCCGTTTTCTCCTTTATAATATTGTATGCTTTGGGACTTACCCACTGGCTGGGAATATCCTTCTCTGTCGTTACCGGACTTATAGCCGGTATCATCATAGGAAAGACCACGGAATACTATACTTCCCACTCTTTCCGTCCGACAAAGAGAATCGCTGAGAATGCGGAGACAGGGCCTGCTACAGTTATCATCTCCGGTGTGGGAACCGGTATGATTTCCACTGCCATTCCTGTTATCACAATTGGCGCGGCCATCATTCTGGCTTACCTTTGCGCCACGGAATTTACCGGAAGCTTGCTTTCCAAGGAGAATCTTTCCCTCGGACTTTACGGTATAGGAATTGCCGCCGTGGGTATGCTTTCAACTCTTGGAATTACTTTGGCTACAGATGCTTACGGCCCAATTGCAGATAATGCCGGCGGAAACGCGCAGATGAGTGAACTAGATCCTGAGGTCAGAGACCGCACAGACATTCTGGATGCTCTTGGAAACACAACCGCAGCCACCGGCAAGGGATTCGCTATAGGAAGCGCCGCCCTTACGGCTCTGGCTCTGCTGGCTTCTTACATAGAGGAAATCAAGATTGCCCTCCTCAGGGTTGCGGACACTTCCGGACTGGAGGCCGCTATCCGCAACCTCAACGTTCAGTCTCTAAGTATAGACAGCAAGGAGGCTCTCCACAATGCGGGGTTTGCAGACTTCATGACCTGGTTCGACGTCAATCTCATGAACCCTAAGGTTCTGGTGGGAGTGTTTATCGGCGCTATGCTGGCTTTCCTGTTCTGCGGTCTCACTATGGGTTCCGTGGGAAGGGCCGCCAAGAAGATGGTGGAGGAAGTAAGGCGCCAGTTCAACTCGGACAAGGGAATCCTGGAAGGGACAAGCACTCCGGACTATGCACGTTGCGTAGAGATTTCCACCCGCAGCGCCCAAAAGGAGATGATAGGAAGTTCACTCCTTGCCATTGCCGCTCCTGTGGTAGTTGGAATAGTTCTCGGAGTTTCCGGAGTTCTGGGTCTTCTGATTGGAGGCCTGAGCAGCGGATTCGTTCTTGCCGTGTTTATGGCTAATTCCGGAGGAGCTTGGGACAATGCCAAGAAATATGTTGAGGAAGGACACTTCGGAGGCAAGGGTTCATACGCCCACAAGGCTACCGTTGTCGGAGATACTGTTGGCGATCCGTTCAAGGACACCAGCGGCCCGTCGCTGAACATACTTATCAAGCTTATGAGTATGGTTTCCATTGTGATGGCGGGAGTTACCGTTGCACTTAACATTCTATAAGACAAGAGACTGGAGCCGATGATCAAACCTTTGAAGTTCAAGCCTGTAAGGATAGGTACAATTTGGGGAGGCGAGGATTGGATTCTCTCTGCGATGGAGGGAAGGGAGACCGTATGCCTTACCGGCGAGGATACCTCTTTGGAATTGTCCGCTCTTGTTGCCAAATATGGAGAAAGACTCGTAGGTAAACGCGTGTGGAAAAAATTCGGAGGCCGTTTTCCTCTTCTTGTAAAGTACATCAACTCCAGAGACCAGCTTTCCGTACAGGTTCATCCGGGAGATGAGATGGCAGACCGCAAAGGCCTTCCAAACGGAAAGACTGAGATGTGGTATGTGCTTGAGGCTGAGAAGGATTCCGAGCTTCTCCTGGGATTTTCCAAGAAGTTTTCAAAGAAGGAGTTTGCCCAGATTGTGAGCAATTCCATTCAGGAGAAAGATGTCCTCAAGGGAGAGAAAACCCTTGAGGATGTCCTTAACCGTTTCTGTCCGAAACCGGGAGACTGGTATTTCATTCCTGCCGGAACCGTTCACAGCATCGGAGCGGGGACCCGAATTCTTGAAATCCAGCAGCCTTCAGATGTCACATACAGGCTTTATGACTTCAACCGCGTGGACATAGAAGGCAAAAGGCGCCATCTGGATCTTGAGGATGCGCTTGACGCCATAGACTTTGAGGAAAAGCAGGAGGAATATGTTGAAATCCAGCGCAATGTGTTCGACAGCAACGGAGGGGAAGTGCCGCTTGCAAGATGCCCTCACTTTACAAGTTCCTTCATTAATTTTGACTCCTTCTGCCGTCCGGAGTGCGGCGTGGAGAATTTCTTCCACCTGGACAATTCGCGCTGGGAATCCTTTACCGTGATTGTCTGCACAGGGGGAGAAGGAACTCTCTTCTATAAAGAATTTGGCTCCGGCTGCATTCGCCAGAGCCAAACCATAAAGGATGGGGACCTGTTCCTTATACCTGCTGAACTGGGTGCCGTGGACATCCGCTCGGCCGGCGGCCTTCAGATAGTGGAGGCCCACCTGGAACTGCCCCGCTCTTAACTGTCTTATTTCAGATACTCTTCAAGGAAGCTTTCGATCTGCTCCTCGGAAGGCGATGCAAGCAGAATCTTGCCTTCGCTGTCTACGAAGTAGCTCTGAGGTATTGAGCTGATGCTATAGAGCTTGCCGGCCTCGCTATCCCAGAACTTGAGATCGGAGACATGCTGCCACACTAGCTTGTCTTTTGATATAGCCTCAACCCACTTGTCCTTGTCGCTGTCCAGAGAAACTCCAAGAATGCCGAAGCCTTTCTTGCTGTACTTTGCGTAAATCTGGGTAAGGGTAGGATTGAAACGGCGGCATGGTCCGCACCAGGAAGCCCAGAAGTCAACCATAGTAACCTTGTTCTTAGGATAAACCTCGGAGAAGGTTACAGGGTTTCCGTCAGGATCGTTGAGAGTGAAGTCAGGTGCCTGGTTTCCCGGAGCCAGAGATTCTCTCTTGTCATATTCTTTCTGCATATTCTTCATAAGCCTGGTGCCGGCAACTGCAGGAACAGCGGCATATCTCTCAATCACCTTCTTTGCGGAATCGAGGCTTATCTGAGAATATCTGATAGCCGAATATGCTTCTTCCATAGTCAGAACGGAGAGAGGGTTGTTTGCATAGTACTCATTCTCAACTTCTTCTCCCTTCTGCAGCAGAGGCTGTACGATGGCCCAGATGGAATCCTTAACCTTGGCGTCTCCTGCCATATACTCCTTTTCCAGAGCGTCCATATCGGTTTCTCCGTAAGCTGCTTTTATCAGGTTTTCGAGAGAGTCCTTTTCCATCTGGATAGGTCCGTTGGACTCTATTGTTGAATGGAAATGATTTCCGTCCGGAGTGAAGCTGATGGTGTAGTCTGCATTCTCAAGGAAGAATCTTGCAATCTGAACAGGCTCTTCTCCTTCCTTTACTCCCATGATGGAACGGATGTCGAATCCCTCGACGTTTCCTGTGAATACGGCTTTCTTGTCAACTACAGCAGCAGTGTCTGCAACTGGGTTTTCTTTGTCGCGGTTAGTGAGGATGAAGCTTGTAAAGCCCTCATCTTCCGTGTTTACGGTAACGGTGTAACCAGCCTTTTTCTCTGTGCAGCTCAGTGCTGCAAAAGTGGCTACAGCCAGAATGAATAGTTTTTTCATATATAGATGTATTGTTGTTATTTGCAATCGCGGAGACAAAAATAGCAAAAAAAGGGGATGGCCTTTCAGTCATCCCCTTCAGTTTTGGTAAAACTTCCGATTACTGTTCAGACGAAGCTGCCTGAGCTGCAAGCTCTGCCTGAGCTTTCATCATCTTGCGGTATTCTTCAGCGCTGGTTACGACAATCTGTTCGTAATCTCTCATACCTGTACCGGCAGGTATTGGATGTCCGCAGATCACGTTCTCCTTCAGACCTTCCAAAGTATCTGTCTTTCCGTAGATTGCGGCCTCGGAGAGTACCTTGGTCGTCTCCTGGAAGGAAGCTGCACTCATGAAGCTGTTTGTCTTCAGAGCGGCTCTTGTGATACCCTGGAGAATCTGGTCTGCTGTTGCGGGAACGGCATTGCGTGCGGTAACGGTCTTCAGGGCCTGGCGCTTGAGGATAGAGTTCTCGTCCTTAAGAGCGCGGACGGTGACAATCTGGCCGGCACGGAGGTTCTTGGAATCTCCGGCATCCAGTATTACCATCTTGTCCCAAAGCTCGTCGTTCTGCTTGAAGAATTCCTGACGGTCCACAAGCTGTTCAGGAAGGAAGCGGGTATCTCCCGGATCCACAACCTGCACCTTGCGCATCATCTGACGGACAATGACTTCAAAGTGCTTGTCGTTGATCTTCACACCCTGCATTCTGTAAACCGCCTGTACCTCGTTGACGATGTACTCCTGGACCTTGGTAGGACCGAGGATACGGAGAATGTCTGCAGGAGCGATGCTACCGTCTGAAAGCGCGTCTCCGGCTTTCACATAGTCGTTCTCCTGGACGAGAATCTGCTTGGTTGTCGGAACCAGGTAGTGTTTCTCGATGTCTCCGCGACGGGATTTGATTATGATCTCGCGGTTACCCCTCTTGATCTTGCCCATCTGTACGTCTCCGTTAATCTCGGCGACGATAGCTGGGTTGGAAGGGTTACGCGCCTCGAAGAGCTCGGTGACTCTAGGAAGACCTCCCGTGATGTCTCCGGCCTTTGAGGAGGCGGCTCTAGGAATCTTGACCAGAATGTCTCCGGCCTTGACTTCCTGTCCGTCAGATACCATAATATGCGCACCCAGAGGGAGGTTGTAACTCTTGAGCTCGTTTCCTTCTGCGTCCACAATCTTGATTACAGGGTTCTTGTTCTTGTCCTTGGAATCAACAACGACTCTATCTACGTGGTTGGAGAATTCGTCAAGCAGCTCAGACTTGAATGTTTCTCCTTCAACCAGCTGGTCGTATGCGATCTTACCGTCAACATCGGCGAGTGTGAGAGCGTTGTATGCATCCCATTCGCAGATCTTGTCTCCCTTCTTCACGAGTTCGTTATTCTTCTTGTAAAGAATTGAACCGTAAGGGATTCGGTATTCGGACATGGAAATTCCGCTATCCGCGTTTACAATCCTGAGCTCAGTGCCGCGGCCGATGACGATGGTCTGTTTCTGACCGGTTTCGTCTATCTTGTCCAGGGTGCGGAGCTCTTCGAATTCGAGCCTTCCGTCATACTTGGAGACGATTTCATTCTCGGCGACAGAAGCACTTGCAGTACCTCCGACGTGGAATGTTCTCAAAGTAAGCTGTGTACCAGGCTCACCGATACTCTGTGCGGCGATAACGCCCACAACCTCACCGGTCTCGACCATCTTGTTGCGTGCAAGGTTACGTCCGTAGCACTTGGCGCAGACGCCCTTCTTGCTCTCGCAGGTGAGCACGCTTCGGATCTCGACGGCCTCGATAGGGAGGCTCTCGATCTTGGCGGCAATCTCTTCTGTGATTTCCTCACCTGCACCGATGATGAGTTCTCCGTTTGTAGGATCGTAAATTTCGTGAACTGTTGTTCTACCGAGGATTCTGTCGTAGAGAGTCTCCACAACTTCGTCCTTGTTTTTGATTTCGGTTGCTACAAGTCCTCTGAGGGTGCCGCAGTCTTCTTCCGTAACTATCACGTCGTGAGATACATCCACAAGTCTTCTGGTAAGATAACCTGCGTCTGCAGTCTTAAGCGCGGTATCGGCAAGACCCTTACGGGCACCGTGTGTGGAGATAAAGTACTCGAGCACGGAAAGACCTTCCTTGAAGTTTGCAAGGATAGGGTTCTCGATAATCTCGTTACCTCCTGTAGCACCTGATTTCTGTGGCTTGGCCATCAGACCTCTCATACCGCAGAGCTGACGGATCTGCTCCTTGGAACCACGGGCTCCGGAGTCCAGCATCATCCATACCGGATTGAATCCTTCGTTGTCTGCAGAGATTTCCTTGACCACAACCTTACTGAGCTCATTGTTTACATTAGTCCAGATATCGATAATCTGGTTGTAACGCTCGTTGTTGGTTATCAGACCGTTGTCGAAGTTGAACTTAACCTCGTCGGCCTTCTTGTAACCATCATCGATGAGCTTTTGCTTTCCTGCCGGAACAATTACGTTTCCGAGGTTGAAGCTAAGTCCTCCGCGGAATGCCATCAGGTAACCCATATTCTTGATATCGTCAAGGAACTGGGTTGTCCTCATGACTCCGCAAGTCTTGATAACAAGAGAGATGATATCTCTGAGCGCTTTCTTGTTAATCAGGGTGTTGAGATAGCCCACTTCCTTAGGAACCACCTGGTTGAAGAGGATACGGCCGGTAGTTGTATCCACCAGATGATAGCCCTTTGAAGGATCTATCAGGTCGATAGGAAGACGGACAGAAATCTTGGAATGGATGTCCAGTCTCTGTTCGTTGTAGGCTATGATGACTTCTTCAGGAGAATAGAATCTTCCGCCTTCTCCCTTCATTCCTGCCCTTTCCTTTGTAATGTAGTAGAGTCCGAGCACCATATCCTGTGAAGGAACGGTGATAGGGGCTCCGTTGGCAGGGTTGAGGATGTTATGGCTTCCGAGCATAAGCAACTGTGCCTCAAGCACTGCTGCATTTCCCAGAGGGAGGTGAACCGCCATCTGGTCTCCGTCGAAGTCTGCGTTGAATGCCGTACAAGCCAGAGGGTGAAGCTGAATGGCCTTGCCCTCGATGAGCTTAGGCTGGAAAGCCTGGATACCGAGCCTGTGGAGGGTAGGAGCACGGTTAAGAAGAACCGGATGGCCCTTCATCACGTTCTCCAGGATGTCCCAGATTACGGAATCCTTGCGGTCGACCATTTTCTTTGCGCTCTTTACGGTCTTGACCACGCCTCTTTCCAGAAGCTTGCGGATGATAAACGGCTTGTAAAGCTCAGCGGCGATGAACTTTGGAAGTCCGCACTCGTGCATCTTCAGTTCTGGTCCTACGACGATAACTGAACGTGCAGAGTAGTCGACTCTCTTACCGAGGAGGTTCTGGCGGAATCTTCCCTGCTTACCCTTGAGGGAATCGGACAGAGACTTGAGAGCCCTGTTGGATTCGCTCTTGATGGTATTGGACTTCTTCGAGTTGTCGAACAGGGAATCCACTGCCTCCTGGAGCATTCTCTTCTCGTTTCGGAGAATTACCTCAGGGGCCTTTATCTCGATGAGTTTCTTCAGACGGTTGTTACGTATGATAACTCTTCTGTAAAGGTCGTTGAGGTCTGAAGTTGCAAACCTTCCTCCATCCAGCGGAACCAAAGGTCTCAGATCGGGAGGGGTTACAGGAATAACCTTGAGTATCATCCACTCTGGGCGGTTGATATCCTTGGAATCCCTGAAGGCCTCTATGATGCTGAGTCTCTTGAGCGCTTCCGTTTTTCTCTGCTGGCTGGTCTCCGTTTCCAGTGAGTGGCGGAGATCGGCAGCGAGATTTTCAAGGTCGATCTTTGCAAGGAGCTTGTAGATAGCGCCTGCACCCATCTCGGCGACAAACTTGTTAGGGTCGTCGTCCGGGAGCATAGCATTCTCCTTAGGAAGAGTCTCTGTCAGAGCGAGATATTCATCTTCGCTGAGGAGATCCAGTTCCCTTACTCCCTTCTCGGCTGCAACGCCAGGCTGGATAACCACATACCTTTCATAGTATATGATGGAATCCAGCTGCTTGCTCTTGATGCCGAGAAGCGAACCGATCTTGTTTGGAGTGGAGCGGAAATACCATATATGAGCTACAGGAACGGTAAGGGATATGTGTCCCATCCTTTCCCTTCTTACTTTTTTCTCGGTAACTTCCACACCGCAGCGGTCGCAGACGATTCCGCGGTAGCGGATCCTCTTGTACTTTCCGCAGGAGCACTCGTAATCCTTTGTAGGACCGAAGATTCTCTCGCAGAAAAGACCGTCCCTTTCGGGCTTGTAGGTGCGGTAGTTAACAGTTTCCGGCTTGAGGACTTCACCGTGAGACCTCTCCAGGATTTCTTCCGGAGAGGCAAGACCGATTGAAATCTTGCTGAAATTGCTCTTAACCTTTGTATCTTTCTTTAAATTCATAATGATAGATTTCTAAGTTACCGATTAATCCAAGTGAACGCTCAATCCCAGACCTCTGAGCTCGTGCAGGAGCACGTTCAGAGATTCCGGAATGTTAGGTGCCGGCATAGGCTCGCCCTTGACGATAGCCTCGTATGCGCGGCTTCTTCCGGTGATATCGTCTGACTTGATTGTCAGGATCTCCTGAAGGATGTTGGCTGCGCCGAATGCTTCCAGCGCCCAAACCTCCATTTCTCCGAATCTCTGGCCTCCAAGCTGTGCCTTTCCTCCGAGAGGCTGCTGGGTGATCAGAGAGTAAGGGCCGGTTGAACGTGCGTGCATCTTGTCCTCAACCATGTGGTCGAGTTTTATCATGTAGATGACGCCCACGGTAGCTGGCTGGTCGAACAGTTCTCCGGTTCCGCCGTCTCTGAGTCTGGTTGTACCATACCTAGGCAGTCCTGCCTTGTTCGTGTACTCGCAGATGTTCTCCAGAGAAGCTCCGTCGAAGATAGGGGTGGCGAACTTGACTCCAAGTTCCTTTCCGGCCCATCCGAGAACGGTCTCGTAGATCTGTCCGAGGTTCATACGTGAAGGCACGCCCAGAGGGTTGAGCACGATATCCATAATCGTACCGTCTTCCATAAACGGCATGTCCTCGTCGCTGACTATGCGGGCCACGATACCCTTGTTTCCGTGACGTCCCGCAACCTTGTCGCCGACCATGATCTTTCTCTTCTTGGCAATGTAAACCTTTGCTACCTGCATTACTCCGTTAGGAAGCTCGTCACCCTGCTGGATGTCGAACTGGCGCCTCTTGAATTTGGCGGTAATGTCCTTGAGAGCAGTCAGATAGTTGCGGATAAGAGATCTGGTCAGCTCGTTTGTGTGCTTGTCCGCAGTCCACTTGGCCGGGTTAACCTGCTCAAAGTTGTCTATGGATTCCAGCACATCTTTCCTGAAGTTGTTTCCCTTGGCGATAAGAACGGTTCCGAAGATGTCTGTTACGCCCTGGGAAGTCTTCTTGCCCAGAATAGTAAGAAGCTTGTCTATGAAGGAAGCCTTAAGCTCCGAGCACTTCTTAGTGTAGTCCTCTTCTGCTTTCTTGACTTCTTCCTTCATCCTGGCCTTGAAGTTCTTTCTCTCCTTGTCGGTCATCTTGCCCTGGCCGGCCTTGCAGAAGAGCCTCTTACCGATGACGGTTCCGGTAAGGGATGCGGATGCTTTCAGGGAAGCGTCCTTGACGTCTCCTGCCTTGTCGCCGAAAATAGCTCTCAGCAGTTTCTCCTCAGGTGACGGATCGGTCTCTCCCTTAGGAGTGATCTTTCCGATGAGGATGTCGCCCGGCTGTACTGTAGCGCCGATACGGATGATACCGTTCTCGTCCAGGTTTCTGGTAGCGTCGTCGCTGACGTTAGGAATGTCCTTGGTCAGTTCCTCAGGTCCTCTCTTTGTGTCTCTTACCTCGAGGAGGTATTCGTCCACGTGAACGGAAGTGAGGATATCTTCCCTTACAATCCTTTCTGAAAGAACGACAGCGTCCTCATAGTTGTAACCCTTCCAAGGCATGAAGGCAACCTTCAGGTTCCTTCCCAGTGCAAGCTCTCCGTTCTGGGAAGCGTATCCTTCCGTAAGAATCTGTCCCTTGACAATTCTGTCGCCCTTGCGGACAACAGGCTTCAGGCGGATGGATGTGCTCTGGTTGGTTTTCCTGTACATCGGGAGGTCGTAAACGGTAATCTCAGGAGAGAAGCTGATAAATTTCTCTTCCTCGGTCTTGTCGTACTTGACCTTGATTTGGTTAGCGTCTACATAAACAACCTCACCGTCACCTTCTGCGGCAATCTGGGTTCTGGAGTCTTTCATTACCGGACCTTCCAGACCGGTACCTACGATAGGGGCTTCCGGATTGATGATAGGGATAGCCTGTCTCATCATGTTGGAACCCATGAGGGCGCGGTTAGCGTCGTCATGCTCCAGGAACGGAATCAGGGATGCTGCAATGGAGGCAATCTGGTTAGGAGCGACGTCTATCAGATGGACTTCCTCTTTTCCGACTACAGGGTAGTCTGCCTGCCAGCGGCATTTGATTCTCTCGTCGAGTATTGTTCCGTTCTCGTCCAGATTAACGTTTGCCTGTGCAACCATCTGGTTTTCTTCCTCTTCTGCGCTAAGATAAACGAATCCTTCGTCGCTCAGGTCCACGACACCGTCCTTTACCTTGCGGTAAGGGGTTTCGATGAATCCGAGGTTGTTGATTCTTGCGTAAACGCAGAGTGAGGAAATCAGACCGATGTTAGGTCCTTCAGGTGTCTCGATAGGGCAGAGACGTCCGTAGTGCGTGTAGTGCACGTCGCGGACCTCGAATCCGGCCCTGTCTCGGCTAAGACCTCCAGGACCGAGGGCTGAAAGCCTTCTCTTGTGCGTCATTTCGGCCAGAGGGTTGGTCTGGTCCATGAACTGGGAGAGCTGGCTGGATCCGAAGAAGGAATTGATTACGGAAGACAGAGTCTTGGCGTTGATCAGGTCTGAAGGGGTGAATACCTCGTTGTCCCTGACATTCATCTTTTCCTTGATGGTTCTTGCCATTCTTGCAAGACCTACTGTAAACTGGCTTGCAAGCTGCTCGCCGACGGTGCGGATTCTTCTGTTGCTCAGGTGGTCAATGTCATCGACAGTAGCCTTTGAGTTGATCAGCTGGATTAGGTAGCGGATAATCTCGATGATATCCTGCTTTGTAAGAACCCTCACGTCTTCGGAAGTGTTCAGGTTCAGCTTCTTGTTGAGCCTGTACCTTCCTACTGTTCCCAGGTCGTACCTCTTGTCGGAGAAGAACAGCTTCTCGATAACGTCTTTTGCCGTTGCCTCGTCAGGCGGTTCCGAATTGCGGAGCTGCCTGTAGGTGTAGAAGATAGCATCTTTCTGGGTGTTGCAGATGTCTTTCTGCAGAGTGTTGTATATGATATCGAATTCAGCGCTTGCGGCATCCTCGTTATGGAGAAGGATGTAGTCTACGCCGGAGTCGATAACCTTGTCTATAAGTTCCTCGGTCAGAATAGTACCTCTCTCGATACCGATTTCTGTTCTCTCGATGTACATAACCTCGCCGGTGTCCTCGTCCACGAAGTCTTCGTTCCATGTCTTGAGAACCCTTGCGGCAAGCCTCTGGCCGATATGCTTTTCAAGCTCTTCTCTATCTGCCCTTACCTCCTGGGCCAGATTGAAGATGTTGAGAATGTCCTTGTCCGATTCGAAACCGATTGCTCTCAGGAGGGTGGTTACCGGCAGCTTTTTCTTTCTGTCGATATATGCGTACATCACCTTGTTGATGTCGGTTGTGAACTCGATCCAGGATCCCTTGAACGGAATGATTCTGGCTGAATACAGCTTAGTTCCGTTCTGGTGCATGCTCTGTCCGAAGAATACGCCCGGAGAGCGGTGCAGCTGGGAAACCACGATCCTTTCAGAACCGTTGATGATGAATGTACCTCTCGGAGTCATGTACGGAATGTTGCCCAGGAATACATCCTGGATAACCTGCTCGAAATCCTCGTGCTCCGGATCGGTGCAGGAGAGCTTGAGCTTTGCCTTCAGAGGAACGCTGTAAGACTGACCCCTATCCAGACACTCTTCCTCAGAGTAGATCGGCGGATCGATGGTATAGTCTATGAACTCCAGAACGAAGTTGTTGCGCGTATCCCTGATGCCTGAAGGTTCCGAATTCTGGGAGAACGCATCCTGGAAGACCTTGTAGAGGCCTTCGTTTTTCCTGTTTTCAGCGGTGGTTCCCAGCTGGAAGAATTCCTTGAAGGACTTCAGCTGCACCTCGAGAAAATCGGGATAATCCAGAAGCGTCTTTGATGTTGCGAATGAAATTCGCTGAGTTTTAGTATTTTGAGGCATTATATCAAATTTAGCTTGATGTAAACTTAAAAAAACGACAAAAAGGTTTAGGGCATTTTAGCCCTAAACCTGACTACGTCCTGACAGGCAGGGGGAAGTAGAGACCAAAAATGAACTTATTTAATCTCAACCTCAGCTCCTACCTCTTCAAGTTTTGCCTTCAAAGTCTCAGCATCAGCCTTGGAAACCTTCTCCTTAACAGCCTTAGGAGCGCCGTCAACGAGGTCCTTAGCCTCCTTCAGTCCAAGACCGGTGAACTCCTTCACAGCCTTTACAACCTGAAGCTTCTGAGCGCCGGCTGCCTTAAGGATAACGTCGAATTCAGTCTTTTCCTCAGCAGCAGCGGCAGCAGGACCGGCAGCAGCAACTGCAACAGCAGCGGCAGCTGGCTCGATACCATACTCTTCCTTGAGAACCTTAGCTAATTCCTGAACGTCCTTTACTGTCAGGTTAACCAGCTCTTCTGCAAATTTCTTAATATCTGCCATAGTTTTTGATTTTTATTGTGTTAATAATTATTCTTTCTCCGATAATGTTTTGACGATACCTGCAATCTTTCCGCCACCCTGGCTCTGAAGAGCGGAGATGACGTTCTTGACAGGAGACTGCAGCAATGCAACGATGTCCGCGATAAGTTCCTCTCTGGACTTGATGTTGCAAAGTACCTCCAAGTTCTCAGCACCTATGTAAGAGCACTCCTGGACATAAGCGGCCTTGAATTCAGGCTTGCCTTTGCCGTCGGCTGCGCTGAAAGACTTTATCAGCTTTGCAGGACCGTTCGGAGTTTCTGCAAACATAATCGCAGAAGAACCTTTCAATACGTTCTCGAATGCCTGGCAGTCCTGAACGCCGCTCTTCTCCAAAGCCTTGGCGAAGAGAGTGTTCTTTACAACCAGCATCTTTATATTCTGCTTGAAGCAGTTGCGTCTCAGTTTTGCAGTAGCCTCTGCATTGAGCCCCTCCACGTTTGTAACGTAGAAGTTAGGGTTCTCCTTGATGCGGGCGGTCAGATCCTCAATAATCTGTGCTTTCAATTCTTTCCTCATATCTTTACCTCCTCATCATTATGCATCAACACCCACACTCTTCATGTCCAGCTCTACGCCAGGACCCATGGTTGAAGACAGGAATACGCTCTTGACATAAGTGCCCTTGAGTGCCTGTGGCTTCAGTTTCAGTACGGTATTGATGAATTCATTGGCGTTCTGCGCAAGCTGCTCGGCTGTGAATGAAACTTTTCCGATGCTAGAGGATACGATACCCTGCTTGTCTACCTTGAAGTCTATCTTACCTGCCTTAATTTCCTTAACGGCACCAGCGATATCCATGGTAACCGTACCGGTCTTAGGGTTAGGCATCAGACCTCTCGGACCGAGTATCCTACCGATCACACCGACCTTACCCATCACAGAAGGGGTGCAGACGATGACGTCAACGTCAGTCCATCCGCCCTTTATCTTCTCGATGTATTCATCCAGGCCAACATAGTCTGCTCCAGCTTCTTTAGCTTCGTTCTCCTTGTCAGGAGTACAAAGTACAAGTACTCTCACTGTCTTACCTGTTCCGTTAGGAAGAGTAACGACGCCTCTTACCATCTGGTTGGCCTTTCTAGGGTCAACGCCCAGACGCATCGCTATATCAACGGATGAGTCGAACTTAGTGAAGGCGGCTTCCTTTATCAAGCTGCAAGCCTCTGCCAACTTGTACTGTCTTCCAGGCTCAACTTTAGCCTGGGCTGCTTTCTGATTTTTAGTTAGCTTACTCATTGCACTTTTATTTAACGTCGGCAGGGAATTCTCCCTCAACTTTGACACCCATGCTTCTTGCTGTACCTGCAACCATGCTCATGGCAGATTTAAGGGTAAAGCAATTGAGGTCAGGCATCTTGTCCTCTGCGATCTTTCTAACCTGCTCCCAGGTGAGCTTGCCTACTTTCTTTCTGTTGGATTCTGCAGATCCGCTCTGGATCTTGGCAGCCTCCTTGATCATCACTGCTACAGGCGGCTCCTTTACCACGAAGGTGAAGGATTTGTCTGTGTATACAGTAATGATAACAGGAAGAGTCTTGCCTGCTCTATTCTGGGTCAAGGCATTGAATTGCTTGCAGAAGTCCATGATGTTCACACCCTTGGAACCGAGTGCCGGTCCTACAGGAGGTGAGGGATTTGCTGCACCGCCTTTAATTTGTAACTTGATCAAAGCGGCAATTTCTTTAGCCATAATTGAAAATTTTTACTCTTTAATTACTTGAACAAAATTCAGTTCCATTGTGGTTGGTCTTCCAAAGATCTTCACCTCGACCTTCAGCTTCTTCTTGTCTTCGAGGATCTCGAGAACATTTCCGTTGAAGCCGTTGAAAGGACCGTCGATGACCTTTACAGGCTCTCCCACAACAAACGATGGAGCGGCCTCTTCTTCAGTGTCTATCATCTCGTCTACCTTTCCGAGAATCTGATTGATTTCAGCGTCCGGAACTGGGTAAGGCTCCTTCTTGGTATCCTTGCTCCTTGCCTCCTTTGTGAGGAAGCCGGCAACGAAAGGAATATCGCAAAGCAGGTGCTGGATTTCTCCGGTAAGTTCGCACTGGACAAAGACGTACTGAGAGTAGCAGATCTTTTCGACCAGCACTCTTTTTCCGTTCTTTACCTGATAGACCTTTTCGGTTGGTATGAGAACCTGGGGAATTTCTTCCTCCTTACCCGCTCTGCGGACTTCGTTCTGGATATACTCCTGAACTTTCTTCTCCTTACCGCCCTGCACCCTTAAGATGTACCACCTAAGCTTTGGCTCGCCCATAACTCGATTGTTGTTGTAAGCAGATTACTGGAGCATCCTATAAATACCGGTCATGATGTTCTTGAACGCCAGGTCCATTACAAACACAAGCACTGCAAAGATGACGGTTGCCACCATTACAACGGCTGCGCTTGACTGGAGCTGTGCCCAAGTTGGCCAGGTCACTTTCTTGGTAAGCTCTTTATAAGACTCCTTGATGTATGTACCTATCTTGCTCATTTAATTTAAAATTACGGAAGCCGAATGGAAGCTTTCGGCTTCCCGTTTTCCGAAGGGAAATCGTAACATTTCCTTCCGGTGGCAGGGACAGAGCGATTCGAACGCCCATCAACGGTTTTGGAGACCGCTATTCTACCCTTGAACTATGTCCCTAAAAAATTCCCCTAGACCTGAATTTCTTCCGGCCGTCAGGGAATTTTGAGATTAATCAGTAAGACTGTTCGTCCAGAGATTAGTCAAGAATCTTGGTTACCTGACCAGCGCCTACGGTTCTGCCACCCTCGCGGATTGCGAACTGGAGACCCTCAGATATTGCTACCGGATAGATCAGATCTACCTTGATAGAAATATTGTCGCCAGGCATAACCATATCGTGACCCTCAGGAAGCTGGATTTCTCCAGTTACATCCAGTGTACGGATGAAGAACTGAGGACGATACTTGTTCTTGAAAGGAGTGTGGCGTCCGCCTTCCTCTTTCTTCAGAACGTAAATCTGAGCTTCAAATTCCTTGTGAGGGGTAACGCTGCCAGGCTTGGCAACTACCATACCTCTCTTAAGCTCTTTCTTGTCGATACCTCTGAGGAGAAGTCCTACGTTATCTCCGGCTTCACCCTCGTCGAGCAGCTTGCGGAACATCTCGACACCGGTAACAACGGTCTTCTTAGGCTCGTCGCCAAGACCAATGAGCTGAACCTCATCACCTACGTGAACAACACCAGTCTCAATTCTACCAGTGGCAACAGTACCACGGCCAGTGATTGAGAAGATGTCCTCGATAGGCATCAGGAACGGCTTCTGGTTGTCACGGATAGGAGTAGGGATGTACTCATCGACAGCGTCCATAAGTTCCATAACCTTTGCCTCCCACTGTGGATCTCCGTTCAGTGCTCCAAGAGCGGAACCCCTGATGATAGGGCAGTCTTCGTCGAATTTGTAGAAACCGAGAAGGTCTCTTACTTCCATCTCAACCAGGTCAAGCATTTCAGGGTCGTCTACCAGGTCAACCTTGTTAAGGAAAACAAGGATCTTTGGAACGTTCACCTGACGAGCCAGGAGGATGTGCTCTCTAGTCTGAGGCATAGGACCGTCGGTTGCGGCTACAACAAGGATAGCACCGTCCATCTGGGCAGCACCAGTAACCATGTTCTTTACGTAGTCAGCGTGACCCGGGCAGTCAACATGTGCATAGTGACGCTTTGCGGTCTGATACTCAACGTGAGCGGAGTTAATGGTAATACCTCTCTCCTTCTCCTCTGGAGCGTTGTCAATCTGGTCGAAAGACTTGATATCATCATTGCTGGTGAAACCTCTCTCTGCCAATACCTTGGTGATAGCAGCAGTAAGAGTGGTCTTACCATGGTCAACATGGCCGATCGTACCAATGTTAACGTGAGGTTTGTCCCTCAAAAATTTTTCTTTTGCCATAGTGATAAATTAATTAATTTATAATGATTTTGAATATTCTTTGAGCCGACAACGGGAATTGGACCCGTGACCTCTTCCTTACCAAGGAAGTGCTCTACCACTGAGCTACGTCGGCCTTAGAGCGGAAGACGAGGTTCGAACCCGCGACCCTCAGCTTGGAAGGCTGATGCTCTACCAACTGAG
>JAFZOK010000022.1 GCA_017550655.1 Bacteroidales bacterium | reverse complement strand
GACGTTACCTTGATGAAAGGTCACACGATTCTTATTGCAAAGCATAAAGATATTGAAGACCCCCTTGTAATCATTCAGATCCTTTCCGTCTCTGGAAATATTGAAATAAATAATGTCCTCCATGGCATGTATTCGCGTTCAGACACAAATGTACGCAATTATTTCGTAACGGAAAAATGGTTAAAACAAGGCGCCCGCAGCCAAAAGAAGGGAAAGGAAAGATTCCTGCTGCCCAAGTGCCCGGAAATGCTTATCTTTGTACAGGTTGAAGAATAAAGTTCCTGTCTGACGGGGCTATTTGATAGAGCAAAATGTTGAGACGCTTTATTACATATTCAGCAATGGCAGCATGCCTTCTTCTTGGGGCATGCTCAAAGAATGACCCGACGGGAAATGATCCAGAGCCAAGGGATATAGAGTTTGTTGCCAAAACCTATGATTTCGCCAATTCGGACAGGCCCTATCGGCGAGCTGAAATAAACGTCAAGGAAGGTGTTACTCCTTCTGTGATCCTATACCTCCACGGAGGGTCGGCAAAGGGAAGCGACAACGCAAAACAAATGGAGGAGCCGGCCATCGTTCGGATTGCAGAATATGTCAGGGATCAAGGCCTCAGCGCTGTCTTCCTTGTTCCTCAGTGCCCGGAAAAAGACTCCCAGGGCAAAATGATGGATTGGGTAAAGATGGGAAAGGCTCTTGAATATCTCATCAAATCCGAAATGGCGTCCACAGAGTCCCGGGTGTATATCTTTGGCGGTTCCATGGGCGGGACCGGAACCTGGAACATGCTCTCGTCTTATCCGGATTTGTTTACGGCAGCGATGCCCTGTGCCGGGAATCCCAAGGGGTGTGATGCCGCCAACGTGGCAAAGACTCCCGTGTATGCCGTGATGGGCAGTGCCGACAAAGTCATGAGGCCGGAAGAAGTCAACCTCCAGTCCTTTCTGGATGCCGTGAAAACAGCGGGCGGACAATACAAGTTCGACACGGAAGAAGGGTGGGATCACGAGAGGACCTGCAAGGAAAGTTACACGTCGACCCGCCTTGATTGGGTCTTTTCCCACAAATAATTCTTGTTTATCGGTATGAAGATCTTTGAGCAGTTATGATTCCTCGTATTCCATTCCTTTTGTCCCTGTTCGCGATGATTTCATGCGGAGCAGTCAACCCGATAGACACGGGAGAAGATCCTGCAAAACCGGAGGATCCTGCGGTAGAAATCTCAGTACCGGACAACTACGTAAAAGTTGAAACCACCGGGAGTTATACATTCATTGCAACATCTTCCAATGTAGCCGGCGGCGAGACCGTTTCCATTCCCAAGGAGTATTATATCTGCAAATATGCAGTAACCAACAGCGAGTGGGAAGCATATATAGATGCGACCGGAGCCTCTGCGCCCAATTATTGGAATGGAAAGAGTATTCCGGAAGGACGGGAGAAGCACCCGGTGCTCTGGATATCCTGCACGGAGGCGGAGGCATATTGCAAGTGGCTGAGCGACAAAACCGAGGGCTGGACATTCCGCCTGCCCACATCTGCCGAGTGGGAGTTTGCTGCCGCCGGAACCGCCCGCACGGCTTATCCCTGGGGCGAAAAAGCGGACGCCAGTTAT
>JAFZOK010000021.1 GCA_017550655.1 Bacteroidales bacterium | reverse complement strand
GAAACCACCGGTTTGCTAAACCGACGTACGGGTCATTCCGTACCACGAGTTCGAATCTCGTCCTCTCCGCAAAAATCCCTTACAGAGCGTTCTGTGAGGGATTTTTCGTTTCTAGTGTGACAAAAAGTGTATCAAAATCGCCATTTCGAGGCCTTCTAACAGGTGTGTGGAGATTCACGCCTGTTGGTAGAGATTAAAGGGAGAAAGGTCAGAGGGATTTCACCTCTTCCAAGAGGGATTGTTCTCTTTCCTTCCGCTCTCTCCTCTCCCGCCGATACTCTTCCCGCGCTTTTTTTCTTTCTTCTTGGGCGGCCGGATAGGAGGCCCTAAGAAAAAAGGCCTTATCCCTCTTAATCGATTTGATGTAGATAAGATGGCGGGGAAGAAAAGGATAGATATACAAAAGTAGCGACTCGCTCCTATTTATGCTTAGACTAGTTATTTCACGTGAAAACGATGATAACGTCTACTTTCCACACCAAAAACACATTCCTTAAAAAGGAAGATCTGGGCCATAGTATTCCTCTGAATCACAGAGCACACGAATGTCGCTATCCTGGAAGAGCTTGGCCTGCTTCTCCAACTTCTCCAGAATCTCACCACGACGATTGATACTATTCAGTTCCTCGCGACGGGCTTTGCTCATCTCGAGGAACTTTTCTTCTTGGTCGATACCCAGGAATCGGCGGCCAAGGAGATTGGCTGCAATGCCAGTAGTGCTACTTCCAGTAAAAGGGTCGAGTACCCAGGCGCCTGGCTTGGTAGAGGCCTGAATGATTCTGGAAAGGACGCATAACGGCTTCTGGGTCGGATGCTTGCCGCAAGACTTCTCCCACGGTGCAATCGCCGGCAGTGTCCAGACATCACGCATCTGAGTACCGCCGTTGATTTCCTTCATCAACTCATAGTTGTAGTAGTGGGCTACTTTCTGTTCCTTGCGCGCCCACAGAATGTATTCTGCCGAGTATGTGAAA
The DNA here is from genome assembly GCA_017550655.1 of Bacteroidales bacterium. Taxonomy (GTDB): domain Bacteria; phylum Bacteroidota; class Bacteroidia; order Bacteroidales; family UBA932; genus Egerieousia. The sequence goes on along the minus strand of JAFZOK010000021.1, from coordinate 2,536 downwards.
TACCGACAGGAAAGGTTAGGCGGAGGATTGGTCTTCACCCAGGTGATGCAGTTGAGAATCTTGAAATCCAACTCTGTTAGGCAGCGGGCAATGGAGAAGATGTTGTGATATGTTCCGCTTACCCAGATGGTGCCATCGGATTTCAGATGCTCACGGCAGGCTGCCAGCCACGTTTTGTCAAACTTGTAGTCCTCCTCAAATCCCTGGGACTTATCCCATTTGCCTTTGTTCACAGACACGGGAACGCCGCTCTGTATGCTGATGCCGCCGTTGGATAGATGGTACGGCGGATCGGCGAAAATCATATCGAACTTGAATTCAAAGGAGTTCAGAAGTTCGATACAATCTCCCTGCAGGAGCGTGAAGTTCTTGTCTTGTGACTTATAGTAGGCCGTGGGCATAGAGACTATACGAGTTTGGTGGCTACAACGCCGTCATCGAGATCCATGATGTTATAGAGATGCTCCAGGACATCGAAGGTTTCTTTGAGATTATTACGAGCAGAACCCCAACCGTGGCCATCAGTAATCCATACGAACTTGAACTTAGGATGGTTCTTTGTCTCCAGGGCAATAGTCTTGTAACTGCGGGCAGTCTCGTTCAGCTTGGAACCACCGCTTGCGTAGAAGTTGGTCTCGATGCCGTAAATCATATTGGGGCGCTTGATTACGAAGTCAAAGCGCTTCTCGGTGCCACCCTCGTTGGAGATACAGGAAAGGTCGATTTTCCATTTCCTCTCAATCTCACTGATATACATCTCCTTGAAATAGGTTTCATCCTTCACCAGACCGGCCTTGACGAGATAACCTTCAACCAGGTCTTCCATCACATGGCCACCGCGATTCTTGCGGGCATTGGAGTCCAAACCGGTTTCAACCCCAGTAACGTAGTCTACCAGGTTGTGGATATGCTTCTGCTGCATCAAGTCAAAGAGACCTGTCTCACGCATAAACACCACATATTCCTCGATGTGATAGTTAGCACGTCGGAAATTCCAGACGTGCTCACCATCAAAGTCAACAGTAAGTATGTCGGACTCTCGCTTGGCCAACAAGATGGGTATGCACTTTAGAATCTCCGGATACCGTCTGTACAACGCCAAGAACTCCTTCTCGATGTCTGCGCACCCAATCAGGGAGTTCATGATGTTAAGTTCTACTTTAATGGCATCTACGTTCCTGTAAATCTTCTCAAAGTCGGTATAATACTTATATCCAGCTATGGCCGTGCGGAAACCCGCCAACCAAGTAGTGAAATCTCTCATATTTATGCGTTGACTACGTTTGAAATTATCAGTTCTGAGATAGCACCACGCCCTGTAGCATCTGAGTTTATCATTCTGGCAGCGGACACTCTCTTGATGAAAAAGTGTTTGTATATGGTATCGAAGAACTCCTCTTGAGGATTAACATCCTTGGGGTCAGAATTACTGGCGATGAATAGAGCCTCGTCCTTACTTATCTGGTCGCAAAAGTCGCGAAGCCGAATTTGTTCTCTGTCATCGAAACCTTCCTTCGCGTATGAAGTGAACGAAGAGGTTTCCGTAATCGGCTTGTATGGAGGGTCGAAATAGAATAGAGTGTTGGGGCCGGCGTAGCGTCCCGTCTCGGCGAAATCACCACAGAGAATCTCTACCTTCTGCAAAACCTCAGAGCAAGAACGGAGGTTTGCAGCATCGCATATGCGAGGATTCATATACTTCCCGTGGGGAACGTTGAATTCGCCCTTGGAGTTCACGCGATAAAGACCATTGAAGCAGGTGCGATTGAGGAAGATGAACAGGGCGGCAGTTTGTATCGGAGTGATTTTCTTTGTATTGAATAGCGCTCTATTTGCCAGAAAGAAATCCTTTCTGGCGTTCGAATTCAGGGGGATGTATTCGGACTGGATTGCGGCCAACTCGGTAATCAATGCATCAACGTCGCTTTTGATAACGCGATAGGTGCAGATTAATTCCTCGTTAATATCGTTGATAACAGCACGTTCAATATTAGGATACGCCTGAAGAATCCAGAACATCACGGCTCCACCACCCACAAAAGGCTCCACATAAGTAATATGTTGACGTTGGGCAAAATCGCAAGGAAGCGACTTCTTTACCTCATCAAGCAATTGCGTCTTACCTCCTACCCATTTTATAAACGGACGAGCAAGTCTTGTATCTTCGAACAATTCCATAAGCACTTCTAATCTCTACAAAGTTATGTATTTTAAGCCTCATTTCAAACGAGCGGGTGCAATATATGATTTTGTTCAAGCCACTGTAAAACGGCAAAAGAACCAAATAATCATCAATCAATTTAGTTGTGAAACAATCCCTATGAATACTTCGCCCGCGCATAGAAATAGCCTAAACCCGAAAAGAAAAGGAAAAGAAGACAGACTATTATGATCCCCCATACCCACGCCTTGAAGGAGAGCCAGACGCTCTCCCCCCGCATAATCTCCTTCAGTTCGTCCCGGTGATTGCTGAGTATAGATTTCTCAGACTCACGCAACTGATTCAAGGTCTCTTTGTGTTTATTAAGATGCTTTT
>JAFZOK010000020.1 GCA_017550655.1 Bacteroidales bacterium | reverse complement strand
GCGTTACATAGAGAATGTTAAGAGTGATATTCATCCTACATATCAGCTCCCAATAGAGAAGATGCGTCTGAGAGATTTCAAGTGGAGGGCAGACGAACTTCCAAAGAGCCGAAGCGTTGTTACAGACAGAGAGGTTCTTGCTTCCAGGAGAGGTTTCTTCAACGGCTTCATATTCCCTAAGTATCCTCTCACCAAAACCTTCTTCCCGGACTCCTACGAGACCATAACCAACCTTGCAAAAGAGATAAATCAGAAGATTCAGGAGGAGGACCAGAGGAAAGAGGAGCAGGCCCGTAAAGAGCAGGAAGAGAAGCGTATAGAGCAGCACCGCAAGGCCCTGAGCCAGGAGGGTAAAGACCAGATGAAAACAGAGGAGATGGAACCCGCCGGCCAGCCAACCCCACAGGCAAACTAGATAACATAACAAAACCGGGAGATTTCAAAAATGAAACACATTGCAACAGCCATACTCCTTGCGCTTCTTCTTGCATTCGTTCCTCAAGTGGCACAGAGCCAGAACCACTCAGACAAGAAAAAGATTGAGCAGATCAAACGCTCCAACCCTTTTAAAGAGAAGGCTGTAAAGCGCTATGTAAGAGACAGTCTGGATGTGCTGGTTGCAAGATGTGAGAATGTTCTCAAGGCCGCCTATATGGCTCAGGAGTATGTTGCAACTCATTATGATGTACCGGGTTGGGAAGGCTTCCCAGTTAAAGAGTATACCTACTACACAGGCAAAGATGCCAAAACCGGCAGACCAAAGAAGGGCAGGGTATATCTCTTAATGCCTACAGCAAAGCAACTTGCATACTGGGTAATCTCTGCCTGCTGGAAATCTGTTCACTCGCTGAGTTTCTATCATACCAACCTCCTCTTAAAGCACATCAAATATCAGAGCGGTGCACAGTTTGCCGTAAGAGGAGTTGTTTATGAAGCTATGTATGAAAAAGATTATTACAAACCGTATATCTTTAAAGACGGCATAACCGTCTATGTGGCAGATCCTAAGATGGTTGCAACAGATGAACAACTGGCCGAATGCACAGATGAGCAGTTGGAGTTTTACCTCCACCTTACAGACAAGGATATCAAATCCTACACCGGCAGATATGCCAGAATCTGCTCCACCACAAGAGAGATGTATTACGCCTGGGGCGGAACTACAGAAGTTGGTTCCAGTGAATACCTTGATATGTGCAGCCTCTCTTTCCTCCCTGTAATCAGAGAGTTATACAAGAAGGCCTACAAGTCCAAAGACAATGAACTAATAGATGCCTGGTGCAATCTCCAAATGCCTAAATACGTACTTGGCAAATGACAACACTCGTAATCATACTGGCTGTTATTCTGGGATTTGTAGGACTCATAGGCTGCGTGCTTCCCGTACTCCCCGGTCCTCCAATCAGTTGGATAGGTATGCTCCTTATCTACATCTTTAGCAACGGCACCAATTCAGACGGTGAGCCAATGTCTACCCGCCTTTTGATAATTTGGCTTATCCTCACTGTGGTTGTCACTATAATGGACTACATTGTTCCCTCCTGGGTAACAAGGAAAACCGGCGGCAGCGTCTATGCCTCCAGAGGAGCACTGGCCGGCCTTCTGCTAGGCCTTTTTGTTCCCCCTGTAGGCATCCTCATTGGCCCGGTAATAGGCGCTCTCCTTGCAGAACTCGCCCTTGCCGGCAAGAACCTCAACCAGTCCATCAAACCCGCACTTGGCGCCTTCCTTGGCGTTATGTGCGGCACCGGCCTCAAGCTCATAGCCAGCGGCTTCATGCTCTACTACATCTTTGTCTACCTCCGCTAACCCTCAGGCACTTAGAGTTAAAGCAAAGGCTATAGTAGGCGGAGCCAATCACCAAAGAAGCGGTCATAGATCATGTAGCCGTCATCTGAGCGGTAGACTAACTCATTATCCATCAGTGTTTTAATAGCACTTTTTACACTGCTTGTTGCTGAGAGGTTGTATTTGTTGAGAAAAGCTCCAGAAGTGATTTCTTTAACTCTCTTTTCTTTAGCAATGGCCTTTAGAAGATTTATTCTTCCTTTGGTATAGGCGTGAAGAATTGAGTGATAATAATATTCATTGTCATTTAGGATGTCTGATATAACTTCTCGTACCAAATCTTCATTTATCTCACTCTTTTTTCTCAGATACAGCTGATGCATAATCTTTTGGATGTACCAGGTGTGTCCTTCATATTTTTGGTAGATAAGGTCAAAGATTTCTTTGGAAAGGGTGCGGCGTTGTTTGTTGAAGAAGGCGGAGGCAAAGGCGTAGTACTTATCTTCCTTTATGGTGCCTATTGTTTTTTGAGAGGAACTGAGATAGAACGGACGTTTTGGAGAAAGGAACATCTCATTGAGCATGTGAGCCTGGCTGCCGGAAAAGATAAAGTGGACGTTGTGAATGTTCTGAATGTAAGTCCTGAGCAATGCTTCCAGATTCTTTTCCGGGTAGTTGGCAATCTGTTGGAATTCATCAAAGGCTATGTAACACTCTTTCCCGCTATTTTTAAGATAGTTGAAGACCTGTTCAATGTTGTTGTTTTCTGTTCCTGGTACAAAATCCAAACCTATTTTTGGAGTTCCGGTCCTTTCATCTATAGTCATATTAGGACGGACTCCCTTGAGAAGGGAACCCAATTTCTTCATTACCTTAACCGGGTTGGAGTCCAACTTTCCTAGAACGGCAGAAGCGAAGGCTTTAGTGAAATCCGTAATATCTGAAGTGGAGAAAAGGTCTATGTAAATGGTTGTAATCTTGGGAGAGGTCTTCTGTAAATGGTGGAAAAGATGAAGAATCAGCCCTGTTTTTCCCATTCTCCTTGGTGATGTGAGGGTCACATTACTGCCGTTACGTAAGGTGGTTAAGAGTTCAGAAGTCTCAGCTTCTCTGTCACAGAAGTACTTAGGAGACTCATATCCGGAGATGATGAAAGGGTTTTCAATTACAGTTGCCATAGTGATTGCGATTTTATATTGCGAAATTTTCGCAACACAAATTTCGCAACAAGAATCTTAAAATCCAAATATTCCCCTTTATTATTTTAGTTATCTTTGCACAGATATGAAAGAATCAAAGTGATTATGAGTTATAAGAGAGCTATTATTATTACGGGCGGTGCGGGCTTTATTGGAAGCCATGTGGTACGTCTGTTCGTAAACAAGTATCCTGAGTATAGGATTATTAACCTGGATAAACTTACGTATGCAGGTAATCTTGCAAACCTTAAGGACATTGAGAACAAGCCTAATTACAGGTTTGTGAAGATGGATATCTGTGACTTTGAGGGCGTTCTGAATCTGATGAAGGAGGAGAACGTAGACGGTGTAATTCATCTTGCAGCAGAGAGCCACGTAGACAGAAGTATTAAAGACCCGTTCACTTTTGCTCAGACAAACGTTATGGGAACCCTCTCTATGCTTCAGGCGGCTAAGGCTTGCTGGGAGCCAAAAAACTATGAGGGCTGCCGGTTCTACCATATCTCTACGGATGAGGTTTACGGAGCACTTGAAATGACTAATCCAGAGGGAATTAAACCTCCGTTCACAACCAAGGCAAGCAGCGGCAAACACCATCTTGCATACGGAGAGAAGTTCTTTACGGAAGATTTGAAGTACCAGCCTCATTCTCCGTACAGTGCAGCAAAGGCTAGTTCTGACCACTTTGTACGTGCCTTCCATGATACCTTTGGAATGCCTACAATTGTTACAAACTGCTCTAACAACTACGGTCCTTACCAGTTCCCGGAGAAGCTGATACCTCTCTTTATCAACAATATACGCCACCGCAAACCGCTGCCTGTATACGGTAAGGGAGAGAACGTAAGAGACTGGCTCTACGTTGAGGACCACGCACGTGCAATAGATTTGATTTTCCATAAGGGCAAGATTGCAGAAACCTACAACATTGGAGGATTCAACGAGTGGAAGAACATAGATATCATTAAGGTTGTAATCAATACCGTAGACCGCTTGCTTGGCAGACCTGAAGGCGCTGATATGGACCTTATTACATACGTTACAGACCGTGCAGGACATGATTTGCGTTATGCAATTGACAGTTCAAAACTTCAGAAAGAGCTTGGTTGGGAACCATCTTTGCAGTTTGAAGAGGGAATTGAAAAGACAGTGAAATGGTATCTGGAGAATCAGGCCTGGATGGACAACGTAACTTCCGGTGATTACCAGAAGTACTATGAAGAAATGTACAAAAACAGATAGAAGATGAAAGGCATAGTTCTTGCAGGGGGCTCAGGCACAAGACTTTACCCAATTACAAAGGGTGTAAGCAAACAGCTCCTTCCAATTTATGACAAGCCTATGATTTACTATCCGGTGAGCGTTCTTATGCTGGCCGGCATACGTGATATCCTCATTATTAGCACTCCGCAGGATTTGCCCGGTTTTAAGAGACTGATGGGAGACGGCTCTGACTTTGGAGTTAACTTCTCTTACGCAGAGCAGCCTTCACCGGACGGACTTGCTCAGGCCTTCATAATTGGCAAGGAGTTCATTGGAGATGACTGCGCTTGTTTAGTGCTGGGAGACAACATCTTCCACGGTGCAGGATTCAGCGCTCTTTTGAAGGATGCGGTTGAGTCTGCAGAGAAGGAGAAGAAGGCTACCATATTCGGATACTGGGTAAGTGACCCTGAGCGTTACGGCGTTGCCGAGTTTGACAAGAACGGTAACTGTCTGAGTATTGAGGAGAAACCAAAGGAACCAAAGAGCAACTATGCTGTTGTGGGTCTCTACTTTTACCCTAACAAAGTTGTGGATGTTGCAGGCAGAATCAAACCTTCTGCAAGAGGTGAGTTGGAAATTACTACGGTTAATCAGGAGTTCTTGAAGGCCGGAGAGCTTAAGGTTCAGACACTTGGAAGAGGTTTTGCCTGGTTGGATACAGGAACTCACGATTCTCTTGCCGAGGCTTCTGCCTACATAGAGACCATTGAGAAAAGACAGGGCCTGAAGGTTGCCTGCCTTGAGGGTATTGCACTGCGCAAAGGTTGGATTACTCCGGATAAGATGCGTGAGATTGCAAAGCCAATGCTTAAGAACCAGTACGGACAGTACCTTGTTCGCATTGCAGATGAATTTGAAAAGAACGGACCGCAAGATATTGATTCATTCTAAATGATTGAGGTTATTAAAACGGCTATTGAAGATGTCTTTGTGATTGAGCCAAAGGTATTTGGGGATGCAAGAGGATATTTCTTTGAGAGTTGGAGCCAGAGAGATTTTGACTCCGCCGTAAGGCATATAGATTTTGTTCAGGACAACGAGAGCAAGAGCAGTTACGGTGTGCTCCGCGGTCTTCACTTTCAGAAGGGGGAATTCTCTC
>JAFZOK010000019.1 GCA_017550655.1 Bacteroidales bacterium | reverse complement strand
GTAGGGCTTCTTCAGGCAGCTCATCAGTTGGTCTATGTAATAGACAGGAGGAACCACTCCCTTGGCAGCGTAGTGGGGCGGGATGATGACATAGAATCCACGGTAGGGCTGGGTGATGAGGCCGGCCTTTCCTGCGCGGTATAGGTTGTTGCGCAGGAGTTGGATGTCAAGGTTCGGGAAGGTCTCGGTTACGTCCTCCGTAGTGAATGTGGCCAGACCTTGGATTTCTCGCTGATGTATCCAATCTCGGATGGTCATTTTCTTAAAATTTATGCAAATATAATCAAATTTTGATTACTACGGCATAGAAAATAAGAATATTGTCCAACTTATTCAATTTCTGGATCCAACCCAGTTACTTTTGTAATGAAGTCTTTATCGAAATGCGCCTTCTTCATTCTATCGGCTATTTCTATTGTTTCTTGGAAATAACCCATTAGAAAACCCTTAATATAACCAGAAATATACTCATCCTTGTATTCTTCGCAGAATGATGAAAGCGAATCAAGTATCTCTTTTATATGAGGTACAAGACTTTGGATAGCGGATGTAGAAAGAATACTTGAAGCAACTTTCCCAATAAGTGTGTGTTCAAAAGTGTTTTGCATAATAATACCATTTGTTAAAGTTGCCACAAAGTTGAGCCCTTTAATGCCAGCATACAAATCTTTGCAAGGTTTGCAAAGATTTGGAAATCATCAAATAATTATTAAGCAAACGTCCCTCAACGTTCATGGATTTGATCCAGGCACCTTCGCCCTGGTGGTACAGCGGTGGTACAAAAATAAAGAAAAACCCCATCTGACGTGCTCAGACGGGGTTTTGAAGTGACTCCCACAGCAAGCCTCCTTGCAAATAGTTGCATAATAGCCATTTAGCACATTGCATCTAATTGCATAGAAGCGCATTATTAACCGTTTTCGGCTCAATACTTCGCCAATATTGCATTTTTTCGGCTCAATTATTTGGAAAATGAGCCGTATTTTTCTTATATTTGAGCCGTAAATCGAAAGAACCATGACCAGAGAAAACGAAATACTCCAGTTCCTGCACTATCATCCTGCCTCCTCCAGAAGCGAGATTGAGACCGGAATGAACCTTACGGAAAGCCCCGCCACGGTCAAGCGCATCCTTGCCTCGCTGGTGGAGGCAGGCTCCGCCATTGTCTCCGGCCTGGGTCGCGCCACGCGATACAGCGTGTCCCCGCAGGCTCATGTAACAATGCCTCTGGACATTGATTCATATTTCCAGAAGGAAACGGATGAACGCACAGTTCAAACCAGCTTCAACTTCGACCTGATCAACAACATCCTCCCCAAAGTAGATCTTTTCTCGGCTGAGGAGAAAGATCGTCTTGATGCCCTTCAGGCCCAGTTTACCCGAAACCTGGAAGGTATTACTCCTAATGAGTACCGCAAAGAGATGGAGCGTCTGGGCATCGACCTCAGCTGGAAGTCATCCCAGATCGAAGGGAACACCTACTCCCTTCTGGAGACCGAAAAACTCCTGAAAGAGAAGCAGACCGCCTCCGGCAAGACGAAGGAAGAAGCCGTAATGCTCCTCAATCACAAAGATGCCCTAGACTTTGTCCTGGCCGATCCGGAGTACCTCAAGGAAATCTCCCTCTGGCGTATAGAAGAACTCCATTCCCTCCTCACCAAGGAATTAGATGTGGATAAAGGTATACGCAAGCGCCGCGTCGGTATTACCGGCACCAACTACTACCCCCTGGACAACGAATACCAGATTCGCGAAGCCCTCGAAGACAGCTGCCGCCTTATCAATGGAAAAGAGAACGTCTTTGAGAAAGCCTTACTGGCTCTGGTGCTGCTGTCTTATATCCAAGCATTCTCCGACGGCAATAAACGGACAGCCCGCATCACCAGCAATGCCATCCTCATCGCCAACAAGTATTGCCCCATCTCCTTCCGTACAGTGGATTCCGTGGACTATAAGAAGGCCATGCTCATCTTCTATGAGCAGAACAACATCTCTGCTTTCAAGAAGATATTCATCGACCAATTTGCTTTCGCCGTTCAGACCTACTTTTAAATAGCCCCCCATGATAAACGAAAACTATCCACAAATAGACCTGTCGCAGTGGCAGCAGGTAGGTGAAGGAGGCAACGGAAGAACTTATGTGAGCCCCGCGGCACCCGGAAAAATCCTCAAAGTGAACAACGCCCGCTTAAGCACATTTGATGCCGTCAAGCACGAGTTCGACGTATCCAAAGCCGTTGAGGCATTAGGACTTTCAGTGCCTCATGTTTACGAGATAGTTCGCGTAGGAGAGGCCTATGCAACTATCTCTCAGCTTGTAAAAGACAAGAAATCCCTGTCCCGCATTTGCCACGACGAGCCGGAGCGTACGGAAGAAATGGCCCGGCTTCTGTGCCAAAAAGGCAAGGAATTCTTTGCAACGCCCTGCAATACCAGCAATTTTCCCGGCCGGAAGGAACAGGTACTCTGGGCTATCGACCATGCAGACTTCGTGAGCAAAAAAAGCAGAAGAATCATCCGTGCCTTCGCAGAATCCATCCCGGAGAGAACCACCTGCGTGCACGGAGATTTCCAGACGGGGAACATCATCCAGTCCGGCGACCGTTTCTACTGGATAGACCTGGACCGCTTTGCGTATGGCGACCCGATGTTCGACATCGGTCACCTGTTCCAGATTTGTAAAGTCTATGCCCCGATGAAGCAGGTGCAGGACATCTTCCATATGACTCAGGACCAGTTCTTCCGCTTCTGGGACACCTTTGCCAAAGAATACACCGGCAAGGAAGACCATTCAGAGTTTGACAGAGTCTCCGGCAAGTTCGCCTGCCTGGACGTCATCGTCCGAACCTACTTTGTCAAGCCCACATTCCTAGAGAAGTTATTCTTCCGTATGCACGTCAGAAAACTTGTCAAAGGGTATTATCTATGATAGTGAACCTACGGGACTTGGGCGGTTATGAGGTGGACGGAGGCAAGTGTGTGAAAACATGCCTGCTCATCCGTTCTGCCCATTTGGCCGACGCTTCGGACGCAGACATCGCATATCTGGAAAGCCTTCCGGTTACGATGGTCGTAGATTTCCGGACGGAGGTGGACCTGAAGGGCAAAGCGAATAAGGACGTCCCAGGGGCAAAATATGTAAATCTTCCCATTGACGCCAGCGGCAATGCAGCGGCTAACGCTACAGAAGAGGAAATGAAGAAGGTGACTGGCCGCAAGAAGTTCGAGGTAAAGAAAGTCATTATGTTCGCTGCCTTCAACGAGAAGGCAAAGGCTATAGCAAAAGGGATGTATCCTACACTGCTGTTTGACCAGGATTGTCAACTGCAGTTTGCCCGCTTCCTGCGCCTAGTAGTGGATACGGAAAACGGCGCTATCCTCTATCACTGCACACAGGGGAAGGACCGCACCGGCATTGCCTCGGCCTTGCTTCTGGCAGCACTCGGCGCCAGCCGTGAAACCATCGTGTCCGATTTCGATGCTACCAATAAGGTATATGAGAAGGATGTCAGGAAGTATTCCCGCCGCGTCAGGTTCTGGGGCGGAAAGGAGGAAGAGGTAGCCGTAGTGAAAGCCTTCCTGGGAGCCAATACGGAGAACTTCGTCAAGGCCCTGGACACCGTTGACCAGCAGTATGGCTCCATAGAAGCCTACCTGAAGGGCCCAATGGGCCTGACGGATGATGATATCCGAATCCTCCGGAAACGTTACCTTTCACCGGCAAATTATTATCAAACATACGCATGAAACGCACTTATTTTCAGAGATTTATCAGGTTCTTCACAATTACCCTCCTGCTGTGGGCGTGTAATCCCGAACAAATCCCAGAGGAATGGCTGGAACGTACAGATGGTTTTCAGGATAAATACGAACTGGAACAGATGGTGGTCCTGAGCCGGCATAACATCCGCACGCCACTGGTCGGTAAAGGATCCGTCCTTTCCCGCGTAACTGAT
>JAFZOK010000018.1 GCA_017550655.1 Bacteroidales bacterium | reverse complement strand
TCTTCTTCTTCTGCTGCTGCTTCCTCCTCAGACTCATCTTCCTTTTCAGGTTCATCTTCCTCCGAGGTTTCTTCATCTGACTCCTCATCCTGTTCTTCATCCTCAGACTCTTCTTCCGTCTCATCTTCCTCCTCTTCCTCCTCTTCGGTTTCCTCTTCACTTTCTTCTTCCTCGGATTCTTCACCTTCTTCAGTCTCTTCTTCCATCTCTTCTTCTGTTTCCTCTGTCTCTTCTTCCTCAGCTGCCTCTTCCTCGGTTTCCTCCTCTCTTTCCTCGGTCTGCTCTTCCTCCTCAGCGGTTTCCTCTTCACTTTCTTCCTCCTCAGCGGTTTCTTCTTCAGGTTCTTCCCCGTCTCCATCTCCTTCGGTTTCCTCTTCTTCAGGATTCTCGTCTTCCTCCTCTTCTTCCCTTTCTTCTGCTTCAGGGTCAGAATCAAAGTCTTCTGAATCTTCAGGGAAGTCTCCGCCGTCTCCATCAGGGCCGTCAAAGCCGCCAAGTCCAGAGGCTCCGCCACCAGCACCTCCTGCAGCGCCTGCCGCTCCCGCTGCGCCTGCTGCACCAAGCACTCCGGAAGCAAGATCAAGAGCAGCCGTCTCTCCTTCATCGTCGTTGTAGCTGTCTTCGTCGGCCCATCCTCCGGTTATCGCCGAGTCTGTAAAGTCATTCTCGTCATCGTCATAATTGCTGTAAGAATCCCTGTCTTCACTTTCGGAAGAATCTTTCTTTCCAGTTTTCTTTCCGGATTTCTTGCCGCTCTTTTTGCCGGAAACTATTTTTCCGCTCTTTTTTCCGCTCTTTCTGTTGTCTGATTCCAGGTTGTCATCGCTGTTGCCTTCTTCTTTTTTCTTTTCTTTATCGTCGATAGGGTTGTTCTTGTAATAGTCCATATACAACTGGTACATGTCCACGTGCTTTCCGGTTGCCCTTGTGTATTCGACTCCCATTTCGTCGCAGAGGCGCTTTATTTCTCTTTTGTCTCCTCTCCTTTGAGCATCCTCTATGCCGTTTCTGAGAACTTCCATTCTTGCAGCAAATGCTTCAGCATCAAAGTCTTTAGGTATTCCCATGCCGTCGAGTTCCTTCTCGAGTTTCTGCATTTTCGGGATCTGTTCCCTAAGGACGTCTGTCTCTTTCTTCTGGGCATACAATGGAATAAAAAGGATTGCCACAATGAAGGCTCCTGCAACGGCTGTTCTTCTGGTAGAGTTGAGAATGAAGAATAGCAAAGAAATAACAAGGGCGCAAATAGCGATAAGGATGGCCCACTTGAAATTCATGAAGTTAAGGCCTGTTCCGGCAAGAAACCCCAAAGTCATGCCGCTTAAAAAGCGGATGATGGCAGTCTGCGACGGAACGTTTTTCTTGGATATCCTTGATATCAGGCTTAGGAGGCCGCTTGTCAGAAGGCCGCCTTTCTGGCCGATGTTCCTTATCAGTACAACTGCACCCGCAATACCAACCAAGGACTCCTGCCACCGCTGGGTGATGTTTAGGAAACTGTATATCAGCAGGGCTATAGCCATACCCAGCAGGAAAACCGCTACCGCCGAGAAGCTGCTGAAAGCAAAGCTTTTGAAAAATCCCTTGAATCCGCTCCCGAATTTGGCGAAAGGCTTGCTTCCGCGAATGAACAGCGGAGTCAACAGAGCAGTCAGCAGCGAGGCAATCAGTATCTTGCCGACAATGCCGCCGATTGCACCCGCAACGCCTCCAAAGAGGCCTCCCTGGGCGAAAGTGAAGAAATTCATCCAGGACAGCGCCTGGCTTTCCTGGTATCTTGACTGGATGATTCCCAATACAATCCAGATTGCCGTGATAATGAGCGTCGGCAACAGGATAATAGGATGCTTAAGGGTATATTTCAGCTTTTGGAAGTAGGATTTGGACATAATCAGCGATAATTTGCGTACTCTACAAACTTACGCAAAAAAATCACAAATGCCAATCTTATTCAGCGGCGCTGAGGATGTGCTCAAGGAAGAGGTTTCGGATCCCAGGAACCTGGCCAAGGCCCTCAAGTTTTAGTTCGACCTGGAATCCGTTGCTTTCCAGCTCGTTTTTCCAGTCTACTGATATGTCGTTTGCGGCGTGGTCTCCGGCAACGAACATAAACGGCACAAGCGTTACTTTCTTTGCTCCTGCCTCTTTCAGTTTTGCAACGGCATCGTCCAGGGTAGGGATACCCTCAATCGTGGCAACGTGGGAGTTGGAGTTGAACAGGGAGTCTGCCCTTACATAAATCTCTGTTGCCGCATCTTCAGTTCCGTGTCCCACATAAAGGATATGGTGGTCAGGCTCTGATGAAGGATTCCTCTTTTCCAGAATCTCAACAACGGTTTTCAAGTCTTCATCGCTGAATAGCAGCGGCTTGCCCACTTTAAGAGACTTGAACTCCTTTTTTATTGAATCCGCCTCGGCGACGAGCATCTTGTACTCTTTACCGGGAATGATGTGTGTAGGCTGGATAGTTACTGAAGTATATCCGGTTTTCTTAAGCGAATCCAGCATCTGCACAGGAGTGCGCTTTACTATGCCTCTTTCCTTGAGCCTCTTGATCACGATTCTGGAAGTATAGGCCTCGAAAACGTCAGACTCCCGGAATGCATTCTCCATCTGGGAGTTGATTGCATCAATGGTAAGTGCTCTTGTGCTGTCGTGAGTAGTCCCGAAATGGACCATAAGAATTGCTTTTTTGCCGTTTTCCTCCTGGTTGGAGCAGGAGGCAGCGGCAAAGCAAATCGCAAGTATAATCAGTATCTTTTTCATAATTCAATTATCTGTATTCCGCCGTATGGAACAAGGTGGCGGAAAGCGTCTTCTTCCTTGAATAGTCCTGCATACAGCCCTGCACAGACAATCGGGCCGCCGTGGGCAAAAATAGCTACCCTCTTGAAAGGCTTGCCTTTAAGCTCATTCAGGAATTCCGAAACCCTTGCATAGAGGATAGGGAAACTCTCCCCGTTGGTCGCTGGGAGGTGCATATAGTCCTGATACCAGGCCTGAAGGGCAGGATCCTTAATCTTGTCGTAGAACTGCAGTTCCCAGTCCCCCATATTCATTTCCTTTAGGCGCTCATCTGCCTCAGCGTCAGCGAATCCGCAGAAATCCGCCAGTTTCCTGGCTCTCTGGAGAGGGGACGAGAAAGCCTTGTCAACAGGAAGGAGCTTTTTCAATTCCTTTAGGGTCTCGTTTGCCTCGGCGACGAATGAAGGGGCAACATCAACATCGCTCCAGCCGTAGCAGGTGCCTTTGGGTACATCGGGAGTGGTATGTCTGACCAGTATCAGTTTCATTGGAAAAGGAATGTTGCAGTAAGGTAAATGCTTAGTTCGGTCAGAAGGAAAATGGCTCCGTTGCAGTCTCCGGTATAGCCTTTTATCCTTCTGTATATGAAAAGGTTGAGGAGGGTGCATAAAACGGCGGGGATGGCAACCAGAAGCATAATTTTCTCTGGTGAAGGTTGGGCCAGCCAGATGAAAAGCCCCAAAGGAATCAGGCCTTCAATGATCAGCAGGATGTATTGCGGGAACTTGGCTCTGCGATAGATGTTCTTTGCCTTGGACTCTTCTTCCTTCCTTGCGTACGGCATTGCCATAACGGTCTGTGCGGCAAGCATCTTGGCGAAAGGGTCCGCCATTATGATTGTCAGTGCCGCAAACTTTGGGCTAAGGCTGGCGATGCAGAACAGGCTGCATCCAAGAAGCAGGATGTAGATTATCAGTCCCAGGACTCCGAATGTTCCTATATGGGAATCCTTCATTATCGCAAGAATCCTTTCCCGGTCTTTTCCGCCACCTCCAAAGCCGTCGAAGAAGTCTGCAAGCCCGTCCTCGTGAAGGGCTCCGGTAACAAGAATCCTTACCGTTATGGCTGCAACAACAGCAATGAGGAGATTGTTAGGTGCTATGAAATAGAGCACTGCGGCCATAATCGCTGAGGTGAGCCAGCCCACCAGAGGCCAGTGCTCAGTTACGCTCTCGTAGGCTTCTTTAGGCGGCTGGTAGAGCCTCCAGAAAGGAAGTCTGGTCAGGAATATGAATGCTGCCCAGATCCGGCTAAAAATATTTGGTGATTTTTGCATTTTGGAAGTTGTTCATTTCGTTTATCATCCTCACGGAAGACTCTATAATAGGGTATGCACATAGCGCTCCGGTTCCTTCCCCGAGCCTCAGGCCCAGGCTTAGAAGCGGCTTTGCGTTTAGGAGTTCAAGCATCCTGCGGTGTCCGGATTCGTCTCCACAGTGGCAGAATATCATATAGTCCCGGCTTTCCGGATAGAGTCTTGTGGCGGCAAGGGCACAGGCGCTCATTATAAAGCCGTCAACAAGGACGACAGCTCCTCTGGAAGCGGCCTGGAGCATTGCCCCGATGGCTGTAACCATCTCGAATCCGCCAAAGTACGTTATTATTTCTTCATCAGTTGGCTCGGGATACTCCGTCAGGAATTTTTCCACGGCTTTTTCCAGTACCTGTTTTTTGTGCTCTATACCTTTGGAATCAAGACCGGAACCTGCGCCGATGCATTCGTCCAGCGGAATGTTTCCCATAAGGCTCATCCAGATGCTGCTCGGGGATGTGTTGGCAATGCCCATCTCTCCAATCGAGAGAATGTTGCAGCCTTCATCTATGCATTCGTCCGCCAGAGCCCTTCCGTTTTCCAGGGCTTCCAGATACTGGACCTCGGTCATAGCAGGCCCGTACAGGAAGTCTGCGGTTCCGTAGTCAATCTTGCAATCCCTTATCGCCGAGTAGGATGAAAGATCATAGTCCACTCCGCAGTCAATCAGTTTAAGGTCAAAACCGTGCTGGCGGCAGAACATGTTTACGCCTCCGCCTCCATTTGTGAAGTTTATCATCTGCTGCCAGGTAACCTCTCTCGGGGACTGGCTGACTCCTTCCTTTTCTATGCCGTGGTCTCCGCCCAGAAGCAGATGGCACGGATGCTTCAGTTTAGGAGAGAGCGTCTGCTGCACAAGGCAAAGCTGAAGGGCAATTTCCTCCAGAGCCCCGAGCGAGCCTTTTGGCTTGTTGAGGTTGTCTATCTTGTCCTGAGAGGCCTGCCTTATCTTGCAGTCCGGCCTTTGAATGTCAAACTCCGCGATCATAATCACTTGATTTTAATTGGTATTCCGGATACCATAAGAAAAACTTCATCCGCCTTTCCGGCTATGTACTGGTTCATCCATCCCTGAAGGTCCGTAAACCTTCTCTGCATAGGATTCGGGCTCACCCCGCCGCTTCCAATCTCGTTGGATACGAATATGAATGTAGCATCCTGGAACGTGAACTCGTCAAACTGGCGCTTTGCGTTTTCCAGAACTGCCTTAACATCAAAGTTTCCGCCTTTGGAAAGGTGCGGCTGGATAAGGTTTGTAAGCCAGAGGGTTACGCAATCAATGACTGCGCACCTTCCTTCTATCTTGCAGCCGGAGAGGTTGATTTCTTCTTCAATGTTTGTCCACTGCCGGCCTCTCCTTAGCTGATGGAGATGTACTCTCTGCTGGAACTCATCATCCCAGATATGGGCGGTTGCTATGTAAACCGGGTTAGGGCTTATGCTTAGGGCAAGGCCCTCAGCATAACTGCTTTTACCTGACCGTTCTCCTCCCGTTATGAGTATAATCTTTTTCATATATGCTTTATAATCAATCAAGTCCAAAATATAAGGTAACGCGCGGCAGCTCCAACGGCAATTGTCAGGACTATCATCATTACTTCTGAAATCCTGTTAATTTTGATGGCTTTATCCGCGTCTTCGCTCGTCAGCGGCCTTGGGTTCTCCCCGATAAACGGCTTGTCTATCACTTCTCCAAAATAGGTGTGAGGCCCGCCGAACTGCACGTCCAGAATGCCGGCCAGAGCCGATTCCGGATAGCCGCTGTTGGGGCTGGCGTGCTGCCTGGCGTACTTTCTGACAAATTTGAAAGTTTTCAGTTTTCCGCTGGCGATAACCATCAGGATGGCGGTCAGCCTTGCTGGAATCCAGTTGGCGATATCGTCCAATTTTGCGGCAAACCGTCCAAAATCCTTATATCTCTCCGTCCTGTAACCGATCATGGAATCCAGGGTATTTACCATCTTGTATGCGGCCATTCCGGGAATGCCTCCGACCATAAGCCAGAACAGGGGAGCGATAACTCCATCGCTGAGATTTTCCGCCAGAGTTTCCAGTGCGGCGGTTCTTATTTCTTGGGCGGAAAGGCTGGAGGTTTCCCTTCCGACGATTCTCGCCACCTGCTTCCTTCCCTCATCCAGAGAGCGGTCTACCGCCTTGAAAACAGCCCTTACTTCCCTTATTAAAGTAGTTCCTGCAAGGAAGAAGAAAACGAAGATACTGCGTATTAATATTGCGCAAATAATAGGCAGTTTATCAGAATAGTGTATGAGGAAAAAGAAGAAAACTATTGTAATTGCAACCAGAAGAATTGCGGAAACTGCTCCCTTGAAAACCTTGTCTTTTCCCTTGTTCAGCCTCTTTTCGAAAAACGCTATGACTTTCCCCATCAGCACGACCGGATGCGGAAGGAAATCCGGGTCTCCCAGGAGAAGATCCAGAATCCATCCGATGACTATCGGCAGGGCGTAGAGCAGTAGGGCGTTGGTCATTGTCTGTCCAGATATTCTTTGATTCCTTCTATAAGAACGGCGTTGTCTTCGTCATTGGAGGAAGCCACCCTGAAATGCCCTTCGTACAGGCCGCGGAAGTTTGAAGCATCGCGGATGAGTATTCCCTTTTCCCTGGCAAGGAATTCCTTTAGGTCTGCGGCCTTGCCTTTTTTCAGGCGGCAGAGGACGAAGTTTGTCTTGGTCGGCTTTGTTTCCAGACCGTCCATCTGTGCCAGTGCGAATCTCAGCCTCTGGGCTGTTCTCAGATATGCCGCCATATCCGGAACTGCGCTGAAGTTGCCCTCCAGCAGGAATTTGGCTGCTTCCATAGCAAGAGAGTTGATTGCCCAGGGACGAATGCTCTGCCTCAGAAGGCGGGTTACTGCAATGTTGGCTGTTATGTATCCTATTCTAAGGCCGGGTATCGCATATTTCTTTGTCAGGGAATGGATCTGGATGAGATTCGGCTTGCGAATGGCCTCGGCCGGAGTCATCACCCTTTCCTGAGTGAAGTCTTCATAGGACTGGTCTACAATCACATAGCGATGCTTCTGCAGGAGATCTTCTATGTAGCTCTGCGGAAACACTTCTCCGGTAGGGTTGCAGGGATTGCATACCCACATCAGGTTTCCGTAGGAGTCTTCCCTGTACATATTCAGGCGGCAGGCATCTTCATATTCGCTGAATGCCGGATATTTGACAGTGAAAGTCTGCCAGGAACGCAAAGTTTGGGCAATCAGGTAGATGGCCTCAGTAGCCCCGGCTGTGACAAGCACGTTTTCCTCGGCGATGCCCAGTTTTGCGGCTATGGCCTTTTCCAGGGATGCCGCATTTGGCTCCGGATAGCTGCGGATTGAGTCAAGGTGCTGCTTCAGATACTCCACCACAGGGGTAATGTCTGCCCTCGGGTAGATATTGGACGAGAAGTTCAGTCTGATGTTCCCGTACTTGTATGCGTCATCTCCGTGTCCTTCAATCATTGCTCAGAATCTTATATAACAGGTTCATATCTATATGCTTACGCACGTGGTCCGCAAGCAGGTCATACTGCCTTTGCTTGAAGGCAGTGTAGTCTTCCGCCAGGGTTTTGGCTTCCGTCTTGTCCTTGAATGGTTCCAGAAGAAAATCTATAAACAGCGGGTTGTCCAGTATGCCGTGGAGATAGCAGCCCATAGTCTTGGTGTCAACGATGCAGCCTTCTTCCTTTCCGCTGTCCAGGATTGCAAGAGGCTGGATTTCATAACCGGACGCAGGAGAGGTTTCTCCCATGTGGATTTCGTAGCCTTTCAGTTTCCCGGAGTCTTCTTTTGCCAAGCGGAATGTGGTCTGGCGGGTGGTCTTTTCTGCAGTCATTGTGGTAACTACAGGAAGAAGCCCAAGGCCTGGCAGCATTGGTGTATCTCCCTCAATATGATCAGGATCCAGTATCTGGGTTCCCATCATCTGGTATCCGCCGCAGATACCCAGGACAGTGGCTCCGCTGCGGTGAGCGGAGATGATAGCCTGTGCGCATCCGTTGCGCCTAAGTTCATAGAGGTCGTCGATGGTGGACTTTGTTCCCGGGATAATGATAATGTCGCTCTTTTTTATGTCTTCAGTGTTGGAAGTGTAGTAGAGATGCACTCTCGGATCCCTTTCCAGCGAGTTGAAATCCGTGAAGTTGGAGATGTGCCTGAGCAGAACCACCGCCACGTTTATCTTGCCCTTTTCCATCGAAAAGGATTTTCGGGCAAGGTCCACGCTGTCTTCTTCCTCTATGTATATGTCCTTGTAGTATGGGATAACTCCCAGAACAGGTACCTTACAGATGTCTTCCAGTATTCTCCGTCCTTCGTCAAATAGCCTGAGGTCTCCCCTGAACTTATTGATTATTATGCCCTTGATAAGGCTTTTATACTCAGGTTTCTGCAGGGCGATGCTGCCGTAGACGGAGGCGAATACTCCGCCGCGGTCTATGTCTGCAACAAGAAACACGTCAGCGTTGGCATATTTGGCCATTGGCAGATTCACGATGTCGCTTTCCGCAAGGTTTAGTTCGGAGATGCTGCCCGCTCCCTCCATCACTATAGGATTGTAACACTTTGAAAGCCTGTCGAATGCTTTGCATACTGCAACCCGGAGCTCCTCCTTTCCTTCCTTGCGGAAATAGTCGTATGCACTGCTGCTTCCAATCGGTTTTCCGTTCAGTATTACCTGGGAAGTATGGTCGCTCTGTGGCTTGAGCAGCAGGGGGTTCATATCCGTATGGCATTCCAGTCCGGCCGCCTCGGCCTGAACTGCCTGGGCACGTCCGATTTCAAGCCCATCCTTAGTGGCAAAGGAGTTCAGGGCCATATTCTGTGCCTTGAACGGAGCCGGGGCATAGCCGTCCTGAAGAAGGATGCGGCATAATGCGGTGGCTATTATGCTTTTGCCAACGTCGCTGCCGGTTCCGGCAAGCATCAGGTTATGGAGTCCGGTTTTCATTTCGAGTACTTTTCGGCCAGAGTAAATAGATAATCGCTGAGGCGGTTGAAAAAGACAAGAATCTCTTCCTTTACTCCGTATTTATCATTAAGTGTCCAGAGCCTTCTTTCCACTGTTCTCGCAGTGCTCCTGGCAATATGGATTTGTGAGGAAAGTTGATTCTCTCCGGGGATTACAAAACCATCGGGATGAGGCATGGAATCAATCTTCTCCTCCATTTTTGCAACAAGTGATGCACAGTGTAGTTCTTTCTGGTTTTCAATTCCTTGCGGAGTTGCCACGTGGCTCATTATTATCATCAGTTCTTTCTGGAGAGAAAGGATGAATTCTTTCACATCTTTCTCAGCGACAGCGGCCCTTACAAGACCCAGATGGGAGTTAAGAAGGTCTATCATCCCGTTGGTCTCTATACGGATGTCATCCTTCGGAACTCTGACTCCTCCCTTGAGTGAGGTCGTTCCCTTGTCCCCCGTCTTTGTGTATATCTCTTTCATGCTGATTCAGAATAATTTGAATATGTCCTCGCCGCCCCAGTAGAGGTGGGTGTAGGATGCTATGGTGTTGCCTATTCTAATAATAGGGGTGTCCGTACTGTTGCCCCTTGCGTCATAAACCTGGGCGACGCTTTCCGGCTGCGGGTCCGGGAACTTTGTATAGTGGAACTCGTGTCCCTTGAAATCCAGTCCGTTATACGTGAAAGACCTGTAGCCGAGGTGCAGTTTCCTGTCTTCTTTCCGGGCGGAAATCCTGTAAGGCAGGACTCCGCACATCGGGTATTCTCCCTCGTCGCTGAGGATGCTTTGGCACAGATACATCATTCCACCGCACTCGGCCAGGATTCTTCCTCCATTTTCAGCGTACTTTCCGACAGATTGCATTGTCTTGGCAGACAGTTCCTTAAGATGCTTTTCCGGATATCCTCCGGGCAGGTAAAGCAGATCTGTGTCCTGTGGAATCTCAACATCCTTTTCCGGATCAAAGAACTCCACGTTTTGCCATCCTGCCAAATGCTCGTGATAGATAAAGGAGAAGGACTCGCTGTTTTTGGCTACGAGAACCTTATGGCTGGAGATGGAAAGGTGACCTTCTGGAAATGATGACAAATCCGGAGAGTTCTGTTTAGAGGATTCCAGAAGTCTTTCAATATCAACATTCTCAGCGACAAGACCTGCGGCGGCAGATGTGTCCAATTCCGAGAAGTCCAGACCCAAGTATCTTGACGGGTTCTCCGCTTCCTTTTTCTTTGGTATGAATCCGAAGGCTTCAAGGCCGCAGTCAGTGCAGACCTCCTCCAGCATAAGGCGATGTTTATGAGAGCCTACCTTGTTGAATATCACGCCGATAATCTTAACATTCGGAGAGAATTCCTTGAATCCTTTCAGAAGCGGAGCGATGGAGTAGGCGGTGCTTTTGGCGTCCACGACCAGAACCACTGGAATTCCGAGTATGGAGGCTATTTCCCCGGCAGATCCTTTAGCTCTTTGATAGCCGTCAAACAGGCCCATCATTCCTTCCACGGCACAGACATCCGCCCCATCTGAGAACCTTCTGTAAATCTGCCTGATATGATTATCTTCTGCAAAGAAACTGTCCAGATTGACAGACGGTCTTCCGCAGGCATTTTCGTGGAACTTGGTGTCTATGTAGTCAGGTCCGCATTTGAAAGGCTGCACCTTCAGGCCTTTTTGCGCAAGGGTCTCCATAAGCCCAACGCAGATGGTGGTCTTTCCGCTCCCTGAAGAGGGCGCCGCTATCAGGAATTGAGGTGTCTGTCTCATACGCGCACACAAAGTTAGGGAGAATGTTTTTATTTAATCCCAAAAGCGTTTTTTTGACATTTGCTTTTAAGAAACAAAGTTGTTACATTTGCGGTGATTCAGGTAACCGGCGTGATTTTCATTCCGGTGAAAGGGAATCCGGTGAAAGGCCGGAACTGTACCTGCAGCTGTATTTCCCGTCTTGTGTCTGTTACTTTAATGCCACTGGAATTCTCCGGGAAGGTGTAACAGATGGGAAGAGTCAGAAGACCTGCCTGCCTCGTTTCGAGTGGCCGCCTCTCAGGAAGAAGAGCCTCGGCGATCAGAGAAAATATTGCACAATGAAAAGATTATTGATGTCAGGCCTTTTGGCCCTGGCTATTTGCGTTTGGCAGGGCGCGATGGCTCAGGATACGCTGAAGAAGTATGACCTTCAGGAAATTGTGGTTACCGGTACT
This sequence comes from Bacteroidales bacterium, assembly GCA_017550655.1. GTDB lineage: Bacteria > Bacteroidota > Bacteroidia > Bacteroidales > UBA932 > Egerieousia. Next base: position 363,881 of record JAFZOK010000018.1, on the reverse strand, counting down.
GGTACGCTCCATGTCCTGAAGGATGCCCCTGTGCAGACGGAAGTCATAACCAGGAGCCAGCTAAAGAATTATTCCGGAAGCAGTCTTCAGGATATTCTCTCCCAGTTGGCCGTGAGCTTCGATTTCAACGAGGATGATATGGGAAGCCATATCCAGATGAACGGCCTGGGAAATTCCTACATACTGATTCTGGTGGACGGCAAGCGCCTTAATGGAGACCAGGGAGGAGACAACGACCTTCAGCTGATAGATCCACAGAACATTGAGAAGATAGAAATTGTAAAGGGCGCGTCATCGGCTCTTTACGGTAGTGACGCCATTGCCGGAGTGATAAATATCATCACAAGAAAGCACGATGACGGGCTCTTCCTGGAGAATTCCACCCGCGTGGGAAGCTACGGGGATATCCGCCAGCACAACGGAATCGGAATCCGCAGCGGAAGATGGAACAGCTACACAAACTTCCAGCTTCAGCATACTGACGGATGGCAGAATACATCAGTGGAGCATACCACTGCGGTTGAAGATCCTATTACCGACTCCAGGAACAAGACCCGAAACCGTTTTACAAACTGGCAGGTGGCCGAGCGCCTGGTGTACGATGGCGGCCGCATCGGCGAATATTATGCCCAGGGAAGCATATACGGCAAGAGGATTTTCCGCCCTTCCGGCAAGTATCCTCACTATGACGTGACTACATACGACCTTGCATATCAGGACGCTTCCGCTTCCATCGGTGGAAAGTGGGGACTTCAGGGCAACGACTACATCAGTTTTGACGCGGACTGGAACCGCCACGCATATTATTACCACTTCACATCGGAGACACTTGTCGAGGATTATGAAAAGAGTGAAGGGACAAAATACTATCCATATTATCCTTATCTAGCGGGACAGGAGGCTCTCCAGAGCGACCAGCAGCGTACCCTGCTCTCTGCCAAAGGGGTGTTTTCTCTGCCTTACGCCAACCGGTTAAGCGGGGGAGCCGAATTCCGCTATGATTATCTCAAGGCCCCTAACAGGGTTGAAGGCAAGACTGCAGACGACTGGACAGCAGCCGTTTATGTTCAGGATGAATACAATCCCGTAAAGAACTTCAACATTACAGTGGGACTCAGGGCTACGCAGAACCACCAGTTCGGATTCAAGGCCACTCCTAAGGTTTCCGTAATGTGGGCTCCCGAGAAGGACCTCAGGCTGAGGGCTTCCTGGAACCAGGGATTCAAGACTCCGGTGCCTAAAGAGCTTTACTATATGTATGTCAAGCAGATGACGGGCACTTACCTGTATCTCGGCAACAAGAACCTCAAGGCGCAATCCAGCAACTATTTCTCTGCCAGTGCAGAGTACTCTTCAGGCGGTATGGTGCTGACAATCGGCGGACACTACAACAAGCTGGATAACATGATAACGCTTGTAACCATCCCTACGTATGAGGCTCCTGCAGACCTTATCTCAAGGTTTGACCCGATAAAGACACGCCAGTACCAGAATATGGACAAGGCCAAGACTTACGGTGGGGATGTTTCTCTGCGATGGAAAATCGGTGAGTTCCTGCTCAATGCCGGCTATAGCTACATTGATACCGAAGCGGACCAGTATGATACTGACCACGAGAAACTAAGAAGGGTGAAGATAGACGGCGTGGCTCACCACAAGGGAAGTTTCTCCCTGCTGTGGACACACAATTTCACCAAGGATTACCAGTTTGGAGCCGGCCTTTACGGAAGGGCTTCATCCAAGCGCTATTACCAGACAGACGGAGACGGCAAGGCCTACCAGCTCTGGAGGCTTTCCACAACTCACGATTTCACAAGCATAAAAAATCTGAAGATCAGTATCCAAGCCGGAATAGACAACATATTCGATTATGTTGACCGCACGCCTCACGGCCTGCATCTGGGAACAACCTCTCCTGGAAGAACATTCTATGCCGGTGTGATACTGACATTTACAAACGGAAGAAAGACTATCAACAAGATAAAATCGACACAAAATTTCAATGAAGATGAAAACTAAAATCATTATGTCAGTAATGGCTTTGGCCATGCTGCTCGGTTTGTCTTCCTGTTCAAAGGACGATAATCCGGAATCAAACTACGATGCCTATCAGAAGGCTGTGAATGCAACCGTAAAGAGCCAGAAGGCTCACGACAAGGTTATTCTCCTTGTTGCTTTCGGAAGTACCTGGCAGCAGGCTTACGATGCATTTGACGCTACTGTAGCCGCTTACAAGAGCGCCTTCCCAAGCTATGACGTGTTCCTGTCATTCTCTTCCGCTATCTGCATCAACCGTGCAGCTGCCGGCGAGAACGTAGCTCCAAGGAATTTCTACGCTCCTCCTTTCTGGCTTACCGCTTTTGCACAGGACGGCGTAAAGTACTCCGAGATTGTTATCCAGAGTCTTCAGGTTATCCCTGGCGAGGAGTACACCCGCGTAATTAACTACATCAAGGACTTTGCAAACAACTCCAACGGAGACCTCGACGACAGCTACCTGTCAAGAGTTAAGCTGAAACTCGGCGTTCCGCTGCTTCAGGATGCAGACGCAGATGTAAATGCAGTAGCAAAGGCTCTCGACAACATCTACAAGGACAAGGCTGCAAGCGCTGTTGTTGCTTTCATGGGTCACGGTAACCCTGACTCTTACGACACCTACAAGGCAAATGTCCGTTACACTCAGCTTGAGGAAGCTCTCCAGACCTACAGCCCTAACTATTTTGTAGGTACTGTTGATATGCCTGAGAACTTCAAGACCAACGTTCTGGCTAGAATGCAGGCAGCCGGCATCACTTCCGGTACCGTTTACTGCACTGCTCTGATGTCTATTGCCGGTGACCACGCCCACAACGACATGGCTGGTGACGACAACGAGAACGGCGCTCCTAACGAGGAGGGCGAGGTTGAGGATACCAGCTGGAAGTGCTACTTTGCCGCCAACGGTTACACCTGCAACAACAACACCCAGATTGTGAAGGGTCTGCTCGAGCTCCCTACAGTTCGTCAGGTTTGGATGAACCATACAACTGCCGCTATCAACGGCGAGCCTCTGGATTACTATCACTCAAAGGATCCGGAATAACATTAAACGATATCTATGAACGTAAGGGCAATACTGTTTACCATAGTTCTGTTTTGCTCGGCAGCAGCTTACGGCCAGATACATACATCTTCTGACACATCAAAGGCCAGCAAGCTGAATCCGATTGTGGTAACGGGAAGCGGCCATCACCAGAGGCTGAAAAGCACGGCATCTCCGGTGAGGGTGCTTTCCGCAGCCCATATCAGGGAGCAGGGAATCACCAGTCTGAAGGACGCTCTGATAAAGATGCTTCCGCAGATCCAGATGACTCCGTCCTCTATGGGAAACTTCCTGAGGCTTAACGGATTGGGAAACAAGTATGCCCTTATACTCGTAAACGGGAGGAGAATAATCGGCGATATGGCCGGCAATGTGGATCTCGACCGGATAGACCTCTCAAGGGTCAAGAGAATCGAGGTTCTTGACGGCGCCGCTTCATCCCTTTACGGATCAGATGCTATCGGTGGAGTTATCAATATCATCACCGATGACCGCACCACGGACAATGTCAGCGCCCGATCCCAAACCTCTGCCTCGGGAAAGGGCCGGTTTGTCCAGTCTGCCAGCCTGAATGTGGGAAAAGGGGGAGTTAACTCTGCCACCTCCTTCTCCCACAGCAGGGCAGACAGCTTCTCCAACAACGTCTATGAAGAAGTGACAAAAGACGGGGAGACTGTCCTCCAGAGAACAATCGCTCCTCTTTTCTCCGGATACAGGGCTAACAATTTCTCCGAGAGGCTGTCTTTCAAAGCCTCCAAGAGCCTGGCGATGAACGCCGGATTCGACTATTACGACAAGATTACCTCCCGTCCGCGCACTAGGGAAGATGTTAGCGGTGGCACCGATTACGAAATGCGGTATCGCGGAGCCAAGGCAAGTGCCGGGGGAATCTACAAGTTCAACAGGAACTATTCGATCCAGCTTAATCTGGATGCAGACCGCTACCGCTACGGCAGAGAGTACCGGGTAGACGGCAAGACATACCAAAAAGGGGATTACACCCGTTCAAAGAAACAGGAGGCTTATTCGGGGAATCTCCAGGGTATTATGCACTTGACTCCAACCAGCACTTCCATTGCCGGAATAGACTTTCGCAGAGATGAACTGGAGTCTTCCAGCGGAAACATTGACAACGGAGCAAACACATTCGCGGCTTATCTCCAGCACGAGATGACCATTGTAAAGGGCCTGAGCCTTACTGCCGGAGCAAGACTCACAGCCCACCAGGATTTCGGAAGCAATTTCTCCCCTAAGGCCGCCTTGATGTATTCTCCCGGGGATTTCCGTTTCAGGGCTACCTACAGCCGGGGATTCCGCACTCCGGGACTGGATGAACTCCACTATAACTATTTCAGCCTCTACAGGGGCAAGCCCCAGATTTCCATCGGTTCTACGGATCTTAAACCGGAAACTTCAGACTATTTCTCTCTCAATGCCGAATATCACACGGACTTTCTTACCGTTTCGGCTACCGGTTTCCTGAACTATGTGGATGGAATGATTATCAAGAATAACATCGCGGTAGATGATGCGATGCGTGCAAAACTGATGGCGATGTTCCCGGAAATGACTGAGGAACAGGCCGCCAAACTTGAAAAATACGCTCTGTACTCCAATAGCGACAAGGGTAGGGTACAGGGTTTTAACCTTAATATCAGCGCCATAGCTGCCAGAGACCTGGAGTTTGGCCTTAACTGGGCGTGGAACTACGCAAGGACCAGGAGCGGGGAGGAGTGGTCTGTCCTGGAGCGCTCCGTGCGCAACACCCTGACTCTTTCATCTGACTGGCACCACAGCTGGGGATTGTATGACCTTAATATCCAGCTTAGTGCAAGGCTCCAGAGCAAGACTTATTATCCTGGTTACGAGAACGCTCCGGGATACGGACTCTGGAATATCAATACCACCCACAAATTCAGGCTCAGCGATAAGCTCGTGATTGAGCCGAGCCTTGGGGTGGACAACATTTTCGACCGCAAGGACAGCCGCCCGGATTCATCGCTGAGGAAGTATGCGCTCTTTTCTCCAGGCCGTATGATAATTGCCGGCCTAAGAATACTATTTGACTAAGAAGAGCAGTCTTCATATCCGTGAGCCTGTGGCCGCCCATGGCCACATGAATGGGTGGCCTGACTTCAGGCAGGTCGTGACGAGCGTAGCGAGGGCTATAGGATATGACAGACTGCTCTTAAGCGTACAACTTATATTGCTTAGTGATTCTTCTGACACACAGATTGGGACAGAGAGAGCAAAAATGCCCTGAAATGATCCTTCTGACACATAGAATAGGACAGAAGGAGCGGTAAGTGTTCCTGTCGGCACAAAAAGTAGGACGACAGGAGCAAAAATGGCCGAAAATGTTCCTGTCGGTACAGAAAACGGGACGACAGGAACAGTATATAGTGAAAGGACAGACTTCCGGTAAAAAGTGTTACATTGCAAAGAATATGGGAAAGATCATTGTTGCGGGCATAGGTCCGGGAAGCCAGCAGGATATAACTCCTGCAGTCATAGAAGCTGTTTCCAAGGCAGATGCGGTTGTGGGCTACAAATACTATTTCAGGTTCATAGAGAAGTATCTGAAGCCTGGTGCCGAGTGCATAGATACCGGAATGCGCCAGGAAAGGGACCGTGCCGCACAGGCTATGGAACTGGCTCTGTCAGGCAAGGATGTGTGCGTCATATCCAGCGGTGACTCAGGAATATACGGTATGGCACCGTTGCTCTGGGAAATGAAGACTGTAAGCGGAGCTGATGTGGAGATAGAGACACTTCCGGGTATTAGTGCGTTCCAGAAAGCCGCCTCCTTGCTGGGAGCCCCAATAGGCCACGATCTCTGTCTGATTTCCCTTTCTGACCTTATGACTCCGTGGAGTCTGATTGAAAAGCGAATCAGGGCAGCTGCTCAGGCTGATTTCATTACCGCTGTCTATAACCCGAAGAGCCAGGGACGCTACTGGCAGCTTTATCGCCTTGTGGAGATATTTCTGGAGGAAGGAAGAAGTGCCGATACTCCTGTGGGATGCGTTCGTCAGGCCGGAAGGGAAGATGAAAAGGTCTGGACAACAACGCTTTCCGCCCTTAATCCTGAGGATGTGGATATGTTCACTGTGCTGATTATCGGCAATTCCAGGACATATCTGGACGGCGGAAAGATGATTACTCCAAGGGGATATTACTCTGAGGAGAAGACTTCCGGAAGAAAAATCGGGCAGGACATAATGAACGAGAGTTTCCGGACAATTGCTTCTGAACTCAGGCAAACGGATTATCCTCTGGGGCATAAGTGGGCTCTGCTTCACGCCATACATACCACGGCGGACTTTGAGATGGAGAAGATTCTCTATACGGACGAGAACGCAGTGGAAAGGATCTATGAAAAGGTGGCAAAGGGAGATCTCAAGACAATTGTCACTGATGTAACTATGGCTGCAACCGGAATCCGCAAGGGGGCACTTTCACGGCTTGGAATAGAGGCCAAGTGCTACCTGATGGATCCGAGAGTCGCCCAAATGACATCTCAAGAGAACATTACAAGGGCTCAGGCCGGAATACGCCTGGCAGTGGAGGAACATCCTGACGCACTGTTCGCTTTCGGAAACGCTCCTACGGCTCTTATGGAACTATGCCACCTGATCCGGCAGGGCAAGGCTCATCCTGCAGGAATTGTTGCAGCTCCCGTGGGCTTTGTACACGTGGAGGAATCCAAGCACATGCTGTTGCCTTTCAAGGACATTCCAAAGATTATTGTCAAGGGCAGAAAGGGCGGGAGCAACCTTGCCGCAACTCTCTGCAACGCGGTCCTGACATTTGACGATGCCCGTAACCTTAATCCGGGGAGGGACCTGTAATGGCACTGAGTTTCACAGTCATAGGGATGAGCGACAATCCGAGGCCTTCTTTCAGCAGGGAGACTCTGGATGCCATTTCTTGCGGAAGGGTATTTTCAGGAGGAAAGCGTCATCACCAGATAGTGGAGAGCCTGCTCCCCCGGGACAGCCTTTGGATAGACATAACTGTTCCGCTGGATGATGTTTATGAAAAGTACCGCAAGGAAGACTGCCACATAATAGTCTTTGCCTCAGGAGATCCTCTGTTCTTTGGCTTTGCATCGACTCTGCAAAGGGTTATGCCGGATGTTCCAATGAAAGTCTATCCTTATTTCAACTCTCTCCAGATTCTCGCCCACAAGCTTCTGATGCCTTATCACGATATGCACATCGTATCCCTTACCGGACGGCCGTGGAAGGAATTTGACAATGCCCTGATTGAGCACAGGGAAAAGATAGGACTGCTTACAGACCGCAAGAAGACTCCGGATGAGATTGCCCGCAGGATGAAGGACTACGGCTTCACTTTCTACAGTATGCATATCGGCGAGCACCTCGGAAATCCGGAAAGCGAGCAGATATCATCGCTGAGTATAGAAGACGCCTCAAAAGCAACTTTCTCCAACCCTAATTGTCTGATACTTACAATACAAGACAATGCTCCCGCAAGGCGGTTCGGGATTCCGGAAAGCGAGTTCGATCTTCTGGACGGACGGCAGAAGATGATTACCAAGATGCCGGTAAGGCTTCTGACTCTCCAGGCACTTGAACTTTACAGAAGGAAGACATTTTGGGATATTGGCTTCTGCACCGGCAGCATCAGCATCGAGGCAAGGCTGGCCTTTCCGCATCTGGACATTAAGGCTTTTGAAATAAGGCCGGAAGGCAAGGATCTTATGGAGAGCAATTCAAGGAAATTCTCTACTCCGGGCATTGAATACCATATCGGTGATTTTCTTGAAACTGAGATAGATGAAACCTGCGATGCCACTTTCATAGGCGGGCACGGCGGGCATCTGGAAGGGATTATGCGTAAGGTACACTCTCATCTTGCTCCAGGAGGCTGCATAGTATTCAACAGCGTGACTTCCAACCTTGTTGCGGCTGGCAGTAAGGATGATTTTATTCAAATAGCAAATTCCCTGGGAATGAAGCTGGCGGAACCAATGCACGTTATACTTGACAACAATAACCCGATAGACATACTAAAGGCGGAGAAATGAAAACGGCAGTTGTATTGATATCTGGGCAGGGAAGACAGACGGCTCAAAAGGTTGCCGCCTGTCTTGGTGGTGATATTGTCCGCAGAACAGAGGTGCCTGCATTGTGGAATGACATGGACTGCATTGTGTTTGTGGGAGCTATGGGGATTTGCGTAAGGACAATAGCTCCACTGCTTAAGGACAAGCATACGGATCCTGCCGTTATTTGTATAGACAGCAGTGGAAAAGAAATTGTCTCAGTTCTTTCCGGCCACGTTGGCGGGGCAAACGGGATAACCTCAAAACTGGCACTGGAACTTGGAGCGCATCCTGTAATCACCACACAGACAGACGGAAGCAGGCTTTGGCCTTTGGACCTTATGGCCCGGAGATTCGGGTGGGTTCAGGAATCGGATGACCTGAACCGCCAGATTTTCCTTTATGCTGATGGAAAGCCGGTAGCCATTCTTCTTGAAGTTGAGGACGAGGGAACAAAATGGATGGAAGATAATCCGGCAGGCAACATCAGTTTCTTCTATAGATTTGAAGACATTGACCTGAAGAAGTTCAGCCTTCTGCTAACTGTGTCGCCGAGAAGGAGAAAGGTTGAGATTCCGAATATCCAGTGGACTCCGCGATGTGTTCACCTTGGAATCGGCCTTGCCCGCCAGGCAGGCCCTGCGGAAAAGGTGATTGAAGAAATTTTCAACTGCATCAGCGACAACGGAATCTGCAAAGAGTCAATTGCCGGCATTTCATCTGCCGAGATAAAGAAAGACGAGCCGGTTGTAAAACTGCTTGAGAAAGAGTTTGACATAAAGTTCTATACTGCTGAAGAACTTTCCGGAGTTGAAGTTCCTACTCCAAGCAGCGTGGTTGAAAAGTGTATAGGCACCCCATCCGTTTCCGAGGCCTCTGCTATCCTGTCTTCCGGGAATCCGGAACTTCTCCTTCAAAAGCAGAAGGGGAGCAACTGGACTGTTGCCGCGGCTCTGGACAGCAGATTTGTCCGCCAGGCTCATATAGAGATTGTGGGAGCCGGACCGGGAGACCCAGACCTTGTAAGCGTTAGGGGAAGGAAAATGCTTCAGAAGGCTGACCTTATTCTTTATGCCGGAAGCCTTGTGCCAAAGGAACTTACGCTTTGCGCCAAGCCCGGAGCGACGGTTGTTTCCTCTGCGGATTTGGACCTTGAGCAGCAATGCGCCCTGATGAAGGATTTCTATGACAGGGGCAAGTTCATAGTACGGCTTCATACAGGAGACCCTTGCATCTTCGGGGCTATCCAGGAGCAGATGGCTTTCTTCGACAAGCACAATATGAGTTACCACATAACTCCGGGAATATCTTCCTTCCTTGCCGCCGCGGCAGAGCTCAGGAGCCAGTTCACCATTCCGGAGAAATGCCAGACCATAATCCTCACAAGGGGAGAGGGACGCACGCCTATGCCGGAAAAGGAAAAACTCCATCTTCTTGCAAGAAGCAATTCCACGATGTGCATCTTCCTTTCAGCAGCCATTGTGGATGACGTTCAGAAAGAGCTACTTATAGAATATCCGGAGGACACTCCGGTTGCAGCCTGCTACCATCTTACCTGGCCGGACCAGAAGATATATCGCGGAATACTCAAGGACCTAGCAAAGATCGTCAAGGATAACCATCTGACACTTACCACAATGCTGGTTGTGGGTGAGTCCATTGACAACCGCAAGGGACTGTCTGAACTTTATTCAAAGCACTTTACCCATCTTTTCCGCAAGGCCAGAGAATGATACTTGTTTTCGGCGGAACGACAGAGGGCCGTATGGCTGCCAAGGAACTGGAAGAGGCCGGTTCCCTGTTCTGGTATTCCACACGAGGGGGAGAGCAGCAGATTCCCCTTCATCACGGGAAGCCCGTTAGCGGGGCAATGGACAAAAATCGGATGGACGAATTCTGCAAAGAGCATCAGATCAGGCTGATAGTGGATGCCGCCCATCCGTTTGCTAGTGAGCTTCATTCCAATATTTCCAAATTGGGAATTCCTGTCATAAGGTTCGAGCGTATATATCCGGAAAGAGACAGCCGCATTATCTGGTGCAAGGATTTTCCGGATGCCGTAGAGAAGATGATAGGAACAAAGCGTCTGCTTTCCACTGCCGGAGTGCAGTCCATTCCAAAACTCAAGGCTCTTACTGGAACGGAAATCTTCCACCGCATTCTGGACAGGGAGTCTTCAATCAGTCTTGCCAAGAAGTACAGCATAGACCAATCTCATCTGTGTTTCTATCATCAGGGAGAGGATGAAGATATTGAAATAGACAAGATTAATCCTGATGCCATCCTTCTGAAAGAAAGCGGATTAAGTGGTGGTTACAAGGAAAAGGCGGATGCCGCACTGAGCAAGGGTATCAAGGTTTTTGCAATTATGCGCCCTCCTATGCCTGAAAGTTTCATCACAGTAAACGGTCCTTACGGCATGAGGCGTATGGTGGAAAAACTCCTACCGGAGTTCTATCTGCTTCACAGTGGCCTAACTACCGGAAGTTGCTCCGCCGCCGCCGCTCTTGCCGCTGCCGAAAGCCTTTTAGATGGCACAAATCCGGATAGAATCAATCTTTTGCTCCCCGATGGAGAAAGCATACCTGTCGATACTGTTTGCACGGAAAAAGGACACGCATACGTTATAAAGGACAGCGGGGATGACCCTGACGTCACAGACAAGATGGAAATCCATGCAAGGGTTGAACTGCTGGATATTCCTGACATAGTGATAGATGGCGGAGACGGAGTAGGCAGGATCACCCTTCCGGGATTTGATTGCCCTCCAGGAGAAGCAGCTATCAACAAGGCACCGAGGAAGATGATTGAGGATAATCTCAGAAGAAGATTTCCCAATAAGGGATTCAAGGTGATTATTTCCGTTCCGGGAGGAGAGGAGATTGCCCACCGGACTTTCAATCCAAGACTTGGTATCGAGGGCGGAATCAGTATTATTGGCGTTAGCGGCATCATCAAGCCTTTCTCCGAGGAGGGTTTCATCAATTCCATCCGAAAATGTATGGAAGTGGCAAAGGCCAGCGGAGAAGACCGTGTTGTGATTAATTCCGGAGCAAAAAGCGAGAAGTACCTCAAAGATTATTATCCAACCCTTCCTTCCCGGTGCTTTGTCCAGTACGGTAACAAGATAGGGGATACGATATCCATAGCGTACGAATTGGGGTTCAGAAAAATAACCCTCGGAATAATGCTCGGCAAGGCCGTTAAGCTTGCTGCCGGAAACCTGGACACTCACTCCAGCAATGTCACAATGGACAGGGACTTCATCGCCGAGCTGCTTCAATCCATCAACTGTCCAAAAGAAATATCAGACATGGCATATAGCATTACACTTGCCAGGGAACTATGGGAAATAATTCCGGGTAATCTTCTGCAATCATTTGTAAATGAAGTTAAATCGCGATGCAAAAAAACATGTGAACATCTATGTGTGGAGGCAAGTCTTACCATTCTTCTGATAGACGATGCCGGAAACATCAATTAAGTTTTATCTTTGCAGCATTATGAAGAATACATCAAAACAGTTTTTGCTCTCTCTGCTGGCAACAACTATTTCCATTATCCTTACTTTCGGTGTAGCTGCTATCATAGACAACTATAAGAATAATAAAGCAAAGAAAGGATTGGTTCTGACCGTTATCTATGATATGGACAAAACCTTGCAAACGGCTCGGCAGGCTGATTCAGCATTGAAAATTGCAAGCAGGGCTCAACTGGACATTGTAAAGAACCCGGATTCTTATGACAGTCTAAAGAATGATATTGTACCGGCCTTGCTTATTTCAAGTGAAGAATTTTCCATGATAACAGAAAAGATATTCTCGTCTAATATAGAAACATTCAGCACCATAGGCAATGTTAACTTTGTTAACTATGTTTCTTCATTTTATCAAAACCGCAGCAGTTACAAGTCTCAAGTAATAGATGTTTTGAAAGAAGAATTACAAAAGAACAATATTCTCCTTTCTTATGAAGGATTGTTGGACGTTAATTTTTCGTCTTTGTATTTTGACAATTTCGTTTGGCTTTCATCTTTATCTGAATTCCGTGACAATTGCGTGAAAATTATGAAGTTAACTGATGAAGAAATTCGGGAATTCAGCGAACTCAGAGAGGTCTCTGATGACAATAACAACTCATACTATTTAGTTGATGAGATGATGCAGGAAATGTATGAGGCTGAAGACATGCTTAAAGAGGCACGCGAAAAATTCAAGAAACACAAAAAATAGCACTATCTGCTGATTTTCACCCTCATCTGTAACTTGTCGAAGATAATGCCTTCCCGTTCTATGAAGGAGGAGAGGGCTCCGCTTTGTGCCGTTTCCTGAGGAGTTCCGGATGTGATGGTGCCGTTCTGCATCAGGAATATGCGGTCTGCAATCTGGAGGGTGAGTTCCAGGTCGTGAGTGGAGAGGAATATGGTCTTGCCCTGTTCCCGGCACAGTTTCTTGAGCAGCTGCATGGTTTCGATCTTGGACGGGAAATCCAGGAAGGCAGTTGGCTCGTCCAGGCAAATAAGCGGAGTTTGCTGGGCTATTGCCTTGGCTATCATCACTTTCTGCCTTTCTCCATCGCTGAGATTCTGAATCATCCTGTCTTTGAGGGAAGTTATGCCTATCATATCGATTGCCTCGGCGACAATTCGCTTGTCTTCTTCTGTCAGGCGTCCGAAGAATCCGGTGTAAGGGCTGCGGCCAAGGGCTACAAGTTCTTCCACGCTCATGTTCTGGATCTGCGGCCTGTGTGTCAGAACCACTCCGATTTTCCTTGCAAGTTCCTTGTCCGGGTAATCGGAGAGTTCTTTACCTTCTATGAATATGCTTCCGCCGAGTTTTTTCTGGAAGGCGCAGATTGTCCTCATAAGTGTGGACTTGCCGGCTCCGTTAGGGCCTATCAGACAGGTCAGTTCCCCGGAATTAAGAGAAGCGTTGATGCCTTCCGCAACAGTCTTTGTCTCGTAGCCGATGACCAGATTCTCGAGCCTTATGGTTTCCTTATTCCCTGACATCGTCTTTCCTCCTTCTGAATATAACTGAAGCGATTACCGGGGCTCCGACAAGGGCGGTAACCGAGTTGACAGGAAGTGCTCCCTCGAAGCCTGGCATACGGGCAATCAGGCTGCAGAGCAGTGCGAGAGCCGCTCCGGTAAGAATAGTTCCCGGCACCAGAATCCGGTGGTCGCTGGTCCGGAATATTGCCCTGCACAGATGCGGCACGGCCAGTCCTATGAACATTATCGGTCCGCAATATGCGGTAACGATTGCAACCAGAACTCCTGAGTTAAGGATCACCAGCGTTCTGGACCTTGAAATGTTCAGGCCGAGGTTTCTGGCATAGTCATCGCCGAGCAGCATGAGGTTCAAGGTCTTGACCAGCAGGAAACTAAGAGGCAGAAGCACCGCCATCATTCCAACGAATAGCAGCATCCTGTCTCCGGATACCCTGGCAAACGAGCCAAGCCCCCATACCACAAATGCCTTTATATCTTCCTCCGCGCTGAAGAACTTGAGCACTCCAACTATAGCAGTCACTAGATATCCTATCATAACGCCTATGATAAGCAGTGTCACGTTTCCCTTGACTTTCCTTGCAACCCATACTATCAGAGTCATAACCGCAAGTGATCCGATAATGGCTGCAATGGAGATTGCGGCATCGCCAGCGTAACCGATCCTGGACAGGGAAACTCCCGCAAGTGAACTGGACATCAGCACCACGATTGCCACTCCAAGGCTTGCTCCGTTGGAGATACCCAGAACGGACGGTCCAGCCAGAGGATTGCGGAAGACGGTCTGCATCTGAAGGCCTGAAACCGCCAGTCCCGCTCCCGCCATTATTGCCACCAGTGCCTGCGGAAGCCTGGATTTAAGTATGATATTGGAAAAAATCTCGTTAGACCTGTCGCCAAACAATATAGCCAGTGTATCTCCCGCCGGAATCTTGACGCTTCCCAGCAGCAGGTTTACAACCAGCAGCACCAGTATCAGAAAACCCAGGAGTATTAATATTGGCGTTTTACGCATTTACTTGATTATTAACTGCTTATTTATTTGAGGGGTGTGCTTTTCATATACCCCTCATTTATTTATCATGTTGGTTATCAATAATTTATTAAAAACGCTTTCATTTGAGTATTCTGTAGAACGTGGGCTCGTAGTTTTCCTCCACCAGTTCCGGGTGGAAGATGGCAATGAAGTCTTTCAGCAGAAGGTCTGGATGCACTGGAGCAAGCTCGTAGTAAGGAGTCTGCTTCATGTTGCAGTAGATGACCTTCTTGTTCTTGAACGCATCGAAAAGGGCGTTTCTAGGTTCTGATTTCTTGAGGGCATCGTAGGAGAAGTCTCCGGAGAAACTGTTGAGGATCCTCCAGTAGTCTGCCTTTGCGCAGGTTGCGTAGACCTTCTCGAACTCTATATTTACTCCGCCGGTGTTGTCGTCCTTGATGAGATAGTCCGCTCCGGCATCCCTGAATATCTGGGCCAGATGGTTTTTGCCGCCAACGGCATACCAGTTGCCGGAATGCATCTCTCCGCTGAAAACGGTAGGGCGGCTTTCCGTGTTTTCCGCCAGGGACTTCATATCCATATAGTTCTTTTCAATCTGGGAGAAGGTTTCGTTGGCTGTCTTTTCCTTGCCTATGAACATGGAGATGAACTTAATCCACTCGGCCTGTCCAAGCGGAGTGAGTTCCTTGTAGCCAAGATGCGGAACAAGCGTGATTCCTGTTTCCTTTATGGCATCGTAACCGCCTTTTTTGAAAGGAGATATAAATATGATTTCCGGATTAGCGGCCATAATCATTTCCTGATCGAATTCTCCCTCGTGCCCAATCTTTGGAAGAGTTCCGTCCTCCACCCTTGAGAGAATGTCCTTGTTGAAAAGGTTCTTTGTGGTGGTTATGGCGGAAAGGCAGTCGTGAGCATCCAGAGCCGTGAAATTGGACAGCTGGAGAAGTGTCATCGCGATGGTCTTGGTTATCGGCACTTTCACAACTGTATATCCTTCAGGAACGAACTTCTGGTATATGGAGGAGTCCAGGCCTTTTGGTATCAGGGCGAACTGGTATCCTACCGGCATCTTGTCTTCCTCTTCTGCCTGAGGATCCTGAATGTCCACAAGGCGGATTCCGTCCTCCAGATACTGGACGGAAAAGCCCTTTGCATAAGAAGGGGAAATCAGCGCTGCGGAATCAGTGATTGCAGCAATGTCGGCCGCAGTCTCAGAAGAAATCTTTGGACCGGTCTTGCACCCTGCCAGACAGAGTGTTACGGTAGCTATTACTATAAGGATATTCTTGAATTTCATAAGTTGCTGAATTAACTTTCAAATATACTCAAAATCGTCCATATTTGGAACGGTGGCGGATAATACTTTAATAACCAGGTGATTAAATATATGGTCCTGCGGATAAATCTCTGCAGGACCAATATATTAAACGCCTGATAAACAGGTAACTATCTGCCACCTTTTAGGCAAGGAGTTCGGTGAGGATTTTCTTCCAGTGGCCGGGGATGATAATGTGGTGGTTGCCGATAGGGTTGGTGAGGAAGTACTTTGTGGCTCCCTTGTCGTTGAACCTGATCTTCTGCTGGGTGCGGCAAAGGTTGCTCTCCCGGAGGTTTTCCACAAGTTTTCCTTCCTCGGCGAAGAAGCGGGAGGCATCTGGGGCAAGTTTGAAAACGGTAACAGGGCCTTCCTTCATGAATCCTCTGATACCCACGCCGATGCCGGACTCGAAATGAGTGTCCAGCTCGTATCGTTCGACCATATTCAGCGGGATGGTGCAGTGGGCGAAAACCACTTCACCTTTATCCGTGTCTATCCTTGAAGGGTTTGCCTGGAATCCGCTCACTCCAGAAACGGCGCGGCTGATCAGCATGCTAAGCATGGCAGGAATATCTCCCTCGCAGCCGGCTATGTAGCCCTCTGCATTCAGTTTTGCAAGGGCGAGGCAGCCGGTGTTTTTCAGAGACGAAAGAAGGTCGAAACACCTTATGGTGAATGCGTCCACTCCGTTGGCTTCAATTACACTTTTCAGGGCTTCGTAGATTTGCTCTGCACCCTCCTTTCCCAGCTTCACCTTTCCGGCGGCCTTTTCCACCTGGCGGATAGGGATAACCTTGATGTAGAAACCTATCTTGGCTTTAATGGCCTCTTCGTCTATATTGCTTGCTATCAGCCAGTCAGAAGGAGAACCAATAATAGCGGCGCTGGAGTTTAAAATGCTTTTGCGGGCTTTTTCAATCTGTTCTTTCTCGGCGATGACGGAAGAAATATGCTCCGGAGTTCCGTGGATAATCTCTCCCTTGGTTTCCCTTTGGCGGAGCCAGGAAAGGATCTCCATAGACGCGGCCAGGGAGTTGTTGCTGCCCCAAGAAAGAAGATATACCGGACGCCTTGTCTTTGGCGTTTCCATATGCCTCTTTTTGAAGAGGTTCTCTGTTCCGCCGGTGCGCACGAATATGATGTCCAGGTCAGACTGTCCCCAGGTGGAGAAGTTTTCTCCGCGATAGGTGAAAGGGACAGT
Organism: Bacteroidales bacterium; assembly: GCA_017550655.1. Lineage (GTDB taxonomy): Bacteria > Bacteroidota > Bacteroidia > Bacteroidales > UBA932 > Egerieousia. The sequence goes on along the minus strand of JAFZOK010000018.1, from coordinate 347,198 downwards.
CAGTGTAGATAGAAATGCTTGCGTAGCCTCTTCAAGGGCTTTCTTGTCGTGAAGAGGGGATGTGAGAGTATATATTGCAATGCTCATGCTATTTGTTTTAAACCGCAGAGAACTCTCTGCTGATTATCTTCTCTTGGCGCTCAGGATGCGGCCGATGTACATATGGTGGATCTTGGTCTGAGGACGCTTTTCATAGAACTCCTTGCCAGGACCTGTCATATTTTCCTTGATGAACGGAGCCTTGTAGATGAGTTCGCATTCATAGACCTCGTATGCTTCCTGGTAGTATGGGGCTCCGTGCTCGGTGTAGCGGGTGTGGAGATTGAGAGCCTTTGCCTTGTCCTCATCCCTTCCGCTGTGGCTTCCCATATACTCGAGAATGTCTTTTCTGGACTCGTCGAAAGTCATCACGGTGAAGTACTTGCAGTCTTCCATCATCTGCTGGGAGAAACGGGATTCAGAAACGTAAACGGTCAGGGTGTTGACATCGTGGCCCCAGAGGTTTCCGAGGGCTCCCCAGCCGATAGTCATCGCGTTGCTCTTTTCCTTGTCTCCAACGGCAAGCAGCAGGCCGTCTCCCTTGAACCACAGGAACGGGTTGCCGGTAAAGTCGTCTGTATAGTCGAAATCGGAGAATACGGTATTTTCAGTCATCTTTTCCATATCTATTGTTTTTCCGTCTGCGCTTCCGTATCTGTTGTAGGAAACGTTTGCCGGTTTCCATTTGTCCTTAGGAGTAGGATTCTGGGCCGGATAGCCTATAACCACAACATTGAGAGGTATTATGTTTTCCGGAAGGGAAGTTACCTCAGCGATACTCTTGCATCTGTCAAGGTCTGGATATACGCCTGTCCAGACAGCACCGAGGCCCATCGCATTGGCCGCAAGCAGAAGGTTTTCCGTTGCCGCTGAAGCGTCCTGGATCCAGAAGTCACGACCGCCTCCGTCCATTGCCTTGAGCATGTCTCCGCAGACGACTATCGCCAAAGGAGCCTTTGCTATCATTCCGGAATACGGGCTGGTTTCCGAGAGGGCCTTGAGCTGGTCCTTGTCGGTGACTACCACAAAATGCCACGGCTGCTTGTTCATTGCGGTAGGGGCGGCCATAGCGGCCTTGAGGAGTTTATCGATTTTCTCCTGCTCCACTGGAGCTTCCGTGTAGGCCCTTATGGATGTCCTTGTTGCAATGTTCTCGAGGACAATGCTTTCCTTGTCTGTCTCCGATACTTTTGCCTTACGGCTGGTGATGAAGAGCAGCACTGCAAGAGCCAGTATGCAGAGCGCCAGAAGAATCTTGGTCGTTTTCATATATGCGGTTTTATTGGTGCAGAATCTTCATTATGTTGGTGGCGAAGAGCTTCACGCTCATTGCCAGAAGTATGATGCCGAAGAACTTCCTCAGCACATAGACGGTTCCCTTTCCGAGCACCCTCTCTATCCAGGTCACATTCCTCAGCACTATGAACACTATTATCATGTTCAAGGCTATCGCGATAATGATATTGAGGATTGAGTATTCTGCTCTGAGCGAGAGCATTGTGGTAAGGGCTCCTGCTCCGGCTATCAAAGGGAAGATCAATGGCACGATGGTCGGGCTTCCGCCAGGGGAATCGTTGTAGCGGAAGATCTCGATTCCGAGAATCATCTCAAGCGCCAGGGCAAAGATTACCAGAGCTCCGGCCGTTGCAAACTCGTGGATTTCAACTCCGAACAGGGCCAGCATCCAGTTTCCGGCAAACAGGAAGAACATGAACAGGATGAAGGCTCCGATGGCTGCCTTCCCGGCCTCGATTTTCTTGCCTTTAGCCTGGAGGTCCAGAACAATAGGGGTGCTTCCGGTGATGTCTATGATGGCGAACATCACCATGAAGGCACTGGCAATTTCTCTTATGCTAAGGTACAGCTGCATAACCGGAGATTAAAGAGGGAAGGTTTCGCTTATAGGGAAGAGGCCGAACAGTCCGCCGGTGTGGATGAACAGGATATTGTCATCCGGGTTGATCCTGGTTTCCTGGTCAGCATCTTTCTGTAGCTCGTTCCAGAGGCCGTACATGGCCTTGCCTGTGTAGACAGGGTCCAGAATCAGGCTTTCCATACGGGCAATCTTGCGGATGAAATCCAGTTCCTCCGGCCTTGATAAAGCGTAGCCGATGCCAACATACTTGTCGTTGATCTCTATATTGCTGCGCAGAAGCGTTGCGTCGCTATAGTCTTTGGTATCAAGAAACTCCTTGAGCAGAGGTTTGGCTTCGTTGGAGATTCTGTCTGCAATGTCAGTGAAGTATTCCACGTTGTCGCAGACAGCCATTCCTATGCATCTCTTGCCTAGATGTCCCAGTTCGTTGGCAAGATGGAGGCCGGCGATGGTTCCGCCGCTTCCGGTTGCTACAACTATTGTGTTAAACTCGATTCCCATCTGCTTTTCCTGCTGGAGGATTTCCTGCATGCAGGTGTAGTAGCCCAGGGTTCCGATGGCGTTGGACGCTCCTTCAGGGATGATGTACGGATTGAATCCGAGTTTGCGGTAGCTCTCGGCCATATCTTCCATAATCTCCTGGCGGTGATGGCGGTATTCCTCCTGGTTGCAGAACCTTACGTCAGCACCCAGCAGCCTGTCCAGGAAGTAGTTGCCCTTTACAGGAGGTTCGTCGCTGATCCTCAGCAGCACAGCGGATTTCATTCCCAGTTGGGTGGCTGCCGCCACGGTTGCGCGGCAGTGGTTGGACTGTATGCCTCCGCAGGTAATCAGGAGGTCGCAGCCCTTCTCCATAGCGTCTGCGGTCTCGAATTCAAGTTTGCGGACCTTGTTGCCGGAAAGCTCGGTTCCGGTCTGGTCGTCTCTCTTTATCCAGATGTTTGCTCCAAGCTCTTTGGAGAGCCTTTCAAGGCGATAGATTTTTGTCGGCAGATTTGCCAGTCTTGTTCTTTTCATGAAAGCAAATTTAGTTAAATTTGCGAATGCTTAAATACAGAATAAAAAGATTTCACGATATGCGTTCTACAAAGTTCTTTTCAAGGGCAGCCGCCGTGGTTGCCGCAGCGTTGATTCTGATTCCGTCCACGTTGTTTTCCCAGGATAAAAGTTATCCGGAATCTCTTCTTAAAAACAAGCCAAGTGTAAAGGTCGCCGATTTGAAGCAATTCGATCCAGCTTGCCAAAAGGTCAGGACATACCTTCGCACTCTTTCCAATGGAGTTAAGGTTCCGATCAAGGTTGACAACGCCTATACATTCAAGAACAACGATTCCCTTTACATCAACTTCAACCGCAATGTCGCCGATTTTCCGATCCGACAGGACGGTGTAAAGAAGATATATGAGGCAGTAAAGGCAAATCTTCCTGCATCGCTGAAGAACAAGAAGCTGGCCCTTTTCTCCAACGGTTCCAGACTTGAGAATCTGGTTACACCGTTCTATAATACGAGCGGTTCCTGGGCCAGGATCCAGAGCGAGGGCACAAAGGAGGACAAGCCAAAAGGCATCCGCCTCAAGGAGCAGGAGGGCAAGCCTTACGCTATTACCAAGGGTCTGCAGAACAGGCATATCGCGATGCAGAACAGCCACGGATGGTTTTACGAGCCTACGCTTGACCGCTGGGAGTTCCAGAGGGCCAGGCTCTTCGGAGTGGTGGAGGATACCTATACAATGAGTTATGTGGAGCCGTTCCTGGTTCCTATGCTTGAGAATGCAGGTGCCGTGGTTCTCATTCCAAAGGAAAGGGACTGGACCAGGGTAGAGGTAATCGTTGATAATGATACCCAGACAGCAGGCTACAGTTCTTCAGACGGTTCATACGGCTGGACAAAGGGAGACGGCGAGGGCTTTGCGCACCCGAAGAAATCATACGTGTTCAAGGAGAATCCTTTCAAGATGGGTTCATATGTTCAGGTTGAAGGTCTGCTGGCAAAAGGCCAGAGCGAGCCTTCGGAGAGCCTGAACGAGAGCACCATAACCTGGACTCCGACATTTGATGAGGACGGGGACTATGCCGTTTACATTTCCTACAAGACCCTTCCGAGCAGTGCCGACAAGGTTACCTATATTGTAAAGTATAACGGTGGCCAGGCAGAGTTCTCCGTCAACCAGAAGATGGGCGGCAGCATGTGGATTTACCTCGGTACTTTCCACTTCAAGGCCGGCAGCCAGGACCAGGGCGTATTCCTCACCAACAGAAACAGTTACGGTACTGTAACGTCTGATGCCTGCAAGTTCGGAGGCGGAATGGGCAACATCGCCAGGGGAGAAGGCGAGGGCTTCGTCAGCGGCATGCCAAGATTCCTCGAGGGAGCCAGGTATTATCTCCAGTGGAGCGGCTTTGCCGATACGGTTTATTCCGTTTCACACAACGCCAACGACTATACTGATGACTATGTTTCCAGGGGCAAGTTCGTAAACGCTATTGCCGGACAGAGCCGCGCAATCCCTAAGTGGGGCGCAGAGAGCCGCCACATTCCTGTAGACCTTTCATTTGCATTCCATACTGATGCGGGCAATGCTCTCAGCGATACTATAATAGGAACTCTCTCAATCTACACCAGGATCTGCAAGGACTTTGGCGGAGATGACAAATATCCTAACGGAGATGACAGGATCCTCGGCCGTTATCTTGCCGACATTGTCCAGACTCAGCTTGTGGATGACATAACGGACAAGTATGGCTTTGACTGGAGCCGCCGCCAGCTTTGGGACCGCTCCTATTCCGAGAGCCGTTCTCCTCAGGTTCCCGGCATGCTGCTGGAATTCCTTTCCCATCACAATTACCAGGATATGAAGTTCGGCCTTGACCCTGACTTCCGCTTTACCGCTTCCAGGGCAATCTACAAGGGAATCCTTAAGTTCCTGGCCTGGAAGAACAATGTTCCTTACACCGTCCAGCCTCTGCCTGTCAACAATATGCAGGTAGTTCTGGAGAATCCTTCCAAGAGAGCGGTTGAAACCAATGTAAAAACCACCCAGAACACCAAGAAGGGCAAGAAGACAGTTACTTCAACCAAGTCTATTGAGTTTGACGCGGTCAGCGAGGGAGAAATCCACGCCATCGTTTCCTGGAGCAACGTAGAAGACAAGCTTGAGCCTACCGCAGTTCCGACAGGTTATATTGTTTACACGGCAATAGACGACAACGGATTCGACCAGGGCACATACGTCGCTGAGCCAAAATACAGGGTAAAGATCGAGAAGGATCATATCTACCGCTTCAAAGTTGCTGCAGTCAACGCCGGTGGAGAGAGCTTCCCTTCAGAGGTGGTTGCAGTTGGCGTTCCAAGCCAGAGAAAATCTGATGACATTGTGCTTGTTGTCAATGCGTTTGACCGTGTTGGCGCTCCTAAGTGGATACAGAGCAAGGATTCCACAATCGCCGGTTTCCTGGCAGATTATGACCACGGCGTTCCTTACATCAAGGACGCTTCCTACCTCGGCAAGATGTACGAGTACCGCAGAAGCGTTCCTTGGACAGACGACGATGCTCCTGGCTTCGGTGCCTGCTACAGCGATGAGGCCGGAAATATCATTGCCGGCAACACCTTTGACTACGCATACGACCACGGCCTTGGCTTCATGCATAACGGTTACGCTTTCATTTCCTCCACCAGAAGTGCTGTGGAAAGCGGAAAGACGGATATGACAAAGTATTCCATCTGCGATATGATTATGGGCAAGCAGTGCCAGAGCAACGACGGCTCTCTTACCAAGCTTGTAAAGTACCATGTCTATACTCCTGCAATGAAGAAGGCAATCAAGGACTTCTGCGCAAATGGAAGGAACCTTCTCATTTCCGGCGCTTACATAGCCACTGACCTCGTGGATGCTTATGAAGTTGATGCAAAAGAAGGTCCTAAGTTCCTCGGCGATGTGCTGAAGATCAAGTGGATGACTCACTCTGCCGCAAAGGACGGAAGGGCTTCTGCCGTGATGAACAAGTTCGGATTCAACGGAACATTCGAGTTCTACAGCACTCTCAACGATAAGAAATATGTCTGCGAGGCTCCGGATGCCTTCACTCCTGCCGGCAAGGATTCCTACACCATAATGCGTTATCCTCAGACCAGCATCAGCGCCGCAGTTGCCTATCCTGGAAAGGATTACAAGACGGCAGTTTTCGGTTTCCCGATCGAGACGCTCAAGTCCCAGGACCAGATAGACAGACTCATCGGCCAGACGGTAGATTTCTTTACTAAGTGAGGTAGCCTGGGCGATGGTATCTTGTAACTGCCTGATATTCAGGGTTCCCTGAAATAAGAGATTGTTTTATTGATGTCTTATTTCTGGGGCTGTTGATAATCAGCGACTTACAGAGCACCTTCGCCGATTTAGGCCAAAAAGAAGAGAGGCTGCATTTTGCAGTCTCTCTATTTTAAGGTACGGGTTAAGCCGGATTCTGTCCCGAGTGCTTTCGCATTCAGTCTTTATCATTTATCTGGCGCAGCTTACCCCTCGGCAAAGGACGAGCAGCCCTTGACTGCCGATATACATAGCCTTGCAGGATGCGGCGGAGTACCCGGATAATGTCGCCATTATCTGTCGTGAGCTCTTGCCTCGCGTTTTCACCCTTACCTCTAGCCTTGCGGATAGGGGCGGTTGTTTTCTGTTACCCCGAACATAAGCTTACGCCCATCTGTGCTTTCCACAGCGCATTGCTCTGCCCTGTCCGGACTTTCCTCCGATTGCTCGGCGATAAAGTTCCCGTACCACGCCGCAAAGATAGTGCAAGCCGAGAGAAATGCAAACTTGTTTGCAATTTCCGAGGCGCAGCCTATCTTGCGAGCGAAGCGAGAAATATAGTTTTTTATATATTTGCAGCGCAAAAATTTTAAACACAAACGGTCTATGTTTACACAGTATATTGGTTTCGAGAAAGTTGAAAAAGCATTAAAGAAGTATTACGAGAAGTGGACACATCCCGACAAGGCGATGAGGAAGGTTCTTCAGGCCCTGGTGGTGCTGATAGTCACGCTTTTCGTTTGGAATATGCCTTCTTCCTGGTTTGGGCTGGAAGGGATAACGGTGGTGCAGCAGAGGCTTATTGCTGTGTTCGTTTTCGCGATGCTGATGTGGATTATGGAAGTGGTGCCAGCCTGGGCGACTTCCGTGGCTGTAATCGGATTGCTTTTGCTGTTTACCTCGGATTCCGGAATAGGGCCGATGTGCGATGCCGAGAAAGTCGGAAAGCTTCTTAGCTACAAGGGTGTGATGGCAACCTTCGCCGATCCTGTGATCATGTTGTTTATCGGAGGATTCATCCTGGCGATTGCCGCCACCAAGACCGGCCTTGACGCCCGTCTGGCAAAGATTCTCCTTACTCCGTTCGGAAAGAAGAGCGAGAATGTGCTGCTGGGATTCCTTCTGATTACCGGACTGTTCTCCATGTTTATCAGCAACACTGCAACCGCCGCTATGATGCTTACCTTCCTTGCTCCGATATTCAAGCAACTTCCTGCAAACGGTAAGGGAAGGATAGCGATGGCCCTGGCAATTCCTGTTGCCGCCAATCTTGGAGGAATGGGAACCCCGATCGGAACTCCTCCTAACACCATCGCGATAAAATACCTCAATGATCCTGAGGGACTTAACCTTGGTATAGGATTCGGTCAGTGGATGATGTTCATGTTCCCTCTGGTTATCGTGCTGCTGTTTGTGGCCTGGTACATTATAAAGAAGATGTTCCCGTTCACCCAGAAGACCGTTGAACTCCATATTGAAGAGAGTCTTCACAAGGGATGGCATACACAGGTGGTGATTGTCACCTTTGCCGTTACGGTGATTCTCTGGCTCCTCGATTCCGTTACGGGCATAAATTCATATACGGTTGCACTGATTCCGTTTGTGGTGTTTGCGCTCACGGGAGTGATTAACCGAAGGGACCTGGAACAGATTAACTGGTCTGTAATATGGATGGTTGCCGGCGGTTTTGCCCTGGGTTACGGACTTAACGCTTCCGGACTTGCAGACCTGGCGGTAAAGAGCATTCCGTTCGGAAGCTTCTCCCCGCTGTTCATCCTGATTCTTTCCGGACTTATCTGCTATGCGCTTTCCAACTTCATATCCAACTCTGCGACAGCCGCTTTGCTGATGCCAATCCTTGCTGTTGTCTGCACCGCTATGGGAAACAGCCTAGGCGTAATTGGTGGCACTTCCACAGTTCTGATAGGTGTGGCTATAGCAGCTTCAAGCGCAATGATTCTCCCGATTTCCACCCCGCCAAATGCCCTGGCCTTCGCCACCAATCTGGTAAGCCAGAAGGACATGAGCAGGATAGGCGTGATAATGGGAGTTATCAGCATGGCCTTCGGATACGGCCTGCTGTACCTGATTGGTTCGCTGCACCTGCTTTAGTAGGTGATTTTGTAGAGTCTCGGCCAGTATTTGCCGGTTACATAGATGCTTTTGTCTGACGGATCGTAGGCGATGCCGTTAAGGACATCGGTTGCTTTGGTGGTGAGCCTTGCCGGGAGGATTCCCTTGCAGTCAATCACGTCCGTAACGTATCCGGTTTCAGGATCAATGATTACAATATCGTCTGTCAGATAGACGTTTGCCCAGATCTTGCCGTTGATCCATTCCAGTTCGTTGAGATTTGGAAGTGGTTTTCCGTCCAGAGTTACCTTGATTGTGGAATTGCAGTAGAAGGATGCCGGATCGCGGAAATACAGCAGGGAAGATCCGTCGCTCATTATAAGCCTCTTGCCGTCTGTAGTAAGGCCCCAGCCCTCGGTAGGATAGGAAGCCCGGCCGATTTCCTTGAGCTTGTTCTCGGGGTTCTTGAGGGTGAACACGAAGCAGGTGTGTTCCTCCCAGGTGAGGATGAAGAACCTGTCGTTTACAACGCAGCTTCCCTCAATGAAATATCTGCGGTTGAATTTCCATTTCCTTTTCCACTTGCCGGTCTTGTAGTCCAGCATGTTCAGGCAGCTTTCTCCCCTCTGGCCCGTTGTTTCCCACATATATCCGTCGTAGAAGAAAAGGCCCTGGGTATAGGATTTGGTGTCGTGAGGATATTCTGCCAGTACCTTTACCTTGTGGCGGCGTGCCTTGGGAGCATCCTGGGCAGATGCCAGAATGGAGAGCATCATCGCTGAGGCGATGAGTATGGTTTTAAGGATTCTCATTATTTTCCGCTGCGGCGCTTCATAGCGGCCTTTACAAAGTTCACGAATATCGGGTGCGGTCTCATAACCGTGCTCCTGAGTTCAGGATGGAACTGAACTCCTATGAAGAAAGGATGCTGTTTTGCAGGGAGTTCCACGATTTCCACGAGGCCGGTATCCGGGTTTCTTCCGCTGAGCACAAGGCCTGCCTTCTCCATCTCTTCCTCATATTTTCCGTTGAACTCGTAGCGGTGGCGATGCCTCTCCTTAATAAGCTTCTCTCCGTAGATTTTTGCGGCGAGGGTACCGTCCTTGATCTTGCAGTCGTATGCGCCGAGTCTCATCGTTCCGCCCTTGGTGGTAAGAGTCTTCTGCTCTTCCATCAGGTCAATGACCGGATTCTTGGTCTGTGGCCTAACTTCCGTTGAGCAGGCATCCTTCAGCCCGAGCACGTTTCTGGCAAACTCGATTACGGCCATCTGCATACCGAGGCAGATTCCGAAGAACGGTATCTTGTTCTCCCTTGCATACTTGACTGCCAGGATCTTGCCTTCAATACCCCTTCCTCCGAAGCCCGGAGCCACGAGGATTCCGTCCATTCCGGAGAGTTTCTCCTTGATGTTGGAGGCATCCAGATACTCGCTGTGGACTGTGTGCACGTGGACCTTGCAGTTGTTTACCGTTCCGGCGTGAACAAAGGATTCCTGGATGGATTTGTAGGCGTCCTGGAGTTCCACATATTTTCCCACAAGGGCTATGTCGCACTCGGTCTTAGGGTTGTAGAGTTTCTTGAGGAAGTTCTCCCACTCAGTAAGGTCTGGCTGAGGAACGTTCTTGAATTTCAGCTTCTTGAGCACAACGTCATCTAGGCCCTGCTTGTGCAGCAGCACAGGAACTTCATATATGCTCTTTGCATCCTGGTTCTCAAATACGGAGTCTGCCTTAACGTTGCAGAACAGGGCTATCTTCTTCTTCATTCCCTCAGGAAGTGAAACCTCCGTACGGCATACAATGATATCAGGCTTTATTCCTTCCTGCTGAAGCATCTTTACGGAGTGCTGGGTAGGCTTGGTCTTGAGTTCCTGGGCGGCGTGCAGGAACGGTACCAGTGTCAGATGAAGCACCAGGCAGTCTCCCTCAGGCATTTCCCACTGGAGCTGACGCACAGCCTCCAGGAACGGGGTGGATTCCATATCACCCACGGTTCCACCGATTTCCGTTATCACAACGTCGTAGTTTCCGCTCTTTCCAAGAAGCGTCATCCTGCGCTTGATCTCGTCTGTGATATGCGGGATAATCTGCACGGTCTTGCCCAGATACAAGCCTTCCCGCTCGTTGTCTATCACCGTCTTGTATATTCTTCCGGTGGTTACGTTGTTTGCCTGTGAAGTAGGCACGTTCAGGAACCTCTCATAATGGCCCAGGTCCAGGTCTGTCTCTGCTCCGTCGTCGGTGACATAGCATTCACCGTGCTCATACGGGTTCAGAGTGCCCGGATCCACATTGATGTAAGGGTCAAACTTCTGGATTGTGACTCTCAATCCTCTTGACTGCAAGAGCTTTGCAAGTGATGCGGCAACTATGCCTTTTCCCAGGGAAGAAACAACCCCGCCCGTTATGAATATATACTTGGTGTTCATCTGATATGAATGGATATAAGTCTTAACGGGATACAAACTTAATCAAAAAATCGACAATTCGGAAAGATTGTTCTATATTTGCAGGCGCTTAGGGGTGCCGGAAGGCTGAGATCATACCCTTGAACCTGATGCGGGCAATGCCGCCGTAGGGAAAGTGGAGAACTTCGTCATTCCTGGGCTTTTGTAAAAGTTTGGTTATGAAGAAGTTTTTTTGTTTTGCCCTTTTCTTTGGAGTTCTGTTTGGCTCAGCGACGGATATATTTTGCCAGGATTCGCTTTTCCAGCGGAGGCTGGACAGTATAATTGTTTCTGTTTCGAGGGCTGGAGCCAAGACACCTGTTGCGAATACGACATTGAGCCGGGATGTTCTGGAGAAAGGGCCTTCCACTTATTCCCTTCCAATGATGCTGAATATGATGCCGTCTGTGGTTAGTACCACGGAAGGAGGACTTGCACTGGGATACAGCAACCTCAGGGTTAGGGGAAGTGATGCATCGAGGACAAACGTTACTTTGAATGGCATTGCAATCAACGACGGGGAGAGTCAGGAAGTCATCTGGGCAAACATTCCGTCTCTGCCGAACTTCCTGCAAAGCGTTCAGCTGCAAAGGGGTGCGGGAACTTCCGTCAACGGTCCCGGAGCTTTTGGAGCATCGCTGAACATGCAGACAAAGACGGCTTCTTCTGTTCCTTATAGCTCCGCTGATTTCTCGGCTGGAAGCTACAAGACCTTTATGCAGAGCGTTGCTGCAGGAACGGGTGCTATTGATGGGGATGACGGGAACTGGTTCAATGTGGATATTGCTTACAACCACGCTTTAACCAGGGGATATATCCGTAACGCCAAGGCGAATCTGAACTCTCTGCTTCTGTCCGCTTCCTGGAGAAACTCACGAAGCAGCCTGAAATTCATCTATATGATGGGCTCTCAGCATACGGGAATCACCTGGGAGGGCTGCCCGATAGACACTTATTACACCAACCGCAAATACAACGTGGCGGGGGAGTATTATGACGATGAAGGCAATGTACATTATTACGATAATGAGACGGACAATTATACCCAGCACCATCTCCAGCTGCATTATATTCACCAGTTTTCCACATCGCTGAGTATCAATTCTACCCTGCACTTTACCAAGGGAGACGGTTATTACGAGAACTACAAGTACAACGTGAAGTTCTCAAAGTATGGCATTGACCCACAGGTTATTGACGGAACAACCTACAAGAAGACAGATGTGATTATAAGGCAGAATATGGACAATGCCTACCTAGCCGGAAACTTTAACCTGAATTACAAGGCTGACGGATTTGACTTTGTGTCAGGGGTGAACTATTCTTTCTATGACGGAGACCACTTCGGAAGGGTACTGTGGAGCAAATACAACCAGAACATCGATTACAGCAGGCGCTGGTACACCAACAACGGGCAAAAGGGGGATGCCAGCCTTTTTGCCAAGGCAGAGTTTGCGTTGGCCAAGGATCTGACAGGCTTCGTTGACCTTCAGTACCGCTTCATCAACTTCAAGCTGGGCGGAATGGACAAGGACTTTGTTTCCCTGGAAAACAAAAGCAAATACAATTTCTTCAACCCGAAGGCCGGAATCAACTGGAATATAAGCCCTTCTGACAGGCTATTCTTCTCGGTTTCCGTTGCACACCGCGAGCCGAGCCGCAGCGATATCAAGGAATCCATCAAGGCAGGGAAGCAGGATCTTCTCAAGAGCGAGAGGATGCTGGACTTTGAACTTGGATACCAGATGCGCAGGGAGAAGTTGAACCTGGATATCAATCTTTACTCGATGAACTACAGGAACCAGCTGGTTTCAACGGGAAGGCTCACGGAAACCGGCTATGTGATTCAGGAGAACATACCGGACAGTTATAGAAGGGGAGTGGAGATTTCCACTTCCTATTCGCCGGTTAGAGAGATCAGTTTCTTCGGCTCAACCACAATATCCAGGAACAAACTGAAGAATTACACCTTGTTTGTGGACGCATACGACAATGCGGAAGACTGGAATTCCGTTGCCCAGCATCAGGTTTTCCTTAAGAAATCCAACCTCACGCTCTCTCCAGAATTCATCGCTTCCGGTGGTATTTCCATCCGTCCTGAGAAGAACACTGAAATTTCTCTTACCGCAAAACATGTGGGCAAGCAGTTTATGGACAACTCCGGAATGGATGTGGCAAAAGTGCCTTCATACTTTACTATGAGCCTGGATGCGGCAAAGACTTTCCAGATAAGGGACAAATACAAACTGCGCATTTCATTTTGCGTAGATAATCTCCTTAACAGCAAGTATTACTCATACGGCTGGATTTACCGGGCCGTGTTTGAGGACGGCTCTCCGGACTATGTGGAAAAGGGAGTTTACGCCCAGGCACGGATCCATTTTATCGGGAAAATCCAGTTTTTCTTTTAGAGGGATAAATAGCTGATTTATTTGCTTATTATAAGAATAATCATATCTTTGTACTGCAAAAATGGTCGAATGATTCGACTGTTTTTGCAGTAGATTTTTAATAAATATATGATTATCAAGCGAGAACAATATGTAAAATCATTGCTTGAAAGGCGATGGAATGGTAAGGTCAAGATCATTACTGGTATTCGGCGCTGCGGGAAATCATTTCTTTTGTATACGCTCTACAAGGATTATCTAAGGTCGGAGGGTGTCGGTGATGATTGTTTTGTTGAAATAGCGTTGGATAAAAGGGCTAATGTAAAATACAGAAATCCGCACGAACTGTATAATTACATTGTCAACCGGACAAAGGACACGGAAAAGCGCTATTATGTTTTCATTGATGAAATACAGCTGTCATACAAGATTAAAAATGATGATGTGGATGAAAAACGGGTTCCTGAAGAAGATAGGGAAATGCTTTACACCACTTTCTACGATATACTGACAGAATTGATGGAGTGCAGGAATTTGGATATCTATGTTACAGGTTCAAATTCAAGAATGCTGTCGACCGATGTAGTTACCAATTTCCGGGATCGCGGAACGGAAATAAGGGTATATCCTTTCTCGTATAAGGAATTTCTCTATTCGACTGATTTGGAAAAGACTGAGGCTTTGGAAGAATACTTGATGTATGGCGGTATGCCTTTAGCGGTTTTGGAAAAGAACGAGACGGAAAAACGTAAATACCTTGCTGGACTTAATAAAAACGTTTACATCAAAGATATCGTGGAACGATACAAGATTCGGGATGATGAAGTTCTGGATTCTTTGATTGATTCTCTATCATCTGCAGTGGGTTCACTTACAAATCCTCATAATCTTGCCAATGCTGCAGGTACTCTTATGAAACGTAAGACTTCCGATCATACAATCAAGCAGTATCTTGATTATCTTGAAGATGCGTATTTGTTTATAAGTGCGAAAAGATACGACATAAAAGGAAAAAGGTATTTCGAGAACATGCGGAAGTATTATGCAATGGATCTCGGGTTGAGAAATTCCAAGCTGAATTTCCGTCAGCAAGAAAAGTCTCATCTGATGGAAAACCTGATATTCCTCGAGCTCGTAAGAAGGGGATACAATGTTGATGTTGGAATGGTAGAAATTACACGTTCAAAAGACGGCTATAACAGACAATCACAATATGAGATAGACTTTGTAGTAAACACAGGCTCCGAGAAAATATATATCCAGTCTGCTCTGAATATCGATACTGAAGACAAGAAGAATCAGGAAACATTTTCTTTGAAGAATTCCGGAGACTTCTTCCGCAAGATAGTCATTCTTGACGGTAATGTTAAAGTATGGACAGATTCAGATGGTATTACGTATACTGGTGTCATTCCGTTCCTGCTGGATGAGTCGATTCTTGGATTTTGATAAATATGGACTTTATTCATTTCATATCAGATAATTGGGACGAGGTATTCGCCTTGGTTACGGGTATTCTTTTCCTGATATTCGAGATCAAGCAGAAGAACTGGATGTGGATCATCTGCATTTTTTCTTCTTCTGTTGCCGCATACGTTTTCTTTACAGAGAGGCTGTATGCCCAGATGGCGCTTAACCTGTATTATCTGGTGACAGCTTTCTGGGGCATCTGGACCTGGGCAAAAGATGCGCGCAAACTTAAGGCTTCCGTATCATCATCTGATAAAGCGGCTCCGACTGTGCACCTGACAAGACTGACAAGTAAGGTCGTTCTAATCAGCGTAATCAGTTTTCTTGTGGCCGCTCCGATTGTCTGGAGAATTCTTGTATGGCTCAACGACGCCAATCCTATAATGGATGCCATCGTATTTACAATCAGCATAATAGCAACAATCTGGCTGATAAAGTCGTATCTCCAGCAATGGATTGCCTGGATGGTAGGAGACATTGTTCTGACTGCAATGTGCATCGTCCAGGGAATGCCGGTAATGGCGGCTCTTTACACATTCTACACCATCAGCGCCATCTACGGCTACTTTCACTGGAAGAAGAACGGCGTGTATGTGTAGTTATTCCTTTAGGAATAATTCGTATATTTGCACGTTTTTAGGAAGGCAAATAATTTTAAACTTTATAAAATGATATTAGTAGCAGACAGCGGCTCAACCAAGGTGGATTGGGTTGCAATCAAGGAAGACGGAAGTACCGTGTCCGTTAAGACCGCCGGAATCAATCCGGTTTTCATTTCAAGGGAAAAAATCGTTGAAATACTCAGGACCAGCCTGGAATCCATACTTGGAGACAATGTTACGGAGGTTTATTTCTACGGTGCCGGAGTTGTGTCAGATTCTGTTGGAAGCGATCTGGAAAGCGCATTCCAGGAGGTTTTCCCTGGCGTGAAGTGCTTTGCCGCATCAGATATGCTGGCGGCTGCAAGGGCTTTGTGCGGAGACGGAAAGGGCATTGCCTGCATTATTGGAACCGGTGCAAATTCCTGCTTCTTTGACGGGGAGAAGATGGCTGAGCACGTGAATGCCGGAGGATTTATCCTCGGCGACGAGGCAAGCGGCGGATACTTTGGAAAGAGGCTGATTTCAGACTTTATCAAGGGTCTGTTCCCTAAGGACATAGAGAAGGCTTTCATAGAGAAGTACGACCTAGACTACCTGAAGATCGTTGACAGGGTTTACAAGCAGCCTTCTCCTAACAGGTTCCTGGCACAGTTCTCATATTTCATTGAGCAGTACAGGGATACGGACTATATGCAGGGCCTGCTGAAGAGCGGATTCAGGGAATTCATCACAAGGAACGTTTACGGATACAACTATCACGACTATCCTATGAATGTTGTGGGTTCCATTGCATACATTTTCCGCAGGGAACTGGAAGAAGTTGCCACTGAGTGCGGTGTCAAGGTAGGAAAGGTGCTCCGTTCACCGATCGAGGGACTGATAGAGTACCACAAGGTAAAGTATCTTGGAAAAGAGAATTAAAAATCGTTGAAAATGAGTGTAAAGAAAGTAACAGAGCAGGCTTCCAACTACTCCAATCTGGACAAGATGAGTACCGGAGATCTGCTTCGTGGAATGAATGCGGAAGACAAGACAGTACCATACGCAGTTGAAAAATGTCTTCCTCAGGTGGAGAAGTTTGTGGACCTTCTGGTGGAAAGAATGAAGAAGGGCGGAAGGCTCTTTTACCTTGGAGCAGGAACCAGCGGAAGGCTGGGCATTCTGGACGCCAGCGAGATACCTCCTACATATGGTGCCCCGTTTGACCTGGTTATCGGACTTATAGCAGGCGGAGACGGCGCCATCAGAAAGGCAGTGGAGAATGCAGAGGACGATTACGATATGGGATGGGCAGACCTGCAGAAGTTCAACATCGGTGGCTGGGATTCCGTTGTGGGAATTGCAGCCAGCGGAAGTACCCCTTACGTTGTGGGAGCCTGCGCTAAGGCCCGCGAGATGGGGCTGCTTACCGGATGCATCACCTGCAACCCGGGAGCAAAAGTCGCCGAGGTTGTGGACATTCCGATGGTGGCTGTAGTAGGCCCCGAGTTTGTGACAGGTTCCACAAGAATGAAGTCCGGTACAGCCCAGAAACTGATACTCAACATGATATCTACCTCAGCGATGATTAAGCTCGGCCACGTGAAGGGCAACAAGATGGTGGATATGCAGCTGTCCAACGCCAAACTGGTGGACAGGGGTACCCGCATGATTATGGACGAGACCGGTATCAAGGATTATGAAAAGGCCAAGGAGTATCTGCTCAAGTATGGTTCAGTACGTAAAGGAGTGAATGCTTTTAAGGCCGGCAAATAATTGGATATGGCATTTTCCTCAGAGCTGCTGCAGAAGGCTGTGGACCAGTTTTCCACCCTTCCCGGAATAGGGAAGAAGAGCGCTTTGCGAATGGCGCTTTTCATGCTTAGGCAGCCGAAGGAGAATGTCGAGCTGTTCGCCTCCTCGCTGGTTAATCTGGCACAAAATGTCAGGTACTGTTCAGAGTGCAATATGATTTCGGACAGTCCGCTCTGCCCGATCTGCTCGGACCGCAGGCGCAACCGCAGTATAATCTGCGTTGTAGAAAGTGTCCGCGATGTTCTCAGCATCGAGAACACGCAGACCTACAATGGATTGTACCACGTGCTGGGAGGCATTATCAGCCCGATGGACGGAGTGGGTCCGAGCGACCTTCCCATCGCCGAACTTGAAAAAAGGATAGAAGGGGGAGAGGTTAAGGAAGTGGTGCTGGCCCTTTCCACGAGTATGGAGGGCGAGACCACATCCTACTTCATCTACAACAGGCTGAAAAAATACGACATAAACATTACCGCAATTGCCAGGGGAGTGGCTTTCGGAGACGACCTCGAATACACCGACGAGCTGACCTTGGCAAAGAGCATAGAAAACAGGCAACCATTTCGCTAACAGTTAAATAACTTTCGATATGAACCATTCAATACTACTTGTGACGTTCCTGGTCTATACGGCGATCCTTTTCTTCATCGCCTACATTACAAGCAGGAAGGCAGACAACAGCTCGTACTTTACCGGAAACCGCAAATCCAACTGGTTTGTGGTGGCTTACGGAATGATCGGGGCATCGCTGAGCGGCGTAAGCTTCATGAGTGTTCCGGGCAACGTGTACAACGAGAGATTCTGGTATCTCCCGATGCTGATAGGATTTATCGGCGGATACTTGATTATCGCCCTGGTGCTGCTTCCGCTGTACTACAGGATGAACCTTACCTCCATCTATTCCTATCTGGAGAAGAGGTTTGGAGTATGCAGCTACAAGACCGGAGCTTCCTTCTTCATCATTTCCAGATTCCTGGGAGCAACCGTAAGAACGTTCCTGGTAGTGTTCGTGCTTTATAACTTTGTGCTTATCCGTCCGGACGGAAGCCATATAATGCCTTTCTGGGTTGCTGCTGCCATCTTCGTGCTGATTGCAATCCTCTATACCTTGAAGGGCGGCGTGAAGACAATCATCTGGACCGACACATTCCAGACTACCTTTATGATTGTGGCAGTGGTTCTCTCACTTGTGTTCATCTGCAGGGAACTGGGATGGGGCTTCGGCGATATGCTCTCCAACGTGCATTCTGACCCGCACTCGGATATATTTGACACGGACTGGAGCCACGGAACACACTGGCTGAAGAGATTCATCAGCGGACTGGTTGTTCCGGTTGCAATGACCGGTCTGGACCAGAGCATGATCCAGAAGAGTCTCAGTTGCAAGAACCTGAAGGAGAGCCAGAAGAACATGATGACATCCGTTGCGATGATGATTCCTGTGAATCTTCTTTTCCTTTGCATCGGAGCAGTTCTCGCCATCTTTATGGTAAACCATCCTGAACTTCTGTCATCTGTTACCAAGGCAGCTGGCGGAGTCGAGGCAGACAAGATATTCCCGACCGTTGCACTGAGCCTCAGGCCGATTGTTGGAGTGATTTTCTTCATCGGACTGATTTCAGCAGCCTATCCTTCCTGCGCCAACGCAATCACATCGCTGACCACATCGGCCAGCATTGACCTTATCGGAATGGAGAAGAAGGACTGGGGAGAGGAGAAGAAAAAGAACGTTCGCCAAAGAGTCAACATTCTGATGGCAATCCTGTTCGTGGCTATGATGGTGGCGTTCAACTACCTCAAGAGCGACTCTGTGATCAATATGGTATATGCCATTGCATCATACACTTACGGTCCGCTCCTGGGTATTTTCATGTACGGTATCCTGACAAAGCTCAAGACCTGCGACAAGGCCGTTCCATTCATCGCGGTGCTGGTTCCGATAATCTGCTACTGCATCCAGAACAAGGTGTTCGGCTGGGGCTACGATTTCGGATTTGCCCTGATTCTCGTGATTGCGGGCCTTACATTCCTGGGAATGTTGCTGTTTGCAAAGAAAAAATAGTTAAATTTGTGCGATAAGTAAAATCAGCGATGTCTAACTCTATAACCATAAAGAAGGAGGCTGGAGTATGATTCAGGTGTTCTACAAATCTAAGGGGCAGATTCTGACTACCTCGGATGTTAAGGAATTGACAGAAAACTTAGGTTTTGATGATGTCCTCTGGATAGATTTGTACGAACCTGATAGAGTTGAGACTCAAGCGGTTGAGGAATTCCTGGAGACCACTCTCCAGAGCAGGGCCCAGGCAGAGGAGATAGAGAGTTCATCCCGCTATTCCGAGACAGACAACGCAATCTTTGCAAATACGGACTTCATTTCCCCGGGGCCTGACAGCTATTCCGAGGAAAGCGTTTCTTTTGTCATCGCCGAGGGTGTACTGGTAACCACACGCCAGGCGCCGCTCCGCACGATTACAGAATTCCAGAAGAGGATGGGCTATTCCTACAAGCTCTATCCTACCGGATACCACATCTTTGTTTCCATTATGGAAAACAGGGTGGACCTTGATGCGGACATGATAGAGGTGATGGCCAAGGAGATCGAGAAGTTCGGCCGCAATGTTAATGTCGGAGCCAAGGTTAACGAGGACTTCCTGCTGGATATCAACCAGATGCAGGAAAACACGATGATGGTCAGGGAGAACATTGTGGACAAGCAGAGAATCGTTACCGCCCTTACCAGAAGCGACAAGTTCCCGAGCGATATCCGCCCGAGGCTGGATGTTCTCGTAAACGATATCGCATCCCTTCTGAACCACACAAACTTCAACTTCGAGAGACTTGAATATCTGCAGAATACGGTACTCGGTCTTATCAACCTGGAGCAGAACAAGATTATGAGGATCCTGACCTTCGTCTCCCTGCTCTTCATGCCGCCGACCCTGATTTCCGGTATCTTCGGAATGAACGTGCGGCTTCCGATATTCGGCGAGGAATACGGCCTTAGGGACTTCAGCTGGATTATTCTGATAATGCTGGTTTCGGTATTTGTGGCATCGCTTCTTTTCAGGAAAAGAAAATCCATAAAGTAATGGCACTTATAGGTATAGATCTGGGAGCCACCAAGATATCCGCCGCCATATTCAACGATGACGGGGATATCCTCCAGAGGCATTACAGCCTTCTGGAAGGCCGCTCCGGAGAAGACGCGGGCACTCTTGTGTGCCAGGTAATCAAATCACTTGCAGAAGAATATGACATTTCGGGGGCGGGAATATGCGTCCCCGGAATTGTTTATTCCAAGAGGGGAACCGTCTGGTGTCCCAATATCCCGGGATGGGATGACTATCCTCTTGGGCTTCGCCTTAAAGAATCTCTCGGCGATGTCAAAATCGGCATAGAAAGCGACCGCACCTGCTATATTCTCGGCGAGAAATGGAAGGGAGCCGCAAAGGATTGCGACAACGCCATATACCTTGCAGTAGGCAGCGGAATCGGCGCCGGTATCCTCCTGGACGGCAGGGTAATTCACGGAGCGGACGATGTTGTGGGCGCAACCGGATGGATGGCCCTGGAGAGCGATTATGACAGTGACTGGTACCAGTGCGGATGCTTTGAGACCTTTGCTTCCGGTAACGGAATAGGCTATCAGGCATCCAAGCTTTATGGCCGCCAGGTAACCTCGCACGATGTGTTCAAACGCTATGGAGAAGGGGATGAGATTGCCGTCAAGGTTATCCGCAAGGCGGTCCAGATGTGGGGTAAGGGTGCTGCAAACCTTGTAAGCCTCTTCAACCCTGAGATTATAATCTTTGGCGGCGGCGTGTTCAGCGGAACCGCCAGAGAACTCATTCCGGATATATATCGCGAGGCTCTTAAATGGGCTCAGCCGATTACAATTAAAAAGACCCGCTTCTGCGCTTCAGAAGTGGGAAGCGACGCCGCCCTCCTCGGTGCGGCCTATCTTGCAGGAAATTTATAAAAGTCTAAATATGAAAAGAATATTTATAATCGCGATGGTAATGTCAGCAGCTATAATTGCAGGCTGTTCAGAGAAAAATGAGGAGCAGCAGGTATTCATAGGAAAGCAGGAGGTTAATCTTGCTTCAGACCTCATGACTCCGGAAGCCCTCTGGGCAATGGGAAGAATCGGCGGTGTTCAGCCGTCACCGGACGGAAGCAAGATCCTCTACAACGTTTCCTACTACAGCGTAGCGGAAAACAAGAGCCATACCGTTATCTGCCTGATGAATGCCGACGGGTCTGACGTGAAGACACTTACAAAGAGCACTAAGAGTCAGGCCGGAGCAGTCTGGACACCAGACGGAAAGATTGCATACATATCTGGAGAGGACGGAACAAGTTCCCTCTGGATAATGAATGAAGACGGTAGCGCTCCACGCAAGATTACCGGTTTTGACAAGGACGTTGAAGGATTCAGGATTTCTCCGGACGGAAAGAAAGTCGTGCTGATCGCACAGATTCCTTGGACAGGCGCTACGATTCTTGGAAAGGAAAAGTATGAAGATCTTCCAAAGACTACAGGAAGGATTGTCACCGATGTAATGCACAAGCACTGGGACGAGTGGGTGGATGCAATTCCGCATCCTTTCCTGGCTGATTTTGACGGAAACGCCTTCTCCAATGTCAAGGACATCCTTGAAGGCGAGATGTTCGAGTGTCCTTCAAAGCCTTTCGGCGGCGAGGAGCAGATTGCCTGGAGCCCGGATTCAAAGAAGATTGCCTATTCCTGCAAGAAGATGACTGGTCTGGATTATGCAGTAAGCACTGATTCAGATATTTACGAATATGACATCGAGAGCGGAAAGACCGTCAACCTTTGCAAGCCGGAAGGCTATGTAAGGCCTGAGGTTAAGTATGACGAGAGCCTGGAGAACCAGTCGGTGAACAAGAACAAGGAAGACCTGAATATGGGTTATGACACCAATCCTTGCTACAGCCCGGACGGAAAGAACATTTCCTGGCTGAGTATGGAAAGGGACGGATATGAGAGCGACCGCACCCGCCTGTGCGTAAAAAACCTGGATAGTGGAGAAAAGAAATATGTTACCGAGAAGTTCGAGAGCGGAGTTGACGATTATATCTGGGCAGATGACAATACCCTGTATTTCATTGGAGTATGGCAGGGAACCACCCAGATTTACCGTACAGATTTGAATGGTGATGTCTGCAAGGTAACCGAGGGTCAGCACGACTTTGGAAGCATAGCGTTTTCTGATGGCAAGCTCATTGCCAAGAGGCATTCGATGATGCTTCCGGACGATATCTATTCAGTTGACGTAAATTCCGGTGAGGCAACCCAGATAAGCTTTGAAAATAAGCACATTCTCGACAAGCTGGCACTTGGAGAAGTCAAGGAACGCTGGATAAAGACCACGGACGGGAAGCAGATGCTCTCCTGGGTGGTTTATCCTCCTCATTTCGACTCAACAAAGACTTATCCTACGCTTCTTTTCTGCGAGGGAGGCCCTCAGTCTCCTGTCTCACAGTTCTGGAGCTACAGATGGAATTTCCAGATAATGGCCGCAAACGGCTACATCATAATAGCTCCTAACCGCAGGGGCCTTCCTGGCTTCGGAATGGAGTGGCTGGAGCAGATCAGCGGAGACTATGCCGGACAGTGCATGAAGGACTATCTGTCTGCTATAGACGACATTGCAAAGGAACCATACGTAGACAAGGAGCATCTTGGATGCGTCGGAGCAAGCTTCGGTGGATTCTCCGTTTACTGGCTTGCCGGAAACCACGATAAGCGTTTCAAGGCCTTCATAGCCCACGACGGAATTTTCAACGAAATGCAGCAGTACGTGGAGACCGAGGAAATGTGGTTTGCAAACTGGGATCTCGGCGGAGCGTTCTGGAGAAAGGACCTCAAGACCGCCCAGAATACATTCGCGCATTCTCCGCACATGTATGTCGACAAATGGGACACCCCAATTCTCTGCATCCACGGAGAAAGGGATTACAGGATTCTTGCATCTCAGGGAGAGAGCGCTTTCAACGCAGCCAGAATGAGGGGAATAGAGGCAGAACTCCTACTCTATCCTGACGAGAACCACTGGGTACTGAAACCTCAGAACGGCATACTCTGGCAGAGGACATTTTTCGAGTGGCTGGACAGATATCTTAAGACAGACAAATAATGGCAAAATCAGCAGAAAAGGGTTATTCCAGGCCGCTGGTGGCTACTGCCGCCTGCCTGGGCTGCGCATTCTTCGGAGTGACGATGTTCTTCTGGGGAGCGATGCTTCCTACATTGGGAGAGACGATTCAAGGAGTGCAGAACCTTCCGTGGATATTGACTCTGGGCATCATTGCGGGAACGATTATCTGCGGAGCTGTAATGGACCGCTATGGCTACAAGGCACTTCTGGTAAGCGCTTCCCTGGCCCTTGCCATAGGGCTTTGCGGATTCATTTTCTGCCACGAGCTTTGGCAGCTGGTTATCTCAGCCTTCCTCATCGGAGCCGGAGGCGGTGTCCTCAACAGCGAGACAATAGCCATCATATCAGATATCTACGGAGACAATCTGCGCGGCACGATGCTTTCAATCCTTGGTGCATCCTACTGCGTTGGCAGTCTGCTGTGGACGGTTATCTGCAGGGTGTTTGCCTACTCTCCGGACCTTCCTATGAAATGGTCCGCAGGTGTGATTGCAGTGCTGTCGCTGATATTCATTTTCATCCCGTTCCCTAAGGCTAAGCTAACCAAGGAAGACAAGTTCTCCCTTCTGGATTCCGTAAAACTGTTCAAGTATCATATTCTGGCGATTGCCGGAGCGTTGTTCTTCTTCCAGGGAGTTCTGGAGGCTATCAGCGCCAATTTCTCAACTTCATATTATGTGAACATAGAGAACGGAATCGGGCTTCAGATGGCTCTCACATCGCTGATATTCATGACAGTAGGTATGGCGGTGGGAAGATTCACCCTTCCTCTGTGCCTGAAGACCGGAGGAAAGAGCTTTGCGATGTTCCTGTTTATGGCTATTGCCCTGGCGGGTGCGCTCCTGCAGATTTTCATGCCTGCTTCCAAACTGGGCGCTTTCCTGTCAATGACTCTCCTTGGATTCGGAATAGGGGTTACCGCTCCTGTTATCTTCGACTGCCTTGGAAGGGTGTTCAAGCGCCACAGCGGTGCTGCCGTTTCCCTGTCGGTGGTTGTTGCACAGGTCGGTATGCTGATTGGCAACTTCCTGGTTGGCAAGATGTTTCTTCCTTCTAGCGTTGAGGGAGGAGTTCACCGCCTTTTCCCTTGGGTTATGTGCGCGATGATTGTTGCCGTGAGCCTTCTGTTCCCGTTTGTGCTGCGCTCATCCAACAGCGAGAAATATAAAGAAATGAACCTCTAGCATTATGTCAAAAGGATATTCTACAGAAAAAGTAAACCTGGCCGCCTGCCTGGGCATTGCGTTCTTCGGAGTGGCGATGCTCAGCCTCGGAGCCATTATGCCTCCTTTGGTAAAGGCCGTTCCTCAGGCCATCGGACTTCCTATGTATATGAGCATTGGAATCATTCTCGGAACCGTGATCTTCGGGCCAATTATGGACCGCTACGGCTACAAGTGGCTTCTTGTCCTGAGCAGCCTGATCATGCTTGCCGGCCTGCTGATCCTGGCATATTCCACCCAGTGGACCCTTCTTGTCGCCGGCATTTTCTTCGTGGGCCTTGGCGGCGGAGTCCTCAACGGAGAAACCAACGCCATTGTTTCGGATATCTATGACGAAGACAAAAGAGGGAGGAAGATGAGCATTCTTGGCGCCTGCTACTGCATTGGCGCAATGGTCTGGACCCTTGCCTGCTATCTCATTCCGGACTACAAGATTCCGCTGATTGCCTGTGCAATTGCAATGCTGATAAGCGTTGTCTTTTTCATCGCGATTAAATTCCCGAAAGCAAAGATTTCCTCTGCTACCAAGCCTAGTTCAAAGGAATACAGGAGCATGCTCACTTCAGGTGCCTTGCTTCTTGTCGCTTTCGTACTTTTCTTCCAGAGTGCGTTTGAGGGAACTAGCGGGAGCTACACAACTTCCTATCTTACCCAGATAGGGGGACTTCCTGAAGACGGTGCAGTGCTTAGCCTTACATTCTTTACAATCGGCATGATGATCGGCAGGTTTGCCCTTGGAGCAATGATGAAGAGGGGCAAGGACCTTCTGGTTCTGTTCATATATATGATAATAGCTCTGGCCGGAGTTGCAATGATGGGAATCTTCCGCACCGATGTCCATCTTTGCTGGATTGCCATGGCTCTGATCGGATTCGGAGTAGGGGCTACCTATCCTGTGATGCTGGCCCGTTTGGGTGGAGTATTCCGCCGCATGAGCGGTTCCGCATTCTCAGCTGCCATTTTCATCGCACTTTGCGGCCAGTTCCTGGGCAACTTCCTGATGGGCAAATTGTTCAGCAATGGTTCCGGCAATATCTTTACCCATCTTCTTATGGGTATGATAATCGCGATTCTGGTAATCGCTCCATTCGCCTGCCTTGCCTGCGCCAGAAGGAAGAGAGCAGAAGAGAAAAACCAGGCAGATATAAGACCATAAAAGAAATAGATATAATAAACGATAAAACTCAAGAATTATGTTAGCCAATCAGTGGAAAAAGAACGCCATAGGCGTAATGGACCAGATCGAGGCAACTCAGATGGACCAGATCAGAAAAGTTGCAGAAGTAATGGCAGACTGCCTTCAGGCAGGCCATCTCATCCATACATTCGGATGCGGACACGCAAATCTTCCGATTGAGGAGATGTATCCTAGGATCGGCGGTTTCGTAGGCTTCCATCCCCTTTGCGAGCTTCCACTTACTTTCTTCACCCACATCAACGGAGAGATGGGTATCAACCAGTTCCTCTGGCTCGAGAGGGCAGAGGGCTACGGCAAGGCCATTATGAGCAGCTGGAACTTCCATAAGGACGACCTCGTATGGCTTTTCTCCCATACCGGAATCAATGCAGTTAACATTGACGTTGCCCTCGAAGCCCAGAGAATGGGAATGAGGGTTATCGCCTACGGATCTGCAGGCCAGACAGGTGCAAAGGTTCCTCGCCACAGCTGCGGCAAGAATCTCTTCCAGATTGCAGACTATGTTGTGGACAGTTGCTGTCCGCTCCAGGATGCAAGCGTAGACCTGAAGAACCACTTCGACAAGATCGGACCTCTTTCCACAATGGCCTTTGTAACAACAGTATGGATGACTATCTGCACCGTTGCCGAGATTCTTGCAGACCGCGGAGTAAAACTTTACATCCATCCATCTCACAACGTTCCTGGCGACACTACAGCTCACGAGAGGCTGGATGCCGCCCTTGCAGAGTACCGCAAGAGAGTTGCCGGAGTATAAATGATGAACAGGTTTTTTCTAACGATTCTATCAGCGGCAATCATTTGTCTGTCTTCAATTGCTGCCCCTGCACAGGACAAGGACTCAGTCCGGCACAGGGCGCAGGTAGAGGAGGCACTTTCAAAAATGTCTGTAAGGCAGAAAGTCGGGCAGCTGTTTGTCGTCGAGATATGCCGCAATCCAAGTCCGGAGACAAGAGCCTACCAGGATTCCCTGGCTGGTTATTACGGCCTTGGAAATGTAATCCTTATGGGTGGCTCCATCCACCATTTCCTGCAGAGGATGGATGAACTCAATTCACTCTCCCGGATTCCGATAATGGTTGCTGTGGATGGCGAATGGGGTGCCGCGATGAGGTTCAATGAATACCTTCATTATCCAAGGCAGGGACAGTTGTCCAGAATAGAAAAAGGAGCCGAGAAGCTTTTATACAAAATGGGCCGCAATGTCGGCAGGGAGTTAAAGGACGTTAACGTGATGGTCAATTATGCTCCTGTGGCGGACGTGAGCCCGCATTATACCGATTACCCGTCTCTTAGGATATTTAGCGATGACCCGCGGCAGGTTGCCTCTCTCTCTACTGCCTATATGAAGGGTATGCAGGACGCGGGCATATATGCCTGCGGCAAGCATTATCCGGGCCATGGCGGAACAAGGGTTGATTCCCATTTTGCCCTGCCGGTAATTATGAATTCCCGCGCCCATATTGATTCGGTTGACTTTGTTCCTTTCCGCGATTTGATAGATAACGGTGTGGAAATGATTATGCTGGCCCATATTGCAGTGCCTGACATTGATCCGAGCGGTGTGCCCATGTCCATCTCAAGTACCCTTATCAACGATGTTCTTAAAGGAGAGCAGGGGTTCAAGGGAGTGGTTATCACTGATGCCATTGCAATGGCGGGCCTTACCAACGAGAACCGCACATCTGTCGAAGCCGTCATGGCTGTTTTCAAGTCCGGTTCGGACATGATCCTGATGCCGGACGAGCCGATAAAGTGCATCGAGGCCCTGACAAAGGCGGTTGAATCGGGAGAACTTTCAGTGGAAGAACTCGACAACAAAGTCAGGAAAGTCCTGATGCTCAAGGCTCGGGCTGGATATCTCGAAGAAGGCTACAACCCGCACGTCAAGAACCTTGACCGCAAGATTGCCGCAGCCAGAAGGAGAGACTTCCGCCTGATCAAGAAGATGCGGCGTCTGATGATGAAGTCCACCAAGCCTTACCCTGACCTCAAACCAAGTGGAGAGGATGTTACGCTGATATTCGACAAAGCCGGCAAATAACACTAATAACAACGATATGTATTCCAAGTTCGATATAACAACGGCCAGATACGGTGATGTAAAAGACATGCATTACCATCTTGCAATTTTGCCTTGGGGCAGCACTGAACCTCATAATCTGCATCTTCCTTACTGCACGGATATGCTTCACGCCCAGGCCGTTGCCTTTGAGGCAGCGGAAAAGGCCGCAATGAACGGAGTCAACGCAATGGTTCTCCCGGGCATTCCTCTCGGCAGCCAGAATCCGGGCCAGATAGAACTTCCTTTCTGCATCCACGCATCGCAGAGGACACAGATTGCCGTTCTGGAAGACATTGTGGAGTCTCTTAAGAAGCAGGGGATCAACAAGCTCCTTATAATGAACGGCCACGGCGGCAACAACTTCAAGGGCATGATCAGGGATATAATGATAAAGAACCCCGGCTTTCTGATTACGGTCGTTGCCTGGTTTTCCATCCTACCGCTTAAAGACTTCTTCGAGGAAAAGATCGACGATCACGGCGGAGAGCAGGAAACCTGTGTGATGCTTCACTACTATCCTGAACTTGTGAACCTTAACCAAGCCGGAGACGGCCATCACAACGACTTCAAGATAGAGGGCCTCAACGA
Organism: Bacteroidales bacterium; assembly: GCA_017550655.1. Taxonomy (GTDB): domain Bacteria; phylum Bacteroidota; class Bacteroidia; order Bacteroidales; family UBA932; genus Egerieousia. Next base: position 318,939 of record JAFZOK010000018.1, on the reverse strand, counting down.
CAAAACCGCGTGGGCACCAAGAGACTGGGCTCAAACAACAAAAGACACGGGAGTAGGCAACCCTAAGAAAGCCACCGCTGAAAAAGGCAAACGCTACATCGAAGCCGTAATGGACAGAATCGTGAAATTTGTCACCGATTTCGCCTTGAATGATTCTTTGTATTGACAATTAGCGGATTTTTACTATCTTCGCACGCTGAATTCAGCCGGTGGGCTGATCTACAAATAAAGTTAAACGACTAATTAGTATTTATTTATTATGAACGAAGAAATCAAAAACATTGAGAACGAGGAAGTTGAAATTCCCGTTTCAAAGACTGAAGAGACTGTAGAGTCTTTCAGAGAAGAAGCACCTGCTGCTCCGGTAGCAAGGAAAAGAAGAAGCAACGCTTCAATCGATCCTGCAAAGTTTGACTGGGACGCATTCGAGAACAATGTTCCTTCAAGCGAGAGCAAGGACGAACTTGAGAAGAAGTACAGCGAGAGTCTCTCAAAGATCGCTGAGAATGAAGTTATCGAGGGTACAGTAACCGGTCTGACCGCAAAAGAGGTTATTGTAAACGTAGGTTACAAGAGCGAGGGTGTTATCCAGAGAAATGAATTCAGGTACAATCCTGACCTTAAAGTCGGCGACAAGGTTGATGTCCTGGTTGAAAATCCGGAAGACAAGAAAGGTCAGTTGATTCTTTCACATAAGAAGGCTTGCTCACTCAAGTCTTGGGACAGAGTGAACGAGGCATTCGAGAAGAACGAAATCGTAAAGGGCTTTATCAAGGCTCGTACAAAGGGCGGTATGATCGTAGACGTATTTGGAATCGAGGCCTTCCTGCCAGGTTCCCAGATAGACGTGAAGCCTATCCGCGACTACGACGTATACGTAGAGAAGACCATGGAATTCAAGGTTGTAAAGATCAACCAGGACTTCCGCAACGTGGTTCTCTCACACAAGGCACTTATCGAGGCAGAACTCGAGGCTCAGAAGAGCGAGATCATCTCCAAGCTGGAGAAGGGTCAGGTTCTCGAAGGAACCGTCAAGAATATCACTTCTTACGGTGTATTCGTTGACCTGGGCGGTGTTGACGGACTTATCCATATTACAGACCTCAGCTGGGGCCGCATCGGCAACCCTGAGGAAGTTGTCAAGCTGGACGAGAAGATCAACGTCGTTATCCTTGACTTCGACGAGGAGAAGAAGAGAATCGCTCTCGGTCTGAAGCAGCTCACTGCTCACCCTTGGGACGCTCTGAATCCAGATCTTAAGGTCGGTGACACCGTTAAGGGTAAGGTAGTGGTTCTGACAGACTACGGCGCATTCGTAGAGATCCAGCCGGGTATCGAGGGACTCATCCACGTTTCAGAGATGAGCTGGTCTTCACACCTGAGAAGCGCACAGGATTTCCTGAAGCTCGGACAGGAAGTTGAGGCACAGATTCTTACCCTCGACCGCGACGAGCACAAGATGAGTCTTGGAATGAAGCAGCTGAAGGCAGATCCTTGGGCAACCATCAAGGACAAGTATCCTGTAGGAAGCCGCCACACTGCAATCGTAAGGAATTTCACCAACTTCGGCGTATTCGTAGAGCTTGAGGAAGGCGTAGACGGACTGGTACACGTATCAGACCTCAGCTGGACCAAGAAGATCAAGCATCCATCCGAGTTCACCGCTCTTGGAGAGAAGTTCGAGGTTGTAGTTCTCGACATCGACGAGGAGAACCGCAGGCTTTCACTCGGCCACAAGCAGCTCGAGGACAATCCTTGGGATACCTTCGAGACCGTATTCACCCAGGGTTCCATCCATGAGGGTACAATCGTTTCCTTCAACGACAAGGGCGCTACAGTAGCTCTCCAGTATGGCATTGAGGGATTCGCTCCTATGAAGGGCCTTGTCAAGGAAGACGGAACCACTGCAAAGGCAGAGGAGAAACTTGATTTCAAGGTTGTAGAATTCAACAAGTCCAGCAAGAAGATCATCCTGAGCCACACCAGGATAGCCGAGGACAAGAAGAGGGCAGAGGCCGGCGAAATTCTCAAGGAGAAGGAAGCAGAGGCTGAAAGCACCAAGAAGGCTATCAAGAAGGTAAAGGCAAGCGTTGAGAAGACCACCCTTGGTGACATCGACGCTCTTGCAGACCTGAAGAAGGAGCTGGAAAAAGGGGAGAACAAATAAGTGGAGTTCTCTCTGACGACATTGGGAAGCGCATCCGCGCGTCCCACATCTGACAGATTCCCAAGCGCTCACTCACTGATCGTGGGTGGGCGTTTGTTCTTGATAGACTGCGGAGAAGGATGCCAGATGCAGATGGCAAGGTTCAAGGTTCCGTTCTCCAGGCTGGACAATATCTTCATCTCCCATCTTCACGGAGACCACGTATTCGGCCTGTTCGGGCTGATATCCACGCTCGATATGATCGGAAGGCTTTCTCCGCTCCATATCTATGCTCCGGAAGGTCTGGGAGAGATACTGGGAAACATTTCCAAGAGTTTCGGGGAGGTCAAGTTCGAGGTGGTCCTGCACACTGTAAAATGCAAGGAGCCGACTCTTGTATGCGAGTTCAAGAACCTGGAAATCTACGCATTCCCTTTGCGTCACAGAATCGAGACTTACGGCTATCTCTTCAGGGAAAAAGAGCCGCAGCTGAATATAATAAAGAGTGCCATCGCTTCTCATAAGCTTTCCCTGGAGGAGATTGCGACTCTCAAAAGGGGAGATGATGTCCTCCGCGATGGAGTTACTCTGCCTTGCAAAGAGCTTACCTACAAGCCTTTCGAGCCACGCAGCTTTGCCTATTGCAGCGATACGGGCCCGTTCCCGAAACTCCAGGAATGGGTGAAGGGAACAGACCTGATATATCATGAGGCTACATACGCTTCTGACCTAAAGGCTCTTTCCAAATCAACCGCCCATTCCACAAGCGAGGATGCCGCAAAGGTTGCTCTTGCCGCAGGGGCCAAGACTCTCGTTCTCGGGCATTTCTCGTCACGCTACCGCAGCCTGGACCTTCTTCTTCAGGAAGCCAGGAACATTTTCCCTGAGTCTTATCTTGCCCGGGAGGGTATGAAATTTGAAGTATCCCTTGTGGAGAATCCGTTAAAGAACCAGCAATGAAAAAACACATACTTCTGCTTTCCGCATGCATACTGGCCGCCGTGTTGAGCGCTCAGGCACAGAGCTATATGGCTCAGCCAAGGGTTAACCAGAGCGTCAGCTTCAACAACAGCCGCCTTAACAATGAGGCCACTAAATACAAGCAGATCCTTTTCCTGCTTGCCAATGCATACGTTGATACTCTGAATGTCGAGAGGCTCAGCGAAGAGGCAATGGCCACCATGATGCAGCAGCTGGATCCTCATTCCGTTTACATTTCCGCCAAGGACGTTAAGGATATGGAGGAGCCGCTGCTCGGAAAGTTTGAAGGCATCGGCATTGAATATGCGATTATCAGAGACACTCTCACGGTCCAGAGCGTAATTCCTGGAGGCCCTTCCGAGAAGGTAGGCCTCAGAGCCGGAGACAAGATAAATACCGTTGACGGAGAGGTAATTAGCGGCACAAAGCTCACTCAGACCAGAGTGCTGAAATACCTTAGGGGAGACAAGGGAACCAAGGTTAGAGTCGGCATTATCCGTCGCGGAGAAAAAGATAGGGAGCTTGTAATTACCAGAGACAAGATTCCGTTGAATACGGTTTCCAGCGCATACGAAATCAGGCCTGGCATAATGTACGTTCGCATCAGCAGTTTCGGCGCCAACACCTACGACGAAGTGATGACTCCTCTTATTGGCAAGGACCTCAAGGGCCTGATCGTTGACCTTAGAGGCAACGGCGGAGGATATCTCCATACGGCCCTGAGGCTTGCTAACGAGTTCCTTGAGAGGGGGCAGCTCATCCTCTTTTCAGAGGGTAGGGCAGTTGAGCGTACGGATGACTATGCAGACGGAAACGGAAAACTCCAGAATGTACCGGTAGCAGTTATTATAGACGAGAATTCAGCCTCGGCGAGCGAGATCCTTTCAGGTGCAATCCAGGATTGGGACCGCGGTCTCCTGATTGGTCGCCGCTCATTCGGCAAGGGCCTGGTACAGCAGGAGTTCCAGCTTCAGGACGGGGCAAGGATAAGGGTTACCGTAGCAAGATACCATACCCCAAGCGGAAGGGTTATCCAGACTCCTTACAAGATGGGAAAGGCAGAGGAATACTACCGCAAAATCTATGACAGGTACACTTCCGGAGAAAGTTTTAACCAGGACAGCATAAAAATAAACGACTCCTTGGTATTCAAGACCTTGATACAGGGCCGTACCGTCTATGGCGGAGGCGGAATCATGCCTGACGTCTATGTCCCTATAGACACTTCCTATTACTCCAAACCATATCTTGCCGCTGTCAACAAGGGAGTTCTCAGCGATTTTGTCAGCATCTATTCAGATAGCCACAGAAAGGAATTCGGGAAGAAATACGGCTCCTATGACTCTTTCGTGAATAATTTCACGGTCAGCGACAAATACTTCAGCGAATTTCTCTCATACGCAAAGGAGAAGGGTATAGAATTCACTGAAGAAGATCTTCAGAAATCAGGAAGCCATCTTAAGAACTATCTCAAAGGCCTGATTGTCCGCAATCTGTACGGCTTGGACTACTATATCCGTTACGATAACCTTACTGATGAGGAAGTCCAGATTGCCCTCGGCAGTCTGGAATCTCCCGATAACCTTGAATAATTGAAAAATATCGGCTATGAAGTATTTGTATATTTTTTTACTGGTAGCTGCAGTTGCTTGCTCAAAAAGTGAAAGTTCCCCCGAGGATGTGAATCCCGACCTAAATCTGCAAGATGCTGTTGAGTTTCAGATATCTTATATGGAACCAGTAAGTAATGTGATTCAAAATTATATATCGTCGATAAGTATAAATGGCAATCAACTGGAATCTCAGTATGATTATTCCAATTATATACTGCAGACATATTCTACATTACCTAGTTGGGCGTATAACAGTAATTTGACGCCAAAATACACTTCAAAAGCCGGAGATATTAATTTGAAATTCATAAGGTCAGGGCAAACAGTCTATGACAAGACCTTCTATCTTAAAGCCGGCTTTTACAGTATTATAGTTTATGACTTGGAAAAATTGCCGCTAATTATACCTCAGAAGAGTCCATTTGAGGCATCTACCTGGAATTTTACTGATTTCAAGAAAGGTGTTGACTCTGTCTTCGCCGGAATGTTTGTAAATCTTCTATATGATGGTGGAGGAGTTCCGTTTTCAGGCAAGGCTAAGTTGCAATACAGGCCGTATGGTGCTGAAAAGTGGTCTGATGCCAGTTCCATCATTTCCTTTGGGCAGTATTCTCCATTTTATGTGATGCATTTTGACGATAACGGTTATTTAGTTACGCCAAGTGATGATGATGGTGTGTATTCAATGTATCAAAGAATCGATTACCGTCTCGTAGACGGAGAGGGAAAAGTGCTGAAAAGGGTCATGAATCGCAGGCCGTCAGATTTTACTGACTATTATCAGTGTAGGATAGGACGAGTTTTCCTGTTTTTTGCATCAGGTAACCTGGATGGAAACAATGGGAGTGCACAATTATGTAGATGGCAACTCTATAGACCTAATACATCTGGTTTTTGAAGCTTCCGGAAATAGTGTGCTGTTTGCCTTCGGAATCTTTGAACTTAATATTGAACTTACCGTCAAACAAGATATTGTAATTAACTCTGTTCAATCCTTCAGGAATAGGATTCTCGAAGTCTACTTTCCTGAGATTTGATATCTTGCAGTTACCCTCCATGTGAGTCCATTCTTTGTTGTCTGAAGAAGCGCCCCAATAGTAAATGCTGCATAGTTTTGGCTTAAAGGAAGATACGCTATTCGCGCTAAGAAGAATGTCGACGTTGGTACCTAGATATCCTACATTATAATCTCCGGCTGCAGGAGTCCCGGAAAACATCAGAAGCACTTTGAAACAGTTGCCGTCTGCAAGAGTCTTGTAACCATGGCTTCCGGTATTACCGCTTATCAGCGGATAGGTTTCGAAAACCATATCGTAAATCACGGTAGGATTATTAAGGAAAGGCCAGTAGGAAACACGCCGGTCGTTGTTAAAGACATTTTTTCCGTCATAACTGATACTCAAGGAATACTGAGGAATATTGTCTTTATTAATTTCTGGATTGCTTTTTGAGCAGCCTGCAAACAAAATGACAGCAGATAATAATGCCAGATAAAATGATTTCATAATATTACTTTATTGGAAGTTTATATTTGCCTGCAATTGTCTTGTATTCTGAATCGCTGAGCTTGAATCTGAATTCGAATTTGCCGGCTATGACAAACCTGTGTGTGTCATCATAGTAAATACTCTCAATCACATGCCTTTGAAGAGTGGTTTCATAGAATACATAATTCCCGTTATGGTCCTTATTCTTTAGCATTGCACAAACGCAGTAGTCAAGATTCCTGTCATCATTGTATGTGAAAGGGTATGCACATCCTGAACCTATAATTGGAGTTGCGGGAACTTCTTTCATCCTTATCATAAAATAGTATTCGTAACCGCCCGAAGTTCCTGCGGCAAGTTCATATCCTTTGAATGTCCGAACATCTGTGCTGTTTTTGCCATATTCGGGCATTTTGTTAAAATGATACACACGTCCGTCTGATTCTATGTTACAATAGAAAATCTCGTCAGAGTCTGATGAGCGGGATGAGTTCTTGGAACATGAAATCCCAAGAAACGCGGTCAGGATGAAGGCTAATATCGTAAGATTTCTCATGGTCTTTTTATCTTAATCCTTGATAGGGCCGCTGCCCAGCATTTCTCCATCATCAGAATACCATACGGCAAACTGTCCTGGAGTTACGCCTCTTTGCGGCTCGTCAAAGAGGAAGTACATACCGTCTTCCTTCATCATCAGTGTGCACTTCTGAAGCGGCTGTCGGTATCTTATCCTAACAAGATATTTTCTTTCCTCACCGATTTCCATCCTGAGGTCAGGACGTATCCAGTGAACTTCAGATGCGTTAACCTTCAGGCCTTTGCGGTAGAGGCCAGGATGGTCTTTGCCTTCTCCGACATAGATCGTATTCGTAGCGATATCTGTCGCGATTATGAATATGCTTCCCTGATGCCCTCCGATATTGAGGCCGTGCCTCTGCCCGATGGTATAGTACTGCACGCCGATATGCTTTCCAATGACTTTTCCATCTGAAGGAATGTAATGGATAGGTGTAAACTCGTCTTTATATTCCCGGCTCAGTATCTTGGCGTAATCATCCTTGAATATCTCCACCACGTTTCCTTCCTTCTGCTTAAGATACTGCTGAAGGAATACCGGAAGATCCACCTTGCCCACGAAGCAGATTCCCTGGGAATCCTTTTTCTCTGCGGAAGGAAGTCCTGCCTGGCGGGCTATCTCCCTGACCTGCGGTTTGGTAAGATGGCCGATGGGGAAAAGTGCCTTGGAAAGCTGCTCCTGAGACAGTTGGCAGAGGAAATAGCTCTGGTCCTTGTTGGGATCGTCTCCTGCTAGAATTCTGTAAACCTGCTTCCCATCTACTTCAACAATATCCTTCTTGCAGTAATGGCCCGTAGCAACGAAATCTCCACCAAGTTCTTCCACTTTCTTCAGAAACGATGCGAACTTTATCTTGCTGTTGCACAGCACATCCGGGTTGGGAGTCCTGCCTGCGGCATATTCGCTGAACATATAGTCCACCACCTGCTTACGATAGTCGTCGCTAAGGTCCACAAAGTGGAAAGGAATGCCGATCTTCTTTGCCACCATCTCGGCCACAAGCTTTTCCTCTTCCCATTCGCACTCTCCGTGAAGAGTGCCGGTAATGTCGTGCCAGTTCTGCATGAACATCGCCTCAACGTCATACCCTTGCTCCTTGAGCAGGTATGCCGCAACGCTGGAATCCACGCCTCCGCTAAGCCCGACAATTATCTTCATATCTATACTATTGAATACAGTCCACGAAAAAGGGGCAAGCTCCATATATCGCACCGCTACAACCTCATACCCTTGCTACCTTCCGATCCTGGGGGAGTTTTGAGGGAGCTGGTCGTATATGACTTACCCCGATGCAAAGATACATATTTTTTGAACAAGTCAAAAAATGTGTATCTGTTGTCACCCCGCTCACGCAGTGAGCACCCCTCAAGGGGTATGCGGCCTCTGGCCGGGCGCTTCGCGCCTTATTACTTTGTTGCTGCTTCTGCGGCAGCACGTGTAGCCTTGGCGCGGTTCAGGGAATCGAGACCCTGGCGGTACGCCCTGGCGTTGGCAAAATGCTCCCTCTCGTTCCTTGCAAAGCGGTGAGTTCCATTGAACTTAGGGCTTGCGCAGAAGAACATGAAGTCTGTGTTTTCCTCGTTCAGGACACCGTCCAGGCAATCCTTGGTAGGAGCCATAATCGGTCCTGGAGGGAGGCCGTAAACCTTGTATGTGTTGTATGGAGAATCTGTTTCCAGATGCTTCTTGAGAACTCTTGTAATTGTGAAATCTCCGGTAGCGTAGATAACGGTAGGGTCTGCTCCCAGTTTCCAGCCTTTCTTCAGGCGGTTATGGTAAACGCTTGCAATCCTGGGATACTCGGGAACATAGTTGCTCTCTCCGTAAACAATGGAGGCAAGGATGGACACATCTTTCTGGCTCAGGCCCAGTTTCTTGGCTTTCTGCTTTCTTTCGTCTGTCCAGAACTTGTCGTATTCCTTCTTCATTCTCTCCAGGAAATCCTTAGGGGTAACTGTCCAGTAGAACTCGTAGCTCTCAGGAATTATCAGACTCAGGACATTGGCGGTATCGACTCCAAGAGTCTGTAGGTAATCGTTATCGGTGAACACCTCCATAAACTCGGTGGAATCTGCCATAAGCCTCTTCCCAAGCCTTGCCGCTAGGTTTTTTGCGTGGCGGATCCTGCCGGAGATAGGAACCATCAGCGGAGACTGGTAACCGTATTTTATGTTTCTGACAACCTGTATATTGCTGGCAAGAGAATCAAGAACATACCTTCCCGGATGGATGTGGGAAGGCAGCTGCTCGCGGTTGGCAACCTTCACAAAAGATTTGATATCAATAAGATGCCTTTCAAGAGAATCCATCAGGGTATTGAAGTCTGTACCCTGCCTAACATACAGGACGGTCTTGTGTGCAATGTTCTTCTTGTTCTGCTGGAGGAATCTGTAAAGTCCGATGCAGGCCGGTACCGCAAGAATGACCAGAAGCAGCAGGATCCATTTCTTCCATTGAGATTTCTTTGCCATAGTATTTGCAATAAGTTTTTTCTAGTATCACAAATTTATTAAATTTGCATAAATGAGTTCTAAATGAAGAAGAAAATAGTTATAGAATATCAGGAATTCAAGAGCATATCCAATCTCAGCGATGAAGATGCCCTTCTTCTGAAAGAGGCCATTTCCGCAACGGACCTTTCATACTCTCCATTTTCAAAGTTCAAGGTAGGTGCTGCAGTGAGAATGGCTAACGGACAGATTCTCAAGGCCGCCAATCAGGAAAGCGAGGCGTTTCCTTCCGGACTTTGCGCAGAAAGGTCGGTCCTTTTCTATGCAATGTCGAAGTATCCTGGCGTTGCTGTTGAAGCACTGGCTATTGCGGCCAGGAAGGGGAAAAAGCTTACCGCCACTCCGACAAGGCCTTGCGGGGCCTGCATCCAGGTAATGCTGGACGCCCAGAAAAGAGGCGGGAAACCAATGAAAGTGATTTTGGGAGCATCGGAGAAGATTGAGGTCATCTCTTCCATCAACGACCTCATCCCGTTCTCGTTCGACAACTTCTAGAAACTGACTTTCAGGCCGTCGTAGGCTATGAATATACCTGAAGGCATCTCTGCGGACAAATCCGCATGGGTGCCTTTGATTTTTTTATCGTCTTCCGCCATCTGGTGGGAAAGGTGGGTTATGAATGTCTTTTTTGCCCCAATCCTTTTGGCCACAGCAATAGCCTCTCCAAGAGAAAAATGCGAGATGTGAGGGCCTCTCTTTATGGCGCTCAGCACCATAATGTCCAGGCCATTAAGCTTCTCAAACTCTTCCTCAGCGATATGGTTTGCATCTGTCAGGTAGCAGAGGCCTCCGAAGCGGAAACCCAGAATAGGGAGCTTGTAGTGCATTGCCCTGACAGGAATGATTTCTTTTCCCTGAATACTGAATGGAGCATCGCCGATCAGATGGATGTCAAATTTCGGGATTCCGGGATAAGGATGTTCCGCAAAAGCGTAGGAATACTCCTTTTTGAGGCCTTCAAGCACCCTTTCCTCGCAGTAAATGGTAGTGGGTTTCTGGAGTATGTAATTGAGGGCCCTGACGTCGTCCAGGCCGCCAGTATGGTCCTTATGCTGATGGGTAAGGAGTATTGCGTCCAGGTCTTCTATTCCGTATGTCAGTGCCTGGGTCCTGAAGTCCGGCCCGCAGTCGATGAGCAGCTTAAGCCCCTCGTACTCGACAAAGGCGGAAGTCCTGAGGCGCTTGTCCCTCGGGTCTTTGCTTGAACAGACCGAGCAATGGCAACCAATCATCGGAACTCCGGTGGATGTTCCGGTACCCAGAAATGTTATCGTGTTATGCATACCTCAAATTTATGAAATAAAATCTATCGGTGGAGAATTATTATCTTTGCCGTATGGCAAACGGAAAGTTGTATCTGATTCCTTCTCCGCTGGGAGAAGGGGCTGTGGCGGACAGCGTACCGCCCAGGAACATATACATAATGGAATCTCTGAAGCATTTTGTGGTGGAGGAGGTTACAACCGCCAGGCGGTTTCTGTCAAGATGCGGGATGAAGGGGAAGATCGAGGCTCTGAATTTCTATGAACTTAACGAGCATACAGATCCTTCTGTTGGAGCCGGATATGTGTCTTTGCTGCTGGAAGGTAATGATGTAGGACTGATTTCAGAGGCAGGGCTTCCGGCAGTGGCTGATCCTGGGAATGTGCTGGTAGCGGCTGCGCACAAGGCTGGAATACAGGTAATTCCGCTGGTAGGCCCTTCATCGCTGATGATGGCGCTTATGGCTAGCGGCCTTCAGGGGCAGAACTTTGCGTTCAACGGATATCTGCCGGTAAAGGAAGAAGCCAGAAGGAGCAAGATTCGCTTCTACGAGGCACATTCCAGGAAGATGAACCAGAGCCAGATTTTCATTGAAACCCCTTACAGGAACGATTCTCTGCTTGCTTCCATAATGGAGACCTGCTCTTCTTCAACGATGCTCACGGTTGCGGCGGATATCTCACTGCCTGCGGAATTCATCAGGACAATGAGTGTAGGGCAGTGGAAAAAGACGGGGATAAAGATTGGCAAGAGACCTTGCGTGTTTATAATACTTGGCTGAATATGAACAGGATAGAACTTAAGGATATGGAGTTCTTCTCCCGCCACGGATGCTTTGAGGAGGAGAGGATTGTAGGTAACCGCTTTGTGGTTAATCTCTGTGTGGAAGGGGATTTCTCTGCAGCGGCAGCATCGGACGATCTTGCGGATGCCATTAACTATCAGGCACTCTATGATATTGTAAAGGAACAGATGGATATTCCGTCCAATCTGCTTGAGAATGTGGCAAAGAGAATCTGCGGGAAGATTAAGGAAGCGTTTCCTGACCTTTCTGTGATTAGGGTTACTATAGACAAGATAAACCCTCCGCTGGGAGGAAAACTATATGCTTCAAGCGTAACATTTGAAGTTTAGTATCTGTTATGGAAAGGAAGGTAGCGGTAGCCACTCTGGGATGCAAGCTGAACTTTGCGGAAAGCTCTGCGATTGCGCAACAGTTTGTGCGCAACGGATTTGCGGAGGTTTCTCCTTATTCAGCCGGAGTGGATGTCTATGTGGTGAACACCTGCACCGTTACCGAGCATTCAGACAAGAAATGCAGGAACATAATCAGGCGCCTTCATAAGATCAATCCGGATGCCGTAATTGCCGTAACAGGCTGCTATGCAACCCTTAAGCAGAGGGAACTGGAAGATATTGAAGGAGTTTCCTTTGTGCTTCCGCAGGACAGGAAGGGGAGCGTGTATGCCCGCTGCATGGAATTCCTTTCCGGCTCTTCCTGCGGAGAATATTCCGCTGAGCATATCTTTCCCGCCTGTTCCTATGGAGAAAGGACAAGGTCATTCCTCAAGGTTCAGGACGGGTGCAACTATTTCTGCACATATTGCGCAATCCCTTACGCCAGAGGCAGAAGCAGGAGCGTTCCGGTAGAGACTCTGGTTTCCCAGGCTTCTGAGATTGCATCAAAGGGTGTTAAGGAAATAGTCCTTACCGGAGTCAATATCGGAGACTATGACGGAGGTCTGCTGCCTGTGCTTCAGGCTCTTGACAAGGTGTCAGGAATCGAAAGGTACAGGATAAGTTCAATCGAGCCGAATCTTCTGACGGATGAAATGATAGACTGGATTGCGTCAGGGACAAAGTTCCAGCCTCACTTCCATATTCCGCTGCAGAGCGGAAGCGATTCTGTGCTTTCCCGTATGCACAGGAAATATGACACATCCCTTTTTGCATCAAAGATTGAATATATACGCAAGAAAATGGGGGATGTTTTCTTTGGAATAGACGTGATTGCAGGATTCCCGGGAGAAAGCGAAGATGAGTTTGCCTCGGAGGTTTCTTTCCTGAAAGAGATTCGCCCTGCATTCCTTCATATCTTCCCTTATTCCAGGAGGAAAGGAACGCTTGCCGACAAGATGGAAGGCCATCTTCCGGAGAGCGTAAAGACTGAAAGGGTTAAGGTTCTTGAGTCTCTGTCAGATGCTTTGCATGAAGAATACCGGCTGCGGTTTGCGGGAACGCGGCAGGAAGTCCTCTTTGAGGGCAGGGTAAAAGGCGATCTGATGGGCGGATATACCGGAAATTATCTTAGAGTGGAAAGGCCTTATGTCGCTGAGCAGATAGGGCAGATAGTTAGTGTTATCTATTAGCATTTTCGGCTTTTTTTGCCTGGCGCTTTTCTTCCCTGGCGGTTTTTCTTTCTTCCCGTTCCTTGATCTTAAGCAGACGCTCGTATTCTTTCTGGGCAGCACTCTTCTTGCGGAACAGATCCCTGAAACGGTTAAACTCGTGCTGGTAGGCAATACCGATACCTGTTCTCTGGCTCATATCCAGATAGTTGGAGTAGCTGTCCGTTGCGTGGGAGAAGAAGGTCATGCGGATCTTTCCCTGGCGATCCATCTTTACTTCCACGTCTATGTTGCCCTTGACGTCCCTTCCCGTGGATGAAGAGTAAGGGTCGTTGCCCATACTTCCGTTAATTATCACTCGGTTGTTGAACAGCTGCGTGGATACGGCCACCTCAAATGCGTCGGACGCGCTCCTGTCTCCCTGCTGATAGTTGAATCCCAGGTCAAGTGGAATGTCCAGCTGCATGAACAGGTTGTTCAGCTGGCCCACCAGAACACTGGTTGCGTTTGAGTAAATGGCGTTTCCGCTGGAACTGATGCCTGACTCGGTTTCAGGAGTGAAGTTTCCGAATGCCAGAAGAGAAGCGAACTGTTTCTGGATCTTGTCCTCGGAATTAAGGGCGCTTTCCACCTTGACCTTGGTGTTAGGGTCGAGGTCAGTAATATCAATGCCGAACTTAATCTGAGGATTGTCCAGAATGCCTGATACCTTGAGACTTGCGTTGACAAGTCTGGAGGTGTTCACCGATGTGGTATCGGAGATCAGGCGGTTAATGGCTGCCTTTGTGGAATAGAGGGCGGTTATGTCAAGGGCAGTGTTGCCGATTTTTCCGTTGAAGGCCACGTTGCTGCCAGGCTGAACCGTGAAATCTCTTGACGCAAGGCCCATAAGGACAAAGTGATAGCTGCCCTGCTGGATGGTGTAGTTTCCGCTCATCCGGAATATGTCCTTGGTCGGGTTCACGTTAACACCTATACGCCCGTTTCCCGTGGCTTTCATAATGTCTCCCGTGGATTTGTCTATCTCCAGCCAGAGATTTGCGTCAGGAGTGGCCGTAACGTTGAGATTTACGGCAATCTCCATAGGATTTGACGTTACAGTTGGCTTGGAGAAGTACAGCGTGTCGTAAGGGTCTATTTCAACAGGGATCTCTTCCTGGCGGAAAGTCAAGATGTTGGAGTTGCCGGCACTGGAAGCTCCGCTCATAGGAATGTGGAAGAAGGTCTTGCGCTCCGTGCGTGCGGTAATGTCAAGGCCAAGTTTCTGGAGGTCTCCCTTTATGCTCACGTTTCCTGTGGCGAAAACTGTACCGTAGAAGTCTTCGTTGTCCTTTTCAGTGGTGTTGAGGCCCTGCATGTTGTTCATCGATATGCGGACATCAATGCCTATGTCGTTGAACTTGTTCCAGGTTACGCCGCCGTTAACCCTTCCTGTGCCGCCGTTAAAGTCTTCCAGAAGGTTATTGTGGATTACGACACCCTTGTCGTTGATGTCGAACTTGCCGTCCAGTACGTATGGAACATTAATGTAGTCAACCGTGAAGCCGAACCTGTTGAAGCGGCATCCTTCGCTGCTGATGGATAAGCCGTTAATAGGGCCTTCAATCCTCATGTTTCCTGAAAGGGTACCGGAAGTGTGGGAAACCACATCGCTGAGCAAAGGCTCAAAATAGGTGAGGGACAGGTCGTCCAGCCTGGAAACCATATTCACGTATGAGCCTTCCGGACGGTAGTATCCTTCAATGTCAAGTTTCTTCTTTCCGTCCTGGACTGTATTAATGCTCAGGTCATAGTGCTTTTGTTCGCTGTTCCAGTTGCCGTCGAGATACAGTGTTCCCACAGGGGAGTTGTTAACATACATCGAGTCTCCCCTGAAAGATCCGAAGAACTTTCCTCTCTGGTTCAGCGACAGAACTGCACGGCCGGACAAAAGTCCCTCAATGTTCATCTTCCTTTCCAGGAACTGGTCCAGAATCGCGATGTCGAATTTCTCCATACAGATGCCGAGGGAGTCAGGATAATGCTCGGAGAGTGTTCCGCCGGCAGACAGCAGCTGGCTTCCGTTGTAGATCTTCATTCCGTTCAGCGTTATCAGGGAATCTGAATAGATCATATCGGACTCGCGGATATTCCATTTCTGCCCCTTGAGAGTTATGTCTGAAGGCCTTACGTTGATATAGATTGGCGACGAAATCCTTCTGGATCTTCCTCCGGCATCAACCGTTGTGTCTCTCAGGAACGCTACGCTCGCGTGGAGATTGGTGTTGTTCAGGCCCGTGCTGTCGTTGCGGAACCTGAGGGAGAAGCCGACACGGTTATCTGCCGCATTTGCAATCAGGCGGGTGCTGTCCACTGTAAAGCCGGCAACGGCTATGTCTCTGGAGAATATGGATGCAGCAATGCTTGAATCCCTGTCCAGAATCGTGAGGCGTACATTTTTCAGATAGTTGCTGCCGTGAGCCAGTCGGCCGCTGTTCAGAAGCACCCGGTAATGGTCATCTTCATTGACCTTTACCCTAAGGGAAGTTCCCTGCTGGATATAAAGTCCCGGACTGATGAACGCGCAGATTCCCTGAGTGTTGAGAGTCTGGAGCGTAAGGCTGTAATCCTCCCCGTAGAACTTCTGGATATCCTTTTGCTCGGATTGCGGAACAAGATTGCTGAAATGGCGGCGGAGAACCTGGTTGGTGAACTGGTCAATAAAACCGTCTATCATCGTTGTTCCCTCGTAACGGGCTTTGGCAAAGTCAGATACCAGGTTGATGACATATTTCCCGTCCTCGAATAGGGAGGTAGCGTCAAGGTCTCCGATTCTCCATTTTCCGTGGGAATTGGTGTAGACGATATCATCCATCTTGAGGTATCCGAAGATGTCGTTGTCCATAAACCTCTGGAGGTCCGCGCTTATGAATGTGGAAAGGATGGCGGTAGAGTCTCTCTTGTCCAGATTCAGGGCGTAAAGGTCTGCGTAAGGGATGTTTGCGTAGAAGTTATAGACATTGCCCGGAGCGGAAGATGTTCCGATTGTACCCTGGAACATAAGGTCAAGGGCAGGATCGTGGCAGATTACCTTTCCGTCAAAAATATCGTCCTGGTATTTACCCTTTCCGTAAATTCCGGTCAGGTTATAGCCGTTGAAACCGAGTTTGCGGACACTTAGACTATCGATGATTACAGCCATTCCTTCAGAAGCGGTTCCGCTAAGTACCCTCACACTTCCCTTGCCGCTGAAAAGTCCCAGCATCTTGTTGCCTGTCAGGGAGTAAAGGTTGAGGTCCGTAGCGTTAACCCTGGTTGAAACCAAAGGTGCCGTCTTGTCTCTGGCGGCATTGACCGCAGTGTTGACGGCTATGCTTGTTCCGCCGGAAGACAGGACTCCGTCCGCCATAATATGTCCGATAGTTCCGCTTATGTTGCCGGTGTATTTCCATACCTGCATCGGCGGCATCTGCTCAAGGAAATCAACCCTTACTCCGCCGCTAAGTCCTGCAATTACATGAGACAGGTCCTTTCCGGTGGTGGTAAGGTTGTTTACACGGCCCTCAATCTTGGTGTGGAAGGTGTCTGTCAGTCCTTTCAGTCTAACGTCAGACATCGACACGGAAGTCTGGCCACCCTTGGAAACCGCACTTATGTTCTTGGAGTACAGGTTGCTTACAGTTCCCTGGACATCTCCGTCTATGAGCAGTTCAAGATCCGAATCCATGAAATCCGGAGCAAACCGTCCAATGGTCTTCATCGCCAGTGTGCTGCCTTTCAGACGGGATGAAATGCGGACTTTACGTATAAAATCCTTGAAGTCCTTTGCGCTGTTGAATCCGAAAGCCAGATAGTCTCCCTTGAAGTGGCTTCCGTCTGCAACAGCGTCAGGATTGCGGAGCATTGCACCTTCATCAGTAAGGGCAAAATCTCCCTTCAGGTTTTCCAATATGAATCCGCAGCTCTCCTTGCCGTTTAGAGACTCGATCTTGGCCAGAACGCCATCGGGAGTGTATTGTATGTCCGAGGCCTCAAGGTTTATATTGCTTACCCTGAGGTTGTTGAAATCCATCTGCCCCTTAACGATATCCTGATGTATGAACGGATTAATCAGGTTAAAACGGAAGTTGCTAACCGAGAGTTTGGAAAGTGCAAGCTCGAGCTCGCTTTCTTTCTTTTCCTTCGGCTTGTCGGATGCTGGGAAGATGCGGTCTATGTTAAGTGTGGAGTCTGTCTCATATATGAGATTGAAAACTCCATCTTTGACTTTCAGGGAATTGAAAGTATGCTTTTTGTCCAGCAGGCCTCTAAGGGAAATTCCAGCCTCAACTTCTCCCAGACTCAGGAGAGTGTCTTTGGACACTATGGAAACGTCCTTGACAACCACTTTGTTAAAGAAGCGGATGTTTACGTCGCCGATATTCACATCGGCATCAATGTCCTTAGTAAGGGATTTTACGGCAGACTGGACAAGTTTGGTCTGGACATAAGGAATCTGAAGCGTCAGGTACGCCAGCATCACAAGGCACAGGATTACCAGAAGCACCCAGCCCAGATATTTGAGTATCCTAATCATCAGATTCCTGCCGAATATTAGTCTTAACCTACAAATTTAAGCAAAAACTCATTAGATTTGCACATTGCAATTATGAACGGAAAGAAAGCAGACATAATACTTGGAATAGAATCTTCCTGCGACGACACTTCCGCAGCCGTCCTGAGGGACGAGTATCTGCTGAGCAGCGTCATTGCCAGCCAGAAGGTGCACGAAAGATGGGGAGGCGTTGTTCCGGAACTTGCTTCCAGGGCTCACCTTATGAATATAGTGCCAGTTGTGGACCAGGCTCTGGATCAGGCAGGAGTTACAATGGATGATGTCTCAGCGATTGCATTTACCCGCGGCCCCGGCCTTCTGGGATCTCTCCTTGTGGGAACCAGCTATGCCAAGGGCCTTGCCATAGCAACCGGCAAGCCGCTTGTGGAAGTGAATCACCTCCAGGGACATATACTTTCCTGCCTGGTTAAGGAGGAAGGAAAGGAGAACATAGTTCCTGATTTTCCGTTCCTGACGCTTCTGGTTTCCGGAGGACATACCCAGATAGTCAAGGTTTGCGGACATTTCGAGTTCGAGATTCTGGGCCAGACCATTGACGACGCCGTGGGAGAGGCTTTTGACAAGTGCTCCAAGATGATGGGCCTGGGTTATCCCGGTGGCCCGATCGTGGACCGCCTGGCAAAGGAAGGGGACGAGAACCGGTTCAAGTTCAACCTTCCGCATATCCAGGGTCTGGACTACAGTTTCAGCGGAATCAAGACTTCTCTTCTTTATTTCCTTCGCGACCGGTTAAAGGAGAATCCGGATTTCATAGAAGAGAACAAGGCTGATATCTGCGCTAGTTTCCAGAAGGCACTCATCGATATCCTGATGAAAAAACTCATCCTTGCCGTTAAGCAAACCGGCATCCGCCAGGTTGCCATAGGAGGTGGAGTGAGCGCAAACAGCGGCCTGAGGAACAGAATCGCGGAGGAGGGCAAAAAGAGGGGATGGCAGACTTTCATTCCGGAATTCAGGTTTACCACGGACAATGCCGCAATGATTGCAATCAGCGGACTTTACAAATATCGCAGAGGAGAATTCTGCACCCTTGACAAGCCTTCCGTTCCGAGGGCTTCACAAATGCTTTAGAGATGAAAGAGACGGACATTTCCTTTTCGGTTTCAGAGAGGCAGGACGAGAATTCCATCAGGGAAAAATGCGCCCGCGCCTGCGGCGTTTCCCGCGACAGGATTGTTCACGTCCAGACACTTAAGCGCAGCATAGATGCCCGGGGAGGAAAGATAGCCTTCAAGTACAGGGTGGAGATATACCTAAAGGGAGACAAGCCGTTCCAGGCATTCAAAATGCCGCCTTATCTGGATTGTTCCAAGGGTGAGAAGGTCATCATAGTGGGAGCCGGTCCGGCAGGTCTGTTTGCCGCGCTAACGCTTCTCAGAAGGGGCAAATGCCCGGTAATTCTGGAAAGGGGAAAGGATGTCCACGCCCGAAAGAGGGACACTGCCCGGCTTATGCTGGAGCAGATTGTGGACCCTGACTCCAATTATTGCTTTGGAGAAGGCGGAGCAGGCTGTTTTTCAGACGGAAAGCTTTTCACCCGTTCCACAAAGAAAGGCGATATCAGGGAAGTTCTCTATCCGCTGGTTGAATTTGGAGCGGATCCAGCAATACTTGTTGACGCTCATCCGCATATCGGAAGCAACCGTCTTCCGCAGATAATGGAGA
The DNA here is from genome assembly GCA_017550655.1 of Bacteroidales bacterium. Lineage (GTDB taxonomy): Bacteria > Bacteroidota > Bacteroidia > Bacteroidales > UBA932 > Egerieousia. The sequence goes on along the minus strand of JAFZOK010000018.1, from coordinate 299,755 downwards.
ATATCCGCAACTGCATCATTTCACACGGCGGAGAGGTACATTTCAATACCAGGGTTACAGACCTGGTTCCTTCTCAGAGCGAGAAAGATATGTGGGAGGTCAGATGTGCCCAAAGGCAGGAAGAAGGGATGAAGGAAACTGCCTACCGCTCACGTTGCGTGATTCTTGCAACCGGCCATTCCGCCAAGGATATATACAGCCTTTTCTATGACAAGGGCTGGGACCTTCAGGCAAAAGGATTTGCCCTTGGAGTAAGGGCCGAGCATCCGCAGAGCCTTATCAACGACATCCAGTATCACGGAAAATACACCAGGAGCCTTCCGGCAGCGGAGTATTCCCTTGTAGGCCAGGTGGAAGGAAGGGGAGTATTCTCCTTCTGCATGTGCCCAGGAGGCATTCTTCTGCCATCATCCACCGCTCCGGGCGAAGTGCTTCTTAACGGAATGAGCAATTCCGAGAGAAATTCCCCTTGGGCAAATGCCGGAATTGTTACCAGCATAGAGCCTGAAGACATTACCGAATTTGACGAGTGGGGGCCTCTTAAACTCCTGAAATTCCAGGAGAGTGTGGAAAAGGGAATATTCCTGCATAACGGAGGATGCCTCAAGGCTCCGGCCCAGAGGATGGATGATTTCTGCCGTGACAAACTCTCGGCAGACCTTCCTGCAACTTCCTATAAGATAGGTGCTTATTCCGCCAAGCTCAGCGAAGTTCTTCCGGAAGGAGTATATCAGAGGCTAAGAAGGGCCTTCCCGTTATTCGACAAAAAAATGAGAGGCTATTACACCTCTCAATCTCTTTTGCTTGCTACCGAGAGCAGGACGTCTTCTCCTGTCAGGATACCAAGGGATCCGGAAACTCTCCAGCACATATCGCTGAGGAATCTTTTCCCTTGCGGAGAAGGTGCCGGCTATTCAGGCGGAATAGTATCTTCCGCCCTGGACGGCATCAACGTTGCCGGCAAGGTTTAGTGCCCGTGATGGCATCCGCCGCTGCAGCAGGAGCAATCCTCGTCTGAGCAGTTGTGCTGAACCTTTTCTCCGTAAAGACCTTCGTCAAGTTCCTTCTGGGTTGCATCCCTGACGGCCTCAACCTTTCCAGTGAAGTGCAGTTTCTCTCCGGCCAGAGGATGGTTGAAATCCATAGTGACCTTGTTCTCCATAGCCTTGACTTCCTTTACGATACCGTTCATGCGGTGGCCCTGCCTGTCCTGCATAGGAAGGATGTTGCCGGCCTTGATTACCTCGAAGTCTATCTTGCCGTCAATCTTGAACATGTCCAGAGGAAGGTCCACGATCATCTGCGGATTTACCTGTCCGTAAGCGTCCTCGGCCTCCAGTTCAAACTCGAAAGGATCTCCGACTTCCTTGTCCAGGATGTTTGCCTCGAACTTAGGCAGGAGCATTCCGCTTCCAAAGATGAATGTCAGAGGCTCCTCTGCCACAACTTTCTCTATTTCGTGATCATTGACATTGAGCACATAGCTCAGGCTAACTACTTTGTCTTTTGCGATTTTCATATCGTTGTATATTTGAATTATCTGATTCTTTTGCCCCAGCGCCACACTTTGTATCCTATTGCCGCTACAAATATAGAAAACAGCGGGGAAATATAGTTGAAAAGGCAATAAGGCGCATATACCAGTGTCGGCACTCCCAGCACTCCGGCCTGCATCGCTCCGCATGTGTTCCAAGGTATCAGCACGGAGGTGACTGTCGCCGAATCTTCTATTGAACGGCTGAGCAGCCTTCCTTCATAGCCCTTGTCCTTGTAGAGTTTGCGGAGCATGTTTCCCGGCACTATGATTGCCATATACTGCTCGCTGAGAGCCACATTGCAGAATACGCAGGTTGCCATTGTGGTTGCCACCAGGGAAACAGTGTTCCTCATCAGTTTCTCCAGTTTCTCCGTAATGGTCTGTATAAATCCGCCGGCTTCCAGCATTCCTCCGAAGATGGTCACGCTTATTATCAGCCATACTGTGTTGAGCATTCCGGAAATTCCGTTGGTGGAAGCGAGCTTGGTAAGCATAGCGTTAGGCGCTGTAATGTCCACGTGAGATGACATCAGCTTAATAGGAGCATAAAGGAAGGTCTGCCAGCTATTGCCGTCAAACGGGCTTATCTGCGATATTATCTGCGGCTGCACGAAGCAGGCTATCACAGATGCGAATATTGCACTCAGAAGAAGAGTCAGAATCGGCGATATCTTCTTGACCATCAGGAATATGGTAAATGCAGGAATCAGCAGAAGCCACGGAGACACGTTGTATGTCGAGGAAATGTCAGCCATCTGTGTGTGCACATCCAGTGCAGTTTCCTTTGCTGCTGATGCCCCGATTACGGCAAAGATGATTCCCGTTACAATAACCGCCGGCACATTGGTTATCAGCATGTACTTGACATGGTCATAGAGCTTTACTCCCGATATGCTGGCCGCCAGGTTTGTGGTGTCTGAAAGAGGGGATATCTTGTCTCCGAAATAGGATCCAGAGATGATTGCTCCGGCCAGCCATCCCGGATGGAGTCCGAGTATGCTGCCGGCGCTCATCATTGCCACTCCAATTGTTCCGATAGTTGTCCAGGAACTGCCTATCAGCAAGGATATCAGTGCAGTGAAAACAAAGATAACAATCAGGAAAACAGATGGATGCACAAGCTGAAGCCCGTAATACACCAGAGACGGGACGACTCCGCTCTGCACCCAGGATGCCGTAAGGGCTCCGATCATCAGAAGGATGAATATGGCGCCGCCTGCGTTCTTGAGGTTGGTCACCATCGCCTCCTCAATCTTCTCCCAAGGAACCTTAAGAGCGTAAATGGCAATCAGCGAACCCACTGCGGCGGCAAACACCAGGGCTATCTGGGCAGGCCCCGATGTGAGGTCTCCTCCAAACAGCTGTGATGCTATGATTATTATCCCCACCAGTATCGCTACCGGAAGCAGGGACAGTGCAAGTCCAGGCTTTTTCATTTTAATCTTCCTTTAGCAGAAGGACGGAAGAGGCTCTCTGCCCTTCGTTTAACTGAATTGCAAAGTTGAACGTTCCATCACTATCCTGGGTATAGGTGGCAAACTTCTGCCAGCAATTCTCGCCCTCAGGGTTTGCAAGATGCTTTTCTCCAACACTCCAGCGGTAAATGCCGTATGTTCCTGCCGGGAGATTCTTGTGCTTGTAGGATACCCTGGCACCGTCTTTCTCCGCGATGTAGTAATGGTCTCCGGTATAGACGTGGTCAAAATCATCCATCTTTACGCAATGGTTTGCCTTGTGGGGCTCAACCACAATTCTGCCTGCATCAGCAATTCCCAGATAATCGGAAATGGCCCAGAGGGTTTTCTTTCCCATCCATTTCAGATTCTCGAGAGTTACCTGCTCTCCATTCTTGTCGCGATTGTAATAGCTGTATGGAGTCTCGTGGGTAATGGCAAGGGTATTCTCTCCGGCAGTGTTCCAGAAATATCCCTCGATATATCGCGGAGCCATCTTGGAATAGCTCAGCATATCGCTGTTAAACAGAGGATTGCTGTCAATGGTCAGGGATGTCAGAACCTGTTCTTTCTTGAAGTAAAGTGGGGTAGTGCTGTCTTCCGTATGAACCCAGTAGGTCATGTGAGGGGCAATCTGGGAGTGGAAATTCAGGAAAAGGTCCAGCCAGTTCTCACCGTATGTTGTGGTGTTTACAAAGTTCTTGATGTTCTTGACCTCAGGCCTCGTGAGAGAATCCGGGCGGTCATAGTTTATCTCCATATTCACTCCGATGGCATCGCATCTGGAATGTCCGAGAGCCACTCCGTCAGGGTTGTTGAAAGGCAGGATGTAGAAAATGGCGTTGTCCCTGAGGCTTCTGGCGTATGGAGTTGAAGACAGGAGTTCCTCGATCAGGCCTTCCAGGCACCAGGAGCAAGGAGTCTCGCTCGGATGCACTCGGCCGTGGATATAGATTCTCTTCTTGCCCTTATCCGGAATGTTGTGGTTTGTCACCATCATCATCTTCATATCTCTTCCCTGGTAGCTCTTTCCGATGGAGTATATCCTTACGCCGTCCCTGTACTGCCACTCGTCCATCATCTCGTCCAGATGGGTGTTGGTGTAAGGAACATAATATGCTACCCATACGGAATCCCTGTCGTATTTCTTCTTTGCGGTAAACTTTGCAACCATCTCCTTCTCAGGATCATACCTCATCCACTCCTTGTTGTCGTAACTGTACATAGGGGCCCAAGGGTCAGTGTCTATGAACTTGAGGGTAATGGTTCTTCCCTTTACTCCTGTCATCAGGAAGTAGAACCATCTGGAACTTGGTTCAAGCAGGGTGTCTACAGGATTGTCCGGATCCTTTGCGCTGGTAATAAGATACTCCAGATTCGGCCTGTAGATATTGCTGCTGTCTGTTAGTTCAGCGTTTCCAAGACGGCCGCATTCAAAATTGGAGAAGAATTTTACCTGGGCATTGGCGCCTGTGGAAAACATAAGAAGGCTCAATGCAAGGATGATGGCAGTTCTTTTCATATACCTGTTATTTTATTTCTTTTTCCTGTTTTTCATTTGCTCGGCGACAGGGTAGGCGAAAAGGGCAAAATCGCCGAGGCAAGGATCTTCCGGAAAGCACTCCTTCAGGAAAGCGGTGATTTCCAGGGCAGTCCTTATATCCATAGATTTCCTTTCCGTTATTCCAAGTGCCAGCGCAGTCTGGTGCACGTGAACATCCAGTGGAATTATCAGATCCTTTGGGCTGATGCTTTTCCATAGGCCAAGGTCCACGATACCGTCCCTTCTGACCATCCATCGCCTGAGCATGTGGATTTTCTTGTTTGCGCAGTTGCGGTCTTCCTTCTGTCCGTAAATCCTTGTCCTGAATTCTTCCGGTGTGAGAACTTCCAGACTTGAATTGTTTTCGTAGAACTTCCTTAGATTCCCGCAAATCATTGCAAACTCGCTCCAGCGGACAGTCCTGTGCAGGCTTTCAGGCCCGTTCCTGTACTTTCCCTCCATCACATACTTGTACGGCATCCAGCCCATCTCGTCCATTGCACGGCCGATATCCCTTACAATCATATTCCTTCTTCCCCAGGCCAGATGAGCCGCTATAACCGCCGCAATCTCAACATCCTTGAGAGTTGCCTCATTGCTGTTCATAAGAGACAGGAAATGCCTGGGAAATGCAACCGGATCCTCCTCAAAGAGAGAAGGGCAGTTGCATTCACTTGCAATCTTCCGGATATTCTCTATGATTTCCTGGCGGTTTTGCATCTAAATTGTAAAGTTAACAAAAAAAGAGAGACAGCCCTCTGGACTATCTCTCTTTTCAACCTTTACAGCGTTACTTACTTTTTCTTATAACGGCTGTAGAACTTGTCAACGCGGCCGGCTGTATCAACGAGCTTCATCTTGCCTGTGTAGAACGGGTGGGATGAGCTGGAGATTTCTACCTTTACCAAAGGGTAGGTCTGGCCGTCTATTTCAATTGTCTCCTTGGTAGCCTCACAGCTGCGTGTGATGAATACCTCATCGTTAGACATATCCTTGAAAGCTACAAGTCGGTAGGTTTCGGGATGTATAGACTTTTTCATTTGCAAATGATTTTTAATTCGGGGTGCAAATATACGGATTTTGCCGTTATATCAAAATATTGTGACGAATTTCTTCAGTTTCTGCTTGAAAATCTGGCCAGAAGCCTCAGAATCTCAAGGTAAAGCCACACCAGAGTGACGATCAGGCCGAAAGCGGCATACCATTCCATATACTTTGGAGCGCCCATTTGGCTGCCCTTGACTATGAGATCGAAGTCCATCATCAGGGAGAATGCCGCCACTGCCACAATGACAATGTTTATCACGATGGCAAGGATGCTGTTTCCGAAGAACAGGCTGTAGAACTTGCCTTCGGTTCCTCCGAAAAGCATCACCACGATACCTATCAGGTAGAACACCATAATGGAAACCAGGGCAACCTTCATTATCCTGTAGAAACGGTTGTCTACCTTGACTGCTCCGCTGCGGTAGAGAAGGAGCATAACGAAGGCGGTGATAACCGTAAGCAAGATGGCTCCCGATATTATGTTGCTTATAGCCTGGGTGTTTGCTGCGGCCTCTGCGGTTGCAGTATTGGCGCTCTGGTTGTAGATAGCCGAAATGCAGCCAAGCATAAGGCCCTCTGCTACAGCATATAGCGGAGAAAGGTAAGGGGCTGTTTTCGGTGAAAAAGAAATTATAAGTGCAAGGACAAATCCAGCGATACATCCGCCCATCATATACCACATCGGGGATGAAGGGTTGATGGACTCGTAGGTAACCTTCCAGGTATAGGCGGCGGCTACCAGCATAAGGACCAGAAGCAGGCAGGTCTTGACAATGCATCCCTTGACGGTCATTGCCTGTCCGTCTTCGATAATCACAGTCTGGCCCTCGGCCGGAGCGAATTTCTTTTCTTGGAGTACAGGATTCATTTTCTTTCTATTTAATTCTGAAAAGAGGCTCCTCTTCGTAGAGGAGGTCTTTTCTTGTTTTCTTTATCCATTTCTGCTCTTCGAGCTTTATGTGTTCCTTGGTTTCTTCCCAGGTTGCGTTTCCTTCAATGAAGTCCAGAAGCTCCTTGTCGCCGACAAGCATCTGTATGCGGCTCAAATCCTTGCCCGGTTCCTTATCGAGGAATCTGAAAGCCGGGGAATAATCCTTGGCGCAGCGGATAAGACGCAAGGAGTGTGCCAGAGAGTTATACTGGCTCTCTGGGGTGAGAAGCAGCTGGTATCCGAAGCATCTTTCCCTGTTGTACCTTCCTCCCATCGGGATAAATGAAGCCCAGCGGGCAAAGACTCCATCATCTTGGAATAGAGGGTGGTCGTCCAGCCTTGTGCCCTCCATAAACGGAGCTCCGAAGAGTTCGTATGGACGGACTGTTCCTTCTCCAGGGGTTATGTTGGTGCCTTTCCACAGATACTGTCCGCTGTAGAACGCGTGGGTGAAGAAGTTGCCGAAATCCTCGGAAAGAGGCACGGTCCAGCTCATTACAAGTTTCCCTACAGGTGATGCCTTGCAGGAAATAATGTGGAGAGGGAACTTTGCGCCAAGCCTTCCGTAAAGATAGTAGGACAGTTCACCGATGGTCATTCCATACCTGTGCGGTATGCCCTCGATGCCTTTGTGCGACCTGTATCCCGCCCTGAGAGCCGTGCCCTCCACCTGCCTTCCTCCAGGATTCGGCCTGTCGATTATGTAAACAGGAAAATCTGCATCCCTGTCGCAGAGGAAAGAGAATAGGGCATATATCAGGTTAGGGGTGTCGAAATAGCGGCATCCGGCATCCTGAAGCTCAACCACCAGAGCATCGGTGGAGGCGAAATCATCCTCGCTGAAGCGTAGGTAACCGTCTTTGTCTTCGCTGATTGCGTTGAAAGGAACGGATGCTGAAAGCGGATGGTCTGCCAGTCCGTCTGAAGGCGGAACCATTACGCACGAGAGGTTCCCTCTTTCGAAGAAACCCTCGAATACGTATTGACGGGTCTCGGGATTCCAGGCAGACTGGTTGCATATAACCATTATACGCCCTTTTTGAAGGACGATGTCTTCCTGCCTGAATATGTCCGAGGTCCTGAATGAGAACATCTTTCTAAGAGTTTATAATGCTGTTTGCCAGGTTTTTGATTCTTGATGCCAGTTCCTCTGCCTGCTGCTGGGTAGGAGCCTCGCAGTAAAGTCGGATAATCGGCTCCGTGTTGGACTTGCGCATCTGTGCCCAGCTTCTTTCTTCCTCAAAAACTATCTTTACTCCGTCGATGGTAAGAGGGTTGAAATCAGCAAAGGCCTCTGTAACCTTTGCCAGAATCTTGTCCACAACCTCCGGGTTGGAAACCTCGATCCTGTTCTTGGAAATGAAATACTGAGGGTAGGAATCGCGGAGCTCTGTCATTTTCAGCTTCTTGTGGGCAAGGTTGGAAAGGAACAGGGCTACGCCCATATATGCGTCTCTTCCGTGATGCAGGGCCGGATATATGACTCCTCCGTTTCCTTCTCCGCCGATAACTGCGCCAACCTCGTGCATCTTGATGGTAACGTTTACTTCACCGACTGCGGCTGGATAATACTTCTGGCCGGCAGCTTCGGTAACGTCTCTGAGTGCCCTTGTTGATGAAAGGTTGGAAACGGTAGGCCCTGGATTCTTTTCCAGAACGTATGAAGCCACGCTTACGAGCGTATATTCTTCTCCGAACGGAGTTCCGTCCTCGCAGAAGAATGCCAGGCGGTCAACGTCAGGATCCACGGAGATTCCCATATCCGCTTTGTTCCCGGTCACCGCATTTGACAGTCCTGTAAGGTTTGCAGGAAGCGGCTCGGGATTGTGGGCAAAATCTCCTGTTGGCTCGCAGTTCAGCTTGATGCACTCAACTCCAAGCTTTTCCAGAAGTATCGGCATCGTGGTTCCGCCAACGGAATTGATTGCATCCAGAACCGCCGTGAAACCGGCATTCTTGATGGCTTCAATGTCTACAAGCGGATCAGCCAGAACAGCATCTATGTGAGCCAGAGTGAAATCTTTCTCGACGATTTTACCAAGGCTGTCCACATCCACGAAAGTGAAATCCTCTTTCTCGGCGAACTCAAGGAGTTTTGCGCCGTCTTCAGCGGTAAGGAACTCTCCCTTTTCGTTGAGCAGCTTGAGGGCGTTCCACTGCCTTGGATTATGGGAAGCGGTGAGGATGATTCCACCGTCTGCCTTCTCCAGAATCACCGCCATCTCCGTGGTAGGGGTGGAAGCCAGGCCGGCATCCACAACGTCCACTCCGCAGGAAATCAGCGTTCCGCAAACCGTATTGCGCAGCATAGTGCCGCTAAGGCGGGCATCCCTTCCAACCACAACCTTGCACCTTTTTCCCGGATAAAGAATTCTCAGACGGGTACAGTAGGCGGCTGTAAACTTGACCGCATCTATCGGAGTAAGGGCATCACCGAGATTCCCTCCGATGGTGCCCCTAATCCCTGAAATGGATTTTATAAGCGTCATAACTAGTTAAGCATAAGGGCGCCTACAAGTCCGAGGATTGCATAGAATTCTGGCAGAGCGGCGTAGATAAGTGTGTTGGTGAATACGTCGTGTCCCTGAGAAACGCCTACGATACCGTTAGCGCAGACCTTGCCCTGGCGGATAGCGGACAGAAGACATACGATTCCGACGCTGATTCCAACTCCGAAGAGCTTTGCTCCGTCAACTGTAAAATCCTTAGACAGCCAAACCAGGAAAGCCACGAAACCGTAGATACCCTGTGTTGCAGGCAGTGCGGAAAGCACCATATAGTTTCCTGACTTCTCAGGATTCACTTTAAGTGCGCCTTCAGCTGCGTTGCCGGCAATCGTAGTGCCGATGCTGCTTCCTACTCCGGCCAGTCCCAACATGAGGCCGAGGCCCAGATAACCAAGAATTACGTTAATCATAATTAATATTTTAAAATGTTATTATTTATTTGTTTGCCAATGGTTTATAAGTCTTTCCGCTACCCTCGTAGCCGCTGTTCTTGAAGAACTCCAGGAAGTTGAGCCTGAGTGGATGCACAAACGCTCCGAGGCAACACATCGCAAGGTTCAGAACGTGGCCGAACACAACGATCAATATGAAGAATATCCACATTACGCTGAATCCGCCGCCTTCCGGAAGCAGCATTCCTCCAAGCTGGTTAAAGGCTGCTCCAAGCATTCCGCCGGCAAGTCCCAGCGCATAAAGCCTTATGTAGCTGAGCACGTCGCCGAGCAGGCCGGTTACGGTATTGTAGGTTTCCCACAGTCCGCTTCCAATGTTCTTCAGCGGATTGCGGTGTATGTCGTTAAGCAGGAATATGCCTATCGCAGAGACAATTCCAAGCACTATAACTATTATCTTTACAAGGGATTTGTCCAGATTTGCGGCCAGGGCTATTGCGCCAACAATAACTCCGCCTACAATCAGGAGTGTCCATCCGATTGTTCCGAGAGAATTGGCAAAGCCGTTCTTCTTGACGGCATATACTGCCTTGACAGTCATGGCAACGCAGATATGCAGCACACCGATTATAAGGGCAAGCACCATCTGGGAGTCATATCCTGCAATCTTTCCGGTAATCATAAACTTCTTTGCCCCGTCCGGAATCCAGCTGACCTGGGAAATGTCAATTCCGAAGAAGGTGTGGAGCAGGAATCCTACAACAAGAGTTGCGATGCCGAGTGTCAGGACCAGAGGGGCGAACTTGGCGGCACCCTTGGACTTGCGGAGCAGCAATGCAATGATAATCAGAAGGATTCCGTATCCCGCATCTCCCATACACATTGCAAAGAAAAGAAGGAAGAATACGGAAATGTAAGGAGTAGGGTCGAACTCGTTATAGGCCGGTCTTCCGTACATATCTGTAAGAACGGCGAACATCCTTGTGTACCAGTTGTTCTTAAGTGCTATTGGAGGATTGTCCTCTACTTTTGCCGGCTCTGCTGTCCAGTATACTCCGTCAGAAGTGTTGTCCAGGGCTGCGGCAATCTCAGCATCGCTTTCCTTAGGCGCAAAGCCAGTGAACACGTCGATTGTGTTCTCCGCTGCCTTGACGCCACTTTCTCCGGCAAGTAGGACTTCAGCGTCTGCCTTGAGAGTCTCCATCTTGCTTTCAACGGCATCAATGCCTGAAACAAGTGCCTCAAGTTCAGCTTCTTTCTCTTCCAGAACCGCTTCTTTCCCAGAGATGCGTCTCTGGATGGAATCTGCAGATTCCTTTGGAGGATCCACGGTCTTGAACTTGCCCTTGAGCCTTTCTCCACCGGAGAGAAGGATTACCATATTGACCTTGTCAGGGGTCTGCGATATGATTTCAAGGGCGTATTTTTCTTTCAGCGATTCGTCGAACTTCTTTGCCGGAAGGCTTACAAAGCAAGGAGTTAGGCCCAGAGCCTTGATCCTGGCAATTGTGTCTTCTCCAAATGCTCCCCAAGGCAGTGCCGCCTTGTATTCGTCTTCCAGAAGGACTAGTTCCGCCTTGATATTCCTGATTTCTCCCGTGAGGGAGTGGCAGCGGGAAACTATTTCCCCGGCATCGCCGAGACTGCATTCAGGAATCTCCTTGCCGGCTTCCTTGCGTGCAGCCTTAAGATCCTTCAGGGCGGTGGAGTAGCGGTGGATTTCGTCAAACAGCTTTCTGGAGTCTTCTGTGGCAGGCTTAGTGGAACGGGTTATGTCCATCAGCCCCAGCTGCTTCAGAGTGTCGAGGAAGGCCGGCGTGTCTTCGTGGAAAATAACGAAGCTGTATTTTGTCATCTGCTTAATCATTCTCTTCCTCCTCCATCGCGTGACGCTGTTTAACAATCTTCTGGGATGCCTTGGAAAGGTTTTCCTCATCCTCCATATACCTCTTGATCTTGCGGATTGCCTCCATATATCCAGGAATCTGCACTTTCTCGTAGAGGTTCACCTTCTGGGTGGTCTTTTTCCTGGAATAGTCCAGGATTCTCATTTTCTCCCTGTATACCTCGGATTCGATACCAAGCGTAGCCATCTGCTTCAGGATAGCCACTCCGTCCGAATACCACATAGGCTTGTTGAAGAGGTCGAACTCCTTGATGTCGAATACAATGTCTTCAACTGCAGGCGTCTTGATTCCGGCCACCTTCACGCTCTTGAGCAGCACGTCCTTGACGGAAATCAGCCCGCTGTCAAACTCGTTCCACATCGGGGCCACATAGTCGTAGGAGCGGATTGCCTTTTCAAGCTCGCTGTCCAGCTGCTCGCTCTTGGCCTTGGCGTGCTTAACCTCCATACGAAGGGCGCTCTCCTTGTTCTTCAGGGTAGGGAGCGCGTTACGCCTGACCTTCAGCTGCTTGTTGAGGTTGTTCAGGGATGTCTTGTTATATTGAAACTTTATGGCCATAAAGTTATCTGTTCCAGTACTTGTCTACCAGTGACTGCTTGATACCCAGCTCTTCCGGCTTGAAATATTTCTTGAACAGAGCCCAGCCGGTATCCAGCATCTCGTCGATCTTTATGTTTACGTCAATGGAGAGCAGGCGGTTGGAGTATTCCTTTGCATAATCCAGGCAGCGCAGGTCGTAATCGCTGAGATCGAAACCGTTCTCAAGCTTGGTCTTTGCGTTTGCCGCATCGGCGAAGAGTCTAACTCCTGTATTCATTACCTGGCTGTGGTCTTCCCTGGTTTTCTTATTGATAACCAGCTGCTTCAGACGTGAAAGGCTTCTGAACGGGTCAACGATGATCTTGCCGGTGTCCGTGTCTTTTCTAAGGTAGAGCTGGCCCTCGGTGATGTATCCGGTGTTGTCCGGAATGGCGTGAGTGATATCTCCGTCATTCAGCGTAGTAACGGCGATGATTGTAATTGATCCGCCGGTTGGAAGCTGCACCGCCTTCTCGTAGATCTTTGCAAGGTCTGAGTAAAGGGAGCCAGGCATAGAGTCCTTGGAAGGAATCTGGTCCATACGGTTGGACACAATGCTGAGAGCATCTGCATAGAGCGTCATATCTGTCAGGAGCACAAGCACTTTCTCGTTCTTGTCCACTGCAAAGTACTCGGCTGCGGTAAGTGCCATGTCAGGAATCAGCAGACGCTCAACTGGAGGCTGCTCGGTAGTGTTGATGAAGCAGATAATCTTGTCCAGCGCACCCGCGTCCTCGAATTTCTGGCGGAAATACAGGTAATCGTCGTTGGAAAGTCCCATACCGCCAAGGATAATCTTGTCTACATCTGCCCTGAGGGCAACGTCTGCCATCACCTGGTTATATGGCTGGTCAGGGTCTGCAAAGAACGGAATCTTCTGTCCGGAAACCAGCGTGTTGTTAAGGTCTATGCCCGCGATTCCCGTAGGAATCAGCTCGCTAGGCTGCTGTCTCTTGTAAGGGTTTACGCTCGGACCTCCGATGTATCTTCTCTCACCCTCGATTTTAGGACCGCCGTCAATAGGTTCTCCGTAGGCGTTTAGGAAACGTCCGCTGAGCTGTTCGCCCACATTCAATGCAGGCGGCTCCCCGAAGAACTCAACCTGGGCATTGGTAGGAATGCCCTCAGTTCCGGCGAATACCTGGAGGGTCACCAGATCTTTCTTGATCTTGACAACCTGGGCCAGCCTTCCGGCCACCATTGCAAGTTCGTCGTTGGATACGCCTGTAGCCCTGAGGGTTACAGTTGCCTTTGTAATGGCTTCCAACTTGGTGTATATTCTTTGAAAAACGTTAGAGGACATTGTCTACTGTGTTAAGAAGTTGCTGTTGATATTTGTTGAACTGCTCGCTGTGGAACTGTGAGAAGTTCATCTGTCTCATAATGTTGATGAGGTTCTTGAAGAAGGAAACGCACTTTTCGAACCTCTCGAATTTGAAGTCTCTGCTGCAGATGTCCAGGACAAGGTCAAGCATATACTGCTGCCTGTCCAGTGGAGTCTGGCAGTCGATGTTGTCGAAGGCGTCCTGCTGCAGGAGGATGAAGTCCACGAGTTCGCTCTTCCAGTAGCGAAGGTGGTATTCCATCGGAACTCCGTCATCGCCGAGGATGTTTATCTGGTCGTAAGCCTCCTTCCCCCTGAGGGTTATATTCTTGGCCTTGAGCACTTTCTCAACCCAGCCTTTCTCCATCTTGCTGTCGAAGAACTCTTCCATCTCCGGATATTCCAGATACTTGGAGTAGGAGTCGATAGGGTCGATTGCAGGGTAGCGCTTGCTGTCCGCGCGGTTCTGACTAAGTGCGTAAAAACATCTTGCGCACTTCTTTGTAGACTCGGTCACAGGCTCCTTGAGGTTTCCGCCGGCAGGGGAAACTGTTCCCAGGAAGGTTACCGAGCCGGTCTGTCCGTTGTTCAGAACAACGATACCTGCCCTGGAGTAGAAGTTGGAGATGATGGACGAAAGGTCTACCGGGAAGGCATCCGCTCCAGGAAGCTCCTCCATACGGTTACTCATCTCACGCAGTGCCTGCGCCCATCTTGAAGTGGAGTCTGCAAGCAGCAGCACCTTGAGTCCCATTGCCCTGTAGTATTCGCCGATTGTCATTGCCGTGTAAACGGATGCCTCACGGGCGGCAACTGGCATATTGGAAGTGTTGCAGATGATTGTCGTTCTCTCAATGAGCTTTCTTCCGGTACGGGAGTCGATGAGTTCAGGGAATTCCTTGAAGATTTCCACAACCTCGTTTGCACGCTCTCCGCAGGCGGCCATAATGATTACATCGGCCTCGGCCTGCTTTGCAATAGCGTGCTGGATAACGGTCTTGCCGCATCCGAAAGGTCCCGGAATGAAACCCGTACCGCCTTCTGCGATAGGGTTGAAGGTATCGATCGCGCGGACTCCGGTTTCCATAATCCTGTAAGGACGAGGCTTTTCCTTGAATCCACCGATTGCCACCTTCACCGGCCATTTCTGCTGCATCGTAACCTTTACATCATTGCCTTTTGCATCGCTGAGAACAGCAATTGTGTCTTCTACAGTGTAGCTTCCCTCAGGCACGATTTCCTTAACCGTATAGTTTCCTTTAAAGGAGAACGGAACCATTATCTTGTGAGGCAGCCAGCTTTCCTTGACTTCTCCCAGCCAGTCTGCGGCAATTACCTTGTCACCCGGCTTGGCGATAGGGGTGAACTCCCATTTCTTGGCTGAATCCAGCGCCGGAGTGTATTCTCCTCTTTTCAGGAAGACCTCCTGCATCGTTGCCAGATTGTCCTGGAGACCGTCGTAATTGCTTGACAGAAGGCCCGGTCCAAGGGTTACCTCAAGCATCTTGCCTTCAAATTCCACGTTGCATCCGACCTTCAGGCCGCGAGTGCTTTCATATACCTGTACCGATGCGTTATTGCCGTTTACCTTGATGACTTCCGCCATCAGGCGTACTCCGTCAAGGTCTATGAAGCACAGTTCGTTCTGTGCCACAGGCCCGTCAACCTCCACGGTAACGAGGTTGGAAACAATACCGGTTACTTTACCCGTTGTTTTCATCTATGGTGTATTTCAATTTATGTTTGTCAAAAGTTCCCCTGACTTCTGCCACCAGCTTGCGGAAAAGGTGCTTGCCTTCTCCCGCATCCAGTTTCAGCCATCGCGATACCAGATGTCCCTTTGCCAGAAACGCCAGTATGCAGTCAATGTTGAAGAAGTCCAGGGTGGTGAATGAATTTATCTTGTCCCACTTGAATTCGTCCAGCCGCTTTTCCTTGGAAACAATGTTCTCTTCAGAGAAAACGGAAGAGAGTGCCTGCCGGTCTGCAGCCTGGAGATCCGCTTCTGTATCAGATGGTTCAACGTAATCCCCGTAAGGGTCCGGAGCAAGCTCAATCTGATATTTCTGCGTTAGTTCCTCAGCCTTTTCAGGAGAATACAGAACCTTGGCCGCAGAACTGACCATCATATTCCTTATCTGGCGGTCCAGCTTGCTGTAGAGCCTTGTAAAACGGCTTGGGCTCTGCGATGCCTTAAGGAAATAATCCCTGTCAAGGTTACTGTCCTCAAACAGACGGCAGAAGAAATCTATCGCCTGATTATCCTTTTCAGAACATTGCGCAGCAATCTCCTCCCTGATTTTTGCAAGGTTGAACGAACGGTCTTCCCCGCCTTTGGCAAGCACAGGGAGTGAAGCAATTATGTAGTGATAATTATTCACCGAAAATAAGTTTTCTTGTTTTTGGCCTTATATACTCGGCGATTATCTTTTCGAATGAATCATCCGTGAAGTCGATGAAATATCCGTTGCCTTTCTGGCTGATCCTGAAGCCTGCGCCCAGATCCTTGGAGAAATTTACGTCCAGTCCCTTGGCAAAGGATGAAGCAAGTTCTCCCTTAAGGAAACCGGAGAGTTTCTCCTTCATGGCCTCAGGCAAAACCAGATCCAGGGAAGTGGCATCCTTACCGGCTCCAAAAGCGGAAACAACGGTCTTGATTAGGCCCTGCATGAACTCGGATGAAGACAGAGCCTCCTTTACCGGAGCTGAAACGGCTTCCATCTTGACAGCGCCCTCGATGTCCTGCTTTATCTGGGAAAGTGCCTGGCGGGATGCGGTCTTGATGTCTCCTTCAGCCTTCAGGCGAAGGTCTGAGCATTCCTTCCCGGTCTTCTCCTTCAGAAGGCGGCACTCTTCCTTAGCGTCGGCGATCATCTTTTCAGACTCTTTCCTTGCGCTTTCAAGCAAAGACTCGGCCTCCTGCTTTCCCTTTGCAAGCCCCTCATTATAGAGCTTTTCTGTCAGTTGTTGCAATTTATCCTGCATATCGAAAAAGTATTTGCTGTTAAAGTGACAAATTTAGGAAATTATCGCGATAAAAAGAAGGCAAATAAAACAAAAACGGAAGCATTGAGCTCCCGTTTTCGAATAAGTCAGTAAATCGGCCCGTTAGCTGAGGAATCCCAGGAGGATACCTGCGGCAACAGCACTTCCGATAACGCCGGCTACATTAGGTCCCATTGCGTGCATCAGAAGGAAGTTGGTAGGGTCGTATTTAAGGCCCTGAACGTATGATACCCTCGCAGAGTCAGGAACTGCGGAAACACCGGAGTTGCCGATTAGAGGGTTGATCTTCTTGCCTTCCTTGAGGAAGAGGTTCAGGATCTTGCAGAAGAGTACGCCGGCAAATGTCGCAACGATGAATGATGCGGCGCCAAGGCCGAAGATCATGATGGACTTGCCCTGAAGGAACTTGTCTGCCTGGGTGGAGCAACCTACGGTAATACCGATGAGGATAACCACGATATCGTTCAGAGGACCTCTTGCGGTCTCGGCGAGTCTTCTGGTTACGCCACTCTCCTTGAGCAGGTTACCGAAGAACAGCATACCGAGCAGAGGAATGCCTGAAGGAACGATGAAAGCGGTAATCAGGAAGCCCACGATAGGGAAGATAATTTTCTCCTTCTGGGATACTGGTCTTGGAGCGGCCATTCTGATAAGCCTTTCCTTCTTGGTTGTAAGAAGCCTCATTACAGGCGGCTGGATCACAGGAACCAGAGCCATGTAAGAGTATGCAGATACGGAGATTGCACCGATCAGGTCCGGAGCAAGCTTACCGGAAAGGAAGATGGCGGTAGGGCCGTCTGCACCTCCGATGATGCCGATTGCACCGGCCTCTGCAGGAGTGAAGCCAAGAGCCAGGGCTCCAGCGTATGCGGCAAAGATACCGAACTGTGCGGCAGCGCCTACAAGCAGGAGCTTAGGATTGGAAATCAGGGCGCTGAAGTCTGTCATCGCACCGATTCCGAGGAAGATAAGAGGAGGATAGAAACCTCTTCTTACACCCTGGTAGAGGATGTTGAGAACAGAACCGTCCTCGTAGATTCCCACCTGCATACCCGGGAAGAGAGGGATGTTGCCGATAATCATGCCGAATCCGATAGGAATCAGCAGCAGCGGCTCCCAGTCTTTCTTGATAGCCAGGTAGATGAAGACCAGACCAATCAGTATCATCACGATATGGCCGAATGTCGCGTTGGCGAATCCGGTATACTGGACGAACTGCTTAAGGTTGGCTACAAGATTGGATTCCAGAATCATAATCCTACAATTAACCGATTACAACAAGTACGTCTCCCTCAAGAACGGAGTCGGTCTTCTTGACCTTGATTTCCTTAACGATACCGTCTGCAGTTGCCTCGATGACGTTCTCCATCTTCATGGCCTCGAGAACGATAACCTTGTCTCCCTTCTTGACTGCGTCGCCTTCCTTTACTGCAACATCCAGGATAACTCCAGGAAGTGGGGAAGTAACTTTAACTCCACCTGCAGATGCAGGGGCGCTAGGAGCGGATGCAGGAGCTGCACTTGGAGCCGGAGCGGCTGATGGTGCAGGAGCTGCGCTTACGTTTGTGATGGTTCCGCCTACTTCTTCGATTTCAACTTTGTACTCGTTTCCGTTGACTTTGATCTTATATTCTTTCATAATTGTATGTTTTGTCTTGTTGTTTGATTGTTAGATTCTGGGATCCTGTTTAAGTGTCAGGGTTCTGGCTCCCCAAGGGGATTGGCGCAGAAGATCCTGGTTGAATGTGAGGACATTGCTCTCCACATCGTGAACTCCGCTGTCCACACCGTTCTGGTAAAGATGGCAGGCAATGGCTATTGCAGCGATGATCTCTTCATTGACTGTTCCGTCTGAAGGAATAGCCGCAGCCTTTGCTGCAGGAGCAGGGGCGATCTTGGCTGCCTTCTCCTCTTCCTGCTTGCGGATGGCACGCTTGCCAATGCTGCGGAAGATCAGGTAAAGGATTATAAGGCAAAGGAATACGACACCCATTGCTGTAATAGCCAGAATGCCTCCCCAAGGGTCCATCTTGGCCATTTTCTCGCTCTTGGTCTCTACCTGTGTGGTAATGTTGGTGCTACCTGGAGTAGGGTGGTTGAGGATTGAGAAACCTCCGTCCTCAGCGACCTTGCTGTCCACAGCGTTCTTGCGTGCAGACTGCTTGCTCCAGTTCACAGGCTCGTGCTTTCCGGCTCCGTCGATATATCTTCCGAAAGACTGGTCAGCCCCGAGTTGCGGAATTTCTATCTCGTCCAGAAGAGTTTCTCCGTCAGTTGAATACAGATAGAGGTTCTTTACTCCGTCCAGAGTGAAATTCATGTGGAAGACACCCTTGGAAGGATTGCCGTCTGCAAACAGTATAAAATACTTCCTCAGAGGTACCTGAGTTGCGGTGTTCCCCTTAGGAATCATATACTTGGTAGGATTGGCCTTGTCATCGGTGAGATAGAAACCGGCAACATCCACCATTCCGTAGGCGGTGTTGAACAGCTCCACCCAACCGCATCTGTCTCCGTTCTCGTCCTGTACGCCAGTCTGGTTTGATACCTGGACCTCGTTGATCCTGATATCCACCGGACTCTGCGCAAAGACTCCACCCGAAAGCAGAAGCAGGCAAGCCAATGTGAATACTGATAATATCTTCTTCATCACGTTCTTCTTTAGAGTGGAAGGTTATCGTGTTTCTTTGCAGGGTTGGTAAGCCTCTTGTTCTCCAGCTGATGCAGGGCGCGGATAACTCTGAACCTTGTGTTGCGCGGCTCGATTACATCGTCGATATAACCGTACTTTGCTGCGTTGTAAGGGTTTGCGAATGCATCCCTGTATTCCTTCTCCTTCTCTGCCTTGAATGCGTTAACATCCTGGGCCTCCTTCATTTCCTTGCCGTAGAGGATCTCGATTGCTCCGCTAGGACCCATAACGGCAATCTCTGCGTTAGGCCATGCGTAGTTGATATCTCCTCTCAGATGCTTGGAGCTCATAACGCAGTATGCGCCACCGTAAGCCTTTCTCAGAACCACGGTGATCTTTGGAACGGTTGCCTCTCCGAAAGCGTACAGGAGCTTTGCTCCGTGGAGGATGATACCGTTGTACTCCTGCTGGGTTCCAGGGAGGAAGCCAGGAACGTCCTCGAGAGTGAGGATAGGGATGTTGAAGGCGTCGCAGAAGCGTACGAACCTTGCACCCTTGCGGCTGGAGTTGGAGTCGAGCACACCTGCCAGAACTGAAGGCTGGTTGGCCACGATACCGACTGCAATTCCGTCAAACCTTGCGAAACCAACGATAAGGCTCTTTGCGTAATCCTTGTGGACTTCCAGGAACTTGCCGTCGTCAACTATGTGACGGATAACGTCATACATGTTATACGGCTTGTTAGGGTTATCTGGAATGATATCATTCAGTTCATCGTCCATACGGTTGATAGGGTCGCTGGTAGGAACGAGAGGGGTCTTCTCCAGGTTGTTCTGAGGAAGATATGAAAGCAGGTCCTTGATCGTCTGGATACCTATTTCCTCGTTGTCAACTGCGAAGTGGGCCACACCGGACTTGCTGGCGTGAACGCTTGCTCCTCCGAGAGTCTCCTGTGTAACGTCCTCACCGAGAACGCTCTTTACAACCTTAGGTCCGGTAAGGAACATGTAGCTTCCCTTGGACATGATGTTGAAGTCCGTAAGTGCAGGGGAATAAACCGCACCACCGGCGCAAGGGCCGAAGATGGCTGAAATCTGAGGGATTACGCCACTGGCCAGAATGTTCCTCTGGAATATGTCTGTATATCCTGCAAGCGCGTTAACGCCTTCCTGGATACGTGCTCCACCGGAGTCGTTGATTCCGATAACCGGAGCTCCGACTTTCATCGCGATATCCATTACCTTGCAGATCTTCTGTGCGAAAGTCTCGCTGAGGGAACCTCCCAATACGGTGAAATCCTGGGCGAAAACATATACGAGCCTTCCTCCGATTGTACCGTAGCCGGTTACAACGCCATCGCCGAGGACGTGGTTCTTCTCCATTCCGAAGTTGGTGCAACGGTGGGTAACGAACATGTCGAATTCCTCGAAGCTGCCCGGATCCAGCAACATCTGTATCCTTTCTCTGGCTGTATATTTTCCTTTTTCGTGCTGGGAGTCGATTCTCTTCTGACCGCCGCCCATACGCGCTTTTTCCCTAAGGGATATCAACGCTTTAACTTGTTCGAGCTGCTGACTCATAACTGTCTATAGATTTTTAGATTATTTCTTGTTAGGATCCTCGCAGATCTCGGTAAGAACACCGTGGGTTGATTTTGGATGAAGGAATGCTATGTTCAGTCCCTCGGCACCCTTTCTAGGAGCCTTGTCAATCAGCCTTACGCCCTTAGCCTCAAGCTCGTCGAGGCAGGTCTGCACTGAAGGGGTGGAGAAAGCCATGTGGTGGATTCCCTCGCCTCTCTTTTCGATGAACTTGGCGATTGTTCCCTCAGGATCTGTGCTTTCCAGAAGCTCGATCTTAGTCTGGCCGATCTTGAAGAAGGCGGTCTTTACTTTCTGGTCCTTAACCTCCTCAATAGAGTAGCACTTCAGGCCAAGCATTTCTTCATAATAGGGGATAGCCTCTTCCAAGGATTTAACGGCAATCCCAAGATGTTCTATATGAGTTAATTCCATAATTTGTAATTTTTATAGTTTAATATTTCCAAAGTCTTGCAATAAACTGAAAAAGCCCGCTTGGGGCTTTCTCGGGGGCTATAATCCCTTATTGGGAGTCTGAAAGGTCTAGAGTATGGTAGACATTCTGGACGTCGTCGTCATTCTCTATCTTTTCAATCAGCTTCTCGTTTTCTATCCTTTGTTCTTCCGGAAGTTTCTTCAGGTCCACGGTAGGGATTCTCTCGAATCCTCCGCTGACTATCGTATATCCCTTCTCCTCTATATATTTCTGGATTTCTCCAAAGGATTTGTACGCTCCGTAGATGACTACAGTCTTGTTTCCTTCATCGTCCTCTTCTTCAAAGACCTCGTCTGCTCCGTAGTCTATGAGCTCAAGTTCAAGTTCCTCAAGATCTATAGGTTCCTTCTCGCTCTTGATCTTGAAAACGCATTTGTGCTCGAACATAAACTCCACGCTGCCGCTGGTTCCGAGGGTTCCGTTGTACTTGTTGAAGTAGCTGCGGATGTTGGCAACTGTGCGGGTGTGGTTGTCGGTTGCAGTCTCGATCAGATAGGCGATTCCGCCAGGGCCGTAGCCCTCGTATACTATTTCCTGGAAATCGCTCTGGTCTTTCTCCACAGCCCTCTTGATAGCCCTGTCTATGTTCTCCTTAGGCATGTTTTCACTCTTTGCCGTCTGGATGATAGTCCTCAGGGTAGGGTTGTAGTCCGGATCCGGACCTCCGTTCTTTGCTGCAATCGTGATTTCCTTTCCGAGGCGGGTGAAGACGCGGGCCATGTTGCCCCATCTCTTGAACTTCCTCTCTTTCCTGAATTCAAACGCTCTTCCCATAGTGCTGATTATTTGGCGCCAAGAGCCTCTACCCTGGAAATGTACTTGTCTATTTCCTGTCCTTCAGGGGACTGGGCAAACTCGTTCTTTATCTTGTTGTAGCATCCGAGAGCCTTTCCGTAATCGCCGAGCTCCTCGTAGCAGATTCCTGCCTTCTGGAGGTAACCTGCACTGAAGATATTGTTGCTCAGCTCGGCTGCTTCCTCAAACCATGCCACGGCACCTTTGATATCGTCTTTATTCACAAGGGCGTCACCGATGCAGCACTTTGCCTTTGCGGCAATTATCCTGTCCTTGCTGGAGAACTTCTTCAGGTATTCGATAGCCTGGTCGTTCTCGCCAAGGCGGAGGCAGCATACGCCAGCGTCATAATAGGCGGCCATACCGGCTTTCTTTCCGTATTTGTTTATTATCTGCTTCAGGCCGAGAGAGTTTCCGTCTCCGTTGAGAGCCAGTGCAAAGGAATCAAGCTTGAAATAGCGCTCAGCCACATACAGCTGGTTGGCTGCTTCCTTCTGCTTAGGGATTACTATAAAATTGCGGTACACGAAAATGAGGGCTGCCAGTACGATCAATCCTCCCACCACATATCCGATGGTCTTCTTGTTTTTCTCGAAGAACATTTCTGTCTTTGACAGGGCCTCGGCGACATTGGCCTTTGGCTCAGAGCTTTCTTTGTAGTTTTTAGCCATTTTTGTTAAGATTTTTTGCGAAGTGCAAATTTACGGATAAATATTCTAATTTTGCAATAGTTTTTCACGATATGTTTTTAAGCAGGATACTCATAACGGATTTCAAGAACATCGCCGAGGCGGACCTTGAATTTTCCTCCGGACTCAACTGCATTTCCGGGGCTAACGGAAGCGGCAAGACCAATCTTCTGGATGCCGTCTACAGCCTTTCCATGGCCAAGAGTTTCTTCAATTTCCAGGATTCTTTCAGTATCCGCGACGGTAAAGAGAGTGCAGCCGTGGCCGGCTATTACAATATGGATGACGGATCGGTGAGCAAAATAGGGCTTGGCATATATGGGGGAAACAAGGAAGGGAAGACGCTTAAATGCAACGACAAGGCCTACAAGAGGCTTGCAGACCACATCGGGCTTCTTCCTGTGGTTATGGTATCCCCTTCAGACTCCAATCTCATTAACCTTAGCGCGGAGGAAAGGAGACGGTTCCTGAACGCCCTCCTGAGCCAGATGGACCGCCTGTATCTGGAAAAGCTCCAGAGATACAACAAGACCCTGGCCCAGAGAAACCGCCTGCTGAAGGATGAAGATCCGTCCAGGGAGCTGGTCAGCGTCCTTGACGCCCAGCTGTGCGAAAACGCCGAATACATATTCCAGGCCAGGCAAAAACTCTGTTCAGACCTTCAGGAAAGCGTCCAGAAGCATTATACGCAGCTCAGCGGCGGAAACGAGACCGTCCGCCTGACATACCAGTCGGAACTCCAGAAACATCCCCTCGATGAGATTCTTTTCAGGAATTTTGACAGGGACAAGATAATGGGATTCACCACAAGAGGCATCCACCGTGACGATGTGGCCTTTGAAATGAAGAGTCCTGCCCAGGATTTCAGCCTTTTGAAAAGATGTGCCAGCCAGGGCCAGCAGAAGTGCTTCCAGATTGCACTGAAGATGGCCCAGTTCGGGATTATGAGAAAAGACGGCAAAGCCACTACTCCTATACTTTTACTGGACGACGTGTTCGACAAATTGGATATGGAAAGGGTCAAGAACCTTCTCCAGATGGTTTCCGGAGAGGATTTCGGCCAGATATTCATAACGGACAGCAACAAGGTTAGAATGGATGCCCTTGTGGAAAAGGTTGGCGGCAGCGCAAGGAATTTTGAGGTTTCATCAGGTAAAATCTCCAGGATATGAAAAGGCAGACCAGCAAACCGGTAGGGGAACTTCTCCGCGAATACCTTAACCAGATGGGTGGCAAGGAAGGCCTTCTGGGAGCCAGGGTTGTGCGCTGCTGGGACGAGAAGATGGAGCCTAACATTGTCAAGGCCACTTCTTCCCGCTTTTACAAGGACGGAACCCTGTATGTTAACCTTTCTTCTTCCATAATCAGGAGCATGCTCTATAACCGCCGCCGCCAGATACTGTACATACTCAACAGCAACCTTGGCGGGCCTTTTGTAAAGAACATTGTCCTCAGATAAGAATATGATTGCAATCGTAGATAATGCCATTCCTTATATTAAAGGCGTACTGGAACCGTACGCAGACGTTATCTATGCCCCCGGGGAAGACTTTTCCTCCGCGATTAAAAAGGCAAAACAAGATGAAAAATGCCTTTTCATCAGGACCAGGACAAAGTGCAGCAAAGCTCTTCTGGAGGGACAAAACATAAGATTCATCGCTTCCGCCACAATTGGCAAAGACCATATAGATGAGGATTATTGCCGCGCAAATTCAATTTGCGTAGCAAATGCTCCGGGATGCAACAGTTCTGCGGTTATGCAGTATTTCCTGACCGCAATATCCCAGACTGGAATCCTTCCTGAAAACAGAAAGGAAAGGGATAAACTCACCGTGGGAATCATCGGAGCCGGTAATGTGGGAGAGAAAGTCGCCCAATTATGCCTGAAATTAGGATTCAACGTCCTGAGAAACGACCCTCCCAAGCAGAAACAGGGAATTCCTCTGGATTACTATTCCCTGGAAGTAGTTCTGGAGAATTCAGACATCATCACAATGCATACGCCTCTGGACATCTCCACAAGAGGCCTTGCCGGCAAGAAGTTCTTCTCTAAAATCAAAACAGGTGCTCATCTTGTCAACGCTTCCAGAGGCGGAGTCATAGATGATGAGGCACTGATAAAATCCAAAAAGCTCGGCCTTTTCATCTGCGATGTCTGGAACAATGAACCAAAGATTTCCAGAATAATGCTGGAAAGAGCATCACTGGCAACTCCGCATATTGCCGGTTATTCCGTTGAAGGCAAGCAGAATGCAACGGATGCAGTGGTAAGAGCCTTTGCAGACTATGCCAACATAAACGCCCTTAAAGACTTCACTTGTAGATCAAAGGACGAGAGGCATCATCTTGACATAAACAAAAACCTCAAGTCCCAGCTTCAGCAGTTCTTCCCGATCGCCGAGATAGACAGCGCCTTGAGAGCACATCCTGAAGATTTCGAGAAACTTAGAAAAGAATATATCTATCGCCATGAGTTTGATTATTGAAAAAGCCGCAAGCGTTCAAGACGGAACAATCATAAGACTCACTCCAGAACAGGAATCCGAATATCTTAAGATCGCCGAGTCCTTTGAGGGCACGCTGTGCAAATTCACTCCTGCCAGCGGTGCGGCTACAAGGATGTTCAAGCCTCTGTATGAAGAAGGGGAGAATGCAGACCGCCTCAGGGAAGAACTCAAGGCAAAGACTCCTATAGATTTTTCCATTGACAGAGACACATTAGCATCTACACCGAAGGGCCTTCTTCCTTTCCATAAATACGGGATGTTCACCCGAACTCCACTTGAGGAGCATCTGGTAGAAGGTGCAATGTACGCTAAAGACAAAGACGGAAAGGTAAAGCTGCATTTTACTGTTTCAGAGGAACATCTGGAAGACTTCAAAAACCTCTTTAACAGATTCAAGGCCGGTTACGAGAATAGATACAACTGCACATACGAGGCATTCTTCACCACCCAGGACCACGCCACAGATGTTACCGCATACGATGAGAACGGCAATCCTTTCCGAAAAGAAGACGGCACAATCCTGACCCGCCCTGCCGGACACGGCGCTCTCCTTAAAAACCTTAATCTCTGCGACGAGGATTTCATCTTCATCAAGAACATAGACAATGTTGTAAAAGAGCCGTTCCTGGACGATACAGTCAAATGGAAGAAGATCCTTCTTGGAATGGCCATCAAAATAAAAAACAGCATAGGGGATAAACTCGACCGCCCGATAAGAGTCTGCGGTATGGTTAAAAACGAGGGAGAACCCGGCGGAGGCCCATTCGTTTGCAAAGAAAAGGACGGCACCACATCTCTTCAGATCCTGGAAAGCGTCCAGATAGAAGACAAGTCTCTGATGAAGAACTCTACTCACTTCAATCCTGTTGACATTGTCTGCTGCATCAAAGACAGCACCGGCAATAAATTTGACCTTCAGCAGTTTACAGATCCTACAACTGGCCTTAGCGTTGAAAAGACTTTTGCCGGCCGCAAGGCAAAGTATACGGAACTCCCAGGATTGTGGAACGGCTCAATGAGCCTCTGGCACACAATATTCGTGGAAGTTCCGATATCAACTTTCAATCCCGTAAAAACGGTTGCTGACCTCCTAAGACCCGTTCATCAGTGAAGCCTTAGGAAACTGTAGCCGAAGCGTTTTACTGCGGCTTTTTCAAGTTCTTCACGGGCATCAGGATGAGCAATGGCTATCAGGGCTTTGGCTCTTTCTGCAAGATCTTTATTTCTCAGGTAGGCGATTCCGTATTCAGTAGCGATGTACTGAGCCTGGAACCTGGTTGTTACAACACCTGCTCCTGGAGTAAGGGTAGGGACAATCTTGCTCTTTCCCTTGCTTGTGGCGGAAGGCAAGGCGATGAAGGTCTTGCCGCCTTCTGATAGTGCGCCACCATACATGAAGTCGTGCTGACCACCGACACTGGAGAAAATCTTCTCGCCAATACTGTCTGCACAGATCTGGCCGGTAAGGTCAATCTCAAGGGCAGAATTGATAGCCATCACCTTAGGGTTCTGGCGGATAATCTGGGGGTCGTTGGTAAGGGCAACATCGTAGAACTCAACATCCTTGTTGTAGTGAAGGAACTCGTACATGTGCTTGCTTCCAAGTGCCAGTGATGCAACGCCCTTGCCTGGGCGGAACTTCTTGAGGGTATTGTCTATAACTCCCTCTTCCATAAGCCTTACCACACCGTCAGTCATAGCCTCGGTATGGAGTCCCAGATGCTTGTGGTGCTTGATTGCGTTGAGGACTGCGTTAGGAATTCCACCTACACCGATCTGGAGGGTGGCTCCATCAGGAATCTCGCCTGCAATGTTGTTGCCGATAGCTCTTTCTATTTCCGTTGGCTCGCCGAATTCCATCGCAACAGGAGGAATGTCGCATTCCACAGCTGCGTGAATCTTGGAAATATGGATAAGAGCACCACCGTACAAGTATGGGATGCTCTTGTTAATCTGGGCCACGACATAGTCTGCACTCTCAACTGCAGATACGGCCAGGTCTGCTGAGATTCCGTAGCTGCAATACCCGTTTTCATCAGGAAGAGAGCAGTTTATGAACGCTACATTAACAGGCAGCTGCTTAGAGCGGAACAAGAAAGGAATCTCGCCGAGGAAGGCCGGAATCATGTTTCCGTCTCCGCTGGCAACCCAGGCCCTTTGGTCTGCACAGAGGAAAAGGCTCCTTACGATGAAAGCCTCCCTGCATTCCATCTTGCAGAAAGGAGCCACACCTCTCGGAATGCAGAATGCGCTGTAGACCTTGACATCGCGGAGCTCAGGAGCCCTGTCTGCCAAAGCCTGCTGGAGGATTTCAGGAACAGCAGTACTTCCCTGGAAATAAACGCCGTCTCCACTTTTAACACACTTGACGGCCTCGGCCGGGGTTACATATTTGATGTTGTCCATATCAACCGTTCTTTTTCAGGCGTTCTTATCTTTCTGGATATGTGCGAAGAGTCCCAGACGATTATCCAGTTCTACAAAGTCTTCTTCAGAACTCAGTCTGGAAACGCAAGCCCTGATACCGTTCTGGCGGCTGCCGGTGGAATCCAGGGAAATTGCGGTAATTCCGCATCTAACAAGGTCGTACATAAGCTCGGAGCAAGTCATGTTCTCATATCCGATGGTGTAGAAGAAACCGTCTCCAACCTTGCGGTCCAGATCCTTGTCATAAACGATGTGGAAGCCGTGCTTTTCAAAGATTTCCTTGGAACGGTGAGCCCTCTGCCCGTATTTAGCCATCTCGGAGATGAAATCAATCTTTCCCTCTGCAGCTCCGCCAAGCAGTGCTGCGTAAGCATATTGCGCTGAATGAGAAACACCTGAAGAGGCCGCATAGAGATATGTCAGCACAAAATTGTCTCCCATCCTTCCGAATCCGTACTTTTGCCTGAGGGCTGGATACTCTCTGTAATACAGTTTAGGAGAGAAGCAAGTGGCAGCAATTCTTTCTCCCGCATAGCTGAATATCTTTGAAGAAGACATCATTATCACATAGTTGTCCGTGTACTTTGACACAGTAGGCTGGAAAGGAGGCTCTCCCGGATGAGAAAGATCCTGGCGGAAGTCCATGCAGAAATATGCAAGGTCTTCAAGCACAACAACATCGTACTTGGTTGCAAGTTCTCCGATTGTTTTCAGTTCGTCTTCGCTGAGGCAGATCCAGGCAGGATTGTTAGGGTTGGAATAGAGCACGGCTGCAATGTTGCCCTTTGACATATATTCCTCGAGTTTTGGACGCAGCTTCTCTGCCCTGAACTCGTAGATGTCAAAAGCTTCAGACTTTATATTGTTTATCTTGGCTTGCAGCATGTTAGGCGCGAATCCAGGATTGATGTAGAGAATAGTGTCCTTCTTGGGATCAAGCTGGGAGCATTCCAGTATGAGGTTCATTGAACCCTGCATAGAGCCGACAGTCGGGACTATGCATTCCGGATCTATATCCACATCAGCGAAGGCCTTGAGGAACTTGGAAGCATTTTGTTTCAGCACTGGAATACCTCCGATAGGGGGATATTCGTGTGCAATGTTGCTGTCCAGAGCCTTCTTCTGGGCTTCGATTCCCACTGGGCAAGCCAGGATTCCCGGAACTCCGATTTCCAGATGAATGAAACGCATATTCTCCAGAGCCTCCAGTTTGTTTGCAACTGCAACGCACTGTCTTATAGTGGCATGGGATATGTCGGAAATATCCATCTTAGCCAATACCCCGTCAACCGTTTCTTTTGCGATAGGCCTTTTCATAATCTTACCTTTTAGCTGCTATTTCAAATCCGGCTTCAAATGCCTTGATGTTGTCTTCAACGATTTTCTCACCCTTGCGGGCAAAGACGTTGCGGATTCCTTCCTTCAGGGCCTCGACATCAAGAATCTCGATGTACCTTGCGGCTGCTCCAAGAAGCGCCATATTGCTGGATCGCGGAGCACCGCAGTCCTTTGCAATCTGGTCAGAATCAAATGAAATCACGTTTGCATCCTTTTTCAGGTCCGCATCGATCGCAGAGATTTCAGGATAAGAAGGAATGTTCACGAAAGGAGCGCTGTTGGTGATAATCCATCCGCCTTTCTTAAGATATGGCAGATAACGGAGAGCTTCCATAGGCTCCATCGAGATTATGAGCTCACATTCTCCCTTAGGGATCAGGTCGCTGAAAATAGGATCTGAAGAAAGCCTGAGGTTACTCTGCACGTCACCGCCTCTCTGGCTCATTCCGTGAACCTCCGCCTGCTTCAGGTAAAGCCTGTTCTTTATTGCGGCCCAGCCGATTACGGTGGCTATGGAAAGAATTCCCTGGCCGCCGACTCCTGACAATATGATATCCTTTTTCATGATCTACTGTTTTTTAAGGTGTCTCTTGGCGGTCTGTATGCACTCTCTGCGGCAGACAACCACCGATACTCCGCGATATTCGATTTCTTCTCTGATGACCTTCTGCATTTCTTCATAGTTCTTTGGAAGAGGAATAATCAGGCGGACATGCTCTTTAGGAACGCCGATTCCAAGGCATATATTCTCGATTCTTCCGAATGCCGCGCTGTCCTGTCCGCCGGTCATTCCGGTTGTCAGGTTATCTGAAATGCAGACAGTTATGTTTGCGCCCATATTGACGGCATCCAGAAGTCCGGTCATTCCGCTATGGGTGAAGGTTGAGTCTCCGATAACTGCGATAGACGGATGCACTCCGCTTTCGGATGCTCCGATTGCCATAGTTATGGATGCTCCCATATCAACGCAACTGTTTATTGCGTGGAACGGAGCCAGATAGCCGAGGGTGTAGCAGCCTATATCGCTGAATACACGTGCAGTAGGGTAATCCTTGACTACCATGTTAAGAGCAGTGTAAAAGTCTCTGTGGCCGCAACCCATACAAAGTGCAGGTGGACGCGGAACTGCAACCTCGCTCTTTGAGCAGGTCTCCTTGTCATCCATTCCCAGAGCCTTGCGGAGAGCATCCGGAGTAAGTTCTCCAGTGCGCGGAAGAGTTCCGTCAAGCCTTCCCTTAATCTCGTTATAGACAGGAAGATATCCTCTCAGAGCCTTCTCCAGCAGAGGCTGGCCCTCTTCCACAACCAGAATTGTCTTGCACATTGAGGCAAGTTCCCTTACCTGCTTCTTTGAAACCGGATAGCGGGTAACCTTGAGGGTAGGGAAGGAAGGTTCTCCTTCGATATTCTCCATAAGATAGTTCCAGCCGATTCCGCAGGCAATCACTCCCATCTCAGCCTTTGGACCCGAGAGGACATTGCCCTTTTCCGAATCTTCTTCATACTGGGCGTACTGCTTGATTATCTGCTCGTTCCTTACCCTTGCCACAGCCGGGAGTAGAACCCATCTCTTCTGGTCCTCAGGGAATCGCAGAGGGTTTTCATCCCTCATTTCTCCCGTCTTTACAACGGCCCTGGAATGTGCCATACGGGTTGTAAGCCTCATAAGTACCGGAGTGTGGTACATCTCGGAATAGTCAAAGGCAAAGCGAACCATATCGTAGGCTTCCTGCTGGTTGCTTGGCTCCAGGCAAGGAACCATCGCGAACTCTGCATAGAACCTGGAATCCTGCTCGTTCTGGGATGAGTGCATTGACGGATCGTCACAGGCCACGACAACCAGTCCGCCGCTTGCTCCGGTAACTCCGGAGTTGACGAAAGCGTCCGCGCAAACGTTCATACCGACGTGTTTCATGCAAACCATCGCCCTCTTACCCGCGTAAGATGCGCCAAGAGCGGCTTCCATAGCGGTTTTCTCGTTGCAGGACCACTGGCAGTGGACTTTCCTGTCCCTTGCCAGAGGGCTTGCCTGGATATACTCGGTTATTTCTGTTGAAGGAGTGCCGGGATAGGCATAAACGCCAGAGAGCCCCGCATGCAGGGCTCCCAGTGCCAGAGCCTCATCTCCCAGCAATAAAGTTTTTTCAGACATATTTCTGTAAATTCAAATAAATATTTCGGTTTAACCGCTACGAATTTACAAAAATCTTACTAATCTTCAAAACTATATTTCAAAAAGAAGAAAGAGGTTTTATTATGTTACAAATTGAAAGTACGGACTATTCGTCCAGAGCTTCCTCGTAAATCTTGCGGTGAGAATAGAAAGCACCTTCGTACTGCTCCTCTATGTCGTCAACAAACCAGTCGTCGCCGATATAGCGGAGAGTCAGCCTGACAAGCTCAGGTTTTTCCTGATCGTCAAATGCTTTGACATTCAAATAAGCCTTGGCATAGTGAGGACCGATTTCTTCAGCCTTCAGGAATTCAAAGCTAGGATTGTGGCAGTCCTGGCCCATAACCCAGTGGTCGTGGTCTATCCAAAGATTGCCGGTTTCCCTCTGCTTTTCAATGACTTTCTCCTGAAGATCAAAGAAATCAGGGGTTAAGAACTTCTTGTCGGCGTCATCCATTACAGATGAGAAAGCATAGTTGTACATGTCTGAGACACGGCCTTCGATATACTCCTGAGTCTGGAGGTCCATAGGAGCCACAACTCCCAGGGAGTCTTCTCCGATTACTTCTCCCTCTTCTTTTGGATTATTGTTGCAGGATACGGCGAAAACAGAAGCTGCAAGCAACAGAACAAATAATTTTTTCATGTTTTATTCAAAATATGTTATTTCTCTTTTATCAATATGTGACTTCCCGTCATTTTCAACGACCTTTCTTTCAATCCAGTTGCCGTGATCGTCCCATTTGAGTATCTCATATCTTTCCACATTGGTTACAAGGAGGTTAGGGTCGCAGTACAACATATAAGGATCTGTTTTCAGGTTTTCCTTGAAGTCTTCAGAATAGTTTGGTTCAAAACGGGCAGAGAACATGGCTATCCTGTCATTGTTGCCGTCATAAATGTAATAGGTAGGAGAGTATGCCGGCCCAAGGTCACTCGGATTAATATAAGCCTCCTCAATCAACCTGCCGTTATATTTAAGTTGGATATAACTCGCAAATCCGAATGAAACAAGTTTGCCGTCCTCAAAAGTGAGTGTTGACTCGGATTCCGGCATTTGGTTGAGTTCAAGATACTCCTTGTCGTTTTTAAGCAAATCGATATCCATGCCGTTCTCGTCAAAAGTAGTGAGACTGCTTTTGGTTCCGTCTTCAAATAGAAACTGTACAGTCTTTACAGGTCCGTAAACATCATGATATGAACGGCATCCCACCGGTGCATCCTGCTTTTGCGCTACTTTGCTCTCATTTTGCGCGCAGGATATTATTATCGCTGAAAAGATAAGGAGTAAAGAAAATCTAATTATTCTCATAGTTGTGAGTTTACCAGCCGAGTATATGGGCGAACATCAGAGGAGCAACGATGGTTGCATCGCTTTCCACGATGAACTTAGGGCACTCAGGAGAGAGCTTGCCCCAGGTGATCTTCTCGTTAGGAACTGCTCCGGAATATGAACCATAGGAGGTGGTGGAGTCTGAAATCTGGCAGAAATACTGCCACAGCATTGTGCCGTGCCACTGCAGATCTTGCTCCATCATAGGCACGCAGCAGATAGGGAAGTCTCCTGCGGTACCGCCGCCGATCTGGAAGAATCCTGTTCCGCGGTCGATTCCAGGACGGTTGTTGGCCTTGTACCAGTCAACCAGGTGCATCATTGTCTCGATACCGCCTTTAACCAGATGAACGTCAAATTCTCCCCTGATACAGTGAGCGGTGAAGATATTTCCAGTTGTGGAATCTTCCCATGCAGGAACTATGATAGGGATGTTCTTCTCGCAGGCAGCCAGAACCCAGCTGTCCTTAGGATCTATCTCGTAGTACTGCTCCAGAACGCCGCTGCGGATTACCTTGTACATGAACTCGTAAGGGAAAAGCCTCTCTCCCTTTGCTGCTGAATCCTTCCAGGCGTCAACCAGATGGTCTTCCAGCCTTCTGAAAGCCTCTTCCTCAGGGATGCAGGTGTCGGTGACACGGTTCAGATGATGGTCAAGAAGATCCTGCTCCATCTCAGGAGTAAGGTCTCTGTAGTTTGGCACTCTCTTGTAGTGGGAGTGAGCCACCAGGTTCATTATATCCTCCTCGAGGTTGTTTGCAGAGCAGCAAACAATTGCAAACTTGTCCTGGCGGATCATTTCTGCCAGTGAGAGTCCAAGTTCCGCCGTACTCATTGCGCCGGCCATTGCAAGCATCATCTTTCCGCCTTCTGCCAGAAGCTGCTCGTAAGCCTTGATGGCATCCACCATAGCTGCAGAGTTAAAATGACGGTAATGATGATCAATGAATTGAGTGATAGGTCCTTTTGCCATAATCTCAGATATTTTAAATTATTAATGTTAATGTTCAGCGATGTTAAAATCATACAAATTTAATGAAAAAATGATTAGATTTGCATCCACTCTGAAAAGAACAAAAACAAGACACAAATGATAACAAAACAGGCAATCGAGGCATTCGGAAGCATCCGTACACCTTTCTATTATTACGACATGGATCTCCTGAAGGAGACTTTGAAGGTTTATACTTCATACACAAAGAAATACGGTTACAACGCCCATTATGCGGTTAAGGCCAATGCCGAGCCGAAGATTCTGCAGACCATCTGCAAGGCCGGGCTGGGAGCGGACTGCGTGAGCGGAAACGAGGTCAAGATCGCGATAAAGAACGGTTTCGCCCCTTCCAAGATTGTCTATGCCGGAGTCGGCAAGAGCGATGCCGAAATCAAGACAGCCCTCAAGGCAGGAATCTTCAGCTTCAACTGCGAGAGCGTGCCTGAAATAAAGATTATCAACGATCTGGCTGCAGGAATGGGTGTAAAGGCAAGGATATCGCTGAGAGTTAACCCTGACATTGACGCGCATACCCACAAATACATTTCCACAGGAAGAAAGGAAGACAAGTTCGGGATCAGCCCTTGGGAGTTCCAGGCAGTGACCGACCTTATCAAAGGCCTGAAGAACATAAAGCTGATAGGACTTCACTTCCACGTTGGAAGCCAGATTCTGGACATGAGCGTGTTCCCGCTGCTTTGCAGGATGGTGGAGCAGCTCCAGAGCTGGTTCATAGAGAAGAATATCAAGATCGAGAACCTTAACCTTGGCGGCGGACTTGGGGTAGATTACCAGAATCCTAACCAGAATCCTGTTGCCAACTTCAAGGATTACTTCGAGCTAATAAACAAGAACCTTATAGTAAGGCCAGGCCAGAAAGTTCACTTTGAACCGGGCAGGGCTATAGTGGCACAGTGCGGCCACCTGATTTCCAGGGTACTGTACGTGAAGATCGGCCAGAAGATGAAGTTCGTGATACTGGATGCCGGAATGAACGATTTGATCCGTCCGGCCCTTTATCAGGCTCATCACGATATCCAGAACCTCACTTCTACAGGCAAGAAGACCAAGTACGACGTGGTTGGCCCTGTATGCGAGAGCAGCGACAAGTTCGCGCACGGAATCTGGCTGCCTGAAACACAGAGAGGAGACCTGGTATCCCTCAACACCGCCGGTGCATACGGCCAGGTAATGGCGATGCGCTACAACCAGAAAGACCTTGCAAAGGCCTACTATTCAGATGAAATTATCAAGTAAAGAATTATGTTTGAAAACCTTATTGATAGACTGGACCGGTCGTTCAAGCTACTGAAAGGACAGGGCAGAATCACCGAAGTAAACATATCCGAAACCCTGAAGGACATCCGCAGGGCACTCATTGAGGCCGACGTAAGCTACAAGGTGGCAAAAAGCTTCTGCGATGACGTAAAGCAGGTTGCCCTCGGACAGGACGTTATAAAGAGCGTGAAGCCCGGGCAGATGATGGTGAAGATCGTCCACGACGAGCTCGCCAAGCTGATGGGAAGCAGCGCAACGGACATCAGCCTGAAGGGAAATCCGGCAATAGTATTGGTTGCAGGTCTCCAGGGTTCCGGTAAAACTACTTTCAGCGGAAAACTCGCCAACCAGCTGAAAAACAAGAGGGGAAAAAGAGTGATGCTGGTTGCCGGAGACGTTTACCGTCCTGCCGCAATAGACCAGTTGAAGGTGCTGGCGGAGTCAATCGATGTTCCGGTTTACACTGAAGAAGGAGTCAAGAATCCTGTCAAAATCGCCGAGAATGCAGTAAAGGAGGCAAAGGCCAAGCAGTATGATGTGCTGATTGTGGATACCGCCGGACGACTTGCCGTCGACCAGGAGATGATGACCGAGATCGGCAATCTCAAGAAAGCCCTCAATCCTAGCGAGATACTCTTTGTGGTAGACTCGATGACAGGTCAGGATGCGGTTGAGACCGCCAAGGCCTTCAACGATGTCCTGGACTTTGACGGAGTTGTCCTGACAAAGCTCGACGGTGATACCAGAGGCGGTGCAGCGCTCTCCATTAAGGCCGTGGTTAACAAGCCAATCAAGTTCATATCCTCTGGAGAAAAGCTGGACACCCTGGATGTTTTCCATCCTGAGCGTATCGCTGACCGAATCCTGGGAATGGGAGACGTTGTAACCCTGGTTGAGAAGGCCCAGGAGCAGATAAACGAGGAAGAAGCCCGCAAACTGAAGAAGAAACTCATAAAGAGCCAGTTCGACTTCAACGATTTCTATCAGCAGATCCAGCAGATCAAGAAGATGGGAAACATCAAGGATCTTGCAAGCATGATTCCCGGGGTGGGCAAGGCCCTCAAGGATGTGGATATGGACAACAGTTCCTTCAAGAACGTTGAGGCCATCATCCAGTCTATGACACCGTTTGAAAAGGAGCATCCGGAGGTGCTTAACGGAAGCCGCCGTAACCGTATCGCCAGCGGCAGCGGAACCAGCATCGCCGAGGTAAACCGCCTCATCAAGCAGTTTGACCAGACAAAGAAGGTGATGAAGAATGTTGCCGGCGGAGGACTCAGAAACCGTATGGCACAGATGCGCAACCTAAGAAACATGGGCAGATAATATGGAATACAAGTTACTGGACGGCAAGGCGGAGAGTGCCGCAATCAGAGCCGAAATACGTCAGGAAGTTGAACAAATCCTGAAAAACGGAGGGAGAAGACCTTCTCTGACAGCTATTCTGGTAGGGGACAACCCGGCCAGCAAGACATACGTGGCCAACAAGGAAAAGGCCTGCGCAGATGCCGGATTCACATCTGAAGTTAAGCGTCTGTCTGCTGAAACCACCGAGGAGGAACTCCTCCAGATAATACGCAACATCAATGCGGACAGCGGAATAGACGGCCTGATTGTCCAGCTTCCTCTCCCTAAGCACATCGACGAGAACAAGGTAATCGCCACAATCGTTCCCGAGAAAGACGTTGACGGATTCCATCCTGTTTCCGCCGGCAAAATGATGCTGGGTCAGGATACATTCCTTCCGGCCACACCAATGGGAATAATGACTCTTCTGGAGAGGAACAGGATAGAAACCAAAGGCAAAAGCTGCGTGGTTCTCGGAAGGAGCAACATCGTAGGCAGGCCAATGGCCAACCTTCTTTCCAGGAAGGGCTATCCGGGAGACTGCACTGTAACAATGTGCCACAGCCGCACAAAAGACATCGCAAAATACACCAGGGAGGCTGACATTATAGTTGCCGCCATCGGAATTCCTTTCTTCGTGAAGGAAGATATGGTGAAGGAAGGCGCTGTAATCATCGATGTGGGAATCAATTCAATCGAAGATCCAACCAGAAAGAGCGGATACCGCCTGGTGGGAGACGTTGATTTTGAAAGAGTTGCACCTAAGTGCTCCTACATTACTCCTGTACCGGGCGGAGTAGGGCCCATGACAATTGCCTCTCTTCTGCAGAATACACTTAAAGCATATAAAAACCGTAAATAAACATAATCATGAAAACCGTTAAATTCATTTCAGCATTGGCATTGAGCGCATTGGTTTGCGTTGCCTGCAAGTCAAACAACACCAACACAACAGAAGAACCGAAGGGTTCCGGCCAGACAATCGAAAACCAGGCAGCAGAAACCGCTATCCTGGATTCAGCAAAGGCCGCTGCCGGCTTGGCTTTCCTTGAGGAATTCTACAAAGTTTATGATGGAGATTATGAAGAAGGAGGCTTCAATGACGAGTATATAAAGAGCCACATAACTCCCGCTATGAAGCAGTGGCTTATGGACTCCTACGATTATGATTGCGATGGCGAATGCATGGCTTCCTGGCTGTTCTGCTACGAGGGCGGTGGAGATACCGGTGGATTAAAGGTACGTACCATTAAACCCGAGGGTGATGCTTATTTAGTGTCATGCATCCACGATCAAGGCCAAAACAAAGAGTATCATTATACCATAAAGCTGACTCTCGTCCAGGACGGAGACACTTTCAAGATTGACAATCTGGAAAAAATCGACGAGCATTACGTCGGTTACGACGAATAGCAGCGAAAACCTAGCTATATCTATCTGAGTTTCTGGTTATTGGTGCGGTCCCAGATCTCCCAGGCCTTAGGCTCTTCCGGGCAGACTCTCCAGCACCTTCCGCAGCCTATGCAGGTTGCCTCGTCGAGTTTAGGCTCCTTGAGGCCCTTGCCTCCTTTGACTTCTACTGCGGTTATGCATTTCTTAGGGCAGACATCCACGCAGAGATTGCACTGCTCGGGATTCTTTGCCTTTGCGGCTATCTGCTTGTGAATCTTGCAGTTCTTAGGAACATAGACTGCCTTGCGAATTATTCTTTGCTGTTGCTGCTGGTGGTCAGCATCAGCTATATCGCCGAGTCTTGAGGCAGCTCCTAATTTATTGATTACGCTTGAGCCCACAACAGCGGCCACAAACAGCCCTGCGGTCTTCAAGGCGTCTCTTCTTCCTTTATCGAAATTCTTTTCCATGATTCGTTTGTTTGATGCAAATATAACTCAAAAATCAAGCCGTTTTTCATTTGATTTTGTTAAATTTACAAGGTGAACATCTTTAAAAGGGTATATGTTTTTTATCGCGACGGCTTCAGGAACATGGAGGTCGGAAAGACCCTTTGGCTGATAATTCTTATAAAGCTCGCAATCATATTCCTGATTCTCAGGGTGTTCTTCTTCCGTCCGGAACTCTCCCGCTATGATACCGATTCCGAAAAGGCGGAGCATGTAATTGAAAACCTGACTAAACAACCTTGATATGTTACTGACTTCATCACTTGCAGATGCCTCCAGGCTGCAGTTTGCGCTGACTGCCATGTACCACTGGCTGTTTGTGCCTCTGACGCTTGGCCTGGGCATACTGATAGCAATTTTCGAGACAAAGTATTACCGCTCGGGAGATGAATCCTGGAAAAAGCTCACCAGGTTCTGGAGCAGGATATTTGCCATAAACTTCGCCTGCGGCGTGGCTACGGGAATTATTCTGGAATTCGAGTTCGGAACAAACTGGAGCAACTATTCCTGGTTTGTGGGAGACATTTTCGGTGCCCCGCTGGCCATCGAGGGAATTTTCGCGTTCTTCCTTGAAAGCACCTTCTTTGCCGTAATGTACTTCGGCTGGGACAAGGTAAGCAAGGGATTCCACCTGCTCAGCACCTGGCTCACGGCGATAGGGGCAAACCTTTCAGCATACTGGATCCTGACGGCTAACGGCTGGATGCAGAACCCTGTCGGAGTGGAATTCAACCCACTGACAGCCAGGAACGAGATGGTGGACTTCTGGTCTATAGTATTCTCTCCGACTACACTCAGCAAATTCTCGCACAGCGTAATGAGCGGATTCCTGGTAGCCGCAATCGTGGTAATCGCCATTTCCTGCTGGTATCTTAAGAAGCAGAGAAACAGGGAGTTTTCTCTCCGGAGCATCAAGTACGCCACTGTATTCGGCCTGATTGCGATCTTTGCCCTGATGGCAACCGGACACACTTCCGCTGTGACCGTTGCCAGGACCCAGCCTATGAAACTGGCCGCGATGGAGGGCTTGTATCGCGGAGAAAACGGAACTCCTTTCGTGGGTTTTGCGGTGCTTAATCCGAAAAAGACTTTCGACAACGACGAGAAACCTTACCTTTTCAACATTTCAGTACCGAAGGCTCTGTCATTTATGGTGGACTTTGACTTTAATACATTTGTCCCCGGCATAAGCGACATTATTGAAGGAGGTTACACCTACAAGGATGCCAACGGCGTTGAGAAAAAAGCGCTATCCTTCCAGGAGAAGGTGGACAGGGGAAACATGGCCCGTCGGGCGCTGTCTCTCTACGCACAGTACAAGGATGACCAGGACACTGTAAAGCGTAACGAGATTCTTTCCCAGGCAAAAGTCTATCTGGACGATAACTTCGAGTACTTCGGCTACGGATTCCTGAAGAGTCCTGAAGAAAGCATTCCGAATGTGCCTGTAACGTTCTACTCGTTCAGGATTATGGTTATGCTGGGAGGCTATTTCATTCTCTTCCTGATAGTTTGCTGGTGGCTGACGAAAAAGAAGATTCTGGAAAAGAAGAAATGGTTCATTTTCTTCGCGATTCTGTCTGTGCCGCTGGTTTATATCTGCGCGGAGGCCGGATGGGTTGTGGCCGAAGTCGGAAGGCAGCCTTGGACAATCCAGGATCTGCTGCCGATAGGGGCTTCCGTTTCCGGAGTCTCATCCTCTAACGTGTGGACCACCTTCATAATCTTTGCGGTGCTGTTCACCACCCTCCTTATCGCTGAGCTGAAGATTGCCTTCAACCAGATCAAGAAAGGACCTGACGGAATCAAATGGAACTGACAGTCAAACCTTTAAATTGAAATTGCAATGACAACATATCATTTTCTTCAACTGTATTGGTGGGCCATCGTTTCAATACTGGGAGCGGCCCTGGTGTTCCTTATGTTCGTTCAGGGCGGCCAGACCCTTCTCTGGGGAGTGGCCAAGACTGAAGACGAGAAAAAGCTTCTGCTTGGCGTCCTGGGGCACAAGTGGGAACTCACTTTCACTACGCTGGTAACATTCGGCGGTGCGGCTTTCGCTTCCTTCCCGCTGTTCTATTCCACTAGTTTCGGTGGGGCATACTGGCTTTGGATCATCATCCTTCTGAGTTTTGTAATCCAGTCGTTTTCCTACGAATTCCGCAGCAAGGAGAAAAACCTGCTGGGCAAGAAAACCTACGAACTCTTCCTGCTGCTTAACGGAATAGTCGGAACCATCCTCATTGGCGTGGCCGTTGCAACCTTCATTTCCGGAGGAAACTACGCCATGGACAAGATGAACCTAACCGTTCCTTCTTCCAACATAGTGTCTTACTGGACAAATAACTACAGAGGACTTGAACTGATTTTCAAGCCTTTCAACCTGCTGCTCGGAGTGGTTGTGTTCCTGGCTGCAAGAACTCTCGGCCTTCTGTATGTGTATAACCAGACATCCAGGATGGAAGGGGATGCGGCATCTGACATTGCATCCCGCTGCCAGAGCAAGCTCAAGATAACAGGAGTGGGATTCGTGCTGTTCTTTGTGGCATTTGTGGTTTGTATGTTCCTCCAGACCGGATACCGTGTGGATGTGTCTTCCGCTCTGTTCAACGGAGTGGACGGCCCTCTGAACGCCGAACCATACGCTTATCTCCACAATATGCTTTCATATCCATGGATTGCAGCGATTTTCCTGATAGGGGTGGTTCTGGTTCTCTCAGGTCTGTTCCGTTCCATCATCAAGGGCAAGAGCGCGTTCTACGTAACCGGGCTGGGAGTGTTCCTGGCGGTTGCCGCGCTGCTTCTCTGCATAGGATGGGGAGATCTGGCTTATTTCCACTCACTGAACGACATACAGAGTTCACTCACCCTGTATAACAGTTCTTCTAGCCTCTACACTCTAAAGACAATGGCCTGGGTATCCCTTGCCGTGCCGTTTGTGATTCTCTACATCGGCTATGTCTGGAAGAAGATGACAGCAAAGTAACGTTATGGAAGAAAAGAAGAAATTCAGGCTGGGGCTTTTGCCAAAGGTATTGATCGCGATAGGGCTGGGTATTCTCTGCTCCCTGTTTTTCCCGGATTGGGCGGCCAAGGCCGTTGCCACGTTCAATTCACTGTTCAGCAACTTCCTGGGATTCATCATCCCGCTGCTGATTCTGGGACTGGTAGCCCCGGGCATCGCCGAGATGGGAAAAGGAGCAGGAAAACTCTTGCTGATAACCGTAATTCTTGCCTATGTTTCCACGATTCTGGCGGGTTATTTCTCCTATTTTACCTGCGAGGCGGCTTATCCGTCAATTCTGGTAAAAGACCCGAACTTTGCCCTTGCCGCGCTTAACGAAGGCGCAGGCATAAAGCCTTATTTTTCAATTGACATGCCTCCGGTATTCGGGGTGATGACTGCCCTGATTCTGGCTTTCGTGCTAGGACTAGGCGCCGCCTATTCCAAATCGGAGACAATCATCAAGGTGCTGGGAGAGTTCCGCGATATCATCAACCTGATCATCAAGAACGTGATTATCCCGCTGCTGCCTTTCTTCATTTTCGGCATCTTCCTGATCCTGAGCATGGAGGGGCAGGTGACCTCTGTCCTGAAACTCTTCCTGAAGGTGATTCTGGTAATATTCGCGATGCATATCGTTTGGCTGGTATTCCAGTTCCTTGTGGCGGGTGCCATCAGCCGCAAGAACCCGTTCAAGTGCCTCTGGAACATGCTTCCGGCCTATATGACCGCTCTTGGAACCCAGTCTTCCGCCGCCACCATTCCGGTAACCCTGGCCCAGACCAGAAAGAACGGTGTGGACAACGGAGTGTCATCCTTTACTGTTCCGCTTTGCGCCACCATCCACCTGGCTGGCAGCACCCTGAAGATTGTGGCCTGCGCCTTTGCCATTATGTATATGATGGGGCTTCCTACAGGAGTAGGGCTCTACACTGGCTTCATCTTTATGCTTGGAATCACTATGGTTGCCGCTCCCGGAGTTCCGGGGGGAGCGATTATGGCTGCCCTGGCCGTGCTGGAGTCAATTCTTGGATTTGACTCTACTCTCCAGGCTCTTATGATCGCCCTGTATATCACGATGGACAGCTTCGGAACGGCCTGCAACGTGACCGGAGACGGTGCCATCTCCCTTATCGTTGACAGGATTTATTCCAACATTAACAAAAAGAATAAGAAGAATCAATAAATAGAGAGCAACAGTAATAATCATTCGCCCTCGCTTCGCTCGTCCCGACCTGCCTAAAGGCAGGCCACCCATTCATGAGGCCATGGGCGGCCACAGGCTCTTTGATTATTCTGTTGCTCTCTATATTTTCTTGAAATTACTTTGCAAATGCAACGGAGCGGGATTCGCGGATGACGGTGATCTTCACCTGTCCCGGATAGGTCATCTCGTTCTGGATTCTCTTGGCGATCTCTGCAGACAGAGTCTCGATATCCTTGTCGGAAACCTGCTCGCTGCCGACGATAACCCTGAGTTCCCTTCCTGCCTGGATAGCATAGGTCTTGGTAACGCCAGGATAGCTGAGGGCGATGTCTTCCATATCCTTCAGGCGCTTGATATAGCTCTCGATAACCTCTCTTCTGGCACCAGGCCTTGCACCTGAAATCGCATCGGCGACCATGACAAGAGGGGAGATGAGGCTTGTCATCTCGATTTCCTCGTGGTGAGCGCCGATAGCGTTGCATACATCCGGCTTTTCCTTGTACTTCTCAGCCATCCTCATACCGAGCATTGCGTGAGGAAGTTCAGGATCCTCCTCGCAAACCTTTCCGATATCGTGGAGAAGGCCGGCTCTCTTGGCAACCTTGGCGTTCAGGCCAAGCTCAGAGGCCATTGTAGCGCAGATGTTGGCAACTTCCCTGGAGTGCTGGAGAAGGTTCTGGCCGTATGAAGAACGGTATTTCATCCTTCCTACAAGCTTTACCAGCTCGATGTTCAGGCCGTGGACTCCGAGATCTATGCAGGTACGCTTACCGGTCTCCAGAATCTCGTCCTCAAGCTGCTTCTTGACCTTTTCAACAACCTCCTCGATTCTTGCAGGGTGGATTCTTCCGTCTGCAACCAGCTGGTGAAGGGCAAGCCTTGCAACCTCTCTTCTGACAGGATCGAAAGCGGAAAGCAGGATGGCCTCAGGAGTATCGTCAACCACAATTTCAACGCCTGTGGCGGCTTCCAGGGCACGGATATTACGTCCCTCACGGCCGATAATCCTTCCCTTGATTTCGTCGTTATCTATGTTGAAGACGGTAACTGCGTTCTCGATGGCAACCTCAGGAGCGGTTCTCTGGATAGTGTTGATAACTATTCTCTTGGCTTCCTTGGATGCGCTTAGCCTGGCCTCGTCCATAACATCGTTGATATAGGACTGGGCGTCAGTGCGGGCTTCTGCCTTCATGGCCTCCATAAGGTGCTTCTTGGCATCTTCCGCACTCATTCCGGCAATGTTCTCGATCTTGATGATCTCCTGCTGGCGGAGCTTCTCGTATTCCTCGCTCTTCTTTGCAACGATGTCTGCCTGCAGGCGGAGATTGTTGCGGATAGCGTCTATTTCCTTTTCTCTCTTGGCTATCTCGGAGGACTGCTGGTTGATCTGGAGCTCTTTCTGCTTGATCCGGTTTTCAGTGTCTCGGAGAGCGTTGTTCTTGTTGTTTATGTACTGTTCGTGCTCGGTCTTGAGCTGAAGGAATTTCTCCTTGGCCTGGAATATCTTCTCTTTCTTGATATCCTCGCCTTCTTTTTCAGCCTCCTGAAGGATCTTGGATTTCTTCCCCTTGAGCACGATAGGGCGGGCTACAAGGAATCCGACAACTAATCCCACGATCAAGGCTGCAATTGGTATCAGTATATGTTCCATAATGGTATGTATATTAAAAAAGCCGACGAGAGGGCTGTTCTCGAAAAATCTTATATGATAAGATTTGGGCCCTGTCTCAGACGCTGGCTTCCAACGTCCCGCTTGCGGAATCCCCCTAAAGGTAACCTAGGCCTGTCATTGTCTGACCTTGAGAGCCCGGGATGTTTTTAGTGTTGATTTTCGCAAAGAGCCTCCCGCCGGCTAAGCGTTCATTTGCTGAGATGGAGATATTCAGCAAGCTGAGAATTGATTTCCTTTATAGAAGACACGGTATCTTCCGTATCGCTTTCTTTCCTCAATAAATCCATAACGAACTTGACCATCAACGAAATAAGCATTTTGTTGTAATCCGGGGAGCGGTATGTGTTTCGGAAAGTGTCAATCTCTTTGTTGATAAGCTCCTCCGCCTTCTGGAAAAGTTCGGCCTCCGATTGCGAAGCGTTGTAAGTGAGGTCTATGCCGTCTATGCTTACAGTAACCCTTATGTTGCTTTTCTTGAGTGCCATAACTAGTCGTTAAGCAGAGCGATGCACTTATCTATCTCTTTGACAATCTTTCCGATTTTCTTCTTAGCCTTCTTGTCTGACCCGTCAACGGAAAGAAATGCCTGCTTGAGTTCATAATGCTCCAGTCTCTTCTCCTGTTCTCCTATCTTGTTTTTTACGTTTTGTAATTCAGTTTTGGTTTTGTTAAGCTCCACCTGGAGATCGGAACGGTCCCTTTCGGCAACCTCATACCTGCGGACCAGCTCCTGTATCAATTTCTCAAGCTGCTCCAAAGTCTTTTCCGTTTCGTTCCTGGTGGCCATATCAATCGTGCAAATTTAATCAAAAATGGCTAATCTGCGCCTCCTCCATAAAAATTGAAACCCTTTTTGATTCCTCCCCAGACATAATCCCATCTTATGATTATGCCGATAAGGCATATCAATCCTATGATTATCAGTCCTTTCGTGGAAGAATCAAGACCTTTCCACCACTCGGCGATTTTTTTCATCTTCTTCTATTTTTCAATCTTAATCCTGGCTCCTACGGCCATTACAGCCCTCTCGTTTCCGAAAAGAGGGTTCAGTTCCAGCTCCACAA
This sequence comes from Bacteroidales bacterium, assembly GCA_017550655.1. Classification (GTDB taxonomy): domain Bacteria; phylum Bacteroidota; class Bacteroidia; order Bacteroidales; family UBA932; genus Egerieousia. Next base: position 255,091 of record JAFZOK010000018.1, on the reverse strand, counting down.
TCTGCGGGAATGAAAGGCATAGGGCGGATACTCTTCTTATTACTTCGTTGAACACAATCTGGCTAACACCCTCCTGTTCCCTGTAGCCACGGATAATCGGGTAGGCTTTCAGCGATTCTATCATCTTGTCGGCCTCCTGAACGGAAACGGGAGCAAGGCAATAGCTGATATCCTCCATGGCATCCGCAAAAATGCCGCCCAGAGAGCATGACACCAGCGGAGCGAAGCTTGGCTGACGGACGGCCTTTATCTGAAGCTCAGTAAAGTTCTCGTCAATCATAGGCTGGAGAAGGAAGCCTGTTACGCCGTCTATATTGCTCATGCGGCGGTATTCGGAGCGCAGTGTATGCTCGTCCATAATGTTTAGGGACACTCCGTCGACCTCGGTTTTGTGGAGAGGTCCGACGACTTTCATTACCACCGGATAGCCAATGTCAATGGCGGCGGCCACAGCCTCGTCCTCGTTCAGGGCTACCGCCTGGCGGACACGGTTGATTCCCGCGGCATCCAGCATCTGCTCCACCATAAACGGATGCATCCATCCGTCCGGACTCTCCTCTATAATCCGTTTTAAAAAATACTTGTCAATTGCCGGGGGAGGAGTTTCCTCATAAATGGTCGGGGACGTGAGAACCTTCGCCAGGGAGTTTCCGAACACTACCTCGTCCCTGAAAGTCACGCCACCCTGCCTGTGGTACTCCTTAACATAATCCTTATATGAAAGCTCGGAAGAAAAGAGAGGATAAACCGGCTTGAATGTGTGGCGGACCTTGCGGAAAATCACGTTGGACACTTCCGAGGAGTCACTCATGTCCTTGTGTCCGAATATGACTACAATACTGTCTGTTCCGGGATCCTTGTCGTATTTATCTATAAGGGAGGATATCTGTCCGGCAGTTCTTCCAAAGCTGTAATCCTCGAAAAACAATGCAGACACTTCCACTCCCTTCTGTCTGAGAAGATCGGCGAGCATAACCGCCGGGCCGCCTGCCTGGGTTAGAAGCGCAACCCTCTTGCCGTCAGGCCTTCCCTTAGACAGGATAGCGGTAATGTTCATAAGCTCGTCCTTGCCGAACGCACGGATAACTCCGCATTTGGCAAAAAGGGAAGAAACAACCTCGGTAGGCGAGGCCAGCACACCCACAATCTCCACTCCCTTTGACCTGAGGCTTCGGCAGTGGCGCAGCATAGCCTCGGAATCGGTTATCTTCTCGATATAGATTACAAACACCTTTACTGAGGATGCGTAGCTGTCCCGGTTCTCGTCCATCCAGGCAAGGATTTCCTCCACGGTAGTAAGCGACGAGTAACCCACAGAAACGATTCCGGAAATGTCAAGGCCGTATTTTGGAGCGGATTCCACAAAGTTGGAAATCATTGTCCTGGATGATGAAATAATCTCGACCTTTCCGCCTTCCTTGAGGGCAGCGTTTGTGTATATGCCACAGTAGCAACTGTTTGCCACACCGGAGGAATTCGGGCCAATCAGCGTCGCGGAGAATCTGCCGCAGATTTCCCTGGTTTTCTCGAGAGCCTGTTCATTTGACAGAGTAGGAGAAGAAATCTTGTCGGGGAACACAATTACAGCCTTGCAGCTCTTTTTCGAGCACAGAATCTCTATAGTTCCCAGACAGTCTCCATTATCCTCAGCGATGAAAGCGATGTCCACATCAGGAATGTCTGACAGGTCTGTGTAGGCTTTCAGGCCCTGGACAATCTCTGGGCCGCCGGATACCGGCAGGATATTTCCCTGATAGTTATTCACTATCAGATTCTTGACAAGATTGCCCCCGGGAGTCAGGAGATCGTTTGATGCGCCAATGACGGCTATGCTTTGCGGTTTAATGAGTTCTTTGGATATCATAAGCGGTTATGTTACCGGAACAAATTTAGCAAAACAGCAAATATTTTCGTAAATTGTGCCACAAAAGAAATACAAAAGCAAGCAGATGGGACGCATACTGATCAAGGATATTTATCTGAACGGCTCTCAGGCCGATATCCTCATAGAGGGCAACCGCATATCCAAGATTGCAGAAAATATAGACAACATTTACCCCAACGCAACCCTTATTGACGGCAGGGGGAAGGCCGTGATTCCCGGCTTTGCCAACATGCACACCCACGCCGCCATGACAATGATGCGAGGCAGCAAGGAGGACGAGAAACTCCAGAAATGGCTTGCGGGAATCTGGGAAATGGAAACCCGTCTGGACGACGAGCTGGTATACTGGGGTACGAAACTCGCTTGCGTAGAGATGATAAAGACCGGAACGACTTTCTACAACGACCAGTATTTCCGGGTTGGAGAAGCCGTCAAGGCCACTTCTGAGATGGGGCTCAGGGGAGCGCATTCGTTTGTTTTCCTGGATCTTGGAGACAAGGAAAAGATGGCTCTCCAGAGGGAAAACTGCCAGAAAGCATACGAGGATTCGCTCAAATGGGGTTCCACCAGCATATTCGAGATAGGGGTTCACTCCATATATACCGTCAGCGAGGAAAACATACTGTGGGCCTGTGACTTTGCGCGCAAGCACAATCTGAAAGTCCACATCCACATCGCAGAGACTGCCCAGGAACTTGAGGAAAGCATAGAAAAGCATTCCTGCACTCCGGTCCAGTATCTCGAGAACCTTGGAATTTTCTCTGAAGACATAATTGCAGCCCACTGCATCTGGCTGGACGGCAACGATATAGCCACACTGGGAAGGCACCGCGTGAATGTTGTCCACAACATCAATTCCAACCTCAAGCTGGCATCCGGCTACAAATTCAAATTCCAGGAACTGGAGGATGCCGGAGCGAACATCTGCCTGGGAACAGACGGAGTTGCCTCCAACAACAATCTGGATATGATGGAAACGATGAAGATTGCCGCCCTTGTCCAGAAGGCGTGGAGGAAGGACCCGTCTGCCGTAAGGCTTCCGCAGCTGATTTCCAGCGCCACCAGTAACGGATACAAGGCCTTTGGCCTGGACGGAGGCATTGTCAGGGAAGGAGCACTTGCGGACCTTTCCATCATCGATATCAGCAACTACGCCTTCACGCCAAACATAAATTTTGACGCAAATCTCGTATATTCAGCTCATTCGGATTGTATCTCCACCGTTATCTGTGACGGAAAGATTGTTATGGAGAACAGGCAAATCGCCGAAGAGGAAGAAATCCTGTCCAATGTCCGGAGGCTGTATGGAAGAATACTCGGACAAACAATTTAAAAACTATTGATATGATACCAAGAGAAGAAAAAATTTTCCAGTCTGCCGATTACCTGAAAATGAGAATCGGAGACCGCCATCCTATTGCAGGAATCATTCTTGGCAGCGGTTTGGGGTCTCTTGCAGACAGAATCGAGAATCCTTTTGTCATTCCTTACAGCGAAATTCCTAACTTCCCTGTATCCACTGCGGTAGGCCACAAGGGAAACCTGATTTTCGGCACCCTGGGCGGCAAGGAAGTTATGTGCATGCAGGGCAGATTCCACTATTACGAGGGATACACTATGGACCAGGTTACCATCTGCATCAGGGTGATGAAACTTCTGGGAGTAGAGTATCTGCTTGCATCTTGTGCATGCGGCGGTCTTAACCCGTCTTTCAGAGTAGGGGACATTATGGCCATCACAGACCATATCAACCTTCTTCCGAACCCGCTTATCGGCGTCAATATGGAGTCTTTCGGAACACGCTTCCCTGACATGAGCCATCCTTATGACGAGGAACTGATTGAAAGAGGAAAGAAAATCGCGATGGAAAACGGCTTTACGCTTATGACAGGAGTGTATGTTGCCGGCAGCGGACCTTCCTACGAGACCAAGGCAGAGTACAGGTACATGAGGCTTATCGGCGGAGATGCCGTGGCAATGAGCACCGTTCCTGAGGTAATCGTTGCCCGCCACTGCGGTATGAAAGTTTTCGGAGTGTCCATAATCACCAATGCCTCAGGCGATACCGAAAAGGCAGACTTTGTAAACGACGAGCAGGAAGTTATCAAGGCAGCTGATGCGGCGGTTGTCAAGATGACTGCCCTCTTTACAGGACTGATTGCCACTCTGTAATGATAAGTTTCCTGTCCCTTTCAAGCGGGAGCAGCGGAAACTGCTATTTCTTCACGAACGGAAAGACCACATTCCTCATTGATGCGGGGGTGGGGCCCAGAAAATGTGCAAAGAAACTCTCCGAGCACGGATTCAGCCTCAGCGATGTGGATTTCATTCTCGTGACCCACGATCATATTGACCACATAAAGGCCTTGGGGATAATATCTTCCAGGTACGGCAAGCCCGTTTACACCACAGTTCCACTGAAGGAGTCTCTTATGAGGAATATATGCACGGCAGGAAAGCTGAAAGGCAATATCCACACTTTTGAGCCGGATGTTCCCTGCGATATCTGCGGAGTAAAGGTAACTGCATTCAGGGTTCCTCACGACGCTACGGATGCCGTGGGTTTCCACATCGTGTTCAACGGAAGAAACATTACACTCGTAACAGACTGCGGAGAATTCTCGGGCAGCATAATGCAATACGCCGTCCTAGCGGATACCCTTATACTGGAAAGCAACTATGACGAAAAAATGCTGGAAGAAGGGGATTATCCGTCCATCCTGAAGCACAGGATAAAAAGCGGTGCGGGGCATCTTAGCAACCGCAAGGCGGCCGAGGCTCTGAAAAGCATATACACCGCTCGTAAAGGCCTTCTGCAGCAGGTGTTCCTTTGCCATCTCAGCGACAACAACAACACTCCTGCCCTGGCTCTGGAGTCAGCCCGAGCGGCTCTCGACTCTTCCGGCGCTTCCCGAGAGGAAGTGTTTCTGGTGAATCTTCCACGCGGAAAAGCGTCTCCGCTGTATTCTTTATAGGATTATTTTTCATTATATTTGCAATAGACGATAAACAAAACCACTTAAATCTACAGTCAAATGAAAAAGTATTTAGCAGAAATGTTCGGCACAATGGTGCTGGTTCTGATGGGCTGCGGCGTGGCTGTCAGCCTGCCTTGCGCTCTCGACAATCCCGCTAGCGTAGTGGGAACTGCTCTCGCTTTCGGTCTGGCGGTTGTAGCAATGGCTTACACCATCGGCGGAATTAGCGGATGCCACATCAATCCTGCAATTACCCTGGGAGTATTCCTAAGCGGCAGGATGAATGCCAAGGACACTGTGTTGTACATCATCTTCCAGTGCATCGGCGCTTTCATCGGTTCAGCTCTCCTTTACCTGCTGACCACCAATTCAGGACTCACAGGAACAGGCGCTAACGACCTTCAGCCTGGCGTAGAAATGCTTGGCGGATTGCTCGCCGAGATTATCTTCACCTGCGTATTCGTTCTCGTGGTTCTGGGCGCAACATCCAAGACCAACGGCGCAACCAACAACTTTGCTGGCCTTGCAATCGGTCTGTCACTGGTTCTGGTTCACCTGGTTTGCATCCGTTACACAGGAACTTCCGTAAACCCTGCACGTTCACTTGCACCTGCAGTGTTCCAGGGCGGAACAGCTCTGAGCAACCTCTGGATCTTCATCGTAGGTCCATTCGTCGGAGCAATCCTGGCTGCCGGCATCTGGGGAATCCTCGGCTGCCGCTGCTGCAAGAAGGAGGAGAAGTAAAAGGACTTTTCCCTTTGATTGAAAAAGGCAGGAAGTTATCTTCCTGCCTTTTCTTATTTATCGCATTGATTTCAAGATTATTACTCGGAGACCATCATATATCTCGAGAAGTCAAAGAAAACTGTCTTTGTCTGTCCGGAAGAATCCTTGAATGTAACCTTATCCACAAAATCCGGGCTCAACTCCTTGCGGACTATGCTCACGGCCTTGAAATAGGCGCTGAGAATCTGGAACTCGTCTGTCACGTGATTGATTCTTATCGCGTTATCCGCGCTTAAACCGTCTCCGCAAGCCAGGAAAATGGCCTTAACGAGATTCACGTAGCTTTTCTGGTACTGAGAGCTTTCCTTTTCCTTGCCCAGCACGTCCGCAAGGTTCATAAGGTCGAACAGAGTCTGGAGAGATGTAGGATCCCTCTTTAATTCAGTCTGAAGAGCCTTGAACGCATCGTCGTACTTCTTAAGGTTTATAAGGGAATCCGCTGCATTGCTTATAAAGTTTGGCCTGTAGGCATCAGTGAACGTGTAGCCGTAATAAAGCATCGTATATTCATCCGTCGAGAGAGCCTGTCCGGCCAGGAATGAAGAAACGATTTTATTGAACTCCGCCTTGTTGTCTGCCATATAATTCCTTACTTCAGAGTAGAAGGCATCGTTCTGGGCTACAGCGGCGTTGCCGGCAAGCAGCAGGCCAAGAGCCAAAGCAATGGTTTTAATCTTGTTCATAATTTCTGCAATTAAAGTTGAGGACCGGCAGCTACCAGAGCCTTGCCCTCCTCGTTGGTTGTGAACTTGGTGAAGTTCTTTATGAAGCGGGATGCCAGATCCTTTGCCTTCTCTTCCCACTGGCAAGAGCAAGCGTAGGTGTCTCTCGGATCCAGAATCTCAGTTGCAACTCCCGGAAGTTCAGTAGGAACCTCAAAGTTGAAGTAAGGAATCTTCTTGGTAGGGGCCTTGTCAATGGAGCCGTCCAGGATGGCGTTGATGATTCCTCTGGTATCCTTGATGGAGATTCTCTTACCGGTTCCGTTCCATCCGGTGTTAACCAGATAAGCCTTTGCTCCAGCCTTTTCCATTCTCTTTACGAGTTCCTGGCCGTACTTGGTAGGATGCAGGGAAAGGAACGCCGCTCCGAAGCAGGCGGAAAATGTAGGGGTCGGCTCGGTGATTCCTCTTTCTGTTCCGGCCAGTTTTGCGGTAAATCCGGAGAGGAAGTAGTACTTGGTCTGCTCCGGGGTAAGGATGGAAACCGGAGGAAGCACTCCGAAAGCATCTGCTGAAAGGAAGATCACCTTCTTAGCGGCAGGAGCCTTGCTTATAGGCTTCACGATGTTGGAAATGTGATAGATAGGGTAGCTTACCCTGGTGTTCTCGGTTACGCTCTTGTCAGAGAAATCTATCATTCCTTTCTCGTCTACGGTTACGTTCTCAAGGAGAGCGTCTCTCTTGATAGCACCGTAAATCTCAGGCTCAGCGTTGCGGTCCAGGTTGATAACCTTTGCGTAGCAGCCGCCCTCAAAGTTGAATATTCCGTCGTCGTCCCAGCCGTGCTCGTCGTCACCGATCAGAGCCCTTCTCTCGTCTGTGGAAAGAGTGGTCTTGCCGGTTCCGCTGAGGCCGAAGAAGATTGCGGTCTCGCCTTTCTCGTTGGTGTTGGCCGAGCAGTGCATTGCTGCAATGCCCTGGAGAGGAAGCAGATAGTTCATATAGGAGAACATTCCCTTCTTCATCTCGCCGCCGTACCAGGTATTCAGGATAACCTGCATCTTCTCGGTGATGTTGAATACTACAGCAGTCTCTGAGTTAAGTCCCAGTTCCTTGTAGTTCTCGACCTTAGCCTTGGAAGCGGTAAGTACCACGAAATCAGGCTCTCCAAAGTTTGCAAGTTCCTCCTCGGTAGGACGGATGAACATATTGCGTACAAAGTGTGCCTGCCAGGCAACCTCCATAATGAACCTTACCTTGATTCTGGTATTTGCGTTTGCTCCGCAGAATCCGTCCACGACATAAAGCTTCTTGTTGGAGAGCTCCTCTCTTGCCAGCTTCTTGAGCTCTTCCCAGGTAGCCTGGCTGCAAGGCTTGTTGTCGTTCTTGTATTCGTCTGAAGTCCACCAGATGGTGTCCTTGCTCTTCTCGTCCATTACCCAGAACTTGTCCTTAGGGCTTCTTCCGGTGTAAACTCCCGTCATCACGTTAACGGCTCCCAGTTCGGTGAGCTGTCCCTTGTCAAATCCTGTAAGTTCAGGCTTCATTTCCTCCTTGAAAAGAAGCTCGTATGAAGGATTGTAAATGATTTCCTTAACGCCGGTAATACCGTACTTTGAAAGATCTATCTGTGCCATATCGATGATTTAAATAATTAATTCTTTTTTGCCGCCGCAAAGATAACCTTTTTCCTCTATTGCTGTTCCTTTACGAACTTTTCTCCGTTCCACCTGTAGACATTAGCGTCAGAGTCCTTTCTCATCTCCCAGAACTGCTCCAGCCATTTGTATTTGCCGTTTTCGTCAGGTTCTATGTATTCACCGTAAGAAAGGGGATGGAGCTTAACCTTCACAATGCCGTCTTCTGGAGAAAATATATACTCCAGAATGCCGCGAGGGTTTTCCTTATACAGATTCTCCAGCCTTGCAAGGACATCATCCTGCCCGCGTCGCTCTTCAGGATCTACGACCAGATCCAGGAACTCCGGAACAGGCATATCGTTTTCTACCTTGCTAAGGGCACCATCCTTGTAATTATAGAAACTGTACTCGTATTCTCCACCCTGGCCTTCCGCAGCTTCTATATGCTGCAACACTGCCAGGAAACTACCGTCCTTTTTGGGATAGCAGTATACAGACTCTTCTATCATATATCCTTCAGCCTCGCTAAGGTCTCCGGCATAATAACTCAATGTGCAGTCTTCAGGGCATACGTACTCCTTACCGTCATTCACAAGAAGTTTCCACACTTGGAAAGCCACCGGTTCAGTAATTTTCGGCATCACGTATGCTTCCTTCTGAGGTTCAACGTTCTGAACAGCCGTGACATTGGCCGTGTCTGCGGGATTTTCATTATTCTGTGCCGTCTGGTTGCTTTTGCAACCAAGAATCAGTAAACATGAAATCGCAGATAAAAGGATTGTCTTTTTCATGATAAACAGCATTATTTGTGTAAATTTAAGAAATATATTCTGATTTTGCGCAGAATAGCTTTTTGCTAAATTTGCATCAAATATGCCTGATATGGGAAAGCATCATTTTTCAGAAACCGTAAAGCAGTTGGTTGTTAGCGTTATAGCCACTGTCATTTCTATTATTCTCACTTTTGGAGTGGCGCATTTGGTGGAGAAAAACCGCCAGAAGGAAAAACGCCGCCAGATGTCAATGATGGTTATCCACGATATTGACGAATCCATCAGCAATATTAAGAATCTCCTCAAGAACGAGGAAAGCGGATGGGAAGCAACAAGATACTGCATGGACCATAAAGATAACCTGAAGGCCATTTCCAAAGACACCCTTATTCGTTTCCTCAATTATATTATATCGGCGACCTTCGACACTCACCTGCAGTTCGACAAATCCAACGAGTCCATCTTCAACAGCAGCCAAGATTCCTGGAATACCCTGAGCGACATGTCGTTTATCCGAAATGTCCAGAAGTGTTACCACCTGCGCTCCATACTGGAAGACCAGCTCCAGAACTGGGTCTATTTCAAGAGACCTATCAACGAAGAGGAAAGCTATCAGATACTTATGAATTCCAATGTCCTGTTCGAGGATGAGAGCTTTTACTCTCTCTGCGAAAAGTGGCTCGGAGATGAAAGGACAAAATACTACATGGATAATCTGGAGAACCGCAAATATCTGCTGAACTATGTCCTTGAAAACTGCTTAGGCCTGAACGAGGCAAACAAGTTCCTCACGAATGTCACCGACAAAGACCTCAAGGAATTCGCCGAAAAGACTCTTGGAGAGGTCCGCAGGGCGACAGGGAAGACTATAGAGGGCAAATGGGTATCCGTATCTGGAGATGACAGCTCCATCGAGATGTATTTCAACCCTGACCACACCCTGAAGTGTGTTTGCAGTTACATGGTGACAAGCTCAATATTCTACGGCAAGATCAGTCTTGACTCAAAACGTGAGGGAAGATGGGAGATTGTTAAAGACTCCCTGATTCTCCATTTCGCCCCTGAATCCTTCTCTCTCGCTGCAAACGACAGTTCCATAACCTACAAGCCGGAAATGAAGGATTCCGTCAATTCCATTATCAGAGACCTTACATCTGACGAAATGGTCAGGAGAATGAAGTCTGAAGTATTTCCGGGAGAAAGGATCAGTTGCACCACCAATCTTGACCCGACAGGCAAAAAGCTGGAAATCACATCAAATGAAGGCGCTTCATTGCACCTTGCAAGATAAATGGAAAAGTTCAGGGAGATACTGAAAAATTATTGGGGATACGAGTCCTTCCGGAGCGCTCAGGAAAAGGTAATAGAGAGCATCGCCGAGGGGAAGGACACTCTTGCCCTGATGCCTACAGGTGGCGGAAAGAGCATCTGCTTCCAGGTTCCGGCCCTTGCTAAGGAAGGTATCTGCCTGGTTGTAAGCCCTCTTATCGCCCTGATGAAGGATCAGGTAGAAACACTCAGGGCCAAGGGGATAGGGGCTCTTGCCGTCCATTCGGGAATGACTCCAAGAGCCATCGGCATCACTCTGGACAACGCCGTTTACGGCAACTACAAGTTCCTGTATGTTTCTCCAGAAAGGCTTTCCACCCATGATTTCAAGTCCAGAGCCGCCGAGATGAAAATATCCTATCTTGTTGTGGATGAGGCGCATTGCATCTCCCAGTGGGGATATGACTTCCGTCCTTCCTATCTGGAAATCATCAAGGTCAGGGAAATCATCGGAAAAAACATCCCGGTCATAGCCCTAACCGCCACTGCCACGAAGGAGGTTTCCGAAGACATAATGGACAAGCTGGGCTTCAGGGAGAAAAACGTTGTTGCTACAGACTTTTCCAGGAAGAACATTGCATACATCGTAAAGGAGGGGGAAGACAAGCTTGGCTCCCTTCTGGCAATCTGCTCAACGTTCAACAAGTCTTTGGGAGACGGCTCGGGAATAGTCTATTGCAGGGAAAGGAAACGCTGCGCAGAGATAGCCGCATTCCTTAAGGAATCAGGCATATCAGCAGATTTCTACCACGCCGGCCTCGGCAAAGAAGAAAGGAACATAAGACAGGAAGACTGGAAAAAAGGCAAGACAAAAATCATCGTGTCCACCAACGCCTTTGGAATGGGCATAGACAAGGCAGACGTAAGGATTGTAGTCCATGCAGATATGCCAGATTCTCTGGAAGCCTATTTCCAGGAAGCCGGCAGGGCGGGTAGAGACGGTAAACCTGCCTGGGCAGTCCTTCTTTTTGACGGCTCGGACATCAAGAAAACACGTCAGTTGGTTTCTGTCAATTTCCCTTCCACAGAATATATGGCCAAGGTCTATCAGTATGTTTTCAACCATCTTCAGATTGCTTACGGAGACGGTGAGAACACCATAAGAAAATTCAACCTGATGGAGTTTGCCAGGGCCTACAGCCTTAACGCCGTAAGCGCCTATTATGCAATAAAATACCTCGAGCAGGAAGGCTATTGGGAGCTCACCGACGAGATTGACAACCCTTCCAGGATTATGTTCCTTGTTGCAAGAGACGAACTCTACAGTATCCAGATGGGAAGCAGCGTAATGGACGAGTTTGTAAAGAGCCTTATGAGAACCTACACCGGCCTTTTCTCCCAGATGGTAAGGATAGACGAGGAATACATCGCAAGAATCACGATGGATACTCCTCAAAACGTACGGGAAAAGCTCCAGACCCTTTCACGCCAGAAAGTCATCCGCTACATTCCTCAGATCAGGACTCCGATGATGATCTTCAAATGCGAGAGGTTTACCGAGAACAATCTCTACATCAGTCCAAAGCGCTACGCACAAAGAAAAGAGCAGATGGAAAAGAGAATCGAGGCGATGATAGGCTATGCCACCCAGAAATCAAAATGCCGCAGCCGCTATATGATAGAGTACTTCTCCCAGCCAGTAAACAGAGACTGCGGAGTATGTGACATCTGCCTTTCACGCAAGAAACTGTCTGACAGAAAGATAGAAGAGGAAATCATTTCTCTCCTAGATCAATCCAAAGATAAGAGAATGAGTTTCCTCTCATTCAAGAAAGCAGTTCCTCCTGCACTGCAGGAAAGATACATAACGGTTCTCCGCGATATGGCTGACAGGGGAATCATCACCGCCGGCGACAACGGCTTCTACCTCAATTAGAAGGTGAGGAGAGCTTTGTAGAGTTTCTGGACGGGCAGGCCGATGACAGTATAGACGCTGCCTTTAATTTCCTTGATGCAGGCAAGGCCAATCCATTCCTGGATGCCGTAGGCTCCTGCCTTGTCAAATGGCTTGAATTCCTCAATGTAATATTCAATGTCCTCATCGCTGAGGATATCGAAAGTAACATCGCAACCGTCTGAAAGAGTGATGGTTTTGTCTTTGCTTCTAAGGCAAAGGCCAGTATATACCTGGTGGGTTCTGCCGGAAAGTTCCTTGAGCATTTTTATAGCATCAGCCTTGTCCTTCGGCTTGCCGAGAATCTCTCCGTCTATAGTTACGATGGTATCGGAAGTAATGAGGATGTCTTCCTTTTTCAGTTTTTGGGTGTAATGCTTTGACTTTTGCTCAGCGATGTAGGCGGGGATTTCCGAGACTTCTATTGTGGATGGGTAGGACTCGTCATAATCGCTGACCTGGCCAAGGGTGAACTCCAAGCCAAGTTCCCCAAGAAGCTCACGTCTTCTCGGGGAACCGGATGCCAGGATCAATCTTCTTCCTTCAAGATGCTTTGAAAGGGGAGACTGCATTGCTATTTCTTCTTGTAAATCTTATTGTATTCAGCTTCAATGGCATGCCTCCAGGCCTGATAGGCTGAAGCGTCCAGAGTCCACTTGCCCTGGGCTTTCATAACCTGCTCGATGAGGTCTCTTACACAGCCTCTTCCTCCGGGGAACTGGGAAACAAAGTCACAGACGGACTTTACTTCAGCCACAGCGTCGGATGGGCAGACGGAAAGGCCGCAGATTTTCAGGACCGGGATATCCGGAAGGTCGTCTCCGACATATGCCACTTCGCTTGGGTCGAAGTTGTGGCGCTTGCAGAAATCCAGGAAAGCCGGAGCCTTGTCCTGAACGTTCTGGATAACCTCGTGAGCCAGAACAGGATAGAAACGCTTGAGAATGGAATCGCTCTGGCCGCCGGTAATGATGGCCAGAGTGAAACCGCTCATATAGGCAAGCCTCATACCCAGGCCGTCCTTGGCGTTGAAAGTGCGGACCAAGTCTCCGGTTTCAGGCATGCAGATAATGCTGCCGTCCGTGAAGACGCCATCCACGTCAAAGGCAAATGCCTTGATATTCTTGAGCTTGACCTTATAGTTAGTCATAATTGCTAGTCCTGATATACGGAGTCGAGATCGCCCTTCACATTCTGGCAAAGAGGAAGGATGCTCTCGCTATCGCAGTTATAGATGTAAGAGTGGCGCTCGTTGTTCCAGGCCTGGGCTCTCTCTGAGAATACCTCGGCGGAATCGATGAAACGCTCGCACCTGAGGGAATCTATCAAAAGCAGGTAGCTCTCGATGATGAAGGCTGCCATCTCGCACATCTTGCGGGCCTGGAAATCAATGTAATCTACAGGTTTGCCTTCCATCAGAGCAACAGTCTTCTCATACTGCTCGGTCATCTTTAGCAGACGGGCCTTGACTTTTTCAAGCCTTGCCTGGGCATCAGGGCAGGCGGCTGCAACTGCATCGCTGACCTTGATTTCAACAGTCTCGTACTCGTTGCGGATCATTTCCAGATATGAGCCGTTAGTCACATAGCGGATGGCGGCAACTGTCTGTAGCTGAGATGTTCCCTCGTAGATGGTGGTAATTCTGGCATCGCGATAGAGTCTTTCAACAGGGTATTCCTTCATGAAGCCGCTGCCTCCGTGAACCTGGATGGCATCGTAAGCGTTCTGGTTGCAGAACTCGGATGAAGTCATCTTCAGGAGCGGGGTAAGCATATCCGCGTAGCGGGAGTATTTCTTGTTCTCCTTCCTTTCCTCCGGAGTAAGCTTCCTCTCAGGAGTTACAAGGGCGTTGAGAGCCTTGTAAACATCCACGCAGCGGGAAGTCTCGTAGAGGATTGCACGGCTTGCCTGGAGCTTTGCCTTCATCACTGCAAGCATCTCATAGACAGCAGGGAACTCGATAATCTTCTTTCCGAACTGCTCTCTCTCGTTGGCATATTTGAGAGCCTCGCGATAAGCAGCCTCGCTGATACCGACGCTCTGTGCGCCGACACCCAGACGGGCACCGTTCATAAGGCTCATCACATACTTGATAAGACCCATCTTGCGGTCTCCCACAATCTTGGCAGGAGCGTTGCGGAACACGAGCTCGCAGGTAGGGGAACCGTGGATACCGAGCTTGTTCTCGATTCTTCTTACGGTAACGCCGCCCCATTTCTTGTCGTGAACAAAGTAGGAAAGACCTCTTGCGTCAGAAGTTCCTTCCTCGCTTCTTGCGAGCACGAGCTTGATGTCTGCGTCTCCGTTGGTGATGAAACGCTTGACGCCGTTAAGCATCCACATCTGCTTTTCCTCATCCCAGGTAGCCTTGAGCATAACTGCCTGAAGGTCAGAACCGGCATCTGGCTCGGTAAGGTCCATGGAGCAGGTTTCGCCCTTGTTGATCCTCGGGAGAAACTCGGCCTTGATTTCCTCGCTTGCAAACTCTGCGATGGTTTCTGCGCAGTCCTGGAGTCCCCAGATGTTGGCATAGCCGGCATCGGCTCTTCCGACAAGCTCTGCAGCCATAACGTAAGGAACCATGGAGAAGTTAAGACCGTCATACTTCCTTGGCAAGGCGATTCCGTAAACGCCGGCCTTGGTAAGAGCCTCCTGGTTCTTCTTCGTTCCCTCTGCGTAGGTAACCCTGCCGTCCTTGCATACAGGACCGTCAATGTCCACCTGCTCGGCGTTCGGGGCAATGATGTCTCCGCAGATCTGGCCCACGATATCCATAACCTTGTCGTAGGAATCAATAGCGTCCTTCAGGTCTTTTGGTGCATAGTCGTATTTGCCGTAATCGGCGTAGTTATTCTCTTTAAGTTCAACGATTCTCTCCATCAAAGGGTTGGAAAGCTGGAACTTGAGGTCTTGGTTATCTTTGTAAAAATTTGCCATTTTCTGTCCTCCTATTTGCTCTGCTTCTTGTAGGAAGCGATCATCTTTGGTACAACTTCGTTAAGGTCTCCGATGATGGAGTAGTCCGCAATCTTGTGGATAGGGGCCTGAGGGTCATTGTTTATCGCGATGATAATCTTGCTCTGGTCCATTCCGGCAGTGTGCTGGATGGCTCCGCTGACTCCAACGCAGATAATGAGCTTAGGCCTTACGGTCACGCCTGTCTGGCCTATCTGCCTTGCGTTCTCCACAAAGCCTGCGTCAACAGCCGCACGGGAAGCTCCCACCTGGGCTCCAAGAGTCTTTGCAAGGTCGAAGATCAGGGAGAAATTCTCCTTGCTGCCAACTCCGTAACCGCCATCGACGATTATCTGGGCACCCTTGATGTCTATCTTCCTTTCCTCGATTTCGCGCTTGATGATTTCTACGGCAAAGTCGCTGTCAACCAGAACTGTAGCAACATCCACCCTCTTGATTGTTCCGGCAACAGGAGTTGCCAGAGGCTCCTTCTTCATAACGCCCTCGCGTACTGTTGCCATCTGAGGACGATGCTCAGGATTTACGATGGTGGCGATGATGTTTCCGCCGAATGCCGGACGGATCTGATAAAGCAGATCGGTGTAGTGCTTGCCGGTCTTCACGTCGTCGTGGTCTCCGATTTCCAGGCTGGTGCAGTCTGCGGTAAGTCCGCTCTTCAGGGCACTGGAAACTCTTGGTGCAAGGTCTCTACCAACGGTAGTTGCTCCAAAGAGTGCAATCTGCGGTTTCTCGGTGTTAAATACCCTCAGGGTGATTGCCGCGTAAGGAAGCGTGCGGAAGAACTCCAGGCAAGGATCATCTGCCAGGTGAACAACCTTTGCTCCATACTCGTACAGCTGAGGAGCAAGCCTTTCCACGTTGCTGCCGATAAGCAGGGCCTCAACGTCCACGCCAAGCCTTTCGGCCAGAGTCCTGGCCTTTGTCAGAAGTTCCAGGGAAACATCGCAGATCTTTCCGGAATCGGTTTCTGCATAAACTATTATATTGTTCATATCGGTAATATTCTAAAGGTTAGCCAATTTCGTGATTTGCCATAAGTTCTCCGATAAGAGAATCGATGTCTGCGTCGCTGCCGGAAAGCACCTTGCTCTCCTTGGCCTTGAAGACAATGTTCTCAACTTTCTTTACCTTGGTAGGGGAACCTGCGAAGCCGTAGCTGCTTTCCTCTCCGCCAACATCGTCAACGGTCCATTCTGTGATTCTCAGATAAGGCTTTTCCTCGGTTGATATTGCGTATTTGCCTTCGTTCAGAGGATCCTTCTCCTCGTTTGCAGTCCTTGCGTACTTGTACTTGAGCAGCATCTTGGCGTTGCGAGGGCGGCAAGGAGCAGCAGTAGCGTGAACGGTTACAAGGCATGGGAGAGTGGAAGTAACAACCTCGATACCTCTTTCCAGACGACGGAGGATAGTCACCTTCTTCTCGTTGATATCCATAATCTCCTCGGCATAAGTTACCTGAGGGATTCCCATCTTCTCTGCAACCTGAGGGCCTACCTGTGCGGTATCACCGTCGATTGCCTGCCTTCCGGCAACAATTATATCAGGATTGATCTTCTTGACAGCCTGGGAAATGGCGTAAGAAGTGGCCAGGGTGTCGGCTCCCGCAAAGCGGCGGTCAGTAAGGAGGATTCCTCCGTCAGTTCCGCGGAAAAGGCCTTCGCGGATTACTTCTGCAGCCCTGAATGGGCCCATGGTCAGAACCAGCACCTTGGATCCCGGGAACTTGTCCTTGATCCTGAGAGCCTGCTCCAGGGCGTTCATGTCTTCAGGGTTGAAAATGGCAGGAAGGGCGGCCCTGTTCACGGTTCCTTCCGGCGTCATCGCATCCTTGCCCACATTCCTGGTGTCAGGAACCTGCTTGGCAAGGACTACAATTGTGAATTCTTTGCTCATATTATTAAAATCTAACTATTTACGATTTGTTGGAAGACGGGTTGAAACCAATCGGGACAGACGGTTCCGGGTTGTGGAGAACAATTTCTCCAAAATGGGATTCGAACTTGCCCACATTGTCAGTCAAGGCATCGCGGAGCCTCTTTGCGTTCTCAGGAGTCATAATTATCCTTTCGGTTACGACTGCCTTAGGGAATCCGGGCAAAATCTTCAGAAAATCCAGTACGAACTCGTTGGGCGAGTGGGTGATTATGGAAAGGTTGCAATAGGAACCTTTTGCCACCTCGCTGCTCAGTTCTATATCCAACTGCTTGTTATCAGCCATACCTATTATTATTTGATAAAATGTATCGGGCAAATATAGTGAATTTTATTAACTTTGCGCGGTTAATTAATTAGAGAAAATGGACATTCCTGCAAAGTACGACCCTTCCCTAACGGAAGACAAATGGTATTCCTATTGGTTAGAACACAAGATATTTCACTCGGAGCCCGATGAAAGGGAGCCTTATTCCATAGTTATTCCGCCGCCAAACGTGACCGGTGTCCTGCACATGGGACATATGATGAACAACACCATCCAGGACGTTCTGATCCGCCGCGCCCGCATGCTGGGCAAGAACGCCTGCTGGGTACCGGGTACTGACCACGCTTCCATTGCCACCGAGGCCAAGGTTGTGGCCCGCCTGAAGGAAAAGGGCATCGAGAAGTCTTCCCTTACCAGGGAGCAGTTTCTGGAAGAAGCCTGGAAGTGGAAGGAAGAGCACGGAGGAATAATCCTCAAGCAGCTCCGCAAGCTGGGAGCATCCTGCGACTGGGACCGCACCCGTTTCACTATGGAGCCAGCCCTGAGCAAGGCCGTAATCAACACCTTCGTGTATTTCTACAACAAGGGGTTGATTTACAGAGGAGTGAGAATGGTCAACTGGGATCCTGTCGGAAAAACTGCCGTCAGCGACGAGGAGGTTATCCACAAGGATACCAAGAGCAAGCTCTATTATCTGAGATATTTCATCAGCGAAGGCGGAAAGGCAACTGACAAGTACATTGTTATTGCCACCACACGTCCTGAAACCATAATGGCAGACGCCGCTGTCTGCATCAATCCAAACGACGAGAGGTATCACTGGCTCAGGGGCAAGAAGATTCTCATCCCTCTGATTAACAAGGAGATTCCAATCATCGAGGATGATTACGTGACTATGGATTTCGGAACCGGATGCCTCAAGGTTACCCCGGCTCACGATATCAACGACTATGAAATAGGCCTGAGGCACAAGCTGCCGGTTCTGGATATCATCGACGATGACGGATGCCTGAACGAGAAGGCCCAGATCCTGGTCGGGCAGGAAAGGTTCCAGGCAAGGAAGAACATCGTGAAGATGCTGGAAGATGCCGGAAATCTGGAGAAGACCGAGGATTACAATTCTCCTGTAGGCCATTCCGAAAGGACAGACGCCGTTATTGAGCCTAAGCTATCACTGCAGTGGTTCCTGAAGATGGAAGACCTTGCCGCCAAGGCCCTCAAGAGCGTGGAGGACGGAAAAGTAAGGCTGATTCCGGACCGCTTCACCAACACTTACCGCCACTGGATGGAAACCGTTAGAGACTGGTGCATTTCACGCCAGCTGTGGTGGGGCCAGCAGATTCCGGCTTACTATACTCCTGACGGAGACTGCTTTGTGGCAGCTACCAAGGAAGAAGCATTCGCTCAGGCTGCCGCCAAGAATCCGGATCTGAAGATTGAGGATCTGCGCCAGGACGAAGATGTTCTGGACACCTGGTTCTCATCATGGCTGTGGCCTATCTCAGTATTCGACCCTGAGAAACCAGGCTTCCCTGACAGGCAGCCAAACAGGGAGCTTGCATATTATTTCCCTACAAATGACCTTATTACCGCTCCTGATATCCTCTTCTTCTGGGTTGCCAGAATGATAATGGCGGCAGACGAATTCGAGGGCAAGGAACCGTTCAGCAACGTATATCTCACAGGTATAGTCCGCGACAAGCTCGGAAGAAAGATGAGCAAGACTCTCGGCAACTCGCCGGACCCTCTCGTTCTTATCAAGCAGTACGGAGCGGATGCAGTAAGAGTGGGAATGCTGCTTTGCTCAAGTGCTGGAAACGACATCTTCTTTGACGAAAGCCAGGTTGAGCAGGGACGTAACTTCTGCAACAAGATATGGAACGCCTTCCGCCTTATCCAGGGTTGGGAAGTTGATCCAAGCGCCACTCCTTCACAGGCCGAAGCAAAGGCAGTAGAATGGTTCGAAAGCCTTCTGAACAAGAGCATTGCAACAATAGACGACCACTTCTCCAAGTTCAGGATCAGCGATGCCACAATGACCATCTACAAACTTTTCTGGGATGAGTTCTGCGCCTGGTACCTTGAGGCAGTGAAGCCGGCATTCGGAGAGAAGATTTCAAAGACCGTATTCGACAAGAGCGTACAGTTCTTCGACAGCCTCCTGAAGCTTCTGCATCCGTTTATGCCGTTCATCACCGAGGAACTGTGGCAGAATCTGTCTCCTAGAAAAGATGGGGAAACCATCATGAGGCAGATGATGCCTAAGGCAGGTGATGTCAACGAGAAGGCCATCGCTGACTTCGAGATTGCAAGAGGCTGCATCATCAACATAAGGAACATCCGCCAAAGCAAGCAGATTTCTCCTAAGCAGGCTGTGGAACTCTTTGTAAAGAAGCCGATTGCCGAAACAGGAGCATTGGTTTCAAAACTTGCTAATGTGTCCAGGATAGAGGAGACCGAAAGCTTCGACACCAACCAGACCGGTGTAAACTTTATGGTTGGAACAACCGAGTTCTTTGTTCCTGTCCAGGTAGATGTGGAAGCTGAAAAGGCCAAGATCGAGGCTGAAATCAAACGCTATGAGGGATTCCTCACGGGAGTAAGGAAGAAACTCTCCAACGAGAGGTTTGTTTCAAGCGCTCCTAAGGCTGTCGTGGATCTGGAAAGGAAGAAGGAAAGCGATGCTCTCGAAAAGCTGAAAGCACTTGATGAACTCCTTCAGAGGCTTAAATAACAGGCAAGTAGAAGAAAGCCGCCAAAAGTACGGCAGCAATGTGCTCACTCCTCCAAAGAGGGAGCATTGGCTGCTGCAGTTGATGGGAAAGTTCAAGGACCCCCTCATCATAATCCTCAGCATTGCCGCTGCCATATCGCTTACCATAACACTGGTTTTCGGCAAGGGTTCCCTCCTGGAAAGCGCGGGTATAATAATCGCGATTATCCTTGCCACAATGGTCTCTTTCCTTAACGAGAGAAAAGCCGGAAAGGAATTCGATATTCTTAACAAAATCAGCGATGAAGCTCCCGTTAAGGCATTGCGCCAAAAGGAAAACGGAGAAAGCGCCGTTGTGCTGATACCAAAGTCCGAAGTAGTTGTCGGAGACTATATAATCCTCAATCTCGGCGATGAAGTTCCTGCGGACGGAACTGTTGTCCAGGCAGTTGACCTGAAAGTGAACGAATCCAGCCTCAACGGGGAAAGCAAGCCGTCAAGCAAGAAGGCGGAACCGGTTTCCGAATTCAAGACCGCATATTCCCCGAACAAGGTCTACAGGGGCACAACCGTCAGCGAGGGAGAGGGCACGATGCTGGTGGAAACCGTGGGAGACTCCACGGAGATTGGCAAGACTGCCAGAGCCGCCGCGGAAACCACGGGAGTCCAGACACCACTTACAAGACAGCTTTCCAAGCTCGGATCCCAGATAGGTAAGGTGGGCATAACGGTTTCAATTCTTGTATTCGTTGCACTTTTCATTTATGAGTACCACAACGGTCTAGACCTGTCTTCAACGGAAGGAATCAGTCACCTTGTTACAATGTTCATGCTGGCTGTTACGCTTATCGTAATGGCTGTGCCTGAGGGACTTCCTATGAGCATATCACTTGCTTTGGCATACAGTATGCGCAAAATGACTGCGCAGAATGCGCTGGTAAGGAAAATGCATGCCTGCGAGACAATGGGAGCCTCAACTGTAATTTGCACGGACAAGACCGGAACCCTTACCCAGAACAAGATGAAGGTGGCGGAATGCACTCTCAAAAACAATGAGGACACGGCTATAGCAATAAGTCTAAACTCCACGGCTTTCCTGGACGGGGACAATTTCATCGGCAATCCAACTGAGGGAGCAACGCTTCTTTATCTGAAGGGCCTGGGATATGATTATATGGCCTTAAGGAACCGTTACGAGGTGCTGGAAAGGATTCCGTTCTCATCCAACCTTAAATACATGTCTTCCATCATCAGTACCGGGGAAGGAAAGCGCCTGCTTCTGAAAGGATCTCCTGAAACAGTGCTTTCCCTCTGCGAAGGATATGAGGGAAAGGAAAGTGAACTGGAAAGGATTCAGTCATTCCAGAAAAGGGGGATGAGATGCATCTGCTTTGCTCACGGAGTACCGGGTGGAGAATTGCTTTACGACGGCTTTGCCGCCATCGAGGACCCTGTAAGGGAAGATGTTCCCGAGGCAATTGCAAAATGCGAGAGCGCAGGCATCGCGATAAAGATAGTAACAGGAGACAATTCTCTCACAGCCATTGAGATAGCAAGGCAGGCCACTCTCTGGAAAGAGGATGATACCCCGGAGGAAAACTCCATAACCGGAGCGGAATTCTCCGCCCTCTCAGATGAGGAGGCTCTCAAAAGGATACCGAAGATCAAGGTTATGTCCAGAGCCCGCCCGGAAGACAAGGTCCGCCTGGTGAAGCTTCTGGAGAAAATGGGGGAGGTGGTTGCCGTAACCGGAGACGGTACAAACGATGCTCCAGCGCTCAACTACGCAAACGTGGGCCTGAGTATGGGCAGTGGAACTTCCGTGGCCAAGGAAAGCAGCGATATCATAATCCTGGACGACTCCATCTCCACAGTGGTAACCGCAGTGGAATGGGGAAGGAGCATTTACCATAACATCCAGAGATTCATATTCTTCCAGCTGAGCGTTAACGTGGCGGCCCTTCTGACTGCCATAGCAGGCCCTTTGTTCCTGAATCAGGAATATCCTCTGACCATAACCCAAATCCTATGGATTAATCTGATTATGGACACTCTGGCCGCCCTGGCCCTGGCTTCCGAGCCAAAGGATCCTGCTGTAATGAAGGAAAAGCCTAGAGGGCTCAACGATTCTATAATCACAAAACAGATGTGGAAGAGGATTATGCTTGCCGGAATAGGAATGTTCTTTGCCGCATTCATGTTTATGATGAGAAGCCCTGGAGAAGGAAGCGAGAATTATGATGTCTTTATATGCTGTTTCTTCACTGGATTTGTGTTGATGCAGATGTGGAACCTCTTCAATGCCAGATGCCTGGAAACGTCCAACGGCCCATTCCACAAACTTGGGCAGAACCGCAATTTCCTTCTTGTTGTATCGATGATTTTCATTCTTCAGATTATCATAGTCCAGTTTGTTCCGGGAGACCTTTTCAGAACCGTCAAACTGGATGCCCTGGCCTGGATCATTCTCATTGCAGTCACTTCTACAGTAATGTTTATGGGATGGATGATTAGACTTGTTAACCGCAAAAACCTTCAATAATATGTATACCTCTGAATGTAAACTGGATGTAAGGTATTACGAATGTGACCAGATGGGTATAGTCCATCATTCCAATTATGTGCGTTTCTTTGAATGCGGACGTAACCAGATGATGAAGGAACTGGGCATTCCTATCGAGAAGATGGAAGTGGAAAACATAATGGTCCCGGTAGTCAGCGTGGATATTCACTTCAAGCTTCCTTCCAGGATGGGGGATACTCTGAAAGTTGTAACCACATTGACAAAGAAGCCACAGGCAAAACTGGTGTTCGACCAGAGGATATTCAACCAGGCAGACGAGCTTATCTGCTACGGAACCGTGATTGTTGGCTTCATCAGCGCAGACAAGAGAATACCGATAAGGGCCCCGAAATCCTTCCTGGAAAAAATCGAGGCATATTTCCCTGAGGATTGAGAACTGGGAAAAAATCATTAAATTTGTCCGGATTAGAAAATTATAAAAACATCATACTATGTACAACCTGCTATTATTCGGTTCTTTCGGATGGGGAGAAATCCTGATTATCGCATTCGTCATCCTGCTTCTTTTCGGCGGAAGAAAGATTCCAGAGCTTATGAAAGGTATCGGCAAGGGAGTCAAGAGTTTCAAGGACGGCATGAAGGGTGTTGAAGACGATATCAAGGACGATGAAGTAAAATCAACCCTCAACGATATAAAGAAAGATATCGAGAACTAACACTTCTTCCCCTTGGCAGAGAAGAACATGACATTCTGGGAGCATTTGGATGAGCTGAGGAAGGTACTCTTCCGTTCAGCTCTTATCCTTTTAGGGGCAGCCATAGTGTTCTTCATCTTCAAGGATTTCATGTTCGGCATCGTATTCGCTCCCACAGACGACAACTTTGTTCTGTACAGGTTTGTGGACCGGATCCTGGGCGCGCTGCACCAGGATACGCTCGGGCCTTTCAAGCTGAATGTCATAAACATAGACCTGCCGGCGCAGTTCTTCATACACATAAGCACTTCCTTCTATTTTGCGCTTGTGGTCTGCACCCCGATAATTCTTTACCAGATATGGACATTCGTCAGTCCCGCCCTTTACCCAAAGGAAAAGAGGGCTGCAGTCAGGGCATTCTCCTTTGCCGCCGTGTTCTTCTATCTTGGGGTACTGGTTGGTTATTTCCTTCTTTTCCCTCTGACTGTCAGATTCCTGGGAACATATCAGGTAATGGGTGACGTGGCAAACCAGATATCGCTGAGGTCATACATTTCCACATTCTTCTCCCTGATCCTGATTCTGGGCGCTGTATTCGAGCTTCCTACGGTTGCCGCCCTGCTTTCCAAATTCGGACTCATTTACAAGCATACGCTCAAGAAATACCGCAGGCATGCTTTTGTGATCCTGCTCATAATTGCCGCAATCATAACTCCAACCGGAGACCCGTTCACGCTTATGGCCGTGGGACTTCCGCTTTACGGCCTTTATGAGGTCAGCATAATGATGTGCAGGGAAAAGAAAGAGGAAAAGGAGGAAGCGGAGAAATGATAACCGTCAACGACCTGACTCTTTCCTGGGGAGCGTTCACACTCCTGGACCATATCAGCCTACATATCTCGGACAACGAGAAAATCGGCCTTGTCGGAAAGAACGGGGCCGGCAAATCGACACTCCTGAAACTCATACTCGGCGAAGTGTCTCCCACATCGGGGAACATTACAAAGACAAGAGGGGAGCGGATAGGCTATCTTCCGCAGATGATGTCCCACGCCAAGGACAAGACCGTGATGGAAGAGGCGATGAAAGCCTTTGACGGGCTGTTTGCACTCCACGACAGGATTGACGAGATAACCGCACAACTATCAGAAAGGACAGATTACCAGTCCAATGCATACAACAATCTAATCGTTGAACTGAACAACATCCAGGATAGGGTGGCGATGATGGAAAGCGAGCCTCCGGCAAGCCAGGCGGAGAAAGTCCTTATTGGACTCGGCTTCAAGCCGGAAGAATTCAACCGCCCGACACGGGAACTCAGCCAGGGGTGGAACATGAGAATCGAGCTTGCCAAGATCCTTCTTTCAAAGCCGGACAGCCTGCTTCTTGACGAGCCCACAAACCATCTGGACATTGAATCCATCCAGTGGTTCGAAAACTATCTGAAAACCTTCCGCGGATCAGTCCTTCTGATATCCCACGACCGCAAGTTCCTGGACAGCACCACGAGCCGCACAATCGAGATAATGCTCGGAAAGATCCACGATTACAAGGTTCCGTATTCACAGTACAAGATACTCCGCAAGGAAAGGATGGAGCAGCAGCGGTCCGCATACGAGAACCAGCAGAGGATGATAGAAAAAACCGAGGAGTTCATAGAAAGGTTCCGCTACAAGGCCACCAAGAGCAACCAGGTCCAGAGCCGCATCAAAGCCCTGGACAAACTGGAAAGGATCGAGGTGGATCTGGAAGACAAGGCCACAATGACCGTAAAGTTTCCTCCGGCTCCGCGAAGCGGCCAGGTGGTTTTCCGCTCGGAAGATCTTGTTATCGGATATCCCCAAAAGACTGTTGCATCCAGGATTAACATAACGATAGAAAGAGGGGAGAAGGTGGCTTTTGTAGGAAGAAACGGAGAGGGAAAGACCACAATGATGAGGGTTGTCATCGGAGAACTTGATCCATTGGCTGGAAAATCCGAGCACGGCTACAATGTTGCTCTTGGCTATTACGCCCAAAATCAGGAAGATATACTGGACAAGAACGAAACTGTCTATTCCACTCTGGAGAATGCCGCTCCGGGAGAATACCGCCAGAGGCTGAGAGATTTGCTCGGCGCATTTCTATTCAAGGGAGAGGACGTGGACAAGAAGGTAGCGGTCCTGAGCGGAGGAGAAAGGGCCCGGCTTGCAATGGCCAAACTCATACTGAAGCCATACAATCTTCTTGCACTGGACGAGCCTACAAACCACATGGATATCCAGAGCAAGGAAATCCTCAAGCAGGCTCTGCTGAAATATGACGGCACGCTGATTATTGTATCTCACGACAGAGACTTCCTCAACGGTCTGGTAGACAAGGCCTACGAGTTCAGGGACGGAAAGGTCAAGGAGCATCTTGGCGGAATTGAGACCTATCTGGAACACCTCAAGAAAGACCTTCTCGCGGCACCGGCTCCAGTCAAGGAAGAGAAGAAAGTGGAAGAAAAGCCAGTCCAGATCAAGGACTCCCAGCAGGCCAGGGCGGAGAGCAAGGAAGAGAGGCGACGCAGAAAAGAGGTTGAAAAACTGGAAAACGAAATCGCTGAGCTGGACTTCAAGATTGCAGATATAGAGCATGCGCTGTCATCTCCTGTCAGCGCAGAGGACGTTGAAAAACTCTCGAAGGAATACTCCCGTCTCAAGGATGAACGGGATTCCAAACTTGAAAAATGGATGGAGATTTCCTCCTAGACTATCTGGCCCTGATCAGAGAAAGAATTGCTGCACAGGCCGTTGCAACATTCAGAGACTCGGAACCCTGACCGCCTTTTCTCACATTGCCCTTCTTGTCGAATGACGGAATCAGTATATGCCTGTCCTTTGGAATAAGACCGGAAACCTCCGCTGAAATGCCGAAGGATTCGCTGCCAAGTACAACCAGCCCCCCGGCATCTATTCCTTTATAGAATTCATCTGAAATCGGTTTTCCATCCAGGAAAGTACCGAATGCCGGAATATCTTTATTCTCCGCGATTTCAATCACCTTATTCAAAGGAGCGTAGCAAACCTTAACCCTGAAGATTGCACCCATAGTGGCCTGAACTGTCTTCGGATTATAAAGTTCCACGCAATCCTCAGAGCAGAACACGGCGCTTACCCCAAACCAGTCCGCAAGGCGGATAATGGTGCCGAGGTTCCCCGGATCTTTCACTCCGTCAAGAAGAAGGTACAGGCCACCCTTCTTTATGTCTATATCGCTGAGGGAAAGGTTCTTCTGCTTCAGAACAGCAAGGATAGGGGAAGGTGATGAAAGAGAGGAAATACGGGCCATATTGCCTTCTCCGATTTCATCTCTTTTCCATACGCTCTCCACCTCGAAGCCTGAAGAAAGCGCCTCTTCCACCATCTTCTCTCCCTCCACCACAAACAGAGAAAGGGAAGAACGGAACTTCTTCTGCTGAAGAGAGCGTATCTCCTTGATTTTAGCGGATGTAAGACGATTCTCCATATTAGTATCCGAGTATCTTGAGCATGCTCTTGTAACTCTGTTCCTTGCTAAAGAGCTTGGTTGTATAGTCTCCGGTTGCGTCCTTGTCTATGATGACGTGCTTTGGAGCAGGAATAAGACAGTGCTGGATTCCTCCGTAACCGGCAATGGACTCCTGGTATGCTCCGGTGTGGAAGAAACCGATATAGAGAGGCTCCTCCTCCTTTCTTCCCTCGGTAATCGGGAGGAAAATGGCATTAGAGTGGGCCTCAGCATTGTAATAATCTTCTGAATCACAGGTAAGTCCGCCAAGGAACACTCTCTGGTACTGGTTTTCCCACTTGTTGATAGGAAGCATTATGAATCTCTTCTTGATTCCCCAGATATCTGGAAGGGTAGTCATGAACGAACTGTCTATCATATACCATCTCTCGCGGTCGTTCTGCTGCTTAACGTCAAGTACCTGGAAGATTGTTGCTCCGCTTTCACCAACCGTGAAACTTCCGAACTCGGAGAATATCTGAGGCTCGGCGACGCCTCTCTGGTTGCATATAGTCTTGATCTGGGAAATTACCTCCTCTGTCATGTACTCGTAATCATAATCATCCACAAGAGAAGACTTAATAGGGAAACCGCCACCGATATTCAGGGAATCCAAGTCAGGGCAAACTGCCTTCAGGTCGCAATATACGTTAACGCACTTGGACAATTCGTTCCAATAGTAAGCGTTGTCCTTTATACCGGTATTGATGAAGAAATGCAGCATTTTCAGCGAGAATTTGCTGCTTTTGGCAATCTTTGTCTTGTAGAAAGGAACAATATCCGAATACCTTATGCCGAGCCTGGAAGTATAGAACTCGAACTTCGGCTCCTCTTCGGAAGCAATGCGGATTCCTATGCTGGTAGGGGCGTTGATCGTCTTGTCCAGATCGTCGAATTCGCTCATGTTGTCCAGAATCGGAATGATGTTCTTCCAACCGTCATTGCACTTGGCGGCAATGTTCTCAATATAGGTATCTCTCTTGTAGCCGTTGCAGACAATCACAATGTTCTTGTCTATAATTCCCTCATCATAAAGGGCATCCACAAGATTGAAATCAAATGCGGATGATGTTTCCAGATGAATGTCGTTCTTGAGGGCCTCCTGGAGAACGAAGGCAAAATGGGAACTCTTGGTGCAGTAGCAATAATGGTAGCTGCCCTTGTAATCTACCTTGGCCATCGCCACATTGAACATTCTCTTAGCCCTCTGAATCTGGCTCGATATCTTGGGAAGATAGGTGATTTTGAGCGGTGTCCCGTACTGGTCTATCACATCCATCATAGGAATATCGTGGAAGAAAAGATTGCCGTCTTCTACTCTGAATTCGGCCTGTGGCCAGTCAAAAGTCTGCTCAACCAAATTGATGTACTTGTTCTTCATATTGCCAATCCAAGTAAGTTAGTTTATTATTTTTTGAGCAATCCAAGTGAGTCGGATTGCCTATTGCAATGCAAATATATTCATTATTGGCATTATTTGGCGGTTTTTGAGTAATTTTGAAGGCAATTATGAAAGCAAAAGCCCTGATAACCGTCTTCTCGCTCTGTGCGCTGCTATACTCCTGCAGTATGACAAAGGTCATTCCTGAAGGCCAGAGTATGCTCACAGCCAACGAGATAGTCTTTACAAAAGACAAGCCGGAGGAACTCAGCGACCTTGCCAAATACATTAAGCAGACCCCGAAAAAAGGCATTATGGGCTATCAGTTCAGCGTCGCCCTTTACAATACCGGAAAGGGGACCGGCAGAGGATGGGACAAAATCGCCGAGAAAATGGGCACCCCTCCTCTCATTTTTGACGAAGACCTTGTGGAGAGTTCCGCGAAGAATATGCTCAACCACATGAAGTTCAAAGGCTTCTACGACTCTAAGATCACAACTTCCTTCAGTACAGAAAAAAAGAAAACAAAGGTTACATACACAGTTACTCCGGGCAACCGTTACATTATTGATACCATTACCTACACGATTCCGGATGTGGATATGTACGACATTATGTCTGCAAACAGGAGTGAAAGCCTGGTCAAGGAAGGGGACTGGCTCTCCGAGGACATTCTGGAACAGGAATCTGAAAGGGTTGCGGAAATCTTCAGGAACAAAGGCTATTACGGGTTTGACAAAGGTTACCTGTTCTTTACCGGAGACACTTTGGCTCATAATGGAAAGAGCCATCTGGACATTGCAATCAAGGATTATCTGAGAAGCTCAAGCCCTAAGGACGCAAGACCGCACAAGGTTTTCACATTCTCGGACGTGCTGGTTTCCACAAGAAGGAATTTCAACCAGATCCGTTCAGCCAGAACCGAAATGGATTCTTCGTTCACGGCTAGAAGAGATTCACTTCTAACCGTCTGGAGAAACCAGATAGACACCATCCCATACGGAAACATTAAGGTTATAAGTTTCTCGCAGACAGGCAATCTGGTAAGGAAGAAGGTCCTGAACCGCCTGAATCTGATAAAGCCGGGTGAGCAATACAACGAAGACATAGTCGAGTCTACTTATTCCAGATTCTCCAGCCTTAACCTCTTCTCAAGCGTAAACATCCAGCAGCAGGAGGTGGATTCGTCCGGCGTGCAGACTTCCATCACACTGCAGGCTACCAACGTTCAGGGATTCAAGGTGGATCTCCAGGGAAGCACAAATGCCAACGGACTTCTGGGTATTTCTCCTGCAATATCGTATTTCCACAAGAACGTTTTCAGGGGAGCGGAAGTGCTGACAGTAGGACTGATGGGAGATTTCCAGTTCAAACTGCACAGCAACATCCATTCAACCGAGATAGGTATAAACACCACCCTTGATATACCGCGCTTTTTGTTTGCCCCTGGCAAATGGTTCCGGTCAAGAACAATCCCGCACACTGAGGTTGCAACATCCTACAGCTATCAGACAAGGCCGGAGTATACACGCAATATACTGTCTGCCAGCTATAACTACAGCTGGAATGTCAAGCGCAAACTGTTTTGGAAAGTTTCTCCGATACAGGCAAACATCGTGAGAATCTACAACCTGGATTCCACCTTCTACAATAAGCTCAGCGATCCTTATCTGAAAAACAGCTACAGCAACCACTTCGACCTCGGAGTAGGGGCCAGCGTTTATTACATCTCAGACCCATCCATTAAACCGGTACGTAATTTCTGGTATATAAGATATGGTCTGGATCTTTCCGGAAATGTTGTAAGTCTCTTCAACTCCCAGATGAAGAAAAACGACAGGGGAGAGAGAATGATCTGGAAATCCCCTTATTCCCAGTATTTCAGGATGGAAATGAGTGGAGTTTACACGTTCAAGTTCGGAGCAAATCCTAACCACATGCTCGCATTCAGAGCCTTGGGAGGAGTCGGCAAGGGATATGGCAACTCCAGGATGCTTCCTCTGGAGAAAATGTTCTGGGGTGGAGGAGCCTACGATATGAGAGGCTGGCAGCCAAGAACACTAGGCCCGGGTTATGCCCCGAGAGACAGCGCCTTCAGAATCCCGAACCAGACGGGAGACATCAAGCTTGAAGCCAATATGGAGTATCGTTTCCCGATAATTTCATTCCTTAACGGAGCTGTATTCTCAGACCTTGGTAATATCTGGACATTCGACCGCAAGAACAAGGTTACAGGAGAAGAAGCAGACCCTAAGGGAGTGTTTCACACAAAGGATTTCTACAAGCATCTGGCCCTGGACTGGGGAGTCGGCCTGAGGCTGGACCTGGACTTTGCAGTCATACGTCTGGATCTCGGATTCAAAACATATAATCCGGCCACATCCCAGTGGACAGGGCCGGACAAATGGCTCAAGAAGGATAACTTCGAAATCAGTTTCGGTATCGGCTATCCGTTCTAATTCTATTCAAATTCAAAATACCCGAAGAACTCCGGACGGTGATAATCAGGCCTTTCCGTTCCGACAGGATTCCATGTCAGATAGTGGCGGTGCTGCATGTCGTCTCCGCATTTGAAGACATTTCCCCGTGCCGTCCTTCCCTTTAATGTGGAAACATCCTTTCCCTGAAGAATCAAATCCAGAGGAACGGCAATTATCATAGACCATTTGAATGGCTCGCTGTCAGAAGCAATCCTTGTCCCGAATGCCTCGGTTCCAAGAGAGCTGTAACGCAGAATCCTGTCCATTCTCTCCTTTTCAAAATGCTCTCTGCCCTGCTTGGAAGGTCCGTATCCAACGATTCCGCGTCCGATGCAGTTCATCTCGATGTTGTAGTAAACTCCCGTTTCCTCGTCAGGGAGGATAAACAGTTCCATACAGTCATCAGTCCACGGACGGGCTCCAGAGTCGGCCGGGAAAGTGGCCCTGAGCTCGGTCTCCTCTACCTGATACCTGATGTACAGATATGAATCAGAGTACATTATCTTGAACGAAGCCTTTGGGGAATAATCTCCGTTCCTGTCGGGCCAGTTGACAACATCCACGGCATTTGAAGCAATTGTTTCAAACTTATTCTCTATTTCCCTGAAGCAAGGATTGGCGCATTCAAAATCCACGTGTGAAACCTTTGCAAGCTTGATCTTTTCCATCTTGGGTTTAGGTCTGGTTTGTCCGTATAAAAAATTTCCTGCAGCGCACAGCAAAATGCCGCACATTGCAGGAAACATCATTCTTAAAAGAATACTCTTCATTACCACTTGTATTTGACGAAGAGCTCTATTGCCTGGTACTCAGCCATTCCGAGCTTGTCGAAAATGACAGCTGTGTTGTGGTTTCTCTCCTCGGCCCTGAGCCAGAACTCTCTGGAGTCTGAACCAGGGAACAGAGGGTAATCCTTCTGGGACTGGTGGCGGAAGATGGCACTGCGCTTGATCTTCACTTCCTCAGGACTCAGAGGAACTGCCATTTCTGCCTCGGCGACATCCCACTCCTGCCAAGCGCCTCTGTACATCCAGATGCGGCAATCCTTGAACCAAGGCTCGTCCTTAAGCTCTTCGCAGGCCTTGATAACTGCCTGGAAGCAAACCCTGTGTGTTCCGTGAGGGTCGGAGAGGTCTCCAGCAGCAAATATCTGGTGAGGCTTGATTCTCTGGAGGAGTTTCTTCACGATTTCAATATCTTTCTTTCCGAGTGGCTTCTTCTTGACTCCACCGGTCTCGTAGAATGGCAGGGAGAGGAAGTTCACGTGATCGTCAGGAATACCAAGATAACGGCAGGCGCTGCGGGCCTCGCTGCGGCGGATATAAGTCTTTATCCTGCGGACAATCAGCGGATCTGCCTGTCCCGGATGCTTCTTGGCAAGCTCCTTTTCTATCTTCTTGAAAAGCGCATCGGCGTTCTTAGGGTCAATGTCGAATATGTCAGCGCTGTCGCGGATAAAATCCAGATACCTGATAACATCGTGGTCGAACACTGCTATGTTTCCGCTGGTCTGGTATGCCACGTGAATATCGTGTCCGTGCTCAGCAAGACGGGCAAGGGTTCCTCCCATTGAAATCACGTCGTCATCCGGGTGAGGGGAGAATACAACAACCCTCTTAGGATAAGGCAAAGCCCTTTCAGGACGGGTTGAGTCATCTGTGTTAGGTTTTCCTCCCGGCCATCCGCTGATGGTGTGCTGAAGATCGTTGAACACCTTTATATTAATCTGGCTTGCAGGACCTTTCTCGGTAACCAGGTCTGCCATTCCGTTATCGTTATAGTCGCGGTCAGTAAGCTTGAGAATCGGCTTGCCGAGCTTAAGGCAAAGCCAGAATACGGACTTGCGGATAAGATAAGGAGTCCAGTTAACCTTGTCTGTGAGCCAAGGGGTCTCGATTCTGGTAAGGTTTACGGCAGCAGCCCTGTCAAGGATAATATGGGCATTGCCGTGTTCCTGGAGATAGGAGGCCGGAACCATCTTGGTAACCTCGCCCTCGACGATCTTCTTGATCTTAGGAGCGCTGCCCTCTCCCCAGGCAAGATAGTATATCTTCTTGGCTTCCAAGATAGTGGCGATACCCATCGTAATGGCGTAGTAAGGAACGTCGTCCACTCCGAAGAATTCGCTCGCGGCACCAACTCTGGTTGTGAAGTTGAGGTTTATCTTCCTTGTGCGGGAGTTATATGGAGAACCAGGCTCGTTCATTGCCATATTGCCGGTAATGACGATATCTATTCCGCCGGCCTTCTCTATTTCCTTCTCGTAGTTCTGGCAATATTCCTCCATCTTGTCCCTCTTGGAACTGTCTATGAAATGGATGTTCTTTGCCGGAATATCCACATCGTCCAGCAGACATTCCTTGAGGAACCTGTAATGGCTCTGCAATTCGTTGCGGTCCAGTGGATAATAATCGTCCATTCCGAATACTTCAATATTCTTGAAGCTCATTTTCTTCTCCTTTACCGCAGTGATAAAGTCGTCATAAACCTGGAGGCAGGCAGACGATGCCGCCAGTGCCAGAACAAGGTTCTTTCCCTCAGCTGCCTTCTTCTTGGCCTGAACCATTACATCTCTTACGATGACCTTGGAGGCCTCTTTCTGTTCATTAAAAATCTTTACAGGCAGTTTCTCGTACCTTTTAGAAAAATCAGATGTCAAAAACATATCTTAAAACGATTTATTTCTTTTCTATGGAGTTCATTGTCTTTCTGAGTTCAACCAACTGTGCCAGAAGGCCGTCCATAAGGGCCAGGTTCAGCATGTTGGCTCCATCGCTCTTTGCGGAAGCAGGGTCCGGATGGGTTTCCATAAACAGTCCGTCCGCTCCGGCTGCTATGCCGGCACGGGCAATGTGGGGAATCAGTTCAGGCTCTCCGCCTGTAACTCCGGACATCTGGTTAGGCTTCTGGAGAGAGTGGGTGACATCCAGAACCACAGGGCAACCGAATTTCTGCATCTTCGGGATGCTGCGGAAATCTACCACAAGGTCTCCGTAGCCGAACTGGCTGCCTCTTTCAGTAAGCATCACGTTAGGGTTGCCGCTGTCGCGGACCTTCTGAACGGCAAATGTCATAGCCTCTGGAGAGAGGAACTGTCCCTTCTTGATATTGACCCACTTGCCGGTTGCGGCCGCGGCCTGCAGAAGCTCAGTCTGACGGCAGAGGAAAGCAGGAATCTGGAGAATGTCAATATCGTATGAAGCGGCAAGTGCAGCCTCCTGGGCGCTATGTATATCGGTGACAATCGCCACTCCAAGTTCTTTCCTTATAGATTGTAAAAGGGCAAGGCCTTCCTTGTCTCCGATACCTGTGAAAGAGGTGATCTTGGAGCGGTTTGCCTTCTTGTATGAAGCCTTGAAAATGAAAGGAATCTTATACTTTGCAGTCAGTTCCTTGAGAGTAGCGGCTATGGACCGGGTTATTTCCTCGCCCTCAATCACGCATGGACCTGCCATGAGGAAAAACATCCCGTTGTTATAATCTGTAACCAGTTCCAAATTTTTCATCGTGCAAATGTATAAAAAATGGTCAGTAATTGTATTTCTCCCAGAGCAATTTCAGACGCCTTCTGATCTCGTCTTCGCTGCGGTTGGAGGATGGCTCGTAAATCCTGGTTCCGGACACTTCTTCCGGAAGGAATTCGAGGTCTGCGAAATTACCCTCATAGTCGTGAGCGTACTTGTATCCCTGATGGTATCCCAACTCCTTCATAAGACGGGTAGGGGCGTTTCTCAGATGGAGCGGAACACTCAGGTCTCCGCTTTGCTCCACAAGACTGAGCGCCACATCTATGGCCATAATGGACGAGTTGCTTTTCGGGCTGGTAGCCAGATAGATGGCACACTCGGAGAGAGGTATTCTGCCCTCCGGCATTCCAATCTGCTGAACAGCGGCAAATGTGCTTTGTGCCAGCAGCAGGGCATTCGGATTTGCAAGCCCTATGTCCTCTGCGGCAAGGATCACCATACGGCGCGCGATGAAGAGGGGATCTTCCCCGCCCTTGATCATTCTGGCCAGCCAGTAAACCGCCGCATTTGGATCCGAGCCCCTGAGACTCTTAATGAAGGCCGATATGATATCGTAATGCTGCTCTCCGTTCTTGTCGTAAAGAGCCATATTCTCCTGCAGGCGCTCCTTCACGACATCGTTTGTAATCTCGATGTCTTCTCCCTCAGGAAAACTGCCCACAATAATCTCCAGCACATTCAGGAGCTTGCGGGCATCTCCGCCGCTATAGCGGAACAGGGCTTCCTTTTCGGTGACCTTTATATTCCTCGATGACAGATAGGGGTCCTTCTCCAGCGCACGCTTCAGAAGGGTGTCCAGATTTTCCACGCTAAGTTCCTTCAGCACAAACACCTGGCAACGAGACAGAAGCGGGCTGATCACCTCAAAGGAAGGGTTTTCAGTTGTGGCTCCGATCAAAATGATGGTCCCGTCTTCAACGGCACCCAGCAGGGCGTCCTGCTGCCCTTTGTTGAAACGGTGAATCTCGTCGATGAATAAAATAGGGGTCTTGGTATTGAAAAGGTTCTTGTCCTTTGCCTTGGCAAAAACCTCACGCACCTCCTTCACTCCGGAACTGACCGCGGAAATAGTGTAGAAATTGCGGTCCAGCTGCTTTGAAATAATGTGTGCAAGAGTGGTTTTCCCCACGCCTGGAGGCCCCCAGAGTATGAAAGACGACAGATTGCCGCTTTCTATCATTTTGCGCAGCACACTGCCTTTCCCCACAAGATGTTCCTGCCCCACATAATCGTCCAGGGAAACGGGACGGATCCTCTCCGCAAGCGGTATCTTGATGTCTGTATTCATTTCAGGTATATTTGTCCGTCGCAAATTTAATCAAAAAGACTATCTTTGAAGAACGATTTTATATCACAGGCTATGGAAGATATAAAAAGAACAGGCAAGGGTATCAGGAAATACTTCTCGATGAAGGGTTTTCTTTCAGACAAGAGCGATGTTGTCAAAAGAATAAACGACGGCATCACTTTCCGCGGCCCTTATCTTTGGGTTCTCGTGTTTGCGATATTGCTTGCTTCCTTAGGACTTAACGTCAATTCTACCGCGGTAATAATCGGCGCGATGTTGATTTCTCCATTGATGGGTCCTATAATCGGTATGGGTTATTCAGTGGGAACCAACGACTTCGATCTCCTTAAGAAAAGCCTCACCAACTATGGGGTTGCCACTCTTATAAGTCTGATCACCGCCACTGTATATTTTGCTCTCACTCCTTATCACGGAGCCCAGAGCGAACTTCTTGCAAGGACTTCCCCGACACTTTACGACGTTCTGATAGCCCTGTTTGGCGGCGCTGCCGGAATTGTTGCCATCGCCTCCAAAGACAAGGGGAACATTCTTCCTGGAGTAGCGATAGCGACCGCCCTGATGCCGCCTTTGTGCACGGCGGGATTCGGTATAGCCAGCCTTAACCTGAAATATTTCTTCGGAGCCTTCTTCCTGTATTTCATTAACACTGTATTCATAGCTCTTGCCACTTATATAGGAGTCAGGGCTATGCGCTTCCGCCATGTTGCAAAACCAGATGACGGTAATTTCCAGAGGGTTAGGGGATATCTGATAGCAATCGTGCTGGCCACGATGGTGCCGGCTGCAATATTTACCGTAAACATTATAAGGGAGAGTTTCTTTGCATCAGATCTCCAGCATTTCATAAGCAACGAAATGACATTCACCGGAAGCCAGATTGTATCCCAGAACATAGACAAGAATGAAAAGACACTGACTCTGGCTGCCGTGGGAAGAGAAATCCCGGAAACAAAAATCGCCGAGGCTAAAAGCAAAATGCCTTTTTACGGTCTCGGAGATTATGAACTCAACATAATTCAGGGTAACCTGACTGACAGTATCCTTTCTCTTAAAGGATCCATTTCCATGTTCAACGCCACAAAGGATGAACTGAACGCAACCATATCGCATCAAAGCGCCGAGATTTCCAGCCTCCAGGAAAGAATAGCTCAACTTACAAGATACGAGACTGTTGCAAAGCAAATGATTGACGAGGTCCAGACTTTGTATCCGCAGGTTAACACATTGAGTCTCGCTCCGACAATCGAAACTGGAAAGGACACGAACGACATTTCAAGTTTCGTAACAGCCCAGATTGTCCTGAAAGAAAAAACAGAAATTCCAGCTGATGAAATCAGCCGTCTGAAAGAATTTATCAAAAAGAGAGTCGATGCGGATTCTTTGGTATTGATTTTGAGATAGGGTACAACCGACATTGCAAGAGATATTTCTATTTAACATAATATAAATTGTCTGACAAATTTAACACATCTTACTGAAATGGCAAAGACAACTAAAAAAGCAGCTCCAAAGAAAGCTGCTCCTAAACTGAAACTGGATAAGCCGGCTATCCTTGTTGTGGATATGCTCAACGACTTTGTTACCGGTGCACTCGGATGCGACCGCGGACGCGCAATTGTTCCGGCAACTGCAAAGCTTCTGGACGCTGCACGCAAGAAAGGCGTTCCTGTAATTTTCTGCAACGACTGCCACATTAAGGGCATCGACCTCGAGCTCAAACTCTGGGGAGACCACGCAATCAAGGGAACCAAGGGTGCCGAGGTTATTCCTGAACTCAAGCTCTGCGCAAAGGACTATGTAGTTCCAAAGAGACGCTACAGCGGATTCTTCCAGACAGACCTGGACATCCTTCTGAAAGAGCTCGGCGTTAAGACCGTTATCATGACCGGACTGCACGCCCACATGTGCGTAAGACACACATCTGCAGACGCTTACTGCCTTGGTTACAATGTAGTAGTAGCAAAGGAAGCAACCGATTCCTTCACTGAGGAAGACTACAAGATCGGTATTGCATACCTTAAGACCTGCTACGGTGCAGACGCTTATAGCAACAAGGAACTGATTGCAGCTTTCTAATATGAGCCGCAAACGGAATAAAGACAAACAAATAATTGAAAATGTGAGCATTGAGGCCGTTGCCGCAGAAGGCAATGGCCTTGCTCATATTGACGGGAAGGTACTGTTCGTGCCAAAATGCGTTCCGGGAGACATTGTGGACGTGCAGATTACACGCTCCCGCAAAGGCTTTATGCAGGGAAATCCTATAAGGATGGTCAAGGAATCCCCCATCCGCCAGAAGCCGTTCTGCCCGCATTACGGAGTCTGCGGCGGCTGCACATGGCAGGCGCTCCCATACGACAAGCAGCTGGAATTCAAGCAGCAGCAGGTTATTGACCAGCTGACCAGGATAGGGCACCTGACACTCCCCCCTATCTCCCCCATTCTCGGCTCGGAACGCATCATTGACTACCGCAACAAGCTGGAATTCACATTCTCGGACAGGCGCTGGCTCTTCAGTGACGAAAGACTCAACCCGGACGGTTCAGAAAAGGTATTCACCAATGAGGAACTCCTCGGACTCGGTTTCCACATCCCTGGAATGTTCAGCAAGGTTCTGGATATCAAGGAATGCCGCCTTCAGAAAGAGCCGTCCAACGCAATCAGGCTGTTTGCCAGGAAATATGCTGTAGAGCATAGCCTGGGCTTCTTCGACCTTTACAACCACACCGGGCTGCTCAGAAACATCGTCATCCGTTCAACCGAGGACGGAAGTTTCGGTATCAACCTGGTAATCGGAGCCTCCAGAATCGGCGAGAATCCTTCCAAAAAGCAGATGAAGGAAGCGGAGGATATGGTAAGGGCCATCTGTACGGAATTCCCGCAGATCACATCCGCCTATCTTACCGTAAACAGCAAGGCCAACGACAGTTACGACGGCTGCCCTATCTACCATATACAGGGAAACGAGTTCCTCGTGGAGAAAATGGAAGACATTTCTTTCCGGATTGGCCCGAAGTCTTTCTATCAGACAAATTCACTCCAGGCCTACCGCCTCTACTCGGTGGTAAGGGATTTCGCCGCTCTCAAGGGAGATGAAGTCCTCTATGACCTATACACCGGAACCGGCACCATCGCCCTTTTCCTGGCCCGCAAGGTCAAGAAGGTCATAGGCGTGGAATATGTGGAAGAAGCTGTCGCCGATGCAAGGCTTAATGCCAGGGACAACGGCATTGCCAATTCGGAATTCTTTGCCGGTGACATGAAGGATGTGCTCAACGAGTCGTTCATCAGAAAGCACGGCAAACCGGACGTTATTGTCCTGGATCCTCCAAGAGCCGGCATCCATCCGTCTGTAGCACAGGTGATTCTGAAGGCAGCCCCTAACCGCATAGTATATGTGAGCTGCAACCCGGCCAGCCAGGCAAGAGATCTGGAAGTCCTCTGCCGGGACTATACTATCCTGAAGGTACAGCCGGTTGATATGTTCCCTCACACCCAGCACGTGGAAAATGTGGTCCTGCTGGAAAGGAACAAATAGTTTTTTTGCTAAATTTGTGAAAACTCATCTTAAAAAACATAATTATGTCTTTAATCAGCGATTTGATTTCTAAGCAGGTTAATTCTGCTACCGGAGGAATCGAGATTCCTTCCGACATCAAGAGCCAGGTTCTCGGAGGACTCGGCGAATCCATTCTAGGCAGTCTCACTCAGACCGCTGCAAAACAGGGAGGTACAGACCTTATTTCTGACCTTCTGACAGGCAAGACCAGCGCAGCCAGCAGCCCTATCACCGCTTTGGCCGGCAACCTTTTCTCCACCAACATTCTCAGCAAACTGAATCTTGGAGGAGGACTTGCAAAATCTCTCACAGGCCTGATCCCTAGCATTCTGGGAGGTCTTAAGGGCTTCATCAAAGACCAGGATGGAGACGGTGACATTGACCTGAAGGACATCATGCTTTCCATCACTGGAGGCGGCAACGCCAATGGCGGAGGCCTGGGCAGCATAATTGGTGCTGCTACCAGCATCCTCGGTGGCCTTATGGGTGACAAGAAGTAGAAGTATTAACCTATTAGAGAAGAAAGGGATGGCCTCAGGTCATCCCTTTTTATTATCTTTACAAGGTAATACAACAGATATGGCAGACGAAAAGATAATATTCTCGATGAACGGTGTAGGCAAAATCCTGCCTCACAACAATAAAGTAATTCTCAAGGACATATACCTTTCTTTCTTCTATGGAGCTAAAATCGGCATCATAGGCCTTAACGGCAGCGGAAAGTCCACTCTGCTGAAGATTATCGCAGGGGTGGAGAAATCCTACCAGGGAGAAGTGGTGTGGGCCCCCGGCTACAGCGTTGGCTATCTTGAGCAGGAGCCTCAAATGGATCCGGACAAGACTGTAATCGAGGTAGTTCAGGAAGGTGTCCAGGAAGTTATGGACCTTCTCAGCGAGTTCAACGAGATCTCCGCAAAGTTCTGCGAACCAATGGATGACGATCAGATGAACCGCCTTATGGAGCGCCAAGGAGAACTTACGGAGAAGATAGAGCATTGCGGCGGTTGGGAGATAGATTCCAAGCTGGAAAGGGCTATGGATGCACTTCAATGCCCGCCTTCAGACGCCAAGATATCTACCCTATCCGGCGGAGAAAGAAGAAGGGTTGCGCTTTGCCGCCTGCTTCTAAGGCAACCGGATGTCCTGCTTCTGGACGAGCCTACCAACCACCTTGATACAGAGAGTATTCTCTGGCTGGAAGCCCATCTGAGGCAGTACAAGGGAACCGTCATCGCCGTTACCCACGACCGATACTTCCTTGACAATGTGGCCGGATGGATTCTGGAACTTGATCGCGGAGAAGGCATACCTTGGAAGGGAAACTACTCCTCATGGCTAGACCAGAAGACCAAGCGTCTGGAGATGGAGGAAAAGACGGAGAGTAAGCGCAGAAAGACTCTCCAGAGAGAGCTGGAATGGGTTCGTATGGCACCAAAAGCCCGCCAGGCCAAGCAGAAAGCCCGTCTGGGAGCATACGAGAAACTGGCTTCACAGGATTCCAAAGAAAAGGAAGCCAACCTGGAAATCTATATACCAAACGGTCCGCATCTTGGAAACAAAGTCATTGAGTTCCACGATGTCAGCAAGTCTTTTGGAGACAAGCTTCTGTTCGAGCATTTGACATTCAGCCTTCCTCCTGCAGGCATCGTGGGGGTAATCGGCCCTAACGGAGCCGGCAAGACCACCCTCTTCCGTTTGATTATGGGAATCGAGCAACCGGACAGCGGAACTATAGAAATCGGAGACACGGTAAAGATATCATACGTGGATCAGCAGCATAAGAGCATAGATCCTGACAAGACTGTATATGAGACTATTGCAGGCGACTCCGAATGGGTTCGCCTTGGTGGAAGGGACATTAACGCAAGGGGTTGGGTTTCCCGTTTCAACTTCAGCGGAGCAGACCAGGAAAAGCTCTGCGGCATACTCTCCGGCGGAGAGAGAAACCGACTGCACCTGGCCCTGACTCTCAAGGACGAAGGCAACGTCCTCCTTCTCGACGAGCCTACCAACGATGTGGACGTCAACACTATCCGTGCCCTTGAGGAAGGTCTGGACAGCTTTGCCGGATGCGTTGTTGTTGTCAGCCACGACCGCTGGTTCCTGGACAGGATCGCCACCCATATACTGGCATTCGAGGGAGACAGCCAGGTTGTTTTCTTTGAGGGCAACTACCAGGAGTATGAGGAAAACCGCAAGGCCAGAATGGGCAACACAGAGCCTAAGCGATTCAAGTATAAAAAGCTGATGGAATGACACATATAACGGACAAGGCAGAAAACATCGTTGCTCCCGCAACCGTTCCGGGCAGCGGAGCGGTAGGCATCATCCGTCTTTCAGGACCGGATGTAATAACCATTGCGGATTCCATTCTGGCAATAGCATCCCACACAAGGGGAAAGCGCTCTACCCTGAAGTCCACGGATTCCTACAAGATTCGCTTTGCCCGCATATCAGATATCGACGAGGTGCTTGCAGTGCCTTTCCGCGCTCCCAATTCCTACACCGGAGAAAACTGCGTGGAAATCTACTGCCACGCATCCTCATTCATAATGAGTAAAATACAGATGATGCTCATAGATTCTGCCAAATCCCTTTTCAAAAACAGCAAGGTTTCCTCCCCTCTCCGCATCGCCGAGGCAGGGGAATTCACCAAGCGGGCCTTCCTCAACGGCAAGATGGATCTTGCACAGGCAGAGGCTGTTGCAGATCTCATTGCATCAGAAACCGAGGCCTCCCACTCCATCGCAATGAACCAGATGAGGGGCGGCTTCTCCCAGGAACTGAGAGACCTCAGGGAATCCCTCCTCAACCTCTGCGCACTTATGGAACTGGAACTGGATTTCAGCGAGGAGGACGTGGAGTTTGCAGACCGCAAGAAACTCTCATCCATCCTTAATTCAACTTATCTTAAAATCAAGGATCTGGCAGATTCATTCTCTCTTGGCAACGCCATCAAGAACGGCATTCCGGTTGCCATTGTGGGAGCCGTCAACACCGGCAAGAGCACCCTTCTTAACCTCATCCTCGGCGAAGAAAGGGCAATTGTTTCCCCTATCCAGGGCACAACCCGAGACACCATTGAAGATACCGTCAACATCGGCGGCACTCTATTCCGCTTCATAGACACAGCCGGCATAAGAAACACCACTCAAACCATTGAAATAATGGGAATTGAGCGCACCTGGCAAAAACTCAGGGAAAGCTCCGTTGTCATCCTTATGCTAGACTGCACAAGGGAAGATTCCTTCTCTCCATCCATCAAAACAATCGCCGATAAAACAGACAGAAAACGCCAGAAACTCATTATCATTGCCAACAAGCTGGATAAGGTTAAGGCCACAAAAGAAGAGATTGAATCCAATATCAAATCTATCTGCAAGAAGCTAAAGTTCAGCGATGTAACCATCCACACCCTATCGCTAAAAAAAGACAAAGAGACATCAAAAACTATTATCGGCGACACCCTCAAGAAACTAGGAAAGGGCTTCCTTTCCAACCTCCAGGGCAAGACATACGTCACCAACCTTCGCCATTACCAGGCCCTCAAGGACGCCCAGTCTTCCATAGAAAGAGTACTCCACGGCATAGACACGAACCTCCCTACAGACCTCTTAGCCCAGGACCTCAGGGAAGCCACCGATGACCTCGGCAGCATCATAGGTGAAATCTCCTCCCAGGACATTCTATCCCACATCTTCTCCCACTTCTGCATCGGGAAATAAAAAGCCCTTCCTGAATGGCTGCGAAAGTGGCTATACCGGCAACGATGGCAATAGGGACAATGGACCAGAACACTGTCGGAACCGAGAGAAAGAGCAAGAGACCAGTCAGTTTGTTGGCCGTGGTGTGAGGGAAGCAGAACCCCTTGCAGACTATCAGTGCCAAGACTTGATTGAAAAGCTTAATCACAACAATTACCCCCGCCCATATCCACAACCAAGACGGAATATAAATAATGGGTAGTAACCGAATCGCGCAGCATGCGATGAAGCAAATATCAGCGATACTATCCAGAACAAATCCGGTTTTGCTCTCGGCGTGCAGTTTCCGGGCAAGATACCCATCCAGCATATCGCTCAGACCACACAGGCCATAGATTACCCAGAAAGCCACCCCTGCCGGATTACAGAGCAACAAACAGGCGGCCCCAAGGAATCTGAGGGTAGTGATTATATTGGGAATGAGTTTCACCTGTCAAGGTTTTCCTTTGCTTGCGGATTGTGCTGCCATACGGCAGCAACCTTTTGGCAGGAATCTTTTTCCGGACAGTGGCCACAAGTTTCAAAGCCCTTGCTTATAGCACATTGGCGGACCTGGCACAGGCGGTCGCAGAATACAGTTTTCCTTCCATCAGCACGGCATCCGTCACAGTTGATATGTTCTGGCAAAATCGTTACGTTGTTCAACTTTGACCAAAGTTTTGCAGTCTTCTCACGAAGTGCCTGGTCATCGTTCTTAGTGGCGATAAATGCATCACACTTCTCGCAGTCCAAACCGCAAATAGCAATCATAATTATCTGATTCTACAAAAGTCCAGAAAAGATGCTGTCAAGATCTGGCTGATTCTCCCGGAAAAGGATTTCCCCTGTGTTCCCGTCAATAAGCAAGAACATCGGTATGAGATTAATAGCATAGGTTTCCCAGACTTTACTTTTACGGCCACCACCTTTATTATCCAGAACATTTATCCATTCATTGCCGTTTTCATTGAGGAAAGACTCCCACTTTGATTTACTGGAATCAATTGATACTGAATAAATCTCAAGTCCCTTTTCGTGATATTTAGCGTAAACTTCCTTCAGCTGTGGCAAATACCTGACGCAAGGACCGCACCATGTAGCCCAGAAATCCAGCAGGACATATCTATTCTTGGGATTATCGACGACAGAACTCAAACTGACAGGATTCCCTTCAACGTCGCAGAACTCCAAATCAATGTAATGAGGCGTATAATCATCTCTAGGGTCGGTCATTACAAGTATCGAGAGTTCTTCCTTCAGTGCAGCAGCAAAAGGGAGGCTGGCCAAATCAGGAGACAATCTATCCAAAGCTTCCAACACCTTATTGATTGGCCTGTGATTACGGTCTGCAAAAAAAACAGCCAAAGGCCCGGTTTGCGGCAAAGAAAGGACAGAATCGACCAAAGCATTTGCAGAGTCTTCCTGGCCACTGTCCCTCAACCTGTTGTACTTCAATAAAAAATCATTGGAAGGCGTTCCCTTCGCGTTACGGGAATATTCATCCCCATCTTCCGCATTAACGTCAACGACAATGGTTCCCGGTTCCAAAAAGAAATCTTGCAGCTGCAGATCTCCTTGATACATAAACACATGCGTAGGAGCCGTCACTTTAGGATGAAATTCAAATTTACCATCCTTGACAACTGCAGTGCCGACAACCTTGCACCTGTTCCAGCCATCCTGCAACTCAAGCCTGGTGCCATCGCTGAGACCCTTGATGTTTCCTTCTACCACACAGTAGTCAGATTGAGCAGATTGGCATCCGCAGAGTGCAGACATCAGCAGTGCCAAAGAAGTGCCTAATGTAAACAATGCCCTATTCATCCTAAAACAATTTTATTTGACCTCAAAAATACTAAAAAGAACCCGTATCGGCACTATAATTGCTTTTAGAACGGGCAAACTGATATTTTATGCGAATCAAACTGTTTCTCGCTATTATGCTCCTTCCCGTCTGCCTTTACGCTCAGGAGCGCTTCCACATTACCGGCAGGATTGTCAATGAAAAAGGCGAAGCCGTTGAATATGTTCAGATAGGTATCCCGAAACTCGGAATCGGCACAATCTCATCATCAGA
The DNA here is from genome assembly GCA_017550655.1 of Bacteroidales bacterium. Classification (GTDB taxonomy): domain Bacteria; phylum Bacteroidota; class Bacteroidia; order Bacteroidales; family UBA932; genus Egerieousia. Next base: position 210,450 of record JAFZOK010000018.1, on the reverse strand, counting down.
TGGCCACTTTGAAATCAATGTTCCGGCAGACACCCTGGAGTTCCACCACGTTTCCTACCAGACTGGTTATTATCAAGTTTCAGGGCCAAAGGAAGAAGTGGTTATTGTACTCAAGGAATCCGAGTTGCCACCGGTCGTTATAACCAACGGAGAAAAGAAGGAAAAATACCTGCTCCGTACAGGAACCAGGATTCCTGGAGCAGCCGGTGTTTTCAGCCGTCCCGACGGCGTTATAAAGGGCATTGAACTGGGATCGGTTGCTAAGGCAAAGAAGCCTTTCCTGGTCAAGGACATCCAATTCTCCATCATGGAAAACGCCATCCCAGGATGTGTTGCGGCAATCAATATCTATCGCATTGAGGGAGAACCGGAACAATTCATCAACATCCTTCGCAAACCCATCTATGTAAATATCGCCCTGTCAAAAGAGAGGCAGGATTTCGATATCCAGCCGGAAGAATTCATACTGCTTGATCCCGGACGCTATTTCATCTCCTTTGCAGTGGTCGACTGTGACATGGATGCAGTTCGCCGTTATCAGGCAACGCCAGAATCCGAACGAGACCCAAGAGCGATGCGCTTCTACATGAATCTGTATTTAAAGAGCAGTTACGAAAGGTCCATTGCCCTCGGTGAACTCAAACACTATCCGGTCAACATCGGCATATCCGTCAAGGGTTTAGAGTACCAGTAAAGTGTTTACTTGTCTATACTAACAAGCTTATACTTGCGGGTACCGAGTCCGATGGCTTCTGCGTGTTCAATTGTATGAACGCCGTGCTGCTGGTCAATGCGGTTGAGAAGGTCTGTAGGATCGTTGGTGGCAGTTACTTTCTGCTGGTTGATAATATCAACACAAGCCTGGTCCAAAGCTACAGGATCTGTTGATGCAAGGATACCGTAATCTTCAAGTTTCACTGGCTCAGGATGATCCACGCAGTCGCAATCGATACTCATGTTGTTCATCACACTGATATAGATGATACCCTCCTTCTTCTGGAAATAATCCACAACTGCCTGTGCGGCGGCAGCCATGCTCTCAAGGAAACCGTCCTGGTCACCGATGAATTCAGGGGTCCAGAGTTTCTCCATATCAAGAACCTCCATCTTGCCGGCTGAATGGATGTAAGCCTTGCCGTTCCTGCTTCCGCAACCAATGGAAAGGTTTTTCAGCGCTCCACCGTAGCCGCCCATCGGGTGACCCTTGAAATGGTTGAGGGCGATCATAAAGTCGTAGTTGGCCATGTGAGTTCCCACAATGTCGTACTTGATATGAGTAGAGTCCTGAACAGGAATCCTCATCTCTCCCTCCTCATCCATGATATCTACCTTGAATGTTGGAGTAAAGCCGTGTCTTTCAATTACTTTCCAGTGATTCTCGGAATTGTTGCGATCATCCTGGAGATCATCCGGACCACTGCTGTATGCTGTATTGCACTCAACGATTGTTCCGTCCACCTCCAGTACAAGATTCTTGATGAGTTCTGGCTTCAGGTAGTTTGGATTGCTGCCTTCTCCGGTGCTCATCTTGATGGCCACGCGGCCCTTAACCGGAACACCCAGTGCCTTGTAGATGTTCACTAACCCTTCCGGACTGATATCTTTTGTCAGATAGACAGTTGCTTCTTGAGATTCCTTTTCCTTCATAGACTCTGTATTTTGCTTGCAGCCCACCAGCATAAAGGTGGCTGCCATAAATGTGAATAATGCAATTGTTTTCATCGATATGTTTTTATCTACTGTAACATTTTAATTATAAGCATTGTAAGATCATCGCTCTGCTCAGCATCGCCGACGAATTCCTTAACGGCGGCTATCATGTGGTCGCTAAGATCCCTGGAAGAGATACCGCTCTTAAGCCCGGAAAGGTTAGACAGGACTCTCCCTTCTGTGAAGAGTGCTCCATCAGCCCGGGTTGCTTCCGTCAAACCATCTGTATAAAGCAGCAGGATCGATCCAGGAGAAAGCACAGTCTTCTGAATCGAATATTTCCAGTCTGACTGTATGCCGATAGGTATATTGGCATTTGTATCCAGGACCTTAGGAACTCCATCCACCAGAACTATTGGGGCATTATGGCCTGCATTGCAGTACTTCAATTCTCCCGTATTGAGATCCAGTTCTCCGGCAAAGAAAGTCACGAACATTAAGCTTTCATTACGTTCTGACATTGAAGAATTTATAACGGAAACAAGTTTATCCGGGCCATCCTCAGAAGCGGAAAGGGTACGGAACATGGAACTGATTACGGCCATTACCAAAGATGCCGGGACTCCCTTGCCGGACACATCGCCGATGCAGAAGAACAACTTGTTATCCCTGATACAGAAATCGTACAGGTCTCCCCCTACCGCCTTTGCCGGAGTGATGCTGCCCCAGATATCGATGTCGTTTCTGTCCGGGAAGGCAGGCCAGGTCATCGGAAGCATGGACATCTGGATCTTCCTTGCCACATCCAGTTCACTCTCCATAGCAGCCTTCTGCGCAGTTGTCTCTGTAAGGTCGGCGATGTATTTAGAGAGAGACTGCTGCATGTTGTCAAAGGAATCGCGGAGAAGGCGTATCTCGTCATTTGACTTGATACTAGGCAGTTCCGTGTCGAAATTGCCCATTGCAACTTCCTTGGCAGAGCCTGCAAGACGTATGAGCGGCTTGGATGTTCTCCTGATGAAATAGCGGCAGATGAAGAAGGTAATCAGCAATCCCAGCAGAATCAGGAAGATGATCAAAGTTCCAAAAAGGATACTTGGCAGCATTATTCTGTCATTCGGAACTACAATACCCATAGACCATCCGGAATCCAGAAGCGGAGCATAATACACATGGGATTTGACGCTGTCGATCACAACGGTCATTTCCCCCTCTTCTCCGGCCATCATTGCATCACCCAATGCCCTGTATTTCTCAGAACCATCTCCTTTGGCATAGTCGTAGAAATTAGTCTTGAGAATCCTGTCTTTTTCCGGATGAACTATATAGTCTCCATACTTTCCTATAATGAAGCAGTACACCTGAAGTTCCTCGTCATCAGGAGACAGGTCAAAGAAAAGTGTCTTTTCATTGACAATCTTTACATTCTCCGCAATGAAATTGTAAAGTTCCTCAAGCTTCATGTCTGCTCCGAAAACACCGACCAGGTTTCCTTTAGGATCTGTTACCTGTCTGGAATAAGTGCATAAAACAGCTCCTGCCCCATCCTCATCTAGATAAGGATTGGTCCAGACTCCATCTTTAGACTCCAATCCTTCGGTATACCACTCTGTAGTAAAATAGTCGTGCTGGGCAGAACCGATACTCTTGACTGTAACACTGTCCCCATCGTGCACCGCATATATTTCGCACCAGCGGCCCGTCTTCTTGTAATAATCAGGCAAGAACGCTATGCCGCAACCATATAGATGACGATTGGTTTTAAGCTCGTACTCTATCGTTTCGGTCACCAGTTCAGGAGTGGCAAGATGCCAGGAAAGTTCGTCTAGGATATTATCGGAAGAAACCTCCATTTTGCTCATCACAGAGGCCATGTTACCCTTGGTTTTTTCCAGGATATCAGAATAATGCGCCTTTGAATACACCAGCATTCCGGCTGCTGTAACCAGAAAAGCTATCAACGAGATAATGGTCATTATGACCAGCACAGTGATTACTACTCTACGGGTCAAACGTCCGGAAAATGATTGGAACTTTTTCTTCATATTATCTCCATCTTTTAAGCATTGGGAAGTAACTGCGCATCATCTGCTTGTACTGCTCCTTGGTAATGGGTTCGGGCATCATCTTGTTAACCTCGTCCACAAACTTGGAGCAATGATCGATCATTTCTTCCATCGTGATGTCCTGCAGGAATTTGCCGTCAGCAAAGCAGTACTTGCAATAGTCAAAGTTTATGCTTCCGTCTGCATTATGCCCGCAATCCTCGTCTTTGGTAAGAGGCATTCCGCAACTCTGGCAGAACTGCGGAAGCTGACCCGGGAGAAGATGCTTTTCCTTAGGCGGGAATGTAGCCTCATACTCAGAAAAGGCTTCCGGTTTTTCATCGGCGACAAAATAGCCTTTTGGAGGACAGTAGGTCCCCTCCCTGTCAGCCCAGAACCCTGGAACAAGCTCCTGAGCCAGGAAATAAGGCACAGGGCTATCCGCAGGCTCGCTGTGATAATGGATCTTTAGCTTGCTTGCTAGATCAAAGCTGGCATTCCTGTAGAAGTCAATGTTGCCTTCCATGCAAAGAAGACCGATGCCGTACTCTTTTGCCTTTTCAAGCGCAAAGTTCAACAGTTTAATGCCATACCCTTTACGCTTATAGTCAGGATGGATGCTGATCGGGCCGAATGTCCAGGAAGAGAAAGGAGTTCCATCGCTGAGAATGATCTCCGCCTTGGAGAACATCACGTGACCGATTATACGGCCATCTTCCTCCATTACAAAATCCAGTTCAGGAATGAATGCAGGATTGCTCCTGTACTCCTTCAGCACAAAGTGCTCCTGGCATCCAGGACGGTAAACATTCCAGAACGCCTCTCTGGTCAGGTTCTCTACCTCCCTCCAGTCTTGCGGTTGTTCTAATCTGATATTCATTATGAGACCAAATTTACACAATTATCACAAATTTCGTGAAAGTGACTATTTTTGCACTATGGGAATAGCTCGATTTCTATTGAAAATACTTGGCTATAAGATTACCACGGACTTCCCTGATGTAAGGAAGAGCATTATGGTGTTTGCTCCGCACACTTCTTACTGGGATGCGGTAATCGGCAAGCTGGTGCTAAGGGAGTTGGGTGTGCGTCACCGTCTCCTGGGCAAAAAGGAGCTGTTCAATTTTCCGATGGGCTTTTTCATGCGTAAATTCGGAGTCATACCCATTAGGGGCATAAAGGGGCATAACTCCATCTACGATGCCGTTAACCTGCTCAACAAAGAGGAGAGGATTCATCTTCTCATTTGTCCCGAGGGGGGCTTCGCACCTACAGACCGTTGGAATCCAGGCTTTTATCATATGGCGGTAAAGGCGCATGTGCCAATTGTTGTCGTCTATATAGACTATGGACGGCATGAGTCCGGAGTGAAAGGTGTAATAACCGACCTGAGCGATCTGAACAAGGTTTATCAGCAACTTGCTGAAATGTACCGTGGAGTGACCGCACGTCATCCCGAAGACTTTCTGCTGCCAAAATACAAAGAGAACGCAAAATGAAATTAAAGGAGCTCACACTGGACAGGAATTCGCTGGCGGAGGCAATCGCCAGCGAAGATTCCACTTTTGAGAATGAGCTCCGCGATTTGGCATACAAAACTAAGGTCGAAGCTATCGGATCAAAGGTTTATCTGCGAGGACTGATCGAAATATCAAACATCTGCGTAAAGGACTGCCTGTATTGCGGAATCCGCCGCGATATCAGATGTTCACGATATGAATTGTCTGAAGAAGAAGTGATTGCAGCCGCACGCATTGCAGCAAGCCGCCGCTTCGGGTCCGTTGTAATCCAGGGCGGAGAGCGCACGGACCTGGCGTTTATCAGCAAAATAACAAGGCTTATAAAGGCAATAAAGAATATAGAACCGGCCATCGAAGGCGATCCCCCACTCGGAATCACGCTCTCACTTGGAGAACAGAAAAAAGAGGTCTATGAGGAATGGTTCGATGCCGGTGCTCACCGGTACCTTCTTCGCATAGAGTCCTCTAATCCGGTCCTTTTTCATAAAATCCATCCAAACGATCCACTGCATTCATACGACCGCAGGCTTAGGGCACTTTACGATCTCAAGGAAACCGGCTACCAGACCGGCACAGGCGCTATGATCGGTCTGCCGTTCCAGACAGCGGAAGATATGGCAGATGACCTGTTGTTCTACAAGGAATTCGATGCTCCGATGATTGGGATGGGGCCATACAACCCGCACCCTGAAACTCCCCTGACACTCCAGGGAGCGCAATACCCATCTGCCGAGAGGCGCTTTGCCATGGGTCTCAAGATGATAGCCCTACTGCGCCTGCTGATGCCAGACATCAACATCGCAGCCGCTACTGCCCTGGAGGTTCTGGATCCGCGAGGCCGCGAAAAGGGCATTTTATCCGGAGCCAACGTGATAATGCCCAACATAACACCTGTCGAGCAGATGGTCAAATACAATCTCTACGACCGCAAAACTCTCCTCCGTGACGGCGCTTTATCCTTTGATCCGGAAACCGGAATAATCATCGGCTACGGACAGTGGGGAGACTCGAAGCATCTGGTAAAATAACTGTTGCGATTTGTTATTTCTTTGCCCAGGTATTGGCTAGTACAACTAGAACAATGCACAGTATGAAGACTATTCCGCAGAATGCAAACCCGGAAGTTTTAGACTGTTCAACGATGAGAGCCCAGCACATTAACGGAGCGATCAGAATCAGAAAACCTCCTATCAGCCCCCTGAGTTTCTTGATATTGTACTTTTCCCTCTCTTTTTTCGAGGCGGTATTGTAACCGGCGATGAGCATATCACCCTTTCCGATAAGGACGATTATCCCCATAACTACCATGAGCGCGGCAATAATGATTACAACTATCATAATCAGTCAAATAACGTGTTTTTACCAAGTGCCTTGCGGAGAGATTTAGGCAGGGCGTTGCAGTTCAGGAAGATGTATGTGGTATTCAAGATCATATAATCCCTTGACATATACCAAGTGCCTTTGTATGGGCCGCTGTTGCCCCAGGAATTCTTTATCAGATAGAATGGCTTTCCATTCTCGTCTATGGCCTTGCCGTAAATAAGCATAACGTGGTCATAAGTAAACTGCCAGTTATCCCACTGCTCCTGGCGTAGTTCCTGGGTTGGAACAACTCCGTCCGGCAGATCAGCAATTGCAGTCCTGCGGTTGAAGTCTCCGGAAACGTCCCCTCCCCAGGCAACCGTATAGCCTTTATCCAGAGCCTTGTCCAGAACATCCATCAGCTCATCGATCGGGATGTTGTAACTTGGTTTCAGCCTCCACTTGTAAGGAGCCTCGATGATAAACCACTGGTTGAAAGGATGATGCGTATAACTTGTCAGGCTTACGTACTCGTCCAGATTCAGTCCAAGACTCTCAGCAAAGGACTTTGGAGTGTAGGTCTTCCCCTCATATTCAAATGATTCAGGACATTTGCCCACATACTTCTCTATGACTGCCAAGACGCTGTCTTTCCAGCCAGGAAGAGGCTCTTTTGCGCTGTACTTGAGAATACTCCTGACCTTGTCTTCGAGTTCCGGGAAAAAGTCCTTGAAATTGGCCAGGGAATCTCCTGTCAATGAGCCCGGTGCGGGCATTGCATCCTCCGGACATATTCCGTGCTTGCGGATGACGTCCAGCACATCATCGCAGGATCCACCCTCGGAAATCTGGCTATAGCCGTGCATACGGGCATAGTGTGTGGCACAATCCATATAGTCCTTGTTCACCACAAACATCTCGCAGAGGTCATATGTCTTCCCTGTCTTTCTAAGGATCTCGCTTTCAAAGAATCCCAGTGTTGCAAAGTCCCAGCAGGTACCGCTGCGGAACTGGTTCTTGACACTGGTAATCGGGATTTCCTTTACCGTTGTAAAGGTCTTTTCATTCTGTGCGGATGCTGTTATTGCTATAAGCATCGCCGAGGCTATAGTCAGTATTTTCTTCATGATACGCGAATTTACTCATTATTTCATAACTTAGCGGAAAATACAGCATAATGAGCGATACAAAAATCACAAAAGAACTCTACGGACTCTATGTCCAGAGATTCGGGAACTGCCCAAGAACGCCCTATCAGGCAGAATATTACAAGAAATGGCTGGATCTTCTCAACGAATGTTCCTCAAACGAGGAAGCGGAGGAGAAGTCCAAGCAGAACTGGCTTTATACCGGTGGAGCGGCTGCAGTGGCCATGGACCGGGTATTTGCAAACAAGCAGGCGGCCCAGGAATTGGGCTGGACAGACGTTGCAGAGTACTGCGACGAGATCATCGGGAAAATCAAGGCTGACCCTTATTACACATTCACGCACAGCAGCCTGTGGATCGATCTCCAGGCCAAGAAGAACGGATGGATAAGGACCATCGAGGGTTTCCACCGTCTTTTTGTTGACTTTATGGAATACGACGATGCAAGGAACGATGCGCAAAGGGCGCTGGCCAGTATCGCCGAGGACGTCAAGATGCTTTCAAAACCAAGTTCAGATTTTGCGACACTTGCCGCAATGCCTAAGTTCAGGGCTCTGATTGACTGCAGCGACGAGTATTACAGGGAGTTCACCGATACTGTAAGCAAGGCAATTGCAACCGGTAACCTTGACACTATCCAATGGAGCGCGGAGTCCTGCAAGGATCAGATTGACGAGCTGTGGAACATGAAGGACTCTCTCACGGAAGAATGCAGACACTGGTACAGCCAGGAAGTAAAGAAGCCGACCGTAAGACTCACTCCAGAGACATCAGACGGCAAGTATAAACTTATTGAAATCGAATAATATGGATCCTATTATACAGATGATGCTCCAGGGCTACATCGATGGCCTGGACACTTTGAAAACAAGCGATGAGGCTATCCTTCAGGAGATTGAGGATCTCAAGAAAGAAATGACTGCATTCGGGGAGAGCCAGAATGATTCTTCTACATTCTTCACGAATTTCCAGAATGCCGGACTGATGGGAAAATACATGGACCTTTCCACAAAGGTAAACCTGGCAGCCCAGGCCGCAGAGGCTCCTTCTGAAAACAAGCAAGAGAGGCACATTCCAACACCGTCAGAGTGGCTGGAGCCATTCAGGACAGCCTATGACTACATCAAGAACTACCCGATAAGGGAACGTGGCCTTGCCGTATACCGCAAACTGTTCGAGATCGGTGACAAACACACCAATGTAACGGAATTCCTTGCGGAAGTGGAGAGAGAGAACCTGCTTTGGAAACTCTGTTCGGAAGATACCCTGGGAATCCTCGATATCACTCTTACGGGTATGGACCCGCTGTACAAAGGGCTCACCTATTCCACCTTGAGAAACATTGAGGCTTGGAAAGCATCCATATGCGAAGCTGATGCATATTATCAGCAAGACCTGTTTGCCGAGGACAATGTAAAATATCCCGCCCGCCTTCTCCAACCAGAGCATTATGTTATATGCCTAGGCGCACATCTTATCGCATACAGGGGTCCGCAGGGCAAGGAAAGGATTATGGAGATGATCGCTACCGGAAACTGCCCTAGACCTGAATTTATGAGCAAGGCTGCCGGTATGGTCATAACCAAGCAGCAGGCAAGGCGCACGCTGGATATCATCAAAAAGTCCCTCGGACTCACGTTCGACGACATTATCTCGGACGAGTTCCTGAAGTGGAAACTCATATCCACATCGAATGTGTACGGCCTTTCCAGGGCTTATATCCAGAGCAATCCAAATATTCTGGACATTTTGGCGGATACCGTACGTAACGAGATCATCCCGGACATTTCCCTTGTAGACTCTATCAGGAGGGAAGCATCCCTGAATTTCGGACGCTGGAGAATGCCGGAAGACCCGGAATACAAGAAGGCCGAAGATATTGCCCGCCAGGCTTACCAGCACCTCCCGTATTTCCAATACGAGGATCAGCTTAATAACGGAAGCATACACGTAGGCACCGGAGAAGGATTCGACATCAAGCCTTTGGCCGGTACATCATCCAGGTAGACTGTAATCTTCGCGATCCAGTCTCATTACATTTATCGGGCGTTCATTCCCTCCATACAGGAAGGGACAGTACTTTGTTGTACCGGTATCGCGGAACCCGCATTTTTCCATAACCCTCCTCGATGCCGGATTGTCGATGAAATAGTCGCACCAAAGCGTGGTGAATCCTTTCTCGTTGAAGCAATGGTCTATCATCAGCTGCAAAGCCTCTGAGCAGATGCCCTTGTTCCAATATGGCATGGCCACCCAATAGCCGGCTTCCGCTTCATTCTCAGCGATTTCTATATTGCTCTCCCCCTTAATCATATAGCCTATGCAGCCAATGATTTCTCCGGTCTCCTTCAGCACGATGGCCCAGGTGCGGTCATTACTGAAAAATGACCGGATAGCCTCCAGGCTGTCCTCTACGCTCTTGTGTGGAGGCCAGCCAGCCCGCTTTCCAATCTCCGGTTCGGAGGCGTATTTGTAAAGCGCCGGTGCATCGCTCTCGTTCCAGGGGCGAAGCAATAATCTATCTGTTTCCAAACTGATTTTACCTTCTGTTACCACTGTTCCCAATGAACGTTTTCCGGCTTCCACTTGTCTTTTGGAGTCGGATTCTCGGCCGGTACACCTATAGGGATAATGCAGAGCGGAACAATGCCTTCAGGGATGCCTAGCTTTTCTGCAATCGGCTTTACCCTTTCCTCTGCCGGAAAGCCTGCAGTCCATACGGCTCCAAGACCCAATGCCTTGACTGCCAGCAGGATATTCTGCGCTGCTGCCGAGCAGTCTTCATACCAGAACATGTTAGGCATTTCCGTTTCAGGACCGTCCGGCTGGCCGAAAGGCCTTCTCTTTACCGTTGTCTGGCCGCAAACCACAATCACTGCTCCGGCCTGGGTGAACATCCCGCTGCGGGGACCTGCGCCAAATACCTTGGCAATCTTGTCCTTGTCGGTGACAACAACAAAACGCCACGGCTGCACATTCATTGCCGTAGGAGCGGCCATACCGGCCTTAAGGATAGTTTCCAGATTCTCTTTGGATACAGGTTCGCCGGTGAACTTGCGGATGCTGGTTCTGTTCATTATAACATCCAGAGCCCCGTCCTGGGCATAGCAGTTAGCCGCAAACAAAAGAGCCAACGCTATCAGGACACTAATCTTTCTAATCGTCTTCATAATATGCATATTACTTGTACAGGTATCTCTTGATACTCATCTTTGGAGTCTTCTCAAACGGAGTGTCCACTATTTCCACCTTGGCTATCTGGCTGTATTTAGGCAAAGACTCGTTTGCAAGGTCAGCGATATCCTTCGGAAGATTTTCAATATCCTTAGGATCTGTATCTTCCGGAATTTCAGGATAAACCAGGGCAATCAGCTTGCCTCCCCTTTCAACAACCACGCTCTCCGCAACAAACGGGTTGCAGGAAAGAACGGCTTCAATCTCCTCTGGATATATGTTCTGTCCGGATGCGGTCAGGATCATTGACTTTATGCGTCCGCGGATAAACACATTATTGTTCTTGTCTATGATTCCCAGGTCTCCGGTACGGAACCAGCCGTCATCGGTAAACGCCAGGGCATTGGCCTCAGGATTCTTGTAGTAGCCAATTGTCAGGTTGGCGCCTCTGGCCTGAATCTCTCCAGGAATATGCTGAGGGTCTTCTGAATCTATCCTAAGCTCGTGAACCGGTATGCCGCAGGATCCCGGAACAAACTTTGTCCACCACACATAGGCAAGCAGAGGACAGGCCTCTGTCATACCGTAACCCACCGTAAACGGAAGCCGGATCTTCTTCAGGCACTTTTCCACTTCCGGCTTTAGAGGAGCTCCACCCATTATGAAGCAACCCACATTTCCTCCGAAAGCAGCCATGAGTTTATTGCGGACTTTCCTGTAAATCAGATTCTTGACAATAGGAATAGCCAACAAGAACTTGAGCTTGGCAAGAGCAGGCTTTATAGAGCCGGAATATACCTTTTCCATCACCAGAGGAACAGTAATCACCATATATGGCTTGACTTCCTTCATGGCGGCAAGAAGAGTAGTCGGAGACGGAGCCTTGCCAAGGAAATAAACGGTTACGCCGTCCACATTAGGATGTAAAAACTCAATGGCAAGCCCGTACATATGTGCCAGAGGCAGCATTGATACCATCGTCTGGCCAGGAGTATTCGGGAAATGCTCATTGGAGAACTCGTCAATATCGCTCATCGCCCCATAAGTGAGCATTACGCCCTTTGGATCTCCTGAAGTACCTGATGTATAGTTGATTATTGCAAGAGAAGAGAAATTGTCTGAAGGATAATGAACATTTTCAGGCTTGAACCCGTCCGGATACTTCTCGTTCAAAAACTTCTCTCTCTGGTTCCAGGCGGAAGAAACGGCCTCCTCTCTGGACCATAAAACAGAAAGATCCCCAACGTTGATTGCCGCTTTGAGCATAGGCATTGAGTGGGGATCCAACTTGTTCCAGATATCTGTATCCGTAAAAAGCAAAACGCTTTCAGAATGGTTGACCAGATTTACTATACTGTCCGGATGGAATTCGGCAAGGAGCGGAACTACAACAGTCTCATAAGTATTTACAGCCCAGAAAGATATAGCCCAACGCGCAGAATTTCTCGCGCATAGCGATATCTTGTCTCCTTTTTTAATGCCTACCCTTTCAAAGAAAAGCCAGATGGCCTCTACATTTGTGGCAAGCTCTCCATAACTGAAGGACTCTCCGCCATAATCTGCCACTGCCGCCAGATCCCAATTATTGCGGATAGTACCTTCAAGTGTCTGCAGGTAATGTTTCATAGGTTTGGTTTCAGTATTGCCTGTTGATACTTGTATACAAGGTACAAATATACAAAAAAGGATTTTAACCGCCCCCAGCAATCACTTTACCTATCTATGACATCTGCATCTTCTATATCGTTGTCTGGGATTGGAGAAGTTTCTGAAATCTGCGGAATATCGTCAACATCTATTATTGAATTCAACGGATTATCCTTCTTTGAGGTTTTAGCTCCAAGCTTGATCAGTTTCTTGGAAGAAGTAATAATGCTCTGCCCACCAGGAGCCAGCTTTTTCTTGGCATCACCGTATTCTTTCTGAGCATCCTCCAATGCTTTACCAATAGAATTAAAACTTGTCAAAAACGCGCCTATTCGGTCTATTATCTCACGTGCTATGTCATAGACCTTCTTATGATTCTCGTTTTGGGCAATCTGTGTCCAGGTCATACTGACCGTCTTTAGTGCCAGGAAAAGACTCTGGTCATCAGCAATAATAACCTTCTGCTGTGCAGCCTCATACCAAAGGTCCGGCTTCCGGTTGAGGGCAGTGATAAGTGCTCCCCTAAGAGGAACATACATAATAACAGCACCGGCAGACACCTTTGGAGAAACTACATAACTGGAATAATCCTTGGCGGAGAGTTCCTTCCAATGCTTCTCCAAACTCTTTATGTGCTCATCCAGGAAACGGTTCTTGTCCTCCTGTTCCTCAGAATTGATAAAGTTTGTAAAAGCAGTCAAAGACACTTTGGAGTCAATTATGATTTCACGGCGCTGGTCTAGATGAAGGATTACATCTGGACGCATTGTCTTATCTTTTTCATTCCTTATCACATTTCCATCTTTATCGTGAAGAGAAGACTGGACATTAAAATGAATTCCTTCAACAAGCCCCTGACTGGCAAGCAGATTCTCCAGTTTCATTTCTCCCCAGTCTCCCTGAACCTTGGTATCGTGCCTTAATGCGGAAGACATTTCGTTTGCCGTGTTCTGAGTCTTCACACATTGCTCCATCAGGTTTTTAATCTGTTCTTCCATTCTACCGTCGCGGTTAGCCTGGTGTTCCTTGTTGTCATTAACAACTTTCTGAAGTTCGGAGATTTTATCTTTTAAGGGATTCAAAACCTGTCCGATGCTCTCGTTACTGCTCTTGGAGAATTCGTTCTGACGCTCCTTAAGCATTTTTTCAGCGGAAATGTTAATTTCTTTGGTGGCATTGCCGACAAGAAGATTTATCTTTTTCTCAAGCTCTTCACGGGCCTCTTTTTGAGCCCTTTCCTGTTCTTCCAGATCTTTCTTGTACAGCTCGTTCCACTCTATCTTTTTTTCGTTAAGGACTCGTTGAGCCTCTTCCTTGTCTGACTTGATTTGCTCCTTTAATCTTTCTGCTTCATTTTGAGCATATTCCAACTGCATATCCAATCTGTTTTTTTCAACGGAATATGTAAGTTCAGCCTCCTTTTTGGCAGACTCTGAAGCCTTGGAAACCCGCGATTTGAGAACGCTTCTCGCAATCAAGAAAGCAACAATGGATGTCAGGATTAAACCCGCAAGAAATGCAATAACCAGTTCCATACCTATCGATTGAAATATCATCATTCTGGTATGCAATTTACAAAAAAGCAACAATACATGAACTTAATTATTGTTATATTTGGATTATTATGAAAGAACTGGATATTGAGAAAGTAAAGCACCTGAACGAGTACTGCCAGACCGTTCCGTTTTCTGTGGTGAAGGAGGAGCTGTATTCTGCAAAAGAATTGTATTCCGGGTATGATCCGGATGACGAGGAAACGTTTAACACGTGTTACGACAGTCTGGTTTACAAGCACTTCATAGAAAATGGCAAAGTGGCTTCCGATGTGCAGGAGTCTCTAGCAAGGACATTGCACGACTTTGGAATCAACAAGGCGATGGACCGCTTCCTCCAGAAGCACGACAGCCGCAAGTGCATAGGAATTATGGGCGGGCACGCCAAGTCAAGGACAGACGAAACTTACCGAAAGATTGTTTTCATAAGCAAGAAACTCACAGAGCAGGGATTCGTGATGATCAGCGGAGGCGGCCCCGGGGCAATGGAGGCAACCCATCTGGGAGCCTGGATGGCCGGAAGGAGGAAGAAAGATGTGGAAGATGCCTTGAAAATGCTCTCTGTGGCCCCTACTTTCAGGGATCAGGGATGGCTCCAGACGGCATTCAAGGTAATCGAGAAGTATCCGCAGAAAAAATACGTTAGCCTGGGGATTCCGACCTGGCTTTACGGCCACGAACCATCAACCCCTTTTGCAACACACATCGCCAAGTTCTTTGAAAACAGCAAGAGAGAGGACATCATCCTCACCGTGGCCTACGGAGGAATCATTTACACTCCGGGCAGTGCAGGAACCATACAGGAAGTGTTCCAGGACGCAGTTCAGAACCACTATCTGTCCTTCGGATTCTCAAGTCCGATGATTTTCCTCGGAGAGCAGTTCTGGACAGTGGAAATGCCGGTTTATCACCTTCTGAAATATCTTGTCAAGACCGGCAAGTACCAGAACCTGAACATGACCGTAACTGACAAGGATGAAGATATAATCGACACTTTGGTCAAGTTCCGCGACACCCTTAGCGGGATGCACTGAGAAAATACAGAAGCGGGTAGATTTCAAGTCTGCCTATAAGCATTTCCGCCATCGAAGACAATTTGATGAATACCGGCAGATTTGCATAGTTTGCCATTGAGCCTACATCTCCGAATCCGGGGCCCACATTCCCGATGCAGGAAATGGAGGCAGTAAAACCTGTAGTAAAGTCCAGTCCACCGGCCAAATTGATTGCAGTTCCCGCAGCAACTACCACCATATACAGGAATATGAATCCCATTGCGTCATTGACCTGTTCATGACTGCGTATCATACCGTCCACCTTAACTATCTTCACTCTTCCGGGATCGAGGGAAGTGCTGATCTTGCGGCGGATTCCCTTCATTGCCAATAAAGCCCTGTCTATTTTTATTCCGCCGGATGTAGAGCCAGAGCAGCCGCATATCAGTGAACATACTATCAGCACGGACATCGAAAGCGGAGGCCACAATGTAGTGTCCGCCGTGGCGAATCCTGTAGTTGTGGAAATTGAAGCCGCCTGAAAGACAGCATCTCTAAATGCCTTTCCCAGAGGCTGACCACCATTGATTATCAGGTCCAGTGTAATCGCCGCCACTGCTATTCCCACAAAAGCGAGAAACACTCTGATTGTCTCAGACCTGAAAAGATTATGCTTGCTCCTTTTATAGAAAGTCAGGAACAGTATGCCGAAGTTCATTCCCGCGGCCAGCATCGCGATGGTAAGGATACCTTCCACTGCAACGTTGTCGTAAAATGCAATGCTGGTATTGCGTATACAGAAACCGCAGGTGCTGCAGGCGGACATGGCATTTGTCAGAGAGTCGAACCAGTTCATTCCTGTAGTCATCAACGATAAGAAAGTTGCCAAAGTCAGGAATAAATACACTATGAGGGTTCTGTGGAAGAAGAAACCGTTTTTTTCTCCCTTGACAGTCTGTCTGGCAACATTTGAGATTTCCGTTTTGGACAGCATAGACCAGTCCATCCTCTTCATCATAATCATAGAGAACAAGGTCACGATGCCCACTCCCCCTACCCAGGCGGTGGCTATCCTCCAGAACTGCAGCCCTTTGGGAAGGGATTCCACATCGCTGAGGATGGAAGCCCCTGTTGTCGTGAAACCGGAGACACTTTCAAACATTGCGTTTATGAGGTTGAATTCGCCCCCGTACATAAGGAACGGAAGCATTCCGAGAATGCAGGCAAGAATCCAGGATATAACCACTATGCAGTTTCCTTCCTTGAAAGTCAACTTGTGGCTGCCTTTTCGCACATAAATCAGAGGAAATATGCCGACAAGGCCTGTAATCAAAGCAGAATAGAAAAGAAAAATGGCGCTGGGATCATCAGGAGTCAGGCAGGCGATTATTCCCGACACTGTCATCAAAGCGCACACAAGCAATAGCGAAACCCCAATGTACCAGCTGACAATTCTTATATTCATAGATTACGTTTTGATGGTGCAAAGGTATTTTCCGAATTTCCATTTATCAATACAAAAATTTTTATCTTTGCATTGAAAATATCAATCAGCGACAATTATGACATTGCAACAGCTCAAATACATTGTGTCTCTGGACCATTGGGGACATTTCGGTAAAGCGGCAGAGGCCTGTAACCTTACCCAGTCTACTTTAAGCCTGATGATCAAGAAGCTGGAAGAGGAACTGGACGTAATGATTTTCGACAGGGACTCGCACCCGGTTAAGGCAACCGGGATTGGCAGAAGAATCATAGACCAGGCCAAAGTGGTGCTTTACAATGTCAGCCAGATTACCGAGATGACACATTCTGAAAAAGAGAACTTGTCCGGTCCTCTAAGAATCGCGATGATTTCTACCGTTGCTCCTGTACTGGTCCCAGGACTGTTCAAATATATAAGCGGCAATTACCCTTCCATTGCGCTCCAGACAGAGGAAATGCTTTCCGAAACCCTAAAAGACAAAATCCGGAAGGCTGAAATTGACATAGGCATTCTTACCACCCCGTCCAATGATCCCGAACTGCTGGAAATACCAGTCTATACGGAAAGCTTCTATGCATACGTATCCAAGACAGACTCAGCTTACTCCCTGGAAAGCATAAGTCTGGAAAACCTGAAGGGAAGATCCGTATGGATTATGCAAAACGGCGTGAGACTGTTTGACATGTCTATGATGAGGTATTTTGAAGCCGGTGCCTATGAAAGATATTTTGAAGGAGGAAGAGTCGGGATTCTCATCCAGATAGTCAACGACAACGGAGGACTGACAATCATACCGGAGTCACACATAAAGTTCATACCTCCAAGCGAGCAAAGCTGTATAAAGCCAATCGTTGAACCGGGTATAAAAAGAACAATAGCCCTTGCTATTCGCAGGGACTATGTCCATGAGGCTATGCTAAACGTTGTCCTTAAAGCACTTAAGACCATTGTTCCGGCCAGGCTTCTGGAAAGCGTTGTCAAGAGAGACTACCTGAAACTCTGATTATTTCATCTGCTCGGCGAGGACTTTTTCAAGATCCTTGCGGTTCATCTTTCCGTCTATGCAGATGAATGTGGTCTCGTCGTTTTCCAGGGCGAGCATCACAAAGCTGTTGACAATTTTCTCGTCTCCGAGAGTGTACATCCGCATTGTCTGCCCGTTATCCTTGGCTTCCATCAGAAGCTCATACTTGCCTGAAGTTATGAACTTCTTCACTTCCGATGCAAGAGCGGAATTAATGGACTGATTGTGGCTGTCTATCACATACATTCCTGTCAGTGTGGATATTACAGGAGTAAGGTCTACTTTTCCGTCTTCTGTGTCAGCGGTAATTTCCGGGAGTTTGCCAATCAGGCGGAACATCGCGGGAGATATGTAAACCGCGCTCACGTTTTCCGCGTCTGAATATTTCTGGTATATGCTTTTGCCATCCTGGGCAAAAGAGCCGATTGTCACGAGCAGCAGTGCTGCAAGAAATGCTATGCGTTTCATTTTCTGTTGATTTTTCTGATTACTGATGCTGGCTTTCCTATTTCGTTTGTGGCCTCATAAGCCATTTCCGAGGCCTTGCTCATTTTCGATGAAATCCTTTCAAAAGTCCTCTCCACCTCGGCATATGCAAGGCGCGGATCGTCGAAAGTGTCCTTAAGCTCACTCCGTGCCGGATTATATAGGAATACAGCGGCAACGGTGCAGGCAGCGGCAACGGCAAAACCCGTAATCCATCTTGCCCTCAGCGATACAGCAGGAGCATCCTCCTCTTGGGAAATCTTCTCTGCCAGGAGCGATGCCGCGATGCGGTTTTCCAGCCCCTCAGGAACAGAAACCGAGTTGTCCTCAGCCACTTTCAGAAGATCCTCCACTTCCATCATCTCTATGTCTTCTATTCTTTTCATATTCTGTTTTTCAACGATTTTCTTGCTCTTGAAAGCATCACTCTTATTGTCAGGTAATTGAGTTTGGTTATCTCCGATATCTGGTCGAAGGTCTTTCCTTCTACAAGCCGGAGAGTGAGGATCTGCCTCTGCCTCTCGGGAAGGGACTTTACCGCTGCCAGTACCTTCTCCAGTCTCTGCCGGGAATCGATTCTCTCGTCCTGCGGAACTTCTTCCTCCTTTTCCGGAATGAATGCCGGATGAACCTCTTTCCTGGAAGAGCGGATACGGTCAATGCAGATGTTTTTCAGAATAAGGGCGCAGTAAGCCATAGGGTTTCTGACGGAGTCCAGACCATCCCTCATCCTCCAGAGTTTCAGGTACAGGTCCTGCAGAGCATCTTCAGCTTCCGCCTGATTCTCAAGGATATGGTATGCAATCCTGAAGAGTCCGCCGGAAAGGCTCAGATAATCCCTATGGAAAACAGCCTCTGTCATTTTGCCATTGCCTTGGAAATATCGTCCAGGTTGAATGAGCCTACCAGGAAGATGAAAGTACCGTCAGAAGGAGCGAAAATACCCACATCGCTGACCTTTCCTGTCTTCTCGTTATAGCTTCCGTAAAAGCGCACGGTTTCACCGTCTTCCTTGGCTTCCATCAGCACCTCCACTCCTTTCAGCATTTTCTGGAGCTTTCCGTCAATCCTGTTCTTAAGGTCCGGCTCAGCGTCCTCGTAAGAGAGAATCGTCAGCCCCTTGAGCCCCTTAAGCATTGTAAGGGCTTCCCTTGCATCCTTGTCGTTCGCGCCGGAAACGGAAAAGATACCCTTTACAAGAGCCGTTCCCAGGGAACCCAGTTCAAATACATCCACTCCCTGTTTGTTCCGGTACTGGGAAACAAACGAGGATACTTTTCTTTTTGAAAGTTTTCCTCCCGGATCCACGGCGAAACTCATCACCGGAACCAGAAGAACCGCCAACATTATAATTGCCTTTTTCATAACCTTTAGTTTTATGGGGGCGCTTCCCCCTGTTCTGCAATAAAGACGGGGAAGGGAGAAAAATGTTATCGCCGAGATTTAAAAATATTATTTAACCCTTAGCTTGCGGCCTGTCTTGAGAACGGTCTTCTTGGTTATTCCGTTCAGGCGGCAAAGCTTGTCAACGGTTGTCTTATAGCGCTTTGCAATTCCGTAGAGAGTATCCCCGTTCCTTACCGTATGGTACTTGGCGGCGGTCTCCTCACGCGGAATGTCTGCTGGCTGGACAGTCTGGACAGGCTTGCTCTCCCTAGTCAGCTGAGGGATCCTTGCTCCCTCGTTGCTGACAGTGCGCCAGGTTCCGCTTCCGTCCAGAATCACGGTAACGGAGGAATCCGGCTTAGTCATCCTTCCGTCCGCGTCTATGTAGAACCAGCGTCCGTTTTCAAGAAGCACTACCTGGCGGTCGGCTGCAGAAGCCTCTACATAAATGGTATCCTGCTGCTCCGCGATGCCTGATGAAGGTCTTGGAGCACCGCCAGGAACTATGTCCGGAAGAACTCTTCTCGCTCCCATAAAACGCTCCCTGTAATAGGTTTCGCTATAGTTGGATATGGTGATACCCTTCTTTGTGGAAGCGTGGATGAACCTGAAATCCGTGGCCGTGCTGTCCACCAGCTCTATGAAGATTCCGGCATGCCCGACTTCCCTTTTGTTCCTTCTGGAACCGAATATCAGGATGTCTCCCTTCTGGAGATTGCGAAAACTGCCTTCAACTGGCCTTCCGTCCGTAGACTGGTCCTTTGAACTTCTGGAGAGCCTGTAACCGAACTTGTTATACACATAGCAGGTAAAGCCGGTGCAGTCGAAACTCCGGGGACCGTTAGCCCCGTACTTGTACCTTACGCCAAGGTGGCGGTAAGCCTCCTCGATTATTTTCTCCGCAAGTTCGGAGGTACTCATATAAAGGCTGTCGTGATGAATCTGGGGAATTGTATCCTGAGCCTTCATTCCATTGCAGAAAAAGGCCAGAAACAATAATATCAGGGTTATCTTTCGCATAATCATTTGTATTCCACTTCAAAAATATCCACGGCGTTGCCACCGCCATTTGCTCTTCCCTGGGATGTTGTAAACAGGTATCTTCCGTCATCCGAGATATCAAGACCGACAGGATAGGAATCCGCCTGGAGAGTTCCCAGAAGTTTCATTGCCGCAACATCCACTATGGCAAGACAGCTGGAAGAATTGCAGGCTACGAATATGTAATCCCCTTTAGGAGAAATGTTTATGGTTCTTGCTCCGGCTGGCACCTTGCACTGCTGGAAACCGGTAACATTCACTGTCTTTACCTTGTCTCCGTCCAGGGTGCGCACCTTGCCGAGGAATGTTTCCACCGGCATCCTGAGCACATAACCGTATTTGTTTATGCTGGCATACAGGACTCCGTCCTTGATCAGCAGATGCCTCAGATTTGACATCATCCCAACAGCCCTGCCAAGATATTTCATCTCCTGGAGATCGATTACCGCAATGCCGCCGCTTCCGCCCATACAGCCTACCAGAAGGTAGTGGCCGTCTTCCGTAAACACCGTTCCCCTAAGGCAATAGCCGCTGTTCACATCGCGGTCCACCTTGGCGGTGGTGCTGAAATTCAGGTTCAGTTTGTAGTCAACCACAATGCAGGTAATGTACTTCCACTCGTCAGGATTCTGGGAAGAAATATCCATAAGCCCCACGGTGTTTTCTCCCCAATGGGTTACAGCCAGCATCTTTCCGTCCGGAGAGGTTGCCACCATCTTTGGCAGTGCTCCAGTCTCAAACAAACGGATAATACTGTCTTTCTGAGTGTCTATTACCGCCATTGCGGATGGTTCCTGGGCATTTATGTCGTAGCTTCGGCGGTAGTACGGAATCCACAGATAGCGTCCCCTGTGGGAAAAAGTGCTCTCCACCGGCTTGCCCAGAAAGGTATCCGGATTCCTGTACTCGTGACGGAACTTGTAAAGGCCGCTGGAAGGAGCCCAGAGAGCCTTGTCGGCTGAAGTGAAATTATGGCTTATCACCTTGATTTTCCTGTTGGTGGCAAAGTCATAAACAACAGTTTTTCCCCCTTCCAGAGAGTTAACATAGTATTTTGTCCCGTTAGGATGGATGTTCACCGATTTTGGGGAATTGATGTCAGAATCCAGCGTAGCGGTATCCCTGTAATTGAACTGCTGCTTTCTGTTTATGAAAGTAACCTTGATCTTCTCGGACGAGAAGGAAGCCCCTTTCCTGGGGTGGACAATACTCTGTGCTCCAGCCATACTTCCGGCAAGAATGAATGCGATCAAGAGCAAATATCTGGATGACTTCTGCATATTCATAACGATTCTTAACCTTCAAATTTAGGAAAGTTTTCTTTACTGAAGGTATCGGGCAGTGGCGGACCGGGTGCAATCCCTCATCCCTGACGGTGTTCCGGCAAAGGTTATCTGCCCTCCGTCTTCTCCGGCTCCAGGGCCGAGTTCTATCACATAGTCCGCGGCCTTGATAACATCCGTGTTGTGCTCAATAACATATATGGTATTGCCCTGGTCCACCATTCTGTCAAACAGGGCTACCAGAGACGCAACGTCCTTTGGGTGAAGGCCGTCCGTAGGCTCGTCGATAATGAAGATCTTGCCCTTTTCCTTAAGGTAGGATGCAATCTTCAGCCTCTGGAGTTCTCCTCCGGAAAGCGTTGACAGAGCCTGGTTCAGATGCAGGTAACCGAGTCCGACATCCATCATCGGGAGCAGCCTTTCCTCCACCTTGCTCCCGCGGAAAAACTCGCAGGCCTTCCTTACGGAAAGATCCATAACCTCGGCGATATTCAGCCTCTTATGAGTTTGAGGACTCTCATAGGTATATTCCAGGGCTTCAGGAGAATAGCGCAGCCCCTTGCAGGCCTCGCAGACGGTTTCTATGCTGTCCATAAACGCCATCTCTGCAACCACCACTCCCTTGCCGCCGCAAACAGGGCATGCTCCCTTGCCGTTGAAGGCAAAGTAAGTTTCCGCCTTGCCGTTGGTCTTGGCGAACATCTTCCGGATAAGGTCCGCCACATCCATATAGGTTGCCGGGGTGCTTCTGAGACTGATGCCTATGCCTTTCTGGCTTATGTATATCATATCGTCTCCGCCACGGGCATTGCAGAAGGCTTCCATAAGCGAGCTCTTGCCGCTTCCGGCTACACCTGCAACCACGCAGAACACATTGAGGGGCAGATCGATGGATACATTCTTCAGATTATGGTGCGTGGTGTTTTCCAGAGAAAAGAAACTCTCCGGACGCCTTACGGATTCCTTGAACGAAGATCTTGCGGAAAGCATCCTGCCGGTATCCGTTCCGCTGGAAAGGAGTTCCGGATAAGAGCCCTGGAAGATGATTTCTCCGCCTTCGGAGCCAGGGCCCGGGCCCATATCCACAATATGGTCCGCAATGCCTATCATCTCCCTGTGATGCTCCACCAGAAGGACAGTGTTACCGGCATCGCGGAGCCTCCTGACAGAGTGCTTCATCCTCTCTATATCCTTGTTATGCAGCCCGATGCTCGGCTCATCCAGCACATACATCACATCAGACAAAGATGAGTTGATGTACTTCGCAATCTTGCACCTTTGGGCCTCTCCCCCGGAAAGCGTTCCGATCGGGCGGTCCAGGCTGATATAGCCAAGCCCGATCTCCTCCAAAGCGGTCAGACGGGCTCCTATCGCGGCCTTGAGGTCTTCCGCCAGAGGGTCTGATATGGAAGCTATCCAGCGGTTCAGTTTCCTGATGGAAAGTGAAGTTGCTTCCGCAATGTTAAGTCCCTCAATCTTGCAGGACAATATCTTTTTGTTAAGTCGTGTGCCTCCGCAGTCCGGGCAGACTCCCATCTTCAGCATCGGGTTCAGCACCGCTGAATGCAGAAGCCCCTCCTCGGAGTTTATTATGCTGCGGTACATCCTTGGTATAAGCCCCTCGTACTTAGCGGTCTTAGGCCAGTTGGAAGGCGGATTCTTGAGGCGTATCTGCGGGGAATTCAGGAACAGGTCCAGTTCCTCCGGACTGTAGTCCTTTATCTTCTTGTCCAGGTCAAAAAGCCCGCTGTGGGCATATCTGATCCATCTCCAGCCTCCCTTGTGGAAGGCAATGTAATGGATTGTGTCCTCGTCGTTGAGGCTCTTGTCAAAGTCCACCAGCTTGTGGATATCCAGCTCGCGGATTTCACCGAGGCCGGCACACCGAGGGCAACTTCCGTCCGGATGGTTGAAGGAAAAGCTCTCCGCATAGCCAACAAACGGTTTGCCCACCCTGGAGAAAAGCAATCGCAGAAGAGAATATATATCCGTGTAAGTGCCTACAGTAGAGCGGGAATTGGAAGCAGGCTTCTTCTGGTCTATCACAATCGCTATCGGAAGATTCTCTACGGAATCAACGTGCGGCCTTCCGTACTTTGGCAGATATCTCTGCACAAAAGTCGGGAAAGTGTCGTTGAGCTCCCTGCGGCTCTTTGCCGCAATTGTGTCCAGCACAAGTGAACTCTTTCCGGATCCGCTCACACCCGTAAATACGGTTATCTTGTGTTTGGGGATACTCAGCGATATGTTTTTGAGGTTGTTCTCCCTGGCTCCCCTTATAATGATATTGTCAAACATAACGGGTACAAATTTACTAAATTTGCCACCGCTATGGCAGTGCACGAGAAACTCTGGAACAGGAACTATACAAAGGTGATGGCGGTTAACTTCTGCCTTAGCTTCGCCTTTTACCTGATTACCCCTCTGCTGCCTGTATATCTGAGCGATACGTTCCATTCCACAAAGGATACAATAGGATTTGTTCTTAGCGGATACGCCCTTCTGGCCATTGCCGCAAGGCCTTTTTCCGGCTACATCGCAGACACTTTCCATCGCAAGAAAGTGCTTCTGGTATTCGTGCTGGCCAATTTCATAATGTTCGGAAGCTACCTGGCGGCAAGCTCCCTGCTTTTGTTTGCCATAGCCAGAACTCTCCACGGAGCGCCGTTTGGAGCCGCTACGGTTGCAAACAACACTATGGCGATCGACGTGCTGCCGTCTTCCAGAAGAACGGAAGGCATCGGATTGTACGGCATCAGCAACAACCTTGGAACGGCCATCGCCCCTACCGTGGCGATTTTCCTGTTCAAATGGTCAAACAGCTATGAGCTTCTGTTCTGGCTGGCATTCGCGGTGGCTGGCATTGCCTTCCTCCTGGCAAAAAGCATTGATGCCCCGAGCAAGCACAAAAAGCAGGAAAAGAGAAAGATTTCCCTGGACCGTTTCTTCCTCATAAAAGGCTGGGCCATAGCAATAAACATCTTCATGTTCGGCTATTGCTACGGCGTGCTGAGCAACTATCTGGCAATTTACGGCAAGGAAAAATTGGGGATAACTTCCGGCACAGGAACATACTTCATGCTCCTGGCGGCTGGCTTGATCCTGTCCCGTTTCATTGGAGCCAGATCCTTGCGCAAAGGAAAGATTGTAGGCAACGTTGCCGGCGGAATCCTCATATCCACGGTAGGTTACGCCATCTTCACCCTCTGGCCTTCTTACATTGCCTATTACGGCTCGGCGATACTAATAGGTCTCGGCAACGGGCACATGTGGCCGGGTATGCAGAACATGATAATCAACCTGGCGCCTAACAGCCGCAGGGCCACCGCCAACTCCACCATCCTGACATCCTGGGACTTGGGGCTGGGAGTCGGTATTCTTCTAGGAGGTGTGTTCGCAGAGAAATTCGGATATTTTTCTGCCTTCCTCACAATGGTTGTAGCCCATATCATCGGAGTGGGGCTATTCTTCCTTCTGACCAAGGCTCACTACCGCAAGCATGCCTTAAGATGATTCCATTTGCTTAAATTTGCACCCGGATGAAGACTCTGAGACTCATAATAAGAATTATCCTTCTGGCTTTCCTGGTTTTCCTGGCCTGCGGTCTGGATTGCAGGATGAAGATTCGCCATTACAACATAGAGTCCGGAAAAATCAAATCTGATATAAGAATCGCCCTGGTTTCAGACCTTCATTCCTGCTATTACGGCAAAGGAGAACGGAGAATCATAAAGCAGATAGACAAGTTCCATCCAGACCTTATATTCCTCATCGGAGACATCTACGACGACGAGAAACCGATGGACATAACCACCGAGTTTTTCAACAACATAGGCAATCGCTACAGCTGCTGGTACGTTGTGGGAAACCACGAGGTAAAGAGCGGAAACCTGGACACCATGAAGACCATGATAAAGAATTCGGGAACAAGGTACCTGGAGAACGAGAAAACCATGGTCAAGGTCAGGCAGGACACCATAAACCTCTGCGGAGTGGTTGATGTTACCCAATTGCTTAACTGGAATCTTGTAAGAGCTGCAGTTGACTCTGTCTCAAGGCTCTGCGATACCACCCGCTACACGATTCTCCTCCACCACCGCCCGGAACTGATAGAGATCTTCATGGAGTCTCCTTTTGATATGGTTACCGCCGGCCACTACCACGGTGGCCAGTTCCGCCTGCCCTGGATAAAGGAAGGAGTCTATGCTCCGGACCATGCCGGAGAACTCAAGTACACAGGTGGCCTCTATCCTTTCGGAAACGACCGCTATGCAGTTGTAAGCCGCGGCCTGTCAAGGGAAAGCACCAGGATTCCGAGGTTCTTCAACCGCCCGGAACTGGTATTTGTCACCATACATCCAAAGCAATGAAATCCATCGCTGTAATAGGAGGCGGAGCTGCCGGATGCTTCTGCGCCATTGAGCTCAAAAGAAGGCTGCCACAGTCCAAAGTAACCATCTACGAGGCTCAGGACAAGCTTCTTGCAAAGGTTGCCATTACCGGCGGAGGACGTTGCAACCTTACCAATTCTTTCCAGGATTTCAGGGATGCCAACGGACAAATCCAGTCTCTTGAAAATGTCTATCCAAGAGGCCATCGCCTTATGAAAAGGCTGTTCAACACCTTCTCACCGGACGACACAATCAAGTGGTTTGAAAGCCACGGAGTAAAGCTTGTAACCCAGCCAGACGGCTGCATCTTCCCAAAATCCCAGGACGCCATGCAGATTGTCCACACCCTGGAAAATCTCCTGAAACAAACAGGCGTGGAAATCAGGACAGGTCACAAAGTGGAAGACATAACAGCTCTCACAGAAGACATAAAGGTCATCACAACAGGCGGCAAGAAAACGGATAAAGGCTACGGATTCCTGGCAAAATTGAACATAGAAACCGAAAAGCCAATCCCTTCCCTTTTCACCTTTGAGCTCAGCGACAAGGCCCTTAAGTCTCTGAGCGGCACTGTTACAGACAATGCCACCCTCTCGATTCCAAAGACAAAGTTCAAAAGCAACGGCATCCTTCTCGTCACCGACTGGGGAACAAGCGGACCCGCCACTCTTAAGCTTTCTTCCTATGCGGCCAGATTCCTCAGCGAGACAAATTACAAGACTCCGCTAACCATAAACTGGATCTCAAAAACTCAGGAAGAGGCACTGGCAACCCTAAAAAAATCAATCGCTGAGAACAGTCTCAAGAAACTGTCTTCTATCAATATAGAAGGCTTAACCAACAGGCTCTGGAGCCATATCATTAACCGCTCCGCCATCAGGGAAGACATACGCTGCA
The DNA here is from genome assembly GCA_017550655.1 of Bacteroidales bacterium. Lineage (GTDB taxonomy): Bacteria > Bacteroidota > Bacteroidia > Bacteroidales > UBA932 > Egerieousia. The sequence continues at coordinate 183,422 of JAFZOK010000018.1, read as the reverse complement.
GCGAGGTCGGACCAAAGCAGATGAACAAACTCTCAAGCACTCTAACCTCCGATATCTACGAAATTACAGGCAAGGGACGCTTCAAGGAGGAGTTTGTGACTTGCGGCGGAGTAAGCCTCAAGGAAATAGACCAGAACACCCTCCAGGCAAAAAAACACCCCGACATTTATTTTGCCGGGGAAGTTCTCGATATCGATGCGGTCACCGGAGGCTTCAACCTCCAGGCCGCCTGGACCACAGGCTTTACCGTTGCCTACAGCATTGCCAATCTATAAAAAGCAGTTCTCATTTATTTGACTTCGCTTTGCTCATCCCTCCCAGCAAGCTGGGTCCCTCCCATTCATGTGGCCATGGGCGGCCACAGGCAATTCAACAATACTGCTACTGGCCTTTCTGCTTTTAATCAATAGGTTTGAAATCGCTCTTGGCAGCTCCGCAAAGCGGGCAAACCCAAGTGTCAGGAATGTCCTCAAATGCTGTTCCCGGAGCAATTCCTCCGTCCGGATCGCCCTCTGCAGGGTCATAAATGTAGCCGCATGGCTCGCACTCGTACTTTTTCATAACTGTTTTTGTTTTAATTGTTTATACTAGATTTTCTGATAGAATCCTCATCGCTGATTCAAGGTATTCCTTGTCTGTTTCGTCAAAGGTTCCTATTTCCTTGCTGTCTATGTCCAGCACCCCTATTATCTTGTTTTCCTTGAAGATTGGAACCACAATCTCGCTTCTGGAGAGGCTGCTGCAGGCAATGTGTCCGGGGAATTCCTCCACATCCTTTACTATTATGGTTTTGTTTTCCTTCCAGGCAGTGCCGCAGACTCCCTTGCCAAAGCCTATCTCGTAGCAGGCTACAGGCCCCTGGAACGGGCCTAGTTTCAGGATATTGTCTTTTACAAGATAAAAGCCTGTCCAGAAAAAGCCCATAGTCTCGTGGATGAGCGCGGCAGCGTTGGCAAGCGCTCCCGTGTTGTTGTTAACGCCTTCCGTAAGGGCCTTTAGCTGAGGCAGCAGCATCTGGTATTTCTCTTTCTTTTCCATAGGGTTACAGAACTGTTGCAAGTTCGGAAAAATGTTTAAGCCTTATAAGGTTCGGATGGTCGTATTCCTCCACTCTTTCGTGCTCCCAGAGGAGGCCGTAAGGAATCAGTATGGCATTTCCGCCCATTTCCAGAACGGGAGCGATGTCGCTCTTGAAGGAGTTCCCGATCATAGCAAACTCTTCCGGCTTCACTCCGTTATGGCGGCAAAGGCGCCTGTACTCCAGCGGAGTCTTGTTGCCCACAATTTCCACATCCTCAAAGAATTCTCCCAGGCCGCTCCTTGCGATCTTGGCTTCCTGCTCCAGCGGGTCTCCCTTGGTGAAAATCACCATACGGTATTTACCTTCCGCCTTCAGGGTTTGCAGAGTTTCCTTTACGCCCTCCAGCGGAACTGCCGGATTTTCCAGAATCCTTCTGCCTATGTTCACGGCTTCCAGGATCATCCGGTTGGAAGCCTTTCCATCGCTGACCCTGACAAGATTCTCCACAAGCGATATGATGAAGGCTTTTGTGCCATAGCCCAGGGAGTCCATATTGCCGCACTCGGTCTTGTACAGTTCCCTGTACATCTGGTCCATAGAGCCATAGCAAGACAAAAGGCGGCAATAGTCTTCTACCGCCTTGTCAAAGTGAGACTGGTTGTCCCACAGAGTGTCGTCCGCATCAAAGGCCAGGAGCCTTACGTCCTTCATTTACTGTTTGAACAATTCCTTGATTGTGCCTATTGAACCAAGCAGGTTGGATGCTTCGTAAGGCAGGTAAACGGTCTTGTTGTCCTTGCCGGAAACCATCTCCTTGAGGGTTGCAATGTACTTGTCTGCAAGCATATAGCTGGCTGGAGACATATTGCTTTCCTTAACTGCCTCGGCGATTCTGCGGATAGCCTCAGCCTCAGCGTTCGCCTGAAGCACCTTTGCCTCAGCGATACCCTGGGCCTGGAGGATCTTGGTCTGCTTTTCTGCCTCTGCGCGGTTGATCTGGGCCTCTTTCAGACCTTCGGACTCGAGGATGGCCTTCTCCTTGTCTCCGGATGCCTTGAGGACCTTTGCACGCCTTTCACGCTCTGCCTGCATCTGCTGCTCCATGGCGTCGCGGACGCTGCTCGGAGGAGTAATGTCCTGAAGTTCAACGCGGTTAACCTTGACTCCCCACTTGTTGGTGGCCTCGTCCAGCACTGCACGCAGCTTGGAGTTGATGGTGTCTCTTGATGTAAGAGTCTGGTCCAGTTCCAGCTCACCGATTACGTTACGCAGGGTAGTCTGGGTGAGTTTCTCGATAGCATAAGGCAGATTGTCAATCTCATACACAGACTTCATAGGATCCGTGATCTGGAAATACAGCAGCGCGTTGATAGTAGTTGTTACGTTATCCTTTGTAATAACGCTCTGCTTAGGGAAATCGAACACCTGCTCGCGGAGGTCTATCTTGTCGCTCTGGCGCATGATAACGTGAGCGGTTCCGTCATATCCTTCCACAACTTTCCTGATATAAACCTTTCTTGGCTTGTCGATTATAGGCCAGATGATGTTTATACCGGAAGGAAGGGTTGCGTGGTACTTACCAAGCCTTTCCACAATCTTGGTCTCAGACTGCTGGATAACCTTGATTCCAGACAGTACAATCAATACTACTATCACGATAATCGCGACAAGTATTAGCATTCCAGGTTCCATTCCAAACATAACTTCTTGTTTTATAGATTATTATTTTATTATCACTAGAGTTTCTTTACCGTCACTATCACACTGTCCAGCTTGAGGATTTCCACCCTTGCTCCCAGTTCAATCGGCTGGTCGTCCACGGACACGGCCTTCCAGTCGTCTCCGTCCACCTTCACCCTGCCTGCTCCGGTTGCAGGATCAATTGCCTCTGACACAATGCCCTTGCGTCCTATAAGAGCATCCACGTTGGTCTTTACATCATCCTTGCCCTTCTTGTAGAAAAGCTTTATCAGCAGAGGCCTTATGAAGATGAAACTCAAAAGGGTAACCAGTGCAAATATTATTACCTGCCAATAGAAATTGGCTCCCAGCGGAGCGGCTATGCAGGCCGCAATCGCTCCAAAGGAGAAGCAGATTACTGCAATACCCGTCGTGAAAAGTTCAAGAATAAAGAAAGCCAGGGCCACAATCAGCCAAACTTGCCACATTGCCATATCGTGAATATTTTAAGGTTTCAGACTATAAATATACGAATTAAATGAAATAAAAAAACGGCAGTCCACCGGGCTGCCGTTTCATTTTGCCGTACGGGCAATTACTTTACAAGGTCCATACCTGTCTTGATTGCCTCCTCGTTCTGAGGAATCAGGTGGTGGTGCCTTTCAGGAAGAGTCTTCTTCAGAGCCTTCAGCACGCTCTCGATCTGAACAATCGGATGAAGCTTAAGGTAGCTTCCCAGAAGGATCATGTTGAAGATCTTGATGAGGTTCATCTTGGCTGCAACATCCATTGCGTCAACACGGTAGATATTGATATCGGTGCGTGTTGGAGGGATGCTGATACCGTAACCGTCGTAGATGAGGGTTCCGCCAGGCTTAACAGTCTTCTCGAATTTCTCCATGGAAGGCTGGTTAAGGATGATGGCAGTATCGTAAGTGGAGAGAATCGGAGAAGAAATCTCCTCGTCGCTGACAATTACAGTGACATTGGCGGTACCGCCCCTCTGCTCAGGACCGTAAGCTGGCATCCAAGTAACTTCCTTGCCCTCGATAAGTCCGGAATATGCAAGGATCTTTCCCATGGACAGAACTCCCTGTCCACCGAATCCGGCAATGATAATTTCCTGTTTCATCTTACAATCCTTTTATTGGTTAATGTCTTTAAGGTCACCGATCTTGTAGAACGGGAACATGTTCTCTTCCATCCACTTGTTGGCGTTGGCAGGAGTCTTCTTCCATCCTGAGTTGCAGGTGGAAACCATCTCCACCAGGCAGGAGCCCTTGCCGGCCATATTGTACTCGAAGGCCTTGCGGATAGCTCTCTTTGCCCTGTTGATAGAAGCAACGTTGTGGACGCTCTGCCTTGTAACATAGCAGGTTCCCTCAAGCTGTGCGGCAAGATCCGCAATCTTGAGAGGATAGCCGTGCAGCTTGGCATCCCTGCCGTAAGGGCAGGTTGCGGTCTTCATACCCAGCAGGGTTGTAGGAGCCATCTGTCCGCCGGTCATACCGTAAATGGCGTTGTTAATGAAGATTATGGTGATGTTCTCTCCGCGGTTCAGGGCGTGGATAGTCTCTGCCGTACCGATGCAGGCGAGGTCTCCGTCTCCCTGATAAGTGAATACCATACGGTCCGGCCACAGCCTCTTGATGGCGGTAGCCAGCGCAGGTGCCCTGCCGTGAGCGGCTTCCTGCCAGTCGATATCGATGTACTTGTAAGCGAAAACGGCGCAGCCTACAGGAGAAACTCCAACGGTCTTCTCTTCCATACCCATATCTGCAATTACCTCGGCGATGAGCTTGTGTACAACACCGTGGCTGCAGCCCGGGCAGTAATGCATAGGCGTATCGTTCAGAAGTTCAGGTTTGCGGTAAACCAGATTCTCGGGTTGAATTATCTCTTTAATATCCATAGCAATACCTCCTACATCATTTTCTTGAGTTCGTTGACAACCTCGTCCGGAGCAGGAATGATTCCGCCCAGACGGCCGTAGTGGTTAACAGGAATCCTGCCGTTAACGGCAAGGCGGATATCCTCAACCATCTGGCCGGCGTTGATTTCGAGTGAAAGGATTCCCTTCACCTTCTTGCTCAAAGCCTCGATTTCCTTGTAAGGGAACGGCCAGAGAGTGATTGGACGCAGCAGGCCGACCTTGATGCCTTCCTTTCTGGCATCCTCGATAGCCTTCTTTGCGATTCTGGCAGCTGAACCGAATGCGCAGATAGCATACTCGGCATCCTCCAGCATAAACTCCTCGAATCTTACTTCCTTCTCCTGAATCTCAGCGTATTTCTTCTGGATACGGATGTTGATTTCCTCCATCTTTGCAGGATCCAGCTCCAGGGAAGTGATTACGTTTGGCTTTCTTGTCTTAGGCCTTCCGGTAGCAGCCCAAGGGCACTCCTTGAGAATCTGCTCCTCGGTCCTTCTCGGCTTGAAAGGAGGCAGTACAACCTTCTCCATCATCTGGCCGATAACACCGTCTGAAAGGATCATTGCAGGGTTTCTGTACTTGAATGCAAGTTCAAATGCAAGATCCACAAAATCAGCGGTCTCCTGAACGGAAGAAGGAGCCAGCACGATCAGGTGATAGTCTCCGTGTCCACCGCCCTTGCAGCTCTGGAAATAGTCTGCCTGGCTAGGCTGGATGGTTCCAAGACCAGGGCCGCCGCGGCTGACGTTAACAACAAGGCAAGGAATCTCGCAGCCAGCCATATAGGACAGGCCTTCCTGCATAAGGCTGATTCCAGGGCTGGAAGAAGAGGTCATAACCTTCTTTCCGCAGCCTGCTCCGCCGTAAACCATGTTGATAGAAGAAGTCTCACTCTCAGCCTGGAGAACTACCATTCCGGTGGTTTCCCAAGGTTTCTGCTCGGCAAGGGTCTCGAGCACTTCGCTCTGAGGGGTGATAGGATACCCGAAGTATCCGTCACAGCCGCAACGGATTGCCGCATGGGCAATGGCCTCGTTGCCTTTCATCAAAGTAATTTCCTGATCTGCCATAATTTATTCCTCCTTTTTACGGTAGACGGTTATACATCCGTCAGGACAAACTACAGCACAAGAGGTACAGCCGGTGCAAGTGTCTTCCTTAACGGTGACGGCGTAGTTGTACCCCTTACGGTTCACGCTCTTGTCTGAGAGGGCGAGAACCTGGAATGGACACGCAACCACACACAAGCCGCATCCCTTGCAGCGCTCGGTGTTGATTACGGTCGCACCTTTCATCTTAGCCATAGTGTTATAATTAGTATTGGTTTGAATTTCTATTGGTTATACATATCCTTGTTGAAGAAGTCCAGAATGTCGTTCGCCATCTCGTAAGCCTGCTTGGCCGGAGAGTCCGGATTGATTGCCATTGCCTCAAGGTAATTGTTTATGGCTCCCTGCCAGTCCCCCTTTTTCCTGTAGGCGTTGCCCAGAATGTAGTAGGCAAAGTCAAGGTCTTCTGCAGAGGAAGAAATGTAATTCTTCGCCTCGGCGATGGCCCTTTCCGCACCTTCCTCGTAAAGAATTTTCTCCAGTTCCTGGGCTGTCATCTGTCTTCTTCGACGGGATTTAGCAGTCAACAAACATTATCCATCCGAAAGGATCATCGATGATACCCTTCTGGATAGCTATCATCTTCTCGTACAGGGCGCGGGACTTAGGACCGCACTCGTCGCCGAACTTGTAGACGTGGCTTGGATTCTCGTCCTCAAGGCAAATCTTGTCGTCGATCCGGCAAATAGGAGTGATTACCACTGCCGTTCCGCAAGAGTTTGCCTCGTCCATCTCAGCGAGTTCTGTGACCGGTATCGGCCTCATTTCCACCTTCATTCCAAGACTCTCGGCAATTGTTCTGAGGCTGGCGTTTGTAATGGACGGAAGCACGCTTTTGCTGTCAGGAGTGATGTATGTATTGCCCTTTACTGCAAAGAAGTTGGAAGAGCCGAACTCCTCAATGTACTGATGAGTCAAGGCATCGGTGAACAAAAGCTCCCTGTAACCCTGCTTGTGCGCGAGATTGTAAGGATGGAGGCTCTGGGCATAGTTTGCTCCAACCTTGTAGCTGCCGCTGCCGTTAGGAGCAGCCCTGTCGTGATTCCTGCTTATAACTGCAGTACCAGGTACCAGTATCTTGTCTCCTGAGTATGTTCCTACAGGAGAGGCCATTACCATAAAGGTGGACTCTGATGAAGAACGGATACCAAGCTGAGGGTTAGTACCGATAAGGAGCGGTCTCAGATACAAGGAAGCGGTTGTCTCAAATGGAGGGATATACTCTGCATTTGCCTTTACAACCATAACGCACATATCAATGAACTGCTCTATGGAAGGGCATGCAAGATCCAGGTAGCCGGCGCTGCGGATCATTCTCTTTGCATTTTCCTCAGGACGGAAAAGACGAACCTTGCCGTCTGCTCCCCTGAATGCCTTCATTCCCTCGAAGCATCCGGATGCATAATGAAATGCTCCTGCGTACGGACTGACAGGAATATCGGCATCAGGTATCAGTTTAGCAGGAGACCATTTGCCATCCTTGAATGTACTGTAAGCAATGTAATCTGTCTTAGTGTAAGAGAAAGATAACTTTCCCCAATCAATATTCTTCATATTCTTTTAAATAATGTTTGCCAATAGTTTTATTGCATTGACAAATATAACAAATTTTCAACCCAACACAAAAAAAATGAAAAAAATTATAAGCAAAAATGCCAGAAACAAGATTTTTTTCCACCAATTACACCTTCCCCTCTTTTCTTTTTAAGTATATTTGCCGCGTCAAATCAAAGTCCTATGTTTCAGAGAATAATCAAGGCGTGTGTCAAAGTGGTCCAGAAATATCTCCCGGACCCGTTCATTTTTGCTATAATCCTTACCCTTATCGCGGTCGCCATCGCCATCCCGGTTTGCCACCAGACCCCTGTGGAAGTCATAGAGCACTGGGGTAACGGTGTGTGGAGCCTCCTGGCCTTCGCAATGCAGATGGCCCTGGTTCTGGTCTGCGGCTCAACCCTGGCCGCCGCTCCGCTGGTCAAGAGAGGGATATCCGCCCTGGCTTCCCTGCCAAAGTCCCCTGCCGGTGCAATTGCCCTTGTGACAGGCATTTCCGCCATAGCCTGCTGGCTTAACTGGGGTTTCGGACTGATTGTGGGAGTGATATTCGCAAAGGAAATCGCCAGGATACTCAGAGGTGTGGACTACCGCCTTCTCATAGCCTCCGCCTACAGCGGCTTTGTTGTCTGGCATGCCGGCCTTTCCGGATCCATACCACTTACTATGGCCACTCCGGGAGCGGGACTCAAGGAAATCACAAGGGGTGCTGTCGAGAACCCTATACCTGTTTCACAAACCATTCTGGACCCGCATAACCTTGTAATGGTGGTACTGATCATTGCCGCCCTGGTGCTGGTAAATTCCCTGATGCACCCTAAAGGGGAGAATGTTATCGCGATAGATCCTGCCCTCCTGCAGGAGGAAACCCAAACAGAAAAGGCAAAGCCTTCCTCCCCTGCCGAGCATCTGGAAAACAGCAGGATTCTGAGCTGGATTATTTCCATTATGGGACTTTCCTTCCTGGTTATCAAACTTGTAAAGGGAGGAAGCATAGACCTTAACTTTGTGATTATGCTCTTCCTGTTTGCGGGAATCATCCTGCACGGTAACCCTCTGTCTTACGTAAGGGCTTTCGGAAAGAGCGCTACCGGAGCCGCCGGTATCCTTCTCCAGTTCCCGTTCTACGCCGGTATTATGGGAATCATTATGGGCGTTGGAGAAAGCGGCATCTGCCTCGGAACTGAGGTCAGCAACGCCTGCATTTCAATCTCCAACCACACCACATACCCGCTTCTGACCTTCCTCTGCGCGGCAATACTGAACATGTTTGTTCCGTCCGGAGGCGGCCACTGGGCAATCCAGGCCCCTATAATGTTCACGGCCGGTTCCCAGCTGAATGTTGATCCGGGCCTTACTGGAATGGCAATCGCCTGGGGAGACGCCTGGACCAACCTTATCCAGCCGTTCTGGGCCCTGCCTGCACTGGCCATTGCCAAGCTTAACGCCAGGGACATAATGGGATTCTGCCTGATAGACCTTGTGGTATCCGGAGCGATGATTTGCGCAGGCCTCCTGATCTGGGCCTAGCCTGTAATCTGGTTTCCCGTAAACAGCTGATAGTATTTGCCTTTCAGGGCGAGAAGCTCGTTGTGCTTTCCACGTTCGATTATCCTTCCGTGATCCATTACCATAATGTAATCCGCATTGAGGATGGTGGAAAGCCTGTGGGCTATAACGAATGTTGTTCTTCCTTTCATAAGTTCATCCATTCCCTTCTGGATGAGCTTTTCAGTTCGGGTATCGATGGACGATGTCGCCTCGTCAAGAATCAGAACTGGAGGAGCTGCCACTGCGGCTCTGGCGATGGCAAGGAGCTGCCTTTCACCCTGTGAGAGGTTGCCGCCGTCTCCTGAAATCACGGTGTCATAACCGAAAGGAAGACGCATTATAAAACTGTGGGCGCATACCAGTTTGGCGGCCTCTATGCACTCAGCATCAGTGGCATCCAACCTGCCGTAACGGATATTGTCTATGATCCTTCCCGTGAAAAGATGGGTTTCCTGAAGCACGATTCCAAGGCTCCGCCTCAGCGAATCTTTCTCTATATCCTTGATATCCAGGCCATCGTATGTAATCTTTCCATCCTGGATCTCATAGAAGCGGTTGATGAGATTCGTGATTGTGGTCTTGCCTGCACCTGTTCCGCCCACAAAGGCAATCTTCTGGCCCGGATAGGCCGTGAGATTTATGTCATAGAGAACCTGCTTTCCTTCCACATAGCTGAAATCCACATCGCTGAGGCTGACCTCCCCCTTGAGCGGAATGGCCTCTCCAGACGGGGTTTTCCAGCACCACTGGCATTCTCCTGTTTTCTCCAGGGTAACCTTTCCCTCATTTGCTTCCTCCTTCTGGTCCATAAGGTCATAGACACGGTCGCTTCCGGCACTTGCCATCACAATGCTGTTGATCTCGTTGCTTATCTGTGTTACAGGCCTCGTGAAGTTCTTGTGAAGGGTAAGGAACGCTACCAGAGTACCAATGGTAAGGACAGAGCCGTTAAGGCCACAGAAATACCAGCCGGTAAGGGCTGAAAGGGCGATGGCAGCTCCCGCCGTGGCGATGAACACATAGCCCAGGTTGCCGAGGTTTCCGTTTACCGGCATCACGATGTTGCCTATCTTGTTGGCATTGTAGACGCTCTGCCTTAGCTGCTCATTAAGTTCGGAGAACTGCTCTATTGCCTTGTCTTCGTGGCAGTAAACCTTTACCACCCTCTGGCCGGAAACCATTTCCTCGATGAAGCCGTTTACCTTGCCCAGCATCTCCTGCCTCTTCTTGAAATATTTCTTGGAAAGGCCGCCAAGTTTCCTTGTCACATAGTACATCAGGAATGCCATTACAACGGAGATTGCGCTTAACGGAAGGCTGAGCACGATCATGCTCACGAAGGTGGAGATGATTGTAACCAGACTCTGGAACAGGCGCGGAATTGTCTGCCCTATTACCTGGCGGAGAGTATCTACATCATTGGTGTAGACGCTCATAATGTCTCCGTGGGAGCGGGAGTCAAAGTAGCTCAGAGGCAGTTTCTCCATGTGCTCGAACAGGTTATGCCTCAGCGTCTTGAGCGTTCCCTGGCTGATATATACAGTCATTATGCTATGCAGATACGAGGCGCCCATTCCAATGATGAGGACCGCAGCCAATTTAACCAGCGCTATCGCAAGAGGAGAATAGTCCGGACTTGCCTGCCCTATCATCGGCACCACATAGTCGTCCAGGAGTGTCTTGGTAAACAGGGTTGATGCCAGAGTAGCAAGTGTGGACACGAGAATGCAAAGCAAAACAATGGCAATCTTCCATTTGTTATGCTTGAGAATCAGGCCAAACAGACGCGCAACGGTGGAAAGCTTAAGCTTACCGTCGGCCGGTACAAATCCCCGCTCTTTCATATTTGGACTACCCATTCTCATCAAAGTCTCCTTCTCCTCCGGATGTCTGCATAGAGTAGATATCCCGATATATATCGTTAGTCTTAAGCAAGTTGTCGTGAGTGTCAAATCCCTTCACGCGGCCATCGTCCATCACGATTATCTTGTCTGCGTGCCGGATGCTCAGTATCCTGTGGGATATGATAATCTTGGTTGTGCCCGGAATCTTCTGGGCAAAGGTATCCCTTATCTTCCCGTCCGTGGCGGTATCCACTGCAGAAGTAGAGTCGTCCAGAATCAGCACCTTCGGCGATTTCAGAAGGGCACGCGCTATGCAGAGCCTCTGCTTCTGCCCGCCGGAGAAGTTGGCTCCTCCCTGATCCACCCGGGTATGGTATCCGTCCGGGAGAGCCGAGATGAACTCGTCCGCACAGGCGGCTATGCAGGCCTGGCGGCATTCCTCTTCCGTAGCATCTTCCTTTCCCCATCGGAGGTTATCCAGAACCGTTCCGCTGAAAAGCGTATTGTTCTGAAGAACAACAGCCACCTCGTTTCTCAAAGGCTTGAGGGCGTACTTTCTCACATCCACGCCCCCTATCCTTATAGCACCCTTGCTGACGTCATACAGGCGGCTTATGAGAGAACCAAGCGTACTCTTTCCACTGCCCGTTCCACCAATTATTCCGATTGTCTGGCCAGCTTCAATAGAGAGGTTTATATCTTCCAGGGCATATCCCCCGCCTTCCTTGTATGAGAAGCATACGTGGTCAAACTCGATGCCGCCATCCCTTACGTTCTCCACAGGAGAATCAATCTCTGTCATATCCGGCTCCTCGTCAATCACCTGTGCAATTCTCTTGACGCTTGCGGCACTCTGTGTCAGCTGCACGAATATCATAGACAGCATCATAAGAGACTGCAGCACCATCATCACATAGGAGAACAGGGAGGTCAACTGACCTGTGGTGAGGCTTCCCTCCACAATGTAATGCGCTCCAAACCAGGACAATGAGATTATACACCCGTAAACCACAAGGTTCATTACCGGGCCGTTCAGGGCCATAATCGCCTCAGCCTTCACATTCAGCCGGAACAGGGAAAGCGCCGCCCTATCCAGCTTGCCCAGTTCGTGATGCTCCCTGACATAGGCCTTCACAACCCTGATCGCGGAGACATTTTCCTGAACAACGGCATTCAAACTGTCATACCTGCGGAAAATCTGCTGGAACAGCTTGCTGGCTCTCATAATTATAAGAGTCAGGAGAGTTGCCAGTATCACGATGGCCACAAGGAAAATCAGGCTCAGCCTCGGATTGATGAAAAAGCACATCACCACGCTGGAAATCAGGTTCAAAGGGGCACGGAAAGATACCCTGAGAAGCATCTGGATGGCACCCTGCACATTAGACACGTCCGTTGTCATCCTTGTTACCAGGCCGGCTGTGGAGAACTTATCTATGTCCGAGAAAGAAAACCGCTGAATGTTCCTGTACATCGCATCCCTGAGATTGGCTGCGATTCCAGTTGATGAATATGCAGCAAACAGTCCTGCCAGATATCCGAACAGAAGGCTCAGGAACGCCATCCCCACCATATACAGCCCATAGCGGTAAACATTCGGCATGCTTCCGGCATTGATGCCCTTGTCTATTATCGAGGCTGTTACATACGGAATGAGCACCCCCATAACAACTTCAGCAGCCGTCCAGACCGGAGTCAGGAAAGCCGCCGTCTTGTACTGCTTGAACTGTCTGAAAATGGTTCTGTACATGATTAGGGAAAACTGTTTCAAAAATAAGAAAAAAAACTCACCGGCGATGGTGCTTTGTAACACACTGAAAATCAGCACTCCCTGAAATAACCTTATGTCTCCGAAATGTGTTATTTTGGGGAGCGCTGACAATCAACTAATTACGAGACACCATCGCCTCTCAGGAAACCTAAAAAGACAGGCAGCTTTCTTCAGAGCCTGTCTTTAACGCTATTGTAACTGAATCAGAGGTACCTTCTCAACATAGTCGTACGGAACATACTTGAACAGATGGCCGAAGACTTTGCCGTTTGACTTGTTGCGGTAAAGATCCAGCCTGACAACTATTGCCTTGTCTTCGTCACTGAAATCTGTAAGCATTCTTCCGGCATTTATCTCCGAATAGATGACATCGTATCTGCTGTCCGGAAAAAAGTGTTCCTTCTTTTTGAACACACCCTCCTCTCCTTCAAGTCTATATCCGCTCTTTAAAAAAAAGAACACTATGATTCCTGCAAGAATCAGCGTTCCGCCCAGAATCATCATCCCTGTAGAAGGGGCAGCAAAGCAAGCCGCTCCTCCAAGAAGTAATACTAAAACTACGATAATGTCCACAGTTGTGCGGACCTTTGAAATTTTCTTTTCCATAATATTTTATTGTGAGGTAGTGAACAGCGATGGTATCTTGTAAATACCTGATACTCAGCACATCCCAAAACAAGAGTTTGTTAAAAAAGGCCTTATTTAGGGAGATGTTGAAAATGAGACAGTTACAGTGCACCATCGCCGAGAATGAACACCATAACCTCTCTGTATGGAAAAGAAATCAAATTCTCAGGACCCTGAGGAAAGTAAGCCTCCTTACACAGTCTGAAGGAACCGGAAGCTTAATGCTGAAAACCTTGCATAGGATACGGATTTCGCCTTCAAAGGCACAATTCAGCTCAGCGATACTGATTCGGGAAGAAAGGGACGCCTCCACCACAGACGGAACTGTCACCAGATAAGTCTGATGGGCATCACTAACAGGTCTCTGCCCCTGACCAAGAACACATGTGGATATATCTTCCTCTGTATTTAAAGCCGTTCCCCTGCCCCTATCATAGAACAATCCAGCCAACAGCATCACCGTCAGCATAATCCAGGCATATCTCCGTGTCTTCCCTATTCCTTTCATCGCGATAACAAATACAAATATACCACAAAAATGAACCTAATGGCATCAACCTCTTCTATAGACTTCGCTTCGCTCATCCCTCCCACTGCGCTATGCTTGTGGGCCCCTCCCGTTCATGTGGCCACGGGCGGCCACAGTCTAGCAAGAAGAGGTTGCCTGCCCTTAAGGAATCCCTTTTTGTGACAGGATTTGTCAATGAGATGGGAGATGATTATATTTGCATAGATACATTTCAACGATTATGGCAGACAATTATCTCGGAAAGAAAATGGAAGACCTGGCTAACCGGAAAAAGGTTGTCAAGTCAAGGAGCAATGTCAAGAGCCTGGACACTCTGCTGCTCCGTAACCGCAGTTGCAGGGGATGGGATCCGGCTGTAAAAGTAACGGAGGACGACCTTCGCAAGATTGTGGCAGTCAGCACGATGATTCCGTCCGCAAAGAACCAGCAGGTGCTCAGGTTCAAGTTCCTGACGGGGAAAGAGGCTGCTGGTTTCTGCCAGTTCATAAAGCTCGGAGCCCTGCTGCCGGAACTTACTCTTCCGCCAAAGGGAATGGAGCCTTCTGCCTTTATTATTATATGCTCCACTATTCCGGAAAACAAGTGGGTGGATATGGACCTTGGCATTGCAGCCCAAAGTATGCTGCTGAAGGCCGTGGAGATGGGATTTACAGGAATCTGCATAGGAGCTTTCAACAAGGCCGAGGCTCAGAAGCTGGTTCCCCAAGGGCTGGAGCCTATTCTGGCCATTGCCCTTGGCAAGAGCGCGGAAAAGTACCAGATACTCCACATCGCGGAGAATGAAAACCACAACTACTTCAGGGAGAACGGAATACACTATATTCCAAAAGTAAGGATCGAGGATTTGATTATAAAATAGGACAAATATGGATCAGCCCAAAGTCGAGAGGATGCTGCGCCTTATGATGCTTCTGGCCGGCAACCGCAATTACACAATCAACGATCTTGCAGACAAGCTGGAGACCTCCTACAGATCTATCTACCGCTATATAGACACGTTCAAGGAAGCCGGATTCGTTGTGCACAAAAGCGGAGAGTATTACCATATAGCCAAGGAAAGCCCTTTCTTCAAGGACATATCCCAACTGGTCCATTTCACTGATGAAGAGGCATATATGGTTAACCGCCTGATAGACGGCATCGACGATACCAATGTCATAAAGCAGAACCTGAGGCGCAAGCTGGCCACCATCTACAGCATTTCCTCAATTGCGGATGTAGTGGTCAAAAGCGAGAACGCCGGCAACGTGAACGCCCTGATCGAGGCCATCCAGGAAAAGAAGCAGGTCATCTTGAAAGACTATGCCAGTTCCCACACCGGAAAAGTAGCTGACCGCAAGGTAGAGCCTTACAAGTTCACAACCAACTATATATCAGTATGGTGCTATGACCTTGCAGACGGAAAGAACAAACTGTTCAAGACTGAGAGGATGGCTTCCGTCCAGGTAACGGACAAAGACTGGGCCCACGAGAAAGACCACAATGCCGGATATATGGACATATTCCGCTACAGCAGCGCTGAAACCGAGGAGATTGAACTCCGCCTGAGCCTCAGGGCCAAGAACCTCATAGAAGAGGAATATCCGCTCAGCGGCAAGTTCATAACCAGGGAAGATGACGGCCACTGGATCCTCAAGACGCAGATCTGCTCCCCTTTCGGTGCTGCCAGATTTATTGCGGGATTGCCGGATGACGTCCAGGTTCTTAAGGGGCGCAAACTCAAGAAATGCCTCCGCGATTTCGCCAGAAAACTAGCTGATATTCAATGAGAAGCAGGCTGACTTTCATAATCAGGTATTTTGTCATTCTGGTAGTGATTTTCATTCTCCAGAAGCCCCTGTTCATGCTTTTTGCATGGGAAGGACAGAGTTTTTCCCTATCTGACTGCCTGAAAGTTATGTATCACGGAGCGGCAATGGATCTTTCCACTGCGGCTTACGTTTCAATAATACCTTGGATAGTTGCACTCGCAAGTCTTTTCATTAAACTGAACCCCAGAAAGGTTCTCAGGCCCTATCACATAATCACCGCCATTGCCCTGAGCCTTATTTTTGTCGCCGACATTTCCCTATATCCGTTCTGGCAATTCAAGCTGGACGCATCTGTATTCCTTTATCTTGACAGCCCTGGGGAAGCCACCGCAAGCGTCTCTACCGGCTATCTGATTATCAGGATACTGGCTATAGCGGCATACGCAATAATCATCTATGCTCTGTTAAACCGCACTACTCCCAAGACTTTTGAAACTTCCCCGGAAAAGCCTAAAGGAAGAGTCGCCTCCATTGCAGCTCTCCTTATTGCCGGGGGGCTGCTGTTCCTTGCCCTGAGGGGCGGAGTAAAGGAATCTGTGATGAACGTGGGACGGGCCTATTTCAGCGATAACCAGTTCCTTAACCACAGTGCCGTAAACCCTGCCTTCAGCCTGTTTTCATCTATCGGAAAGAGCAAGGATTTCAAGAAGCAGTACAGGTTTATGAGCAAAGAAAAGGCAGAAGTTTATTTCGGTTCCTTCTACAATCAGGGACGGGATACATCGCTGAGCATAAAGCTATTGAACACCAGAAGGCCTAACGTTCTCATTATTGAGATGGAGAGCTTCGGCTCCACCTACACAGATCCGCAGATTCCGGGATACTCCAGGGAAACCGTGACCCCTAATTGGTGGAGAATCGCTGAGGAAGGCATACTCTTCAGCAACCTCTGGTGCAACAGTTACCGGACAGACAGGGGAACTGTAAGCATTTTCAGCGGTTATCCGGCATTCCCGAAGACCTCCCTTATGAAGCAGCCGAAGGTTGTGGAAAAACTGCCGAGACTTGCCGAGGCGTTCCTGAATGAAGGTTACTCCACTCATTTCCTTTACGGCGGAGACATAAACTTCACCAACACAAAGGGTTACCTCATAACCAACGGCTTCAGGAGCCTCATCGCCGATACGGATTTCTCCCAGAAAGAGCAGAAGACCAACAAGTGGGGAGTGGACGATGCCATAACCTTCCGTTTCCTTGAAAAGCAGCTTAGGAACCTGGAAAGCCCGTGGTTCTACGGCTTCCTGACCCTATCCAGCCACGAACCGTTCGATGTGCCGGAAAAACTGTTGGAAGACAAAGTTCTGAACTCAGCCGCCTATACGGACAGATGTCTTGGAACTCTGATGGATAGTCTCAGGAACAGCCCTGTTTGGGACAATCTCCTTGTTGTGATACTTCCTGACCACAATATGCTCTACAGGCAATCCTACGGCCCTGAATACTTCAAAAACCGTATGATATGGACTGGAGGAGCCATATCTGCTCCGGGAACGGAGATCAACACGATTATGAACCAGAGCGATGTGGCAGCGACACTTCTGGCCCAGTTGGGAATGGGCATAGAGGACTTCCCGCTCAGCCGCAACATCCTCTCCCCGTCATACACAGCCCCAAGCGCTTTCTGCTGCTACAATAACGGCTTTATTGTCGCTGACACTATCTCTGCAATTACCTGTGATCTGGACAAGATGCCGGATACAGGCTTGGGGGAGAAAGAAGCGGTTGGCAAGGCTCTTCTCCAGAGCCTTTGCGACAAACTCGGAGCCCTAACGCAGTAAAATTGCGTATTTCTGGTGTAAAGTTGTAAATATTAGAGATTTTTTATACTTTTGCGCAAAGAAGATGCAAATGTATTTGCGCTCAAGTATTTGATATGTCTGTAACCTCCAACGCCCTGCTGAGGCACATAACCATAGACGCCTGCCTGAGAGATACCGCTCACAAGTATTCTCTCCAGGATCTTATTGCCGCCTGTACCAGAGCGATAAAGGAGAACAGCAAAGGCAAGCTCAAGGATAATTTCGCGGTATCCACCAGAACCGTACAGCTTGACCTTCAGATGATGAGAGACAAGAAAAAGGGCTATAACGCACCTATCGTGGTTTATGAGCAGAAGTACTACAAGTATTCTGATCCGGACTATTCCATCGGCAACGCAAACGTCAAGCAGACAACCCTCACACCGCTTTCTGAGATAGCCGAGACACTGGAAAGATATTCCAGGATGGCTGGGATGGAGTCTCTGGAAGGAGCTGTGGACCTTATCAGGGAATGCCTTGAGGTAAAGGTAAACGGAGCATTCCAGAAGATACGCAGGCAGAAGGCCGCAAAGCCGTCGGGAGGAGCCTTCCTGGACATAATCAAGGATGCGGTTATACATCGCAGAGTATTGAGCCTCAGCTTCACCGACGAAAGAGGATTTGCCCGCGAGGTGATATTCTACCCGCTCCATCTTACCACCTGGAAGGACAAGTGGTTCTGCCTTGGATATGTGGACGGCAAGGAAGGAGTGCAGGCAGTGCAGACAGATTGTGTGACAAGCTACTCCTACGCAATCCTGCCGTTCCCGCCTAACTACAGGTTCAACGCTGACGAGTATTTTGCAGACATAATCGGCATCAGCCGCCCTGCGGAAAAGAAGGAAGACATTGTCTTCAAGGCGGAAGGCATCATCTCCAGGTACCTGATACAGAACCCTCTGCATCCTTCACAGAAACTCTCGCTCAAGGACGAGGACGGAAGCTGCACCTTCCGCCTGAGCATCATCCCTAACGACGAATTCTTCAGATGGGTTTACGAAAACCATCCATACATAACCATTCAGAGCCCTAAATATCTGGAGACCAGGGCTAACGACTTCATACGCAATGTGGTTTCAGACCTGCCAAGCCCTATGCCGGCAGCCGAAATCAAAGCCAGGAAAGAGAAGGAAACAAAGAAAAAGAAGAAACAGCAGGAAAAGCCGGAAGAAGACCTCTTCTCATCCCTTTTCTGATGTTATCCATTGATTATTAGCGATGAACAAGAAGAAAGAGAAGCCGATAGCGGCGCTGATATACGACTTTGACGGGACTCTCGCTCCAGGCAACATGCAGGAGTATTCCTTTATAAACGCCGTTGGAAGAAGCAAGGACGAATTCTGGGGGGAAACCCACGTAATGTCCCAGAAGCAGGATGCCGACGGAGTGCTGATCTACATGCTGCTGATGCTGGAGGAAGCGCGGCGCAAAGGCATCCGCCTGACAAGGAACCGTCTGCGCTCATTCGGCAGGGACATTACCTATTTCAAAGGCGTTGAAACCTGGTTTTCAAGGATTAAGGAGATTGGCAGGAGAGAGGGCGTAATCGTTGAGCATTACATAAATTCCTCCGGACTTCTGGAGATTATGCAGGGCACCAGCATCGCCAAAGAATTCAAGGCAATCTTCGCAAGTTCCTTCTATTACGGCAAGGACGGATGCGCAATCTGGCCGGCCTCAGCCGTTAACTACACCAACAAGACGCAGTTCCTCTTCAAGATAAACAAGGGAATCCTCAATATCCACGACAGCGAAAAGATCAACTCTTCCGTGCCTGAGGAGGAAAAGAGAATCTCTTTCTCCAATATGATTTATTTCGGCGACGGGGAAACGGACGTGCCTTGCATGAAACTCACCCGTCAGCTGGGTGGAACCTCCATTGCCGTATACAACTCTTCTCCTGCCTCCAAGGAGGTGGCACAGAGGCTGTTCGAGCAGCACAGGGTAAGCTTTACCTGCCCTGCAGACTACAGCAAGGGAAGCCTCGTTGAGGAAATAGTCACAAAGCTTATCAGGAAAATTAAAGCAGACGACGCTTTATCGTCTCTTCGATGAGGTCTGCACAGCCATCTATTCCAAGAAGGCTGGAATTCAAGCACATATCATAACTCTCAGCAGCTCCCCAGGTTTTGAAGGAGTAATCTCCGTAGTATGACGCCCTCTTGCGGTCCCCTTTCTGGAGAAGATCAGCAAGCTTTTCATCGGAGATACCTACGGAATCCCCGTATTTGTTTACCGTGCGCACCCTGTTGATACGGTCCCGCATAGAGGCGGTTATGAAAACGTTGAAGCATCCCGGAACATCTCTCAGAATATAATCCGCGCATCTTCCGACAAATATCGTTGAGCCCTCCGAGGCCAGTTTACGGATTACTTCGCTCTGGATGGTGAAGATTGTATTGCTATTGTAAACGCTTGGCTTGAAAGCGTTTGTAATTACTTCGGTAAAAGAGGAAAGGCTGAAGCCCGTGTTTAGGGAAAGGTTGTCCTTCTCGTCCTCCCTGACAAATACGGAATGGTCCAGGCCGCTTTCCTTTGCAGCCAAAGCCAGGAGTTCCTTGTCGTAAACCTTTATGCCGAAACGCTTTCCCAGTTCCCTGGCAACGTCAAGGCCGCCGGCCCCTATCTGTCTTCCAATGTTTATGTGAATACTCTTTTCCATCTATGAAGCGTTAAGATTGATGTTTCTGCGGAATTCGTTCCTCTGCCTTAGAAGCAGCCACAATGTAAGTATGCTGGCAATAAGATCCGAAATCGGGAGACTCCACCATACTCCGTCCACGCCCAGTATTGGCGGAAGCACCAGAAGCAGAGGCAGCAGGCATATAGCCTGTCGGCTGAGGCTCAAGAAGATAGCTTTCTTGGCCTTTCCGATGCTCTGGAAGAAATTGGTGGTAACCATCTGGAAACCGACTATGGCAAAGGCCACAAAGTTTATTCTCATGCCCCTTGTAGTGTGGGCCAGAAGCTCCTCGTCGTCAGTGAATATCTCGGCAAGCTGCCTCGGGAACAGTTCCGCAACGATGAAAAACAGGGTGGTCACCACAGTAGCCCAGATAATTGAAATTTTCAGCACGCGGGAAACCCTGTCGTGCTTCTGGGCGCCATAGTTGTATCCTGCAATCGGCTGCATTCCCTGGTTAATGCCCATCACTATCATAACTGCAATGAAAACCAGGCGGTTCTGGATTCCATACGCTCCAATGGCCATATCCCCTCCGTACTTGTAAAGCTGCCTGTTTATCACTATCACGATTATGCAGGCGCAGGCATTCATCAGGAAAGGAGCCATTCCTATTGAGAAAGTCTGGGAGATTATCTTCTTCTTCAGGCGATAGATTCCCCTCTGAAAATGAATCACCCTGTTTTTGTTGGAAACCAGGCTGATAACATAGACCATGGCCAGGAATTGGGAAAGCACAGTTGCGATTGCCGCACCCCTGATTCCCCACTTGAAAATGAAAATGAAGACGTAGTCCAGCACAAAGTTTATCGCGACAGTGAAAATGGTGGCCCCCATCGCCTTCTTGGGAAGTCCCATAACCCTGACCACGGCGTTCAGGCCGAAGTAAAGATGGGTGATCACATTGCCCAGGAGGATGATGAACATATACTCCCTGGCATAGGAAATGGTATTCTCGCTGGCTCCGAAGAAATACAGGATGGGATCCAGGAACGCAATGACTAAAGCACCGAATATTATGCCCGTGATAATGTTAAGTACCAGAGAGTTACCCAAAACCCTATTGGCCGTATCGTAGTTTTTCTGCCCCAGAAGGACGCTGATAAGAGTTGCTGCACCCACTCCCACAAGGGTTCCCACGGCGGCGCTGAGGTTCATTATCGGGAACGTCAGCGCCAGTCCGGCAAGAGCCAAAGAGCCCACTCCCTGACCGATGAAAATGCTGTCGCACATGTTGTAGAGCGATGATGCGGTCATTGCAATTATCGCCGGCACAGCATATTGCCTCAGCAGCTTGGAGATTTTCTCGGTTCCAAGTTCGGTAGGGATTACTACAGCCATAAATTTTTTATTACTTTTGCACCCGCAACAAGCCATCTTAGCTCAGCAGGTAGAGCAACGCATTCGTAACGCGTAGGTCTGGAGTTCGAACCTCCAAGATGGCTCTTCTTTTTTTCTACCAGTTCAAGATTTTCTTGAAGTCGTAAGTCTCTGGATCCGGAACGTACTTTTTGGCCGCCTCATAGTCTGCAGGCGTGATATAGTGCATTATGTACTCGAAGATCATGTTCACCTTGTCCTGATGGATATTAACTCCTCTTGGAGGAATCTTTCCGGTGGTTGGATCCTGCATATCCTTCAGGTACAGGCTCTTGATATTTCCGTTCAAATCCAGGTAAACCATACATCCGGTTATGCCCTGCTTGAAGAGCTTGTAAACTCCCATACCCAGCTCGGTACAGTAAACCAGGTCGTAAGCGTGAGGGGTGATGCAGCGGATCTCGTATCCGATCTCCACAGGACGGATCTTCACCTTCAGGCCCAGCTGGTTGAGTTTCACGTCGAGAATATCGTTGAACATCTGGGCTTTGGAAATCTTGCCAAGTTCCGGATGTCCGTGCTCGTCGTATGAGAACCTTACACCGTAGTTCTTGAGTTCCTCAGGAGAGAAGCCCTCGAAAACGCCCTCGGAAATGATGATTGCTCCATAGTCGATTCCCAGGATCTTTCTCTTGATAATGGCGGAAACTGCCATGTTGAGAATCTTCTCCACAGAAATGTCGCTCTTGTTGAACATCTCCGGAATCACGATCATAGGGAAATGGTTGGTGTAGCCGATTGCCAGTGCAAGGTGTCCTGCGCTGCGTCCCATAGCGGAAATCACAAACCAGTTGTGGCTTGTGCGCGCATCCTCGTAAACGGTTGCGGCAATCCTGGAGCCCTCTCCCTTTGCGCTCTGGTATCCGAACGTAGGGATGTTCTGAGGCAGAGGAAGGTCGTTGTCTATAGTCTTTGGAACGTGAATGTTGGAAATAGGGAAATTCTTTGCCTTCAGGAACTTGGCAATACGGTTTGCGGTAGAAGCGGTATCATCTCCACCGATGGTGACCAGCAGTTCTATGTTGTTGTCCTGGAAGAATTTCAGGTTGAAGTTCTTGTCAAAATCCTCCTGCGTCGGCTTGAAGCGGCTCATCACGAGGAAGGATCCTCCGCGATTGAAGATATCGTCCGCCTTGAAGAAATCAAGCTCCACATAATTCGGATTCTCGGAGAAAAGGCCTTTGTAACCTCCGTGAAGGCCCAGAACACGGTATCCGTTGCTTAAGAAAGTTTTTGTTATACTGCCTACAACAGTATTCATTCCCGGGGCGGGACCGCCGCCTGTCAGGATTACGATAGATTTTTGCATAATTCGATGACTCTAAATCGGGGGCAAATGTACCATTTTTATTAAAATAATCGCTAAATTTGGCAGATTGTAAGTGTTTGTATGGACAAAAACGAAGCAAAACGGAGGATTGACGCCCTGACAGAGGAGATAAATGCCCACAACAGGCATTATTATCTGGAGAACTCGCCCACGATTTCAGACTACGAGTTTGATCTCCTTTTGAAGGAACTCATCCAGCTGGAGGAACTCTATCCCGAGTTCAAGAACCCCGATTCCCCTACCTCCAAGGTGGGAAGCGACCTTGAAACGGAAAACGCTCCTTTCTCCCAGTATGCCCATAAGCACCCTATGCTCTCTCTTGCAAACACTTACAGTATTGAGGAGCTCCGCGATTTTGACGCCAGGGTTAGAAAGGGCACGGATTCCCCTTTCACCTACAACTGCGAACTTAAATTCGACGGTACGGGCATTAATCTGCTTTACAGGGGCGGGATCCTGGTAAGGGCTCTGACCCGCGGAGACGGAAGCGTGGGAGACGATGTCACGCGCAACATCAAGACAATCAAGTCTGTGCCTCTGCAGCTCAAGGAAGATAGCGGATATCCCGCCGAGTTTGAAATCCGCGGCGAGGTCTTTATGCCGTTCGCTTCCTTCGACAAACTCAACATCCAGAGAGAACTGGACGAGGAACCTCTGTTCGCCAATCCGAGAAACGCCACGGCCGGTTCCCTGAAAATGCTTTCCAGCAAGGCCGTCTCTGAAAGAGGGCTGGACTGCGTGCTCTATCATCTGATTGCTCCGGGATACGAAAATTCCCTGCACAGCAAGTCTCTGGAGGATGCCGCAAGCTGGGGGCTCCCGATATCGTCTCTCTCAAGGAGATGTTCTGACATAGAAGAAGTTATACAATATATTCAGGAATGGGACACCAGGCGCCATTCCCTGCCTTACCCTACTGACGGAGTGGTTGTGAAGGTTGACCAGTACGCCATCCAGACAGCTCTGGGCTTTACGGCAAAGACTCCTAAATGGGCAGTAGCCTACAAGTTCAAGCCGGAAGAAGCCCTGACAAAGATAGAGTCAATCGACTATCAGGTTGGAAGAACCGGAGCCGTAACCCCTGTGGCAAATCTCTCCCCTGTGCAGCTCAGCGGAACTACCGTCAAGCGGGCCACCCTCCACAACGCGGACCAGATGGAGATCCTGGATATCCGCGTCGGAGACAGCGTGTATGTGGAAAAGGGTGGGGAAATCATCCCTAAGATTACCCGTGTAGAACTCTCCAGAAGGGAGAGCGGAAGCGTTCCGGAAACCTTCCCGAAGGTTTGTCCTGCCTGCGGCGCATCGCTTGTCAGGGATCCGGAGCAATCCAAGTTCTTCTGCCCGAACTCGGACTTCTGCCCTCCTCAGATAGAAGGAAAGTTCCTCCATTTCGCCTCCCGCAAGGCAATGGATATCAATATCGGAGAAGTAGCCGTACACCAGTTGTGCGAAAGGGAATATGTGCGTGAACTCCAGGATCTATACAATCTGGACGACCTCCAGCTCCTGAGCCTCGACAAATGGAAGGGAAAGAGCGTGGAGAACTTCCGCGCCTCACTGGAAAAATCCAAGTCCGTACCGTTCCACAGAGTTCTGTATGCACTGGGAATCAGGAATATCGGAGAGACAACAGCAAAGACTCTGGCTTCCCGTTTCAAGAATATTGACGCCCTGGCAGCCGCTTCAAGGGAAGAGCTTCTGGAGGTGGCAGACATAGGCGGGATAATCGTGGATTCCATAAGAGGCTGGTTTGAAGAGCCAAGGCATCTCAAGACAATTGAGGAACTCAGGAAAGCCGGCCTTCAGTTCAGCCTGGAGGAAAAGGCCCCGGTATCGGACACTCTGAAGGGAATGACCATAATGATTACCGGAAACTATTCCATCCCTAGAGAAACAATGAAGTATTACATAGAGGCACACAGCGGAAAGGTAGGAAGCAGCGTAACAGCCTCAACCACATACCTTCTGGCCGGAAGCAAGGCCGGAGCCTCCAAGCTGGAGAAGGCCCGCAAGCTGGGCATCCCTGTCATCAGCGAGGAGGAATTCTACAGGATTGCCGCTCCCGGAGAAGAGCCAAAGGAAACCCAGCCTCAAGACGGGCAGATGAGCCTGTTCTGACAAAATGAATACAATGATTTAAAAGACAAACTATATGAGAATTGCAAAAGTAACTGAAAGGATAAGCTACATAGGCGTAAATGACCGCCGCACAGCTCTCTTCGAGAACAACTGGCCGATTCCTTACGGAGTTTCCTACAACTCCTACCTTATCAAGGACCAAAAGAACGTGCTGATAGACACCGTGGAGTACGGGTCTGACGGAGATTTCCTCTGCAAGATCGAGGCCCTGCTGGAAGGCGGAAAGCTGGACTATCTGGTTGTTAACCACATGGAGCCGGACCATTCCGGAATGATCCGCAGCGTGCTTGCAAAATATCCTGACCTCCAGATAATCGGCAACGCAAAGACCTTCGAGCTGATGCAGAAGTATTACGGCATCCCTCAGGAAGCCTTTATGCAGGTTGCTGACGGGCAGGAACTTAACATCGGAAGCACAAGTATGAAGTTCTATTTCATCCCTTGGGTTCACTGGCCAGAAACAATGGTTACCCTGGATTTGGCGGACGGAGTTCTGTTCACCTGCGACGCCTTTGGCGGATACGGCAGTCTGGACGGCGGAATCTTTGACTCGGACTACAATATGGAAGAGATGTTCCTGCCGGAAATGAGACGTTACTACTCCAATATAGTTGCCAAGTACAACCAGATGGTAACCAGGGCTATAACCAAGCTCGCCGATGTACCTGCAAAGATGATCGCCCCGTCTCACGGCGTGGTATGGAAGGAGAATCCGGCAAAGGTCATCGGCCTGTATTCAGACTGGGCCGCTTCCAAGGCTGAGAAAGGCGTGGTAATAGCCTACGCCTCGATGTACGGCAACACCGCATCCCTGGCAGACCAAATCGGAGCAAAGCTCTCCACCCTGGGAGTCAAGAACATACGCACTTACGACGTTTCCCGCACAAATGTATCCTACATCCTCAGCGACATTATGCGCTACAACGGGTTCATACTTGGAACCTGCGCCTACAACACCTTCATGCACCCGATGATGGAGCATCTGTGCAACGAGATCAGGATAATGTCCCCTAAGGGTAAGAAGATGGGTATCTTCGGAACCAGCGGATGGAACGGAGCAGGTGCAAAGGCTCTGGCAAAATTCGCCGAGGAGGCCAAGCTGGAGGTTGTCGCCCCTACCGTAGAGGCTTTTGGAGCCCCTACCGCAGAAAAGGTAAATCCTTCTCTGGAGGAATTTGCCGCAAACTATGTAAAGGCTATTGAATAAGTTGCTATGGCATACAAAATGGACAGGAAACTGAGCGACGGAGCATTTGACTTCGTTGATTCTGAAAAGATTACCGGACTTCTATCCGGCCAGGGGGAAGACAAGGTCCGCCTGAGGGAGATCTTTGCCAAGTCGATGGAGAAGAATCCGCTGACTCTGGAAGAAACCGCAGCCTTGCTGGCCATAAGGAGCGAGGAAGGAAAACAGGAACTGTTCCAAACCGCAAAGGCCCTGAAAAAAGCGATTTACGGAAACCGCATAGTTCTGTTTGCACCGCTTTACATAGGAAACCTATGCATCAACGACTGCCTCTACTGCGGCTTCAGGAAGTCTTCCGGCGGAACAGTGCGCAAGACCTTGACTCAGGATGAAATTGTCGCCGAGGTTAAAGCCCTTCAGGACGAGGGACAGAAAAGGCTGATTCTGGTATTCGGAGAGTCCCCTGTTTACGGTCCGGATTTCATAGCAAACTGTGTCAAAACAGTTTACGGAGTCCATAGCGGCAACGGGGCTATCCGCAGGGTGAACATCAACGCCGCCCCACTGGACGTGGCGGGATACAAGATTGTCAAGGCGGAAGGCATCGGAACATACCAGATTTTCCAGGAAACTTACCATAGGGAAACCTATGCCAAATACCACCCGGCAAACACAGTCAAGGGAGACTTCATGTGGAGGCTGGACAGTCTGGACAGGGCTTTTGAGGCGGGCATAGACGACCTCGGCATCGGAGCCCTCATCGGCCTGTATGACTGGAGGTTCGAGGTTATGGGACTGGTTAGCCACGCCCTGCACCTGAAGGAAAAGTTCGGTGTCGGGCCGCATACCATCAGCTTCCCGAGAATCCAGCCGGCAGAGGGCATGAACCTGCCTCTCCCTTACAAATGCTCAGACGAGGACTTCAAGCACCTTGTAGCAGTTCTCCGTCTTGCCGTTCCATATACCGGAATGATTATGACCGCAAGAGAATCCCCTGAAATAAGGAACGAGGTTATGCATCTGGGAGTGAGCCAGATAGATGCAGGGACGCATCTGGAGATCGGCGGCTACAGTTCACATTCCGAGAAGCAGGCTCTTGAAAGGGAGCAGTTCCAGGTGGGAGACACCAGAGGGCTGGACCAGGTAACCGGCTGGCTTCTGGGGGAAGGTTTCATCCCGAGTTTCTGCACTTCCTGCTACAGGGCCGGAAGGACGGGAGACCGCTTTATGGAGTTTGCGGAGAAGGGCCTGATAAACAAATTCTGCACCCCTAACGCCCTGCTTACCTTGGCGGAATTCCTTCAGGATTATGCGTCACCGAATACTAAGGCACTTGGGGATGCGCTGATAGAAAAGGAACTGCAGAAGATGCCGGAAGATGCCTGGAAAGAAAGGATTAAGGATAACCTCAGAAAGATTCAGACAGGACAAAGGGACCTCAGAGTTTAACGTGAAGATATGAGCGAGTTTACCAAAGAAGACAACGAACTGATCCAGCGGGAATTCGAGCAGCTGAGACTTGCTGCCCTACGAAGATGCGCCTCCCAGGAGGAGTACGAGGGCGTGATCAAGGCATTCGAGTTTGCAAACGAGGCGCACAAGGGTGTCAGAAGGCGCTCCGGAGAGCCTTACATCCTCCACCCTATCGCTGTGGCCAAAATCGTGGTTCAGGAGATTGGCCTGGGCTACAAGTCCATAGTAACCGCTCTGCTTCACGATGTTGTGGAGGACACGGAATACACCGTGGAAGACATCGAAAGACTCTTCGGGGCAAAGATTGCATCACTGGTAGACGGCCTCACAAAGATCAAATCCGCAATGGACAGCAAGATGGACGGACAGCTCAACGAGAAATCCATCCAGGCGGAAAACTTCAAGAGAATCCTCCTCACCCTCAACGATGATGTCAGGGTAATCCTTATAAAGCTCGCTGACAGGCTCCACAACCTGCGCACCATAGAGTCGATGCCGGAAAGGAAGCAGGACAAGATCCTCAGCGAAACGATGTACATCTTCATTCCTTTGGCCCACAGGCTCGGACTCTACAGCATAAAGAGCGAGATGGAGAACATCTGGCTGAAATTCCGTCAGCCAGAGCAGTATAACGAGATTTCCCGCCGCATCGAAGAATATTCAAAGGAAAGGGGAGGTTCCATAGACAACTTCATCGAACCTATCTCCAAGCTTCTGGAACAGGCTCACTACAAGTTCACCATAACCAAGAGAATCAAGACTCCTTACTCCATCTGGAACAAGATGCAGACCAAGGGAATTCCTTTCGAGGAAATCTTCGACCTGTTTGCCGTAAGGATTGTCTTCACCCCGAAGAAAGGAAGTTCGGAAAGGAAGCAGTGCTGGGATATATACTCACTGATTTCAGAGGATTACCTTTCCAACACTGACCGTATCAGGGACTGGGTAAGTACACCTAAGTCAAATGGTTACGAGGCACTCCACTGTACGCTTATGAGTCCTCAGGGCGGATGGGTGGAAGTCCAGATCAGGACGGTGAGGATGAACGCCATCGCGGAGAAAGGTGTGGCCGCCCACTGGAATTACAAGGGAGAGAAGATCCAGAATCCGGAGAACGACATGGACTCCTGGCTGAATATGGTAAGGGAGGTTCTGGAGAATCCGGACGTGAACGCCCTGGAATTCCTGGACAATTTCCACAGCGGCCTGATGACCAAGGAGATATATGTCTTCACTCCTAAGGGAGAAGCCAAGAGGCTGGAAAAGGGAGCCACCGTCCTGGACTTTGCATACGCCATCCACTCTGAAATCGGAAACAGGGCCATAGCCGCAAAGGTGAACCTGAAACTTGTCCCGATTTCATACGAGCTCAGGAACGGAGACCAGGTGGAAATCATTACAGCAGATTCCCAGAAGCCTGAACGCCAATGGCTTAAGTTTGTAAAGACAACCAAGGCTCGCAACATAATCCTTGACAGTATCAAGGGAGACATAAAGAGCACCATCAAGAACGGCCAGGAGAAACTGGAGAAAGAACTTGACAAATATGGAGTCAAGCTGCACATAAGGGTGCTCAAGAAGCTCATCGACGAGTTCAAGGTAAGCAACAAGGACGAACTCTACAGCAAGATAGGAAGCGGCCTCATTGACCTGTCCAACCTTGAAGCCATCCTGAAAAAGAACAAGGAGAACAAGCTCGTGCAATTCTGGAACCTGCAGTTCTGGTCATCTTCCAAAGACAAGGAGCAGAAGGATTCTCCTTCAGATGTCAAGATAGACAAGCACAAGGACTATCTGCTTAAAGAGAATCCTGTGGACAAAACCCTGTCCTACAAGGTAGCAGACTGCTGCAACCCTATTCCGGGAGACCCTATCATCGGCTTCATAGACGAGGACGGCCAGGTGGTAATCCACAAGAAGGTGTGCCCGGAGGCCATTGCCCTGGCAGCCAGCGAAGGCGGAAAAATCATCAACGCCAAGTGGACCAAGCACACCATCCTGTCTTTCCTTGCCAGGATAGAGCTCAAGGGAATAGACCGCCTGGGTATCGTAAACGACATTACAAAATACATAACCCTTCAGCTTTCCGTGAACATACGCAAGTTGTTCTTTGAGACTCACGACGGCGTATTCCACGGATACATAGACCTTTATGTGCACAACACCAAGGACCTTGAAACCATAATAAACCACATAGAGGAGATCAAGGGAATAGACACTGCCACCAGGGTGGACATTAAAGAGGAGAACCGAGTATGACAAGATTGCATAGATTTTTGACTGGAGCGCTGGCGGCTCCGCTGGCTATTTTGCTGGTGGTGGCCGCATCGCAGAGCTGCGCCAATACCAAACAGGGACCCGTGGGAGGGCCTAAGGACACGATTCCCCCTGTAATCGTGGGAATTAACCCGGACGTGCCTATGCTGAACTTCCCTGTCCATAAGGGGAAAATCTACCTCACTTTCAACGAATATGTCCAGTTGAAAAACCAGTACCAGGAAATCGTGCTATCCCCTCCTTCTAAGAAAAGGCCCGTGGCAAAAATCAAGAAAAGGAGCGTGGTGGTTTCTTTCGACGATACTCTAAGGGCAGACCAGACATATTCCATTTCTTTCGGCAACTCCATCTCAGACGTGAACGAGGGTAATCCTTTCAACGGCTATGTGATTGATTTCTCGACCGGAGAGAGCATAGACTCGCTGATTCTCAGCGGAACTGTGATGGACTACGCTACCCTTCTTCCTCTCAAGGGAGTGTATGTGGCCCTGTACAAGAACCCAACAGACTCCTGCGTCGTGAAGGATCTTGCGGATGCCGCAACCAGAAGCGATGACTGGGGATATTTCTGCTTCAGAGGCCTTAAAGACGTGCCATACACAATCTACGCGTGGGAAGACAAGAACAATAACCAGCTCTACGACAGGGGCGGAGAACTGGCCGGTTTCTGCGACTCCACAATTACCCCATCCATCGCCGCAAGGAAGGGTATGCCTCAGATCGCGATGATGAACATGAAAGACACTCTTGCCTGCCTCTCAAGGCCTAGCCAGACAGACATCTACCTGTTTAAGGAAAAGGTTAGCAACCAGTATATTGAAAGTTCCGGAAGAATCTCGGAAAGAGAATGTTACATAAAATTCAGGGCAGAGAATCCCCAGATAGACACCTTCCGCATCAAGGGAATCTACGACGATAGGATCATCCGCCAGTTTGACCCTAAGGGAGACTCCCTGACTTTCTGGATCAATGATCCGAAGGCCACCCAGGATACCCTATTCTTGAGAATCAACTACATGAAGACCGATTCCACCGGAACTCTCAAGCCTTACGGAGAAACCATAAAACTCGTCAAGCCGTTCGACAAGAGCAAGATCAAGGAAACCGGCAAGAAGGATCCTTCCAAATCAGGCCTTACGAACGACTATTTGAGCAACCTTGGAAGAGCCGGAAAGAACGACCGCAAAGATCCTTACGGCAACAACGAAAAGGGCCAAATGTCCCTGGAGAAATCGGAGAAGGATAAAAAGCCCGAGCAAAGGAAAGACCTGCTGAAAATGGAGGTTAAGGTCGACGGCAAGACCGTGGAGAATATGGGAATAGATATCACGGTTCCCGCCCCACTGGTAAAGACCGACTTCGATTCCATAATGTTCACTACATCAACTCCTAGGAAGATTGTCTCCGATGTCCGATTCCACGTGGAAAGGGATTCCGCCAATATTCTCCACTACATACTCAAGGCAGATGACCCGTACAAGGTGGGCAACGACTACAAGATCAGGATTCCTCAGGCCCTGTTCAGGGACGTCAACGGTTTTACCAACGACTCTCTGGTCAAGACCTTTAATCTGCCTACCGACGACAAGCTGAGTTCCATAACTCTGGAAGTCAGTGGAACCAAGGGCAACAGATACATCGTTGAACTTGTTACTGAAAAGCGAGACAGGGTTTATCTCAAATACGATATTTCCCGGGACGGAGAGCTACGTTTCCCTTATCTTAACGCCGGAGTCTATTCCTTCAGGATTACCCAGGACATCAACCGCAACGGAAAACTTGACGTCGGAGACATTATAAAGAAGATACCTCCCGAGAAGGCAAGACTGCTGAAACTGCCTGACGGAAAAACGATTATAAATCTAAAGGAACAGACAGACCTTACCCAGTCCGTCGACCTGACAAAACTGTTTGAGTGATGAAAAGAGTATTTGTTGCCATATTGCTGGTTTTCGCCTCCATTCAAGGCTACTCCCAGATAGTGGACACCGTGGACATTATGAAAGAGTTTGACGAATACTCCTTCCGCGATGCCAAGGTCACGGGCCAGGTCAAGGATTCCACCCGACTGAGGGAACATCTGTTCGGAGTCAAGTGGGGAATGGGCATAAACTCCCTGACAGTTAGCGTAGACTATGACAAGAAGCCGATTACCAGCCCGATGAACTTCGGAGTCTACTACACCTACTACCACTCCCTTTGGAATTCGATTTCCCTGTTTGGCATAGAAACTGGTCTCCAGATGAACGAGGAAGGCTATAAAACCCAGATACTGGACGAGAGCGGCAAGGTGGTCCAGCAAGGGAACGAAACCTTCCGCAATCTCACTTTTCCGTTTGTTTCCCAGTTCAGGATAGATTTCTGGAACATGAGAATTCTGGCAAATGCCGGAGTCTTTGTGGCAAAGAGGCAAAGTGCCAGCTTCTCCGGACTTCTTCCGGAAACCGTCAGCTCCACCTGGAAGAAATGGGGCTACGGCTTCATAGCGGGTGGAGGCCTGGCATACGTCTTCAGGCCATTTGAGATACACGCCGAGGCCAACTACAAATATAACCTGAGCAACCTCTACAGCAAGACCTCGTTCTATGGGGACGAATACTGGGTTTCCACACATACCAGCCAGATTATCATCTCAGTAGGCCTGTTCTACAGATTCGGGGGAAGCTCTTACAAGAACCCTGCAAACGCGCCTAAGAGATGAGAAGGATACAAGCCAAGGCCGCCGGCCTGATTATCGGTGGCGGCGCCCCTATCGCCGTCCAGACAATGTGCAACACCCATACCCAGGATGTTGAAAAAAGCGTTGCCCAGTGCCTTGAAATGGCGAATGCCGGAGCAAAGCTGATAAGGCTTACCACCCAGGGTTTAAAGGAAGTGGAAGCCCTCGCCAAAATCAAGGACATACTCAGAAACCAGGGGATAAACACTCCTCTTGTCGCCGATGTGCATTTCAACTCCGAGGTTGCCATAGCAGCCGCCCAGGTTGCGGACAAGGTCAGGATCAATCCCGGCAATTTCTCCCAGGTTCACAAGGATGCCCAGAGCCAGTTCTCCCGCTTCATAGAAGTCTGCCGTAAATACAAAACAGCCGTCAGGATCGGCCTTAACCACGGCTCTCTTGGAGAAGACATAGTCAACAGGTACGGGAATACCCCGGAAGGTATGAAACAGGCTGCAATGCAGTGGCTTGCGATGTGCATAGACGAGAAATTCGACAATGTTGTCGTATCCCTGAAAGCCAGCAACACCATCGTGATGAGCCAGGCTTACCTTCTCCTCTACAAGGCTATGGAAGAGAGCGGAACCGTCTTCCCTGTCCATCTTGGAGTCACCGAGGCCGGCAATGCCGACCAGGGCAGAATCAAGTCTGCCATTGGTATCGGTGCCTTGCTTGACAAGGGTATCGGAGACACTATCAGGGTATCACTGACGGAAAATCCTGTCAACGAGATTCCTGCCGGAATGCAGATTGCAGAATTCTTCGAGAGCGGACTGGAAGCAAAACTGAAGGCTCTTGTCCAGCAGCAGAACAGCCGCACTCCAATCCTTCCGTTCAACGCCTTCGAATGCGATAAGGAAGACTGGAACCGCTTCATTATCAGAGCAGCATCCCTATTCGGAGTTATGCTTCTCAACAAGGAAATCGACGATTTCGCCATCGCGGAGAATCCATATTCCGCAAAGAAAATGGAGGCTCTCAAGGAAAACATCCAGCAGGGCGCCAGAAGAGTCTTCTACCATCCTGAATACATTGCCTGCCCGGGTTGCGGACGCACCCAGTACAACCTGGAGGAAACCTTCAACAAGGTCAAGGAAAAGACATCCCATCTCAAGGGAGTGAGGATCGCCGTTATGGGCTGCATTGTAAACGGTCCCGGGGAAATGGCGGATGCGGACTACGGCTATGTTGGCCAGGGAGGCGGACTGGTAACCATCTACAAAGGCAAGAATCCGGTCCTGAAATCAGTCCCGGATTCAGAAGCCATTGATCTGTTGCTCAAGATAATAGAGGAAGACCAGAAATAGAACCTAGGCAATAACCTTGTCTATGAAAGGAGTGTGATGGAAATAAGGGATGAATCCCAGTTCCATCACTTTTTTAGTCACAATGAAGGCGGCCTTCTTGCCCACAGTTATGGAGCCGACAACATCAGCGCAGCCCATTGCGGCAGCGGCGTTTATGGTGCAGGCATTGAAGCTTTCCTCTGGGGTGAGCCTCATCTTTATGCAGCCCAAAGCCATCACAAACCTCATATCGCAGGACGGGGAAGAGCCTGGGTTGCAGTCTGATGCAAGAGCAACAGGAAGACCTGCCCTTACATAGTCCTTGGCCCTGCCGTAAGGCATTCCGAGGAAGAAAGATGCCCCAGGAAGCATCAAAGGCATAGTGTCCGAGTTGCGGAGGACTTCCATCTCCACATCAGTTGTCCTTTCCAGATGATCCACGCTAACAGCATTGTACTTAACCCCTACCTGGACTCCACCGGATACGGCAAGTTCGTTGGCGTGGATCTTTGGCCGCATTCCATACTGCATTCCGGCCCTTAAAATACGGTCTGTCTGCTCCACGGTAAAGAAACCCTCATCGCAGAAGACATCAACGAAATCTGCCAGGTTTTCAGAGGCTACAGCGGGGATCATTTCATTGCAGACAAGGTCAACATACTCGTCCTGTCTGCCGGTATACTCCCTTCCCACTGCATGAGCGCCAAGAAAAGTGGATTTTATCGTGACAGGATAATTTTTCTTAAGCCTCTTTATAACACGGAGCATCTTTAGCTCGTCTTCTGTCCTGAGACCGTATCCGCTCTTGATTTCCATAGTGAGAGTGCCCTTGGAAATCATTTCCTCCAGCCTCTCAGATGCCTGGGCAAAGAGCTCATCTTCGCTTGTATTGTGCAGAAGGTCAGCGGAATTGAGAATTCCGCCGCCTCTTTTTGCTATCTCCTCGTAACTCAGGCCGTTTATCTTGTCCACAAACTCTCTCTGGCGGTCTCCGGCATAGACAATGTGGGTATGCGCATCGCAGAATGCAGGAAGGAGCATCTTGCCCTTGAGGTCATCCATTACAATTCCGGATGGAATCTCCCCGAGAGAATCCATAGGCCCGAAGGAGTCAATCTTTCCGTCCCGGACCATAAGCCAGGCATTGTCCAGAGTCTGGACACGGTCCATTTCCTTGCCGCAGAGTCTTCCTGCTCCCTGCGGCAGAATGCCCACAATCCGTCCTATGTTAACAAAGAGAGTGTCTTTCATAAACTACTTTCTCAAGAATTCAACTGACTTTTCCATAAGAGGATGCATATAGGCATCTTTCTCAAGGAAAGGCACTTCCTTGCGGTAGTCCGCCAGTATGCCTTCAATTACCGGAGAGGATTTCTCACCGGAAATCCTGTGCCTCAGGTCCAGAGCCTGCGCGGCGTTGAAGAGTTCGATGGCAAGAACCCTTTCCGTGTTCTCAACAACCCGGACAAGTTTGGTGGCGGCGTTCGCTCCCATACTCACGTGGTCTTCCTGTCCCTGTGAAGACGGGATGGAGTCTGCGGAAGCCGGCCAGCAAAGACCCTTGTTCTGGCTCACGATGGAAGCCGCCGTGTACTGCGGAATCATAAATCCGCTATTCAGGCCACTGTCCGGAGCCAGGAACTGAGGAAGCCCACGCTGCCCTGAAATAAGACGGAAAGTCCTTCTCTCAGAGATGTTTGCAAGCTCGCTCATCGCGATTGCAAGGGTATCCATAGGTATCGCGATAGGCTCCCCGTGGAAATTTCCGGCGGAGATTATCATATCCTCGTCAGGGAATACGTTAGGATTATCCGTTGCGCTGTTTATTTCGTTGTCTATTACGCTTTCCACATAGCGGATGTTGTCCTTCACAGCTCCGTGAACCTGCGGAATGCAGCGGAAAGAATAAGGGTCCTGGACGTGCTTCTTAGGCATCGAGATAAGCTTGCTTCCTTCCAGAAGGCCCATAAACCTCTCTGCAGTGTCTATCTGTCCCCGATGTCTCCTGAGTCTGTGAGTCAGAGGGTAGAACGGCTCAATCCTTCCGTCGTAAGCCTCAAGGCTCATGGCCCCTATCCTGTCTGCCCAAAGAGAGAGCCTATGGCACTGGATCAGAGACCATACGGCGTGAGCGCTCATGAACTGGGTTCCGTTCAGAAGAGCAAGCCCCTCCTTGCTCTGAAGGCGGATTGGCTCCCATCCCTTGATGGCAAGAACCTCGGAACTTGGCATTGTCTTGCCTTGATAAACCACCTCTCCGAGTCCAAGCAGAGGAAGAGCCAGATGAGCCAGCGGAGCCAGGTCTCCGGATGCTCCCAGTGAGCCCTGCTGATACACCACAGGCAGTATGTCATCGTTGAACATATCTATCAGCCTCTGAACTGTAACAAGCTGTGCTCCAGAGTGTCCGTAAGACAAGCACTGGACTTTCAGAAGCAGCATCAGCTTAACGATTTCCGGCCTTACCTTCTCTCCAAAGCCGCAGGCGTGGCTGACAACCAGATTGTACTGGAGCTGGCTGAGCTGGTCTTCCGGAATGGTGACGTTGCACAGAGAACCGAAGCCAGTTGTAACTCCATAAACAGGCCTTCCGATGTCCTCCATCTTGCTGTCCAGATACTTGCGGCATTTGATTATCGCTTCCTCAGCCTCCCGGCTAAGGCTCAGCGTCATTTTGTTGTCTATTATTTCCTTCACTCTCTCCAGGGAGAGATGCTCAAAAGATATCTTGTGTTCCATAAACCGTTTTACTGATTATTCAAAGCTTGTTCAATAATGGAATC
The DNA here is from genome assembly GCA_017550655.1 of Bacteroidales bacterium. Lineage (GTDB taxonomy): Bacteria > Bacteroidota > Bacteroidia > Bacteroidales > UBA932 > Egerieousia. The sequence goes on along the minus strand of JAFZOK010000018.1, from coordinate 146,934 downwards.
ATCCGCGTGGTTAGGCATCGTAACCTTTAGGGATGGAGTACGGTCCATTTCCCTGCGGATAGCGTCCTCTGCGCCTTTGTTCCTTGCCCAACTGCGCCTTGCGATGCCGTTGTTAACATCCCAGTGGAGCATTTCCCTGATGTGCCTTGCGGAATCATCAGTGCCTTCCACCACCATTCCGAAGCCTCCGTTGATTACTTCCCCCCAGCCTACTCCGCCACCGTTATGGATTGATACCCAGGTAGCTCCGCGGAAGCCGTCTCCAATCACGTTCTGTACGGCCATATCGGCTGTGAACTGGCTGCCGTCATATATATTGGAAGTCTCGCGGAACGGAGAATCTGTTCCGGACACGTCGTGATGGTCTCTTCCCAGAACTATTGGAGCCTTGATTTCCCCCTTCCTTATGGCTTCGTTGAACTTGAGGGCAATGGTAGTTCTTCCTATTGCATCTGCATAGAGAATTCTGGCCTGCGAGCCTACCACAAGGTTGTTTCTTCCGGCCTCCTCTATCCAGTGGATGTTGTCCAGCATCTGCATCTTTATGTCGTCTGTTGCGGTCTTGCTTTCTTCCAGAAGAGCCTCAACTGCAAGGGCATCGCTCTTTGCAAGGTCCTCAGGATCCTCACTCATGCACACCCAGCGGAACGGGCCGAATCCGTAGTCGAAATACAGTGGGCCCATAATATCCTGAACGTATGAAGGATAGCGGAATGTGCCGTCCGCCTTCATAACGTCTGCCCCGGCCCTTGAAGACTCCAGCAGGAAGGCATTGCCGTAGTCGAAGAAGTACATTCCCCTGTCTGCCAGGCGGTTAATCGCGGCAATCTGCCTTCTCAGCGATGCCTGCACAGCCTCCTTGAATCTCTCAGGCTCCTCAGCCATCATCATCTGCGATTCCTCAAGAGAATAGCCTACAGGATAATAGCCGCCTGCCCAAGGGTTGTGCAAAGATGTCTGGTCTGAACCGATATCTACCTTAATGCCCTCGTCTGCAAGCCTTTCCCAAAGGTCTACGATGTTGCCTACGAATGCAAGGGAAACGGTTTCCCTGCCCTCTGTGGCCTTCCTTATCCTCTGTATGAGTTCATCCAGATTCTCGTGGAGTTCATCCACCCATCCCTGGTCATAGCGCTTTCTGGCGGCCTTCGGATTGATCTCGGCGGTAACGCTCACAACGCCCGCAATGTTGCCGGCCTTTGGCTGAGCGCCGCTCATTCCACCCAGTCCTGCGGTAACGAAGAGCATTCCGGCCATATTATCCCTCGTGCCTTCTATTCCCCTCTTCCTGAGCTGCATACGGGCAGCGTTCATAACGGTTATCGTGGTTCCGTGAACGATTCCCTGCGGACCTATGTACATATAGGAGCCGGCCGTCATCTGGCCGTACTGGGAAACTCCAAGTGCGTTGAATCTCTCCCAGTCATCCGGCTTGGAGTAGTTCGGAATCACCATTCCGTTGGTGACAACCACTCTCGGGGCATCCTTGTGGCTCGGGAAAAGCCCCATCGGATGACCTGAATACATACTCAGGGTCTGCTCCTCTGTCATTGTCGCAAGATACTGCATGGCAAGCCTGTATTGAGCCCAGTTCTGGAAAATGGCCCCGTTTCCGCCGTAGATAATCAGCTCGTGCGGATGCTGGGCAACCCTCTCGTCCAGGTTGTTCTGGATCATCGCCATAATGGCCGCGGCCTGGCGGCACTTGCAGGGATACTCGCCTATCGGCCTTGCATATATCTTGTAGTCAGGACGGAAGCGGTACATATAGATTCTTCCGTAGTCCTTTAGCTCCTTGGCAAACTCCGGTGCCAAGGTGGCGTGGAACTCCTTAGGGAAATACCTAAGGGCATTCCTCAGCGCCAGCTTCTTCTGCTCAGGCGTAAGAATATCCTTGCGCTTTGGAGCATGGTTAATGTTCTTGTCATAGGGTTTCGGCTCCGGCAAAACGGATGGTATTCCGGAGAGTATCTCTTCCTTGAATGTCATAAACTCATATTTAATGTTACATGTATTTCATCTGTCAATGCTCCTTCTGTCCCATTTTATGTGCCAAAGGGAGCATTTTCGGGCTTTTTTGCTCCTTCTGTCCCGTTTTGTGTGCCAGAGGGAGCATTTTCGGGCTTTTTTGCTCCTTCTGTCCCGTTTTGTGTGCCAGAGGGCGATCTTATGCCTTTATTTTGTCTTCAACGGTTTCCAGGATCTTCTTTTCCTCAGCGACTGCTTCGGCGGTAATCCTGTCTGCCTCGTTCATAAGTTCTTCTGCCTTCATCCTGTCTTTAAGGCCTTCGGCGTTGATGTGGACATTTAGCCTTGCACCCATCACTGCGCCCCTTGCGGCGATTGCTGCAACTCCGGCATCTGAAACGGAATTCGGATTGCCTTCGGATGCCATCGCAGAGGCAACTTCAAATACCTTGAAAGCGGTCTTTAGAGTCCTCAGAGGCACCTGGGTAGCGTACAAAGTGGCCTCTTCCATAGCCTGAGCCCTTGCAGCCTTCTCTTCTTCCGTGCCCTTAGGCATTGAGAACACGTCCATTATCTTGTTAAACGCAGCGGTATCTTCGTCCACCAGCGCAATCAGATCGTTCATAAGGGCATTCCCCTTCTCGGCCCAATCCGAGAACTCTTTCCAGCGGTCGTCCCATCCCCTCTTGTGGGAAGACAGGTTTGCCACCATAGTGGAAAGGGCTGCTCCAAGTGCTCCCATATAAGCGGCAATGCTTCCTCCGCCAGGAGCCGGAGACTCGCTTGCGGTCTCGATTGCAAAATCCTTGCATGTCATCCTCACAAGCCTCTCTTTCACAGCCATCTCCTTAGGATCTTCCATCAGGAATTCGATAACCTTCTCGTGCGGGTTGAACGGCTTCAGGTCGTCCAGGCTCATGCTCTTGACGGCAATCTTGAGTATCTCGTCCTCGGAGATTCCGAGAGATCTCTGCTGCTTCTCCAGATAGAACTTTCCGGCATCAATGAGCACACGCTTTGGCACCAGGCCCACTATCTCCGTTCCCGTAACCTTCAGGCCTCTTGCAGCGGCTGCACGGCAAACTTCCTCGTATGCCTTGTGAAGCGGAGTTGTCTCTATATCGGTGATGTTCATAGATACCTGGGCAATGCCGTATTCATCTATGTACCAGCCGATAGCCTTGCATCCCTTGAGTGTTCCGGGCTGCCACATCTCCTTACCGTTCTCGTCCTTGAGCACCTTTCCGGTAAGGCTTCCGCCCTCGCGCATCTTCCTTCCCTTTTCCCTTACGTCAAATGCCACGGCCATAGCCCTTCTTGTAGATGTTGTATTCAGATTATAGTTAACGGCCACAAGGAAATTCCTTGCTCCAACGTTGATGGCACCGCTCTTTGCAACCACATCCGTATATGCTCCAGGGCCAAAGTCAGGCATCCTGGCAGGGTCCACAACCTTCTCAGGCAGAGCCTCGTACTCTCCGGCACGGCATACTGCAAGGTTCTTCCTTTCAGGTTTGAAAGCGGCGGCCTCGTAGCAGTAGCAAGGTATCTGCTGCTCGTCAAAGATTCTCTTTGCCAAGGCCCTGGCCAACTCGGCACATTCCTCAAGAGTAATTCCTGAAACAGGAATCAGAGGCAGAACATCGGTGGCTCCGGACCTTGGGTGAGCTCCCTTATGAACCCTCATGTCAATGAGTTCAGCAGCCCTCTTTACTCCCTGGAATGCAGCCTCCACAACATCCTCCGGACTTCCCACGAAGGTTACCACCGTACGGTTGGTGGCCTCTCCAGGATCCACGTCCAGAACTTTTACTCCTTTTACCGCCGCGATTGCGGCAACTATCTTGTCAATAACTTCCCTGTTGCGCCCTTCAGAAAAATTGGGCACACACTCAATTATTCTTTTCATATAAAACCAAAATCAATTATTCGGTTAAAGGTACGAATAATTTTGGTATTACATCAAAAAGAATGTCAAAAGGAACGGAACGGCTATATTAATCACGATGCCGAAGTACAGAACTGCCGGCAGAATCCCGTTTCCCTCGGCCTTAAGGATGATCGGAAGGCTGGTGTCCGTAACTGTAGCTCCGCCGCTGGAAGTGGAAGCAAACCTTCCGAACACTCTTCCCAAAGGCTTGGCGCACACGATGGTGAAGAGTTCCCTCATAAGGTTTGTCAGAAGGCAGATGGAGCCGATGGTTGCTCCCCAGGCCTTGGTTGTCAATATGGAAGAAAGGGAATAATATCCCATTGCAGTGTTAATCGTTGCGCTTTGCTGAAGCGAAAGGTCATAGCCCCATGCCTTTATAACCAGGAATGCCAGAACCGAGCCAAGCCATGTTCCCACAAGCGCAACCAGCGGAAGCCACAAAACCCGTCTTGGAACCTTCTTTACCAGAGCAAGGATACTGTCCCCCATCCCGATATTTATTCCCACAGACAGCAGCATCGCATATAGAACCCAATCTGCATAAGACTCAAAGTCAAGAGCATAGAAAGCATCCGGCAGAATCCTTGTCAGCGCCAGAACCAGTCCCAGCACAAAGCATCCGAGAATGATCGCGCTGTCTTTGAACCCGCTTCCCCCGCCTTCGGGAATCGCCTCTTCCGTGATATCCTGCTCTCCCTCTGCAGAGTCTTTGCTTTTTTTACGGTCTATAACATACTTGGTAAAAAGCCAGGTAAAGACAATGCAAGTGCCTGTTCCCAGCACAAAAAGAATCGCGGAGATTACTCCTGTTGACTTGATCGCGCCAATGATCTCCTCGTTCAGCCCTACTCTCACTCCCATGACAAACAGCAGGATGCACACGGTTGCCATCACAACGGCTGAAACCCATTTGCCGTTGTGCCCCCTGAGGAACATCCCCACAATTATACCGAATATCAGGAGTCCGAGAGTGATAAGCATACATTACAAATATATTATGTTTTATTACCTTTACAAAAAATCTACTCTCTATGAAACATTCGTTTTCCTATCTGCTTCTCGCTATTTTTTTGATTCTCCTGTCTTCATGCCGGGAAGAAATACTGTTCAATGAAGGTGCCGGGGATGTGGATTATGCCTGCCAGGGCCCTTTTGAAGGTAAGACCATCAAGGTATACTACAACATTCCAAGTGGAAAAATCTCCTCTATGCCAGTCCTTTTTGTAATGCACGGAATGGACCGTAACGGAGACGACTACCGCGATCAGTGGAAAGACCTGTCCGACAAATACGGATTTGTCCTGCTTGTACCGACCTTCTCCCAAGACCAGTTCCCGGATGAGTTCTACCAAAGGGGAAATGTCATCGCGGAGGATAACACTTACAATCCCGAGAACGAGAGGGTATATGTGCTTATAGATGAGGTATTTGAGTTCTTTATTGCCCACAGCGGCTCCAAGGCAAAGACTTACAGCATCTATGGCCATTCCGCCGGAGGACAGTTCGTTCATCGCTTCCTTCTTTTCAACAAGACCCTTCATCTGGACAGGGCCATCGCCGCCAATGCCGGATGGTACACCTATCCTTCCGATACGGTTTCCTACCCTTACGGCACACAGGGAAGCGGGGCTGATATCAAGGCCTATTACGGCAAGAAGCTGATTATACTGCTCGGCGATGCAGATACTCTAAGGACTTCAGACCTTAAACAGATTCCGGAAACTGATGCCCAGGGACTTACAAGGCTTGCAAGAGGCAACGCCTTCTTCAGTTTCTGCAGTCAGGATGCTGAGAGGAAGGGATATCCTTTCAACTGGCAGAAGGAATATGTCAAGAATGTGGGCCACTCCAACACCAAGATGGCTCCTTCTGCCGCAGAGCTCCTCTTCGGAAACCTGAAGTACTAGAGATATTATTTATATCTTTACAACCTCAAACAACAATTGCCATGGAAGTAATCAACGACCAGAACCAGAACCAGAACGGCTACTACAACCAGAACCAGTATCAGCAGCCATACCAGAATCCATACGGATACCAGCAGCCTAACCAGAATCAGATGCCGCCATATCCAAAACCATCCAACAACCTGGTATGGGGTATATTAACCACTATTCTATGCTGCCTTCCGTTTGGAATTGTATCCATAGTATATGCATCAAAGGTAGATTCATTGTGGTACAGCGGCCGCTATTTGGAATCAAAGGATGCCGCCAGGAAAGCGGGAACCTGGGCAATTGTATCCGCTTCAATAGGTTTACTCTTCTTCATTATATATATCGTTATCGTGTTATTGGCTGCAGCTAAGGGAATCAGCACCGGCCTTACCGATTACCTGGATATTTATTAACGGACCTTATGGCCCGGAAAATCCGGAAGATATGGATGTGGATAATCCCTGCCGCAATAGTGGCGGCAGGGGTATTTTATTATTGCGTTAACCCGCTGGAATCCGATATAGCACCCAAATGTCCGATGAAGCTTCTGACAGGCTGGCAATGCCCGTCATGCGGAGGGCAGAGAGCATTGCACGCTTTCCTGCACGGACGGATCGCAGAGGCCGTGTCCTATAACCTGTTCTTTATAATCGCGATACCTTTTCTTCTGGTAACAGCCTACGCTACACTGATGATAAACAAGCCGAACCCATCCAGGCTAACCGTCTCCCTATATAACTTTGCCACAAGCAAATACACGCTTATGTCCTATATAGCGGTTTACCTTGTCTGGTGGGTTGTAAGAAATCTGCTAGGGATTTGAATCACTCCTGGCAAGGACTGAAAACCATATTCTCCACTCTCAGACTTTTGCGCAAGGGTACAAGATTTCCCTCACTATAGTCAAATATTTCCGTAGATCCGTCTTCAAGCGTGATTGTCACCACATTACGCTTGACACGGTAAGTTCCCTTTTTAGTACTGCTGGACTCCCAGCCTGGCTGGGTCGGAACTTCTCCGTTTGCATCCATATACATTGCCGGATGCGGCGGCATATATGTTCTGCGTGTCTTGACAACATCCTTGTCTGTAGTGAATTCCAGGGTGTAGGTAGTGGTCTCTGTTCCGGCATCGGCCACAAACATTTTCTCCACATACTGCCACTTGGTTCCCTTAAGCTTGAGTTTCTTGCCGTCCATACTCATAAACACCATACTTGCGCCCATAACGAGCAGCAAAACTATTAAAAATCTGTATTTCATAGTATTACATTTTAATTTCAGTTAATCCGTCTAGGCTCATGATCAGACCCTCATAATCAGGTTCTGCAGAAAAGGCAGTCACTTCAAAGGCCTTGCCTTCACCTTCAGTAGCGAGCTGGCCTTTGCTTTTCATAATGCTCCACTTGTAATAAGGAAGGCCGTTCTCCTTGTCGATGTGCATTATGGTCTTGCCCCATACCTCTACAATAGCGTTCTTTTCTGACTTTTCCTTGGTTATGATGTATGCAGGACGTCCGAAAATGGTCGTGTCCCTAACTGTGGTTCCCTCATCGCCGATCTTAAGTTGTTTGCCAAAGACAGTGTTGCTCATCTGATCCTTCAGGTACCTGTATACAGCATCATCCACACCGTTGAATCCCGTCTTCTCGTTCCTCTTGATGTAAGTTTTCTTCTCATTGCCAATCGTATAGAGAGTACGGGTGGAGTCTGTGCATACAAACAGGTTTGTCATCCCGCTTCCCTCTGACACACCGATCAGAATGTTCCCCTTGCGTGCATAGGTTCTGGTCATACAGACATTTCCAACATACATATTCTCGGTCAGGACGAAATCGTGCTTCCACCATTCCTTTCCCTCCTCCTTTGGGGCCTCGGCTTCTGCGGGAGCCTGTTCTTCTGCCTGTGCAACTTCCTGAGAAGGAGCCTGCTGCGTTGCAACAGCGTTTTGTTCTGTCTTCTGCTCAGTTTCCTGATCCGTGTTCTGGCCGGAGTTTCCTCCACCGCAAGCGCTCACCATAAGGAGGCTCGCAATTCCAATCAAAGAATAATAAATTGTCTTCATAATACTTGTTTTATATCATCGATTATTTCGTTTTTCCAGTTTCTGCTTTATGCGCTGGACAACATTCTCCTTTTTGTTTTTCTTCCTGTTTTTCATTTTCTGCGCTTCCTTGTAAGCCAGAGAGTTAAGGACGGTCTGTTCCACTCCGTTCAGAAGCGTGGAAACAATGTATGCGCCATAGTTCTTCATAGGGTCTCTAGTTGCCTCTACAGTGCACTTGAACGGTTCTTTCTTGAGTTTGCGCGGGTTCTGCCTATGGATCAGGCCTCCCTCCAGGAGACCGACTGCCTTTCCGTGCTTGGCAAGGAAAGCAATCGGAGTCTTTTCCGGATCTACCTCCAGTTTCAGGTTGTCATACAGCAGGCAGAAGTCTCCCTTAGTGGAAAACCTGTTGCCCGAGAAGGAGGTTTGGAGACTCTGTATGTTCCCCGATGCCGATACTCCGAAAAGAGGCGTAAGGAGGCTGCCGAAATCGCTGATATTGACATTCTTCACACTCCCGATGAAGGTAAAGGACGAATTGCTGTCGTTTTTCATGTGGAGAGTGGCCAGTCCGTGCCCAGCCTTACCCATTCGCGGAGTGATATGGAAAATAATAGTATGATCCGGCTCGTTGGAGAAGTTACTGATTTTAAGGCCCATGTCGTGGAGACTGAGCAATCCGGCAGAACCTTGCGGACGCTTGACCTCCATATTGTAATATGTCAGCCTGATGTCAATTGTTCCGATACGGACAGGAATCGGGATTTTCAGGATAGACTCCTGTGGCATAGGGAATGCCTTCTTTGGCAAATACCTTGCATCGCGATAGGATGTAAGCTTGTCTCCTTCTATGAAGACGCTGTCTATCAATATGCTTTTCTGCAGAACGGTGCGGACAATATTGACGGGCGAAGTGTGTAATTTCCTGGCACTGAAGTCAGACCAGGTTACAGGAACCTTGCCCCTGGCTGCGGCAAGATGTGTCTTGTGAACGGTATTTCTTCCGTGAATGCCCTTTATTGCCACCCCTTCTGAATTTCTGGTCCCCAGACTGTCCGCATCAAGACGGTACAGGCTGTCGGCAGAAACATAGGCAAACCTGGATGCGGAGATTTCATAGAGAGAGTCGCAATAAGTCAACTTCTTGTCCTCCAGACCATAGGAAATGTCAAATACGGATAGGCCAATATCCCGGGCGGAGAGAGTCAGCTTGCTATCCTTCCTCCTCAATAAAACAGATCCATCGGTAACGGAAACCTTCTTTACCCCTATATTCCTGATATATTTCACGATGCCGCCTTCTTCATCGGGGACAGCCACGGTATCGGCCGGCTGAAGATGAACTGTTATCTCCGGATTTTTTATCGTGAGATAATCCAGTTTAGCCTGCTTGTCCTTCCAGATTCGCCAGAGCTTAACAGGTCCGGCCTCAATGCTTTTTACAGAACCGGAAATCCCCTTTTGCGGATAGCTGAACCCTACATCCTTGACTTCCAGCCTCCCCGAAGCCAGGCTGATATCTATACTGGAGTAATTGAGGCTGACGGAAGAAGAATCGTTAAAATGCTTCTTGATTACACGGTTCGCGATCCCGGAAAGGATAGTATCTGCATTATTGTCAATGACATAGAACAACAAGACAGCAACTCCCGCCACTGCGGCAAGCCATACAAGTATCTTGGATTTAACACCCATCTCAGGAGCGGAACTGGTTAACTTCCCGTAAAGTTATAAAGAAAACTCCATTTTCATATTAAGAGGGAGGTTGTTATATTTGTTGAAACAAATAATAAGGTTTTATGAGAAGGTTTCTTTTTTCATCGGCGATGGCTATTGCCGTGCTGTTTCTTTCAAGTTCTGTATGCACTTTTGCGCAAGTTGTTCCATATCTTCCTGAGGATGAGCCGGCAAAGGAAAGCTGCACATCCATTATTGTTGGACGTGGAGCATCCGATGACGGAAGCGTGATGACATCCCATACCTGCGACGCCAACTACAGGACTTGGGTAACAATGGAGCCGGGGAAGGTGTTAGCCGGAGGACAGGACGAGATACGCTGGGGGCTTCTGCACACGGAAGAGCCTTACGACCTTAGAAATACGGAGGTTAAAGGTTATATTCCGGCACCGGAAGGAGAAACGTTCCGGTTCCTGAATGTGGCCTATCCGTGCATGAACGAAAAGCAGCTGGCGATGGGAGAAACCACCACTGAAGGGAAGCGGGAGCTGGTGAACAAGGAAGGCCTGTTCCAGATAGAGGAACTGGAAAGGATAGCTCTGCAGAGATGCTCCACTGCACGTGATGCCATCAAGCTAATGGGAAGACTTGCAGAGGAATACGGCTACGGAGACTGGGGAGAATCCCTGACCGTGATAGACAAGAAGGAAGCCTGGCTGTTTGAAATATACGGAAGCGGAAAGAGCGGAAAGAAGCCTGGAGCGCTGTGGGCCGCTCAGAGAATCCCGGACGACCACGTGAGCATAAGCGCCAACGTGCCGAAAATTGGAGTGATAGACTTCAAGGATCCTGACAGCTTCATGTACGGCTCTGACCTCAGGGAAAGGTGCAGGGAACTGGGGCTGTGGGACGGAAAGTCTCCATTCAAGTTCTGGCCGATGGTGACAACATATCCCAAGAACTTCTATTACAGGGAGTACTTTGTGCTGAACGCTGTGGCACCGAGCCTTGGACTCAAGTTCGAGGACGAGGAAATGCCTTTCTCCGTAAAGCCGGATGAGAAGATAAGCGCGCAGAGGATGTTCGAGTTGTATAGGGAAACCTACGACGGAACTGATTTTGACCAGGTTAAGGACCTTAAGATAGAAGTCAAGAGAAGAGTCAGGAATGCAGACGGAGAGATGGTGACTGTAACTGACACCACCGCCCCTATCAGCACATTCATGACTAACGACACCCGCACGCTGCTTAACCAGCTGAAGCCGGGATGCGCCCCGAGAATCAGGACAATAGCGGTAATACAGTGCTCATACTCAGAGATAATCAAGCTCCGCAGCTGGCTTCCGGACGAGGTGGGTGGAGTGGCATACTTTGCCTTTGACAATCCTGCCCAGACTCCTAGAGTGCCAATCTACGCAGGCCAGACGGAACTTCCTAAAGGCTTTGACGTGTGCGGCCAGAAACGCTACCGCAAGGATGCCGCAATCTGGCGTTTCAGGGAAACCAACAGGGTGGCCACAATCGGATGGGACAGGACCAAGGGAAAGATCAGGAAAGCCCTCTCGGAGTACGACAGGATGATATTTGAAGACGCCCCTGAACTGGAAAAGAAGGCGGTGGAACTAATCAAGGCTGGAAAGAAGGATGAAGCCGTTGAACTTCTCAACGGATATTGCAGCCGTCTGAGCGCCTCCGAACAGAGAACCTGGGAAGAACTCAGGGAGGAATTCTGGAGCATTTTCGCAAGAAGTTTGTAACTTTGAAGCCCGAAAAGACACTCATCTGCGATGAAATCAGACAACAGAATAAAACTTGTATTGGAGAATGGCCTTGAATTTCAGGGCTATTCTTTTGGGTATCAGAAGAGTGCTGAGGGAGAAGTGGTATTCAACACCGCTATGGTGGGATACCCCGAAAGCCTCACGGATCCGTCTTATTCCGGGCAGATACTCTGCATAACCTACCCCATTATCGGAAACTATGGTGTACCTGAAGACCGGGTGGACGAATTTGGAATATCCAAGGTTTTTGAATCGGACAAGATACACGTAAGGGGGCTGGTGATTTCCTGCTATTCGGAGAACTATAGCCACTGGGATTCCGCCCAAAGCCTGGACCAGTGGATGAAAAGCCACAAGGTTCCTGGAATCTACGGGGTTGATACCAGGGAACTTACCAAGGTACTGAGGGAGAATGGAGCGATGCTGGGAAGGATAGTGCCTGCGGGAAGCCGCAAGAAGGGCCCTGTCGCAGACCCTAACCTGGACAATCAGGTCGATATAGTTTCCTGCAAGGACGTGACAGTTTACGGCCATGGGACCAAACGGGTGGTACTCGTGGATTGCGGAGTTAAGAACAACATACTCAGATGCCTGATAAACAGGAACGTGGAAGTGATTAGGGTTCCTTGGGACTACGACTTCAACCTGCTGGAGTGGGACGGCCTGTTCATATCCAACGGCCCGGGAAACCCGGAGCTGTGCACCAAGGCAGTGGATCATCTGAAGGTCGCGATGAAAGGCGACAAGCCAATCTTCGGCATCTGTATGGGCAACCAGCTGATGGCCAGGGCCGCCGGAGCAAAGACCTACAAGCTCAAATACGGACACCGCAGCCACAACCAGCCGGTAAGGATGCTTGGAACGGACTGCTGCTTTGTAACCAGCCAGAACCACGGATTCGCTGTGGACGACAGCACGCTGGACAAGGACTGGGAACCGCTGTTCGTGAACATGAACGACGGCACCAACGAGGGCATTCGCCACAAGAGGAAGCCGTTCTTCTCCGCCCAGTTCCACCCTGAGGCCACAAGCGGCCCCACCGACACTGAATTTTTGTTTGACCAGTTCATAAACCTCCTGTAAATGAAGTCTATAAAGAAAGTCCTCATACTGGGTTCCGGCGCTCTTAAAATCGGCGAGGCCGGAGAATTCGACTACTCCGGTTCCCAGGCTCTCAAGGCGATGAAGGAAGAGCATATCAAGACAGTGCTCATCAACCCTAACATCGCCACCGTGCAGACATCGGAAGGCATCGCGGACAAAATATACTTCCTGCCGGTTACCCCGTATTTTGTGGAGAAGGTCATTCAGAAAGAAAAGCCCCAGGGCATTCTTCTGTCATTCGGAGGCCAGACGGCCCTTAACTGCGGTGTGGAACTCTACCGCCTCGGAATTCTGGAAAAATACAAGGTACAGGTACTGGGAACCCCTATCCAGGCCATAATGGACACCGAGGACAGGGAACTGTTCGTCAAAAAGCTGGACGAGATATCCGTGAAGACCATAAAGAGCCACGCCGTGGAAAACACGGAAGATGCTCTTAAAGCCGCCAATCAGCTGGGATATCCTGTGATTGTGCGCGCAGCTTACGCCCTGGGAGGGCTTGGCAGCGGCTTCTGCAGCAATGACTCTGAACTCAAGAAACTCACCGCAAAAGCTTTCACCTTCTCCCCGCAGGTACTGGTGGAAAAATCGCTGAAGGGCTGGAAAGAAATAGAATACGAGGTGGTCAGAGACCGCTTCGACAACTGCATAACTGTCTGCAACATGGAGAACTTCGACCCTCTGGGTATCCATACCGGAGAGAGCATCGTGGTGGCTCCAAGCCAGACGCTTACAAATCACGAATACTTCCTCCTCAGGGAGCTTTCCATAAAGATAGTCAGGCATATAGGGATTGTTGGAGAATGCAACGTGCAATATGCCTTTGACCCTGAGAGTGAAGACTATAGGGTGATTGAAGTTAACGCGCGCCTCAGCCGCTCTTCCGCCCTGGCATCCAAGGCCACCGGTTATCCGCTTGCTTTTGTGGCCGCCAAGCTAGGACTGGGCTACGGGTTGTTCGACCTAAAGAATTCAGTGACGAAGACCACACCGGCCTTCTTTGAGCCGGCACTTGACTACATAGTCTGCAAGATCCCGCGCTGGGACCTGAGCAAGTTCCACGGAGTCAGCCGCCTGATAGGCAGCAGCATGAAGAGTGTGGGAGAAGTCATGGCCATAGGAAGAAGCTTTGAGGAGGTAATCCAGAAAGGCCTCAGGATGATCGGGCGCGGAGCGCACGGTTTCGTGGGCAACAAGGAGATGAAGGTGGACGACATAGAGAAGGAGCTCAAGGAACCTACAGACAGCCGTATCTTTGTCATAGCCAAGGCTTTTGAGGCGGGCTACACCGTAGACAGGATCCACGATGCCACCAAGATAGACAAGTGGTTCCTCCAGAAACTCTACAACATCCATCTGATCGGAAAGGATCTCTCCCGTCTGAAGGACCTTAGGGATATCGACTCCGAAACGATGAAACGGGCAAAGGCCAGCGGCTTTTCGGACTTCCAGATCGGAAGGCTCGTGCTCAAGGGCAAGACTGATCCTGACAGCTACGCAATCAAGGTCCGCGAGTACCGCAAGTCTCTGGGTATTATCCCGGTAGTCAAGCAGATAGACACACTGGCAGCCGAATTCCCGGCCAAAACCAACTACCTTTACCTGACATACAACGGAACCGCCAACGACATAAACTACGAGAAAGACCACAAGTCCATTATAGTATTGGGAAGCGGAGCCTACCGCATTGGAAGTTCCGTGGAATTCGACTGGTGCAGCGTCAACTGCCTTAGCACCCTGCGCAAGTGCGGCTGGAGAGGAGTGATGATCAACTATAATCCGGAAACCGTTTCCACAGACTACGATATGTGCGACCGCCTCTATTTTGACGAGCTTACATACGAGAGGGTAATGGACATTTTCGAGATGGAATCACCTTACGGAGTTGTGGTAAGCGTGGGAGGCCAGATTCCTAACAATCTGGCAATGAGGCTCAACGATGCTAACGTGAGGATTCTGGGAACCTCCGCCCTATCCATAGACAATGCTGAGGACCGCCACAAGTTCTCCGCGATGCTGGACCGTCTGGGAATCAACCAGCCACGCTGGAGCGAGCTTACCACCCTGGACGACATCCACGCCTTTGTGGACAAAGTTGGCTACCCGGTTCTTGTAAGGCCGTCCTACGTTCTCAGCGGCGCCGCTATGAACGTATGTTCCAACAACCACGAACTCAAGCAGTTCCTCCAGCTGGCTGCAGACGTTTCAAAAAAGCATCCTGTGGTAGTGAGCGAATTCATCCAGCATGCCAAGGAGATAGAGTTTGACGCCGTGGCCAAGGACGGTGAGATAGTTGCCTACGCCATCAGTGAGCACATAGAATTTGCCGGAGTCCACTCGGGAGACGCGACAATCCAGTTCCCTCCACAGAAACTTTACGTGGAAACAGTAAGAAGGCTCAAGAAAATTTCCAGGACCATTGCCAGAGAGCTTAAAATCAGCGGCCCGTTCAACATCCAGTTCATGGCAAAGGACAACGACATCCTTGTCATAGAGTGCAACCTGAGGGCTTCCAGAAGCTTCCCGTTTGTCAGCAAGGTGCTGAAAATTAACTTTATAGAGCTTGCAACAAAGGTAATGACAGGAGAAAAGTTCAAGACTCCTGACAAGAGCGCTTTCGACCTTGATTATGTGGGAATCAAGGCCCCTCAGTTCTCCTTCTCAAGACTGCTGAAGGCAGACCCTGTACTGGGAGTTGACATGGCTTCCACGGGAGAAGTAGGATGCATCGGCGACGACACTTCCGAAACAGTTCTCAAGTCAATGCTCAGCGTGGGATACAGCATTCCATCCAAAGGCATCCTCCTTTCTACCGGAGACGGCAAGGAAAAGGCGGAGATGCTTGAAGCCTGCCAGAAGCTAAGCCGCAAGGGATACAGGCTCTACGCTACCGGAGGAACTTACAGATACCTTAAAGACAACAACATACAGACAACCCTGGTTTACTGGCCGAGCGAGAAGGGAAAGGCTCCGCAGGCAATGGACCTGATACGCCAGAAGAAGATAGATATGGTGGTCAACATCCCTAAGAACCTTACCAAGACAGAGCTCGACAACGGCTACAAGGTCCGCAGGGCGGCGGTTGACTTCAACATCCAGCTTCTGACCAACACCCGCCTGGCAAGCGCATTCATAAACGCGTTCTGCAACCTGGACATAGACCAGGTCCAGATCAAGAGCTGGGACGAGTATTAAACCGCAAAAACAAAAGATTATGACAAATACCATACTTCTGATCATTTTAGGTCTCGCGATGATTATCATAGGAGCCAACTTCCTTGTGGAGGGTGCCTCCAGGATAGCAAGCCGCTTCGGAATCTCGGACATTATTATTGGTATGACCATCGTTGCAATCGGCACCAGCGCACCGGAAATGGTGGTTTCCTTTATGGGAGCGATGAAGGGCAGCGTCGGACTTTCCGTCGGTAACATTCTGGGTTCCAACATCTGCAACATATTGCTTATCATAGGCTTGAGCTCCATTATCTACCCTATGACCGTTACGAGGCTAAATGTCAACAGGGACATGCAGTTCATGCTGCTTTCCACTGTTGTGCTGATTCTCGTTTCCCTTGACGCCCAGATAGAAACCCTGACCATAGATGACCAGATGACAGGAAACGTGATATCCAGAACCGAGGGAATCATTCTCCTGCTGTTCTTCCTGGTGTTCATGTTCTATTCATTTGCCAGCGCAAAACGGCACGAAGAGGCAACCAGGGGAACAGAAACAAAGGAAGAGGAAAAGCCTGTTGTCAAGAAGAACTTCTTCATTTCCCTTATCATGTTCCTCGGCGGCCTGGCAGTCCTGATCTGGGGCGGTAACATACTGGTAGACAACGCAACTATCCTGGCAAGGGCAAAGGGCGTCTCCGACACCCTCATAGGAGCAACCATTATCGCGATAGGAACAAGCCTTCCTGAACTTGCCGCAAGCGTAATGGCAGCCTGCCGCAAGAAAGTGGGAATCGCAATCGGAAATGTCATAGGCTCCAATATCTTCAACGTATTCCTGATCCTTGGAGGCTGTGCCACCGTTACCCAGCTTCCTCTCTCGAGTGTAAACCACGTGCATTTCATCTTCCTGCTCCTGGCTACCCTGCTGTTCCTGGTATCGGCGAGAACAAGCTTCAAGATCAGGAGAATAGAAGGCTTGATGCTCTTTGCTCTCTACATTCTCTACATTATAGTGACCATTTCTCTGGCCTAAGAGTTCAACAAGACCGGTTTTATGCTATATTTGTACTCGTTAATGAAAGTAAAACCTCTTACTATATAATTTCGTATTATATGATACTCAGCAAACAGATTGGTTTTTTCCTCAATCTTGTCCATAACAGGTTCAAGCAATATGTTGCGGGCATTTTTGAAGAACAAGGTTTCAACATCACTCCGGAGCAGTTCCTGGTTATGGACGCTCTATGGGATGAAGGTGTCCTCACCCAGCAGCAGATTGCAGACTATCTGCTCAAAGACAAGAATTCAGTGGTAAAGCTCGTGGACGGGCTGGAAGACAGGAAACTGGTTCGCAGGACCAGCAATCCTAAAGACCGCCGCCAGAACCTGATTGAGGTAACAGATTATGCCAAAAGCATACAAGAAAAGGTCACCAAGGTCGCGGTGGATGCTGTAGACAAGATAGTCAACGGCATTTCCAAGGAAGACATGCAGGCATACATCCGGGTTCTGAGCAAGATGGCCGAGAACATGAACAACGACATAGACCTTATGGCCCTTGCCGCAAAGTACCCTACCAACAGTAAAGTCACGGCATAGATGGGAAAGCTATATGACAAACTGATGCAGGATTACAGGCTCCGCGAGGGCCTTAACGCCTGCATAAACTGCGGTACCTGCACAGCCATCTGCCCGGCTGCGGAATTCTACCGCTACGATCCGAGAAGGATTGTGGATATTGTTCAGAAACAGGACGATGCCCAGATCGAGGAACTTCTCAAAAGCGACACCATCTGGTATTGCGGGGAATGCCTAAGCTGTGTAACCAGATGCCCGAGAAAGAACGCCGCCGGCCTGATAATAATGGCTCTGCGAAGCCTTTCTATACAGACCGGGCTTTTTATGGAATCCGAAAAGGGACGGCAGATGTATCTTCTGTGCAAAGACCTCAACCACAATATACTAAATTACGGCTACTGCATTTACGCAAGAGCCTTCAAATATGACGGGCATAAGGAAGCCGGAGTCGTTTGGCAATGGGTGGAGAATAATATTGACGAAGTATTCGACCGCCTTGGCGGTAACCTGGACAAAGAAGGTCCGGGAGCGATGAGAAAGATACCCCAGAAGGATCTGGACGAACTGAAACGGATCTACGATATCACAGGAGCAACCGAAATGCTTGAAAACGTGAAAAATGCAGGACTGAAAAAAGCAGAGGAGCTCGGCCTTACTGAAGAAGAGTACTGCCAGAAACTCTACACCGAGTGCAGTCCAAAACATTTCAACCATTAGAAGATGATTTACGAAGGAAAAAAGAAAATCTGGGCCGAATACCAGAAAGAGATACCGGAAGACCATTATTTCTATGTCAGGAGCTGCATCAGGCAGTCTTTCTTCCCCGCTTCAGAGGCTACATTCCTGGATATAACCAGAAACAAGCTGGGAAAGGACATATTCGAGACCGAGCACCATACAACTTGCGGAGGCATCGCCTACCACTCTGACGCCATTCCCCAGGAAACTGTTATGACCATTATAGCCAGGCAGTTTGCCCTGATGCACAAATACGGTTACGAGAACTATGTCTGCTCCTGCATAACATCTTTCGGACTGTATTGCGAGACTATGGAGACCTGGAGAGAATATCCTGAACTCCAGCAGAAAATCGCGGAGAACCTCTGGAAAAGCTGTCATCTGGAATTTGCCAAGCCTAAGTTCCTGGTTCATGCCAGCGACCTCATCTTCAAATACAGGATGCAGATAGCGGCAAAAAGCAAATTCAAGCTAGTAAACAAGAATACTGGAGAGCCTCTCAGGGTTGTGGAGCATATCGGCTGCCACTACTCTAAAATGTTCCCGTCAAAGGGAGTCGGAGGCGCCGAATATCCTTACGTTCTTGTGGGAATGGTAGAGGCCTGGGGCGGCCAAATCGTTGATTATCCGGAAAGAAGACATTGCTGCGGATTCGGATTCAGGCAGTATTTCATCAAGAGCAACCGCGGCTACTCGCTTTCCAACACCCATAAGAAATTCGAGAGCATGGAGCCTTTCAAGCCGGATATGATTATCACCAACTGCCCTGGCTGCCCTTATTTCCTGGACAGGTGGCAGTATGTAATCGCGGAGACTCAGGGCAAAACCTACGGTCAGGACGGGCACGGGATTCCGGTGTTCACCTACGAGGAGGTTGCGGGCCTTGTAATGGGTTATGACCCTTGGGATCTGGGACTTCAAACTCATCAGGTTTCTGTAGAGCCGCTGCTGGACAAAATCGGAATACCTTACGACCCCGCAAAGAAATATCTGGGCAAGAACGGGAAATATCTCGGCGAGCCTGAAAAACCACATTGTCTGAAGTAAAGTTATGAAAAACAACATATTGGTAATCGGAGGCGGACCCGCCGGACTGGAAGCCTCCAAAGCATTGTCCCAAATGGGATACAACGTGATTCTGGCAGAAAAGGAAAAGCGTCTGGGCGGACACCTTGCCAAATGGGACCGCCTGTTCCCCGACCAGGTTTCGGCAAAGGAAGTGCTGGACAGTATGCTCTCTGGAATCAAGGATGTTAAATGCTTCACGGAAACCGACGTTAACTCCATAAACCTTCTGGACCGTTCCTTTAACGCGATGCTTTCCAATGGAATAACCGTTCTGGCGGATGCAGTTCTTCTGGCCAGCGGATTCGATATGTTCAAGGCGGAAAAGAAAGAGGAATACGGCTACGGCATATATGATGGAGTCCTTACAAATGCCGATCTGGAGCAAGCCTTCAGAGAAGGAAAGTCTTCAAACCCGGCTCCAAAGGCCATAGGTTTTGTCCATTGCGTGGGAAGCAGAGACGAGAAAGCCGGCAATCCGGCCTGCTCCAAGGTCTGCTGCGCAACCGCTGTAAAACAGGCAATTGAGACCAAGGAACTTTATCCGGACGCCAAAGTTTACTGCTTCTATATGGACCTGAGAATGTTCGGCCGCCACTACGAGGACCTTTACCTGAGGGCGCAGAAATCCGGCATCAGGTTCATAAGGGGAAGAGTTAGCGAGGTTGCTGAAACAGCTGAAGGAAGGCTGCTGGTTAAGGCGGAAGACACGCTCTCCAGCAGACCGCTGAAAGTCACTCTGGACCGTCTGGTGCTGATGGCCGGAATGAGGCCTTCAGAGGCCGGGCATAAAGTTGGCAGGCAGCTGAATCTCAGTGTAGAGGAAGACGGTTTCTTCTCCGCTAGAGACGGCCTGCTTTCACTTCAGAAAAGCAAGCTTCCGGGATTCTTCTATGCCGGAGCCTGCACCGGCCCGAAAACTCTTCCGGACACCCTCCACGAGGCCCGAAGCGCCGCCATGGAAATAGACCGTTACATTAAAGAAAACTTCAGGAAATGATAGACTTCGGCTTTGGCGTCAGTCCAAGTTCGAGGATAAACCTCGACAGCGCAGACAAGGAGAAATTCAATGAGCTTGCCATCGCTGAGCCGGATGTGCTCAAATGCATGGCCTGCGGCAGCTGCTCGGCTTCCTGCACAGCCGCCGCCTTTGAAGACACAAGCCTCAGAAGGGCTATCCTTTCTCTCCAGAACGGCCTCGGCGATGATGCCTCCAAACTATTGAGTCACTGCATGCTATGCGGAAAATGCACGATGGTTTGCCCTAGGGGTATCAATACCCGCCACCTCATATTGTCAATCCAAAAAATCTACTCTCTATGATTTATCTTCTGACCACAAACTTACAGCAGATTTCGCCGGAAGGGATCATAGACAGATACCCCAACAGCTACAATCATTTTGTACTGCCGTTCGTAATAGGAATAACCTTTATTCTGATATACCTTTTCATAGGCTTGATCAGGATTCTATACCACCTGACCGGGGAAGACAGGCTAAAGCTTCTCAAATCGCTCTTCAACCCGAAAACCGCCTGGAAAAACATAAAGGACATATTCTGCGACTGCCTGCTGCACACCAAGATATGGAAGAGGAAACCTCTTCTGGGATATATGCACTCGGCAATTGCCTTCGGATGGTTCCTGCTCATTGTAGTGGGCCATATAGAGGTATGGCTTTTTGCTCCAAGACATCTTTCCGGACTGACTGAAGGTTCTCTCTACTACCCTATCTTCTACCGCTTCTTCATCTGGATAAATCCGGCTCATGAAACCCTCAGGGGCTCCGTATTCTTCTTCATAATGGACTTCCTGCTGCTGTACGTACTGAGCGGTATCGGACTGGCCATGTTCAAGAGAGTCAGGTCTATAGCCCTGGGAATGAGGCATACCACAAAGCCATCCCTGGCAGACCGCGTTGCCCTCTACTGCCTGTGGCTGATTTTCCCTTTGAGGCTTCTGGCGGAAGGATTTACGGCAGACCTTAGCGGCGGCGGATTCCTTACCAGGCCTCTGAACTGGGTATTCAGGGCATTCTTCGGAAACGAACTGAACTTCCTCCCTACCTGGTGGGCTTATTCCATCTGCCTGGGACTCTTCTTTGTAGCGATGCCTTTCTCCCGCTATATGCACATTCTGACCGAGCCTCTTCTGATTCTCTTCCGCAATGCCGGCCTGAAGGTGCGCCATCCGAGAAAAGGCTTCGCCGAGGCGGAAATTTATGCCTGCTCAAGCTGCGGACTCTGTCTGGACGCCTGCCCTATGAATGTCCAGAAGAAGAATCTCAAATATTCGTCCGTTTATTTCATGCGTTTCCTCCGCAGGCATAACAAAAGGAAAACCAGAGAAATAGCAGAAAAATGCCTGATGTGCGGAAAATGCTATGCGCTTTGCCCGGTGGGAGTCAATTCCCCTGCCATAAGAAGGGCAATCAGAGAAACCCAGAACAATAAGATACAATGCGACTACTCTTATCTCGGCAAATATGCGGAGAAGAGTTCCGAGAATCCAAAATCCGGCGGTAAGATCCTCTATTTTGCCGGATGCATGAGCCATCTTACACCAACAATCATAAAGAGCGTGGAAACCATCCTCAAGGCCAGCGGCCAGGATTATGAATTCATGGACCGCAATGAGGGAATCTGCTGCGGAAGGCCTCTGATGCTTGCCGGAAGAGGCGATGCGGCACGTCAGACCATTGAGGCCAACAGCAAGATAATCAGGAACTCCGGATGTACTACCCTGCTTGTATCCTGCCCTATCTGCCTTAAGATCTTCAAGGAAGAATACTCGTTGAAAGGCATTAAAGTTATCCACTATACCCAGTTCATTGACAGTCTCATCAAGGAAGGAAAACTGAAGGTTTCAAAATCTTCTTCAGCGATTGTTTATCACGACCCTTGCGAACTGGGCAGGGGCTGCGGCATTTACGAGGAGCCAAGAAATGTCCTCAGAGCCATCGCCGAACTGAAAAAAGCCTCAAAGGAAAGGGACGAGAGCATTTGCTGCGGCTACAGCCTTGGAACCTTGACTCTGGACGAGAAAGACAAGGCAAAGATCGCGGAGAGCTCCGTTTCCAGCCTTATGGCGGAGAATCCTCAAGAGATTGTCACCGCCTGCCCTATGTGCTACAGGGCGATCAGGAGCAAGGCCGAAGTGCCTGTAAAGGATTTTGCCGAGATTGTCTGCGAGAATATTGAAAACAATGATAAAAACTAAATGATATGGAAATCAAACCCACGAGTTACCGCCTGGAAAACTGCCTGACACACAGAGTGTTCAAAGACACGGGATGGCTTATGGCAGACCCTGAGGATTCCCGCCCTTCCCTTGTAAGGGCCATCTATGACAAGAAGCAGATCGAGTTCAAGGATCCGTCCTACGGAATCTACAGGTTCTCCGACTGGCTCCCTGTCAGCCGCGCCCTGAAAGGATCCTGCGCTCCGGTAACATACCGCAGCGAGGCCCTGGCCAAAAAGCTGGGCCTGAAGAACCTCTACATAACTTACAGCGGATGGTGGCCTGAAAAAGGCGCCACTATGCGCACCTGCTCCTTCAAGGAAACGGAAGCCTATTCCGTATGCGGAAGACTGGCTGAAGACAACAAGAGAATTCTGGTTGTGGCCTCGGCAGGCAATACCGCAAGAGCGTTCTCCCAAGTATGCTCGGACAACAACATTCCTCTGGTGATTGCAATTCCTGAAGACAATCTGGACGCACTATGGTTCAAGGATAGGTTAAACGACTGTGTAAAAGTGATTTGTCCTCCAAAGGGAAGCGACTATTTCGACGCCATTGCACTGGCCGCAAAACTTAACGCCTCACCTCTGTTCCTGGAGGAAGGAGGAGCCAAGAACGTGGCCAGAAGAGACGGTATGAGCACAACCGTTCTCTCTGCAGCTGAAGTAATCGGAAGGATTCCGGACGCCTATTTCCAGGCTGTAGGAAGCGGCACGGGAACAATCGCAGCCTACGAGGCCAATCTCCGCCTGCTGGAAGACGGCCGTTTCGGAGACAACCTGATGAAGCTCATCCCATCCCAGAACGTTCCTTTCACACCTATGTACGATGCCTGGAAGGCCCTCAGCCGCAACCTCCTGCCAATGGACGAGAACGAGGGCAGAATCAAGGCCCTTCAGATCAAGGCTTCCGTTCTCAGCAACCGAAAGCCGCCGTTCGCCGTTCCGGGAGGCCTGTTCGACGCCCTTATGGCCACAAAGGGAGACTTCCAGAAAGTGACCAACGGAGAGCTCACCGATGCCTGCGAGATGTTCGAAGAGCTTGAAGGCAGCGATATCCATCCTGCAGCAGGAGTTGCCGTTGTCAGCCTCGTAAAAGCCCTGAAGGAAGGCCAGATAACTCCGGACCAGACCATTATGCTTAACGTTACCGGAGGCGGTGAAAAACGCTTCAAGAAAGAGTTTAACTACGTAAACGCCAAGGCAGACCTGATTCTATCTCCTGACTGCAGCTCAACTGAAGTTATAGACAAGGTTACAGCACTGTTCTAGGATACATAGCATAAACAAAAAAACGGGGCGGAAATTAATCCGTCCCGTTTCTTTTATCTGTATAACAAGATTATTTCTTGCTGGTATCAGACTTTTTCTCGTCGTTCTTGCTGCCGTTCTTGTTGTTCTTGTTGTTCTTGTCGTTCTTGTTTTCGGTCTTCTTGTCAGCAGCCTTTTCAACCTTCTTAGTCTTGTCCTTTTTCTTCTCAAAGGTCTGAGGCTCTGAGAATGAGGTAGAAGCCATAGCGTAGGTTCCGCCGAACAGGAACAGTGCTGCGCACATCAATGCAATGATCTTTTTCATAATAATGAAGTTTTAAGGGTTAATAATGTTGTTTACAGTGTCAAATGTATAAAAAATAAAACATCTATACAAACTCCGCAAAAATCAAGCCTAAAAAAAACGGATGGCCATTTTAGCCATCCGTCAATCTGTAAGGTCAAAAAGTATGATTACTTCTTGATGGTCTCGGCAGCGTCCTTTACAGCGTCAACTGCACCCTTAACAGCCTCTGCAGTCTCCTTAACCTCAGCAGCAGCTTCCTCTACCTTGTTAGCCTCAGCCTCAACAGCCTCAGCAGCAGCGTTAACTGTAGAATCAGCAGCCTCAGTTACTTCAGTAGCAACCTCAGTTACCTCAGCAGCAGCCTCGGTAGCCTCAGCAGCAGCCTCCTGTGCAGGAGCGTTATTCTTGCAAGCTACGAATGCAAGAGCTGCAACAGCGATAAACAATACCTTTTTCATGATCTTAAATATTAAATGTTAACAATTGCCTCGTTTTGGTGGTGCAAAAGTATAAACGAAACTGAACCGCCAAATTCAGGCGGCTAAATTATCAGCACTTTGTAACAAAAAATTAGCAAAGCCGGCAGAAATACCCTATCGCGCTTTTATTTCAGATTGGAAGGTCAGCGATTGTAATATCCTTGTAATTTATCGGAATTAAAGACAAATATATTACGGAATTGAAGAAAAATATCTTACCTTTAGCCCCCGAAAAGAATAATGTAAGCATTATCAATTTTTTATGAAAATATCGTCTATTGAGGATTTGAAGAAAATCCGTGAAAGAGCGAGTGTTCACCTCAAGCCACGCGAACAGAGCGACCATCAGGACTCTTCTGCAACCTGCGGCTTGAAAAAAGGAACACCCAAAATCCAGATCCTGACCTGCGGAGGTACAGGATGCAAGGCTTCCCAAAGCCATCTTATCGCCGACAATTTCAAGAAACTGATTGCTGAGAACAATCTTGAAGGCAAGGTTGAGGTCATCACTACAGGCTGCTTCGGTTTCTGCGAAAAAGGCCCGATCGTAAAAATAATACCTGACAACACCTTCTATACAAAGGTTAAGCCTGAAGATACGGAAGAGATTTTCACCACGCATATCATTGGCGGAAAGAGAGTCAACAGGCTGCTGTATGTGGATCCCAAGCGCAAGACCACAGTCTCCGATTCCAAGCACATGGACTTCTACCGCAAGCAGGTAAGAATTGCGCTTAGGAACTGCGGACTCATTGATCCTGAGGATATTGTGGAGTATATTGCTCGCGATGGATACTTTGCGCTTGCAGACTGTCTGCTGAACCGCAGCCCTAAAGCCGTGATTGACGAAATCAAGAAGTCCGGCCTCAGGGGAAGAGGCGGCGGAGGATTCCCTACCGGCCTCAAGTGGGAGATTGCTTCCAAGAACCAGTCAAAGGAAAAATACGTTGTCTGCAACGCCGACGAGGGAGACCCTGGAGCATTCATGGACCGCTCCATCATGGAGGGAGACCCTAACTCGATCGTGGAGGCTATGGCAATCTGCGGTTATGCAATTGGAGCCAACCACGGCCTGGTATACATCAGGGCCGAGTATCCTCTTGCTGTAGAACGTCTTAAGATTGCCATCAAGCAGGCAAGGGAACTTGGACTTCTCGGAAAGAAGATTCTGGGAACCTCATTCTCTTTCGACATCAACATCAGATACGGCGCCGGAGCATTTGTTTGCGGAGAGGAGACCGCTCTGATTCACTCTATGGAAGGCAAGAGAGGAGAGCCTACCCTCAAGCCGCCTTTCCCTGCAGAAAGCGGTTATAACGGCAAGCCAACCAACGTGAACAATGTCGAGACCTTCGCCAACATTCCTATTATTATCAACAAGGGAGCGGACTGGTTCGCATCTATCGGAAGCGACCGTTCCAAGGGAACCAAGGTGTTCGCCCTTGCAGGAAAGATCAACAACGTAGGTCTGATCGAAGTCCCTATGGGAACCACACTTAGAGAGGTAATCTTCGATATCGGAGGCGGAATCAAGGGTGGCAAGCAGTTCAAGGCAGTTCAGACCGGAGGACCTTCAGGAGGATGCCTGACGGAAAAGCACCTGGATACCCCTATCGATTTCGACACTCTTACCGCCGCCGGCAGTATGATGGGTTCCGGAGGTATGATCGTTATGGACGAGGATAACTGTATGGTTTCCGTAGCCCGTTTCTACCTTGACTTCATCGTTGGAGAGTCCTGCGGAAAATGCACTCCATGCCGCATCGGCAACAAGAGGATGCTGGAAATCCTGGACAAGATCATAGCCGGAAACGGAACAATGCAGGATCTTGACAAACTCAAGACTCTTGCCGGAGTAATCAAGGACACAGCGCTTTGCGGACTCGGACAGACTTCCCCTAACCCTGTTCTATCCACCCTGAGCAATTTCTGGGACGAGTATGTGGAGCACGTAAGGGACAAGAAGTGCCGCGCTAAGCAGTGCAAGGCCCTGCTCACCTACGTAATCAATCCTGAGAAGTGTATCGGCTGCCACGCCTGCGCAATGGGCTGCCCTGCCGGAGCAATCGAGGGCGTTCCTAGAAAGCCTCACGCAATCATCTTCTCCAAGTGCATCAAGTGCGGAATGTGCATGTCACGATGCAAGTTCAAAGCAGTATCAGTTGTCTAAAACCGCCAGTTATGAAACAGAATATATCACTGATAATAGATAATCATAAAGTCGTTGTGCCTGAGGGCACCACGATTCTCGATGCGGCCAAGAGCATAGGAATTGTAATCCCTACTCTCTGCCACATGAACCTCAAGGGAACCTGCGCGGACAACCATCCGGCTTCCTGCCGCGTCTGCGTTGTGGAAGTGAAGGGAAGAAGAAACCTGGCCCCTGCCTGCAGCACCGCCTGCACGGAAGGCATGGAGGTTAAGACCAGTTCCATCAGGGTAATCAGGGCCCGCAAGACTGTCATTGAGCTTATGCTCAGCGACCATCCTAACGAGTGCCTTACCTGCCCAAAGAGCGGCAAATGCGAGCTTCAGGCTGTTACCCAGCATCTTGCAATTAACGAGACTCCGTTTGCAGGAGAGCTGTCGCTGAGAAAGAAAGAGATGACAGCCTCCATAGTCAGGAATATGGACAAGTGCATCTATTGCCGCAGATGCGAGACAATGTGCAACGTCTATCAGACCGTTGGCGCTCTCGGAGCTGTGGGAAGAGGTTTCAACACCACCATCGCCCCGTCATTCAACCGTAACCTCAAGGATACGGACTGTACTTACTGCGGCCAGTGCGTTGCTGTCTGCCCGGTGGGCGCACTTACGGAAAGGACTTATACAGACCAGCTTATAGACGACCTGGAGAACCCTGAGAAGACCGTTATCGTCCAGACCGCCCCTGCAGTAAGGGTTGCCCTCGGCGAGGAGTTCGGCAACGCTCCGGGCAGCATCGTGACCGGCAAGCTGGTTGCAGCTCTGAAGGATCTTGGATTCGATTATGTATTCGATACCGATTTCTCTGCAGACGCCACCATTATGGAGGAAGGCAGCGAGCTTCTGGAAAGGCTTACCAAGTTCCTGAAGGGAGACAAGAGCGTTCCAATTCCTCTGATGACTTCCTGCTGCCCTGCCTGGGTTAACTTCTACGAGCACAACTTCCCGGATCTTCTCAAGTATCCTTCAACGGCCCGCTCTCCTCAGCAGATGTTCGGAGCCATCGCCAAGAACTACTGGGCAGAGAAGATGAACATTCCACGCGAGAAACTGGTTGTTGTTTCCGTAATGCCTTGTCTTGCAAAGAAATTCGAGTGCCAGAGACCGGAATTCTCCACTAACGGCAATCCGGATGTGGATTATTCCATCACCACCAGGGAGCTTGCTACTCTCATCCGCAGAGCCAACATCAACTTCGAGACTCTTCCTCACATGGAGTTCGACAATCCTCTTGGAGAAAGCACCGGCGCAGCAGCCATCTTCGGATCTACCGGCGGCGTGCTTGAGGCAGCCCTCAGGACCGCTTACGAGCTCCACACAGGCAAACCTCTTCCTAAGATAGACTTCACCGAAGTCAGGGGTATCGACAGCCTCAGGACGGCTACTATCGATTTCGACGGCTTTGCCCTCAACGTTGCCATTGCCTACGGCCTGGGTAACGCCCGCAAGCTTATGGAAGAGATAAGGGCCGGCAAGTGCAAGTACCACGTAATAGAGATCATGGCGTGCCCGGGCGGCTGCATCGGTGGCGGCGGACAGCCACTCCATCACGGAGACTTGGAGGTTATCAAGGCCCGCCAGAAGGCAATCTACGAGGAAGACAAGAACATGCCTCTCAGAAAGAGCCACGAGAACAAGAGCATTATAGAGATGTACGAGAAGTATTTCGGCAAGCCTCTCAGCGAAAAGGCACACGCCCTTCTCCACACCCATTACTCAGACAAAACAATCAAGTACTAGCCTAAAACAGAATAGATATGGAAAAATTGTGCAACTCTGTCGTTGAAAAGATTAGGGCTATCTGCGATAAATTCGGAAACAAGCCGGGAGAGCTTATCAACATACTTCACGAGTCCCAGCATACTGTGGGCTACCTTCCTATGGAGGTTCAGGCCATCATCGCCGAGAAACTCCACATCCCTGTTAGCAGGGTTTACGGTGTGGTTACCTTCTACACTTTCTTCACTATGGTTCCAAAAGGCAAGCATCCTGTTTCCGTTTGCCTTGGTACCGCCTGCTATGTAAGGGGTGCAGAGAAGATCCTGGAAGAGTTCAAGAGAACTCTGGGCATCGATGTTGGAGAAACCACAGAAGACGGCCGCTTCTCCCTGGACTGCCTCAGATGCGTCGGCGCATGCGGCCTTGCTCCTGTTGCAATGGTTGGAGAGAAGGTTTACGGCCACCTCAACCCTGCTGATATCAAGAAGATTATCAAGGATTTCTCTCAGGACTAGATCAGAACCGGTATCCTATACCGACTGTAAAATCCAGATACTTGAAGGCGATAGTCCCTGCCTTTGCACTTAGGCAGAAAGACTCTCGCCTTCCTAGTGTAAATAGGGCTCCGGCCTCTGCCGCAATGCCCGAATAAGAGCGGTCTGTAACCCGCATCCAATCTCCTCCGGTATTCTCCCAGAGGAGTTTTCTTGTACCATAACCTGCTCCGGCCAAGAGGTTTACGTTGTCTGCAACGCGGAATATGCCACCTGCCGTAATTGCCAGTCTGGTCTTATCCTGACGTCCGGACACCCAAACCGGGTTTCCGGATGAGGTTCCGTCGCTGAGGCAATCAATGCTTGCGCTTCTTGACTTAAAGTTGCTTACTACGGATACATAGGCTCCCTTACCGCTCCGCAGCATACCCAAGCATAGTCCAAATGCCATGTCCGGAACTGGAGATACCTGTGCAAGTGCCAGAAAGCCAGTCTTCCCGATATCATAATACGGCTGTTCCATATAAGGATAACGTCCGGACATCCGGATGTCTTTTGCCCTATATGTAACCGGTATCGCCTTTATCATGGACAGTTCCTTCAGTTCATAGCCGTAGTTGTAGCGGCGGCGGATACGGTTGAACCTTATTGTCTGCTCAGGAGTCAAACCCTCCGGACTCCTTTGCAGGTTGGAACGTATGCTACTCACCTCAGCCCTCAGGGCAGACAGTTCCTGAGCGGATATTGTTTCTCCTCTACGAAGAGCATCGCGGAGCTCAATGAGACGGTTGCAAACCACATCATACCTGTCGAGAGCCTTGTCCCTGGCATCACGCCTCTGGCTAAAGGCTGAGCTGCAAAGCATTACAAGGCACATTGCCAGAACATATCTTCCCGTCCGCATCATTTGCCGCCCTCCTTTTCCTCAAAGAGTTCCGTTACGGAATCAAACAGATCGTCGAGGTCTGTCTCGTCTTCAATCACTTCAATCTTTTTGGCAGGCTCTACCTGCTTTGGCTTTTCCTTCACCGTGGATTCCGCCGGTATTTCTGGCCTTGTAAGGTCTTGTTTTTCACCGATATCCGCATCGGAAACCCGAGTATAGGAGACGGCATAGTCTTGCCTCGTTACAGCATCCACAGTACTGGCGGAAGACTCATCCCCTCCCCCGCGGTTCACAAGGAGCAATACCGCCACCACGGCTGCTGCCGCCGCTGCAATTGCCGCCGGCAGAACCCAAGGCAGCCCCGAGTCTCTTTTGAGGATGGCCTTTTTGACGTCGGCCACGGACAGATACCTCTCTGAAGGATTCTGCCTGCAGCAACGCCTGACAATCCGTCTGTATCGCGGAGAAATCTGTTCAATAACTTTCCCAAGAGAATATATATCGCTGCGTACATCTGCCTTCTTGCCCTCAAGGAGTTCCGGAGCGGCATAAGCCTTTGTTCCTCCCGATATCTTAAGCTCTGTCTGAGAGTCTTCTATGGAGAGGCCAAAGTCTATGATTTTCACATTGTTGCCGTTATAAGTCACCAGAATGTTGGACGGCTTCAGGTCCTGATGGACCATCTGTCTGGAATGTACGCATATCAGCGCATCGCAGATTTCAAGGATGAGTTTTCGTGCCAGGTGCGGATCCTTCCGGCTTTCATCCTTAACCGCATCAAGATTCCTGCCATCCACCCATTCCATCTCTATGCAGTTTCCAAGGGCCGGATTCTCGGCAAACTCGTATGTCTGGCATATATTCGGATGCTTCAAAGACGATCCTATGTCAAACTCTTTCTTAAGCAACCCCTCGTACAGAGGAAGCCTCACGTAATCCGGCTTCAGCGATTTGAGTACCCGGAACTTCCCGTCCCTTTCCACTCGCCATATTTCGGACCATCCGGTAAGAGAGCCCCCGATTCTCTCGGGTGTTCCCACTCCCCATGTCTCTTTTGCTGAGGACTCAAAGAAAAAGCCGGATTCGTCCACCATAATTCTATTCTTTTACAATTACCTCAGTTCCGTAATCGGCAGGATTTACCGCCGCCCCGGAGGAATTATAATAATGATACTCCCCGCTTCCTATCCAAAGCCTGGATAAAGTGCCGTTTTGAGGCCAGATTCTCAAATTCAGCTTGTTCTGGGCACTTACATCCAGTTCCCCGATATTATTCTGATAGCACTCAAGCTCTGTCAAGGCAGTGCAGTCGCTTACATCTAATTCGCTGATATTTATATCGTTGCACTTAAGCGTGGCCAGCTTCTTCAGCCCTGTCAGAATAAAGCCAGCCATCATACCCGAACAGCGGCTACAGTCAAGGTATTCCAGAGAAACGCAGTACCCTACATAGTCAAAGCCTACCGTATTGCTGCAATCCAGATATTTGAGGGCCGTATTGTACATTAAAAATACAACCAGTCCTTCATTTGAGTGACAGTCCAGATGCTCCAGTCCTGTAAGCTGGCTGAAATCCGGACGGTGGTCGGCCATATTCACATTCAACAGCATATTTGAACTGCAGTCCACATATTTTAGAGAACTGCTGTTGCCCAAATCCATAAATTCCAGCTTGTTGAAACTGCAGTACAGTGTATTGAGCTTCTTGTTCCCGCTAAGGTCAAGAGAAGTCACTTCTCCCCTCCGGCTATCATCGTATCCCACAGCCTTGAGGTATTCCAGATTTGTAAAGTACTCTATGCCTTCAAGCGATTTTACCTTCAAGTCAAACGTATTGATTTCCAGCCTGGTTATCTTTTCCGCCTCTTCCATTCCCAGTTTGCCGTTCTTGTCCACGTCAAATTTGCCCAGAATATAGGCCTTGAAAGCCGCATCAGGAATAGGAATGGAAGCCATCTTGCCCGTACGGGCTTTCCCTAAAGACGACTTGACCTCCGTTTGCCCGCTTGTTACATAAGCCTGGTAATCATATTCTTTGTCGTACTCAAGGTTCCTCAATGTCAAGGAGAAGGCCTCGTCAGACCTTACGTCTGCCGCCATCTTATCCGACCCGTTGAAATAGAATCCGCAGCCATCCACCCCAGTTCCCTTATATGAGCAGCGAAGCGTCAGAATATTCTCGTCCGCCTCAAAGGATACGCTCACGATTTCAGGCTTGGAAATCTTCTTCTTCTCCGTGCGTGCATTACCTGTATTCGAGTGAATTTCTGCCGAGCCGTTTGATATCCAGGCATAGTAAGTGTAATCGGTATCATACTCCAGCTCCTTTACAGTCAATGAAAAGGCTCCATCGCTCCTTGTGCTTGCTTCCTGCCTTTTCACCAGCTCTCCATCCCGTGTTACCACAAATCCGCAGGTACCTACCCCGCGGCCTTTATACGAGCAGGTCAATAACAGAGAGTTCTCGTCCGCCTGCGCCGATACGCTTACAAATTCCGGCATTTTCAGCCCCTCCAGGCCCGGATCTCCGGCACAGCCAGCCACCATTGCCGTCAACAAAGAGATAACGGCAACAGCAACCCAAACAGCGGAAAACCTCAGAGCCCTACACATAATTACTAATTCTCGATGAATATTTCTTACAGAATTCATCTAAAGATTTGTGGGTCTTATTCCAAAATCCCACAATTTAAACAGCGCAAATATTCCAAAATCCCCAAATTTAAATAGCCGAAATATTCCAAAATCTCATAATTTTGATGATTCATCAGCATTTTTCCAGCACAGACAGCCCGTGCACCCTTCCGGCAACGTATGCAGGCAGAACCTTGCCTTCCCGATAAATGGCGGTGATATATAGCGGACAACCCAGCATAAAGCCATCTGCTTCAAACTCATCCCCCACTTTAAGTTTAGAATTTGCACTCGACAGCACCCGGAACCTCCCCTGGCCTAGATACTCCACCCTAACCAGGCGGTCCGGTGCCCATCCCAGCGAAAGACTATCTCCCGAAGAAAGATCTGCGGCACGGATATACCGTACAGTAAAGAACTGAGAATCCACCCCGCTTTCTTCCACCATCCATTCGCAAAATCCCTTAAAGTCCTTCTTTCCGCAATACTTGGCCAGTATATCCAGCGTATCCAGGCGAGGAATCCTCCTGTCCCCTACATATCCCCACAGTCTCTTCAGTGTTGATGCAGACAGGTGTTCCCCTATCTCATGCTCAATGACAACACTCAGCGATTCAAAATCCGTAGTTGTTGCCACCCTTCTCCCATACACCTTCTCCACCGATTTCAACAGAAAGCTAAGCTCAGGTATCTCCATCCCAGCCTTCCCAGCCTTCCCAGCTTTTCCGTCCTTGCTTTCTTTGACATCTTTAGCCTCTGCGGCCTTCTTTAATTCTTTATTATCTGATTTCATGTTCACGATTCCCGAGCTACATAGTTACAACCTTTTCCGCAGTTTTCAAAATTGCGAAATGAATAATGAACGCTAAAAACGGCCCAATCAATTACTTTAAATCTGATTGGTATTGTCATTTACAAAGTAAAAAATGCGTGTATCCCAATGAGTCCTCAACGACTAAAAAGGTCAACTGATCATCCAACTGATAACCGTTACAAATCAGCCAGTTTGATATTTTTCGTTTATTTAATGAGAATCTTTTCAACAATCCAGAAGTTGGATTAATTATAGATTCATTACCGAGATGAATTATGATTTGTTTTGGGTCTAGATTAGCCATCCAGGATCTGCATTGGTTTGGTTGAGCATACAACTTTCTGATGCTATCGTTCCCCCCTTTCTTTACAGTGAGGGTAAATGGATAAAAAGATTTCATAGTTAATAATAAGTTTTTAATTCTGCCTTAGTTCCAAGGATTAATACCCGGATCAATAGATATCTCTATCATCTCCTGGTCTGGAGAGGTATTGAGGGTTAATGTGATTGTATGCTGATATCCTGCCCTAAAGCTCAGCGATGTTTCCAGAAGGTAAGCAATACCTCCCATTGAAATTTCAATCAAAGGAGTCCTCTTTTCGAGGTTCTGAGGTACCACTATTGCCTCAAACTTATCATTACTTATCTTCTTCATAGTAATGGTGTTTTTGTTGGCAAAAACGTCCTTTTCTATGGAACCTGAAGTCATATTAACATAGCAGTCCGTTATCGTGCTGTAAACGTGAGCCACAGCATCACTTGGTATTTCTCCCTCGAAATTCGTACCCTTAACCAAATTAACCACAACCTTAGACATAATGTGGTTAAAGTTCATAGCAACGGGACCATCTGTTCGGGATTTATTCTCGGCATAGGCATACATAAGGTCAGACTTATCATAGCCGTCTCCTGTATTCTGATCCAAAGCCACTGAAAACGGCTGCTTCTCTATTGAAGAAAAGCTTGCCTGATAAGGGTAGAGAGCATAGAAATCGCAAGGATTATCGCTCCAATAAAGAGTCCTGAGGCTAGTCCAGTTTGTTCCATTGTAGCTTATCTTCTCGTTATTGAGATAGTTTCCGGATACTTGGAGCGGCATCTGCTCAGTTCCATCCCATTCAACGGCATATAAGCTTACAGCATCACCTAAGTCAAATACAGCTGTTTTTCCTGTTGTGGTTACCTTGGTAGCGCCATTACCGATGGAGAACATAAACTCCATCTGATTGCTTACTGGAGCCTCGCTTTTACTGCAGGATACAGCAAAGATTAATGCTAGAACTATATAGATAAACTTTTTCATATCGTTTTCTCATTTCTTTATTTAACATTTGGATGCATACCCATATAAACAGGACCCTGGCCTGTTGCTCTATTAAACTTAGGATCAACGCCGAATGACCAACCAAGAACACCTGATGAAGCCTTTGACGTAGGTCCAAAATCATCTTTATCAAGGGCATAGAAACTCTCTAGTGTAAATTGCTCTCCGGCATACTCCTTAATCCTCTCAACAATAGCCTGACGGCTAATAGCAGAGAAATAAGGAATATTATTGTTCATACAACTTGTTGCCTCAGAACGATAAATACCCCTACTATGCATATATCCACCTTCATACATATCTACATAGTCTGAATACTTATTATTGTAAATAAGATGTGCCCAAGATACCTTATGAGCATCTGCCAGCATTGATAAGTTCTTATACCACCCCAATGCTTTGAACTGCCCATAAGAACTTTTGGTATCACCATCGGATTGCGGATGATCATGTGGTCCGCCACAGTTCTGAATGAATGCGTTAGCATAGATATATTCATCTCCCAACTTCCCAAATCCGTGACCGCCAGCTTCATGCTGAATAATTCCTCTAAAATCATAAGGATAAGCCTGCGCACTAACAGGGCAACATGCTATAGCTGAACCATCCCCATACATATACGTTATTCCTTCGTATGTGCTTGTATTCTGCAATAGGATCACAAGGCTCTTTGTAAGGTCCATACTGGCATTTGCTTTCTTTGCCCATTGGAATACATCGTTTTGTTTCTCTAGCAGAATTCTGTTTTGAGTAAAAGTGCTGACAAACTTCGTATCCACAATTGTATTTACGGTACCGATTCCTGTCTCATCTGACATTGCTGTCACAGCATATACATTAAAGTACTCTTTATAGGTCTTATACGGCTCCACATCAAAGAAATGTCCATAGCCAGCAACCGCATTATCATGAAACACTCCTTTGGCAATATCCTTAGCATCATAGCCGTCTCCAACAAACACTATGTCTATACCAGGGCCGGTAGTTGCTGTTTGTAAAGTTTCTACTATTCCATCGGTATAGTTGGAATGATACTGCTCTACATCAACAGAATATGTATAGTCTTTATCATCCAACTTGAACACAATACTCCCGCTTCTTCCTGAATAATTCATATAACTAGGACTATTAACTGTACCCTCGTTAACCTCAAATGTGCCTACTTCAGAACTCTGCATTTCTGCAACTGTTATAGTTACATCAGTTTTTCCTATTCCAGAAGCAGGAGTAATTGTTACCCAATCTGGCTTTTCATCAATACCCCACGTCATTCCCGTAGGAACTCTAAGTACAAATGTCTTTGAGAACTCTTCATCCAAGGCTCGAATTAGCCTCCTACTTAATGAGAAGTCATAATGAGCTCCAATTCTTTTAAAATCGCTCCATCCATTTTCGGCTTGATAACGCTTAATTGAAGATGCAGGAACTTCTACTGTGAAGTTGTTTTTTGCTACGCCATTAAATGTCTCATTTTGGACAGTAGGAGGCTCTATTGCTTTGCTAGTAATAGACGAGATATTTGAGCATCCAAAGAAAACAGAATTTCCAAGGCTTTGCATAGTAGATGGAAACTCTAAAGAAGTGATATAGCCACAACCACTAAAAGCATTTTGCTCAATTGACAATAATCCTTCATTGAAAACTAATGGTTCTGAAAAAGAATTGCTTGAAAATGCAGATTCTTTAATTACTCTTAAAGTCGAAGGAAAATGTACTGAACTGAATCGATTATCTGAAAAGAACCAACCCGGTATAGATACAACACCTTCAGGAATAATCAAATCTCCAATAAAATGACCTTCCCAAAAGGCTCCAGACATAAAATCTTCTTCAAATGTAGTCACATTATTCAAATCTAATGTTCCGGAAAAATGAGAATACTGAAATGCTCCTCTTCTAATAATCTTAATCTTATCAGGAATTTTAAGACCTCCAGTATACGTTCCGCTTGCATAAAATGCACCTCTTCCAATGTCTTCAAGATTAGAAGGCAATTCTAGTCGGCCTGTAAATCGGCAGTTAGAAAAAGCGTCGTCACCGATACTGACTAATGATTCTGGTAAGAGCAAAGAGCCTGATAAGGACGTACATCCAGCAAAAGCAGAAGAACCTATTGTTTTTAATCCTGAAGAGAATTGAACACTGATTATTAATGTATTATTGAATGCCCTATCATATATAGATACCACATTATTAGGGATTATCAAAGCGCCACTAAGTTTAGTATTCTCAAAAGCATCATTACCAATACTTTGTATATTATCAGGAAAAACATAGTTTGTTAGAGTAGATTTACCTTGAAACGCTGCACCTGGAATTAGAGGGGAATCTCCCTGATACTCTGTTTCTTTCATATTAACGGCTTCAAGAATTGCCATGTGGTCACGCATATAGTAGTAATCATCGGCATTTACTTTACCGGTAATCTTGAGATTGCGGATTTTATCCGGATTCTTGTTGGCAGCGGCAAGAACGCTTTCCAATGTACCGGCTGTGGTAAGGTTAACTACATAATACTGGCGAGCTTCTCCCCCATGGGAGTTGAGGTCTTCTACCCAATCTACAATCTGGGAATCTGCAAGCTGAAGCTCGTATGTTCCAGTTGGAGTCTTCTTGTTCAGGGTAATGGTAACATTAAGCTGCTTGCCCTGCTGATAGGTCACATCATTTGACTGTTTGAAAGAATAAGAAACTCCATCCAAGGTAATGGCAAACAACTGAGTGTTAGCTGTAACTGTCTGCGGAATTACAATGGCACGGAAAGAAGTATTCTCACCGGACTGAGGGCACATTACAATACCATCTTTCTGAGGATTGCCAAGAGCAGTTGGAGTACCGGTAGAGTAATCCAGAGTGGCTTTTCTGGTTGTGTTGGTAAGGATAACGCTCTTTGAAATGGCTTCAAACTCACCTTCAGCAAAGCCAGTTCCTTCTTGAAGGGTAACCTGAACTGCAGAAAGGCGGTGGCTCATTGCAATGCTGACACTGGACTCTGTAGGAGTAATATCTGTTCCCTTACCCCACATCCAGTCAGAAGCCTCGTAACCGGAAAGAGCCGTTGCAGTGGCAGCTGTACTCTGGTCTTTCTGAACCTCAAAGTTTGCTGCATTTACGTCTGTAACAGAACTCTGGAAAGGATAATAAAGATAAAGATCAACGTGAGTGTTGATGTTCTTGTAGTAGACTGGACGGACCGGAACCCACTTGTGGTTTGTCTCGTCGAAGTTATAACGGACGTTATCTGCCTGATTGCCACTGTTTTTAAGAACTCCGGCAACTGTGTTGTTACTCTCGTAGTTAACGGCAAAGAGGCCGACAGCATCCTTGTCTACAAAGCCAGTAGCTGTAGCTTTTGTAGGAACCTGTTTTATTGATCCGCTGATATTAAGCGGAATTAGACCTTCATCTATTGCCTGTGGGATGTTATGGTCATCCTTGGCGCATGAAGATAGCATAACGGCAGAAAGTGCCGCTAATGTCAACAACTTGAAAATCTTCATAGTTCGTTTTTATTATTTGTATTCTTATTTATTCTGTTTTGAGATCTGTCACACTTTAATCGGCTGTGCCTCCGATGTCTCCACCATCACCCCAATCATCAATGATAAGGCCCATGGACTGTGGAACTTCTGAGAATGAGCTACAGGTAAGATAATAAATAGTGCCTGCTACATAGGCTCTTGAAGGGGTCTTCTTGCACTGGTATTCCTTTCTTTCACTGTTAAGTGCACTAACTGTTACTTCTATACCGTTCAAATTAACAGGAGCACACATGAAATACACATTAAAAGTTGTTTGCGCCGTAAGGGTAATGTTCTCAAGGTCTATTGTTATCTGATTAGTGTAATCGGTTGGAACAATGACTGGACTGCTTGACATGAGATTGAAATAACCTTTTGACGTAAATAGCTCTGAAGGAGCTGTAATTGCCATCTTTGTATAAGTTCCGGCAGGAAGAGTAGCTATGAAATAAACAATAGAATTTAGATGCTTAAAGGTGAAATTCAAGCTTCCTGAAGAGGCAGAAGTAGGCAGAGTGTACATATAATCATATGGCCCCATATGACTGGTTGTACTCTGACCTACCTGCTTTTGACCAGAGTATGACACTGGGATCTTGGTTCTGTCGAGATAAATATTACCAATAAAAGGATAATAGCCATAATAAGTGGCAGAAGTCTTAAAACCCCATCCTCCGCCATCAAAACTAGCACTTGACGCAGATTGTCCAGCATTTACAGCAAAATATACCTGAGCTCCCGTGTTGGGATAAATACCTACAGTATCTCCTGATGTCCAAACGAAATTATTACCATCAATATCCGTTTTTGTTAATGCTCCATCTACGATATAATTAGAAACATTAAATGAGACTGTTTTTACATCCTCATCAACCTTAACCTGATCCAAATCCGGTTGATCTATTTCTGATACTATCTTATTGTCTTTACTGCATGAGGACAGCAAGAACAATAAAAGCATAAGGGTCAGTGAATAATAGGATTTGTTAAACATACCTATATCTATTAAATGAAATGATTAATAATTGTTAGTCTCCTCCACCTTGATTCCAATCTTCACCGCTACCTCCACCACTTGCTTGTAAGATCGATGAGTCCATTTTTATTTGAATTATTTCTGACTCTGGGGCCTCGTAGGCTTCCCTGATAGTAAACCCGGATCCGCTGAATCGTGGATCGGAGCATTGCTTGATTGTTCTCATATTGTGAATATTTGATTGATTTCTTTATAGGTTACAAAATTGTTAAAGGCTGAATGGAGTATCAAGTTCACTTTGGTTCATTTGTAACTAGCTCGTTTTGTTTTTTGATTTAGACTTAGATTTTGTTTTATTTCCGAAATTCACTATATTTGCAGAGTTTTAGAAATATAATATGGCAAATATATCCTACTTGGCTTTTAGGGAGCGGTTTATAAAGTATGGCTGTTTCAGCATCAGTCAGGTTAAGGTGTGGCGGAATGATTTTGAAGCCAACAACTTCACCAGGTGGTGCAGGCAGAAGCTTCTTATCCGATTGAGAAGAGGATGGTATGCATTCTCAGAATGCCTTCAGATTCCAGATTTTGCAAGGTATATTGCCGGAAGGATTTATAAGCCGTCTTATATCAGCCTTCACACGGCATTGTCTTTTTATGGGATGATTCCGGAAGGAGTGGTAAGCGTCAACAGCGTGTCAACGCTTAAGACAATATCGTTCAGCAATGATTTCGGGGAATATACCTACCAGAGCATAAAGCCTTCCCTATTCTTCGGCTTTGAACTGAAGAAAATGAGCGATGGAAGATCAATTCCCTTTGCCACTCCGGAAAAAGCCCTTCTGGATTTGCTGTATCTTTATCCGATGTACAAGACGGAAGAAGATATGGCGGAACTGAGGCTTGACGAGGATTTTATGAGGGAGGATCTTAATACAGGCAGACTAAACGAATATCTTGGAAAATTTGATAACAAGGCGCTGGAATCCAGGGTAATAACACTTTCAAAAGTTTACGGATTATGATTGATATGGAGATTATAAGAGGCTTTTTTCCTGCCTCGATACGCAACAATGTTGCCTTTAACAAGTATATGCTGAAGGAATACATTCAGCTAATGATCCTTGACTTTTTGTCATCATCGGAATATGCACAGAAACTCTGTTTCATCGGCGGCACAAACCTAAGACTTATTCTGGGAATAGACAGATTCTCAGAGGATCTGGACTTTGACTGCAAGAACATGGATAAAGAAGAGTTTATGGCGATGACCAACGATGTTTTGGCATTCCTGAGGGCGAATGACTTCAATGTAGAACCAAGAGATAAAGACAACTCAAAGTTGACGGCATTCAGACGCAACATTTATTTTCCGGGGCTTTTGTTTGAAATGAACCTTACCGGTCATCGCGAAGAAAAGTTTCTGATAAAAGTTGAAGCCCAGAATCAAGGAGTGCCGTACGCACCGGTCATCGCTGATGTAAAAGGATGCGGCTTTTTCTTCCCTCTTCAGATTCCTCCCAAGCCGGTTCTATGCGCCATGAAGCTTTCCGCTCTGCTAACCAGAGCAAAAGGAAGAGATTTCTACGACTCTATGTTCCTCCTCTCCCAGACAGAACCGGATTACGGCTTTCTGAAAGCAAGATCAGGAGTTTCAGACAAAGAAGAGCTAAAAAGCAGAGTCAAGGCATTATTGGAGAAAGTGGATATCTCAAGAAAAGCCGAAGATTTCAAGCATCTTCTTTTTAACCCAGCCGGAAGTAACAAAATTCTGCGTTT
This sequence comes from Bacteroidales bacterium, assembly GCA_017550655.1. Classification (GTDB taxonomy): domain Bacteria; phylum Bacteroidota; class Bacteroidia; order Bacteroidales; family UBA932; genus Egerieousia. Next base: position 106,303 of record JAFZOK010000018.1, on the reverse strand, counting down.
TGGAGAATTCGTGGAAGGGATTTAATTTTGAATTGTAACATCATAGTCTAATGAAAAACACAGGTAGAATAAAAGCACGTGCAGTTTTGGCATTGCTGTTTTCTTTTTCTTATTTCTTATTCCTTATTTCTTGCACATCATCTAACAAGCAAAAGGATTGGGATATAGTTAAGGAAGGCGGTTTAAGGATCGTAATGCAGATACAGCTTGATGAGGTTGATGAGGATCAGGCTTCTGACGAAGCAAAGAGAGATGCGAGATCTAAGAGGTCTGAAACGGTTTCCGAATTCATTGCTGCCATCCGAAGCCGTATTGAAGGCTTTGGTGTTACAAACGTCAATATCAAAGAACTGGACAGTTTGGGAAAGATTCAGATAGAGATGCCTAAGGTGAAAGACCTTGAACGTGTCGAGAGAATTCTCCTAAAGACAGGGAAGCTGGAATTCTGGCCGACATTCAACTGTTCAGAGGTTACAGTCTATCTACGTTCGGCAGATGAGGTTCTGCAAAATCTTTTGCTTTCCCAAGGGGAAAAAACAGAAAAGCCTCTTATTAAGCTGCTTAATTTGGAATCTCCATTTGCTAGAGCCTGCATAGGTTCAGTAAATCTCTCAGATACAGCCCTGGTCAACAAATACCTGAATATGCCACAGGTTAAGGCTGCCTTACCGGCCAATCTGATTCCTATGTGGAGCCGTAACCCAGCCGACTATGATAACCGCTTCATTGAACTCATCGCCATCAAAGGTACCGATGACGGCAAGGCTCCTCTGGACGGAAGCTACATTGCAGAGGTAAATGCCTACTACAATAGAAATTATGCATATAATGGAGTCAAAATAAAAATGAATGATGCCGGAACTAAAATCTGGGCGAAAATGACAGAGGAGAGTATCGGAAAGGGCATAGCAATCGTAATAGACGGGCGAGTAAACTCATACCCGACCGTATTAGAAAGGATTGATGGCGGAATGACTCAAATATCCGGCGGTTTCTCACTGGAAGAAGCTACGGACCTCGCCGATATCCTGAAGGGCGGGCAGCTACCTGCCTCAGCGATTATTCTGGAAGAGAAAGTAATAGAGCCAAAAGTCCAATAGAAAGTATTGGGATATTTATTAACTTTGAAACATGAGACTGATTATCGCTATAATTTGCTTTGTTTCTATGGCTTTTTGCAAAGACACGGATAATGAAAGGGTAAAGGAACTATCTACCCTGCCGAAAGAGGTTAAACAGGTAATTCTGGTGCAGGACCACAAGCTGAGTCTGTGGAACAGGACGGATGGTGAGGACTGTGGCTGTGATGATGCTTCCGGGTGGAAAATGGCATTTGAAGTGCCTTGCCATTACGGGAAGAACGGGCTTAGTGCAGACAGGCATGATGGAGACGGAACAACCCCTATCGGACTGTTCAAGGTGCTGTACTCATTTGGAAATGCGCCGGATCCGGGAGCTGGAATGACCTACAGGCAAATACAGAGGACATCCTATTGGTCAGGAGAAAAAGAAGATTACAACACCTGGGTGGATCTGGAACCGGGAAGTAGGGAAATGAAAAGAAGCGAATATCTGTATAAGTTCAAGATATCCTATAAATATGCAATGGCGATAGACTTCAACACCAATCCTGTGGTCTGGGGCAAGGGATTTGCAATATTTATCCACTGCGATTATCTTGACGACCAGACAACTGCAGGATGCGTAGCTATCGAAGAGCAATATATGCTACGCCTGGTAAAGGAGTGCAGGGAAGGAACCTATCTCTGGGTAAAAGAATAAAATTCCTATTTGATTGCGGATAACAAGAAAGCCTCCCGATCGGGAGGCTTTTTGCTTGAGTGTTGAAGTGAAGGTAACCGTTACTTCTTCACAACCATCTTGGAGAGCTTTTCGGTAAGCATAGGGATGATTTTGTGGACATCACCTACTATACCTACATCGGCGACATTGAAGATAGGAGCAAACTTGTCCTTGTTGATCGCGATGATGAAATCACTCTCCTCCATACCTGCAAGGTGCTGGATGGCGCCGCTGATACCGCAAGCCATGTAGAGGGCTGGCCTTACTGTCTTTCCGGTCTGGCCAACCTGAACCTCGTGAGGCATTACGCCGGCGTCAACCATTGCACGGGATGAAGAAACCTGGGCTCCGATAACGTCCGCCAGAGCCTGGAGCTTTGCAAATCCCTCAGGATTTCCAACTCCACGGCCTCCGGAAACGAGGATCTTGGCCTCGGTGATATCAACCTTACCCTTGTTCTCCTTAACGCTCTCTACGAGCTTTACCTTGAACTTGGCGTGGTCGAATGTAGGGTTGAAGGCTTCTATCTCACCCTGGCGGTTCTCATCCTTGGTGCCCTTCTGCATAACACCCGGACGTACGGTAGACATCTGAGGCCTGTGCTCGGTACACATAATGGTAGCCATAAGGTTACCGCCGAATGCAGGACGGGTCATAAGGAGCTCTCTTTCCTCGGAGATATCCAGACCGGTGCAGTCTGCGGTAAGACCGGTAGCAAGTCTGGAAGCCAGCCTTGGACCGAGGTCTCTTCCGATGGTGGTTGCACCCAGAAGCACGATGCTAGGCTTGTAGTGGTCGATAGCCTGGCTCATGGCCTGCGAGTACTGCTCGGTAAGATAGTGCTCAAGCTCAGGAGCATCCATAACCACAACCTTGTCTGCACCCCATGCAATCAGTTCCTTTGCGCTTTCAGTGTTCTTGTATCCAGGAAAGAAAGCCACAACCTTCTCTCCGAGAGCGTCTGCAAGCACTCTTGCCTTTCCCAAAAGTTCAAGAGCAACAGACTGGATCTTGCCGTCTCTTTGTTCGGCGAAAACGTAAACGTCTTTATAATCTGCTTTATTCATTTCTTTCAGTATTAGGCAATTAGATAATAAACTTTTCTTTCATCTTGGTGATGATGACATCTACGGCCTGCTCTGCGTCTACCTCATAAACCTGGCCTGCTGCCTTGGTGGCCTTGGTGAATGCCTTCATAACCTTGGTTGGAGAACCCTTGAGTCCGAGTTTTCCAGGATCAATGTCGAGGTTAGCCTCTGTCCAGATCTCTACCTGGCGGTCAAAAGCATCAACGATGCCTCCTACGCTCATGTATCTGGCCTTGTAGCCGGATGCCAGAACGGTGAATACCGCAGGACCCTCGACATCCAGAATCTCGTAGCCGTCCTCTGTCTCCTTCTTTACCCTGAAGTTGTTGCCGCCCTTGTACTCGCAGTCAACAACATAGGATACCTGTGGAAGAGCCAGATGCTCAGCCATTTCAGGACCTACCTGAGCGGTATCTCCATCGATGGCCTGGCGGCCGGTGATGATAAGGTCGTAAGGAATAGCCTTCAGAGCGCCTGCAAGAGCGTTGGAGGTTGCAAGAGTGTCTGCACCTGCAAAAGCCCTGCTGGTAAGAAGGATAGCCCTGTCTGCCCCCATTGCGAAAGCTTCCCTGAGAACCAGGTCTGCCTGAGGAGGACCCATAGTAATTACAGTTACGTTAGCACCGCACTTCTCCTTGAGCTGAAGGGCAAGCTCGAGACCGCCCTTGTCGTCAGGATTCATAATGGAAGGAACGCCATCTCTTATGAGAGTGTGCTTTACCGGATCAATCTTTACAACGGTAGTGTCCGGAACTTGTTTTACACAAACTACTATATTCATAATCAGACTTTTTTACTTCTTGAACAATTTGGCGGCAATAACCATTCTCTGAACTTCTGAGGTACCCTCGTAGATCTCTGTGATCTTGGCGTCTCTCATCATTCTCTCGACAGGATATTCCCTTGTGTAACCGTAACCTCCGTGGAACTGGACTGCCTTGGTTGTCATATCCATAGCTGTCTCGGCCGCAAAGAGTTTTGCCATAGCGGCATCTGCGCTGAAAGGCATTCCGTGATCCTTCTTCCAGGCTGCTGCCCTTACGAGGTATCTTGCTGCCTCGATTCTGGTCTGCAGGTCTGCAAGCTGGAACTGGGTGTTCTGGAACTGGCTCAGCGATTTGCCGAACTGCTTCCTTTCCTTGCAGTACTTGACGGTCTCGTCCATAGCTCCCTGAGCGATACCCAGAGCCTGAGCTGCGATACCGATACGGCCGCCGTCCAGAGTCTTCATCGCAACAGCGAATCCGCCACCCAGAGGGCCGAGCATATTTGCCTTAGGAACCCTGCAGTTCTCGAAAATGAGCTCGCAGGTAGCGCTGCCCCTGATACCCATCTTGTGCTCCTTCTTTCCGATGGAGAAGCCAGGAGTTGTAGCCTCGACGATGAAGGTGGTGATACCCTTGTTGCCCTTGGACTTGTCTGTCATAGTGGCAATTACGTATACATCAGCCTCGCCTGCGTTAGTGATGAATATCTTGGTTCCGTTGAGGATGTAGTCGTCTCCGTCTGCAACAGCCATTGTCTGCTGTGCGGAAGCGTCTGTTCCGGCGTTAGGCTCGGTAAGACCGAAAGCTCCGATCCACTCGCCGCTTGCGAGCTTAGGGATGTACTTCTGCTTCTGCTCCTCGGTTCCGTTGTCGAGGATTGCGTCCTCGCAAAGTGAAGTGTGGGCGGAAACGATAACGCCAGTAGTTGCGCAAACTCTTGAAAGTTCCTCAACTGCAATGGTGTACATTACGTGGTCTCCACCTGCGCCGCCATAATTCTTTGGCGTAGGAATACCAAGGACGCCCAACTTGCCGAGCTTCTTGATATTCTCCGTAGGGAATTTCTCTTCCTCGTCCACTTCTGCAGCGATAGGCTTCACCTCTTTCTCGGCGAACTCCCTGATCATCTGCTGGAAGAGTTTCTGGGATTTAGTAAGTTCGAAATCCATATTGTTAAAATTCTAAAGTTCTATCTTCTTCAAATCCGGTGAAATGATGAGTGTAGCCTCGGTAGCGGCCTGAACCTGCTCAGGGGTGAACTCAGGGTTGATTTCGCTGAGAACGATTCCCTCTGGGGTGATGTTCATCACTCCCATCTCGGTGATGATCATATTTACCTGACCTGCTGCTGTCAGAGGCAAGCGGCACTTTTTCAGGATCTTAGGGTTGCCCTTTGCAGTGTGCTCCATAGTAAGGATAACTCTGTTGGCACCTACCAGAAGGTCCATGGCACCACCCATTCCAGGAGCTCTCTTACCAGGGATGATCCAGTTTGCAAGGTCTCCCTTCTCGTCAACTTCCAGGGCACCCAGGAAGGTTACGTTGATGTGGCCTCCGCGAACCATGCCGAAGCTGGTGGCAGAATCGAAAGATGCGGCACCTGCCTCGTGTGAGATGTATCCGCCGCCGGCATCGATCCAGTGAGGATCTCTCGTTCCGCCGGAAAGTGCAGGATCTGCTGCCATTCCGAGGCATCCGTTCTCAGACTGGATTGTCACAGTCACTCCCTCAGGGAGATAGTTAGGAATAAGGGTCGGAAGACCGATACCCAGATTCACAACGTCACCGTCCTTAACTTCAAGGGCAGCACGCTTGGCAATAAACTCTCTAATTTGCTGTTTATCCATAATCGTATATTTAATGAATTAATATTGTTAGTTACTTATTGTTCCTTTTAACGAATTCCTCGGCGATGAAGCTTGCCACATCATCCGCATAGGTGTTGGTGCCGAAGCCTGCGTCATAGCCCAGCTCCTTTGCCAGCTCGTGGCTGATACGGGCTCCGCCGCAAACCACAATCATTTTGTCCCTGAGGCCTTCCGCATCCATAAGCTCGATGAGGTTGGTCAGGTTCTGGATATGCACATCCTTCTGCGTAACAGTCTGGCTTACAAGGAGAGCGTCAGCCTTGAGCTCAATGGCCCTGGCCAGGAACTCCTCGTTAGGAACCTGGCTTCCGAGGTTGTAAGCCTCGATCATCTTGTAACGCTCCAGGCCGTAGTGTCCGGCATATCCCTTCATATTCATAATAGCGTCGATACCTACCGTATGCGCGTCGGTTCCGGTGCTGGCTCCAACCACAACCAGAGGACGGCCGATCTTCTCGCTTATGTATTCGTCGCAAGCCTCCATGCTCATGGTCTTGGATTCAACCTTTGGCACGTAGATATCTGCGTAATTAACTGTCATGGTGCTGCTTCCGTAGCAGTTGAAGAAGGTGAACCCCGGAGTCAACTCCTGGGAGAACACTACCAGAGGATTCTCGAATCCCATCTTCTTCAGCAGCTGCTTTGCGGCCTCGATGGCTTCCGGACCTGCCGGAACGGGGAGGGTGAAACTCAACTGCACCTTGCCGTCGTTCATCGTATCTCCGTACGGCTTTACTTTCTTCAGGTCAAGAGTCTTGTCGTAATTCTTGGCCTCCATTGAATATAGACCTTCACTCATATCTATTTCCTCCCTTTCATCAGTTCAACAAACGGATTCATGTAATTGGCTCCCTTCTCGGTTACGCCGTCAAGTCCCTTACCGCCGTTCTTAGGACGCTTCACATCGCCGAACTTGCCCTGTTCCAGGGTGTTGAAAAGACCTTCCGTGGTCATTTCCTTAAGCAGTGCAATCGCGTTGTCAAGCACTTCCTTTGCGCGGGTGCGGATGATTCCTCCCTCCTTGAACTCAACTTCCTCACCGATATCGTGGAGGTTGTTGAAAATGTAGTTGGCGTTCTCGATGGAGAGGAAACGGTCGCTCATGAACGGAGTGTGGATTGCCTCGGTCGGCATACCAAGAAGCTGAAGGCCCTGATGTGTCCAGATGCCCACGATGTTGAACAGGGCATCCTGGATATGGCCTCTGAAAATGTTGCCTGTCATGAACTTTGTAGGTGGCATATACTTCAGCGGAGCCTTAGGGAATATTTCCCTAGTCATCTGTGCCTGAGCCAGTTCCAGAAGAAATCCGTTCTTGTGCATAGGATCCATCTCGAACGCGTGGCCCAATCCCATCTGCTCTTCAGGCAGTCCGGCAAATAGAGCCAGCTGCTCGTTTATGAGGTCTGAAGCCAGCACGGTATGTGCGGCCTCGATAGCATCTGCAGTGGTCAAGTAGTTGTCCTCGCCGGTGTTTATTATAACGCCTGCGAAGCCGTTGATTATCCTGGAGAAATACTGGTCGATCAGGGTGCGCTGCATGTTGATGTCGCGGAAAAGGATTCCGTATAGGGCATCGTTGAGCATCACATCCAGGCCTTCCAGAGCTCCCATAATGGCGATTTCAGGCATGCAAAGTCCTGAGCAGTAGTTGCAAAGGCGGATATAGCGGTGAAGTTCCTCACCTACCTCGTCCAGGGCCTTGCGCATAATGCGGAAGTTCTCCTGGGTGGCGAAGGTTCCGCCGAATCCCTCTGTAGTTGCTCCATAAGGCACATAGTCCAGAAGGCTCTGTCCGGTTGTACGGATAACGGCTATGATATCGGCACCCTGCCTTGCTGCAGCCTGGGCCTGGACCACATCCTCGTAGATGTTACCCGTGGCCACGATTACATATATGTACGGGCGCGCGCGATCCTCACCATATTCCGCAACGTATTTTTCTCTGCGAAGGCGGTGATTTCTTATCCTCTCGATGGTTGAATCGATCACAGGCTGGAGTGCAGCCTGAAGCACCTTCGGATCGGTTATGCGGGCTTCCTTTGTAATATCGAAGCCCTCGTTTGCAATTTTTTCAGCAATCTGCTGAGGAGTCAGGCCGGTGGCTATCATCGCATTGGCGATGTAGAACATCACTCCCTGCGACAGCACTCCCTTCTCCTTGAGCTGCTCTACCAGAACGTTAGGAAGCGGGACGGCACTCTCGTCCACGCCGTCTATGCCCAGGGCGCGGGCGATGGTCCTTTCCGTAGCTACGGTAGTATAGCGCTCCACAAAAGTCTGAACCTCGACCGCAACCTTCTCTGCCAGGGATTTGGCCAAAGCGACTTTTTCAAAATCTAAACCTACTTTACTCTGCATATTCAGTCAGTTTGTCGTGAAGTACTTATATTAATCTTTACTTTCATTCAATATCTTTTCCGCTTCGCCGAGCCACACAGGGTCGATATCCAGGCTGCGGGCCACGTTTATGGCCTCGTGCGGAATCTCTCCCTCGGATGTCTCTATCAGCGTGTAATCCATCTTTCCGTCTGTCAGACCCCTCACCTTCAGGCGGCGGAAGAAATCTCCCGGCACATTGTAATGGGTTGTCATAAGAACGGATATCTTCTTGTCTTTCAATATGTTCAAAAGTGCCGTAACCAATGCCGTACCCTCTATCGGGTTGGTTGTCCTGGCAGGCTCGTCTATCAGGGCAAGCATCCGGTTTCCTGTCCGCATTCCCTTGAGGACATTGTCAATCGCCTTGACTTCTCCCGCAAAGGAACTCAGGCCGGAGGCAAGGTCCTGGTCGTCGCCGATGCAAACTCTTATATCTTCCTTAATGTCTATTACAGCACTCTTTGCAGCCACTCCAAACCCGAACTGGAAGAGGAGCTGGTTCAGGGCGGTCATCTTCAGGACAACGCTCTTTCCGCCCATATTCGCCCCGATTATTGTAACGCTCTCCAGGCCGAACTGCAGATCCACTGGCATGAAAACCCGCTTCTTTCCCCCTACTGCAGCCTGGTTCTGGTAGACGTGGACTATATAAGGATGGAACATTCCCGCGTAAGAGGTTCCACAGTCATCGGAGACCTTCGGTATGCAAAGCCCCATCATCTTCATCTGCAGGGCTTTGGCAAGAAGAACATCCAAGTCTCCCATAGCGTCCATACCGGCCTTGATCTCGGAGAGATGGTTCTTCAGGAGATGAGAGAGGTTCTCCCTTATGTCCCTTTCCACAAGCCTCTCCTTTTCCAGGAGTTCCAGAAGCCTCGGCGATGTAAGTTTGAGTTCCGGAGAAAGTCCCTGAAGCTTCCTTATATCCGCCCTTATCCTTCCAAGTTCCTTGGAATAAATGTCATACACATAGAAGCTCTCTATCTTCATACCCTCCGGATCCAGTATGGAAACCACCTGAGAAAGGTCCGGAATATCCACCGCCAGGCCGAGAGCCTTGACATCCTTGGCCACGTTTCCGGCCAGAAGCGCCAGGTACTTGACTTCGAACAGGTCCACGTCGTCAAGAACCAAATCCCTTGACAGGCGGTCCAGGGTTCCGCTTATGTCTCTGAGGCACATAAGCCTGTGCTTCAGGGATGCCAGTGCGGATGAAGCCTTTCCGTCACCGTCCACATACAGTGTGCGGAAACAGTCTTCCAGCCTTCCGAGAGTCTTTTCAATTTCCCCTCTGTCTGTCATGAACGGAGACTGCAGGAGGCGGCTGCGGCCGTAAGACGACTGCAGCTGAAGTTCATCAACCATGAACCTCAACCCGCAAGGAATATCAAGACATTCTCTAAGTAACATCGCTAAATGTTTTCTCCGTTCTTAACTATATCATATACAGGCACTCCAACGGCCTCATACATTTTCCTGCAAAGCAAATCCGAATCCAGCACGATTCCCCGTGGAGAAACCGGATTGACGCATACGGCTATCAGCTTGCTGCGTCTGAGCACCTTGAGTTTACCTCCTTTCCTGAGGATAATCCTCCAGTTCTGCTCGCTGACGAATATCTTGGTGAAATCGCTCACCACCAGCTCGATTTCCCCGACTCTCTTCGAGTCTGAAATCAGGCCCAGGAACCTGTCCGTCAAAGCTCCCGCTACGAAAACCGCCTCGCACCTTCCCGTCAAATCATCCTTAATCTTGTCTATGGCAAGGGAGGATTCCACCTGGAAATCTATTACATTCCCCTCCTTGTCCATTCCCCACACACCCTTTTCCCTGCCGTCAAATGCAGAGCGATACTTTTCCTCTGCCACATCCAGCCGCACCAATTCCACAATGAACTGTGTCCTTCTTACAAGGGTCTCCAAATCAGGCGAATAGGCTGCACCCGTCGTAAGTATCAGACTTTCGCTGATTATGGGAGAAGCGCTGCTTAGCCTCGAAAGCGCCCCGTCCACAATCGTAAGGTCCGGCGTGAATTTCTCCACGCTCTGAACCCATCGGGACAGGGACTGGGCAGACGAAGGTCCGCTCAGCATCACCTTTCCCCCTCTCACCACGCGGGCAGTGACTATCCTGCCCAATGAACTCCTCTCGGAAGTTATCTCCAGAAGATCGCTGAGCAGCTGCCTGCGGGCGTAAAACACTTCTGAAGTGGAAAAAATGGTACCTTCCTTGAGTATTATCTCAGGCTTGGCCGTTCCGGTCACCTGATCCTTGCTCTCCCCGTCTATCCCGATAGAGGTTACCGCCACGTGAAAGGATGACGGTAACCTTTCCAGGATATAATTCAAACACACTGTCTTTCCGGTGTTCTTCTCCAGCCCTACTATCGAGAGGCTTTTGAGGTTTTGTATCTGACCGATGAAAGACATTGCGCATCAGTTACTTCTTCTTTGCAACAGGCTTTGCTGCAGGCTTCTTTGCTGGAGCCTTCTTGGCTTTCTTTGCCGCAGCGGCAAGCTTTGCGCGGTACTTGACAGCCCTGTCTTCCCTTGCAAGGTGAGCCGGCTGGATTGTCATCTGCTTTCCTTCCAGGAGAGATACGACACCGTCGCATTCCTTGTTCTCCTTGCAATACTTGCAGTTGCACTTGGATGGCTTGTAATCCTCAGGCTCGGAGTAAGTTGTGATAACGCCCTCGTAGTTTCTCAGGACAACTTTTCCCGGAGCCTGGGAAATAACGTAGTTAGGCATTACCGGAGTCTTGCCGCCTCCGCCCGGAGCGTCAACCACGAAGGTTGGAACAGCATAGCCGCTGGTATGTCCCCTCAGTCCCTCGATGATTTCTATACCTTTTGAAACAGGGGTACGGAAATGCTCAATACCCATAGAGAGGTCGCACTGGTAAATGTAGTAAGGCCTTACCCTCATCTTCACCAGCTCGTGAACCAGCTTCTTCATGATGTTGACGCAGTCGTTGATACCGCGCAGCAGAACACTCTGGTTTCCAAGAGGAACGCCGGCGTCAGCCAGCCTTGCGCAGGCTGCGGAGCTCTCCGGAGTAACTTCCTGAGGATGGTTGAAGTGGGTGTTGAGCCAGATTGGATGGTACTTCTTGAGCATGTTGCAAAGCTCAGGAGTGATTCTCTGAGGGCAAACCACAGGAGTACGGGTACCAATCCTTATGATCTCCACGTGCTTGATAGTGCGGAGCTTGCTGATAATGTACTCGAGCCTCTCGTCCGGAACCATCAGGGCGTCTCCGCCTGAAAGGAGCACGTCCCTTACCTGAGGAGTGTTCCTGATGTACTCTATTGCCTTCTCTACATTGTCCATAGAGGTTGCGGCGTCTGTCTGGCCTGCGAACCTTCTTCTGGTGCAGTGGCGGCAATACATTGAGCACATGTCCGTTATAAGCAGAAGCACTCTGTCCGGATAACGGTGAGTAAGCCCCGGAACAGGAGAATCCGTATCCTCGTGCAGAGGGTCCAGAAGGTCCGCCTCGGCACGATGGGTCTCGTTGACGGTCGGGATGCACTGCTTCCTTACAGGATCTTCAGGGTTGTTCGGATCAATAAGGCTCAGATAATAAGGAGTAATGGCCATTCTGATAGTCTTCAGAGACTTGCGGATGCCCTCCTCCTCTTCCTTGGAAAGCTTGATGTATTTTTTCAGCTTATCCAGGGTCTCGATCCTGTTTCTTACCTGCCATTTCCAGTCGTTCCACTGGGCGTCGGTAACTTCAGGAAAGAGCTGTTTTCTTCTTGAAACTGCCATAAAACCAGTTATTAAGCGTAAAGTTCCTCAAAAATCTTTCTCAGTTTAGGGCACTCGCGGAGTTCCTGGAGAGTAATCTCGGCGTGTCCCTTGGTGTAACCGTTACCGATAATCATGTTCACGTCTGCACCGATTCCCTCTGCTCCCAATGCTGCCTTGGTGAAGCTGGTTGCCATAGAGAAGAAGTAAACGATACCGTCGTCCTTTGTGCAGAGAACAGAAGTCATCTCCTGGTCCGGAACGTTAACGCAGTTGATGGTAACGTCTGCCATCTTGCCGTTTGTCAGCTTGCTGACCAGCTCGTTAACCTGTACAGGAGTCATTCCTGAAACGCTCTCCACAACATCGCAGAAGCCGAGATCCTTGATACGGTTGGTAGACCTAGGGCTGTTTGCCAGACCGATAACCTTACCGGTAACGCCTACCCTCTTCTTTGCCTCATAGCAGCAGAGCATTCCGCTCTTTCCGCCGGCACCCAGGATAACTACAGTCTGTCCGCTCTGGCAGAGCTTTGCAGTCTGTGCAGGTGCTCCTGCAACGTCCAGGGCGCTGAGAGCCAGTTTCTCAGGCATATCGTCAGGAATCTTTGCATAGATCCCGCTCTCGAAGAGAATAGCCTTTCCCTTGATGTCAACCTGGTCAACATCTGCCTTGATGTTGAGGATCTCGTCAATGCGCAGAGGAGTCAGTGACAGGGATACCAGAGTAGCGATGCGGTCGCCTTCCTTGAGGTCGATCTTGCCCTTGAGAGCGTCTCCGATCTTCTCAACAGTTCCCAGAAGCATACCTCCGGAACCTGTACGGCGGTTGCGGTGCTTGCCCTGAAGCTCTACGTTAAGGAGCATCTCCTTCTTGATTTCCTCCATTACCTCGGCCTCGTCGTTAGGATTCTTGGCCTGGGACTTTGCATAATTGTGGATATCAGTGAATGAAGCTGAGTCTATGTTAAGTGTCTGAACATCGATGAGAATCTCGTTATCGTAGATCTCGTCCATATTGTTGTCCAGTTTGTTTGCCGGCTGAGGCAGAACGCCAATCGGCTCAATTACACGGTGGGTACCGTAGCGATTTCCATGTTTTTGCATATTGTTTCTTTTGTAATTTATTGTTGTTCAACGATTTGATTATTTGCGTGGTGCAAGACCCAGTATCTCGCGGGCCTCGTGGCTGTTGGCAATTGGCCTTCCGAGCTCGTTGGCAAGGCGGACTACCTTCTCCACCAGGGCGCCGTTGGACGGAGCCAGAACGCCTCTTGACAGGTAAAGGTTATCCTCAAAGCCTACTCTTACGTTACCGCCCATTGCGATAGCGGCTGCGGCCATAGGGAATGCGTGGCGGCCGACTCCGGTAACGGTCCAGGTGCTGCCAGCCGGAATTCCGTTAACCAGCCAGCAAAGGTTGGCAACCGTAGCAGGAGTACATCCAGGAACGCCAAGCACGAAATTGAACTGCATAGGAGCACCCGGGACCTCGCCCTTGCGGGCCATAGTCAGGATGGTATCCAGGTGACCCATCTCAAAGCACTCGTACTCAGGCTTGATGCCGCGCTCAATCATACGCTTTCCGAATGCCCTCATGGTAGGCATAGTATTGTCGAAAATCTCGTCTCCGAAGTTGCAGGTTCCGCAATCCAGGGTGGCCATCTCAGGCAGCGGATCGGTGTCCGTGCTCTGTAGCCTCTCGTCCGGTGTCATGCCTACTGCTCCTCCTGTGGAAGGAATCAGGATTACATCCGGGCAAACCTTCAGGATAGCCTCCTCGCACTCCTGGAAGCGGTCTCTGGACTGGGTTGGGGTACCGTCGTCGAACCTTACGTGAAGGTGGACGATAGCGGCTCCCGCATCCACTGCGCTCTTTGCCTCGCGCACGATTTCCTCAACGGTGTAAGGAACGGCCGGATTCTGCTTCTTGGTAACCTCAGCACCGCAGATAGCGGCTGTGATTATAAGTTTATCCATATCGCAACTATTTCTTTCTCTGGCACTTGGCAGGAACTACGCAAGTTCCGCTGGCCCTGCAGACTACTATTGGCTCCTCCAGCACGTCAGCTGCAGAATCTGACACGTCAGGTCTTGGAACAATCACCTTGCGGGCTTCGAAGACCATTTTTCTGGAAGTGTTTCCAACGTGGGTTATCTCTCCTGTGGCCTCGATATAGTCTCCGGCAAATACAGGGGCGATGAACTCAACATTGTCATAAGCCTTGAACAGGCCCTCGTCTCCATCGTTGATAATCAGAAGCTCTGTAGCCACATCGCCGAAGAGTTTCAGCATGTGGGCTCCGTCAACAAGGCCTCCGCCATAATGGGCGTCTTCTCCGCCCATTCTTACTCTGATCAATGATTTTACTGCCATACTATTCTCTAACTTTCTGAAGGTTGTTGGTAGACTGGTAGATGTGGGAAACGAATACGTGAGGAGTGATAACTGCCTCAGGCTTGATTTCTCCTGCAGGCACAATCTTCTCTGCCTCAACGATTACCACGTCTGCAGCAGCTGCCATCAGAGGGTTGAAGTTCTGGGAAGTTCCCACATAGATGCAGTTTCCTCTTTCGTCTGCAACGGTAGCGCCGATAAGGGCAACATCAGCCCTGAGAGGCTTCTCGAGCAGATAAGTCTTGCCGTCAACCTCTACGGTTGGCTTTCCTTCTGCGATAACGGTTCCCATTCCGGTGGTTGTCAGCACGCCGCCAAGGCCTGCTCCACCGCAGCGGATTCTCTCTGCCAGGGTTCCCTGAGGGCAGAATTCGATTTCCAGCTCGCCGGCATTCATCTGAGCAGCCGTGTCAGGATTTGTTCCGATATGGGAAACATAGAGTTTCTTGATCTTGTGGGCACCAATCAGATTGCCTACTCCAATTCCCTGATATGCAGTATCGTTGGAGATGAGGGTCAGATCCTTCACATCGCTCTTTGCAAGGGCGTCGAGGATGTCCAGAGGAGAACCGGCGGAGAGGAAACCTCCCACCATAATTGTCATACCGTCCTTAATCATAGAAACGGCTTCCTGTAATGAAATTCTTTTATCCATAAGAAAACGATTTGAATATTATTTGTTTTGCTATTTGATTTTTACTTCGTAAACCAAGCAAATATAATGAAAATTCCCGTAAAAAAATAACAACGATGTTATATTTTTATTTCGCAAAATTTTAAGTATCTTCGCAAGATGCAGGACGGGATGTCCTGAACTGGAAAATATAAACATTTCTCAATATGGAATTCAAAAACCTCATCCTTCAGCAGGAAGGAAACATCCGCATCGTAAAGATCAATAATCCCCAGAGCATGAACGCCCTTAATTCACAAGTCCTTGCAGAACTGGACCAGGTGTTCTCGGAGATTGAAAACGATCCTCAGACCAATGTTGTAATACTGACAGGTGAAGGCCGGGCCTTCGTGGCCGGGGCGGACATCTCCCAGATGAGCACCATGAACGCCGCCCAGGGCAAGGATTTCGGAGTTCAGGGTTCAAAAGTCTTCCGCAAGATTGAACTTCTCGGAAAACCTGTTATTGCAGCCATCAACGGCTTCGCTCTCGGCGGAGGCTGCGAGCTGGCTCTTTCCTGCGATATCCGCATCGCCTCATCCAAGGCCAAAATCGGCCAGCCTGAGGTTGGACTGGGCATCACTCCGGGCTTCTCGGGAACCCAGAGGCTTCCTAGAATAGTCGGCGAAGGCAGGGCAAAGGAGCTCATTTACTCCGCAAAGGCCATCACGGCAGACGAGGCTTTCAGAATCGGCCTGGTAAACAGGGTTGTAGAACCTGAGCAGCTTATGGACGAGGCCCTGGCTCTGGCAAAGACCATAGCCAAGAACGCCCCTATTGCCGTAAGACTCAGCAAGGAGGCTATCAACCGCGGAATGCAGACAGACATAGACACGGCCATCGCCATCGAGAACGATCTCTTCGCCCTCTGCTTCTCCACCGGGGACCAGAAGGAAGGAATGAAAGCATTCTTCGAGAAGAGGCCGGCACAGTGGAAAAACAAATAACACACATTATAACCATTAACAATTTAAAACTTTAGTACAATGTTAGTTGCAGTTGTTGGAAACGGAACAATGGGCCACGGCATAGCACAGGCATTCGCTACCGCAGGTCACGACGTACTCCTTAAGGGACGCAGCGAGGCATCTCTTGCAAGAGCGCACAAAGCCATCGAGAAATTCCTCAACAGAAGTGTTGAGAAGGGAAAGATGGAGGCAAGTGTAAAAGACGAGATTATCGCCAGAATCAAAGACACCTTCAATTATGAGGACCTCAAGGACGCAGACCTCGTAATAGAGGTTGTAGCCGAGGATATGGCTGTAAAGAAGGAAATCTGGGAGACTCTGGACAAGGTCTGCAAGCCTGAGGCCATCCTGGCTTCCAATACTTCATCGCTGAGTATCACAGCCATAGCAGCATTCACCTCACGTCCTCAGAACGTGATTGGTATGCACTTCTTCAACCCGGTTCCTCTTATGAAGCTGGTTGAGGTTATCAAGGGTCAGCTCACCTCCCCTGAGGTTCACGACAAGGTTGTGGAGATAGCAAAGGCTATCGGAAAGTGCCCGGTTTCAGTTAACGAGGCTCCTGGCTTTGTTGTTAACAGAATCCTCATTCCTCTTGTAAACGAGGGAGTTGGAATCCTGGCAGACGGCATTGCAACCAAGGAGGAGATTGACGCCGCAATGATGATGGGCGCAAACCATCCTATGGGCCCTCTGGCTCTGGGAGACCTCATCGGTCTGGATGTTTGCCTTGCAATCATGGAAGTTCTCTACAACGAGTTCGGAGACAGCAAGTACCGTCCACATCCTCTTCTCAGGAAGATGGTACGCGCAGGCCTTCTCGGACGCAAGACCGGAAAGGGCTTCTACGATTATACGAAGTAGTCCTGCCGTTTAACTGGCATATAACCAGCCTATTACGCAAACATACCCCTAGCAAGACGCCGGGGGTATGTTTATTTAGTTCTCTAATTATCAGCCGATTAAGCGGCAGGGTATTCTATTGCTGAGGAGCGGAGGATTCGAACCAGTGGCCAGTCCACTTCCAGAAGAGGTCAGGGTCCGCACCGCCGTCAAAATCAATATTGTCGCCATTTGCGTGGAAGACTACCAACCCTCTCTGTGGAGTGTACTCAGGAAGAAAATACTCATCGCCGTTGAGCGGCCTGAGAACCTTGTCTCCCTTAGGGTCATACTTCCAGAACATCAGGTTCTGATATACCCCTATTCCATCGTCTCCGTCCCAGAGCCTGTGGTATGCAAGGCCGATGGCCCAGGTTTCATCCTCAAAGAACTGCCAGGCTTTGAGACGGCAGTTATCTTTGTAGTCCGCATTTTCATAAAAATCCTCCACATAGGAAATGAAATGATTGGCTTCATCTTCAACGATGGTTCCTTTGGTATTGCCGTTTACACAAGCCAGCAGCATCGGCATAGGATAGACCTCGGCGATTGCCTTTAAAATAGCCTTCATATCAGGGACATCGGAGGTTTCCTGCCCCGGAACCACGATGCTCAGCTTCCTCCAGGCCTTGGTAACATCAATCTCAATAGCCTCTCCACTAAGCGCATCCTTGGCATCCCTGATAAGCCCGGGAGGCGTAATTGTCAGATTATCTGCAGTAGCATAAAGATTCATCACATCAAGAGTGTCTGGTGCGGCAGCCTTTATTGCAGATTCTGTGTCCTGATTTGTTCCCTCCGTGTTTGGAGTGTTGTTCTTGCAATAGGAGAAAAGCATTGCGGCGCATCCCGCAAACGCGATTAGATACAGTATTTTCTTCATAGCTTGTTATTTTACTTTAATTCTTCTATAATCTTCTGTGTAAGAACAGGATAGTTGGTGGTTATCTGGTCAACTCCAAGGGCAAGCATTCGCCTTATGTCCTGCTCCTTGTCCACTGTCCAGACGTTTACCTCCATACCAAGATCGTGGGCCTTCTTAACCCAGTCGGGATGCTTGTCAAACACTGAATAGTGATAGTCCAGCCCCTTGATACCCAGGGCATAGAGTTCCTCCGGAGACTTCTCTCCGCCAAGATACTGAACCATTGTATCCGGGTACTTTTTTGCTGCAGCCTTGCAGACTTCAAGGCTGAAGGAGATAATCGTGATATTGGACATGTCTATATGGTGCCTCTTCAAAGCGGCAGCAACCTTATCGAAGGTTAGAAGATAGCCCTCTTTATCGCGATAATCTTCCTTGATTTCCAGAATCGGACGGATTTTGCACTTTTTGATAAGCTTCAGAAGTGCCTTGAGGGAAGGAACCCTCTCTCCGTTGGAAAGGCACTCGTTGCGGACTGTTTTAAAGGTTTCCTTCTGGACATCCGCCAGGGAAACTATCTTTGGGCCGTGGCAGACCACAAGCTTTTCATCCGATGTAAGGTTAACGTCAAACTCTGAGCCCCAGGCCCCTATACCGTTCGCTGCTTTGTATGATGCCAGTGAGTTCTGCGGAGAGGCGGTGTTGCCTTTTCCGGTCTCGTTTACGTTCCAGTGCCCCCTGTGGGCTATGACCTTAGGCTGGGCCGAAAGGACCGCAGTCTGGGCCAGAATGGCTGCAAAAAGAAGTATCAGTTTTCTCATAAAGCCTGTTTTATTGCACGAAACCTGCAAAATACCCGGAAAATACCGTTGTGGTAAGCAGATAACCAATTATAGTTGAAACTGATACGGAAATTAGGCCAGGTATCATGAAGCTATGGTTGAGCAGATATTTTCCAATAACAGTGGTGCCGCTCCGGTCGAAGTTGACGGTGGCGATATCGGAAGGATAGTTAGGGATGAAGAAATATCCGTAAACGCTCGGAAGGATACCCAGAAGCACAGGGCCGGCGATTCCAAGCTCGTATGCCAGAGGAAGCATGGCCACAACCACGGCTCCCTGGGAGTTGATAAGTACACTGACCAGGAAGAACACGAAGGCGATAGACCAAGGGTAGTTGGAAACAAGGTCTGCAAGCATAACCTTCATCTGGTCCAGATAATTGCTGAAATAAGTATCTGCCAGCCAGGCGATTCCGTAGATAGCCACAACTGCCACCATACCGCTCTGCCATACCGCTCCGCCAACTGCCTTCTTAGGTTCCGCCCTGCAGAACATTATGTTTGCGGCAGCGGCCGTGAGCATTATGATCTGGATGATAATGTTCATCTTTGGAATGCCCATGTGCTGGGCCAGAGTTATGCTCTCCCCGTTCTTGTCCACGTGGATCATCTGGCAGAAGGCGAAGAACACAATTACCAGCAGAGCTCCCAGGAACACGTAAACGGAAGCCTTGGCGCTCTTGCTTATCTTCTTGTCCAGCGTGGTGGCGCTGTTGCCGTACATATACTTATATGTTTCGGGATCTGACTTTCTGCGCAGGAAATCAGCGTCCTTGTCAAGGTCTTTTCCTCTGCGATACGAATACAGTGAAGCGCAGATCAAGCCGCAAAGGCAGGCCGGGATCGTGATCATCAGCACCTGCGGAATAGACACCATAAAGCCGTTGGCGTTGGAAATGGTCACGAAGGCTACTACGGCGGCCGCAATCGGAGAGCAGGTTATACCAACCTGGGAGGCAATGGAAGCCACTCCGCAAGGCCTTTCAGGACGGATGTTCTTCTTCAGGGCTATATCGCAGATGATTGGCATCAGGGTATAGACCACGTGCCCGGTTCCTACCAGAACGGTAAGGAAGAATGTGGTTATAGGGGCCAGGAAAGTAATGTTTCCGGGATGCTTTCTAAGCATCTTTTCCGCAATCTGTATCATCCAGTCCATACCTCCCGAAGCCTGGAGCGTTCCGGCGCAGGTTACGGCTGCAATGATTATGTAGATTACGTCTGTCGGGGGAGTTCCCGGCTTCATCCCGAAGCCAAAGACCAGAATGGCCAGGCCTATTCCTGAGATCGCGCCCAGGGCAAGACTGCCATAACGGGAACCGACATACAGTGCCGCAAGCACTATGAGCAGTTCGATTATCATTATGGTACTCATATCGCTGAAATATATGTTACCTCAAAGATAATCTTTTCTGCCCACAGAAACTACGCGCGGCTAAACTTTTTGTTTAGAAAGTGAAATCAACCCCAAGCCCAAACACGCTGTTGGTGCGGCTGTAAGTGGAATAGCCCGGACTGGGATTAGGCATCTTGGTATGGTCCTTAGTATGGTCCTGATAGAAAGAATGGAAGTATGATGCGTTGACAGTTACGTGGTCTGAAACCTTTACACCCACTCCGAATCCGACAGAAGTGCAGCTGAGGTTGAAATTCATATCGGAATAGTTTTCTTCCTTCTGGTTGTAGAATGTATGCTGGATTCCGGCGCTGACCTCCACCATCTTGGTGACATCGTATTCCACACCGAAAGTCAACTCATCCGTATCCTTCAGCAAATCAGTGTTCCACTGCTTGGTATCGAGGTCAAAGTAATGGTTGTATCCGGCATCTATCCTCAGGGAAGAAATCGGGCTGACCTCCGCTCCGAATGCCAGCATAGAAGGCATGTCGGCATTGTGCTTTGCCTTGTCCAGATATTTGGAGAATGTCGGAAGGCCTGCAGCAAGAGCATTGAAGGCATCGTTGTTCTTAGCCTTGCTCTCCACTTCCAGGTGGGTTCTGAACTCATATCTCAGGGCGAGATTCAGATACTGGTTGGGGCGGAAATCCACTCCTATGATAGGAGCAATGCCGAATCCGCTCTGCTTGCAGTCAAGAAGATAGGTATTGTCTGCAGGGATTATATCTCCGGCAATAGTGCGGAAAGTAATATTATCAACTCCTCCCTTGAAATGATTGGAAGCGATAATTCCCCTAAGTCCCAGGCTGACGCTAAACTTGTCGCCGATCTTGCGGGCCGCCCCCACCGTGACTCCATAATAGAACGACTTTCCTTCAACCCACTGGTTAAGACTGTAACCTCCAAAAGCAGCTCCCATCTTGGTCATTCCCATCTGGCCGACAAGGGCTTCAAAGGCCCCTATTCCTTGCTTGAACTTGCACTCTCCGCCTCCTCCGATAACTCCGAATCCAAACTGGAAGGACCAGTAACCCATATTGTAGGCGGCAAAAAGGGATGGCTGAATCAGTACATCCACCTTGCCCCTGAACCTGCGGCTGAAAGATCCGTCAGCCTCTGCGATGCCCGGATTCAGATAGTTGGCGCCGTAAAGCGGTCCGTAATTGGAATAAACGTCTCTTTTCTGGTGAGGGCTCTGCCAGTTGAACTGGATATGCCATCCACCCGTCATAAAAGACACCCCGGCAGGATTATAGTAAACTCCATCGATTCCAATGGCCCCGGTACGGGCAGGATTTCTCAGGAATCTTACACTCTGGTTTGTGTTTGTAAGGTAATCTCCGGCAAATGATACCGGTGCAACGGCCAAAAGGACCGCTGCAAAAAGTAAAATTCTTTTCATAGGTAACTTCAAATGGATCAGTGTCTGGAAATTATAAGGAGTTCTTCTCCGTTGTCGATGCATTTCTTGATATCCTTTCCGCCGCTTACAACCTTGCAGTAGCTTACGTCCGTGCCCTGGATTTCCTTGACTCTTATTCTTCCGAGGTAGTGCTTGCTTTCCCTTCCGTTTACGTGAGTAAGCTGATAGACTCCGAAGGTCAGGTCAACATAAACTCCGTGAGAGGAGCCCAGGTCTATGTAAACCTCCTTCTGCTTGTTGTTGCGGTCTGCACCGACCTCTATAATATCTGCATAGAGAGGATAAACCTCGTCATAATATCTTGCAACGCTGTTGGAAATATATGAAAGGGCCTTGTCGAGAGCGTTCTGGCGTGTAGCAAACCAGGAAGAAGAATACTCGTTGCTCTCAATGCTGAAAGTGTTGCTGTTGATTATAGTGCCGTTCAGGTCCTTGAGGCTCAAGGTAAAGAGGATTATGGCCCTATATACCTGGGATGTTGTCTTCTTGACTTTTCCATCCTTGCCTTTGTGCTCTTCCGTAATCATTTTTGCGGTTGTGTTGATGCTGGCGATGTTTCCGTCGATGGTAAGAGCATATTCAGGGTTGTCCGCATCCGGATTGAAAGCTCTGTCAATAACCTTGAAACGGAAAGCCCTGGTCAAGCCCTTGACGATTTCCGCCGATACGGCATCTGCATATCCGTCGTGATCTTCACTGAATTCCTTGGTGGCTACGGAGGCAATGACATCCAAAACCTTTGAACTGGTCTTCACATCCTTGTTCTTAGGGGTGTAATAGATGTCACCCACATAGAGGTCGAAAACGTGATTGCGGTCGAATCCCTCTTCCTGCTCCTGTGCCTTCAGGCTTACGGAAGTCAGCAAGGCTGATGCAAGAAGGGCAAAAGCGATGATGGTGTTTCTTTTCATTTTTTCTACAGTTTGAATTTGGGTGCAAAGATACTTTTTTGACACTTTATTTCAAATTATCACTATTTTTGTCTTGAAATGAAACGGCTATTCTTATTCCTGCTCTTGCTGAGCGTTATGGCTCTGTCCTTTTCCTGTCATGTGGAAAAGGATTACGATCTCAAGGATATCGACTATGAGATCAATGCCGGACAGCAATTGCTTGTCCCGATAGGAAGTTTTCCCACCATCAAAATCGGCGACCTCCTCAGCAAGGACGCAAAGACTTATTTCAACGAAAACGAAGAGGGTGATTATCTGTTTGATTCTCAAGGGGAAACCCTGACAGACTTTGAACTGGGGCACTACGAGATCCACGGCCTTTCTTTTTTCGTAAGCCTGGTCCATTTCAAGATTCCGCATATAAAATTCTACATCAGGGTCAAAAACTCCCTTCCTTTCGCTTTTGAACTTTCCAGCCACGTGCTTGACGAGAACCGCAATCCTGTAGAGGGAATAAGTGCCATCGTAGATGCCAGTATCCCTGCCGGAACAGAAGAAAATCCCGCATACGGGGATGCTGTAATCAACATTTCCTCAAATCTTACAGCAGACGGATTCGGTTTCGACGGTTTTAATATCATTTTGAAAGTAAAGCAGATGCCATCTTCAGCGATGGCAGTGAGCGGTGGCGTCGGACTTGCCCTAAAAGACGTAAGGCTTCAGCTTCCGGAAGGCATTACCTTCAGAATCAAGAAAAAGAACAATTCAGACGAATAATGCTTAAAAAATGAAATCCAACGCTTCATATATAAAGTTTTTCCTGGTTGTTCTTTTAGGGACAGCATTCTCCCCCGCTCTCCAGGGACAGGATCTGCAGAGTGCCTATTTTATAGACAACTACACCTATTCTTACCATTTGAATCCCGCCTTCACCACAGAAAAAAATTTCATTGGAGGGCTGGTTTCAAGCATCAGCGCCGGATCGAACAGCAATGTGGGAGTATCTACTTTCTTCTATCCTCACGACGGAAACCTGGTGACCTTTATGCACAAGAGCGTGGACAAGTCGGAATTCCTTTCCAGGGTACGCCCGATAAACAGGCTCAATGTCTATGAGAACCACAATATCGCCTCCACAGGTTTCTGGACCAAATATAAGGGAAGGGATATCTTCCAGACATTTGAGCTCAACTGGAGAAACAACACTGTAGCCAAACTCCCTTACAACCTGTTCAGTTTCCTCAAGGGAAAGGAAGAAGATGACTTTGTCTATGACCTTTCACACGTATCGGCCTTTACCCAATCCTATTTTGAACTTGCATCAGGAACGGCATTCAGACTCGGAAAGCTTGAACTGGGAGCAAGGGTGAAGTTCCTGCTTGGCACCAACAAGATTTATATGAATGTGGACAATATGATGGCCAATCTCAACGGAGACCAGTGGTCCATCAAGACAACCGGTTCCCTTACAGCTTCCGGCGGCGGCATCAAAAACAGAGTTGAGGAAGGCGCTCTCGGAGGATACGACAAGCAGGATATGAACGGGTTGAACTGGAGTCCGGTGGGTCTGGGAGGATTCGGAGGAGCCATAGATCTGGGAGCCAGATTCAAGGTCAACGACTACATCAACATATCCGCCTCTCTCACTGATTTTGGCGGAATCCTCTGGAGAAACAAGGTTAACGCATATAACGACGGAGAAACCTATATCCTTTCCCTTGACGAGATTAATCTGGATGCTGAAGGAAGCATCGGGCACGTTCTCAACAGCGTGGTAAACAAGTTCAAGAGCATGTACGAATTCATGCCGAAGAAGAAAAACTGGACAACCCAGGGCTTGACCTGGAACGCCAGTCTGGGAGCGGAATTCAAGATGCCTTTCTACAGGAAAATGTCTGTAGGCGTTCTGGGCACCTGGCGCAACAGCACCCTGAACCGCTATACGGAAACCCGCGTTTCCCTTAATGTGACACCGCTCAAATGGCTGAGCCTTTCCGTTAACACCGCCTACACTACCTACGGATGGGAAATAGGAGGAATGGTGAATGTGTATGCCAAGAAATTCAGCGCGTTTCTGGGAACGGACAGCCACTACTACAATATGACACCTCAGCTCATACCTGTATATGAGGCCAATACAAGCGTTGTTTTCGGAGTGAACTATCTGCTTTCAAGAAATCCGTTCAAGCGCCGCCGCTAGAACCTGTAGGCGAAGAAGAAGCGGATGCTCCAGTCTTCGTTACTGGCATAGTAGGACGAATGGTCTCCAACCTTGAAGAAATTGTAGAAACCCGAGAAACCGGCCAGGAACTTGTCGTTAAAGGCATAACTGGCTGAAGTCCTGAACATATAGTTGTAGGATATGTGTGTCTTGCTCCCAAAGAGATTCTCCTGTGTCTCCTTCTGGCTTTCGCTCCAGTCCTCCTCTGTGTTTCTGGTTGCAGACTTGGTTGTGACAAGCAGCATAGGTATTCCGGAAAAATGAAGAGTCAACCCCCTGACCGGAACCCAGTTGTAGGCATATCCGGCCCCGATGGAAAAACGGCGAAGAAATATCTTGTTTACTCCACCCATCAATCCTATGAGTACAGGATCATATGCCGTAATCCTGGTCTGGTTCAGGGTAATCCCTCCCAATACGCTCCCTGCGCTTTTCTTCTGGATTTTGGAAAAGCTCATCGCTGAGGAGTAGGAAAACTTCTTGGGATTGAACACGTAATAGGCGTTGAGCAGGAAATTCTCCATCTTGGCCTCCCCTTCCATCACATCGAATTTGAGTCCCAGATTCTTGACTGCAAGTTTTCCGTGTATCTTGTTGGTTGTATGATAGCGGAACTCGCCGCCCACGGGGGAAGAATACATCGTAAAGGACCAGTCTTTCTGGTAACCCTTGCTCAAATCCTGGGAATAGCTCAGGCCGTATCCCATAAAGTACAGCCCCACGGAAACCTGCTCCTCCACCCTGGAACAAAGGTCAACCGTTACACGGCCTAACTTCTTGCCTTCAGTTCCGGCTATTTCTTCAGACCTGACATTACTCCTGAGGTCAAAGTCAAACTGGGACAGATAAGCGTTGGTAAATATTGCCCATTTCTTTTCGGGCACGCCCACATAATTGGTGTCTACGCCTTTAAGTTCAATAGATTCCAGGTAATTGACCAGCTTGTTCTTCAGCGATATGATTTTTGAAACGCCGCTCCCCTCCCCGCTCTGGGAGAAAGCGGGAGCAGCCAGGAAAAAACCTGAAACCAGTGCCAGTATCAACCTCTTCATCAGTCTAATCGGCAAACACCATCTCGTCGAACAGGTATCCGGCATGGCCAATCTGCTCGATGTTGAACAGCAGATATCTGATATCCAGGGAAATGTTGCGGCAAACGGAAGGGTCATAGACTATGTCGCTCATTGTTCCCTCCCATACGCGGTCGAAGTTGATTCCAATCAGGTTTCCGTCTGCATTTATTACAGGACTGCCTGAATTTCCGCCAGTAGTGTGGTTGGTGGCAAGGAAGCACACAGGCTGGTAGTCGTGTCCGCCTTCAGCATATACATCCCTGAGTTTCTGAGGAATATTGTAGTCAAAGATATTCGGATTATCCTTTTCTATGATACCCTTAAGGGTGGAAACAGGAGAATAGTACACTCCGTCTGCAGGGCTGTAACCCTTGACATTTCCGTAGGCGATTCTCAGGGTAAGGTTGGCATCCGGGTAGAATTGCTTGTCAGGCTCGAAATCCATCTGCCCCTGCATATAGTCGCGGTAAGCAAGCCTTATCTGGCCGTTTACATCGTTGATTACAGGCCTGAGGCCGTTATAATACCATTTATAGAATTCATAGTACAATTCGTATGCAGGATCCTTCTTGATAGCCTCAGAATCATCTTTGGTCAAGGCCAGCACTTTCTCCTTGTCTGTAAACAGGGATTTTGCGTAAAGGTCTTTCTGCCAGGCCTCCACGCTGCCGTAGGATTTCAGTTTCTCCTTGAAATACTCCGGCTTGAACTCCCCGCTCATCTCAGAGTCAAACGCCTTGAGCATAGCCACGAAGATCTCTTCGTCTATTGGCTGGTAGTAATCCTTGAAGAATTGCTCCACCACAGCATCCTTGGCATCTTTGTTCTTCAAAACCATCATGACTGTGGAAGCAATCTGGAGAAGCTCGATACTCCTTACAGTCTCGTTATAATACTCGTATGCAAGGAAATACGGATTTCTCTTCTGGTATAGGGCCTCCAGCTTTTCCACAAGCCCGTCGTAACGGGTTCCCTTGGCCCATTCCTTGAACCTGGCCTGATACTCCTTCTTCTTGTCCACTGTCTTCATCCTGCGGATTCCCTTCTCCTCTCCCTGCCACTTCTTCCAGGCGTTGGAAACATTTGCGGCCTTGGAAGAATACTGGATCCTTACTGCCTGGCTCTGAGCCATGTACTTCTTCATAATGTCCAGGCGCTGAGTCCTGAGGGCTATCTTCTTAGGGTCAGACACGGAGCCGGTGTATTCCACCTCATCGGCTGTCACATACTCCTTAGTTGAGCCCGGGCAGCCGTACACGAAGGTAAAGTCCCCTTCTTTGACACCCTTTGTGGAGATCTTGAAGAATTTCTTCGGATGGTAAGGCACGTTGTCCGGAGAATAGTCTGCCGGATTGTTGTCCTTGTCGGCATAAATGCGGAATATGGAGAAGTCTCCGGTATGCCTTGGCCACATCCAGTTGTCGGTATCACCGCCGAACTTTCCGATTGAGGAAGGCGGAGCCCCAACGAGACGAACGTCCTTGAATGTGCGGAACACGAACAGGAAATACTGGTTGCCGTAAAACAGCGCCTCCACATTGGCCCTGAGGCCCTTCCCATCCTTAACCGCCTCTGCGACAAGTTTCTGGGAATTGACCTTTATGACGGAATCCCTCTGCTTTTCTGTCATTCCCTCTTCATAACCATTCAAGACAGCATCGGTGACCTCCTCCATATACTCCAGGAAACTAACGGTAAGCCCCGGATTCGGAAGTTCCTGATCCCGGCTCATTGCCCAGAAACCGTCTTTCAGGTAATCGTGCTCCACGCTGGAATGCTTCTGGATCTGCCCGTAGCCGCAATGGTGGTTGGTAAACAGCAGGCCCTCTCCGGAAACCAGTTCTCCGGTACATCCGGATCCGAACAGCACAACGGCATCCTTCAGGCAAGCCTTGTTCACGCTGTACACGTCCTCGGCCTTCAGGCGGAAGCCCTTGGCACGCATATCCTTGATTCTCTGGTTAATAAGTACGGGAAGCCACATTCCCTCGTCTGCCTGCGCAGGCACGGCCAGCAGGACCGCCAGCATGGCAATCAGTATTTTTTTCATATCGCGATAATTATCTAATTAATCCCCACTTCCCCCAAGCTCAATAGGCTCTCCCTTGAACAAGCCCTTTACGGTGTTGCCTCCGTCATAGAAGTAGCCCTTGAAGACCACGTGTCCAAGGCTGTCCTTAGCCACTATCTTTCCGGTATTCTCATCTGCCGTAGCCTCATACTCCTCGCCTTTGTAGCATAGCTTTATGCAACCGCCATCCTGCGGAAGAGGGAAATCAACCGTCAGCTGCTCTCCGTCTCCCCAGAAGAAATAGGTTCCTCCGAAAGATTTCCAAACCTCCTGGCCTTCCTCCACGGCAATCTCCTCGTCAAACAGAGCCGGATCCGCGTCCTTGTTTTCATTGTTTTTGCAGGAAATAACTGCAACTGCCAGCATTCCCAATGCGATTGTCAGAATCTTTTTCATAGGTATTTTTTTTACAATATATTTAAAATCAGCGAATTGAAGAATTATATCCATGTTTGAGTTCAAGGGCGAAGCCAACCCTGAAGTGGGCTTCGTATGTGTTGAAGTTCTTGAGCGTCTCGCAGTATCCTTGCCTGTACTGTGCAAAGATGGACGGCAGGAAAGTGCCCTTCTCGCTCAGCCTGTAAGACAGGTTGAATTCAAGATTGTAGTTCTTGAATGTGTTGGAAGGATTAACCAAAGCAGTAATATTCAGGCGGTTGTCAAATGCCCGGTATGTAGCCCAGACCTCGCCGAATCCCCTTCTCTTGAAATAGTGCGGAAGCCCAGGAATATGCTCGTAGTAGCCATACCAGACTTTAGCACCCAGTTTCAGATGCTCTACCGGAGAATAAATTGCCCCTGCGTATGCCGTATTGATGCTTCTGGAGTCATTATTAATGTAACCGTTTGACTGGTGGCTGATTCCGAACATGAAATCCCACTTTGGATCTGCAAACCAATAAGCGCACAATCCTGGGTTAAAGGCATTCTCAACAAGCGGACTGGACTTGTCATACACGTTCCATACGCCGTTTTCCGTATAGGTTCCAAGAATATCCACATTTCCGGCCCTGGCAATCCTCAGAGCAAGGCTAAGCTGGAAACGGATGTCCGCATTATGCTTGTCCACCGCAGAAGTGTTGGTCGGAATTCCCGTAATGAAATATGTCTCCTTGAAAAATCCGAAAACCGGAAATCTCTGTTTTTGAGTCTGTTCGTAGTAACTGTCATCAGGAAAGGCCGCAATTCCGCCCTCCTGGGCAAAAACAGTCTCTGTAGCATAAAGCATGCACAAAAGGACCAGTAATTTTTTCATAGTGCCCGAATAATCATTGAATATTCAAATTTATTGATTTTCTTTGTAAAAACAACAATAGCGATGAAACTCGTCTCCTGGAACGTAAACGGCCTGAGAGCCTGCCTGGATAAAGGCTTTTCGGAAACATTCAAGACCCTGGACGCGGACATATTCTGCCTTCAGGAAACCAAGATGCAGCAAGGGCAACTGGATCTGGAATTTGATGGATATCAGTCTTTTTGGAACTATGCCCAGAAGAAAGGCTATTCCGGAACCGCCGTATGGACCAGGAAAGCTCCGCAGAATGTTACTTATGGAATCGGCATTGAGGAGCACGACAGGGAAGGCCGTGTAATCACCCTGGAATTCCCGTTCTTCTTCTTTGTGTGTGTCTATACCCCAAACTCCCAGGAAGAACTTAAAAGGCTTGCCTACAGGATGGAATGGGAAGACGCATTCAGAGCTTATCTGACGGGCCTGGACAAGAAGAAACCAGTTATCGTCTGCGGAGACATGAATGTGGCTCACAAGGAGATAGACCTCAAGAACCCCAAGACAAACCGCCGCAACGCCGGCTTTACGGACGAGGAAAGGCAGAAGATGTCAGACCTTCTCGGGGCGGGGTTTACAGACACCTGGAGGCATTTCAACCCTGATCTTGAGGGTGTCTATTCCTGGTGGAGCTACCGGTTCCAGGCACGCCAGAGGAACACTGGCTGGAGAATCGACTATTTCCTTACCTCCAAACGCTTGGATTCCAAGCTAAAGGACGCTAAGATCCATACTGAAATCTTTGGCAGCGACCATTGTCCAGTAGAACTTGATATTGAAATTTAACATTATTTAATACCTATGAAGCGATTATTTATCATTTTGGCGGTGACAGCTGCTCTTCAGGCCTGCTCATCCGCGCCCCAGGACGCTCTTTTTGACAAATCCGTTGTTGAATTCATTGGAAACGCGTTCTCCGATTTCACACTGAACGACGATGTTAACGTGTTTCTTGCACAGAATCCGGAAGACCAGTCCAAATGGAGCATTCAGGCGACTGTACCCGTAAAAAAGGTTTCTGAAGAAGCCATAGACTCACTGGAGATAGAAATTGTTCCTGTAGATGAAAAAGGAGTCAAGGTCAGGGAAGACCTCTCCCTTATGGCTCAGGATATGGCCAACATCATACCCGTTCTCAATTCAGGTGACAGCACAGCCAAGACAGTTGTCTTCAAATCCGCAAGGGAATTCACCCGCAAGGAAGCTGAAGCCATCCTGGCCAAGGCAGAAAACCTGACAATGGCCTTCAACAAGCTTCAGAGCCAGAAACCTGCTGTCGCTGAGGAAACTGAAGCCAAAAAGCAAGAAGCCTCACAAGCCGAGAATAAAGAAAAGCCAACCCTAAACTCCCTTTGTGAACAATACGGGATTTACGGGATGCTCGCCCAGTACGAAAATCATCTGAAAAACCGCGATAAAAAGGCGGCAAAGAGAGTTGAAGACCGGATGTGGGAAATAGAGAAGAAGGTAAAGGCAGACCAGAGTCTACCGGAATCCCTTAGAAAGAGATTCGTAGAATACATCGAAACCCGGGAAGACCAGATAGAGGACAAATACTAGACTTTTGCCTGAAGGCAAGCCTTAACGGGATTGGCGTAAATGTGCAGGAATATGTCTTCCAGCTCTTTACGCCATTCTTTTTCATCCACTGGACCAAGATCGTCCTCTTTTAGGAGCTCGGCGATAAGGGCATCCAACTGCTCCTGCATGTGGATTCTGAAGGTATCCATACCCGCCTTGCCGTATTTTCCCCGGAAAGCAGGCTCTCCTCCGGCTCTTTCCCTGAGGATATCCTCGGCGGCATAATTGTTCGGCCAGAGATGATACTCGGAATGTATCTGGCGGTCTATAATCTTGCCAAGCTCGACGAATCTCTCGTTCTTTGCAAAAGATGCGCAGGACTCTATCTCAGACCGCAGGATTGGCTCTGTAAAGCAGATCATTATCCTTCCCTTCCAGGATTTCATGCCTGTTATGATGCTGTTCAGGTCTTCTCCTTCGGCCTTTACGTACGGATGTCTTCTGGAAACGAATATCTCTCTGGTTTTCAGAGCATCGCAAGGTTCAAACTCGTAAGAAATGGCTGTCGGTACAATCTGCAGGCAGTCCATGTCCTCTACAAAATCCCCCTCTCCGCTCATCTGGACCATTTTCAGAAGCCCCTGCTCGGTTAGGTCGTAACCGTCTTTTGTGCGGCCGTTGCGCTGGGCAATCCAGATAGAACTGGCTTCCGTGGTTATCTGATGGCGTATGTACCTGGAAAGCAGCAGGGAAGAATTGTAAACCTCCCGGGGGGAAGTGCTTCTTGTGACCTTTATCATCTTGTTGCTGCGGGCCACATCCTCTATAAACTGTGAGGTAATCAGATTGTCTCCAACGGCTATCTCTGTGGTAGTGATGCCCTTGCGGTGAAAAATCAGCTGGATTATGGCGGAATCCAGGACAATGTCCCTGTGGTTTGCCAGAATAAGATGCTTCTTGCCTTCCTCAAAATAGTCCAGTCCGGAATACTCCACTCCGGCACTGGTGCGGCTTAGCACGTGGTCCATCACCATAGCCATTATCTTGTCCTGGAAATCATCCACAGTCCGGCACTTGTCCAAAGCGCTGCGCATTGTATTGCCGCCACCCTCAATCTGCAGAAAATCAGAGATATCGTCCAGATACTCGAATGTCCGCATACGGGATATGGAGGCAGGTATCTCGCTGTCGTAATAAGGCCTTATGCCATCGAATATGCTGTCAAGAGCGGACATAGCGTTTTGAGTCGGACACAAATTTACAAAAAGTTTTATTCCTTTCTCTGAAGAAGAGAACTGTCTCCGTAACTGAGGAACCGGTAACCTGTTTCTAGGGCGTGAGTGTATAATTTGCGCCAATCTTCGCCGATGAAGGCGGATATAAGAAGCAGAAGGGTGCTCTGAGGCTGGTGGAAATTCGTAACCAGCATATTTACAATGCGATATCGGAATCCCGGAACTATAATGATTGAGGTTCCGGCCACCAGAGTCTGCAGTTTTCTGGCCTCCAGATAACTGATTATGGCTCCAAGAGCCTCCTCAGTAGAGTAAGGGTAGTCTCTTTCGTACGGATCCCACTGGCCCACCTCCGAGAGCGGGGAGTCCGGATTCTCCAGGCACTGCACACCTATATAATATAATGACTCCAGGCAGCGGGTGGAAGTGGTTCCCACCGCAACCA
The DNA here is from genome assembly GCA_017550655.1 of Bacteroidales bacterium. Lineage (GTDB taxonomy): Bacteria > Bacteroidota > Bacteroidia > Bacteroidales > UBA932 > Egerieousia. The sequence continues at coordinate 74,446 of JAFZOK010000018.1, read as the reverse complement.
CGTTTCCGCCCCCGACAGCCTTAAGAAGGTCTTCCAGGAAGGATTTTGTGACAGAAAACGGCTCGCAATGCATCTTGTGGGAGGAAATCAGCTCGCTCTTTACCGGAACGAAGGTTCCCGCGCCTACATGCAGGCACACATTTTCCCTTACCACACCCTTTGCGTCCAGATCCTCCAGAACCCTGTCCGTAAAGTGCAGACCGGCAGTAGGAGCGGCTACAGAGCCCTCAAAATGAGCGTAAATCGTCTGATAGCGAGACTTGTCTATCTCTTCTGTCTGACGGTTCAGATAAGGGGGAATAGGCACCTGGCCGCACTTTTCCAGAACTTCGGAAAAAGTAGCCTCTCCATCCCACAGAAAACGGACTTTAGAGGTCTTTCCTTCTCCTTTTTCCAGCAATTCCGCACGGAAATTCAGGTTTTCCAAGCCGTTTTCGGAGAAAAAACGCACCTGTCCGCCCTTCCATTTTCTGGCATTTCCTATGACAACACTCCAGTCGCAAAAGCCCTGACGGGCAAAATTTGCCACATATTCAGACGGAAAAATGGGGTTAAGGCACAGGATTTCTATCAGCGCACCGGTAGTTTTCCGGAAAAACAGCCTTGCCGGAACCACCTTTGTGTTGTTGAAAACCATAAAGGATTTTCCGGAAATGCGACTTGCAAGATTCCGGAAAATATCATCCTCAATTCTGCCATTGGAGAAGACCAGAAGCTTTGACTGGTCTCTGACAGGAAGAGGGTACTTGGCAATCCGCTCCTGGGGGAGGGGATAGGTGTAATCCGATATTTTGATTTCAGGCTTCAATTCGCTTTGTTTTGCGCAAAGATACATAATTGCCCACGAAAGAAGAAATCTCTTAAAACAGGGGATTTTCAGTTTTTCACATTTCACAACTCTGAACATAAAGAATTCACAATTCACAACATTGAACTTTCAGATTGCGCAACCGGGATATGCCGATTATCTGCAGAGTATAACTTTTTGTAATGATAAAATTTTTGATTTTTTAATTTACATATTTTCAGCGATTTATAATATACTATCTCTATTAAAACTGAGGTAAAAACGGGGCATCAGCAGGCCAAAATGCGTAATAGGGCATGATTTATATATGAAATTTTAGCATATCTATTTGATATATTGCATTTTATACTTTGTTATCTAAATTGCATCTTTAATATCTGAACTTTTTGCGTATGCCTATTCTATAGCCTTTGGAGGCCTATTCTATAAAACTGCGCAATTCTGCAGTTTTTGTGAACTTGAGAGAAAAATCAGTCCAAATTTGCAAATTTGGATAACTATGTCTATATTTGTTAAAGATATCAGTTTTCATATATGAAAGAGAGATTACAGACCATCCTCAACCTGGAAAAATTATCGGCGGCCCAATTGGCTGCTCTTTTGATGATCCAGAGGTCAACTTTGAGCAACCTTCTTTCCGGGAGAAACAACCCGAGTTACGACTTCATTTTGGCAATTATGACAAAATTGCCGAATTTGAACATCGAGTGGCTTCTCAGGGGAGAGGGGCGGCCTTATAAAAATCCGGATCTGAATTTTAAGGGAGAGCGTCTTAATGACGCAAATATACTCCGTCAAACAGACGCAAAAGTAGAGGATGCTTCCCCTAACCCTATTTTGAGTCAGTTAGACACTGACGAAGAACCTCAGTATGAAAACGGCAATCTCTTTGGTTTCTCAGACCTCCCCCAGGAAGACTTTCCGGAAGAAACGGAGGGAGATTTGCCTCCGGAAGAAGAAAAACCGGCATATCACCCATATCCTGCTCTGGAAGACGGAGAACTGGAAAGAAGGGTAAATGCTATGCAAAAGCCTGCAGCAGAAGAAGTTAAGCCCAAAATAACGGCATCTGAACCCGCTGAGAATCCAAAAATTGAAGAAAATCCGGCCCCTACCAGGCAAAAAACGGCCCCGTCGAGGCCTTCCGAACCTGTAAAAGTCATACTTCTGTATTCAGACGGAACCTTTGAGTCTTTTGAGAAATAGATTTTGCTAAATTTGTCTTATATATATAACAAGGTATATGTATAAGCTGATAAGAAGCATACTGTTTCTCTGGCAACCGGAAAAGATCCACGACTTTGCAGTCTCCACTCTCAGGCTGCTGGACAAGATTCCGCTTGTTCCCAATATCATAAGGCTATTCTACAATTACAGGAATCCTGTTCTGGAAAGGGATGTATTTGGAGTGAAGTTCCGCAATCCGGTGGGCCTTGCTGCCGGCTTCGACAAGAACGGAGATGCCTTCAACGCCATAGCGAACTTTGGATTCGGTTTTGTGGAAATCGGTTCCCTGACCCCTCAGCCGCAGGATGGAAACCCAAAGCCAAGATGCTTTCGCCTGCCTAAGGATCAGGCGATTATAAATAGAATGGGCATCAACAACAAGGGTGTAAAGCATGCCATTTCCTACATTCAGAAACACCGCAACTCCTGCCCTGTCGGCTGCAGCATTACCAAGGGACGGGAAACCTCTATGGCAGATGCCTACAAGGATTACGAGCTGTGCTTCGAGTACATGTATGACTATGTAGACTACTTTGTACTGAACGTCTCCTGCCCCAATGTCAAGGACGCCGCCAGCAACCAGAGCCTGGAGAACATTACCCCTATCATAGACAAGCTTCTGGAACTGAGGATAATGTATGACGACTACCGCCCTATCCTGCTGAAGATATCTCCGGATGTGGAGCGCGAGTATCTGGACGATGTCATCAATCTTGTCCTTATATCCGGCCTGGACGGCATTATCGCCGCAAACACTACCGCCAAGAGAGAGAATCTCAAGAGTTCCAAGGCCTCCATAGAAAAGGCCGGGAACGGCGGGCTCAGCGGCAAACCGTTATATGACAGGACATTGGAACTTGTCAAATACATCCGCCACAAGACCAACGGGCATCTGCCGATTATAGCCAGCGGAGGTATTATGACTCCTAAGCAGGCCCTTGATCTTCTTGACAGCGGAGCCTCCCTTATCCAGATATATACCGGATGGATTTACAACGGGCCTAAGTTTGTGAAAAAGATCAACAAGTATATAGTCAAAACGCTAGAAGAAAGAAAGTTGCAGGCCTCACAAAACGCATAGAGATGATAACGGCAACAATTCTCACAATCGGAGACGAAATTCTCATCGGCCAGATTACGGACACCAATTCCGCCTTCCTGGCCAGAGCTCTTAACAAGATAGGTATCAAGGTTATACATATGGCATCCTGCTCGGATTCCAAAAGCGACATCCTTGGAACCCTCAAGCGGTGCCTCAGACACAGCGAAATCGTCATAACCACCGGCGGCCTGGGGCCGACCAAGGACGACATCACCAAGAATGTCCTTATGACTCTCAGCCTCAGCGGCAAGTGGGTCCGTAGCCAGAAACAGTACAATATAATAAAGAACATATTGCAGGCCAGGGGAATACAGATGCTGGACATAAACCGTCAGCAGGCTTATGTTCCGGAAAACTGCACTGTCATTCCCAACAGGATCGGAACCGCCCCTATCATGCAGTTCCACTTCCCAAAAGAGAGGTTCGGAAAAGACAACCTGCTCTTCTCCATGCCTGGTGTCCCATTTGAAACCGAATTCGCCACTGAAGACGTAATTCGCGCAATACAAGCCCATTACAGGCTAGACAAGATATTCCACAGAACTATCTGCACCTTCGGTATCGCGGAGTCGGTTCTAAGCAAAAAAATAGAAAGCTGGGAGGATTCCCTGCCGGCCAACCTGCACCTTGCCTACCTGCCAAACCCTATTTTGGGAGTCAGGCTGCGCCTGTCGATTTACGGCATCGGGGAAAAAGAGGGAAAGGAAGAACTGGACAAATACGCTTCTTCACTTAAGGCAATTCTCGGCGATGCGGTTTACGGAGAGGGAGAGACCAATCCTCAGACAGTAGCGGGAGAATTGCTGCTGGAAAGAGACGCCACCATCAGCACTGCGGAATCCTGCACAGGCGGTTATCTGGCCCATCTTCTGACTGAAATTCCGGGCTCCAGCCGGTATTTCTGGGGCAGTGTTGTCAGCTATGACAACTCAGTGAAAATAAACACATTGGGTGTCAGCCCAAACACTGTCAAAAAGTATGGAGTGGTAAGCAGAGAGTGCGTTAAGGAAATGGCTGAGGGAGTGAGAAAGAAACTGGGCACCACCTATTCCATTTCCACATCCGGCATTGCCGGCCCGACAGGAGCAACTCCGGGGAAACCGGTCGGGACTCTCTGGATGGCCGCAAGCGGTCCAAAGGGAACCGTTACGGCAACTATCGTTTCCAAAAGCACACGCAAGATTAACATTGAGAGATTTGCAGCTTCCGCACTGGATCTCTTCCGGAAAAGCCTTCTTGCAGGAAAGATCTGAAACACAATAACATATAGATATGAAACGCTTAATTATCCTGACATTAACAATCTCAGCCATGATTGCCTGTACAGAAAAGAAACCGGCAGATCCAGTTGCCGTTGCAATGCAGAAAGTTGACTCCCTGTTCGTAGACAGGTACGCCCCTATCGACACTATGTTCGCCGAGCCGGGCGGAGCCGTTCTCATCATGAAGGGAGATTCCATCATCTTCGACAAGGGCTACGGCCACTCTGACCTCGCCCGCCGCTACAAGATAGACGGCAACACCTTCTTCAACATTGCTTCCTGTTCAAAGCAATTTACGGCTGTCGCCATCCTCAAACTGGCAGAGGAAGGAAAACTGGACATCCACAAGAGCATCTACGATGTATCCCCTCTTGTAACACCTTATCTTCCAAAGAAAAAGGCTCCGTTCACAGACATTACTACAGCCCATCTGATGAGCCATGCCTCAGGTATTCCTGATACCCGCCCGAGGACAGACCGCGAATTCATGCTCAAATGCACGGATATGCAGTCAATCGAGTATATGAAGGGCCTTAAGGAACTCAATTTTGCGCCGGGTACAGAGTACCAGTACATAAACCCTACTTTCCAGCTGCTCTATCTGTTCATAGAAAAACTCAGCGGCAAGGGATTTGACGAGTATATGAAAGAGAATATCTTCACTCCTGCCAGAATGTTCACAACCCTCTATTTCTCAGAGGAGAACGAGCCTAAGATTCCGAATATGGCGCACGGTTACATCTACGAGGATGCAGAAGATGCCGCCAGCGTGGATTCAGACAAGCCGGCTGGAGCCGTTGTGGCTAAAGCCGAGAAACCAGAAAACGCTGATGTTCCTCACAACAAATTCCAGGAGTGCGACTATGGAGAGGAGACCTTCTTCGCCACCAAGGCAGACGGCGGCCTCTACACTTCCACCCACGAGTTTGCAGAGTGGATCAAGGCTATGAGAGACAACAAGATAATCCCTGTCAGGGCAAAGGAAGAGGCCTGGTCATACGTAAACAACGTATCCGGCAGCAAGTTCTCCACCTACCAGAACCGCGACAACACCTTCTACGGCTACGGCTGGTTCCTGGAGCAGCAGCCTGGCTATCCTAAGAAGGTTTACCATACCGGAGACAACGGCGGATTCCAGATCTACGAGGGCTACTTCCCTGACGCAGACCTTACCGTTCTCATATTCGAGAACCGCAACGACAAGGACCGTTGGGATATTGTCCGCAAGATAGACAGCATCTTGAAAGACGCTGGACTGATGGAATCTAAAACCACTGAGAATCAGCAGTAATTACAAGGTCAAAGCCATATCTTCTACCTGGGTGAAGGCACGGAGGAAGTTCTCGCCGAGAACTTTCTTTATGTCCTCATCTGAGTATCCACGATGGCGGAGCTCACGGGTAATAACCTCGAACTTGCTTACGTCCTCAAGGCCGATTGGAGGCATCTCGATACCGTCGTAGTCTGAACCAAGGCCTACGTAATCTATTCCTACAAGGTCGATTACGTGCTCGATATGGTCAACCAGAAGCTTGTATGAAGGAGAAGGGAAATTCTTCTTTATGTAGGCCGTATGCTTCTTGAACTCGGCGATTTCCTTCTTGCCCTTCTTGCCGCTTCTCCAGTATGCCTTCATTGCAGCATCGTAATTGTCTGCCGCCTCGAAATACTCGTCAGTGCCGTAGGCATCGCTGAGAAAAGCCGGATAGAAGTTGATCTGGATTACTCCGCCGGCCTTGGCGAGGTCCTTGATCATCTTGTCCGTCATATTCCTCGGGTGCTTGCAAAGCGCTCTGCAGCAAGAGTGTGTGGCAACGATAGGAGCCTTGGAATACTTGAGGCAATCGTAGAATGATTCGTCTGAGAGGTGACTTACGTCAACTATCATTCCCAGGCGGTTCATCTCGGCAACAACCTTCTTTCCGAACGGGGAAAGGCCATGCCAGTGTGCCTCCTTAGGAGCGCAGCTGTCGCAGAGCTGGTTATGGGCGCAATGGCAAAGGGTTATGTACCTTACTCCCATACGGTAGAACTCGTGCAGGAGGGCCAGGTCATTCTGTATCGGAGAACCGTTCTCCATACCGAGCATTATGGCGCCGCGGCCGCTCTTCTTGATCTCGCGGGCGTGGCGTACCGAATAAGCCAGGGCAACCTTGTCGCGGTTGGCGGCAATCATATCCTTGGTCTCGCCTATCAGCCTGACTGCCTGTACGGTGGACTGGTCCGGAGTCAGTCTTACGCGGGTGAAGATCGCGTAGAACATAAGGTCCAGGCCACCCTCTTTCATCCTGATGAAATCGTTGTGTCCCTCGTTGCTTCTGACGCCGAGGTCTGCGTGCTCCTCATCTATTCTGAGCGGAGTGTCGCAATGGGTATCAACAACCATTGCCTCCATATGGAGCTGATGTACGGATTTTGCCATTTTATCTTGAATTTCAGGTTATTTCATATAAGAGTATTTCCACGATGTAGGAGGAACCAGAGTCTCCTTTATCGCCCTGGAAGTCACCCATCTCATAAGGTTGAAGGAACTTCCGGCCTTGTCGTTGGTTCCGCTGGCGCGGCTTCCTCCGAACGGCTGAAGTCCTACGACTGCTCCGGTAGGCTTGTCGTTGATATAGAAGTTTCCGGCACAGTAGCGCAGCTTGTCGCAGATATACTCGCAAGCCATCCTGTCCTGTCCAAATACAGAACCGGTCAAGCCGTAAGGAGATGTTGTGTCGCAGAGCTCAAGAGCCTTGTCAAGCTCCTTGTCCTCATATACATACACGGTCAGAACAGGTCCGAAGAGCTCTTCTTCCATTGTCTTGAAGTGAGGCTTCTTGGCAACGATGACGGTTGGCTGGATGAAGTAGCCCACACTCTTGTCGCACTGGCCGCCGATTACCACCTCGGCATCCTTGCTTCTCTTTGCGTAGTTGATTGCCTTTGCTATGTTGTCGAAAGAAGGCTCGTCGATAACCGCATTCACAAAGTTCTCAGGATTGAGCACATCCCCTACCTTAACCTTGGAGCATCTGTCCTTCAGGCCTTTAAGCACCTTAGGCCACAGGCTCTTAGGGCAGTACATACGGCTGGCTGCAGAGCACTTCTGGCCGGCAAACTCAAACGATCCGCAGAAGGCGGCGTTGGCAACAACCTCAGGATCTGCACTCTGGTGTACGAAAATGAAGTCCTTTCCGCCAGTCTCTCCAACCAGGCGAGGGAATGTCTTGTACTTGTCTATGTTCATTCCTACAGTCTTCCACAATCCGTAGAACGTTGCGCTTGAACCGGTAAAGTGGATACCGCCGAGATCCGGGCTTGCGCAGGCAACCTTTCCGATAACCGCGCCAGGGCCAGGGAGGAAGTTAACAACTCCTGCAGGAAGTCCGGCTTCCATAAACACCTTCATTACATAGTAGTTGGAAAGAAGGGCGGTTGTACTTGGCTTCCAGACCGTGGTATTACCCATCAGAACCGGAGTCATGTTCAGGTTGGATGCGATGGATGTGAAGTTGAACGGGGTAACGGCCAGGATGAATCCCTCCAGAGGCCTGTATTCCATTGAGTTGATCTGACCTGAAGCGCACTTTGGCTGCATGGCGTAGATCTCTGAAGCATAAGCGGCGTTGTAGCGGAGGAAGTCTATCAGCTCGCAGGCTGAGTCAATCTCCGCCTGGAACATGTTCTTGCTCTGGCCGAGCATACAAGCTGCATTGATAAGAGCCCTGTACTTTCCGGCAATGAGGTCTGCTGCCTTGAGAAGTATGGCGGCCCTTGTGGTCCAAGGAGTTTCTCCCCAAGCCTTGTGGGCTTTCATTGCAGCGTCAACGGCCATCTGCACCTCTTTTTCGCCGGCCTTGTGATATCTTGCCAGCACGTGCTTGTGGTTGTGAGGTTCAACCACTTCTCCCATATTTCCGGTCTTGATTTCCTTTCCGCCGATGATGAGAGGAATCTCTATTACGGTTTTTCTCTGTCTTTTAAGTTCCGCGTCAATAGCGATACGCTCCGGGCTGCCGGCCAGATAACCTTTTACAGGCTCGTTTGCAGGCACCGGAAAACTGAAAATAGAATTGTTCATATAAATGTCTTTTGATTGATTATTCGTAAACAAATCATACAAATTTACTTTTTTAATGCCTAAATTGCAACATCAGGCATTAGCATACGTCTTAATAGTGGAATGAGGACAAATACCGGCATAATCGAGAATATCTACGACGAGTACTCCCGCAAGCTGTACATTGCCGCGTACCGCATACTGGGCAACTCCCAGGAGGCGGAAGACGTTATGCAGGACACTATTCTCAAGGTGTGTTCAAAGGACATTGAAAAGATTGACAACCTTGGAGCCTACCTTTCAAGAAGCTGCGTGAACAAGTCCCTGGATATCCTCAGAAGAAGGCAGACGGAAGAGTCGGTAAGGAAGGAAATGCAATACTCGGGTGACGAAGAAGACGGAATCGCCGAGGAAAGCACAGGCGGAAGCAGCCTGATCAAAAAGATCGTCAGCCTCATAGGCCGCCTTCCTTCCAGCTGCCGCCAGATAGTGTCTCTGAAACTTATAGAAGGATATGACTATCAGGAGATAGCGCAAATAACATCGTTGAACGAAAACTCCATAAGGAGCAAATATATGAGAGGGCGGCAGATGCTTTCCGTCAGTCTCAAAAAGGAGGGAATATCATTATGACAACAAAGGACAAACTGGAAGAGCTCTTTGAGCAAAGCAGAATGGATATGGAGGAAATACAGTTGCCTGAAGGCCACAGGGAAAGGTTCCTTAAGAAGCTCGAGGCAAAGCCATCTTTCATCCGGAGGGTTAAGGCTTGGCTCGGCGACAATACCGCAGGACGCAGAGCCGCCTGGGCAATTGCCCCCGCACTATGCATACTCGCCCTGGTGCTGTTCCTGGGAAAAGACAACTCAGAGGCATCGCTGAGGCAAATGGAGAGCGGTTATGTCACCAGCCTCCAGGCCCTTGGCAACCAGCTGCTTGAAGAAGGAGGCAATCTCTCGGATCCGGACCTTGAGGATCTGAACTATTCCATTTCCTCCATCCTCTCCGATGAAGACGGGCTGATGGCTCTCCAACTCCCGGAGAACCTCTCCAAGAAGGAAAAGCAGCAGATAATTAAGGAATACTACAACCAGAAGATGGAAGGCCTCAAGAGAATCCAGACTTTCATCGCGATGAATTCTGAAACTGAATAATCAACTGAAAATCAAACTATACTAATATGAAAAACATAATTAAAACAATTGTTTTTGCCACAGCAATCCTCTTTGCCGGCACGGCTTATGCCCAGAGCGGCAGCAGCAAGGTCATTGTGGTGGGAGGAAAATCCTCTGACTCCCAAAGCGAGAATCTGTCTACAAAGTCCTTCAGATTCAATGAACTCACGGGAATAGACGCCGGCAGCGTATTTGACATTACCGTAACAGCCAGCAACAGTGGCATTGTTACCGTTTCCGCTCCCGCCAAGACTATGGAGCACATCATCGTAAGAGAAAAAAACGGTATCCTGAATCTCAGGATCGAAGAAGGCTACAGCTTTGGCGGAAACAGGTGGCCATCCAGCAGCAAAAGGCTCAAGGGCCCGGTTAAGGTGACTGTCGGCCTCTCCGGCCTCAGGTACATAGACCTTAGCGGAGCTGCAAAACTCTCTACCAAAGACAACTTCAGCGAGAAGCAATGCCGCATAGACATTAGCGGAGCATCTAAAGTACGCCTTGCCAAACTCAGCGCCGAAAAGCTGTCCATCGACGCCAGCGGAGCTTCGGAACTTGTTACCGCCGGAGGCAGCAACAGCATTGTTATCGACGCCAGCGGAGCAGTCAAGCTCTTCCTTTCAGTAAGCGTTTCTAAACTCAATGCAGACCTCAGCGGAGCGTCTAAAGTCAATATCAAGGGAGTGGCGGACGCAACCGTCCTGGACTGCAGCGGAGCCTCTATCTTCGAGGGAGAAGGTTTCATTACCAAGACCGCCACTGTGGATCTGAGCGGAGCCTCAAAGACTTTAATCGGCGTAAACAAGGCAATCAACGGAGAAGTAAGCGGAGCCTCAAATCTCATCTACATCGGAGACCCGGACAAAGTAATCCTTGAAAGAAGCCGCGGGGCCTCAGTATCACGCAAATAGGCCAAAACAAAGTTCTCCATAAGTGACAATTTGTCACCTCTCTCCCGATGGTACAAAGATTGAAACACCATCGGGAGTATTTTTATTACAAGAACTTATAAAATTCAATAATATGGCAAAGACAAAAGGACAGATCGGGGTAACCACGGAGAACATATTCCCGGTCATTAAAAAATTCCTGTATTCAGATCACGAGATATTCCTCAGGGAACTGGTAGCCAACGCAGTGGATGCAACCCAGAAACTCAAGGCCGTTGCCGGCAAGGGAGATTTCAAAGGCGAAATCGGAGACGATACCATCCACATCGAGGCCAACGAAAAGAAGCACACTCTTTCCATCACTGACCGCGGTATCGGTATGACGGCCGAGGAAATAGACAAGTACATCAACCAGATAGCCTTCTCTTCCGCCGGAGAGTTCCTGGAAAAATACAAGGACCAGCTGGACAATATCATAGGCCATTTCGGCCTGGGATTCTACTCCGCGTTTATGGTTTCAAAGAAGGTGGAAATCGAATCGCTGAGCTACAAGGAAGGCAGCAAGGGGGTTAAGTGGAGCTGCGACGGTAGCCCTGAGTTCACTATGGACGAGTGCAAGAGAGAAGACCGCGGAACAACCGTTACCCTCTATCTGGACGATGACAGCAAGGAATTCGCCACCAAACAGAAAGTTGAGGAACTCCTTAACAAATACTGCAAGTTCATGCCTGTCAAGATTGCCTTTGGCAAGGAAACCGAATGGAAAGACGGCAAGTACGTTGATACGGACAAGGACAAGATAATCAACGATTCCGAGCCTCTTTGGGCAAAGACTCCGAGTGAAATCACGGACGAGCAGTATCTGGATTTCTACCGCAAGCTCTACCCTATGAAGGAAGACCCTCTGTTCTGGATCCACCTTAACGTGGACTATCCTTTCAACCTTACCGGAATCCTCTATTTCCCTAAGATCAAGGACCGTATGGATATCTCCAAAGACCGTATCCAGCTCTACTGCAACCAGATGTTCGTAACAGACCAGGTGGAGAACATAGTTCCTGAGTTCCTTACCCTGCTCTACGGAGTAATCGACTCGCCGGACATTCCTCTGAACGTTTCCAGAAGCTACCTCCAGGAGGATGCCAATGTCAAGAAGATTTCCACCTACATCACAAAGAAGGTGGCAGACCGCCTGGAAGAAATCTCCAGGGAAAAGAAAGAGGAATTCGAGAGCAAGTGGGATAACCTCAAACTCTTCATAGAGTATGGTATGCTCACCGACGAGAAATTCTGCGAAAGGGCAATGAAGTTCGCCCTTATGAAGACTACAGACGATAAATACCTTAACTATGAGGACTTTGGAAAACTCATCGAAAAAGAGCAGAAAGACAAGGACAAGAAAATAGTCTATCTCTACGCTACAGACAAGACCGACCAGTACCAGTGGATCGAGGCGGCCAAGAACAAGGGCTACCAGGTTCTTCTCTTCGACAGCCAGCTGGATGCCCACTTTGTCAACCTGCTGGAAACCAAGATCAAGGACAGCAAGTTCGCCCGCGTGGATTCAGACAGCATAGATAACCTCATCAAGAAGGAAGACACCCAGAAACCAACCCTCAAGGAAGGCGAGGAGCTGGATCTCGAATATGCTTTCGCTGCCGTTCTTCCTGAGGAAGGCAGATATACCCTCCAGGCAGAGAATATGGGAGAAAAGGCCGCCCCTATGCTTCTTACCCAGAACGAGTTCATGAGGCGTTACAAGGAGATGAGCGCCCTGGGCGGAGGCCTTAACTTCTACGGGGAAATGCCTGATTCTTACACCATCAAGCTCAACGTGGAAAACCCTCTGGTAAAGCAGATCATAAAACAAAAAGACGAAACTACCGAAGAAAAGGCAAATGACCTTAGAGCCCAGATAGCCAACGTCAAAGACGCTCTGGACCTCATAAACAAGGACACAAAGGACAAGAAAGACGAGGACATTCCTCAGGAGATGAAAGACAAGCGCACTAAGCTCAATTCCACCCTCACGGACCTACAGAACCAGAAGCGTGACCTGATGAAGGACTTCGGAAGAAGCAACACTCTGCTCAAGCAAATCGCAGACCTTGCCCTTCTTTCCAACGGAATGCTTAAGGGCAAGCAACTCTCCGACTTCGTCTCAAGAAGCCTTGACCTCCTAAAATAACTTATTCAACACCACATTATGAAAGAAACTCGCTCAATCTGGGCGAGTATTTCTTTTTAGTAATGATAAACTATTGTGTACTTCACTTTTTCCGATTATCTTTGCCGTCAGAAGACAAGTTGCCCGGAAGAGTGGAAAGGTCTGCCGCCAACCCAGTTATGGGAGAAAGTATGAGGAGCTGGCCGTCCTCACGAGCAGCTTGTCTTTTCATTTTTTTCCACCCACTTTCATCTACTTGTCTCCATCCGACAACCTCTATATTTTCCTTTCCCGCGTATAAATCCACAACAACTATCGAATTCAAAGCCCCAGTATGAACTACAATCCTATAATCTGGTTTAGCTATTGGTTGTGTTGCACCAATAATATTCGTCTCATATAATGCTTGACGAAGAATATCCCTGCTCATAGATGGAGTTAAATCCGGATGAGATAAAGCGTTTTTAATAAATATATTACGCTTAATAACAACCCTTCTGCCATTCGTTTGCAAAGCATCCGCTAATTGGTCGGAAAGTTTAGGAAGACCTATATTTCTCTCCCCATTAACAAAATCTAAATCTGTTATTTCATCTACACTCTGAACTTCACAGATAACCAACTTGCCTTCATTATTTATCGGATTGCCCTGTGTGTCTTGTTTCTCCTGTGTGTCTTGTTTCTCCTGTGTGTCTTGTTTCTCCTGTTTCTCCTGTTTTTCCATTCCCAACCATGTAACATTAGTGACATCCCGCAAATCTACCCCATCATCCTCCTCATTTCCAAACCATCCGGTAAAATTTACCCTGTGCGATTCTGGAATCGTACGGAAATGAACAACTATTTTCAAAAGAAACGCCCTAACCGGAAAGAGTTTCCTCAGCGATGAAATATTTACAATGCGCCCTGTTTATTCTTCTCCTTATTCATATCCGCACGCAACAGGTTATCTTTTCCGTTTATTTATCTTGCCATTGAAGTATGACTCCTCAAATTCCGGCTCAACATGGAATCTATCAAAAGAATTATCCAAGTAATATAACGGCTTAACCATATCCACCCACTTCAGTGCCATATCCATTAGTTTCTCACATAATACTACCTCATCCTCAACATCTTCAGACATATGTTCCTCATAAGGAAGATTACTCTTTAGGATATCTACATGATCCAACACCTTATTCAGAAAACACTCAATCTTGTAAATATCTCCCCCATTTCTCTCTAACTCATCATATTTATACATCCTGAGAAGAATATCAAGATCGGCAAGTATCTTATTTGTATAGTTCTCAAACATTGGCTTTTACTATAATTTGTGGCATTGGCTTCGCAAAAGTTGGTTCAAAGTCTATATTGTGGCATTATTAGAGAATTTGGAGACTATTCTCAGCGATGAAAATTTATTTGATTATGAACTTTTCCAAATCCCTGTCACCTTTCCCCTCCTCTAAACGTTTAATCTTTGAGTACAGATTTTTATAAAAGGAATTAGCTTGCCATCGATTATCTTCAAATGATTCACTTGTAGAGCGTTTAGGACTTGTATAAGATATTTTTCCATCTCGGCTTCGTACAACTATGTATGCCTTATCGCTTCCAACAGTATTAACATGATATTCAATAATAAAGTGAGCTTGCTCAGGAAAAGTAACAGTATTCCAAAGAGAATCAATACTTATCTGTTTTACTAATTCTGCAGCTCCGGCCATTTCATATATTTCATCTCCACAAACAAATACACTATTGCCTTTTTCTAGCAGGTTGCCTCTATATCCAGATAAGTCTAGCACTTCATACTCGTCCTCCTTCTCATATATCTTTGCCTCTATATCCAACTCAAAATCACTACCTTTATCTATTTTCAACGATTCCAATCCTTTCACGAACTGATTGACTTTCTTATTCTCTTCAACATATAAAGTATGCTCAAACTTTATTTTTGAGTCATATTCATACATCTCTTCCCTTGTAGAACGTTTCTCAGGATTGTGTTTTGCCAAATATAAATCTCTTTCCTTTATCAAACTGTTAACTCTCTGCCAGTGAATAATATTCGGGGAACCATCATTCTTCGCTTCTCCTGGAAGCATATTTCTCTTAGTCACAAAATCCTTCAGAGTATATTTAAACTTCCCATCAAGAACTTCCAGCAAACAAGTAAAAGAAATCTCACTTGCATCCTTAAGTGCAGAATAAACAGGACTTCCCATAACAGTTATAGATCTCAATTGCTTACCTACTGGACATTTAATTGAAAACACACAACTTTTTGGAGATTTAGCCTGCTCTTTGAAATCAAAACCTATCTTAACTTTTTGAGTTGCAACATAATCTAACAATGCATCCATTATTTCAGAAGCACTTCCAGACACTTCTACTATACCTGTATAACTCACCTGTCCTCTTGCGTCTTGAGGAAACAAGCATTCTCCCATTGGGCCATTGGTATCAAATGCAAAATGAACGGCATTTTGTGCATAAATACCTGCATTACAAAATATTATAGCAAGCAAAAAAAGTATCTTTTTCTTCATATAATGTCTTAAATTTTTCTATTTAGGAACACGCTTTTTAAAAACAATAACATATTAGAGGTTGACAAGGTCTTCTGGAGATGTAACCATAGGCTGCTGTTTAACCCTTATATCGGGCATAGGCTTAGCATAGGTCGGCTCAAAGTCTATGTTGTTACACTGCTGGCGAATGATATCCCTTCTATGAATAGCAGGATTGAGACAATACATTTCAAATTCTTCTTTAGGCAAATCATTCACAGAAGTAATATGAGGATAGAGGAGTTTCAAATATGCGGTGGCTATTTTTTTTACCGCCTTTAGATGACGTGTATCGGCATCTTCTGGATATTCGATAGACCGATTGACAATTACGCTGTATTCAGGAGCTGTACGAAGTTGGTGCATAATCTCTGAGAAAAATTCAACGTTGATAGTCCAATCCTTAAGAATCATATTATTCTTAACACGTGGAAGGAACCATCCCTCAATGAAACCGTGGAATCGGTCGAGCAAAGCTGACTCCCTAAAATTCTCCGGCAACTCTTCAAAATAGCGATTGCTCATCGGATAGCCAGCATCAGATAGTTTAATATTTCCCAGTAGCATCAAACCACATTCGGACATAAACTCATAATTATCAACCTTTGTCTTGCCATCCTCAAGATAAGCTTTCAAAAAAGACTGCATTTCCGTTCCATCTGTAAAGCTGATAGTTTGTATTTCATCAAAAGCAACGGCATCATAGTAACGCATTATACCCGGTAACTGTTTCTGCTTGTCGTAGAACAACTTGGCTCGGGATATTTTTCCTCCGCTAATAAGCCAGACGAATTTTGATAGATTATTGAACACATACGATTTTCCCGTGCCTTTAGGGGCAAGTTCTATCATATTCAGCCTAGGTTCAATGAATGGAAGTAGTCTAGTTAGAAACTCCAACTTTTGGGTTTTGCCCTCAAAAGAGTCCGGATTATATTCCATCGCAGAAATAAGGACATCAATCCACTCATCCGTGGTGAACTTCTTACGACACTCGCGAAAGAAATTAATATCTATGTGCTCCAAAGGACGGAAAGGCTTAAACTTTACCATCACAATGTGTCCACCAGATTTCCCATTTTCTGGAGCCATGTAGACAATCTTCAAAATACCCCAACGTTCTCCATCAATAAGGTCATTAGGATATTCCTCAACGAGATAACGAGGAATTTCTGTATCACCAAACTTGATACCCATGTCTGGGATCTGGAACTGTATGAGACCCTTACTAATATTTGTGGATACAATAAACCTTGTCAGCAGGGTTAATGCCTCACCTTGGAGCAGACGAGACTTCACCGAATTATTGTCGGCAGGAATATGCGAATCGAGGAAACGTATCAGTTTTTCCCGATAGAATGTTCCATCGACAGCTACATGGGTAGAAATTAAGTAATCCTTTATGAATGAAGGAAGATTTCTTCCAGTGAACACATCGTAATTGGCCGGATTCTTATATACCGCAGCCGACCCGAAGACTTGCTGAATTTTGCGTCCTAATTCGCTCATATATTATAAATCAAATTCGTCATCAATGCTTCCAGCTCCAAAGCCAAAGAACTCAATCGAGATGTTCTGGGGCTCTCCAGCCTCTGGAATAATTATAAAGTTATTGATTCCTTCGCTCACACCATCAATCTTTGCCGTCCACTGTGTGTTTTTTCGTTTCATCTCATACTCAACCCCATTGAATGAGATAAAGGCAGCTGTTGGCTGTGGTATTATTGTCACCTCCACCAAAGCTTCAGAAACAGCAACTTTATCGTTAACCGGGATGATATGAAAATCCTGCTTCTTGGAGGTAGTTTTATTCGTCAGAATAATAAAAGGTACAATAACTTCCTCAGGAAGAGCACCTCCATGCACTTCATGAGTGGGCTTTTTAGAAAGCGAAGAGTGAGTCAAAGCGACCCTATAATACTTGCCGTCATCTTCATTCTGATGGGTAAAAAAGAAGTCATCATCAGCGAATTTATCCTTCTGAACCTCAATAAAACGACCCTCGTGCTCGTATTTTCCTTCAAGTTTACGGGAGTCGGCTTTTCTTGAAAGGGCACTCATGCCGTGGTCGGACACGATAGCTATATTTGTAGGAGTTCCTTGATTACTCTTGATTATCTCCTGCACATATTCCCGAATCATATCAATCTCTCTGACAAGTGTGCCATAGGGCTTGTATTGTCCTCCTTCGTGACCTAACTTATCAATCCCATCTCTTTTATTGACTTCCTCCTCATAGAATCCATTTAGGGTAGTCTCTGTGGGAAGATTTGACCGTGTATATTCGGAATAAGCAATCTGGAATTCAGAACCCTCAACAAGGCTCTTTATCAATGGCAGGTACTCTGCGCCCAATCCGTCAATCCAATATATCTTATCAGGCTTGAGCCGCTTGTCCGCAGAAATTGAGCGTAATCGTTCTTTAGTGTTGACAAAATTGAAATACCAGCTATAAAATACATCCTTGCTGGCATTCATTTCCTTTACCGTTGTCCGCACTTCACCAGTAAGGTAATCTTTGATTTTGGCATGCCGATATGCGATAAAATAGTCATTCACCCATTGAGGTGTCACCCCTCCTTTCTTGACAAAGTTAGACGGAATCGCCTCTGAAACATATGCCTTTAAATCGGGATACAATTCAAGCGCAGTTTTTGCGCAGGCTTCCTTTTCATGGGTGGCAAAAATACCCATCAAGTACTCCTTCTCAAAATCGAATGTACCGGTGCAGAAGAAAACAGCAGTATCCGTGGATGTCTGACCTAACTCTACTATTTGATCTCTAATCCACTCCTGCTTTACAATTGATACATTTTTCTTAAACTCAGAAGAAAGTGCTTTCATCAGCTGTTCACGTTCGTCATGATACTTCTGGGCATTTGCCGGAAAATAGAAAATGTATGTGGCCAGCTGAACAAACAAGTCGTATGGATTCTCCAAATCGGATGTTTCCGCTAGACAAGTCAACAGATATTCATGGGATTTGAGCTCTGGGAGATGTTCAAGATACTTTTTGATGAGCCAACGGTCGTAAGCAGAACGCTCCTCCTGCCCCCATACTCGAAGAGCCGCATTTGCCGTAAGTCTGGCCATATTGAAGCGATTCCGAACATAATCCCAAAGACTGAAATTCTCCTTTGCCTTCTCCACTATACTAGCAAGCAGGATATCAAGATACTTGTCATCCTCTGGATTATGAAGGAAGTCCAAGTTTACATCCATAAACTGCGTTATGTAATCATACGCATTTGTGATAGGCTGAAATTTGAAGATATTGTCTGGACGAGCATTTTTATGATTTACAATAATGGGCAGAGAAGAGCAAATAATCTTCTCTTTCGGTGCTTCCTTCCAGAATTGCAGCCATTCGGAGAGAGTGCGCAAGTGGCAACGCTTCCCGACAACTGTAGGATTCAAATCCTTATACTTTTTAATAACATAGACTTCTACAGACTGAGGTTCTGGTTCATTATACTGCCATATAGGAGCACTCTCACTCAAACGTCCAAAATGAGACAAAAAATCTATGAAACGATTCTCAAGGCCAATAATGGGAATGTATATACGGTTTGTTTTACTGCGTTCGGAAAGGATTATTTCGCTAAAAAAACCACGGAACTGTTCATCTGGATAGAAACGCACTAATTCAGAAAAAGGAGTTATTAGAGAAGGTTTTGTACAACTGAACACTCTCTCCTTGAGAGTGTCAGTTGAAATCCAACTATCTGGCTCTTCATATGAAATAAGGCCATCAAGCGTCACCATTTCCACATCAAGATTCTGTAGTTCCAGCACAAGTTTTCGAAGAATGTCAAAGCTATTAAGCATGATAAACCTTACGCCATACCTTCTTGACAGGAAATCACGGGTTTTGATATCCTCCTTTATAGCATCTACCAACTCCTCAAATGACTGATATTTATTTATTTTCTCTGATGCTTCCATATGCTAAGACAGATACTTTATAATATAATCAGATACTGCCGGATGCTCATTGATGAGTTCCAGTAGCATCTGCTGCCACATCATATTAGGCATATTCATCCCCTTTACAATGCTCTTAGCTTTTGTAATCTCATCTTCGGGAATTACAGGTTTAGGAAAGATTGGGGATACTGGGCGGACTGGATTTGGGATGTCTGGAGTAACGTTAGGTTTACTCTTCCTATTATAGAATTTAAGAATGATATTTTCCACATCGCTTTCCTTGCGGAAAGCTACCTCCTCTTGAAGAATGGAGAGCTCTTCAACAAGCTCAGCCCACCAATCCTTCTTAATGGATACATCATCTTCTTCCTCAATCTTCTCCACAAACTTCATGAAGCCTTGATTGTAATTCTCTGGATTTTTTAGAATAACAGGAAGTTCCAGCTTGAGAGACTCAAGCATATTTGAAATATCTTTGATACGATCAATCTTCGGAGACTCCTGTTCAAATAAGCTGATTAAACTCTTGATGGCCTTAAGGTATTTCTCATTGTGAGAAACCTTGTCGCAATAGTTTAAAGTCCATAGAGGTTGTTTCGATATCTTTTTGCAGAATTCTTGAACACCCCAACGAGCATTGTGAAGACTCTTTATTTCTTTGATATTCACAACATCACGCAAATAGAAGAACTCAGCTATCTGCTTAGTTAGTTTACTCTCTTCCGGTGAGCCAAAGCGTAGCAATAGTTTATTACTACTTTCGGAATTGCCTTCATCCCACATCTTGAAAAGCGTGACTATCATATCAGACAGACCTTCATTTGATACAGGTTGTGATGTGCTTGGCTGGAAAAGATCCCCTTTATGCTTTCTGAGGGCATAAGATAGAGCGGCCCAATTTGCCTTACTCGGGAAAAATCCGTATGGAGGCATCATGAACTGAGCAAGAATTTCGGAAAGGGAAAATCTATCTTGATACTTCTTGTGTGCTTCTTCCATACATTTATCCATCTTCTTGCAAATCTGTACAAGCCATGAATTCCCGGCAAGAGCAGCCTCAGTAAGTTCACCATCATCCCGGACAAGGAAGGTGTCATTTTCTTGAAATATTTGTTTTATTGGAGTATTCTCACCCGTGAATGTAATCAGCTGGTCACGATTCTGCGCTTGAAGAATTGTTTCAACAACAGCAGGATAATTCTTATTCTTGAAGAATGTCATTGGGACAGAGCTTTGAAGCTTCTTATTACTTTCCAAACCATGGAAAAAAATCTGTCGACTAATTTTACGATTAAGTAACTTGCCGATATCTTTAAATATACCATCACTATATGAATCGCCCCTGAAATAGAGTTGATAGGCTCCAGCTAGAATCTGCTGAACCCACTTTTCTATATATTTCTTAGCGCTCTTCTCGCTGTCCGAAGCCTGTGTATCATTAAAATACCTCTTGGCCAGAGCATAGATAGCAATAAAGTCAATGAACTTGGTTTGGGCATCGTTGGTAAATACCTCATCTGGAATAATGAGAATGGAGTTCTCACATTCAAGCGAAAGTTCCTTGACCTTATTTATCATAGTATCACGGGATTCCTCCGTAATTGAAAGGAATAACCCGACATGTAGAACATTCGGTTTCTCGGATATAAACTTCTTGAGTTTACTTCTTATAAGACTCTCAGAATCTTCGCACGAGTAGAACTGAACTTCTACCTTACGGATTACAGATTCACCCACTTGGAAAGGAATTAAAAGATCGCTCTTCTTACCTCCGTCATAATCAAGAATACTCAACGCGGTCTTATACATTCTATAGAGATTGCTCTTCTCTTCAGCCACCTCGTTGGCGTTATAAGATGTGGCAGAAATCTTGAACTCTCCCCAAACATTACGAGCGACTATCTTGTTGTGATCTATATAGTCCAGAATAACATGCAGCTTATCGTAGAGACGATCGCCAAGGAAAATATATTCGAGATTCTTGTCGTTCGGGGCAATACGCTCAGGAGCCCTGTCATCTGGGAATTTTGTCTGGAGGGCATTGAGCAGCAAGATAGCCTTGAAAACCCGGAAGTAATCGTCGCTCATTCCTTGCAAGTGAACACTCTCGGTACGATATACGTTGGTGAATATACTGCACTGGGTATCATTGTCGAATTCTGACTCAAAGAAATCCCACAGCCATTCGGCTGTAACTAATTGCTTAGAGTCGAAGTATGCCTCGTTGTCCAAAAATGCTTTGAAACCATCTGTCTCATCATTCATAAACCGGATAACGCTGCGATTAGCCGAGCCAATGAGATTGGAAAGAATAGAGCAAAGGTAAGCCGTATACGGATGCATCGGGAACAGGTCGCTGATGTAGTTTTGCTCTTCTTCGTTTTTAGATGGACAGAGGTAATCAAGGAGACCGGTAAGATTGTGCGTGCCATTGTATTTGAGGATGTGAAGAGCCGTTTCTTCAACGCCGTCCTTGAGACCAAAGGTGTGACGCATAATCAGATATGCGGAAATGTCATCCATCTTGTATTCCACATTCTCAAAGCGATCACTCATCTTGGTAATATCTTTCCCCTTGCTGTCAGAGCTTTGTGCTTCTGCTCTATGAGAAATCAAGAAGAGGAACAAGTTATTGTTCTGAGACTTCTCGGCAATGTTCTGGAGGACATTGATTCGGTCACTCTTGATGGTGTCCATGACAGAAGTAAACTCATCCCAGAAAATAATGATACCGTCTGCTATTCCATTGGCTTCAATCTCTTTTTCAATTTCTACAAGCCAATCGCTTATCGTAGCTGCTTCCGAGTTTAGGTGTATTTTATAAACTCTATCAAGAGCTTCTTCGAGGGCAAGATAGGTATCGGTATCGTTGATTTGGAGTTTTGCAACCACTTTTTCCGGAGTAGAAGCCAGCATCTTCAAGGAATCATTCTGCTCAATGACATCCTCGATAATCTGACGATGCTTCTCAATATAGGCTATAGCATTCTCATAATCAGAAGCCACAACGATATCTCCGTATCCGGCAGCCGCAAGAGCTTTCTTTGTGTACTTCTGGAGCGACAGAGAGAAACGAGGAATATCGTAGGCCCCCTCCACTCCCTTTAAGACTACAGGGAAGAAGCGCTTCTCTTTCCGGAAGGAACGGATTTTCTCCCGAATTACGACATTATCTATCGTATTCAGATAGCCGGAAATTGAGTCGAGGTCATCACACAGCAAGTGTTTGATGACTGCACTTGCATGGCTCTTTCCCGTACCAAACGTACCTCTGACCCACATGCTCTTCCGTTTGGATACATCGGAAGAGGTCAAGGCTGTAAGCGACTTGCTTAGAAGCTCAGAGAATTGTTTTGTAGGGATAAATGATGTCCAATGACCTTCCTGTTCATCAGTTATATCATAAACTGGGAGGAAGTTACGAAGTTCTAAGTAATCAGAATACTTTTCCATAAGACTATAACAGAGCTTTTAACACATCGAATGAGGTGAGGTCATCACGAAGGTTTATGTTATCGAGTCCCATATTGAGTTCGACTGTCAAGACTTGGTGCGATTCCTCTTGCAACGAGCGGAGAATCTTTTCGAGAGACACTCGGTCTACTCCGAATTGGCGATAGATCCCCTCAGTCTGACTGTCGTTGTAGAACTCGGATACAGTAAGCGACCTACGCCCCTGCTTTTCAGCGTATTTGTAAAGAGAATAGGCAACTGCAATAGAAGAAATCTCATTATATGGCTCCCTCTTTATTCCGACTTTCTTATCCTGTATGACAGGATTTGCTATTTTCATTTGAGTACCGAGTGGACTCTCCTTGAAAGTATTAATCAGAGAATTAAGAGGATTCTTGAGAGTTCTATCCTTGAGTTCTGGATATGATTCTTGAAGAATCACATCCAGTTCGGCACGGGTATAAAATCTGTTAAATCCGACGCTAGAAAAGAACCAACTACAAATCTCGGAATTTTCACAAAGGTTTATGAAAATGATTTCCCAAACCACCTTCGGCCTTGTTTGATATATGAATTGAAGTAGTTTTCCTGTCTCAGAAATAGACTTGTCTTGGGAATTCAGAATACAAGCCTCCCTAATCCAATTTGTGAAAGGAGGTATCTGATAACGAATATTAAGCCCGTGATCATCGTTATCAAAAAACGAGTCGCTTGAGCTGAAATATTTACTTAACCAAATATCCCTTAGTCCCATGCCATCGTTATAGCGGTTGATTCCTGATTTACTTGATTTCATATTTGGCTTATTGATTGTTTCTCCGAATGATGCACTCACAGAACTGGCTGACCAACATCCCTTTCCGTCAAAATCAAGGCATTTCATGCAATGAACACATTTGTCCTTATCGATTCTAACCCTTGGAGCAACCGACAACGCCCCTGTTGGGCATTCAACCTCACACACCTCGCAATGTATACAGTACACAGACTTATAAACGACCTTCTTTATCCGGCTACTCATTATTATGTCATTGCCGACATTATAGAAAGTTAATACTATATTCCCGTCTCTAGAGTCTGTCAAAGAGAATCTAATCAGTGTCTTTTGATATCTAATATCTCCCGATATCTCACCTTTCTCGTCTTCGTAATATTTGTTTTCTCCTAGCACTCTCATCCAAGTGAGAATGTTTTCTCTGGGCATTTGTATTGTGAACTGAAGGTCTGGTGTGACTGATACGATATTCATGCTCGCTTCACACGGGACATCCCTGCCTCCAGCCCTCATTTTCCATTTTCCCTCTTTTATGTAGTTCTCCACTCCAGATACTTTTGCTGAAGAAAGTGTACTGCGAAGCCTATCAACAAATGGTTCTACTGTTTCCGGATACAATTGACCACATAAATCCTCGCTCCAACCAGAAGAATAAGGGCATATAACACAGCCAACCCTGGATAAACCATGTCTATATGAACGATTGAAAGGTAAGTCTCTTAATAAGAGGTATAGATAGACTTCTGTTGAGTTCCAATCGAGTATCGGGCTAATGTTAATTACATTATTGT
Organism: Bacteroidales bacterium; assembly: GCA_017550655.1. Lineage (GTDB taxonomy): Bacteria > Bacteroidota > Bacteroidia > Bacteroidales > UBA932 > Egerieousia. Next base: position 50,269 of record JAFZOK010000018.1, on the reverse strand, counting down.
GCTTAACATTCTTCCCAATCCTTGACCGAGAAGCACGGCTCACACTCTCTTCAGCTCGAACACCATCAACGAGAACTGAAGTAGGCTGTTTCCCTTGTCCATATATATCTTTAATTAATCTGTTTAGCGGAGCGGATTTCATCACACTACAACACCATCTGTGAATCCGGCTTGGAGCCCCCATTTTATCCCAATACTGAAGAACGGATTGATGGTTCTTGGCTGTGTAAAAACGAAGTGTTGGGTAAGCTTGACTGTAATATTTTTTAGTTTCCTCATATAATAGTAACGAGGTAGGTAACTCATATCCCGTATCAGAATATATCACCAAAAAGTCCTCGCTTGGAATAACTCTGGCACAGAGGTCAAGGACAACCTGCGAATCTTTACCGCCGGAGAAAGAAGAAATAAAGAGATCGACCTTACTGCTAAGAATAGGTGCCTTGCCTTGAGCCTCGGCCTCGGATAGTGGCATTATGTCAAAACTATCGCAGTCTTCCTTGACAACAACGTGTTTTTCCTTTGTCTTTTTTTCAAGATGGTCAGCCAGCTGTTGAAAATCCAAATCCGGATTTTTTTCTGTTACCGTCTTCAATCCTTTGTATCTCCGGTAGGTCTGGTTAATGAAATCCATCGCCTCGTGTTCCAAAAGGAAGAGTGAATCTTCATTCCTTTGGTGGAGGTAGTCCATGTCAACTGGAGTGATATCAAGATACTCTTTACCGGGGATGATATTGACCGTGGGAGCATCGAAAATATTACCACCCTTCACCTCCATTACCAGTTCACCATTGTAAAAATATCTGCGGTCGCACGCCCACATTAGAGGTTTCTTGCTTTCAGGATATCTCCATCCTTTCTTATCTAAACCTAGAAGATTAAGCTCCTCATAGAAAACCGGACGGGGAGAAACATTTAATGCTTCCCCCATTGAGGCCATCGTAAGTCTCACTGTGTTGTATTTGTCCCAGACTACCTTAAACACAATCTTACTTGTTGTCTGGCCCGAAGACATAATAAAACAAAAAAAGAAAGTGCGAGCCAATTAACTCATTCAGATAGTAGGCACCAGGCGAACCTGGTTCTGGACTGCCAGCAAAGTGAATGAGAAATAGCCCGCACTTCCACTATAGCGCGGACCGAGGCCCGAGATATAGCCAGTGCGAGCGTCTCGCTCTATTCTTCCTTTGCTTGAATTGTCCAGATTCACTATCGGAGAATAGCGTTAAACGCTTTCTTATCAATATGTCTTGGTTCTTTTTTCAAGAACCAGTGGGGAATTCAGGAGAGGCCTGAGGGAACAATGGCATCGCTGATAATTGCCCAACAAACAAATATAACAAAATTACCGTTGTTTGTCAATACTTTTCCAAGATTAGCTAATACTATCCTGGAATTGTTGATGTTTTTCCGGAATCGTCAAAATCTTTGTCCGGGGTGGGTAAAATTTACCGGATGGTTTGGTGGAGAGGGAGTTAGGTGGTTAGATTTGCGGAAGAGAAACCGTGTGGATTCAAGATAAATAAAGGGTAAGAATGAAAGGAACAGAAGCTATTGAGAAGCCTTATGTTGTTAAGTCTCACGACATACACATTGATGCGGATTATGCAAAATGGATAGCTGATGTAAAACACAGGTACCGCTCGGCACAGATTAAGGCCGCTGTTAGGGTAAATGCGGAAAAACTGATATTTAACTGGGAACTTGGAAGGGATCTTGTTCAAAAGAAAGCAGAGGAACGTTGGGGATCAGGTGTCGTGGAACAGATCAGTCTTGATTTAAGGCGGGAATTTCCCACTGATGGGTTTTCTACTTCAAATCTGTGGTATATGAAGAAATGGTATTTGTTTTACACATCTGCCAAAATGAATCCAACAATTCTCCAACGACTTATTGGAGAATTCAAAGTACCTCAAAATGAAAGTGGACAAAAACTCCACCAAGTTGGTGGAGAATTGCCGATGCCATTTGCTAAGGTTCCATGGAGGCATCATATTGAGATAATAACGAAATGTAAAACCATTGAAGAAGCTTTGTTCTATATTAACCAAACTATAGAGCATGGATTAAGTAGAGCCGCACTTGTCAATTGTATCAAAGCCGACTTGTATCTACACAAAGGAAAGATTATCAATAACTTTTCTAATCTTTTACCAGCACCACACAGCAAACTTGCTCAAGAAGTGCTAAAGGAGAACTATGATTTTGGATTTGCTGCAGTTGAACATGAGATATACGATGAAACCGAACTGGAAGAAGCCCTTACAAAGAACATCACAAATTTATTACTCGAAATGGGAAACGGTTTTGCCTTTATAGGCAGGCAAAAGGAATTTATTGCCGGTGGTCATGCTCGTAGAATAGACTTACTCTTCTATCACATACGTTTGCGCTGTTATATAGTCTGTGAACTAAAAGCAAAACCATTTCAACCAGAATATGCCGGAAAACTGAATTTTTATGTGAATGCTATTGACAATGTATTGAAACAAGCCGATGATAACCCAACAATTGGACTTCTGGTTTGCTCTGATCTAAATACGACTGAGGTGCAATGGGCTTTCAAAGGTATTGAAACACCTATGGGAGTGGCAACCTATAACAACATTAAAATCAAGGATGCACTTCCAAGCAGAGAGCAATTGACAGAGAGAGTTAAGGTATTGCAAAAAGAATTGCTGGAGAAAAAACGGCTTATGAAGAAGACCTTGATAAAGATATAATTCCAGGACTGTACGGGAATTTCCGGAATCGTCAAAATCTTTGTCCGGGGTGGGTAAATGAGGTGGTAGATTTGCGGGAGTGAAAGAATTGTTATGGAAGAAGTGAAGACCATTAAAGAGGGTTTTGTCGGGGAGATAAAGGGAATTATCGACAAAGCAAGAGAAGGGGCTGTAAGGAGCGTGAATTTCAGCCGAGTGATAATGTACTGGGACAAAGTATTTCAGACCATTTTGCTGACGCTAGCAAAATGGTCTGAATAATCTTCTGATTTGCCAAGTAAGGATGGTGTTACAGGGCCATGGACAGGCGGATGTAGTCATTCCAGACCTTGGAGAGTTTCTCCGGGGTGTTGACCTTGTTGTGGAGAATTTGGCCGTACTGGTTGAGTTCTGTCCAGATGCCGTCCTTTTCAGTTACGCTGCCTTCAAATACAATGGCGTCCTGGGAAGGATCGTTTCCTCTACTATAATAGTACATATAGAAGTAATGAGCCTGGGTGTCATTGTCGTAGTGGGTGGTGACAAACTTCCTGATCTCTTTATAATAGCAGAGGTTGCCCCTGTACTTTACAAAGTTGTAGGAAGGAACGTTATAGAACTTGCCGTCCTTAGGACTCCAGACAAACATAAGGCCGTCGTCGCAGACCTGGAAGACTTCCAGACAGCCGTCATCGTTGATGTCCCTGTATTCGGGCATAACATCTGATTTGAGGCTAAGGGTCTGGATAAGTGCGCCTGGTGTGGTGACATTTTTTGCAGATTTCCTGTAAACGCTGATCACAGGTTTAGGAGTCTGCTTGAAAACAAGTATAGGATCTGTCTTGACCCACCATCTGGAGCTTTCGCTGAAGAAGGCATTGGCCCTGGTTTCATCGGTTTTGCCATAGATGGAATTGAAGTAATCCGCCCAGCCCTTGGCGTGGTACTTTTCGCTTGGTATGAATTCCCCTACGCCCTGATCAAGGTCTCCGCAATCAGGAATACGGCAGGAGCCCCAGTTGGCAATCTTCTTTGTCTTGGTCTTGTCTGAGGTCCACACACCCGTGTACTGGCTGTTACAGTAGCCGTCTGCACCTAACATACCATCCTCAATCAACGGGGTTTTGTTGTGAATCCAGAAATCAAAATCTGCTGTACCGGAGAAAGTTCCGGTGCCTATTCCGCCGGTTTCCTTGAAACTGTAGGAAGCCTTGAGAAGATAGACAGAATGGTCTGCCTCAAATTCCTCCGGGTTCTGGGTGGTGATGGAAACAATCTTGATTGTTCCCTCGAACGGGCATACATTGCCGGCTGCGTTAGAGTAGCCTTTAACCCTGTAAGTATCTGATGATTGCCTTGTTACAGACTCGTAATATATCTGGAGTCTCTTGTATTCCTTTCCTAAAATTCCAAGGCGGAAAGGAGAATCCGCCATGAATACCTCAGTAAAATTATATATCTCGGGATTTACCGCAAATTTGCTCTGCGATATCGCTGAGAAAGGGAGGGCCAGCAATATAGCCAATGCTATTATTATCCTTTTCATAATCCTGGTTTTCTGATATTAATCGGCAAAGCATACACCCCAGATTCTGGAAAGGTCTGTCGGATATTCTCCCTGATGGATGAGATTGCCGTCTTTGTCGTATTCATAAAAGATGTTGTTTTTTTCCATCACGGTTCCGGCATGGACAAACTTGCCGTCCTCGAATCTGTAGAGATAGTAGAAGAATTCTCCCTTTTCAATGAAATTATGGCTGGTCATGATGACCTTTTCGCTTGGGAAGAGAGCAATGTTGCCCTGGTAAAGGATGTCATGGAAGGAAGGGCAATCTTCAAATTCCTTTGTCTGAGGGATGTAGAGATAGCAGACACCATCGTCGTGGCGTTCCTCGTCGCCAGCCTGATAAAGATCTCTGTAACCGTCAAAGTTTATGTCCTGGTACTCAGGTTGCTCCAAAGATGAAAAATGATATGTCCTTTTGCCGGCCGGGGTTGTCACCGCCACTTCAAAATGATTGTCCACAACCTCAAGATCGAGTTTTGGAGCCTCAGGATCCCACCACTGTCTGCATTCCTCAAAGATGCTGTTAGCCCTGATAAGCTGATTCAACTCACCTTCTTCGTAATTGAAGCGGGAATTGTAGAATGTTCCCCAGCCGTTATCGCGGTATTTTTCACTAGGTACGAATTCCCCCACTCCCTGGTCAAGGTCACCACAGTCCGGAATGCGGTAAACACCCCAGTTGGCAACTGTCTTCTGGCCTTTTTTCAAACCGGTATTGGAGGTGAAAGTACCTATGTAGTCATTGTTGTCATAGCCATCCGCTACCAAATAGCACTCATCCGTAAATGCCTTGCCGTCCTTGAAATAGATCTCATTGATGCACTTGCCTTCAAAAACACCGTCTGCCTGGTTGAATTCATACTGGCATTCAAGGACATACACATCGTGATTATCTATATGGTCCGATGTAATAATTTCTCCGTTTTCATCTTTTTCAGGCTCTTCCTTCTCAATGGAGATCACCTGGATTGTGCCCTCGAATGGCTGGACTTCGTCCCACACTTTTGAGAAACCCTTTACGGCATAGTGCTCAGCATCAGTCTTTGTGACTGAGGCAAAATGCATCTGAAGCCTGGTAAAGTCTTCACCGATAATGCCGAGACCGAATGGTGTTCCATTGGTCAAAACCTCCGAAAAGTCATAGTCTGCCGGATTTACGGCAAATTTCTTCTCCTCCTTGCAGGAAACAAGAAGAACCAAAGCTGCGATAATTACAAGAATCTTTTTCATAATTATTGTGTTTTGTTTGTTTTTATGTCTTTTTGATATCCTTGACTACCTGAACGACAATCACTCCCAGGATGGTGAGCGCAATTCCCACGAATTTCAGTGGAGTGAAAGTTTCCTGCCCCGGATACAGGAAATAAGCCGCTCCGGCGCTGACCAGAGGGATAAGGGCTGAGAAAATGTTCACCCTCGTGACTCCAAGCTTTCCGGTGCAGAATGCCCAAAGCCCGAAGCATACGCAGGAGCAAAGCACTGCCAGCGCCAGGATTTTTGACTGGACGGGCAGGGAAAAGAACTCCGGAGTGAGGCCTTTCAGGCCAAAGATCAGGAAGAACGGAAGAAATAGAAGCGCACCGAAAGAGAACTGGTATGTCACAATGGTCATAGGATTGTAACGGCTTATCATCTTGTTGGTTACATAGCCGTAAACAAGGGCCCCTCCAACTGCAAAGAAAAGCAGCAGCAGAATGCCTTTGAGCTGGGAAGAGCCATTTCCCGCCTTCTCCATCATGAAAAGGGCAATGCCGATCAGGGAAAGCAGGCATCCCATGACCTTTGGAAACGAGAGCTTGAACTTGTACAGAATACGGTCTACAACCGTGCAGAAAAGCGGTATGGTGGCGATAATTATGGCCGCCATCACTCCCGATGTATATTTGATTCCGAAGTTTTCTCCAAGGAAATAAATGAACGGCTCTCCGAAGCCCAGAAGGAACATCCACTTCATGTCCCCTTTCTGAATCTTCTGGATCTTTCCGAGAATTCCACCGGCAATCCACATAATGACAGCGGCAAGAATCATCCTTTCGAATATGAAGGTAAAGATCTCTATGTTGTTCTTTATCAGAAAGTCTTCCCAGATGAAGGAGAACCCCCAACAGGTAATGGCTATGATAGCCAGAATATATGCCGCTGTTCTGCCTTTGCTCTGTGTCATCTGTCAAATCTTAAGCGCCGAGGGTTGCGGTTTGGGGTAAGGCGGCCGTCCTTGACCGTAACGCATCCGTTTATGATAGTGTGTACCACAGAGGCCGGGAAAGTCTCCAGAATCTCGTCCTTCCCGCTTTCAGGATGGAAAACAATTCCCTTTTCCGAGAACGGGCTCCAGCGGCACATGGCAGCAGGATAGCCAATTGAAGGGAAAGGCTTTTCAAGGTCAACGATTGCAAGGTCGGCAAAATAGCCCTCGCGGATAAATCCCCTGTCCTCAACCCTGAAACACCTTGCAGGGCTGTGGCTAAGATGCTCGGCGATATCGGCGAGCGAGAACTCTCCCCTTTTTGCAAGGGTAAGCATCATCATCAGGGTGTACTGCATTAGCGGGATGCCAGAAGGTGCCTCGGTGTAAGGCTTGAGCTTATCTCCGAGAAGATGCGGGGCGTGGTCGCTTCCAACTGTCTTTATCACTCCTTCTTTCAAGGCTTTGCGCAGGGCAAGCATATCAGACTTGGCCTTTACTGATGGATTGCACTTGATAAGGTTTCCATATCGCCTGTAATCCTTGTCGCAGAACCAGAGATATGAAGGAGCCGTCTCTGCCGTGATGTTTTCAGGTAGGGTGGAAATAAGTTCAGCCTCCTCCTTTGTGGTAACGTGGAGTATGTGCAGGCGGGAATGGTACTTTTTTGCCAAAGAAACGGCCTTTTCCGTGCTTTTCAGGCAGCAGATGCGGCTTCGTATCTCCGGATGCATTTGCGGCGGAATATCGGCCCCGTATCTGTCAATTGCCTTCTTGAGGTTTGCGGATATCAATGAACTGTCTTCGCAATGGACGGCAATCAGAGCCGGGCTGTAGCGGAAGACATTTTCCAGGGCACTCTCGTCATCCACCAGGAGACCTCCGGTAGAAGCTCCCATAAAAAGCTTTACGCCGCAGATATCCTTGCGCCTTAACCGCCTGATTTCATTAAGGTTGGAATTGCTGGCCCCAAGATAGAAGGAATAGTTGGCATACGACGTTTCTTCCGCTGAGCCAAACTTGTCTTCCAGAAGATCCAGAGTCAGGGCCGGAGGAGTGTTGTTTGGCATATCCATAAAAGAAGTGACGCCTCCCAGGACAGCGGCCTTGCTCTCGCTCTCTATGTTCCCCTTCCACCCGTCTCCGGGCTCGCGGAAATGAACGTGGGAATCTATTACGCCAGGGAAGATGTGGAGACCGGTCATATCCAGAACCTCCATTCCCGAAGCCTCAAGCTGAAGGCTTTCCGGTTCCCTGATTATCCGGGAAATACGCTCGCCGCTTATGACAATGCTGCCCTTGAAGACTTCGCCTTCATTTACAATGGTTCCGTTTCTGAGCAGCAGGTCCATATCATTGGGTTTTAGGCCGTATTTTTCTGAATCTCATCGCGATAACACCCCAGAAGGCCTCCCCGAAGATTCCGGAACTCATCTTGGATGTTCCCTCCTTGCGGTCCACGAAGATGATTGGAACCTCCTTTATCTTGAAGCCCAGCTTATAGGTGGAATACTTCATCTCTATCTGGAATCCGTAGCCCTTCATCTTGACCTTGTCCAGATCCAGGGTTTCCAGGACTTTGCGGGTGTAGCAGACAAAGCCTGCGGTGCAGTCATACACCTTCATCCTGAGCACCTTGCGCACATAGTAAGAAGCAAAGTAACTCATCACCACCCTTCCTATAGGCCAGTTGATTACGCTTACTCCGTTGCAGTAGCGGGAACCTATGGAAAGGTCCGCCCCGTCTTCAGCGCAGGCCTTGTACAGGCGGATCAGATCGTCCGGATTATGGGAGAAGTCCGCATCCATCTCAAACACAAAGCCGTATCCTTTTTCTATGGCCCATTTGAACGCGGTTATATATGCGGTTCCGAGGCCCTGCTTTCCGCTGCGCTCGATAAGGTGAAGCCTCTGTGGAAATTCAGCCTGAAGGCCCTTGACGATGTCGGCCGTCCCGTCCGGAGAGCCGTCGTCAACAACCAGGATATGAAAATCTCCGTCCAGAGAAAATACCTTGCGGGTAATCTTCTCAATATTCTCCTTCTCGTTATAGGTAGGTATGACAACCAGCTTGTCTGACATAATTCTCTTGTTTAATCTTACAAATATAAGCAGAAAGAAGCCAATTCCTACTCTACAAGCCTTAACTGTATCCTCTTGCGGCGGAGATCAACGCCCATTACACTTACCGTAATCTGCTGGTGAAGTTTCAAAACCTCGGAAGCGTCACGCACATATTTCTTTCCCATATTGGATACGTGGATGAGCCCGTTCTGCTTGATTCCTATGTCCACAAAAGCCCCGAATGCTGTAAGGTTGGTGACTATTCCGGGGAGAACCATACCTTCCTTAAGATCCTCAATGGTAGAGATTTCGGATGAGAACTCAAAGTCCTTGGCGCTTTCCCTCGGATCCCGCCCCGGCTTCTTGAGTTCCTGGACTATATCCTTTAATGTCGGAAGTCCCACATCATCGCTGACATAGTCTTCCAGCCGTATCGAATCTATCTTGGAGTTGTTTCCTATAAGGTCTGAAACTTTGCAGCCGGCATCCTTTGCCATCTTCTCCACCAAGGCATATCTCTCCGGATGAACGGCGGAATTGTCAAGCGGATTCTCTCCGTGAGGAATCCTGAGGAAGCCCGCCGCCATCTGGTAGGCCTTCTGCCCGAGACGAGGCACGTTCATAAGGTCTCCACGGGACGAGAAGGTTCCGTTAGCGGCCCTATAAGACACTATGTTAGAGGCAAGTGCCGGACCGATTCCGGACACGTAGGAAAGCAGGTGGCGGCTGGCCGTGTTGAGGTTCACCCCTACCGTGTTCACGCAATACTCCACAACATCGTCCAGTTTTTCCTTCAGAAGACCCTGATCCACATCGTGCTGGTACTGCCCGATTCCCAGAGACTTAGGATCAATCTTCACGAGTTCTGCCAGAGGATCCATTAGGCGGCGGCCTATGGAAACCGCTCCCCTTACAGTAACATCCTCGTTCGGGAACTCCTCCCTTGCCGTTTCAGAAGCGGAATAGATGGATGCTCCGTCCTCGCTAACAGAATATATCTTGACAGGATTGTCGAAAGTCAGGCGGCGGATAAAAGCCTCGGTCTCCCTTGCGGCCGTTCCGTTGCCTATCGCAATTACCTCGATACCGTATTCCTCCGCCATTCCCATTACCTTGCGCATAGCCTCCATCTTCTGGTTTACAGGAGGATGCGGGAATATCACGTCGTGATGCAGGAGTTCTCCCTTGTCGTCCAGGCATACCACTTTGCAGCCGGTACGGAAGCCCGGGTCAATGGCCATTGTCCTCTTCTGCCCCACCGGAGCTGCAAGAAGGAGCTGCTTGAGATTCTCCCCGAAAACTTTTACCGCCTCCAGATCCGCCCTTTCCTTTGCCGCCTTCAGGGTCTCGTTCTCGATTGAAGGATCCAGAAGACGCGTAAGGCTATCTTCCTGAGCAAGTTTCAGCTCGTCGAAAAGCTGGCGGGCCGGATATCTTTTACCCTTGTAGAAGATTCTGTTGATTATCTTCAGAGATACCTGGGGGTCCGTTTCCACCCTGATGGAAAGTATCTTCTCATTCTCCGCCCTGAGAATTGCCAAAACCCTGTGAGAAGGCATCTTGGAAAGATATGAAGAGTAGTTGAAGTAGTTGCTGTACTTCTCCCCTTCTTCCTCCTTGCCCTTGACCAGTTTTGTCTTGAGGACACCGCTTCTTGTATAGTATGAACGGAGTTCCTCCCTTGTCTCTATGTTCTCTGAAATCTGCTCGGCGATGATGTCACGTGCTCCCTGAAGGGCCTCGTCCACATCCGCAACTCCCTCCTTGACAAACTTTTCAGCCTCTTTCCTCACATCCTCAACCTGAAGGGAAAGCATCTTCTGGGCCAGAGGTTCCAGACCTTTCTCCTTTGCAACGGAAGCCCTTGTGCGCCTCTTGGGGCGGAAAGGCAGATAGATATCCTCCAGCCTCTGGCTTTCCGTGCAGAGGTCTATCATCTGCCGGAGCTCATCCGTCATCTTGCCCTGTTCCTCAATGCTCTTTAGGACAGCCTCTTTCCTCTTGTCCAGTTCCAGGAATCTCTGGTAATGGAAGTTGGTCTCTGCAACCTCCACATCAGAGAGAGAGCCAGTGGCCTCTTTTCTGTATCGGGAAATGAAAGGAACCGTTGCCCCTTCCTCAAGGAGCTGAATGCAGTTTTCAACACGCCAGGACTTTACGCCCAGCTTGCCTGCGATGTAATCTATGTATTTGGAATTCATATTAGTCGTGGCTGACCTCGTGTAATCTTTCTCTGTAAGCGAAGAAAATATGGGACTTTGAGACAAAGCCCCGCCATTTGCCATCCCTGTCAACGACAGGAATATTCCAGCCGCCTGTCTGCTCAAACTTGCTCATCACCTCATCCATCCGGTCATCGCTATAGGCGCAGATTTCCTCCTTTTCCATATAGTCCGAAACTGGTCGGGTATAATTAGAGCTGTCAAACATATCTTTCTTCACATCGTTGAGCCACACGGTGCCCAGAAGCCTTCCTTCTTTGTCCAGGACAGGGTATATATCTCTGCTTGAGCTAGATATGACAGTAAGCAAATCTCCCAGCGAGGCACCTTCCTCTATTGGAGAGAAGTTGGTTTCCAACACATCATCAATTTTCAGAAGGGTAAGGACGGCCTTGTCCGAATCGTGGGTTAGAAGATATCCCCTCTTGGCTATTCGCTTGGTATAGATTGAATATGGCTCAAATAAGCGGATTGTAGCGTAGGAAATAGCGGAAGTAATGATAAGAGGCATTAAAAGGGTATAACCGCCTGTTATCTCAGCGATAAGGAAGATAGCGGTCAGAGGGGCCTGCATTACTCCGGCCATCAGGCCGGCCATTCCCACAAGCACGAAATTGGTCTCTGGAAGGTCCATACCCAGAAGGTTGGAATAACGTGCAACCACAAACCCGAAGATTCCGCCCATAAACAGCGTAGGACCGAATGTTCCTCCCACTCCGCCGCCGGCATTGGTGAAGCTCATGGAGAATACCTTGAACAGGAATACAAGCGCAAAGAATGTAGGAAGGAACCACTTGTTTTCAAACAGGAACGGAAATATGGTACTGCCCACGGAGTGCGTGTCGTTGTCGTTCAGAAGGTCTGTAAGAGTGCCGTAACCCTCTCCGTAAAGCGGAGGGAAGATGAAAATCATTATTCCCAGACCTATTGCGCAGAGTGCCCATCTGCGGAATGGATTGGAGATGGCCTTGACCTTGTCTTCCGTAAAGAGAGTTGCTCTTGTAAAATACAGGGAGGCAAAGCCGCATACTATTCCGAAGATGACATAGAAAGGTATGTTCCCCATATTGAACGGAGTAAGCGTGTTGTCAAACGCAACAGCGTCTCCCATAAGAAGATAGGTAACCGTTGTGGACGTTACACTGCTGAGCACCAGCGGAAGTATTGATGTCATGGACATATTGAACATCAGTATCTCCAGCGTAAACAGCACTCCCGCCATAGGGGCCTTGAAGATTCCGGCGATTGCACCGGCGGCTCCACAGCCCAGAAGAAGCGTCATATTCTTGTATGTCAGGCCTGCCTTGCGGCCTATGTTGGATCCGATTGCAGCTCCGGTATAAACGATTGGAGCCTCGGCTCCCACACTACCGCCGAAACCGATTGTTATGGCACTTGTCAGTATGGAAGACCAGGTGTTATGGGGCTTGATCTTGGAATCGTATCTGGATATTGCCAGCAGCACCTTTGTAACTCCGTGCCCGATGTTGTCCTTGATCACATATCTTACAATCAGATAGGCAATCAGCATACCAACGCCAGGATAAACCAGATAGAGCCAGCTCTGCGACGGGGTCTTGAACCATCCCACCAGCACCCATTGCACAAGATGAATGGCCCTAAGCATCAGCACGGCGGCCAAACCGCTGCCAAGGCCCACTATAAAAGCAAGGAGGAGGACCTCCCGGGTTTCGGGCATCCTCTCCAGCCATACTCTAATAGAGTGTGATATCCGTTTGAAAATATTTGGACGGCTATTCGGTGTCATCGTCAGAGTCCGACATGTTCTCCGTATTGTCGTCCGGGAAGGTCTCGCCCTCGGTTGGAATATCGTCTGACGCGTCTGCATCCGGGAACAGGCTCTTCTGGGCATCCTCAGCCTTGTCCACATTCACAACCATCTTTATCAGATATACGGAATCCTCGGTTTCCAGCGTGATTGCGTAAAACGGCTCCCCTACAGGCGGCTCTACCCTGAAAAGGTCTCCCATATAATCTGAATATCCCTTCGGATACTTTTCCTTGAAAGCGGCGGCAACCTCCTCCTTCATCTTGGAATAGCTTACCACCAGGCGTCTCTTCCCCTGCATAGAAGCGGGAACGCCCACGTTCTTAGGCCTTTCCGTTGTCATTACTACCGGAGACCCGGCTTTTTGGGAAACTGTATTGGGCTTGATTATTTTCTTGTCCAGATTTGATTCCGGTTTTTTCTCGGGAGCTTTCACTACCGGTTTCTTCTCGGGAACCTTTACCTCAACCTTCTTTTCAACCTTTGCCTCTACCTTCTTCACAGGAGCCTTTTTGGCTGTAGCCTTTACGGCAACCTTCTTTGCAGGAGCCTTGGCGGCAACCTTCTTTGCAGGAGCCTTGGCCGTGGCTTTCTTTACAGGGGCCTTAACAGCGGTTTTCTTGGCTGGAGCCTTTACGGCGGCCTTCTTTGCAGGTGCCTTGGCGGCAACCTTCTTAACCGGAGCTTTGGCAGCAGCCTTTTTAACAGGCGCCTTTGCAACAGCTTTCTTGGCCGGAGCCTTTACGGCAGCCTTTTTTGCAGGAGCCTTGGCAGGGGCCTTCTTTTCAGTAGCCTTTACGGCAGTTTTCTTGGCTGGAGCCTTTACGGCAGCCTTCTTGGCAGGAGCCTTGGCGGTCTCCTTCTTCTGAGTCTTTTTAACAGTAGTCACTTTCAAAAGATTAAAAATAGGTCGGGTATGTTTTGTGTTGCAATTATAAGGTATTTTTTTGAATCGCAAAACAATTTGACCTATTTCTTGAAAAAATAGGATTTCTGCTGCCTCTGCCTCTCGATATTCTTCTCTACAAACAAAGGTTTCAGAGTATTAGGCTCCAGACCGGTATAGAACATAACCGAGCTGCGGGTCATAGGCGTAGGAGTGAAGCTCTGCACCTGCTCCGTAAGCACTCCCTTGAGGGCCTTGTTGGAAGCGAGGGCTTTCATGTCGCTGAGCCGGCATCCGGGGTGGGAAGAGATGAAATAAGGTATGATCTGCTGGTTGAGCCCGGCCTGGGAGCAAATCTTCTCAAACTCCTTCTTCATCACCACAAAAAGGGAGAAAGGAGGCTTGTTCATAAGATTCAGGATATGGTCTTCCGTATGCTCCGGAGCAACCTTGAAGCGGCCGCTTATATGCCTAGAAATGAGTTCCTTGAAATAGATTCTGGAATCTTCGTCAAGAAACCCCTTTTCATCCATCAGAAGATCGTAGCGCACCCCGCTGCCTATATAGGAATGCCTTACTCCCTTAATGGAATCTATATCGCGATAAAGCTTTGTCAGGGCCTTGTGGGAATGGTCCAGGTTCGGGCACATCTTCGGATAGAGGCAGGATTTCCTCTTGCATTTTGCGCATATATCCCTGTTCTTTCCCCCCATTTGATACATGTTGGCGGAAGGAGCTCCTACATCGGAAAGATTGCCGGCAAAACCGGGAAGTGCCTTAAGCTGCTCTATCTCTGCGATTATTGATTCACGGCTCCGGCTCTGGATGAACTTCCCCTGATGGGCCGCTATGGTGCAGAAACTGCAGCCTCCGAAGCATCCGCGGTGGATGGTAACGGAATTTTTGATCATCTCGTATGCCGGAATGGCCTTGCCCTTGTATCTCGGATGCGGGAGCATAGTGTATGGAAGGTCGTAAACCTCATCCAGTTCGGGAGTCTCCATTGGAGGGAAAGGCTCGTTGATATAGACATATCCGCCCTGGCAAGGCTCCACTATCCTCTTTGGATGCAGAAGATTGGCCTGGAGCTCAACCTGGTTGAAGTTCCTGACAAAAGCCTTCTTGTCTTTGCAGCACTCCTCAAATGAAGGAAGAATAACGGTCTGTCCGTCGTCCTTAGGAGCCTCATCGCTGAAGTAGGCTGTCTGCAGCAAATCGCGGAGCGTCTTCCTCTCCGGATTTCCGTCCAGATACCTGGCTATCTGGATGTTGCCCCTTTCTCCCATTCCGTAAGTCAGGAAATCCGCCCCGCTGGAAACCAGTATGGACGGCATAAGGCAGTCTTTCCAGTAATCATAGTGGGTAACCCTCCTCAGCGACGCCTCTATGCCTCCAATGACAACGGGAATCTCCGGGAATAGCTGTTTCAGTATCCTGGTGTAAACCGTAACGGCGTAATCAGGACGGAAACCTGCCGCTCCGCCCGGAGTATAGGCATCGTTGCTTCTCAGGCGCTTGAAAGCCGTATAGTGATTGACCATGGAGTCCATCGCCCCGGCTGAAACGCCGAAGAAAAGGCGGGGTGCGCCAAGTTTGCGGAAATCCCTGAGATCGTCTCTCCAGTTAGGCTGCGGCACGACCGCAACCTTGTAGCCTTCTCTCTCCAGAGTCCTGGCTATCACAGCGGTACCAAAAGACGGATGATCTACGTAAGCGTCTCCTGTAAAGAGGATTATATCTGCCTGTTCCCACCCCAGACGGCGCATTTCGTCTCTGGTGGTGGGAAGAAAAGCCTTATGTCCTATATCTGATGAAGGATGCATTTACATTCTTTCAGGGAGACGGATTCCGAGGATATCCATTCCCTTGACCAGAGTCTTGGCCACGGCAGAGGCGATTGCCAGCCTCTGGCTTCGCACAGCAGCGTCTTCCTCCTTGAGGATGGAGAAGTCGTGGTAATACTGGTTGAACTCCTTAGCCAGGTCGTAGCAGTAATTTGCCACAAGGGCCGGGCTCATGGCGTCGCCAGCCTCGCGGATCTTGTCCGGGAAGGAGCCAAGAATCTTCACAAGCTCAATCTCCTTGCCGTTTAGCAGCGCTCCGTCCGATACCTTAGGGGTGTCTGTCGCCCTTCTCAAAATGGATTTGATTCTGGCGTGAGTGTACTGGATAAAAGGACCGGTGTTGCCGTTGAAGTCTATGCTCTCCTTAGGATTGAAGAGCATCTTCTTCCTTGGATCCACCTTGATAATGAAATACTTGAGGGCTCCCTGCCCCAGCATCTCAAAGAGTTCCTCCTTCTCCTTCTCATCCATATCGGCGAGCTTTCCGAGCTCCAGGGAATTCTCCTTTGCGGTCTCGTACATAGTCTGCAGAAGATCATCTGCATCCACTACCGTTCCCTCCCTGGATTTCATCTTGCCCTCAGGCAGTTCCACCATTCCGTAAGACATGTGGTAGATGGAGTCCGCCCACTTGAAGCCGAGCTTGGAAAGTATGAGCTTCAGCACCTGGAAGTGGTAATTCTGCTCGTCACCGACAACATAAACCATCTGGTCGAACTTGTATGCCTTGTACCTTTCCTGGGCCGTTCCGATATCCTGGGTCATATAAACGGAAGTGCCGTCACTTCTCAGAAGAAGCTTCTTGTCCAGTCCGTCGCCGGTAAGGTCGCACCAAACGCTTCCGTCCTCGTGCTTTTCAAAAACGCCCTTTTCCAGGCCTTCCAGAACTGTCTTCTTGCCGAGTTTGTATGTATCTGACTCGTAGTAGATTATATCAAACCCTACTCCAAGCCTTTCATAAGTCTGGTCAAAGCCCTCGTAAACCCATCCGTTCATTGTCTTCCACAGGTCCACGATCTCAGGGTCTCCTTTCTCCCAGCGCCTGAGCATATCCTGGGCCTCCAGCTGGGCGGGAGCCTGCCTTTCGGCCTCCTTAACCCTTTCCTTCTCCTTGTCCTTGTCTTCCAGAGGAGTACCCTTTGAAAGAATCCCGGCGGCCTGTGTCTTGAGAAGATCGTTGAACTTCACATAATAGTCCCCGACAAAGTGGTCTCCCTTGATTCCGGTGGATTCAGGGGTTGCTCCACCCGAGAACAGTTTCCAGGCAAGCATAGACTTGCAGATGTGGATTCCGCGATCGTTGACTATATTGGTTTTGACCACGTTATGGCCATTGGCCTCCATAAGTTTGGAAACGCTCCAGCCAAGGAGGATGTTGCGGATATGGCCAAGATGAAGCGGTTTGTTGGTGTTTGGAGAAGAGAACTCCACCATCACGGTCTTTCCGCTGGCAGGAAGCTGCCCGTAATCCTTTGCGGCAAATATATCGCCGAACACACCCTTCCAGAAATCCTGGGAAAGCTTTATGTTCAGAAAGCCCTTCACCACGTTGAAGGACTCCACCTGAGGGCAATTGGCCTTGAGATACTCGCCTATCTGTCCGGCAGTCTCTTCCGGGCCCTTGTGGCTGAGCCTCAGGAACGGGAAGGCCATAATGGTTACATCTCCCTCAAACTCCTTTCTTGTAGGCTGCGGCTGGATCATCCTTTCCTGAGGAACTTCTCCGTAAAGGGCTTTGATTGCGTCAGATACGAGTGGACGTATGAATACTTCAGGTGTCATCTTCATTTCTTTTTAAAGTACTCCCTGGCGGCTTTCTTTACCCTAGGGCTCAGATACAGAAGCGTGAACATTGTAGCGCAGGCCATCAGCAGATATGCCAGGTCTATCACAGCAACTGCCAGCTTCAGAGGTATCATCGCGCAAACTATGAGCATTGCCAGGAAGAAGTAATTGTAATATTTGCCGTATTTGGTGCCGAACAGGTAGCTCGTGCACTTCATTCCATAGTAAGAATAGGAGAACATCGTGGAGAAGGCGAAGAAGAACACCATTATCATAAGGAGGTATCCTCCCAGCTTTCCGTAATTGACAGCGGCGCTGAATGCGTTCAGGGCAATCTCCAGACCCTTTACGTCTGATCCCGCCGCAGGAATCACATATCCTCCTGAAGCAGATGCGGTAAGAATTGCAACAGCAGTTAAAGTACAAACGATTCCGGAATCGCAGAAAGGTCCGAGCATTGCCACAAGTCCCTCTCTTACAGGCTCGTTGTTCTTGGATGCTCCGTGCATCATGCTTGCGGTGCCCACGCCGGCCTCGTTAACCAGGGTGGCCCTGCGGGCTCCGATTGTGGCAACCATGAAGAACGAACCGATGGCTCCTCCGACTCCGGCCTGGAAGTTGAACGCTCCCCTGAAAATATCGCCGAATACCTGAGGCACAACAGAAAGGTTGGTCGCAATAATGTACCCTACAAGCACAAAATACAGGCCTACCATCAAAGGCACAACCTTGGACGCTATACTGGCGATTCTCTTGATTCCCCCGAGTATTACCGGAGCCACAATAGCCACTATGCAGCAGCCGATTATGAATTTTACCAGAAGGCTGTCCGGAATGCCCGCAGGCTTGGTGAAAATGGTTATCACAGCCTCGGTGAACTGGTTTGCCTGCATAATGCAGAGAGTACCGATAAGACCCACGACAGAGAAGAATATTGCCAGCGGCTTCCAATTCTTGCCGATTCCTTCGGTTATCATGTACATTGGACCTCCCTGAACCTCTCCACGGTCATCCTTGCCCTTGTACATTATGGCCAGGGTTCCCTCGAAGAACTTGGTTGCCATACCGACTATGGCGCTGACCCACATCCAGAAAATGGCTCCCGGGCCGCCAAGCATCAGAGCTATGGCCACACCCGCAATGCTTCCCATTCCGACAGTGGCGGCAATTGCGCCCATCAGAGCCTGGAAGGAACTGATCTGTCCCGGGGAATCGTCCTTCTTGCCCAGAGCCTTGACAGCCCTACCGAAATGGCGAATCGGGACGAATCCGCTGTATATCAGGAAGAACAAACCTCCACCTATCAGGAGTACAAACTCCGGATAGGTGCAAAGCATATCGCTGAACTTTATAAAAGCGTCCTGCATTTTATCCGAGATAGTTCATAAGGAGTTTCTTTCTTCCGGAAGACTTCAGTCGGCGGATAGCCTTCTCCTTGATCTGCCTTACCCTCTCGCGAGTAAGGTTGAAGGTCTCTCCAATCTCCTCCAGGGTCTTCTCCTGGCAGCCGATTCCGAAGAAGTACTTGATGATGTTCCTTTCTCTTTCTGTAAGGGTGGAAAGGGCTCTTTCTATCTCCATCTTCAGCGATTCGTTGATCAGTCCGCGGTCTGCGGCCGGTGAATCGTTGTTTGGAAGCACGTCCAGAAGGCTGTTGTCCTCACCCTCCACAAACGGAGCGTCTATGGAAATGTGGCGGCCGGAAACTCTCTGGGTATCAGCAACCTTCTCCTTGGAGGTCTCCAGCATCTCTGCAACCTCGTCCGGAGACGGAAGCCTCTCGTGCTCCTGCTCGAACTTGTTGATTATCTTGTTGATCTTGTTCAGGGCACCTACCTGGTTAAGCGGAAGCCTTACAATCCTGCTCTGTTCTGCCAGAGCCTGCAGAATCGACTGGCGGATCCACCACACGGCGTATGAAATGAACTTGAATCCTCTTGTCTCGTCGAACTTTTCAGCCGCCTTAATCAGTCCGAGGTTGCCCTCGTTGATCAGGTCAGGCAGGCTAAGACCCTGGTTCTGGTACTGCTTTGCCACTGAAACCACGAATCTCAGGTTTGCCTTTGTAAGTTTCTCCAGGGCGGCCTGGTCTCCCTTCTTTATCCTCTGCGCGAGTTCTACCTCATCCTCAATGGTGATTCTCTCTTCCCTACCGATCTCCTGCAGGTATTTGTCCAGAGAAGCACTCTCTCGGTTGGTGATAGATTTTGTAATTTTGAGCTGTCTCATATAAATAATGATATTTGAAATTTGTCAATCAATGCAAGCATTATACGAAATACGAAAAGTATTGGTTACAAAACCCGATTTTTTCTTATATTTGCAAATAGTATAATTTAAAACGACAGATATGAGGTTTACAGCAACAAGCACAGATTTTTTACAGGCTTTACTGTCTGTTTCCAAGGTAGTTCCACCTAAGAGCTCTCTTCCTATTCTTGAGGATTTCCTTCTTGAGTTGGAAGGCAAGAGTTTAACTATCACCGGTTCTGACCAGGAAACGACACTCAAAACCATAATGAACATCGAGGACGTGGGAGAAGAGGGAAAGATTGCTGTTCCCGCAGTTCTGCTCACAAATTCCTTCAAGGAGCTGCCTACACAGCCGGTTCAGTTCCAGACAAACGAGGAAAAGAACATCCTGACCATTACCTGGGCAAGCGGTACGGCAAGCATCCCTTGCATCCTTCCGGACGAGTATCCGCAGCTTCCGGTCCTGATGGATCCAAAGAAGATAGACATTCCGGCAGAGGTCCTCAGCGAAGCTCTCAACGGAACTATCTACGCCACGGCGGAAGAGCCTTTGCGTCCCGTGATGAACGGAGTATTCTTCGATATCGGAGAGAAATCCACCACTTTCGTTGCCTCCAACGCCCACAAGCTCGTATGCTTCGAGAGAAAGGACGTTGCCGGAGTAAAGAGTTCCTTCGTTCTGCCTAAGAAGCCTGCCAACATCTTGAAAAACAACCTGGCAAGGCTTTCAGACGAGATCGTTTCCATCAGCTTCGACAAGAAGAACGCATTCTTCAAGTTCGACCAGCAGCTGGTTGTCTGCCGCCTGATTGAGGGAACATATCCGGACTACACCAAGGTTATTCCAAAGAACAACAACAATATCATAACCGTCTCAAGAACAGACATTCTCAACGCTACAAGACGTGTTGCAGTATGCGCAAACCAGTCAACCGGACAGATTGTCTTCAAGGTAGCGGACGGAAAACTGGAGATCACCGCCCAGGATTTGGACTTCTCAATGAGCGCAAAGGAGACCATAAGCTGCAACTATGTCGGAGAGCCTATGAGAATCGCTTTCAAGTCCCAGTTCCTGATTGAGATTCTCGCCAACCTGCCTTACGACCAGATCTGCATCAAGCTGGCTGAGCCTACCAAGGCAGCCCTTATGCAGCCTGCCGAGCAGACAGATCCTAACCAGGAAATCTGCGCTCTGCTTATGCCGATGAGGCTCTAACAGAATCATCGCCGAGAAATGGAAATAAAGCTCAAAAGACCGCTGGTATTCTTTGACATAGAGAGTACCGGTCTGGATATTTCTACAGACAGGATAATCGAAATCTCCTTTGTAAAACTGTATCCAGACGGGCATACTGATATCAAGACCCGCAGAATCAATCCGGGAATGCATATTCCGGAAGCCTCCACAGCCATTCACCACATCACGGACGAGGACGTTAAGGACTGCCCGTATTTCAAGCAGTATGCCAAGAGCCTGGCCCAGCAGCTGGAGGGCTGTGACATAGCCGGTTACAACTCCATAAAGTTTGACATCCCTCTTCTTGCCGAGGAATTTTTAAGGTGCGGAATCGATTTTGACTTTAGCCGTCACCGACTGGTGGATGTCCAGAACATTTACCACAAGATGGAGCCCAGGACCCTGGCTGCCGCTTACAAGTTCTACTGCCACAAGGAATTGGAGGGAGCGCACGGAGCCGAAGCGGACACCATTGCAACTATGGAAGTCCTCAAGGCACAGCTGGAAAAGTACAGCGACACGCTGGAGAACGATGTTGATGCTCTTGCAGACTTCTCGGTAAAGAACCGGAACATTGACCTTGCAGGGGCCATAATCCTAAACGACAAGGGAGAAGCAGTGTTCGGATTTGGAAAATACAAGGACAAAAGCGTTGTGGATACCCTAAGAGAGGATCCCGGATATTACAGTTGGATGGAAGGCGGAAAATTCACGGAATACACCAAGAGAATTTTAAGGGACATCCGCGTCCATCCGGAAAAATACAAGAAATGAATCTCTTCATTTTTCCATACCAGAGCGACAACTTCTACACCTGCCCTGATACTGCAATCGTAAGAGATAAAGACTCTTCCGGCGGCTTCAAGTATTGGGTTCCGGACAAGATCGAGACTCTGAGAGCCATCAGGTTTGCCTATGTCAGAATTGAGAGAGCCGGAAAGTGCATCCGGGAAGAATATGCCCACCGCCATTACAAAACCTGCGGCTGGGGCGTCCATCTTTCCACCTATGATGTGAACGAAGGCAACACACTGGATTCCAGCATATTCATCTCCGAGGCAACCCCTATCGGTGACAACGGCCCCTATGAAGGGTTCGAGGCTTTCGATTCTGCTCTCCAGAGGGCTTCAGAGTATATGTCCCTAAGAAGCGGAGACCTTGTGCTTCTGGAACTTGAGGACATCGGCGCATACGAGATAGAGCCTGACATAACCCAGACTCTTTCCTGCGACCAGATCAAAATCGATATTATCTCATAGAAGAGCACTCCTTGCGGCCAGAACAGCCGTAGAGAACGCTATCTGAAGGTTATAGCCTCCTGTATCTCCGTCCAGGTCAAGCAGTTCCCCTGCAAAGAAAAGACCGGGAACAAGTTTGCTTTCCATTGTCTTCTGGGATACTTCCTTGATGGAAACTCCGCCGTTTGTAACCACGCATCTTTCAAACCCCACATAGGAGACAATCCTGAACTTCATGTGCTTAAGGGCATAAGGAAGCCTTTCAGCAGCCTTTCCGGGAGCCATCTGCGCCATATCCTTGTTAATGTGCAGAAATGCCGGAATCATCTGCCTTGGAAGCAGTTTGGAAAGAAGATATTTTAAAGTATTGTTCCCCGATGAGGCCTCTCTCTTTATTCTCTGGGAGAGCTGGCTTTCCGAGAGAGCAGGCTTCAAGTCCAGAAGAACTGAAACCTTCTGGCCGTTGTCCAGAGCTTGTACAGCCTTGCGGCTCAGGCGAAAGCCCAGAGGGCCCTCGATGCCTCCATCTGTAAAGTCAGCGTCTCCGAATTCCTCCTGGACTATGTCAGAGCCAACTTCAAGGCTCATTGCCACGTTCTTGAGACTCAGGCCGCAGAGCCACCGCCCGAAAGTGCTCATCCCGCCTCCGTCCGCATAGCCTTCCGGAACAAGGGCCGTCAAAGAAGGACGAGGCTGCACTATGCTGTGCCCCAAGCTCTTTGCAAAGCCATAGCCATCGCCTGAGCTTCCCGTTGAAGGATAGGACAGGCCTCCGGTTGCTATAAGAAGTTTGTGGCAGGAAAAGGTACGGTCTCCGCAAAACAGTTCAAATTCCTCCTTCTTTTCTATTCTTTCTACAGGGCACTCTGTAAGCACTTCCACTACGCCCCCGTTCCTTATGCAGTGCACAAGGCAATCGGTGACATCCATTGCCCTCATGCTCTTAGGATATACTCTCTGCCCCCTTTCAATAACAAGGTCCAGCCCAAAGGCCTTGAAAAAGTCCATTGTGTCTGAAGAGGAAAAGCCGTAGAACGCGTTTTTCAGGAACTGTGCGTTAGGATGGACGTGCACGCCGAATTCGTCCCACATACGGGCGTTTGTAAGGTTGCATCGTCCTTTTCCCGTGATATTGATCTTGCGTCCCGGACGAGGCATCTTCTCCAGAAGAACAACAGAAGGCCGAGACTCGGCATCCTTGTACTGCTCTGTAATCCAGGCTGCTGCCATAAGGCCCGCAGCACCTCCTCCAACTATCGCAAGATCATAAACCATATCAGTCCTCAAGCTTTATGTAATAGACAAGTTCCCTTCCGGGGAAATGTTTCTCAGCGATTTCCGGATGGAATATCTGAATCATATCCTTCAGGATTTCGTCCGGATGCAGGGCTCCGCTTTCCCAGTAATCGCTTCCTCCAGCGGCGGTCACCCTTTTGTTGTTATTATAAAGATTCCCCTCTCTATACGCCGGTACCTTGCTGAACATCGGGTTCTCGGCAGAGACATCGGACCTGCGGATTGCCTGGTTAAGGTGAATCCACACGCCGGCATCCTTCGCCAGGGAATACATCTGTTCGAAACTCTTCTGGGAAGAAAGGTTTTCACCTTCCTCAGCACCCAGGATTTGCCCTCCGGCATCCCTTACAAGTTCAGCCATATAGCTTTCCTTCCCCGGAACATACCAGATGCCTTTGAACGGCAGGTTTACAAGCACTTGCGTCTTGGTTTCATTGCTGCAACAGTCCTTGGCGGACTCGTATTCCCGCTTCTTTGCCAGGAAGATGGAATCCGCCTTCTCCCTTTTCCCAAGCAAGCTTCCGAACAGCTTGATATACTCCAGTTTGCCCATTACGGACGGCTCCAGATAATCGTTGATTACAATTACCTTCCGCCCCAAAGTCCTGAGTTTATCAATGTAACTGTTGTCCGAGCCGGAAATGCCATAGGCAAGCACAGCATCGCAGTCCAGGAAAAGAATCTTTTCATAATCGGGAGAAGTTTCCGCTCCCACATCGGCGATTAGCCCCTCTTCCGCCATCGCTGAGTAAAGGCTGTCGTAAATAAACCTGGTTCCACTGACTCCCTTTACAATATCAGCATCTCCAAGAAGCTTGATATGAGGTAGATATGTAGTGGACATGCAGATAACGCTCCTGAGCGGGACACCTATTGCCATCGGATCCGATGCGAGGATTGCTGTGCAGTCTCTTGGTACAAGGCGGTAGGTTTCGCTCTGCGATCCCTTGTCCTGCCAGCTGCTGAAAGACCTTACGGTATCTCCCCGGATTGAAAGAAAATCGGCAAAGGCGACCGCATTTTCTGCAGCCGCCTCGCCTTTTACATTTCCTTCCCCACCCCGGCAGGAAGCCAGAGCCAGGATAGCAATAATAATCCAGGAGCGCTTCATAGCCCTACTTTACCTGCAGGCAGGCCAGTGCTATGGAGTTGAGCTTGGTATCTATGCTGTCTGCCCTGGAAGACAGTACGCAAGGAGCCAGGGCACCGGCCACGAAGGCTGCGGTCCTTGTTCCCGGAACCAGCTGGGTGTTGGACTTGTAGAATACGTTTCCGCTCTCGATGTTAGGGAATACCATTCCGTCCACGTCTCCTGCAACCTCGCTCTTGAGCTTCTTGATTGCAGCGGCTTCCTTGCTGAGTGCAACGTCCAGTGCCAGAGGGCCGTCAACCAGACCGTAAACCTGGCCGCGGTCGCTCATCTTGGAGATCATCGCAGCCTCAACGCAAGCCGGCATACCGTCCAGCATCTGCTCCGTGGCGGCTATCATAGCGATCTTAGGCTTCTCCACTCCCAGAGACTGGCAGACTCCTACAACATACTTCAGGATAGCCTGCTTCTGCTTGAAGTCCGGCAGCGGAATCACTGCCATATCGCCGAATGTCAAGAACTTAGGATAGTTAGGATGCTGCATCACGGAAATGTGGCTCAGCACGGCCTTAGGTGGCAGAAGTCCCCATTCCTTGTTGAGGATTCCCCTCATATACTTGTCGGTTGAGCAGAGACCCTTCATCAGAACATCCGCCCTCTTTTCGTGAACGGCGGTAACAGCTTCCTGGATAGCCTTCAGCTCTACAGGAACATCCACTATCGTGAACTTCGCGATATCGATGTTTTCCTTTGCGCAAACCGCCTCGATCATCTTGCGGTCTCCGTAAAGGGTTGCCTCGCAGAATCCTGCGTCAACTGCCATGCTTGCAGCGCATACAGAGTGGTCGTCCACACCCCAGGCTACAGCCAGTCTCCTCTTGACGGTATTGGCCTTAAGGAGCTCGTATACTTCATCAAATGTTTTCATATTCTATTGTATTTTAAGATTTTACATTTTAACAAGCTTCATGGTGTCCGTTGCAATCACCAGTTCCTCGTTGGTGCATACAACGGCAACCTTTACCTTAGAGCCTTTTTTGGTCAGGATGGCGGTCTTGCCCCTGAGTCCATTATTGACCTCGTTGTCAAAGTCAACTCCCAGGTAAGCGCATTTCTCGCCGATATAGGCCCTTGTCTTAGGGTCATTCTCTCCGATTCCTCCGGTGAATACAATCAGGTCAACTCCGCCCATTGCAGCAGAGAATGCTCCCACAAACTTCAGCAGTCCGTAACGGAAAATCTCCAGAGTAAGCTTTGCCCTCTTGTCTCCCCTTGCTGCAGCCTCTTCCAGGTCTCTTGCATCTGAAGACACTCCGGAAACTCCCGCAAAACCGCTCTTCTTGGTCAGGATGTTTTCCATCTGGTCTGCGGTCAGGTCATATTTCTTCATTATGTATGTTACCACTCCAGGGTCCAGGGATCCGCATCTTGTTCCCATTATCAGACCATCTATTGTCTTGAGACCCAGAGATGTATCCACAGCCCTTCCGTTCTTTACGGCGGTTACGCTGCTGCCGTTTCCAAGGTGGCAGGTAATGATCTTGGAATCGTTGTAGTCCAAGCCGGCCAGCTCAGCTCCAACCTTTGAAACAAACCTGTGGCTGGTTCCGTGGAATCCGTAACGGCGGATCTTGTCCTTCTCGTAATACTCGTAAGGCAGACCGTAAGTATAAGCATAGTTAGGCAAAGTCTGAAGGAATGAAGTGTCGAATACCGCTACCTGAGGAACCTTAGGCAGAATGCTCTCTACCGCGTTTATTCCCAGCAGTCCAGCCGGATTGTGAAGAGGTGCCAGGGATGAGCATTTCTCTATGCCGTCCTTAACCCTCTGGTCTATGATGCAGCTCTGCGTAAAGTACTCTCCTCCATGCACAACCCTGTGCCCTACAGCCTCTATCTCGTCCAGAGACCTGAGAACCCCGTGCTCCGGATCAACCAGAAGCCCCAGCACATCCTTGATGCCTTCCGTATGGTCTGCTACAGGCTTGTGCACCTTGAACTTGTCGGCTCCAGGAACAGAGTGGGTTATGTCACTTTCTTCCATTCCTATCCTCTCCACCAGGCCCTTGGCCAGCAGAGAATGTTCACTTTCGCTCTTCATATCCAGCACCTGGTACTTGATAGAAGAACTTCCGCAGTTTAAAACCAGAATAATCATATTTATTACGTTATTGTTTTATTAATGTATTCTCAGCGATTATATGCCTTAATCGTACAAATTTAATCAAAAAAACGACTCTTATTACTCTTGATTGGAGTCAGTATCGTGTTGTATGTCTGAAAGCATCTTTCTTGTTGTATTTAACAAAGGAGGAATATCTTCTCTAATTGTGTTAAATATACCTACGGCATCAACATCACCATATCCATGTGACAAGAAATTCCTCATACCGAAAACCGAATTCCACGGAATAGACGAATATGGATTGAAGAAATCCAGTCCACAGATATTCTTGATTTTGACAAAACACTCCGTTATATATTGAAGACTCATACTGCATGCTCTAAACAATATTACTCCTGCCATATCCTTTAAGAAATCATCTGGAACCTTAACCGGTTCAGACATTATCTGGAGAAGTTCCATCTCATTGACAGCCCCCTCCAAAAGATTTATAATGCGTAATTTGTCAGGATACATATATCACCTCCTTTTCTATTTGAGCCCTGAAAGAATCTTTTAAGTGTGAGTTCGCTGAAATGATGTCTATATGACGGCCAAAAACATTTTCCAGTTGGCCGGCAATCTCTGAATATAAGAATAAGGTGGGTTTCTTCAGTTTGACAAGTATATCAATATCACTGATTTCTCTTTGTTCTCCCCGTGCAAAACTACCAAACAGCCCAATCTTCTCGATTCCATATCTATCCTTATTGCTCTGAAAATAAACATTGAGTATCGATAGAACCTTCTGTGTATCCAAATTGCTTCCCTGCCTTAAATCCTTAAAATCAACCACCATTTCATAACCCATAGCAGCCAGTACCCGTGAAACCGTCTCCTCGCTTCCGAGAGTACCATGCTCCATCCTGGATATTTGAGACTTGGTCATACCCGCCAGAATGCCCACTTGGAGTTGTGTCATCCCACGCTTTTTCCTTAGCTCCTTTAAAAAACCATACTTTTCCATATCTATAATCTTTCTGCAAACATACAAAAAGTTTAATAAATATGAAACTTTTAATGAATAAAATAGATTCAGAAGTTTATTCCGGCACCCGCTCCCACAAAGGTGCTGGGATGAAAAGTCTGCTCTCTGCGATTATCCCGTGGAGAGCTTTTTCTTTTTGCCTTGATAATGAAAGAATCCACCACTTCCTTTCTCTGGTTGTAGACGGTTACTTTCATTTGGCGCCTGTTAACCTCTACATTGGCACCGCAGCACAGGGCTTCGCCCTTAAGGTCCAGCACTTTCCCGTGGATTCCGTCTCCTTCGGCAACAGATTCATCAAGAGCCCTTCTCTTGTCTCCGCTGGATCCCATATCAAGGTAATAGGTGCCGGATATCTCCCTTGTCCTGGAATAGATGTGGTCGTGCCCGCTGAGGACCAGATCCACGCCAAACCGCTTGAAAACCGGAGCCCACTGAGGCCTCAGCCTTGCTGCCACAACTGCATCGATCTTAGTTGAACCGTATATTGATTTATGCTCATAAACAACAAGATACTGGAATGTTCCCTTAAGTGATTCCACAGTCTTTTCAAACCAATTTACCTGATCATCGAACCTCGGTCCTGTTGCCACGTTGGAGTTGTTCATGTCCAGGGAAATGAACAGAACGTTGTTGTAGCGGAACCAGTAGGTGGTGTTCAGGCTCATCGGCGCACCATTCCCCGGGAATTTGAACAGATGATTGAATGTATGTGCCTTATCATACTGCGGATACTTCCTGCCGCTGTCATCCGCCCAGTACTCGTGGTCTCCCGGAGAGGCGGCGTACACAAAATTGCGGAAGATGTCATTGTCCATCAGCCAGTTCCATCCTTCTTCCTTTCCGGCTACATCCACCATGTCTCCACTGCAGATAACCAGTGCGGGATGCGCGATTTCTTTCATGCTCTTTATTAGAGGCAGGGTTTCCTTGTTTCCTCGATGCTGGAAATCGGTGAAGGCCACAAAATTCCATTTGCCTTTCTTTCCGGCAGTTACAAAGGAATAAACCTTGGACTCAAATCCTTCTGAAACTATCTTGTAAATGTATTTCGTGTTCGCCTCAAGACCAGAAAGCTCTACTGAGCATACATAGCGTTCCCTGGTATAGAAGGTTGTTTCCTTTGCGGTTTTCTCAATCCCCCGGGTACTCCACAGAACGCTTACCGGTTCCACCTTTGAGGCCTTCCTGAATGCAACGTCCCGTGCCTTGGCATAGAGCACATAACTGTCCTTGTTTGAACAGTGATAGTTCACGGTCACAGCGTTTGCCGGATTCTCGCTCACGGTAGTAACGACGTGATAAATCACCTCGTCTTCAGCCATTGCCCAGCAATTGCCGAGGAAACAAAACAAGCCAATAATTAAAGCCAACCTTTTTATTAAAGCAGTTTTCATAATGCGGGATTCTGTTCATCAAAAGTATAAAATATCTCTAAATTTTACTTCAACGACAAGATTTGTCGCCCAGTTAATATACTTTTGTAAAAAATCAAAGAAAATCCCGGAAAAGATGAAAGACACAGTATATGAAAACGAAGATTCCCTCTGGTTCGGGATCAAAGTCATTATCGCCTATACCCCGTGGCCGGTAATACTTGTATTTTCTGTATTGTTCACCGCATTCCTGTCTCATTGGCTGGGGCTTACATAATCTTAAATATCACCATAATGGAACAATATGAACTTGAAGATATCAATAGGAGATTCAAAAGGAGCATAAGGCGTTTTGCCATATACTCTACGGTGCTGTTCGTCCTGTCTCAGATGGGTGGTGACTATGATAAGAAGGACATTAAGCCAGTTCATACGGGATCTGTTGACACCAGGATTTACTCCAAAGCCTATGAAACGGTGCCTCACACCAGAACTCTCCCTCCTTTGAACTCTCCAATAGAGGTAAAGGTAAAAGGTGGAAAGACATACGAAGCCGATGTCGATTTTGAGGAACTGATGGACCAGCTCGGAATAGACCAGGAAGATATCAGAGATTATATTGAATAAGTAACACATAAAACATAACGAATATGAAACTACATGAAGCTATTGAGACTGTTCTTAAAGAGGCAGGACATTCATTGAAATCCTCTGAAATCGCAAACCGAATTAATTCAAAGCACTTATTTCAAAGAGACGATGGCAATCCAATTCCCTCAAGCCAAATTAGTGCTAGAGTTAATCACTATCTTCATATTTTTTCCAAAAATCCAGACAGAACTATTTCACTTCGTAGTGAATCCGGTTTAAAAATAAACAGAACAATTGCTCCTATGCCTGCAAAAACAGATAGCTTTAGTACTATGAAACAATCCGTGAAAAATAACTTCAATAGTGTTGAAGCTTTGAAGAAAGCCGGTTTCTCCGGTTTTGTATCAATAGCATCCCTGAAAGGAAACCGTTCAATGATTCCCGCATCCGCTGGAGTGTATATGGTTATACGTAAATCATCCTCAAGACCTTGCTTTCTCAAGAAGGGTTCTGGAGGTTTTTTCAAGGACAAGGATCCTAATGTGCCTGTAGCGGAACTTGAAAGCAATTGGGTTGATGGAACTTGCGTTATGTACATAGGAAAGGCCGGTGGGGCTGGAAGTTCTTCCACACTGAACAAGAGGCTTGGTCAATATCTCAGGTTTGGCGATGGTTGCAAGGTGGGGCATTGGGGAGGCCGGTACATCTGGCAGCTGGAAGACCACGACGAATTGCTGTTGTGCTGGAAGCCTGTTATGGATCAGGAGCCAGAAGAGTATGAAACTGAGCTCATTGATGCATTCCGCAAACAATATGGAAAGCGTCCGTTTGCAAATCTGGCAAAATAAGGGAAACCGATGAACCGTCTTATTCAACTGAAAAGATTTGTTGCCATAATAGACAAGCTGCAGAGGTGCGGATATGTCTCCAGGGACGAACTTCTTTATACCGTCAGAGAAAAGTGTGACGGCAAGGAACTGGATATCCGCACCCTTCAGCGAGACTTTCACAGCATTTGGGAGTTGTTCGGAATCACAATCAAATATGCAAGGGGATTGGGCTATTATCTGGCAGACAGGGAAGAAATGTCCGGTACGATGACGGATATGCTGTCTGACTTTATGATACTGTGCCATCTGGGGCAGGACCCTGATTTGAATGAGGTTATCCTTCCCGAAACTAGGAGTATGGTTTTCAGTGTCAGTATTGTTGACGTGATGAAGGCTGCCAAAGAATGCCAAAGCGTTGAGTTTGATTATGTCTATCTGAGAGAAAAGAGCCGCAGACGGCATAAGGTAGTGGATCCGTACTATGTCAAGAACTCACAGCACAGGTGGTATCTTGTTGCTATGGATCATAAAGACCTTAAACTGAAGTGCTTTGAACTTGGAAGGATTGAGGATTTTAAAGTTACGGACAGCCGTTTTGTAAAGGACAAGAGCATAGATGTCAGGGCTCTTTTCCGTGAATCCTTCGGTATTTGGAACGATTCTTCCACTCCGGTGGAAATAATCCTTCTGAAGTTTGATTCTCTTGATGGCGGTTTTATCAAAACACTGCCAATCCATCAGTCCCAGGAAATCGTTTCTGAAGACGAGAATTCCGTAATAATAAGTCTCAAACTTAGAATCACCAACGATTTCGTGATGGCCTTGCTTTCCAGAAGCAGGTCCGTGGAAGTAATTGAGCCTCTCCATTTAAGGCAGAGGCTAAACGATATCTACAAGGATGCCTTGGAGCGCAATTCCATCAAGGGCAATTAGTTATTTTTCAAGCTCGGCGATGGCTTTCTTGGCCAGAGGTGCATAGTATTCGTCTCCGGTCTTTTCAAGCAGCCTGTAGTATTTCAGGGCATTGGCCTTGTCATTCTTGCTCTGGTACAGATATGCGATATTGTTTATCACTACAGCGTCATCAGGTGCCATACTGTGAATATTCAAAAACTCTTTGAGGGCTCCGTCAAGATCTCCCCTGTCGTATGCAAAAATGGCCTTGTCGTTGAGGAAGACGATACTGTTCGGATAGTATTGGAGCACCTTGTTTACCAGGGTTTCCGCATGTTCTTTTTCTCCAAGTTCATTAAAAAGATCATTGAAATAATCCTGGAAGGAATCCAGCATAACTCCTTCTCCGTCATCTGTTTTCTCATCCAGAGTCCAAAGCCAGTTGTTTCCGTTCTCCCGGGACCTTTCAACTGTTTTGCACAACACGTTAACCATTTCCCGGTAATTGTCAGTATCGTAAAGAACACTTGCCAACCCGAACCTGAAGTCCAGCCTGTCAGGGAATTTGGAGATACCTTCTTCAAGAGTTGAAAGGGACTTTTGGAGCATTCCGCCATCATAGTCTACAGTGCTGTACATATAAATCTCGTTTCCTAAAGAATCCTTTCCTGTAAAGTATTCTTCGCCTTCCGGTTTTTCCTTAGACATGATAACCACCTCCTTCATTGCCTTGCTGAGGTACAGGTTGGCGTAAACGGAGTATAATTCAGCGTCTTTCGGGTATAGCCTTTCCCAGTCTGCGATGATTTTTTCTCTCTGGACGGTGTCTTTGTCCTTAAAGCTCTTGGCCAGGCTGTCATACAGTTCTTTTCTGGTCTGGGAGAATGCTGTTATGCAGAACAGGGCTGCAACTGCGAGTAAAAATGCTCTTTTCATACCTATAGTTTTTTATTGTTGTCTGGTTTGTAGTTCTTTGCAAATCGGAACATTTCCAGTGGCAGGTGGCAGTAGCCGCCAGGATTCTTGTCAAGATATTCCTGATGATATTCTTCCGCCCTGAAGAAGTTTTTCAAAGGTAATAGTTCTACGGCAAACTTTTTTCCGCCTTCCCTTTCCAACTCGTCATAGACAGGGTTTATAACGCTAAGTTCTTCAGGGTCTGTGTAATAGATGCCGGTCCTGTATCTTGTCCCCGCATCGTGAGCCTGACGGTTAACGGAATATGGATCAATTATCTTGAAATACAGCTTTATCAGCTCTGAAAGAGGTATAATGTCAGGGCTATAGGTAATCCTTACAGTCTCGGCGAATCCGGTCCTGTCCGTATATACTTCCTTGTAGGAAGGACCTTCTCCTTCCGGATTGCCACGAAATTCTTCATTTCCGTTGGCATAGCCGGCCTCAGCAGATATAACACCCTCAATCAGGGAGAAGAAATGCTCTACTCCCCAGAAGCAGCCGCCAGCCAGATAAATCTCTTTCTTTTCCATACTTGCTGCAGAATAGACCTTACTTTGCAGGATGGAAATACATTCCGTCCCACTCGAAGATAACTTTCTTGCGGCTTGAAGGAGTGTTGATATAAACTATCATATTCTTGCCGGTCCTAGGAAGGGAATATGTAACGACAGGACGCTCGTCAATGAACTTGTGATACTCTTCCTGCGTCATGTTTTTCCGCTTGCCGTTGAGTTGCACAAAATAAGTCTTGTTATCAGCGTCATAACCGCTTATCTCGCCTTCCCATCCTGTCTTCACGACTATACCCAGTTCTTCTCCGGTGTTGGAAACCATAGTCATTCCGCGTTTGGCGTTATTGTACAAATAAAAAGACAAGCCTGAATACTGGCCGTCCACCCATTTCCCGTCAGACCAAAGGTCATTAGAGAAAGCCACCAGCTTGTGCTTTCCGTCCGAGCAGTTCCAATAACAGATTTCCGTTTTGCTGTAACTCTTTGCATAACTGTCTTCGGTATGGTCCTTAAAGCAGACATAGCCGTTGCGGATATCCACAATAACGGTATCTCCCTTATCCTGAGGCTTGCCCTTGCGGTATTTCTCCCACATATCGCTCAAGCCTCCGAACAGCTCGTCCTCGGGTTCTGCCAAAAAGTTATTGACGAAATCTACGATAGTCGGGCTCTTCCCCTTGAAAGTCATCTGGGGATCCCCATCTTCGTAAGACTCCCAATCTTTAGGATAGGTTTTCTGGGCGGATAGAGCACTGCATATCAGTAAAGCTGCCACAAGAAAGAACGTTTTTTTCATAACTCAGTGTTTTTTAGTGCAATTCAAATATAGCAATCTTTTTCGGTTTTTCTATATTTGTAATGGAAAACAAAAATCATGCGGATATGATTGAAGATCTGAAGATCGGAATGAAGAATACTGCACGGAAGATGGTAACCGACCAGAATACCGCTGCAGCAGCCGGAACAGGGGCTATGGGAGTTTTCTCCACGCCATCGATGATTGCAATGATGGAAGAAGCATCTTTTCTCCTTCTTAAGAAACTTGGGCTGGCAAGCGTAGGAACAGGAGTAAATATCCAGCACCTTAGGGCCTGCCTGCCGGGAACGGAGGTATGGGCGGAGGCGGAAATTGAAAACATAGACCGCAGGGCCGTCTATTTCAAGGTTACGGCATACGACAGCAAAGGGGAAATCGGAAAAGGCACCCACTCGAGATTCATAATCGATCCTGAAAAATTCATGAAGAAACTGGAAGGCTAAGTGATGGATTCGAGGCGGTTGGGAGTGGCGATAACATTTAGTTTCCTTCTTGGAACAGTGGCTGGCGGATTTCTTGCCGGCTTTGATTTGTCATTTACAGTGATTCCTGTTCTTGGCGGCTTGTATCTGGCCAGGAAAAGAGCCGTATTGTTCATCCTTTTAAGCTGCGCAGGCTTTTTCATCCTTGGAGCACAAAGGAGAGCAGTTTACTCCGCGACAGTTTCCCCTACCGAGCAATATGTTGAAAACAAGGCTGTTCAGGTTAGGGATTATGTCTCCGGGAAACTCTCTGAAAGACTGGATGGAGAATCTTCCAGGGGTATAGCGGCAGCACTTTTGCTCGGCGACAGAAGCGGCCTGGACAAGGAAATAAAGACAGCCTTCCGCAATGCCGGAATCAGCCATGCCCTGGCGCTTTCCGGAATGCACGTTGGAATAATATGGAGTATAATCTGCGCCTTGACTGCTGCCTTCAGATGGAACCATAAGACCAGGATTGTATCCTTTGTACTTAGCATCGCGATAATATTTTCCTATGCCATCATCACAGGCCTCTCCCCTTCTGTCAGCAGAGCCTGCATAATGATAGCCGTCTGGAAAACAGCCGGATTGCTTTGCCAAAGCGATGACAGGCTGGGGCCTCTGCTCATTGCAGCATTCGCCATTGCGCTGTTCAATCCTATGGCCGTGGAAATGATAGGATTCCAGCTGTCTTTCGCGGCGGTTGCAGGAATAGTCTTCCTCTATCCTGCCGTTGAAGAAAGCATAGAGAGAGTATTCGGTTCCAGGAGAAATATCGGCCTCAGGTTTGCTGCGGGAGGAGTCCGCCTTATGGGAATTACAATGACCTGCCAGATTGCAACATTCCCGCTCATCCTCCTTTACTTTGGGAAGGTAAGCGGGAATTTCCTGATTTCCAATCTTGTCAGCGCCCCTCTGGTAACACTTTCCGTCTATGGAAGCGCGGCATCTGCACTGCTTGGAGGCATCCCTGCCGTGGGAGGAATCATCTCCGAAATATCATCAGCGATAATAGAAATCCTCAGGCAGGTTGTGCTTTTCCTTGGCAGCTAGCTATTTGGAAAAAGCGTCCGAGAGTTCCTTTGGAACCTCTTTCCCAAGCAAATGGCGGTACCAGAAACGGTAATCGTTGAAGTTTGAGAACTGCCCCTGGGCTCCGCGGTAGCCGTGAAGCTGCCTCGGATAAATCATAAGGTCAAACTGGCGTCCCATCTTCTGGAGTTCCAGAACCAGAGCCATCGTGTTCTGGATATGGACATTGTCGTCTGCGGCTCCGTGAGTTAGCATCAGATAGTTGGTGGCATCTCCCTTGTAGCCAGACTTGCGTATGCGCTCTGCCATAATCGTGCGCTTGTAGCCCTCCGGATTGCGCTGCGGAGTATCCATAAACCTCTCGGTGTAATGGGTATCGTAGAGCATATAGTCATAAACTCCGCCACCTGCAATTCCATACTTGAAATACTCGCAACCCTCGGTTACGCAGAGAGTTGCCATACTGCCGCCATAGGAGAATCCGTAGATTCCTATCTTGTCGGCATCCACATAAGGAAGGCTTCTGAGATACTTGGCCCACTCGATGAAGTCCTTGAGCTCGATGCTGAAGAAATTGCGGTACATGAAGTTGCAGCCCTCCTTGCCGCAATGTCCGCTTCCGCGGTGATCCATCGTGAACTGGATCACATCCTGGTTAGCCCACCACTGGTTTGATGAAGAAATCATGCTCCAGCTGTCCGATACAACAGGAGTGTTAGGGCCTCCGTACATATAAATGATGACAGGATATTTCTTCTGAGAGTCAAAGTTCAGAGGAAGCGTTATCTTGGCCGGGATTGTGTACCCGTCCGGGGTTGTGATTTCCACCATCTTTGGCAGGGCTATATTGTAGGAGTCGAAATCCTTCCCCTTTCCGTCTGCCAGGACAGTCATCTTGCCGCTTCCGTCGGTCGGCAGAAGAACCGCCCTGTCCGGAGTCTGCGCATTGCTGCAGATAGCGGCCATATATTTGAAATCATCGCTGAGCTGCAGGGACTTGTAAGAGAAATCACCTGTAGAAATCCTGGTGGTCCTGGCCTTCTTTATGGATACTTTGTAGATATCTGTGCGGGTGCTCTTTTCCTTCTTTGACGTGAAGTATAGCTCTCCCTTCTTCTTGTCAATCTTCAGTAGCTTTATATCCCAGTTGCGGCCGTCTGTCAGGCATTTCTGGGTTTTGCCGTCAAAGGAGAGGTAATAAATCTGCTCCCACATCGTGAAGTCCCTGACCATATACAGGCCCTGCTCGTCAAAGAGCATCTGCTCAGGCCAGTCAATCCAGGTATCCTGGTGCTCCTTATAGATAGGTTCCTTGCTTCCGTTCTCAGGGTTCACGGAGTAGAAAAGAAGGTCCTGCTGGACTCTAGGCATCCAAGGAACGATGAATCTTGAAGATTCTGAATTCCAGAACGGTATGCCAAAGTACTGGTCTTCCTTTTCATCGAAGTCCGCCCATACGATATTGCCGGTTTCTACATTGGCGAACCCTATCCTTACCTCAGGATTCTTCTCTCCGCTCATAGGATAATGGCTTTCCAGAATCTGGTCCTTTGCCTTGGAAGGGTCGTAGATCGGGAACATCGGAACCTCGCTGTCGTCAAAACGGTAGAAGGCGATAGTGCGGCTGTCCGGGCTCCACCAAAAAGCCTTGTACTGGGAAGAGCGGCCAAGAATCTCCTCGTAGTAAACCCAGGAAGCGCGGCCGTTCAAAATGACCTGGTTCCCGTCAGTGGTAATTCTCTTAACGCTATTCCCCTCTTTGTCATAGACATAGAGGTCTCCATTGTTGGTAAAGGCCATAAGCTTGCCGTCCGGACTGTAGGTAGGATTGGCTATCATTCCGTCTCCCTCTATCAGGCCATTGGCCTTCTTGGCGTCTTCCCTGATATCGGTAGTTGCGGCAATCTGGTTTGTATGAGGCGTGTAATCCCCAAACTTTCCGGTCTTTACATTATACAGGAGATGTTCCCGCTTGCCGTTGGAAAGGTCCATTTTCGTTACCTGGACCTCCTCTGCAGATATCCATTTAGGAGGCATTATGTAATCCTGGATTGCAGGGAACCTGTCGTTTGCTATCTGTTCCAGAGTCAGGTTCTTCTTCTGGGCGGAAGCGCTCCAGCAAATCAGCGCCAGAAAAAGCGCAAGGGCAATTTTTTTCATATATGTCTTATTTCAGATATTTCTTGTCAAAGTTAACCAAAAAGACCTTTTCAACCGCGCGGGTAAGGGCGGTATAAAGCCATTTTTTATCGTCGATGGTAATCTCGTCCCTCCAAAGGATATTGTCTATGAAAACGCATCTCCACTGGCCGCCCTGGCTCTTGTGGCAGGTAATCGCGGAGGAATATTTTATCTGGAGAGCGTTGTAATAAGGGTCTTCCCTGACGCACTGGAAGCGTTTTTTCTTTGGAGTAATGCCCTCGTAATCAGCCAGTACTCCTTCGAAAAGGGCTGTCTGGGCCTCCCTGTCCAAAGCCGGAGTCTTGCTTTCCAGCGTGTCCAGTATCACCTTGGCGTCAACCTCAAAAT
Organism: Bacteroidales bacterium; assembly: GCA_017550655.1. Classification (GTDB taxonomy): domain Bacteria; phylum Bacteroidota; class Bacteroidia; order Bacteroidales; family UBA932; genus Egerieousia. Next base: position 12,954 of record JAFZOK010000018.1, on the reverse strand, counting down.
CGTTGTAGTCTGGGAAGGCCAGAGTGGCATCTGCAAAATGGAGCCCGTACCTTTCCTGATGATTGTGGATTCTGAGCAGGCGGGCCATATCCCCGTTGGCTATGAAGTCGAATCCTTCTTCCTGTCCGTCAAATTTGTAGCAGTTCTTTACCACCATCAGGCGGTCTCCGCGGCAAAGAGTTTCTTCAAGAAACAGCACGCGGGAGCGAATGCCCTGGTTATAGCGGTTTGCCCTCTGGTTGCTGCGACAAAGCACCACCACCTCCTCAGCACCGTACCTGGAAATCGCATCTGAAAGGTCATCGATGAGAGTTGCCCCTGTGATTGCCGTAATGTCTGTAAATGAGCTTACATCAAAGATTGGAGGGTCTATGTCCCCATCCGAGATCTCAAGTCTAAGGCGAGTGGCATTGACCAGTATCCCGCTTCCCTCAGCCTGACGGACAACATCCCTGAGAGTTACCGTTTCAATCTTAGGGCAATAGCGCTTCATATAGGCCACGTCCAGAGCCGGACTGACATCCAGCCCCACTGGAGAAAGCTGGGCCGGATCTCCAATGAGAACCAGGCGGTTGCTGGAACTCTGCCTTACAAATTCCAAAAGGTCGTCAAGAAGGTTTCCGCTGCCGAAGATAGAGTCGGATCCGTCTCCGGAACTTATCAGGGATACCTCGTCCACAAAATATACAGTGTCCTTGGCCTTGTTGAAATTCAGGGAGAAAGCTCCCATCGGATCACTCTGGGATTTCATCCTGTAGATATGGCGGTGGATGGTGCTGGTCCTTTCTCCCGTAAAACCGGCCAGGACCTTTGCGGCGCGTCCGGTCGGAGCAAGCAGCACATACTTCATTCCCAGGGTTTTGAGAACAGATATGCAGGCGGCGATTGCGGAAGTCTTTCCCGTTCCCGCATAGCCGGAAACCATCATAAGAAAGCGTTCGTCCGCGTTGTCCGTAAGAAATATTCCAAGTTTGGAGAACAGTTCCTTCTGGCCTGGAGTAGGCTCCATGGCAAGCCTTTCCTCCATTTTGCCGGAGAGAAATTCAGCCATTCCCATCACTTCCACCTTTTGATTACAAGGAATGCCAGTACAGGATAGATTTCGAGACGGCCCAGGAACATCTCTATCGTAAAGATAATCTTGCTCACGACAGGGAAGCTCTCGTAATTGCCGAACGAGCTCAAACTGCTGAAAGTAAGGCCGGTGTTAGCCGTGCAGGCAAGGGATGTGGTAACGGATGTCTTAAGGTCCAGTCCGGTGGCGGAAAGCAGAATCGCTCCCACAAAAATGATTGAACTGAAGAACACCAGGAAGAGATTTGTCTCTCCGGTAAGGTCAGCGTCCAGAACCCTGTTGCCCATTCTAGGCTTAATGACCGCATTCATGTGGAGCTGGCGCTTCAGCCTTGCCTTAAGGGAACTGAAACTAACGCAGATACGGTCTACCTTGGCGCCTCCGGTTGTCGAACCGCTGCAGGCTCCCTGGAAAGCCAGGTAGAAGAATACCAGGATAGCTGCCACAGGCCAGTGCTGGGCATCAGCGTTGGCAAATCCCGTGGTACTGGCCGCGGAAACGTTCATGAATGCGCTGTGCCTAAGGGCAGTAAGGAAATTCTTCTCCGTTCCACCCGCCAGAAGGCTGAATGTTGTAACAGCCACGCTGCCAATCAGGACAAAGGTGTAGAACTTGATTACCGGATCCTTGAAAATCTTCAGGGAACGGTGGCGGCAAGACAGATATATCAGACCGAAATGCAATCCGGAAAGATACATGAACACAATCATTATTATCTCCACCGCCGGTGAATTGAATGCGGCGGCGGAATTGTTCTTTGTGCTGAAACCACCGGTCGCGGAGATGCTCATGGAGTGGTTCAGGGCGTCGAAGAATCCCATTCCTGCAATTACCAGGCAAATCGTCTGGAGTACAGTGAGTCCCACATACACGGTCAGAATGATCTTGGCCGTTTCCGCAACCTTGAACTTGTAGTTCTGCTTGGAAAGGGATCCCATCTCCATAGAACTGAGCCTCAGGCCGAAAGTGGCTCTTGCATAAGGGAGCACGAGTATCATGAAGACAACTACTCCCAAGCCTCCAAGATAATGGGTGCTGCTTCTCCAGAAGAGAAGGCCGTGAGGCAGGCTCTCCACATCGCTGAGAGAAGTGCAACCGGTTGTGGTATAGCCGCTAACGCTCTCGAACCAGGCGTCTATCACGGCAAAATCACCGCCCCAAAGTATGTAAGGCAAGGCCCCGAACACGCAAACCAGGAGCCACGTGAGAACTATCGTGAAAAAGCCTTCCTTTACGGTTATGCTTCCCGCCTTCTTTACGAAAACCAGAGGGAAAAAGCCTACTGCAAGAGTGATCACCCCGCTAAGCAGAAGCGGAGAAAAAGAAGCGTCCATCCCATAGCACAAGGAAACCAATACACCCAGGAACATAAAAGCCGCGTTGAAAACCAGCGCGATACCCACATTCCTCGATATGTAATTGATATTCATTGAGCTGCCGTTTCTATTGGTTCTTTGTCAGATGCTTATGTTCCCTTACGATGTCCTTCACGTTCTCGTTCAGTTCTTCTACTTCGTCGTCAGAATCTATGTTAACATCGTAGGTTTTCTTTGTGAGCTTGTAATTACGAAGTGCCCGGTTGATTTTTATAACAGGATCGAAGAAATAGAAATTCAGGAAATAATTGAACAGGAACAGCAGCAGGATTCCTATTCCCACTGCAACCACACAAGGCATCAGACTGCGGTAGAAGCCCTCCGACAGGCGGTCTGAATTCTCCTTGAGAGCCTTCTGGGAAGACATGTTCAGGTCCTTGATGTAAACCCTCAGCCTGGAATAGACAGGATACATCCTTTCAAAGTACCAGTCTTTCTTCTGCTGGTAACGCGGCAGGTTCCAAACGCCCTTGGCCTCTTCAAGCATGTGGGCGTAGGAAACGTAGGCGTAACGGATAGAATCGGCCATATCCCTTTCTCCCTGGGTGGTGAAATTGTCCCTTACGCTCTTCAGGGCATCTATGAACTTGTCATCGTCGCCGATGGTAGGCATTGTATTCACATCCGTGTATGTGGAATCTCCCATCGTGCTGAGCAACTGGAAATTGTAGTCATCAGCCAAGTCCAGCAGACGGCGTGTGGTATTGATACTGATGATATCGTCCGTCACGAACCTTTCTATGGTTCTTCTCATTGTGATGAACTCGAATATCGCAATCAGACTGCTGAGCAGCAGAATGAAGCCCAGTATCACAAAGCCTATTGATATTTTCCTTTTAAGCAGCATTACTAAACAGTATAGTCGTACAAAGTTATAAAAAAAGGGAGGACTATGTAGCATCCTCCCTTTTTGGCCTTTTGTTTAGGCGGTTTACTTGGCGCTCATAACCTTGATAAGGTCGAGAACCTTGTTGGAGTAACCAACCTCGTTGTCGTACCAGGAAACTACCTTTACGAATGTAGGGGTAATCTGGATACCGGCCTTTGCGTCGAAGATGGAAGTGCGCTTGTCGCCGAGGAAGTCTGAAGAAACCACTGCGTCCTCAGTGTATCCGAGGATACCCTTGAGGTTGGTCTCTGAAGCCTTCTTCATGGCTGCGCAAATCTCCTCGTAAGTTGCAGGCTTCTCAAGGTTTACGGTAAGGTCAACTACAGAAACATCCAGAGTTGGAACTCTCATTGACATACCGGTAAGCTTGCCGTTAAGCTCAGGAATAACCTTTCCCACTGCCTTAGCGGCACCTGTGGAAGAAGGTATGATGTTTCCGCTAGCGGCGCGACCGCCTCTCCAGTCCTTCTTGGAAGGTCCGTCTACAGTCTTCTGGGTTGCTGTTGCAGAGTGAACGGTGGTCATCAGACCCTCCTTTATGCCCCAGTTGTCGTGGAGAACCTTAACTATAGGAGCAAGGCAGTTAGTGGTGCAGGATGCGTTGGAAACGATGTCCTGGCCTGCGTAAGTGTCTGTATTGACACCGCATACGAACATTGGAGTAGCATCCTTTGAAGGAGCGCTCATAACAACTCTCTTGGCACCGGCCTTGATGTGAGCCTCAGCCTTCTCCCTTGTCAGGAACAGACCGGTTGACTCAACAACATACTCTGCGCCAACTTCATCCCACTTCAGGTTTGCAGGATCCATCTCTGCAGTAACCCTGATGCGGTTTCCGTTAACAACCAATGCACCTTCCTCAACCTCGATAGTTCCGTTGAACTGGCCGTGCATAGTGTCATACTTCAGCATATAGGCCATATAGTCAACATCCAGAAGATCGTTGATTCCCACGATCTCAATATCATCCCTTTCCTGTGCGGCTCTGAAAACCAGGCGGCCGATACGGCCGAAACCGTTGATACCTACTTTAATTTTACTCATATCTGTATTTGTTATGTTTGAATTTTCAACCCGGCAAATTTACAACTTTTTTGCATTTTATCTAAATTTGTCTCGTTATGGAGAAAAAAATGGAAATACTGATAACCAACGACGACTCCTACATATCCAAAGGATTCAACACCCTGGTTTCACTTTGCGCCACTATCGGAAATGTCACGGCTGTAGCTCCCAAGGCGGCACAGAGCGGCATGAGCGCAGCGCTGAGTATGGGCAAACCGCTGTTTCTCAATAAAGAAGATGAAAGGACAACGGCATCGGGGAACAGGATAAGCATATACAGTTTCACCGGAACTCCCGCCGATTGCGTGAAAATGGCAATGAACAAGTTCTTCAGCAAGAAGAACAAGCCGGACCTTATGTTCTCGGGCATAAACCACGGCTCCAACGCCTCTACAGCAGCCGTCTATTCGGGAACCCTGGGAGCAACTGCAGAAGCCGCCATTTATGAAGTTCCGGCCATCGCGCTGTCCGTCAACACCCACGACCCTGATGCTGATTTCACGGCAGTTAAGGCCTGGTTCCACAAAATCGTTGAAAACTTTGTTGCCAATCCGCCTAAAAAAGGCATTTACCTCAATATCAATTTCCCCGATATTCCGCTGGAACAGATAAAGGGCATAAAGTTCGCCCATCAGGGAGACGGAATGTGGATTAATGAATTCGAGAGCTATAAAACCCCGCACGGAGAGCCGTTCTACTGGATTTGCGGAGAGTTTCTGGACAAGGCGGAAGACCAGGAAGGAGACCACACCCTGATGGACAAGGGCTATATAACCATCGTTCCCCATCTGGTGGATTCCACCTCATACACGGAAATGAGCCGCCTTCAAAACCTTTGGAAATTCTGACCTAATGAAATACTTCATCATAGCCGGAGAGGCTTCCGGAGACCTACACGGTTCTAATCTGATCAAGGGCCTGAAACAGGCCGATCCCGAGTGCCGGATAAGATGCTGGGGCGGAGACCTTATGAAAGAGGCCGGTGGAGAACTTGTGAGTCATTACAAGGACACGGCTGTGATGGGATTCTTCGAGGTATTGACCAGAATCGGCAAGATTTTCCGCAATTTCAGCAAATGCCACAAGGATATACTGGACTTTAATCCTGACGTGGTGGTTCTGATTGATTATCCGGGATTCAACTTCAGGATAGCCAAATTCGCCAAGAAGAAAGGCTTCAAGGTATTCTACTACATAGCACCGAAGATCTGGGCCTGGAAAGAAAACAGAGGAAAGAGAATCCAAAAGTATGTGGACAGGCTCTTCATCATATTCCCGTTTGAGATAGATTATTTCAAAAACAGATGGCATATTGATGCTATCTACAAGGGTAATCCACTGCTGGACAGCATAGAAGGCAACAAATACATGAAAGAAGACAGGCAGACATTCATAGACCGCCTGTCCGGAATTACCGGAGAAAAGTATTCCCCGGACGACAAGTTCATAGCCTTGCTTGCCGGAAGCCGCCGAACCGAGATTTCCTACCAGCTCCCTATCATGCTGGATACGTTAAGGGCTTTCCCTTCATACAAGTTCATTCTTGCGGCCGCCCCATCCATTCCTGAAGAATTCTACCGCAAGCAGATACAGAAATATTGCTCCAAAAGGGGCATAAACCCGTCTGAAATCTCTCTTCCTGCCGTTTACGGACAGACATACCCGATAATGAAAAACTCTCAGGCTGCGATAGTGAATTCCGGAACGGCTTCTCTGGAGGCGGCTCTGATCGGAGTGCCGCAGATGGTAAGTTATCTGGGCAGCGAGATTTCCTACATAATCGCCAAGCAGCTGGTTAAGGGCATAAAATACATAAGCCTGGCCAACCTGATTCTGGACAAGCTGATATTCAAGGAGTTCATCCAGCACGATGCCAATATTGAAAATGTCTCTGCAGAACTTCACAGGCTGCTTGAGGACAAGCCTTACATAGAAGCGATGAAGGCCGATTACGCAAAGGTTCACCAGATGCTGGGTGGCGGCGGAGCATCCAAAGCCGTAGCCGAGGCAATGGTGGAAGAATACGGAAAACTAAAAGAATCATAATATGAAACTGCACGTCTATAAATTCCAGGGAGCGGGCAACGATTTTGTCTGCATAGATAACCGTAATGGAGATATCAAGCTAACCACCAAGCAGATAAACAGGCTCTGCGACCGCCGTTTCGGAGTTGGATCTGACGGAATGATGCTTCTTGGCAAAAGCAACAAGTACGATTTCTCCATGAGATACTTCAACGCCGACGGGCGTGAAGGCTCAATGTGCGGCAACGGCGGAAGATGCATATCCGCCTTTGCAGACTTCCTGGGAATCAAGCATCTGGAATTTGAAGCCATAGACGGCTACCACAATGCTGAGATTATCTCCAGGAAAGACAAGCAATGGAAAGTCAGGCTTAAGATGAGCGACGTGGCCACCTGCCCGAAGTTCGGACGCAAATCCTATTTCCTTGACACAGGAAGCCCCCATTACGTGGAATTCGTGAAGGACGTGGACAACTATCCTGTAGAAACAAAAGGCAAATACTGGAGATATTATTTCGAAGGCGGAACCAATGTGAATTTTGTCGAGGTGTGCCCGTCTTTCCTGAAGATAAAAACCTGGGAAAGAGGCGTGGAGGCCGAGACCTTCGCCTGCGGGACCGGCGCAACGGCTTCTGCCATAGCCGCTTTCACATCAAAAGTAAAACCACATACGCTTAAAGGTAACACTTTCAGCTACAACCTTAAGGCTCGCGGAGGAAACCTTAGCGTAAAAGCTTCATTCGATCCAGACAAAAAGAGTTTCAGCGAGATCTATCTTACAGGTCCCGCAACGCTGGTCTTTGAATGTGATATTGAAATCTAGGGGCTAGCCTTCCTGCCTTTCTCCGAATACCTTGGTGCCGATCCTGACGATTGTACTGCCCAATCGCAGAGCATAAAGGTAATCCTGGCTCATACCCATCGAAAGCTCACGGAACTCACCCATTTCCAGGTGACGCTGCTTCATCCTTGCAAAGAAGCTGTAGAGCAGCGAGAACTCTTTCTGTACCTGGATGTCGTCATCGGTGAGAGTGGCCATACCCATAAGACCGCAGAGGGTAACGCACTTGAGAGGTTCTTTCATTATCCTCTCCAGAAGGTCTTCGCATTCCTGGAAGGAAAAGCCCTGCTTGGTTTCCTCCTGGGCAATGTGCATTTCCAGAAGAACCTTTGCTGTACAGCCGTTCTTAATGCAGTAATCCTCAATCTCGTAGAGAAGTTTCTCAGAATCCACTGAATGGATCAGGCTGGCGTGCGGAACCACCATCTTTATCTTGTTGGACTGGAGATGTCCAATAAAGTGCCACTGGATATCATCAGGAAGACTGAGAGCTTTCTGCTCCAGTTCCTGAGGACGGCTTTCCGCAAAAATGCGCTGTCCGGCCTCGTAAGCCTCCATAATCTTCTCGTTGCTCTGGAACTTGGAAACCAGGGCCAGTCTTGCTCCTGACGGAGCCAGCTCTTTTCTCAGCTGGGATAATTCTTCCTGAATGCTCATTATTTTCTCTTTTGTCTTTCGCGCTGAAGTCTCTCCTGCTCTTTCATCATCTGCTCCATCCTCTCGCGCCATTTTGATTTTTTCTGTGGTTTAGCGGCATTGCTTTCCGCCTTGCTCTTAAGCTGCTGGTACAGTTTCTCTTCATCAACCGCATATTTGCGGATAGCCCAGTTCTGGCCTATCGATATGAAGTTGGAAAGCATATAGTAGTAGCTGAGTCCCGCTGAGAAATTGTTACAGAGGACCAGCATGAATATTGGCATGAAATAAAGCTGCATTCCCTTCATTCCAGGCATATTGCCGGTATCAGGCATCTGCTGCAGGTTCATCTTGGAATACAGGTACATGGATATTGCCATAAGGAGGGCGAAGAGGCTCACGTGGTTACCGTACATAGGGATGTTGAATCCCAGATCCAGTATGGAGTCATATCCGCTCAAATCCTGGGCCCAGAGGAACGGATGCTGCCTGAGCTCGAATGATACAGGGAAGAAGCGGAACATTGCAAACAGGATAGGAATCTGCAGCAGCATAGGGAGGCATCCTCCCATCATGTTCACGCCTGTCTTCCGGTACAGGGCCATCGTTTCCTGCTGTTTCTTGAGGGCATCCTCCTTCCTCGGATACTTCTTGTTTATCTTCTCGATTTCTGGCTTGAGAACCCTCATCTTCGCCGATGAAAGATAAGACTTGTAAGTAAGCGGAGAAAGCACCAGCTTGATCAGCAGAGTCATTATCAGGATAATGATTCCGTAGTTGGAAATGAAGCGGCGGAGGAAGTCGAAAGTGTTGATAATCACCACTCTGTTTATCCATCCTATGATACTTCCGCCCATCGGGATTATCTTCTCGAACCCGTTGCCGTAACTCTTCAGAGTCTTGTAGAGATTAGGACCGATATACAGGTGAAGAGGAATGTTCACTTCCTCTCCCCTGCCGTAATCCATCTGCATGGATGCGCTGCAGTCGAACAGGGCCTTCTCGGGATTATCCGGTGCAAGGAACTTGTATGACAGGTTTCCTGAAGTGAAATTGTCATCGCACAGCATTATCGCAGAGAAGAACTGCTGGTGGAATGCAAACCAGGAAACCTTTGCAGGAATCTTTTTCTCGCTTTCGTTCTTCCTCATTCCCAGATCCTCCACTGACTTGTCGTCCGGGAACTTGTAGTTGACTGTGGAATAGTTCTTCTCGTTGTCAAATCCCTTCTCGAAACGGGAAACCCTAAGATTCCAGTTCAGGTCAAACAGGCTCGCATTGTTGCTCATCTGCGATGCGAGATTGTTTGTCACGATGTTGAAATCCAGCATGTAGCTGTTTTTCGGAAGTTTATAGACAAAGTCCAGATAAGCCCCGCCGGAGAATGGAAGACGGAACGTCAGGGAAGAATCCGTCTGTTCTGTCAGGCTGAAATTCAGCTCTGAGGTGTTAATCCTCTGCGATGTGAAAAACAGAAGAGACATCTCGGAATAATTCTCCTTAACCATATAGAGAGCCGAACTGTCATAAGTGAAATACTCCTTAACCAGAGCATCCCTTAACTGTGCTCCCTTAGATGAGAATGTCAATTTAAGTTTCTCGTTCTCAAGCGTGTACAATTCTCCCTCAGACACCCTTGCCGATTCCAGAAGAGAGTCGGAGAAAAAAGCAGGCTGATCCTGAAGGGAATCGGAAGGAACCGCTGCGACGATGGCTGAAGAGTCTGCCGGAGCAACCTCCACTATGCCCAACGCGGCATTGCGGATAGAGTCCGCAACTCTGATGGAATCGGCAATTCTTGGATTGGTAAGGGCCTCTACCCTTACAAGTGAATCCTTTACGAAGGCCTCTCTCGCCTGTTTTTTGTAATTATATGAATTGTACCAGCTGAAACCTATGAGGATCAGTCCAATCAGGACAAACCCCAAGACAGTGTTCTTCTGCATTTCTAAAACTCTTTATCAATCATCTTGATCTTCTGCTCCAGAGACTTGAGCTCTTCCTTTCCGGCAGCGATCTTAGATTTAATATCCTCTATAAGCTTGTCCGCGTTCTTGCTCTTTGCAAAGAATCCCATATTGTTTTCCAGGGTAGCGATATCAGTTTCCAGCTTGCGGAACTTGTTCAGAAGCTTCTCTCTTTCAGTACGTATGCCACGGTCGCTCTTTCCAGGATTCTTGGCGTCTGAAATCAGGCGGCGTATTCTTCCCATCTTCCTCTCGGCGTCAAGGTCGCGGATATCTGCAAAATGCAGGTTGAGTGCCGCGTCATATTCCTTCTGCAGAGATTCCTTCTCCTTGAACGGAACGAATCCGATAGAATTCCACTTGGAAATGAACTCGTTCAGAGCCTCCTTGTCTGCATCACCGCCCTTTGGCTGGTAGGCCTTAATCTCCTCGATAACAGCCTTCTTTGCGGTAAGGTTCTCCTCAAATTTCTCTCCCTCGTCTCCAAAGTGCTTTGCCTTTCTTGCAAAGAACTCGTCACAGGCGGCGCGAAATCTCTTCCATACGGCATCAGACTGCTTGCGGGCGACAGGACCGATTGTCTTCCATACATTCTGAAGGTTAATCAGCTGGTCTGTAGCCTTCTTCCAGTCCTCGCTGTCCTTAATCTTCTCGGCTTGCTCGCAGAGATCTTCCTTTTTCTTGAGATTCTCCTGCATCACATCCTTGAACTTTGAGTAGAACTCTCTCTTTGAATTGTAGAACTTGTCGCAGGCTGCGCGGAACCTCTCGTAAATCTTCTGGTTATCCTTTCTGGATGCGAAACCGATAGACTTCCACTTGGCCTGGAGATTCTCCATTTTCTTTGACAGGGAGTTCCACTGGTTGGACTCAACTGCCTGATTGTTAGCTATCTCTTCTGCAAGTTCGCAGAGTTCTGTCTTGGCCTTCAGATTTGCTTTCTGTTCTTCCTTGAGGTTTGTGAAGAAGTCCTGGTGGCGCTTGTTTATCTTGGAAGTGGCAGCCTTGAACCTCTCCCAGATTTCCTCTCTCTGCTCCTTGGAAACCGGACCGATTTCCTTCCACTCCTCGTGGAGTTTCTGCAATTCGTTGAACGCCCTGATAGGATCCTTGTCCTCTACCAGAAGTTCTGCCTTCTGGCAAAGCTCTGTCTTGAGTTCATAGTTCTTCTTGAAGTCAAGATCGCGGAACTCCTTGTTTATCTTGAGGAAATCGTAAAATCTCTCTACAGCGCGGTTATACTGGTCCCAGACCTCGCGGGCCTTTTCCTGGGGAACATTGCCTGTAGCCTTCCACCTGGCCTGGAGCTCACGGAAAGCAGGCATGGTGTGATTCATGTCCTCCGCCTTTTCCATAAGACCGTTTATAGCATCAATAATAGCCTGTTTCTCAGCAAGATTCTCTTCCTTGTGAGCCTGTATTTCCTGATTGAAATTTGCTCTGGAAGACTTGTAGCGGGCATACATGTCCTTGAACACTTTCTCCACCTCCTCGAACGGATTGTCCTGGGGTTCCTTCCCGACTTCCACAAAATTGCCTGAGGCAATCTTCTCCTTGCGCAAAACCTTGTAGAATGCGGCCTTTATAGGCTCCGCATACTTGTAAAGCTTCTGCTGGTCTCCCTCTTCAATCATCTGTCCGAACAAAGAAAGAATCTCGTTCAACGACTTGTCGGACAAGTCTATCTCTCCTTCTTCTACTGTTTCAACTTCCTTTCCTTGTTCAATAACCGGTTCCTGAGTACCGGCCTGTTCAAATTCCTGCTTTGGCTCAACTTCCTGCTGATCATTCAAAGCGGTGGTGTTCTCTTCCATGGGTCTGAATTAAAAATTTGATGGACGACAAATATACTAAAATTTGCAATACATAGCTCTCAAAACGCTATCTTTGTCTTTACAAGAAAATGAAACAGCCAATGCCAAAAACCGCCAAAAGACAGATCCGCAAAAAGGGATCTCTGAGGATAGATATAATAAGCTGTGTTCCGCAGCTTCTGGAAAGCCCTCTGGACTATTCCATAGTGAAGCGTGCCAAAGAGAAGGGAATCGTTTCCATCTTCATCCACGACCTTAGAGACTATGCCTCAGGAAAGCACAAGAAGACAGACGATTACAGTTATGGCGGAAGTGCAGGTATGGTTATGATGGTAGAACCTGTATACAAGATCATAAAGAAGCTTACCAGGCAGAGAAAATACGATGAAATAGTCTATATGTCTCCCGACGGAGAACTCTTCGACCAGCCAATGGCCAACAAGATGAGCCTGATGAAAAACATCATCATTCTCTGCGGCCATTACAAAGGCATCGACCAGAGAATCAGAGACCATCTGATTACAAAGGAAATTTCTATCGGGAATTATGTCCTGAGCGGCGGAGAGATTGCCGCTGCGGCTGTTACAGACACAATCGTAAGGCTTCTTCCGGGAGCCCTCTCAGACGAGACTTCAGCTCTTAGCGACAGTTTCCAGAATTCTCTGCTCTCTCCTCCGGTATATACCCGCCCGGCAGATTTCAAGGGCTGGAAAGTTCCGGATATCCTGCTCTGCGGAGACCATGAGAAAATCTCCAGATGGCTTGACTCTCAGGCCATAGAGCGCACCAGGCTCCTCCGTCCGGAACTCCTTGATAATAAATAAAAACAGTGCGGTGGGTAATAAGGCGCGCAGCGCCCGGCCGGCAGGCCGCATACCCCTTGAGGGGTGCCGACTGAGTCGGCGGGGTGAAAATGAGGCGGCTTGCCGCCTCTAGCCGCCAAAAAAAAACCTCAGGATTTCTCCTGAGGTTTTGAATTTGGCGGCTACCCACTTTCCCACTTGGTATAGCAGTATCATAGGCGTGAACGGGCTTAACTTCTCTGTTCGGAATGGGAAGAGGTGGATCCCCGTTGCTGTTACCACCTGAATCATATCGTATCGCGCTCTTCGCGCGTATAGTGCCGAGAGAAAAACACAACAGAGGATTGAAATCTGTTCGTATTGAAGTCTTCGGGCGATTAGTACCGCTCGGCTTTGACATTTCTGCCTTTACACCTGCGGCCTATCAACGTGGTAGTCTCCCACGGCCCTGTAAGGAAATCTC
>JAFZOK010000005.1 GCA_017550655.1 Bacteroidales bacterium | reverse complement strand
GTGATCTTTTCCATTTTCTTGAGTTTCTTTTGGGAAGCCACCATCGCCTTGAGCTGCGCTTTGCGGGCCTTCAACTGCCTGAGTTCATCTTCGCATACGCGAATCTTATCTTCCAGCGCCTCGATGCTTGGAACGTGCGTTTCGTCCTCATAGAGATCGCGAATCTCTTCCAGGCTGAACCCCATCCCTTTGAGGGATAGGATGCCCTGCATCTTCTGAAACTGGTCTACGCTGTAGTAGCGATACCCGGTGTCCCGGTCCACGATTTCCGGCACCAGCAGGTCTATCTCCTCATAATGCCGGAGTGTCCGTACCGTGACGCGGCAAAGGCGTGAAAACTCCCCGATTTTTAATCTGTTTGTCTTCATAACAACTGTGCACTTTTGTTATTTGCCGCAAAGATAATACGTGACGTAAGGTACGAGTCAAGAGAAAAATGAAAAAAGTTAAATGAACTTCAGCGCCCAATCTGCCAGCGGGTTGGGAATACTGTAGAGTCCGTCGTTGAACTGAAGGTTATTCATCGAGATACGAATCCGCTTAGCAGGGCTGAATTTCTGAGTATAAACAGACAAGCTGCGACCGTTAGTATTGCCTTCGGCTTTAACTTCGACGGGAATTACCTCTCCGGCTACGTCAATCAGGAATTCAATCTCGGCGCGGCCTTCGGAGGTCCAGTAATAGGGCTTGTCCGGCCCAATCTGGGGCAGAAGGGCCTGAAGTACGGCATTCTCGGCCATTGCTCCTTTGAACTCCGTGTAGCCGGCGTTCCGGTTCTGGATGACATCGGCCTTTACTCCCGCCAAACGGCGGAGCAGGCCGCAGTCGCAGGCGTAGAGTTTGAACGCCTCCCGGTCTTCATACCCGCTGAGCGGAATGCCCGGCTTGGTAACGTTGAAGATCTGATATACCAGGCCGGCATCAGAGAGCCAGGTTAGGGCTGATTCGTAGTCCTTGGCCCGGGCACCGGTGCGGATGACCTTGTAAATAAACTTGCGGTTTTCCTTGCTCAGTTGTGCCGGTAGCGAATGCCAGACGGCGCGGATACGGGTAACTTCCGCTGGCTCGGCATATTTGGAGAAGTCAACTTCGTCTAGCGCCAGGATGTCCTGCAGGGTAGCATCAATTTCCGCCATGCCGGCTCCATCCAGCATTAGGGAAGCCGCCTCCGGCATCCCGCCGCAAATCTGATAGCGCCGATACTCGGAAGCCAGCTTGTTGAAGATGACCGTTGGCAGATGCTCGGGTGATGTGATCCCTTCGACATACTCGAACGTTGATGGATCGGCCATCCTGAGGAATTCCCGGAAGGTAGCAGGATACATGTCAATCCTGTTTACCTGTCCTACTGGCACCTTCATATTCTTGCGCTTGACCGCTACACCAAGAAGCGAACCGGCCGCAATGATATGATACTGGAGTGCATCCTCGCAGAAATACTTGAGCGAATTGAAAGCCTCCTCGCTCTCCTGAATTTCATCCAGAAAGATGAGTGTTTCTCCGGGCAGGAGCGGGACATCGCTGTAGGCCTGCAGTTCCTTGATGATTCGAGCCGGCTCCTTGGAAATGCGGAATGCGTCAATCACCTCCGGACTGCGGTCCAGGTCAAACTTGATGAAGTATTTATAATGCTCCTTCCCAAACCTCTCAACGGCCCAGGTTTTACCAATTTGACGCGCTCCCAGCAGCAGCATAGGTTTCCGACGGGGCGATTCCTTCCAGCGGAGGAAGGTTTCCAGTATATCTCTTTTAATCTCCATAACACATCATTAAGTGCAGAAAAATGTGATTATTAAACACTTTTTCGCGGTTAATCGCAAAGATAGACTACTTTCCCGAATTATGCAAATAGTAATAGAATTAAAAGCTAATGCAATTCAATGCAACAAACAAATAGATGCTAAATGATTGTTGTGCAACGATTTGCAAGGTGGCCTGCTGTAGGAGTCACTTCAAAACCCCTTTGAGAGCATCTCAGAGGGGTTTTTCGTATAAATTTGTCCCAGAATTGTCCCGATAAAAGTGCCTTGAGCATATCCGGGACAAAATAGAATACCCCGTCAGGAATAGTCCAGTTTACCAATTGTTCTCGCCATCAAAAAGCGGGGCTACAAACTGCCGGGCAATATGCTCATTGATCGGCTTGTGGTATGCGAGGAAGATCATGAAGGGAAGACGGGCGGCAGCGTAAGGATATAGCGTACGGACCTTGTCCTCCAAATCTTTTCCTTTGGCCTCAAAATAAGCCGCCGAAAACACCTGCCAGTGATGGGAAAGCTGGTCTGGAGACAGGTGAAATAGCTCTTGGCTGCGCTCTTCGTTTGTAATGCCGGTAATGCGCCAGGTAAAGCCCAGGTCC
>JAFZOK010000004.1 GCA_017550655.1 Bacteroidales bacterium | reverse complement strand
GGGATGCACCACGGGAGTGAACGACCAGTTTCTCTACAGGAATGATTCTTTCAGAAGGAGCCTCGAAACTGATATTGACAAGGTTGTGGGCAAGATCGACCTGATAAAAGAGATTGAAATCGGCGGGGAAATGCGGATTTAACTGCTGGAGCAACTCTTCCACCTCTTCAGCAGAGGAATACAGGAACAGTTCATTCGCCCGGTGGCTTTTCTCGTATTCATCAATCTTACTCTGTGCTTGCTGCTGTTTCTTAAGCTGAAGGGCATCATGTGCGACAGCCTTCTCATCTTCCGCCTTATCAAAAACCTCCTTGTCGGATATCCACTTTTTCTGAGCCTCGTCGAGCCTGCTTCCCCGGCGTTCAATGACGTACAACTGGCGTTTCTTTTCAATGCCGCCAAATAGCGAGACCTTGATGGCCTTCTTCGCCTCCTCCTCCAGTTCGGCATCAATCGATTCCTGGGTGGGTTCCGGCACTTGATACCTCTGCTTGACGTAAGGGCTCGGCACGTACTCTTCGGGTCTGACCAGGAGAGCATCAGCTTGCTCTACTTCTGCGACCGTTCTGACAGAGCGTCCTAGATAATCGTAGAAACTATATTTTGCGAACTCCTCGGCAGTATCATACAAAATGGTATCAAAGGGTCTGGAAATCTTGTGCAATGTCCATTTCCCGGTTCCATGAAGCTTGTCTCCAAAAAACTCTTGAGAGGATTGCTGTATTGTATATGGCGGCTTATACATATGAGGCTAATTACTTGGATTTCAGATGGGCTTTTGCCAGTAGATACACAAGATACACTGCGACAACAACATCTACGATATTCCAGATGACTCTGCCGAGGGAAAGAGGCAGGAATGGCTGGAACAGAAGCGCCAGGACCACAAACAGAACCATCCTGTCGATGTTCTTTCCCTTGTATTCAAGATATGCCAGGTATCCGAATCCTGCAAAGGCCAGGAAGCGGACAATCTGGTAGAACCCATAGGGCATCTTGACCAGGCACAGGAGCAGCAGGACGGCAAGTGCTGTCAGGATAATCGACCGTATGTTGTTATCTTTCTTTGACATGGCTAATTCCAATCTTCAAGGATCAGTTGGTCCTCAATCCCCTCCTCAATCTTGTCGTTAAGACGCGTAAACAGGTCTATCCCAAGGATCTTCTCCAGCTCGTTGACGGAGATTGCATATTCATTTACGGGAAGGCCGGTGTACTTGTTGGGCATGACATAAGCGATGGAATGGAAACCGCCCTCATCCCTATACAGGAAGGCCTTGAAGTAATAATCCGGGATGACCACCTGGTTCGCTCCCAGCTTCCCGAATTCGTTAACAGTAACGATAGGTCCGCAGACAATGAAGACTGAGCCCTTCTTCCTGGCAATAGAACGGCCCTTGTCTTCCAACTTTTGCCAATCTTTCTCATTGAAATCGTGGTTCTGCGGGCAGATATTGGTGAAATAAAAGCTCTCCAGCATCACCTGTTCGCTCCATTTGGAATCCGCACATGGCATCAAGTGCCCCTTATCCCATCCTGAACGGGAGTAATCGCTCCGGTCAGGCTGCTTGCCTTTATATGCCGGATCCTGCTGGAATGGAGAATTGCTAGGCCGCCTTACGGTTCCACGGGTCTCCTCCTCCGTGAGCTCGTAGGCGACCCAGTTCGGAAGCATCAATGAGGAATTGAAACAAGTTGCGTAACCGACATGTGTGGTGATAACTTCCCCCTGTCTGACGGCTGGCAACTCAAGCAGACTTGGCCCTGTTGGACGTGTATTCCTCCCGGCGTTTCCCGTCGGACGAGCGGGGATACAACTCACCGTGAGTACGATACAAGCAAGCAGGTATACGAGTCGCCTATTCATCGATAATGCCTGGCTTAGGGATAATCTGGATCAGGAATCGTTGGTTATCAGCATTCTTTTCCGCACGGGGCTTCCCCTCCATATAACCGGCTCCGGCAAT
>JAFZOK010000017.1 GCA_017550655.1 Bacteroidales bacterium | reverse complement strand
GAATTGGACCCGTGACCTCTTCCTTACCAAGGAAGTGCTCTACCACTGAGCTACGTCGGCCTTAGAGCGGAAGACGAGGTTCGAACCCGCGACCCTCAGCTTGGAAGGCTGATGCTCTACCAACTGAGCTACTTCCGCAATCTAAAGTTTGTGGAGGGGGAAGGATTCGAACCTCCGAAGGCATGAGCCAGCAGATTTACAGTCTGCCCCAGTTGGCCACTTTGGTACCCCTCCGTCCAATAATTATGTCTTTTTTGAGCCGATGGAGGGATTCGAACCCCCGACCAGCTGATTACAAATCAGCTGCTCTGGCCAACTGAGCTACATCGGCAGATAAATCTGCGTTTCTCAAAAGGGACTGCAAAGGTATAAGATTTAAATTATTTACCAAAACTTTTTAGAAAAAATATCAAAAAAAGTATTTTATAGCCCTGAGAATGCTCTCGGTGTCCAGTCCGCACTCCTGCAGCTGCTGAGGAACGGTACCCTGTTCTATGAACCTGTCCGGTATGCCTAGACCTGTTACCGTGCAGTTGTGGTTCTTGTCTGCAAGAGTCTCGCATACAGCGCCATAGAGTCCGCCGATGACGCTTCCGTCTTCTACTGTTATGATATGATCGTGTTCAGAAGCGGCCTCCAGGATGGCGTCCTTGTCAAGCGGGCGGAGGAACCTCATATTATAGTGGGACGGGAACATTCCCTCATCTTCCGCCTTCAGGATGGCTTCCTTTACCTTGTTTCCGATGGTTCCGATTGAAAGCACTGCTACGCGGCTTCCTTTCTTGAGCCTTTCGGCCTTTCCGGGTTCAACTTTCCTGAACTCGTCCGGAAGTTCCAGGCCGAGGCAGTTACCCCTCGGGTAGCGGATGGTGACAGGCCCCCTGTAGTCTTCCAGTGTCGCAGAGTAGAGCATATCCTGCATTTCTATCTCGTCGATAGGGGCCATCTCTATTATATTAGGTATAAACCTCAGGTAGGCCAGGTCGAAGGCTCCCTGGTGGGTGGCTCCGTCCTCTCCCACCAGTCCTGCGCGGTCTATTGTAAAGATTACCTTCAGATCCTGAAGGGCCACATCGTGGATAATCTGGTCGAACCCTCTCTGGAGGAAGGAAGAATAGACGTTGCAGAACGGAATCATTCCGTCTGCGGCAAGTCCTGCTGAAAATGTAACGGCGTGTTCCTCTGCGATGCCCACGTCGAAAGTCCTTTCCGGGAAGACCTTCATCATATCGCTGAGCTGGCCTCCAGAGAGCATTGCAGGGGTGATGCCAACGATTCTGCTGTCCTTTTCCGCCAGTTTTACTATGGTTTTTCCGAAAATGTTCTGGTACTTGAGAGGGGCTCCCTCAGTGCGGATCCTTTCCCCGGTTTCCATATCGAACTTGCCCGGGGCGTGCCAGATGCTTTGCTGCTCTTCCGCCGGCTTGTAGCCTTTTCCCTTGAGGGTTCTTATATGAAGGAGTTTAGGCCCTTTCATAGGCAGGATTCTCCTGAGCATATTGACCAGCTCGCCCACATTGTTGCCGTCAATGATTCCGAAATATCTGAATCCCAGTCCGGAGAAAATGGTGGAGTGCTTGAAGAAGAAGTTCTTTGTGCTGACTACGGCTTTCTGGATCCTGCTCCTGAGCCAACCGTTGCCCAGAACTCCCCAGACTTTGTTCTTGAGGCTGTTGTAGGTCTTGGACGTACTCATCCTGAGCAGGTAATTGTGCATCGCGCCTACATTCTTGTCAATGGCTATCTGGTTGTCGTTAAGCACAACGAGGAGGTTAGTCCCGGATGCTCCGGCATTATTGATGCCCTCGTATGCAAGTCCGCCGGAGAAGGCTCCGTCTCCCAGAACCGCCACCACCTTGGTGGCTTTTCCCTGAAGCCTGGCGGCCGTGGCAAGGCCCAGAGCCGCGGATACGGATGTGGAGGCGTGCCCCGCTCCAAAGGAGTCGTAAGGGCTTTCGCTCATCTTCGGGAAGCCGGAAAGGCCATCCTTCTTGCGGTTTTCCCTGAAGAGCTCCCGCCTTCCGGTAATGATCTTGTGGGCGTAAGCCTGATGGCCTACGTCCCATACTATCTTGTCCTCTGGGGTATCCAGGACATAATGAAGCGCCACCGCCAGTTCCACGCTTCCCAGGGAAGCTCCCAGGTGTCCGGGGTTAGTGGCGCAGCACTCTATCATATATTCCCTGATTTCTTCGCACAGGGTTTCCAGTTGCCTTATAGTCAGGCTTTTGATATCTGCAGGTGAATTTATTTTATCTAGTATAGCGAATTCCATTTCTGAAATTTTAATCTCTTTTTTTCTTTCCCTCGTCCAGTCCGTAGCGCTTCTTGCGGTCCAGACGGCGGAGTGCAAAGGCCAGGATGATGGCTATCACTCCCATCCCCGCAAAGATAATCTGCGGAAGGGTATAATCGTACTTTATGTTGTCAGGATAACTTACGGTTCCGCCCGAGAACGTGCTCAGGAGGCAGAATTTGTCCAGCACCCAGCCGATAGCCATAGGAACGAGCATCAGGCCTATGTTCTGGATAAAAAACGCCAGGGCAATGGAGGTTCCGTACTGTTTCTGCGGCATAATCTTGGCCAGGGAAGGCCACAGGGCAGCCGGAAGCATGGCGTAACCGAGCCCCAAAAGCAGCAGCAGGGCCACGGCAATCCAGATACTGTGGATTCCAGGAAGCCCGAACACAACGTGCACCACGGTTATCGCCAGGGCTCCGATAATCATCAGCAGAGTGCCTTTCCCGTATTTGTCATATACCGCTCCGAAAAGAGGGGAGAACAAAATGCATCCGAACGGTATCAAAGACGGGAATATGCCTGAGTAGAATGGGGTTACATCGTTGAACTTGTTGACCATCAAATCCGACGTGAATTTGAAGAAAGGGCTCACCGACGCGTAGAAAATCAGGCACAGCAGGGAGATCAGCCAGAATCCCGGGTTGGAGATAATGCTCTTTACATCCTTGAGGGAGAACGATGCTTCTTCCTCCTTTCCCTCTTCCAGCCTCTGCTGTTTCAGCTGTCGGTCCAGCTTCCTGTCCTGGAGGCAATAGACAAAGAATCCCAGCATTCCGATTATGAGGAATACCAAGCCTATTCCAACTGTTGTAGTGACATTGTGAAGCCTTTCGGATATCATCGGAGAGAAGATAAGGGCCACTCCGCTTCCCAGCCTGGCAATTGACAGCTGCACGGCCATCGCCAGGGCCAGTTCCTTGCCGCTGAACCATTTGACTATGGCCTTGCTTATGGAAATGCCGGCCATTTCGCATCCCGTTCCAAAGACGGCAAACCCGAGGCTTGCCCACAGGACCTGTTTCTTCATCGTCATGGAAAGGAAAGAAACGTTTCCGGCATCGGAAGGGATGGAGGTTACGGCATAATATTTCAGCGCAAAACCGGCCACCATCAGGATGCAGCCGAGGTTTCCGGTCAGGCGTATTCCTTTCTTGTCCAGCAGCAGCCCGCTGAAAATCAGCATTCCCAGAAAGACATTGAACACGCTCTGGGCGGCTCCGAAGTAGCCGTATTCCGTGCTGGTCCAGGCGTTGTCCTCCTCCAGGAGAGTCTTCAGCGGAGAATACACGTCGGAAGCCAGATAGGCCGCAAACATCACGAACGACACTATCATAAGTGCCGTCCAGCGCGCCTTGGCCGAATCCTTAAGCAATTTTTTGATTTGCTCCATCAGGGCTCTTTGAATAAAACAGGTGGCAATTTACTCAATATTTTGTAAATTGCGAAGTCATTTTGGCACCATAGAGGAAAAATATCTTTAAACATATAAACAATGACTACAGATCTGAAAAAGACTCTAAGAGATTCGGCAGCAATACGCTGGACAGCACTGTTGCTTCTGGCGCTAGCGATGTTCTGTTCATACATCTTCATGGACATCCTTTCGCCGATTAAAGACTTGATGCAGGAAACAAGGGGCTGGGATTCAACCGCATTCGGCACGATGCAGGGTGCGGAGACCTTCCTTAACGTGTTCGTTTTCTTCCTGATATTCGCGGGTATCATCCTGGACAAGATGGGCGTGAGGTTCACGGCTATCCTTTCCGGATTCGTGATGCTGGTTGGCGCGGTAATCAAATGGTACGCCGTAACGGACTCGTTTGCAGGAACATCCATCGCCGCATGGTTCGACGCAAACCTCAACTACATACCGGGATTCGACGAGTTGGGAATTTCTCCGTTCTACAGGGGAATGCCCGCTTCCGCCAAGTTTGCCGCAGTGGGCTTCATGATCTTCGGCTGCGGTGTGGAGATGGCCGGAATCACCGTTTCAAGAGGTATCGTTAAATGGTTCAAGGGCCGTGAGATGGCTCTCGCAATGGGTTCCGAGATGGCTCTTGCCCGCCTTGGTGTTGCAACCTGCATGATTTTCTCGCCGATGTTCGCAAAGATGGGAGAAAGGATAGATGTTTCCCGCAGCGTGGCCTTTGGAGTTGTCCTTCTGATGATAGCCCTGATAATGTTCATCGTTTACTTCTTTATGGACAAGAAGCTGGATGCGCAGACCGGAGAAGCCGAGGAAAAGGACGATCCTTTCAAAGTCAGCGATATCGGAGCAATTCTCAAGAGCAGCGGTTTCTGGCTGGTTGCCCTTTTGTGCGTTCTTTATTACTCAGCGATTTTCCCGTTCCAGAAATATGCGGTTAACATGCTCCAGTGCAACCTCACCTTTACCGAGGTGCCTAAAGACTCCTTCTGGGCTACAAACACCGTAACCATAGTCCAGTACATAATTATGCTGGTTGTTGCAGTTGCCGCTTTCATGAGCAACTTCTCCAAGGGCAAGGCAAAGAAGTACACCCTTCTGGCTCTTGCCGTGATAGCTCTGGTTGTATTCTGCTATATGGGTTATATGAGGCAGAGCGCGGAGACAATCTTCGCCGTGTTCCCTCTTCTTGCAGTGGGTATCACTCCTATTCTCGGAAGCTATGTGGACCACAAGGGTAAAGCGGCTTCAATGCTTGTGCTGGGATCACTGCTCCTCATCCTGTGCCACCTTACCTTTGCTTTCATCCTTCCTATGTTCAAGGGCAGCCAGGTAGGAGGCGTAATTATCGCTTACATTACCATTCTGGTTCTCGGATCTTCCTTCTCACTGGTTCCGGCATCTCTTTGGCCAAGTGTTCCTAAACTCGTGGACGCCAAGATTATCGGTAGCGCATACGCTTTGATTTTCTGGATTCAGAACATCGGCCTGTGGCTCTTCCCTCTGCTTATCGGCAAGATTCTGGACAAGACCAATCCTGATATTGACGATCCTACCCAGCTCAACTACACGGCTCCGCTCCTTATGCTCGCATTCCTTGGAGTTGCAGCCCTGATACTTGGCGTTGTACTCAAGAGAGTCGACCGCAAGAAGGGCTATGGCCTGGAGCTTCCTAACATCAAAGAATAATAACAAACAATTATAAAGATGAACAAAGCAATCAAACTTCTAAGAGACTCCAAGAGCGCAAGGTGGATTGTGCTCGCCTGTCTCGTGGTTCCGATGTTTGCATCGTACTTCTTTGACGATATGTTCTCTACCCTGAGCCATATCTTCAAGACTCCCGAGCTTCTGGAACTTGGCTGGGATTCAGCTAACTACGGTTTCTACGCCGGAGGTTATTCATTCCTTTGCGTATGGGGCGGACTGATTGTCTGCGGTATGCTCCTTGACAAGTGGGGCGTCAGGATTACCGGTTCCATCTTCGTTGGAATGATGGTTGGCGGTGCCGCAATTGTGGCGTACGCCATTTCAAGTTCCTTCAACGGCAGCGGCCTGTGCAACTGGATGCACAATTCAGTGGGAATTGCCAAGCCATCGCTTTGGCTGGCCTATGTTGGCTGCATGCTGTTCGGCCTGGGCAGCGAGATTGCCGGAGTTGCAGTTACGCGTTCCATCGCCAAGTGGTTCAAGGGCAAGGAGATGGCATTCGCAATGGGCGCCCAGCTGGCAATCGCCAGACTTGGTACCGCTACGGCATTCGTGCTTTCCCCGGCTCTTGTCGGCGAGCACGGCCAGAATGCTCTCTACACTTTCGCCGAGACTAACCGTCCTGCTCTTGTAGGCATTGCAATAATGATTGTGGGAATCATCCTCTGGAGCGTATTCATCACGATGGACTCCAAATTCGACAAGCAGACCGGAGAAAAGGATACCAAGGAAACAAGCGAGGACGACAAGTTCAAGTTCTCCGATATTTTCAAGATCCTGACCAACAAGCACTACATACTGATTTCCCTGCTTTGCGTGTTCTTCTACTGCTGCATCATCTCCTTCAAGAAATTTGCAACCTCCATCATTATCCCGAGATTCGGTCTCGATCTGGAGACTGCAAAGTGGATGGTTTCCATGATTCCTTTCTGCACGGTTATCGGAACTCCTCTGTTCGGAATCCTGGTGGACAAGATAGGCAAGGCCACTACCTGGATGATTCTGGGAAGCTGCATGGTGCTTGTCGCCCACCTCATCATTGCCTTTGCTCCTGAGGGAAGCCAGTTCTCCGGCTATGCCGCTATCGGCATCCTCGGAATCGGCTACAGCCTTGTTCCTGCCGCAATGTGGCCAAGCGTTCCAAAGATTATCCCGGAGAAGAACCTGGGTACGGCTTACTCACTGATCTACTGGATCCAGAATATGGGTATGCTCCTGGTTCCAATCTTCGTTGGAATGGTATTCAAGAAGTATGTCATCGAAGCCGGCAACAAGGCACAGGAAATCACTGCCGCAGTTACCGCCGAGTACATCTTCATCGGTCTTGGAATCGTTGCAGTTTGCGTATCGCTCCTGCTGAAGGCTTCTTCAAAGAAAAATCCTCAGCTCCAGCTCGATCTGCCTAACAAGAAGAAATAATTGCTAAATTTGCAATGTTTGATTTAGATGCAAAACTAAGCGCGATGTTTTGGCATCAAAAAATGAAGGGTGGCATTTCTGTCACCCTTCTCTTTTTGTTCTTCGCCCTTGTTTAGAGCTTGATGGTCTGAGAGCGGTCAGGACCTACGGAAACGTAGGCGATCTTGACTCCAACCTCCTTCTCTATGAAAGCGATGTAGCGCTTGAAGGCTGCCGGAAGATCCTTGGCGGTCTTGCACTTTGTGAGGTCTTTCTTCCAGCCCTTGAGCTCCTTGTAAACGGGTTCAATCTTGGCGAAGGTGTCGAACGGAACCCTGTCCGTCTTCTTTCCGTCAACCTTGTAGGCAACTGCAACCTTGATGGTGTCGAAGGTGTCCAGAACGTCTGCCTTCATCATAATCAGGTCTGTAGCGCCGTCAATCATAATGGCGTATTTGAGAGCTGCAAGGTCCAGCCAACCGGTCCTTCTCGGCCTTCCGGTGGTGGCTCCGAACTCGTGGCCTTTCTGGCGGAGTTCCTCTCCAACTGCATCGTTAAGCTCGGTAGGGAACGGGCCGCTACCAACTCTGGTGCAGTATGCCTTGAAAACTCCAAAGACCTTTCCCACCTTTGACGGAGCGACTCCCAGTCCTGTGCAGCTTCCCGCGCAGATTGTGGATGATGAAGTAACAAACGGATATGCTCCGAAGTCAACGTCCAGCATTGTTCCCTGGGCTCCTTCTGCAAGGGCTTTCTTTGTCTTGAGCAGGGCGTTGAGTTCATACTCGCTGTCAACGATCTTGAATTTCTTCAGATACTCTATGGCCTTGAACCATTCCTTCTCGTTCTTGTTGACATCGTACTCGAAGTCAAACTGTTTGAGATGGGCTATATGCTTTTGCTTCAGTGTGTTGAATCTCTTCTTGAAATCCTTTGCAAGAGCGTCTCCGACTCTCAGGCCGTTCCTTCCGGTCTTATCCATATAGGTCGGGCCGATGCCCTTGAGGGTGGAACCGATCTTGGTCTTGCCAAGGCTTGCCTCGGAAGCGGCATCCATGATCCTGTGGGTTGGAAGAATCAGATGTGCGCGCTTTGAAATGACAACATTCTTGGTAGGGTCCACTCCCATCTTTGCAATAGCCTGGCACTCTTCCTGGAAAATGATCGGATCCAGCACCACACCGTTGCCAACAATGTTGACAGTGTTTTTCCTGAATACTCCAGCCGGAACGGAATGGAGCACAAAGCTTTTGCCTGAGAACTGCAGGGAATGGCCTGCGTTGGGGCCTCCCTGGAATCTGCAGATTACGGGGTAGTTTCTGGCAAGAACGTCCACAATTTTTCCCTTGCCTTCGTCTCCCCACTGAAGGCCCAATACAACATCAACTTTCATATTGTATCTTTTTATCGCGATAAAAATAATTGAATCAAGTTTTAGAATGGAAGGTCGTTGGATCCGGTATCGTTGAAATCATCCATTGCAGGGAAGTCCTGCGGAGCGGGTGGAGCCGGCTGTGGCTGGGCTGCAGGCCTCTGATAGCTTGGCTGAGGCGCCGGGTTCTGATATCCTCCCTGAGACTGGTATCCTCCTTGCTGGGATGGCTGGCCCTGCTGCCCGTCCGGCCTTCTTCCTGTAAGCTGGATATTGTCAGCTACGATTTCTGTCCTGTATCTTTTCTGACCTGTCTGGTCTGTAAACTCACGGGTAGTAATCCTTCCTTCGATGAATACCTGCGTCCCTTTCTGGATATACTTCTCGGCAAATTCTGCCAATCTCCTCCAGCACACGATGTTGTGCCACTCGGTCCTCTCTGTGCGGTTACCGCTTCTGTCTGTAAAAATCTCTGATGTAGCAACCCTGAAATTTGCCACCACACTTCCGCCGTCAAGATGCCTTACTTCAGGCGCAGCGGCGGTGTTCCCTAAAATCAATACTTTGTTGAAAGACATAATAAATCAAATTTAACCGGGTAAAGTTACTCTAAAAATTCAAAACCCGCAAACCGTTTCCTATATCTGCATTTGAGTTTCGTCTGGGGTGATTCCGGTGAAAATGCGGAAACTTTCCACTGCCTGGTATTTGAGCCACTTGAGCCCGCTCTCCGGGTTAAGGCAAGGATTCTTGTAGTTTGCCTCGATGACTGTTGCGCGGCTGAGAAGGTCTTTGCTTATGATGTTATCCTCTTCCGGAATGGCATAGATGACCAGGATATTCTTCTTTGCGGTTTGGTTGCCAAGGGTAAGGATCGTAAGGAAGTTCTGGGCATCTTCCAAGCCCATTGCCCTGATGCCAATTTCACTGGCGAAGGCTTCCGCTTTCTCTTCCGTACGGTTGGCTATGATGGTGTCCAGACCTTCATCCCTGCAAGCGAGTGCCGCGGCCTTACCCGCTCCGCCACAGCCGATTACAATGGCCTTGTCAACCGGGCCCATTTCTCTGGCCATTCTTCTGACGGCAAGGTAATCAGTATTGTAACCGTAGATTCTGTCTCCATCAAATATGATTAGGTTGGAAGCACCTATTGCCTTTGATACAGGATCAGGGTCGGTGACAAAATCCATTACTTTTTCCTTGAAAGGAGCCGTGACATTTGCTCCGCCATAGCCCTTTTCCTTTAGCTCGGTGATGGATTTTTCAATGGAATCTTCTTCCACCAGGTCATAGCGCATAGATGTGAAAGGGTAAGCCTCCCTGAAAAGTTCCGGACTGAGAGAATGCTGTATCGGGTTTCCTATGAGGGCAAATTTTTTCATTTTGCATTTCTTTGGCGGAGAGCCTCATAGCAAAGGATGGCGGCGGAAACGGAAACGTTGAGGGAATCCAGTTTTCCAAGCATAGGGATCATTATCTTGCGGTCAGAGGCCTTTCTCCAGATATCTGAGATCCCGTCCGCCTCGCTGCCCAGGGCGATGGCGCAAGGGCCGGTCATATCAGTGCCGTAGTAAGGAACGCTGTCCTGAAGCTGTGCGGTAAAGATTTTGATGCCGTGGTCCTTCAGGAAAGATATTGCATCCTCGCTTTTGCAGCATACGACAGTCTGGGTGAAAACTCCCCCGAGGCTTGCGCGGATTAGGTTCGGATTGTAGAGGTCTGTCCTCGGGTTTGCAAAGATTACGGCGGTTGCTCCGCAGGCGTCTGCCGTTCTCAGGATTGCTCCCAGATTGCCGGGCTTTTCAACGGCCTCGGCGATTAGGATCAATGCCGGTTCTTTGTTGTCTTTCAAGATGTTGCCCAGGTCTTCAAGAGTTGTGTGCCTGGCTTTTGCTACTGCCAGGATTCCTTCCGTGGATTCCCTGTAGGAAATCTTTGAATAGACCTGTGGGGTAACATGGAAAACCTTTTCCTCTCTGATGTTTTCCGGAATGGCTCTGCCTTGCAGAATCTCGTCGCAGAGGAAAACAGACTCGATTTCAAAACCTGCGGCTATGCAGGCGGCAACCTCCCTGAGCCCCTCTACCGGAAAAAGGCCGGTCTTTTCCCTTTCCCTGGCCTTTTCCTGCAAAAGGACAACCTCCTTGACCTTTGAATTCTGCAAGGAGGTTATATTGTTCTGCGACAGGCTGTTCTGCATAATGTTCCTATAGGCGGACTACTGCTCTTTCTTCATCTGAGGGAAGAACAGGACGTCCTGAATGGAAATCTGGTTGGTCATAAACATCGTAAGGCGGTCCATTCCGATGCCCATTCCGCTGGTAGGCGGCATACCGTATTCCAGGGCGCGGATGAAGTCGTGGTCTATGTACATGGCCTCGTCGTCTCCTCCGTTCTTCAGACGGAGCTGGTCCTGGAACCTGCCGAGCTGGTCGATAGGGTCGTTGAGCTCGGAATAAGCATTGGCGAGTTCCTTGCCGCAAACAAAGAGCTCAAACCTCTCTACCAGGTTGTTGTTGCCTCTCTTGCGCTTGGTGAGAGGAGACAGGGAAACCGGATAGTCTATGATGAAAGTAGGCTGGATGAGGTGGCTCTCCACATACTCTCCGAAGATGGCGTCAATCAGCTTGCCTTCTCCAAAGCTTGGCTGGACCGGAACGTTGAGCTTCTTGCAGGTTTCCCTAAGCTGAGCCTCGTCCATTCCGGTAATGTCCACACCCGCATATTCCTTGATAGCCTCCAGCATCGGCAGCCTCTTGTAAGGTCCGGCAAAGTCAACCTCGTTCTCCCCGATGGTGGCCTTTGTGGTGCCGTTAACCGCAACTGCAATCTTCTCCAGCATCTTCTCCGTAAAGTCCATCATCCAGTTGTAGTCCTTGTAGGCAACATAGATTTCCATTGCGGTGAACTCAGGGTTGTGGGTGCGGTCCATGCCCTCGTTACGGAAGTTCTTGCTGAACTCGTAAACTCCAGGGAATCCGCCAACTATCAGCCTCTTAAGGTAAAGCTCATCGGCGATTCTGAGATACAGGTCCATGTCCAGCACGTTGTGGTGTGTTACAAACGGACGGGCGTTGGCTCCTCCCGGAATAGGCTGGAGGATAGGGGTCTCCACTTCCAGATATCCGTGGGAGTTGAAGAAATCCCTCATTGTGTTGTATATCCTGGTCCTCTTCTCGAAAACCTTCCTAACTTCAGGGTTAACGATGAGGTCCACATATCTCTGGCGGTAGCGCATTTCAGGATCGGCGAAGGCGTCAAATACAGCTCCGTCCTTCTCCTTGACGATAGGAAGCACTCTCAGGGACTTGCTCAGAAGGGTGAGTTCCTTAACGTGGATACTCTTCTGGCCGGTCTGGGTAACGAAGGCGAATCCCTTGATTCCGATGATGTCTCCGATGTCCAGGAGTTTCTTGAACACGGTGTTGTACAGGGTCTTGTCTTCCCCAGGGCAAATTTCGTCTCTCTTCACGTAGGCCTGGATCCTTCCATCGCTGTCCTGCAGCTCGATGAAGGATGCGGCTCCCATAATCCTGCGGCTCATAAGCCTTCCCGCAAAAGAGATGTTCTTGAAAACCTGCTGGGACGGGTCATCCTCCGCTGCCTCCGGGTTGAAACCTTCCAGAATCTGCGCCGAGGTGGCGGTTATAGGATATTCGTCTGCAGGATAGGGGTTAATGCCCAAATCCCGTATCTGTTGAAGGCTCTGCCTTCTGTTCTGTTCCTGTTCGTTAAGATTTTGTTCCATAGGTTTTTCTATTACCGGGCAAAGGTAACATTTTTTTATGAGATAAATATTAACTAAATTTGCAACCTACCCAATCTGGGGAATCGGCAATGGTAGTAAAGAGCAGGGAGAAACAATGGATCGTAAGGGAACCGGGCAACCCGATTTACACCCGGCAGCTAGTTCAGGATCTCGGTATCGACGAGGTTCTGGCTAACCTTTTGGTCCAGAGGGGTATAAAGAACTCTGACGAAGTCCGCCAGTTCTTCCATCCGTCTCTTGCCTCGCTCCACGATCCGTTCCTTATGACGGATATGGAAACTGCCGTGGAAAGGGTCCGCAAGGCCGTCATGAGCAAGGAGAAGATCCTTGTTTACGGTGACTATGACGTGGACGGCACCTCCGCCGTTTCCCTGGTATATTCCTTCCTCAGGCGCCTTACCGGCAACATAGACTATTACATTCCTGACAGATATGACGAGGGTTACGGCATATCCTTCTACGGAGTGGACTGGGCCGCTGAGAGAAAGTGCTCCCTGGTGATTGCCCTGGACTGCGGAATCAAGGAGGCCGAGGCTGTAAGGTACGCCAAGAGCAAGGGCATTGATTTCATCATCTGCGACCACCATCTTCCTGGCGAGGAACTGCCGCCTGCAGTTGCTACGCTGGACCCTAAGAGGGAAGACTGCCACTATCCTTACGACGATCTTTCAGGTTGCGGAGTGGGCTTCAAGCTGGTTCAGGGTTATGCTCTGCGATACGGTATCCCGTTTGAGGAAATTGAGCCTCTGCTGGACCTTGTTGCAGTGAGCATCGCCGCTGACCTTGTGAGCGTTACGGGAGAAAACAGGGTGTTGGCATACTATGGCCTGAAAAGGCTTAACGAGTCGCCGAGGAAAGGCCTTCTTTCCATGATTAAGCTCTCCGGCCTGGAAAAGCACAAGATCACCATAGACGATGTGGTATTCAAGATCGGTCCGAGAATCAATGCCGCCGGAAGAATGGAGAGCGGACGTATGGCCGTGGACCTTCTGACTTCTGACGACATCGCTGAGGCAACACATATCGCAAAGCAGATCAACGACCATAACAATGAGCGCAAGAGCATAGACCGCACCATCACCCAGCAGGCCATTGAGATTGTGCGCAACCATCCTCAGTTCAGCACATTGAACTCCACTGTGGTTTACAATCCGGAGTGGCACAAGGGAGTTGTGGGAATCGTTGCCAGCCGTCTGGTGGAGGCATTCTACAGGCCG
The DNA here is from genome assembly GCA_017550655.1 of Bacteroidales bacterium. Taxonomy (GTDB): domain Bacteria; phylum Bacteroidota; class Bacteroidia; order Bacteroidales; family UBA932; genus Egerieousia. The sequence goes on along the minus strand of JAFZOK010000017.1, from coordinate 275,835 downwards.
ACCATCGTGCTTACAAAATCTTCCAACGGATTTGTTTCAGGATCCGCAAGAAGTATCGCAGGTTTCGACCTCTACGATGCCATCGAGAGCTGCGCAGACCTTCTGGAGAACTTCGGCGGGCATACCTACGCCGCCGGCCTTACCCTCAAGGAAGAGAACCTCGAGACTTTCCGCCAGAGATTCGAAGACATTGTAACAAAGAACATTACAAAGGAGATCCTTACTCCTATCATCAACATAGACGCCTTCCTGGAATTCAGGCAGATCACCCCAAGGTTCTTCCGCCTTCTGAACATGTTCCAGCCATTCGGACCTGGAAACCAGTCTCCTGTCTTCATGACTACCAGCGTCTATGACAACGGCAACGGACGTATCGTTGGTAATCCGATTGACGGAAGAGGCGGCCACCTCAAGCTTGAGCTCATCCAGGAAGCTGATTCATTCCGTCCTCTGAGCGCCATCGCTTTCAACATGAGCGAGTATTTCGACCATCTGGCAGCAGGAGAACCTGTGGATATCTGCTACAGCATCGCCGAGAACTTCTACCGTTCCAGCATCGCCAACATCCAGCTCAGAATCAAAGACATCCGCGAGGGCAAAGACACTACCCTCTAAAACAATAGAAATATTCTATACATTTGCAGTGTCATATGGATATTATAACTAGAGAGTAGAAGCAGGTATTGATGACTTAAAGTGAATCGATACCTGCTTTTTTACACTCTATTCTATCCCCTCGTTTTAAAAAAACAAAAAAAGAGTTGAGATTACACTTCAACCCTTTTCCGACCAGGGACACCCCAGTCCATTTGATTGGACTTGCCAATCCGTTGCAAATATAAGAATTCCTTTTGGTATTAAGAGATATAGAGTTTATTCAAGAATACTTATATATTTTTCGATGAATTCGGGTAACATATATTGCTTTAAATCCTCCCATGTTAAACCAATTATATGTTGTTGGTTATCCCAAAGGTTTTTTTTGAAAACTTCAAATTCCCGTTTGATATCTGGATTTGCAGCAGGGAAGATAAAAATGGAATAACTTGAATCTCTGGCTCTTAATGCATTTCTAAATAATTGATACTGAGCGTTAAAAGGGTTTTGGGGATATGAAAACTCAGATTCTTTAAATGATAGTATCTTATTTTTGCAATCTTCAGTGAAGTATTGACTATCACGAAGCCAAGATTTATAACCGTTCTGAATATATGAACAATGATTGATAATACTCTGTCCTGATATCTTGTTATTATCACTTGGCCATTTGCCAAAAGAAGATTCTGTATATTTTATTTCAAAGAAAAGTTCAGTTACACCATCTTTTATATAGAAATCAAACTGGCTTTTTTCTCCTCTTCCTTTATTGTTAGTATATGATTTGAATTGCTTCCGAGTATCTATATCTTCATATTCAAAATAACAAAGAGCATCCTTTGAAATAGATACATGGATCTTTTCATTTACAAATCTTATCAAAAGATCCTTAGGAGAACCATATTTAGGTTTATTTGAATCAACTAAAATCATTGGGCGAAAAAAATTATAGCACATCACCTGAGATGAATTTAAGTGCCTTGCATATTGATGAACTTTCCTCCTCCCAATCAAATATTCAAAGTCGTCTTTATTATCCAGAACATTATACTCTTTAATAACATCAAGTTCATTTTCTCCAGCCTTTAAATCAATAATGTGCCTATGTCTAGCAGCTTCTTTACATTTTGACTTTCTTGTAAACCCATTACATCGGGATTTATCTATTTTTGAAAGGTAGTTCTCTAATCCTTTCTCCCATTTGTTGCGGAAATCTTGAGTTTTCATAGCGTGATATGTTTAAAAAAAGGTTTTAGTTATAAAGCTGTCTTCCTCCTTAAAGATAGTGGTTCCAGGACTTCCACTGTATCTCCAAACGAGAGGATGTCTTGCTTGACTTAATAATCTGGGGCTAGGTTGTCGGCAAAGACGCTGTAACCTATGTATGAGTTATTTTTTGCAATATACTAATAATATTAGATTTCCAGCGGTTTCCACCCTTGTTTTGCAATTTTATCTTTTGACAAATACTCTGTTCAGTATGTGGATTTGCGTCACTCCTCCAATTCTTTGAAATGGTAGAATTCACGAATACTCTCAGGGAGTTTCATAAGGAATCCATGATTCTTTGTCACCGCCAAGATACTCTGATATGTACTGAGGTGGTTGATAATGAGTCCGGTTTTGTCTTCTTCAGCACATAATGTTAGCCCCTTTTTTAGAATAGAATAAGCCTCTCTGTATGAGTTGAATTTCTTTCGGCCATTTGGAATTTTGTTGTCAAAATAAAAAAGGATTTCGCCTAAAACTATTGTCTTCCCATCTGAATTCAGCCTGCCAGACTGAATTTCAGTTGTAAGACCGAGATAGTGGGATATCATCTGTTTGATTCCTTCGCTATAAAAAGGTTTCTCATCGACTCTTTCAAGAACCCTTTCCTTTCCATTTTTCCTTTCCTTTAAATGAAGCCCTATATCACTGAGAGTGTTTGCTAATCGATTATAAATAATGTCGTAGTATTTGACTTCTTTTACTTCAACAGGACCGCTTCCAAGGTATTCAGAAAATTTTGATTCCAGATATAAAATGCAGTTATCGCCATAAAGGACAACATCTATGTTTGAAAAGTTGTTGCTTCCTATACTAACCTCATTTTTTACTTCAAATCGACTCTCAATAAACTTCTCTAAATGGCCATTAACATCCACATAGATAGGATTATCCTTACTGACTGAATAGAATACCAATAGGGACGCAAGAGAAGAGGAATGAAGAGTTGTAATCTTATCAGCCTCTTGCCCGTCCCCACTGATGGCTTCAACAAATTTGGAGCAGAATATTGGATTTTCAATGCCAAAGACATCTTTTAGGCATTTTCCTGCAAAGGCAAGAGACCATTGAGACTTTTTCCCCTTTGAATAATTATACTTAAGATTAATGGTATCAGAAGAAAGAAAGTCATTGTCTTTGAAAAACTTATAAAGGCTTTTAATTTTAGCAGATTCTTCTAGTTTATCTCGATTGTTCATTATCATAGCAGGTGTTTAGTTTGCTGATGGTTTCGTGGAGTGAGGTCCTCAAGCTTGCTGGTTCCAGGACTTCCAGGGCATCGCCGAAATATAGGACGTCGTGAATGAAATCATAGTTTGGTGAGAGGTAGTAGGAGAAGATGGAAAATGTGTCTGTCTTTTCGATTTCCTTTTGGCTGGAGTGTAGCGGAAGGGTTCGGAAATAGTTGGCCTGATGGGCTGTTGTTTTGATCTTGATGCGAACCGGCTTCTCGCCTTCATATTGAAGAACGCCATAACGGGTGCTGAAGAATTCCTCTGAGTCGAAAGACTTTGGAACCGTGAAGGTTGCATCGCTGACTGTAACAGAACTCATCCTGTCAAGGGAGAAGGAGTGCGGCTCTTTGTATTTTGCCTTGTGTTCACGGGCAAAAAGATACCAGCGTCGTTTGTATTCTTTCAGACAATATGGCTCCAGAAGGAATATTCTGGGTTCATCCATCTTGAAACTCTGGTAGTTTACCTCTACCATTTTCTCATCGCGGATGGCTTTGATGATATCAGTAAGGAAGCGATGACTGGAAGGCTCGCTTTCGAAAAGGAGTCTGGATCGCAATCCGGCACTTTCATTGATGAGGCTGTTAAGGCTGAGGGCTTCCAGCATCCATTCGCGAATGCCGCTTCCGTTTAGTTCATCCCTGTTGTCAATGTGATAAGTATTGCTGCTTCGGTCACAGACGATGTATATGCCGAAGATATCTGCGATGGAAGCAATATGGTTGGAAAAAGTACGTGTTGCAAGTTCCTTTCCTTCATCATTTACCGAGCTCCTCTTCCAAAGGCGCTTGATTTCAGCAAGTGTAAGGGAACCTCTGCTCTGGAGAGTTTCCAGCAGCCAGATGTAAGATTTGAAATAGTTTTTTGCCATAACTGACCACAAAGATACTCATATCTTCGGCAATATTCTGGCAGAAGTGAAATAATTTAATTCTGCCGTTTTTTTGCCGATGCTACATATATCTTTGCCGAAAAAATCATAATTGAATTGTTGAGTATGGATAAACAATTACTGCAAAAGATTAACAGAGCCATTGAACACAAGATTGACGGTTTCGATCAATGTACTGTAAAAGACTTGATGGCTCGCATTAAGGAAGAATTGGATTGGATAGATGCTGATCCTATCCGGTTAGCCTGCACAAGACTACTTTCCGATGTGGCTGCTAAAGTCCGGACTGCAGGCATCGTGACTAGTCCCGGATTTGGATACTTCAACTGTTCCCTTCTGCTCTATCTGACTGGTGTGACACGGGTTAATCCAGTCTTATGGGATTTGCCATTCTCCTTCTTCCTCGAATACTTCGGTCCTAATAACGATCTGGTTCTTGAGACTGGTACTGGAGGTGTTGCTGTTGCTGAGAAGGTTCTGGAAGACCGTGATGAAATCATCGCTGAGACAGAGCCGGGCACCTTCCAGATAACCTTTACAGAGGTGATACCGGAGATGACTTTCCAGCTCCACGTCATTGAAAATGAAGATCTGGACAAGTTCAAGAGGACACTGAAGGGAGGATGGCGGCCACTGACCGAGAAAGTCCTCTACAAGTTTAACCTGGGTTTGACAGATGGATCGGTCTGGTTCGAGACGGACAAAATGCGGGGGTGGCTGTCAGACTTTGAACCGGAATCAATGTCTGACCTGTGTCTGCTGAGAGCGCTCAATTCTCCACGGAGGATACATCTCTACAGAGAAGTCCTATGCCGGAAACAGAATCCTGGCAGCATCCCGTCCACGGGAAATCCACGGGTGGACCGGATACTCCAGGAAACCTACGGAATCCTGGTATATAAGGAACAGGCACACCTGTTACAGAAAATGGGGGCAACAGTTCCTGAACACGATTACATTCTGGCACTCAAGGGAGAAGAGATTGCCAGGACGATGCTCTCGGTGGAGGCGTTGTGGCCTAAAAGCCGCCCATGATCTGAGAGGTGATTGATTCAATGTCCCAGATTGAGGTGTCGATGGTTTGGATGGAGCAGGCTTGGTAGAGGGGGATCCGTTCCTGGAGCTTTTCTTTGGCCCAGGCTTCGAGGATTTGGAGTTTTTGCTTTTTGGTGGAGTTCGGGTGCTCGGCGAGTAGGGCCTTTACAAGTGGTCTGCCGTCCTGGAGGAGGAGCATCCTTTCCGCAAGAACCTTTGGAGAGCAGGTCAGGAAGAAGCACTTGGTACGTTCTTTCAGTAGGGCTCTGCAGTTGGGATTCATTGGAGTTCCTCCGCCGAGGGAGAGGATGATATCATCTTCAGTGTCAAGGATTTTTCTTAGCGATTCCTCTTCCTTTTTTCTGAAATATGCTTCTCCTTTTTCCCTGAAAATGGATTCCATATCCAGGCCTTCTTTCTGCTCTATGTACTGGTCAAGGTCAATGAGTTTCCTGCCAGTCTTTTCAGACAGGGCTTCCCCGGCCAGTGTCTTGCCGGAAGTCATGAAACCGCAGAGTGCAATGATCATTTTAGAAAAGGGTTGGTTCGTCTTCTCCGTCCCAGGAGTCTGAGTCTTCTTCAGGGAAGTCTGTGTCTTCAGGAATGTCTTCCCCAGATTCTTCATTTGAAGAACCGGTTGAAGGATTCTCGTCATCAGGCTGGGGTTCAAAATCATAGTCCTCGTCTTCATCCTCAAGGACAGGAGGTTCTATGAGAACAACCTTTTCGATCTCGTACTGGGTGAGGCGCTTGCCCTTGGCTTTCCATCCTTTCTCCGCGATGAAGCTGTCAACTGCCACAGCCTCGTTCTGACGGCCTTCATGCTTGCCGCCGAACTGGATGACAACCTGGCTTCCGGTGGCTGAAGTGATGGCAACAAGGTATGAGCCTTCCTCCTCGCTGATGAAGAGGTTTGACGGGTTGTTGTTAAGCTCGAACTTGAACCTCTTGAGGTAGAATTTCTCGGATTCTGCATCGTAATAGACAGCGGCATAGACCTTTGCAGGATCGAACTTCTCTACCCGGATGAGTTCTCCCTCATAGTGATTGTTGAGATCCTGGCTGGTGGTGGCGTAAGTTCCGTTCTTGTAAACTGCCAGGATACGGTCTTCGTCCTTGAACTTGCCCAGGTAGGTTCCTCTCTTGTCCTCGTTGAGGCGGTTGACATCGGTATCGAACCACAGAGGCTTGTCTCCGATGGTGGAGCCGCCTTTGGCCTTAAGGGTTATCTTGCTTATCGGGTTCTTGCTCAGTAGGTTACCCCTGGAGGTCTTTCCCTTGATTGCAAGAGTTGCAAAGTCGTAGTCGAAGTTCAGTTTCTTGAGCTTGAGCCTTGGACGGAGGTTAACCTTGACGGTCTCGGCCTCTCCGTTATGGTTGGCGGTAAACCAGAGGATCTTGGAACCCGGAGTTCCCATTGTAACGTCATACTCCTTGTCTCGGGTGACTGAGGTTACGGCAAATCTCTTGACAAAGTTGTTGCCGGACTTGCCGTCGCGGTATATGACGTTGTAGATTGTTCTCAGGTCGTTCTTCTGGAACACGGCGGCGTGGATAATGTCCTTGCCCACGAAAGCCTTGTCCGATACCTTGGTAACCAGATATTTGCCGTTGGACATAAAGACGATGACATCGTCGATGTCCGAGCAGTTGCAGATAAACTGGGCGTTGTCGTCCTTCTTGAGGTCCATTCCGATGAAGCCCTCCTCGAAGTTGGCGTAGAGCTTGGCGTTTGCAACGGCCACTCTGGCAACCTGGATGGTCTCCAGATTAGAAATCTCTGTGCAGCGAGGATAAGCCTCTCCGTATTTGTCTTTCAGGCTCTGGAAGTATTCAATAGTAACCTCTGTAAGGTTTTCAAGGTCGCGATGGACTTTGGCAATCTCCTTCTCCACGTTGTCTATCTTGGCGTTGCACTCCTTGATGTCGAAACGGGAAATCTTCCTTACTGGCTTCTCCACGAGCTTGAGCACATCATCGCGTGTGACTTTCTGGTGCAGAAGCGGCTCGTAAACCTTCAAGGCCTTGTGGATTTCGTTCACCTGGCTGTCCCAGCTTCTGGTCTTCTTGTCTTCCAGGAGCTTGTACTTGCCTTCCTCGAAGAAGATCTTCTCAAGGGACAGGGAGTGCCAGCTTTCTTCCAGTTCGCCGAGCCTTATCTCCAGTTCCTTCTTCAGGAGGTCTCTGGTACGGAGGGTGCTGAATTCCAGCACTTCGGATACGGTCAGGAAGTGCGGCTTGTTATCCTTTATGACACAGGTGTTCGGGTTGATGGAAACCTGGCAGTCCGTAAACGCGTAGAGAGCGTCAATGGTCTTGTCCGGAGATTCTCCTGCGGCCAGCGTAACCACGATTTCCGCCTTCTTTCCGCTCAGGTCCTCAACCTTGCGGACCTTGATCTTGCCCTTGTCGTTGGCGGCTATGATGCTCTGGAGAATGTTTCCGGAATTCTTTCCGAAAGGAAGCTCAGTGATTTTCAGGGTCTTCTTGTCTATCTTGAGGATTCTGGCCCTGACGGTTATCTTTCCGCCCCTCTTTCCGTCCGCATAGCGGCTTACGTCCATGATTCCTCCGGAAGGGAAATCAGGATAGAGGTGATACTCTTCGCTCCTGAGGAAAGCTATGGAAGCGTCAATGATCTCGTTGAAGTTGTGCGGAAGGATCTTGCAGTTGAGTCCTACCGCGATACCGTCCGCTCCCTGGTAAAGAACCAGAGGGAACTTTACCGGCAGGGTGACCGGCTCCTTGTTCCTTCCGTCGTAGGAGTTCATCCACTCTGTGGTCTTCGGGTTGAAAACCACCTCCAAAGCAAAGTTGGAGAGCCTTCCCTCGATGTATCTTCCTGCGGCTGCCTCGTCTCCGGTTATGGTGTTACCCCAGTTTCCCTGGCAGTCTATCAGCAGGTTTTTCTGCCCGATCTGAACCAGAGCGTCCTTGATGGAGGCATCGCTGTGGGGATGGTATTTCATGGTTTCACCCACGATGGTGGCCACCTTGATAAGGGAACCGTCGTGGATCTTCCTCATTGCGTGCAGAATCCTTCTCTGAACCGGCTTGAGTCCATCTTCAATGTGCGGTACGGCACGGTCCAGAATAACATATGATGCGTAGTCCAGGAACCAGTTCTTGAACATTCCCGGAAGCCTGTACTTGTTATCTCCCTCCTTCAGAAGCTTAGAGAATTTGCCTTTCGGCTCCTCTTGCTGCAATTCTTCCTGATTTATATCTTCCCTGTCTATCTCTGACATTTCTGTATCTATTGTATTTCCGCGCAAATTTACGAAAAAATCGCGCCTTCAAAATTCTATTCGTATCTGAGAGCTTCGATAGGATCCAGTGCCGCGGCTTTCTTTGCCGGGAGGTAGCCGCTTGCCACTCCAACCGCCACGCAGATAAGCACGGCGGCGATTATCCACATCCAAGGGGTCACGAAGGATACCTTCATCACCATTGCCACCAGAGCTCCCACAATAAGGCCCAGGATGATCCCGATGATGCATCCGATTTGGGCAATGGCCACGCTCTCCACCAGGAACTGCTGCCTTATCAGGCGGGCTGAGGCTCCGATTGCTTTCCTGATTCCGATTTCCGCAGTCCTTTCCTTTACGCTAACCAGCATTATGTTCATCAGTCCGACAGCCGCTCCCAGAAGCGTGATGAGACCTATGATTCCGGCTATTAGGGTAATGGTTCCCATAGTTTTGGACGCGCTTTTGGCCATTGTCTCGTTGTAGCTTATGCTGAAGTCGGTCTCGTCTGACGGAGAAAGTCTCCTGATGGAACGGAACAGCGTTTCCGCCTCTGAATAGAGGTCTTCCATCTGAGCTTTTGTGGAGGCCGGGCGTATGCCGATGTAGAAGGAAGTGGCATTGAAGCGGGCTCTTCCGTTTGTTACCGGTATAATCGCCGCCTGGTCTATGCTGTTGCCCATTCCCCCGGAAGAGGATTTAGCCAGCACTCCCACTACCATATATGGACTTCCGCCGATGATGACGGAGTTCCCCAGAGGATTTTCCTTGCTGTCGAACAGTGTGGCCGCCACAGAACTTCCCAGAATGCATACGAAAGATGCATCCCTGATGTCCTTTTTCGTCAGGTCCCTTCCTTGCTCAATGGTAAAGTTGTTGAAAAGGACATAGTCCTCGTCGCTGAGTATGGCGGAAATATTCGGGCTAGTGCTCTTTTCCGCCCTTTTGAGTGTCATACCCCCGTTGCGGTAGAAAACCGATACCACACAAGGAGTCTGCGGAGAGAAGAGTTCCTTGAAGGATGTGGCCTGGAAGTAGCTGATAGAACTATTGTTGCGGATACGGCCGGTTCTTTCTCCGGAAGACCTGAATTCTGGCTGGATGAAGAAAGACTGCGATCCGATGGAGGCAAAGCTCTCGTTGACCTCGTGCTTGAGAGCCTCGGTTGCCGTGAGGATTCCCAGCAGGGAGGTGATGCCGATGGCTATCATCAGTATCGTCAGGACGCTCCTTAGCTTGTTGCTTTTGATGGATTTAAGGGCGACCTTCACATTCTCCCTCACCAGCGGTGTCATCAGAACTCGTCTCTTTCTGTCCATACCCTTAACTTTTAGAGCCGTAAAAGTAGGAAAAATAGTTTAATCGGCATATCTTTGTAGAATAAACAGGTAGAATTATGGCAAGATCAGAAAATAAGGGAAGAGCCGCTTCCAGAGGAAGGAAGCCATCTTCATCAAAAAGGCCTTCCTCAGCGACAGGCAAACGTTCATTCTCTCCAAAGAAATCCTCTTCAGGCCCGAAGAAAAGCTTTTCTCCAAAAGGCGCATCCGCAGGCCCGAAGAAGTCCTTCTCCCCAAGAGGAACTTCCTCCGCTCCAAAGAAGAGCTTTTCCTCCAGAGGCCCTGCAACCGCGTCAAAGAGAGCGTCATCGCCGAGAAGCGCAGCCGCCCCTAAGAGAACTTCCACTTCCGGAAGGACATCCGCTGCAATTAAGAAAGCGTTCTCTTCCAGAGGAGCTGAGGCATCCAAGGCTCCTTTCCGCAAGAGCGTCCGCAGGGAGGAAATACCTGCAAAGAATACAAGAGTTAAGCGTACCCGCAGCGATTTCGAGCAGGTAAGAAGCCAGCTGGAAGGCAGAGAGCCCGTTGCCGGCTCAAGAAAGCCTCGCGTTGAAGCTTATACCCCAAAGCCCCGCAAACCAAAGGCAAAGGGAGAGGAGGGAATCCGCCTGAACCGCTTCATCGCAAATTCCGGCCTGTGCTCAAGAAGAGAGGCAGACGAGTACATACTCCAGGGTATCATAACCATTAACGGCCAGACTGTAACGGAACTTGGAACAAAGGTGTTCCAAACAGATGAGGTCCGCTTCGACGGCAAGGTCATCCAGGGTGAGGAGAAGGTTTACATCATAATGAACAAGCCGAAAAACTGCGTTACCACCACGGACGATCCTCACGCCCGCAAGACTGTGATGGACCTGATTGCCGGCAAGTGCCCCCAGAGGGTATATCCGGTCGGCCGCCTGGACAGGGACACAACCGGCGTTCTCCTTCTGACCAACGACGGAGACATGACAGAAAAGCTCACCCATCCTTCATACAACAAGAAAAAGATCTACCACGTATTCCTGGACAGAAACCTTTCCCAGGCAGATTTCGACAAGATTCTCAAGGGAGTTTACCTGGATGACGGAATGATTAGCGCAGACGCCCTGTCCTACATTGACGAGGACAAGACCCAGGTGGGCATTGAGATCCACAGCGGAAGAAACCGTATCGTAAGGAGAATCTTCGAGGCTCTTGGCTACAAGGTGGAGAAGCTGGACCGCGTTTATTTTGCGGGACTTACAAAGAAAAACCTCAGGAGAGGCCAGTGGAGATTTCTGACAGAGAAGGAACTCGGCATCCTGAAGATGGGATCATACGAATAGAATATGGAAGACAAGATCAACCGCTCGGGTTTTGTAAACATCATCGGAAACCCTAACGTGGGCAAGTCCACCCTTATGAACGCCCTCGTAGGGGAGAAGCTTTCCATTGTCACCGCCAAGGCCCAGACCACCCGCCACAGGATAATGGGCATCGTGAACGGAGACGATTACCAGATTGTTTTCTCAGACACTCCAGGCATCCTCAAGCCTAGCTACGAGCTTCAGGAGGCGATGATGAACTTTGTGGACACCGCCATCGGAGACGCAGACATAATCATCTATGTCACCGATGTTTACGAGTCCTCAGAAAAGAACAGGGAGTATGTGGACAAGCTCAACCTCCTTTCCGTTCCGGTGATTGTGGTTATCAACAAGATAGACAAGCTCATCGGCGACGAATCCGCTTCGGGCAAAAAGGATGCGAAGGGTAGGCTGGAATCGCAGAGCATTGAATCTCTGGTGGAGAAATGGCACGGCCTCGTTCCAAAGGCTGACATTCTCCCGATGAGCGCCCTGGAGAAATTCAACACGGACATTCTCCTGAACAAGATAGTTTCCCTGCTTCCGCAGCAGCCGGCCTGGTACGACCGGGATGTGTTCACGGACAAGAACCTGCGTTTCTTTGCTTCCGAAATCCTGAGGGAGAAAATCCTGGAAAACTACACCAAGGAGATCCCATATTGCACTGAGGTTGTGATAGAGCAGTTCAAGGAGGAAGAGGAAATGTATTCCATCGAGGCTGTTATCAACGTTGTGCGCGAATCCCAGAAAGGCATCATCATCGGCAAGAAGGGAGCCGCTCTCAAACGTGTTGGAACCCAGGCAAGAAAGGAGATGGAGAACTTCTTCGAGAAGAAAGTTTTCCTTAAGATCTTCGTGAAGGTGGACCCATCCTGGAGAGAGAACAAGAAGGAGCTTAAGCGTTTCGGCTATATCCAGTAGAGGTCTTCTCTACGATGTTGTTTTTCCAATGGAGAAAGACCGCGGGCGATGGTGTCTTGTAAGTCATTGAAAAACAGAAATATATAAAATAAGCATAGTTTTATGAATACGGTTATTATGCAGAAACTTGAGAATAAGATAGTTACAAAGCACCATCGCCCTATGGTGCTTTTGTTGTTTATTTTTCTTTTCACGAAAAGCCTGGTTGCTTCACCTCTTGTAAATAAGGATTTCACGCTGAGGCTGGACTACATCTTTTCAGGAGATGCAACTCATACGGAGATTGCCCTTGCGAAGATGGGAAAGCTGGATGGATGGTGGGGAAGAACTATTAACATGGACAGGTTCCTGCTGCGGGGCAACGGCCAGATAACTCTCAGGGATTCAGCCACAAACCAGGTTCTCTATTGCAACTCTTTCTCCACACTTTTCTCCGAGTGGCAGTCCACTCCGGAAGCCTTGCATACAAGAAAAGCATTCGAGAACGTCTACCTTGTGCCGATGCCGGAGAATACCGCTTATGTTACCGTCCAGATATTTGACAAGATGGATTGCATTGTGGCTTCCTTTACGCACGTTGTCCATCCGGACGATATTCTCATCCGTCCTGTTAATTCTCCTTACACCCTGGACAAGTGCCGCTATGTCCACAAAGGTGGAGACAGCAGGGAAGCCATTGATATCGCAATTGTTGGAGAGGGCTATACCAAAGAGGAGATGGAGATTTTCTATCGCGATGCAAAAGAGACTGCTGACCAGATTCTGAGTTACGAGCCTTTCAAGAGCAATGCCTCCAATCTTAATTTCATTGCCGTTCCGGTGGAGAGCAAGGATAGCGGTGTGAGCATTCCGCTGAAGAACGAGTGGAAGCAGACGGCTTTCTCTTCTAGTTTCTCCACTTTCTACATGGACCGCTATCTTACAACGCTGCATATTTTTGACCTTCACGACGCGCTTGCGAGCGTTCCGTACGAGCATATCATAATCCTTGCCAACACAGACAATTACGGAGGCGGTGGCATATTCAACTCATACGTACTTACAGCAGCCCACAACCGCTGGGCTATGCCTGTTGTAGTGCACGAGTTCGGCCACAGTTTCGGAGCCCTTGCAGACGAGTATTTCTATGATGACGGCACTGACCAGTACGACCTCAACGTAGAGCCTTGGGAACCGAATATCACCACCCTGGTGGGTTTCCAGTCCAAGTGGCAGGATCTTATGGACAACGCCTTCAAAAACACTCCCGCACCAAAGAAAGGCAAGAAGTCCAAGAAAAGCCAGCCAAAGATTCATATCGGAACGGGAAACTTTGGAGATTTTGAAGTGGTTACAAAGGCCGACCAAAAGCTCCCCGCATACTCGACGCTGATAGAGTCTGATTACAAGGTTGGTATCTATGAAGGTGGCGGCTACCTCTCTGAAGGCATCTACCGCCCGTTCCCGACCTGCAGGATGAGGGATAACACTTACCCTGTTTTCTGTCCTGTCTGCCAACGCGCCATCTCCCGCATGATTGACTACCACACGGTCAATATCGCCGAGCCATAGTTTCTTGTTTTTTTGATCAATGAGGAACCATTCAAATAATCTTCTGCTTGTCATTGGGATTGCTGCTATAGTCATCCCGTTATGCTGCTATCTCCTAGCTTTGTTTAGCCTTCCTAATGTCCTTATGCAGAAGTCTTTTGACCGCTATATGGATAAGATAGGAATAGATATTCCTTCTGTTTCCTGTTACAAAAAGTATATGAATTCATTGCCGGGTCAGGAAGGTGTAGACATTGGCAACATTTTCCTGAAATCAGGTTCTATTGTTTTTGCAACCTTCAAAGAAGAGGATAACCCACGGAAAGGATTCAAATTTGAAACAATAGGCAAGTCTGAAATCGCGGAGAAACTGGATAATACCGCTGACTGGATGGACAGTCTAGAACGGTACTCATATCCTCTGAGAACTTTCGTGGACAAAGATATGCCAATGAAAGAGGTTTTGTCTGTGCTTTACAGAATAAGTTCTTCCCGCCCCCGGGTGGCTTTTGTTCTCCGCGACAAGGACACTTCCGCATACATTTATTTCCATTATCGGATAAAGGATTCCATTTCCACCATTGAAGTTTACGATTCTATTCCTTACTACAAAAGAATTGAGGTTTTCAAGTTTGTCTATATAGAAGACTCCTTTGCCACAGAGGTTCAGAAATATTTTCCTCACTATAAAGGTGTAGAGGTCTCTAAGTTTGACCGTGCTAATACCTTTGGGGTAATATGTGGAGATAATTGGAGGCTTGAAGAAAACCTTACCAATTTCTTTGATACACTTCTTTCTTCCCCTAACCCTAATTCCTATGTCTTGGTTGTCAATACAGAAAGGATGACATTTGAAGACTGTATTTCAATCGTTTACGAATTTGCCAGAATAGTGCATAAGTATCGGAATGACTACTGCCTGAAGACATACGGCAAACCATATGAAACTTTGGATCATCCTAAACAGAAGGAAATACATGCCTTATTCCCTCAAAACATTATGCTGCTTTGATAATGAGTGTTTAATTGTCTGTATGAGGGAAGGTGTGAATATTAGATTATTCTGTGCAATAAGCATTGCTGCGTTTATTATTTTGCTGCTTCCAGCAAAGGCTTTTGCGCAGGGGAGCGAGCCCTACCGGTATCTGCGAATATGGGAGCCGGAGATTGGCATAGGTCCCACTTTCGTGTTTGACAAATGCGGATTCAAGCGTAACTCAAATCCGGGCACTGAAGTTTATTTTGAACTCCGGCATATTCCTTCATCCCATCCGATAAAGTTTGCCGGACAACTGGCTCTTGGAGCAAATTTTAGGCGCAACAGCCTGGATCCGGACTGGGATAGCGGAAACAGTTTTGTCTCCTGGAGCGCTCTTGCCTTGGCAGAACTGCCTTTTTTCCTGACAAACAGGGCAGAAATGTATATTAGCGCTGCGGCTGGCATTGCTGGTTACATTGAGGGGAATGACAATCACAGCAGCGATTTTTCCGCTTGCTTTATGCCAAGGGTTGGACTTGACATAAATCACCGGTTCAGGATAGGGGTTTACTACAAACTGCAACACAAGGAATTCAGCCATCTTGGCTTATCCGTGGGCTTTATCATTGGCGGCGGTATGTATTCAAGACCCTCCCGCCCTTCAGGCTGGCAGAATCTTTTTGACTAGTTTCCTTACAGTTTCTTCTGTTATGTTTGCAAAACCGGTTCGGGTAATCATATCGTGCTCTGGTGTGCCTTTGCGGATGATGTACTTTCTGTCTCTATTGCCAATTCTGGCAATCAGGTGGTAATTGCCTTTATATGAGGCTTCTATGTGTGCTTTCTCTATCAGTTGTCCAGCCTCGTCTGTGTAGGTGAAAATGTGTTCAGAGGTGGGGAATCCCCAATCGCCGAGATGCCCGTTAAGGCAACTCTCTATCCTCCCGATCCATTCCTCCTTAACACCGTTCTTTGTGGCCAAACTCCTGAAATCTCTTATGGCCTCTGCGACTTTGTCAATAATTCTTTCCGGCAGACTGATTCCCTCTTCCCGTGCAAAGTTTAAGATGTCTTCTTTGCTGATATTCCTGTATTTGCCTCTAATCATCAGGCAATGGTCTTCATTTGGAAGGTAACCGCCGGTGTCAAAGATATATGTCATATCGTATGCCGGAGAAAGCCTCCACTGACCGCTCTTGTCCATAATGAAAGAGAAGTTCTTGTTATGGTCGTCGGTATTGTTGGCGAGTATGTTGAAAACCAGACGGCGGAAAACTTCCTGACAATCCTTTTGAGGTAAATCCAGTTTGCGGCAAACGAACAGGAGATATTCATAGCTGTCCGCTTCCGGATACATTGCTGCCAGTGTCTGCGTATGAAGTTTTCCATGATTCCTGTCAAAACGTCTTGTCAGAAAATGTATGGTTCCTTCAACCTCAAGAAGCTTGGATTCCATCATATTGATGCCGGCCTTAGTAGCCATCTCATAATAAGTCTGTTCCAGCTCCGCCGAACTGCGTATTCTGTCTCCGAATTTCAGGATAAAGTATTCATAGTCATCATCTGTCTCAATTTGTCCGGACCGGATTTCTCCTGTCTTGCTGTTTATTGAGATTATGCCTTTTGGCTGGCGTCCGCCCGCTGAAGTTCCTACTGCAATCAGGGATTGCAGAGTAGGGGAATCGCTGAGAGAGAGTTTTATGTTCTCTCTTTCTTTCACTATCCTCTCTGCCAGATCCGCCAATGCTTTTATGTCGATTTTATCACTGCCTTTGCCCCTTTCTATCTCTGGTACAAATTCAAGAGCTCCCATTCCCCGCTTCCCTATAAATGCAAGTTTTTCCAGTGGAGTTACACTTTGAGATGATAGGTGATTGTCTTTTCTCCACTGGTCAAAAAGCTGATTTCCCCAGGCATCCGGAAGAGAATCCGCAATAAACGACGGTAGTTTCTGGTACATGCGTTCTCTCTCTCCAAATATGGCTCTGGTACTTGAAGCATCCCGGATAGAGGCGGTTAACGGAGCTATGTCCAGATTTCCCTTTAGAAAATCCTGATTGTAGATGAAATAAGAAGTGTTGCGTTCTCTATGCCACATCAGCCTTCCTATTTCTTTACCCCATAGAAATACTTTCAACGCTTCTTTCATAACTGCTCTTTTTTATGTCTTATTCTTTGTGTCTTTTTCCTGTTTTTCAAAAGATATGGAGATTCAGGCTGTTCTGGCATCAGATTGTCCAGATCCCGCAGACTTCCCACCGTTTTGAGCAGCATCAGAAAGTTTCCCAGCGTGATATTGTTTGCCAGTCCGCTTTCAAACCTGTGAATTGTCTGGATTGTGATTCCGGCCTTTTCCGAGACCTCCTTCTGAGTCAGATTCGCTCTCATCCTGTAATCTTTAAACCGTACTCCCAGTATCCTTACAATTTCAGGTGCTGAATATGCTGAATAATCTTCCATATATATTAAAATAAAATTTAATTTAAGCCCAAATATAATGCTTAAATCAACATTAAATTTAATTTATATGCAAAGATATATAGTTTTTGCCGTAAAACAAAAAGATGCTTCGTGCAAATTTTACTTCAAGGTGAAGATGTAGGTGATGTAGCCGACCTGGGTAGGAGCGTCGGATGGGGAGAAGCGGGCTTTGAGGGCTGCCTGCTTGGCTGCGTTCCAGAGGGTTGAGTTGTTGGTGGTTGTGCCCTTCTGGCCTGGGATGGCGTTGGTTACTTCTCCTTTTTCGTTTACGATGATTTTGACGACAACTGTTCCGCTTTCATTTACGGTATAGGCCGGGAGCGGAAGGGATCCAAGGGTTGAGCGGCCTTCCAGTTTTACGGACGGAATGCCGTTGAGCTTGCCGCTGTCTGTGTTGCCTTTGGAGTGGCCGGCCTTGAGGTCGTTTTCAACTTTTTCCGCAGTCTGGGCGGCCTTGGTGTCTTTCTTGTTGTCTGCGCTCGGGAAGAGGGCACGCTTGTCTATTTCACGCTTTGGCTCAGGGATTTCCACATCTCCCTTGCCCTGTGCTGTAGTCGGTTTGCCGGCATTGGACTTTTCGCTCTGAAGCGGAGCCTTGGCTTTCTGGACGATGTTGACATCCTTCTTTGGATCCGCTTCCGGAGCCCTTGGTTCCGGAGCCTTTTTAGGGACGGCCTTTCTTGGAACTTCCTCTATCGGGATCTCAAGCAGAATGCCTTTTTCTGCAGGCGGAGGATATATGAGCTTGAAGCCTGTTATTCCCAGAACAAAGAGCAGCACAACGTGAAAGGCGATGGTAAGAGCCACGCCTATCTTCTTGCCTTCTTTGGCTTGCCGCTGCTGCTTTGTAAGGGAATACATCTTGAAGTCTTTTCTGTTAATGCAATTGACTTAAAATAGTCCGTATGATTTCTACGGAGAGTTAATTACTCAGGAGATGTTGCAAGTATAACCTTGTACTGGTTGCGCTTTGCTATGTTCATCAGTTCCACCACTTTCTCGATAGGGACACTCTGGTCCGCGAGGATGGTGAAAGTAGGTTCCTCCGTGTTTTGGAGCAGGGCCTGGATGGAAACCTCCACCTGCTCGAATGGAGTTTCCTGCTTGAGGCCGTTGATATGGTAGGAGAAGGTATTGTTCTCCTGGTAGTGCTTTATGGAAACGCTCACCTGAGGCTTGGCCGAAATCTGGTTGGTGCTTTTTGGCAGCAGCAGCTTCAGGGCGTTAGGATTTATCAGTGTGGATGTAACAAGGAAGAAAATCAGCAACAGGAACACTACGTCCGTCATACTGGACATGCTGAAAGCCGCATTCACCTTGTTTCTCTGTTTGATTGCCATAACTTGCTGTTTTGGTGTTTTTCTCAGCGATGTTTACTTGGAACTTCCGCCCGGCTCGTGGAGCAGATCCATGAACTCA
Organism: Bacteroidales bacterium; assembly: GCA_017550655.1. Lineage (GTDB taxonomy): Bacteria > Bacteroidota > Bacteroidia > Bacteroidales > UBA932 > Egerieousia. Next base: position 257,558 of record JAFZOK010000017.1, on the reverse strand, counting down.
ATGGTGTTGCTCTGAAGGGTGAATACAAGGTCGGATACCTTGGATGTAAGGTAGTTGTATCCGAAGTAGGCGAGGATACCCACGATAAGACCGGCAACTGTGGTGATCATTGCAGTGTAGATACCGCCGGAAAGCAGGGTGATGTCTATGTTGTTTCCGGCCTGGCTCATGTTGAAGAAGGCCTGTACCATACCCAGCACGGTTCCCAGGAATCCGATCATTGGAGCGCCACCGGCAATGGAAGCCAGGGTAGGAAGCCCTTTCTCCAGCCTCGCAACCTCTATGTTTCCCATATTCTCCACAGCGGCCTGGATGTCTGTCAGCGGCCTTCCCATCCTCTCTATTCCCTTCTCTATCAGATGGGAAACCGGAGTGTCCTGCTGCCTGCAAAGGTTCTGGGCGGCGGCAATCTTTCCGTCGTGGATATAATCGCGGATGTCTCTCATGAAGTTAGGATCGATCTTGGAAGCGCGGCTGATGGTCCACCATTTCATTCCGAAAATGTAGATGGTAATCAGACTCAGGATAATCAGCGGAATCATAAGCCATCCTCCCTTGACGGCCATATCGATCATTGAAAGGGAGACTTTTTCTTTGGTGGCGACTGCGGCTGCGGCCTGTGTCAAGGCTTCTGCAGTGTCTGCCTGGAGTAAAAATGTGAGCAGTGTCATATCTAAATCAATTATAATTTCGTTTTGTCAGCAAAAATTGTGCTGTATTACTTTATAGGGTAGGGATATTTTATGTCGCAGAGGAAAAGGGCCTCTCCGGGAACGCTGAGTCCTGCGGCCGAGCGGTCTTTCTTTTTCAGCATCTCGGAGATCCACTCGGGATCCTTCTTATGGGTGCCGACTTCCAGCAGGGAGCCGACCATTGCCCGGACCATATTCCTGAGGAAACGGTTGGAGGTAACGGTGAAAACCAGTCTCCGTCCGGCTGTTTCCCTGGCAAAAGGGGCCGGGAGAGGGGCTTTCTTCCAGAAGGCCTCGGTTACGGTGCAGACAGGGTTTGTGACGTCGCTTCCGGTCTTCTGGAGGCTGGAAAAGTCCTTGGTCCCGATGAAATGGGCGGCTGCCTTGTTCATAGCCTCCATATCCAGTTCCCTGCACTTGAAATACCAGGTGTGAGGGCCCAGGAATGGGGACGGCTCAGTGCTCAGATAATACTTGTATGTGCGGGATGTAGCATCGAATCTGGCGTGTGCCTCCGGATGCATTCTGTATATGCCCGAAACCTTGATGGAATTGGGCAAAATGGCATTTATTTTGTAGAGGAAATGATGCTTGGTTTTTCCGCTCAAAGCCATTTGGGAAGCGATTTCAGCGTGAGCGACATAGTTAACTGCATTCACTCCGCTGTCTGTCCTGCCGCAACCGGTAATTTCAATGTCTTCCTTAAGCAAAAGAGAGAAAGCCTTTTGCAGCTCCTCCTGGATGCTCGGAGCATTCTTCTGGAGCTGCCAGCCGTTGAAACCGGCTCCGTCGTATGAAAGCTTTATGAAGTATTTCATATTGGGTGTAAAGATAATGCAAATCGAGCGAAAAAAAGCTTGCTTGGTTTTCCGAGATGCAGCTTATCTTTATGAGCGAAGCGAAAAAGATAGAAACAATATAATAGTTATTCAAAGTTATGGAGAACGTAAACATAAAAGAACTGAACGACAGGATTCAGAAAGAGAGTGCCTTTGTAGACATCATCTCGATGGAAATGAACAAGGTCATAGTAGGGCAGAAGCATCTGGTTGAAGATCTGCTTATCGGCCTGCTGGCAGACGGACATCTTCTGCTGGAAGGAATGCCGGGACTGGCAAAGACTCTGGCAATAAGCACACTCAGCGATATCATAGATGCCAAGTTCCAGAGGATTCAGTTTACCCCGGACCTGCTCCCGTCCGATATCGTGGGAACAATGATCTACAGCCAGAAGAACGAGCAGTTCCAGGTGAAGAAGGGTCCGGTTTTCGCAAACTTCGTTCTCGCCGACGAGATTAACCGTTCTCCTGCAAAGGTGCAGAGCGCGCTGCTTGAGGCGATGCAGGAAAGAGCCGTTACAATCGGCGACCAGACCTATGAACTTCCTAAGCCGTTCCTGGTAATGGCTACCCAGAACCCGATAGAGCAGGAGGGTACCTATCCGCTTCCTGAGGCCCAGATGGACCGTTTCATGCTCAAGGTCATCGTAAACTATCCGCGCAAGGACGAGGAAAAGCAGATCATCAAGATGCACAACGCCCAGGAATTCCCTAAGGCAAGCACCGTCCTCAAGCCTGAGGATATCATCAGGGCCCGCAGCGTGGTAAAGGACGTTTACATGGACGAGAAAATCGAGCGCTACATCGTGGATATTGTCTATGCAACCAGAACTCCGGAGGAATATGGCCTGGGCAAGATCAAGAGCATGATCCAGTACGGAGCGTCTCCAAGAGCGAGCATCTCACTGGCAAAGGCAGCCAAAGCATACGCCTTCATAAAGAGAAGGGGATATGTCATTCCTGAGGACGTGAGAGCAGTATGCTACGAGGTTCTGCGCCACCGTATCGGCCTTACTTACGAGGCTGAGGCTGAGGATATCACAACAGAAAACCTTATCACTGAAATCGTAAACGTAGTTGCAGTTCCTTAAAGGAAAACCGTTATGGATAACTCTCTTTTGAAGAAAGTACGAAAGATTGAGATCCGGACCAGGAGCCTTTCCCACCAGATCTTTGCCGGAGAGTACCACTCCGCCTACAAGGGCAGGGGTATGGCCTTCAGCGAGGTCAGGGAATACCAGTTTGGAGACGATGTCCGCAATATGGACTGGAACGTTACCGCCAGGCTCCGCTCCCCTTACATTAAAGTATATGAAGAGGAGAGGGAACTTACGGTTGTTCTGCTTGTGGACGTGTCTTCATCCAGTATTTTCGGAACTTCCACCAAGACCAAGAGGGAGCTCGTTGCAGAGATTGCCGCAGTGCTTTCATTCTCGGCGTCAATCAACAACGATAAAGTTGGAGCCCTGTTCTTCTCCTCCAAGGTGGAGAAATTCATTCCTCCCAAGAAGGGAAGAAGCCATCTGCTGAGAATCATCTCCGAGCTTCTGGAATTCAAGCCTACGCAGAGCGGAACGGATATTTCCGAGGCGCTGAGGTTCCTCTCAAGGGCCATCAAGAAAAGATGCACTGCGTTTTTGCTCAGCGATTTGCTTGATGTGGACAGCAACGGAAAGCCTCGCTATGAGGATGCCCTGAAGCTGGCCGCCAACCGTCACGAGATTTCCGCAATCAATATCTATGACCCGAGAGAAAGGGAAATCCCGGACCTCGGACTTGTAAGGGTAAGGGATGCGGAAACCGGGGCTGAAGGATGGATAGACACATCCAGCCGGAGCGTGCGCAACAGTTACGCCCAGTGGAGCAGAAACGTGCTGAGCAATGCCCAGCAGCTTTTCAACCGCTACAAGGTGGATACGGTAAGCATCTCAACCGACGATGATTATGTGAAGAGCCTGATAGCGTTCTTCAAGAACAAGTGATTATGAGAAAAGCAATTATAGCATTGGCCGTTTGCCTGTTTTCCCTTCAGGCTGTCTGGGGTCAGAGGCTGGACAAGTCCACTCTTTCCGCCGATTCCATTCTGGTGGGAGACCAGGTGGTCTGGACTCTGGACTTCAGCGTTCCGCAGGGGAAGATGCTGGCCGTGGCACCATACGCGGAGATTCTTGTTCGGGATACAACCATCAAGGGTTCCGTGGAGGTGGTTCGGGATTTTGAGCTGGATACCCTGGGCGTTAAGAAGAACCTGGCCCAGTTAAGGGGAAAGATCCTGCTGACTTCCTTCGACAGCGGAGCCTTCCGCCTACCACCTCCTCTGATCCTGGTGGATCGGGACGGCAGCGGGGCGGCAGACACATTGAAGATAGATCCTAAGACATTGTATGTAAATACGATACCGGTAGATACCGCCACTTTCAAGATGTACGATATCAAGCCGCAGGAGACTTATCCGGTAACCTTCAAGGAAGTGTTGCCGTGGATACTCCTCGGTCTTGGCATTGCACTGCTTGTCTGGGGTATAGCCAGATACATCGCGATGAAGAGGAAAAACAAGGACTTCTTCGGCCGCAGCGTGGAATCCGATCCTCCTCACATCGTGGCTCTTAAGAAACTGGAGAAGATCCGCACGGACAAGCTCTGGCAGAGCGGCAAGGAGAAACTCTTCTACACCGGTGTCACCGATGCAGTCAGGGAATATATCGAGAAGCGCTATAGCGTAAGGGCTATGGAGCAGACTTCCACTGAGATTATGGACTCTTTGAAAGACAAGAATATAGACGAGAAGATTCTCGGCGATCTCGGCTCAATGTTCTCCACTTCAGACCTTGTGAAGTTTGCCAAGCACAGTCCATCTGCAGAGGAGAATGAAAAGGCAATACCGGCTGCCGTGAACTTTGTAAACTTCGCCTACATGCAGCAGCTGTCCGAGATGGAAGGCGAAAAGAAAATCGGGGAGGATAAGTAATGTTCTTTGAATATCCAAAACTGTTATGGCTGCTTGCGCTGGTTCCTCTCGCCATACTGATTTATATATGGCGAGAGATAAAGGGCAGGCATCCTTATCTTACGGTTTCAGACATAACACCGTGGAAGCTTGATAACCAAGGCTTTTTCAAGAGGCTGATGCGGCATATTCCGTTCATTCTGAGGTGCATTGCCATTGCGGCTCTGGTGCTTGCGATTGCCCGTCCGCGTTCCGCATCGGAACTGGAGAAGGTTTCCACTGAAGGAATAGACATAGTTCTTGGCATAGACGTTTCCACCAGTATGCTGGCGATGGACTTCAAGCCAGACAGGATCAACGCCGCAAAGCAGATAGCGATGGAGTTCGTGGCCCAGAGGCCGGCAGACAGGATGGGCGTTGTGGTATTTGCAGGAGAGAGTTACACCCAGTGCCCGCTTACCACTGACCGCCAGACCCTTATCAATATGATGAAGGATATCAGCTGTGGAATCATAGAAGACGGAACGGCAATCGGAAACGGAATCGCTACCGCAGTCGCCCGCCTGAAGGAGTCAGATGCAAAGAGCAGGGTTGTGATTCTGCTTACGGATGGAGTCAACAACTGCGGAGAGATTTCCCCGCAGATGGCTACCGAGATTGCAAAGACCTATGGCGTAAGGATTTACACTATAGGAATCGGAGCAATGGGAGAGGCTCCATATCCAACTGACTACGGAATCCAGATGGTGAAGGTGGACATTGACGAGCCGCTGATGAAGCAGATTGCTGCCGACACCGGAGGAAAATATTTCCGCGCAACTGACAACACCAAGCTGGCTGAAATCTATGCAGAGATCAACAAGATGGAAAAGTCAAGAACCATCGTTGACACTTATCCGCAGTACAAGGAACTGTTCATGAGATTTGCGCTGATAGCGTTCCTGGCTGTGATTCTTGAGGTTATAATGAGATTGTTTACAAGGCATTTGCCTGATTAGAAAAGGAGGGATCATGTTACAATTTGCTAGACCGATATTTCTTCTTTTCATATTCGCGATACCGTTTTTCTATGTATTCTACGCTCTGTACCGCAGGGGAAGGAACCGCAGGCTGAGGCGTTTCGGGAATCCGGAAATGGTATCGTCCCTGATGCCCGAGCGTTCCAGCGCCAAGGGCTGGCTTAGGCTTACCTGCTTCAGCCTTGCCTGGCTGTTCCTGATGCTCGGCCTTGCCCGTCCGCAGATAGGGGCAAAGCTCCGCGAGAGCAGCAATACAGGAAGCGAGATTATGGTGGCTCTGGACGTTTCCAACTCCATGAAGGCCAAGGATTATTCTCCTAACCGTCTGGAAAGGGCCAAGATGGACCTGTCCCGCCTTATGGACAAGCTTCACAGCGACCGTGTAGGCCTGGTAATTTTTGCCGGGGAGAGTTTTGTCCAGGTTCCAATAACCGCAGACTATGTTTCCGCCAAGATGTTCCTTTCCGGAATCAACACCAACTCCATTCCTGTTCAGGGAACCGCTATCGGCAACGCCATTATGACCTGTGCCCAGAGCTTCTCCATGGAAGGAATGCAGGAAGAGGGCAACAAGGCCATAATCGTAATCAGCGATGGAGAAAACCACGAGGATGACGCGGTTGCCGCCGCCGAGTATGCCCACAAGGCCGGAATCAACGTATATTGCATCGGCGTGGGAACTCCAAAGGGCGAGCCGATTCCTGATGAAGGCGGCGGGCTGATGAAGGACAAAGCCGGCCAGATTGTCGTAACCAAACTCGACGAAGAAACCCTTAAAAGCATCGCTGAGGCTGGTGGCGGAATCTATGTCAGAGCTTCCGACACCAACTTTGGCATCGGAGATATAGTTGAGAAGATCAGGGAACTGAAAAAGACTTCATATCAGGAACTTGCCTTTGAAGAATACAACGAGCAGTTCATGTATTTCTTCGGCATTGCCCTGTTCTTCCTTGTACTTGAATTCTTGATCGGCGACAGGAAAATGAAAAAGAAACTTTTTGCGGTGCTGATACTTCTTACCCTTACTTCCGTGCAGATGTCCGCCCAGGTGGACAAGAGGGATGTAAGGCGTGGAAACCGCTATTTCAATAAAGACAAATTCAAGCAGTCCGAGGTGGAATACCGTAAGGGCCTCCTCAAGGATTCTCTCTCGGTAAAAGGCAATTACAACCTTGGAAACGCTCTTTGGAAGCAGCAGGATATGGAAGGTGCCGCAAAGGCCTACTCGGCGATTGCGGATACGGTTTCCAAGCTTCCTTATTCTCCTTCCTGGAAAGGTGTTGCTACAAAAATGCCGGTGATGCCGGAGAATGTCCAGGGTTCCAAGGATGATCCTCTGCTCAAGATGCAGGGCAAGGACGATGCGGCTTCCAAGTACTTCTTCAATCTGGGAAACATGATGCTTCAGGCCAAGCAGTATGACAAGGCAATGGAAGCATACAGGCAAGCCCTCCTGCGAAATCCTGCGGATATGACTGCAAAGGCAAGCTACTCTTACGCAAGGAAGATGCTCCAGAACCAGCAGCAACAGCAGCAGAACCAGCAGAATCAGGATCAGAATCAGGATCAGAATCAGGACCAGAATCAGGATCAGAACAAGGACCAGAACAAGGATCAGAACCAGGACCAGAACAAGGATCAGAACAAGGACCAGAACAAGGACCAGAACAAGGACCAGAACAAGGACCAGAATCAGGATCAGAACAAGGACCAGAACAAGGACCAGAATCAGGACCAGAACAAGGACCAGAACAAGGACCAGAACAAAGACCAGAACAAAGACCAGAATCAGGACCAGAACAAGGATCAGAATCAGGACCAGAACAAAGATCAGAATCAGGACCAGAATGATCAGAAACAGGATCAGCAGAATCAGCCGCAGGGTGGCGGTTCTGACCAGAAGATGAGTTCTCAGGCTGCAGCCCAGATGCTTCAGGCAATTCAGGACAAGGAGAAAGGCACTCAGGAAAAAGTGAAGAAAGCAAAGGCCGCAGCAGCAAAGAAAAAGAAGAAAGACAAGAATTGGTAAATTTGCGTTTGCATATATGAAGAACGGATTATTGAGATTATCGTTGATTGTAAGCCTTGTGCTGAGTGCGTCCTGCCTTTGGGCGCAGAACAGTTTCAAGGTGGAAGCCCCTAATGTAGTGGGTGATGGCGAGAGGTTTCTTGTAAAGTTTGTGGCTAACGGAGAGGTTTCCAATTTTAATCCTCCATCCTTTGCCGGAGCAGATGTCATAGCAGGCCCAACCACTTCCACATCCTGGAGTTCTACTATCATAAACGGCAAGAGGTCAAGCTCCTACACCAAAACTTACACATACGTTCTGGAGGCTTCGGATCAGGGAACGGTGACTGTTTCTTCGGCAAGCGCAGATATAGAAGGGACAACCTATACAACCAATCCTCTTTCCATAGAGATTGTAAAGGGTTCTTCCGGCCAGCAGGCTTCTTCACAGACTCAGACACAGCAGGCTCAGCCGTCCGCCGCTTCTTCCCAGGCTCAGTCCCAGACCCAGAACCGCAGCCAGGACTATGACGACGATCCTGCCATTACCTACGGCAAGGCAGACCTGTTCCTGAGACTGTCTCTGAACAAGACCAAAGTCTTCAAGGGCGAGCCTGTTACGGCAGTCCTCAAGATTTATACAAGAAGCAATATTGTTGGTTTCGAGGATATAAAGTTCCCTGTGTTCAACGGTTTCTGGAGCCAGGAGACCGAGGCTCCGCAGAACCTGAATTTCGTAAGGGAGAAGGTCGGGAACCAGATATACAACAGTGCGGTTATCCGCCGGTATATGCTTATGCCTCAGAAGAGTGGAACGCTAACGATTGATCCGGCCGAGATGGTTGTCCAGGTGGAGGTGGCTTCCCAGCCAAGGGGCCGCAGCATCCTGGACGATTTCTTCGATATGGTGGACCGCAACTATGTCAAGAAACGCCTTTCCACAGGTAAGCTATCCGTTCACGTTTCAGAGATTCCAAGCGGCGCTCCTTCTACCTTCGGCGGCGGAGTGGGCAAACTGAATATGACAGCCCGCCTTACAAAGGACAGCCTTAATGCCAATGAGGCGGCTTCCCTCATCGTTGAACTTAGCGGAAGCGGCAACCTCAATTTGATTGAGAATCCTGTGGTTTCCTTCCCGCCGGATTTCGAGAGATACGATGCCAAGAGCACCAACAACTTCTCCAACTCCATTGAGGGCTATTCCGGAAAGAAAACCATTGAATATCCGTTCATTCCAAGAGGAGAGGGCGTATATGAGATTCCTCCGATCCATTACTCGTACTTTGACCTTGGACAGAGGCAGTACAGGACTTTGACGACAGATACAATTACCGTTAAGGTTGGCAAGGGAACTTCCCAGAACACCGGCGGAATGTATATCCCGCAAACCCAGAAAACCGTAAACAATCTTGGAGAGGATATACGCTACATCAAGACAGCAATGCCTTCCATGAAGGGAGAAAACTTCCTGGTGTTCAACTGGATATATTATGTAATAGCCGCAATTTTGGCAGGCCTGTTCTTCCTGGTGACCAAGCTTATGAAAGACAGGATCGCCTTGAGGAAGGATGTTGTGCGCAGCCGTAACCGCAAGGCCAACAAGGTTGCCCGACAGAGGCTGCGCCAGGCCCAGACTTTCCTTTCCCAGAACAAGGTGCAGGAATTCTACGAGGAACTCCACAAGGCCATTCTGGGTTACACTGCAGACAAACTTTCCATCCAGCGGTCTGACCTTCAGAGGGATGTCATTCAGGAGACCCTACTTTCCAAGAATGTTCCGCAGGAGGATGTCAAGGACCTGATCGCACTTCTGGATGATTGCGAGATGGTGCGCTATTCTCCTGAAGGTGCTGCCGGAGCAATGGATGCGCAGTACCGCAAGGCTGCTGAACTTATTTCTGGATTCGAGAACAAATTGTAAAGGATATGGAGATGAAAAGGTTTTTACTCACACTTGCTATTGCCTGCTTTGCAACAGGCCTAATCGCCCAGGAAACGGAGGCTCCTAAAAGCCAGGCCGCTATCTGGAAGAGTGCCGAGGAAGCATACGCAGTAGGTGATTTTGACGGTGCCATCCGCGAGTACCAGTCTCTGGAAACGGCCGGAGCTGTTTCTTCTTCCCTCTTTTACAATCTGGGTAACGCCTTCTACCGCAAGGGAAGCGTAGGCAAGGCAATCCTCTATTACGAGAGAGCCCTCAAGCTTGATCCTGCAGACAAGGACATACGCAACAACCTTGATATGGCAAGACTCCAGACTCTGGACAAGATAGATTCCGTTCCCCAGTTCATTCTGGTGGAGTGGGTTAGGAATCTCCGCAACAAGCTGTCTTCCAACGCCTGGGCAATTGTTTCGCTGATACTGCTTGCAATAGGTGTTGCACTGCTTCTGCTTTGCAAGTTCGGCCGCTCCACTTCTTCAAGAAGGCTTTATTTTATCATCGCGATGATACTACTTCTCTTTACCATTTTCAGTTTTCTGTTCTCTCTTAGCCTTGCAAGGCAGTCCACCGGGAATGACACTGCGGTAGTGGTTGAAAACATCGGAAGCGTAAAGAGTTCTCCTGCGGCAGGAGGCAACAGCATCTTCGTCCTACACGAGGGAACCAAGGTAAAGATCCTTGAAAGCGTTGAGCAGTGGAGTAAGATCGAGATTCAGGACGGCCGCCAGGGCTGGATTAAAACCTCTGACATAGAAGTTATTTAAACCGTTTTATATGTATTTCAGGAAGTTTATGTTGACTGTGGCTGTCTTGATGACGGCTGCAGTTGTTTTGTTTGCACAGGAGAAAAAGGACGGAACTTATTCAGGAGTCAGGATTCCTGCAAAGGAGGACGGTTCTCTGAAGTTTGCCGTTATGAGCGATGTGCACATTTCTGTAGGTACACCGAGTGAACAGGGAACGCTGGATTGTGTGGAGGACATAAACAAGGATCCTGAAATACAGTTTGTGCTGATAACGGGAGATATCGCGAACTTCGGTTCGGACGATGAGATAGCATCGGCGAAGAAAATATTAGACCAGCTTAAGATGCCGTGGTTCATCATTCCGGGTAATCACGACGCTACATGGAGCGAGAGCGGAACCAATTCATTTACCCGTATATTCGGATACGAAAGGTTTGAATTTGAGGCGGGTGGAATAAAGTTCCTGGGAACTCCGTGCGGGCCTAACATCAGGATGGCTCCGGCGCTGGTTCCAAGGGAGAGCATGCTCTGGCTGGAGGAGCAGATAGGGAAGATGCCTGAGGCTCAGCCGCTGTTTTATGTGAACCATTATCCACTGGACACATCCCTTCTCAAGTATGACAATGTGCTGGAACTTCTGAAAACAAAGAACATCCAGCTGGTGTTCTCAGGCCACTGGCACGTGGACAGGGCTATGGAATACGAGGGAGTTCCGGGAGTGATAATCCGCTCTACTTTGGCAACGGCTAAGGGAGACAAGGGATATGTCATCGCCGAGCTGAAGGGCTCTCTGATTACTTTCCAGGACAAGATTGTGGGCAAGAAGGAGCCGGGAAAGGTATGGTACACCGTCAGGCTAAGTCAGGGCAAGGCTTATCCGGATAACATTGTGTATGAGCATCCCAAGAATGATTTCAATGTTAGGTTCCCTCAGGTTAAGGAAGTCTGGAGATATGAAAACAATGCAGACATCGGAAGTGGCGCGGCAATATGGAGGAAGAAGGGGATGGTTGTACCGGGAGCGGGATTCAACGCACTGCCATCTGTTTCCGGTGGAGTTCAGGAAGGGGATATTGTCATATTCGCCGATGAGGCTGGAATGATCTATGGCCTGGATGCCGTAAACGGAAAGAAAAAGTGGGAGTTCAAAACGGAAGGGAAGATATTCTCCACTCCTGCAGTTTCAGGGGAATATGTTGTGGTGGGAAGTTCTGACAACAACATCTACTGCCTGAATCCGGAAAACGGCAAATTAAGGTGGAAACTCGCTTGCGGCAAGTCTGTACTTGGCAGCGCCAATATCTTGAAGGAAACGGCCTATATCGGGGCTTCTGACGGCATTTTCCGGGCAATAAACCTCAAGACAGGAAAGTTAATGTGGAGTTACAAGAAGATGAAGGGATTTGTGGTAAGCCGCCCATACGTGGACAAGGATCAGGTGGTCATCGGAGACTGGGGCAACACTCTTTATTCCTTTGACCCGAAAAGCGGACATCTGCAGTGGAGCTGGACAACTCCAAAGAGCGTAAGGAACTTTTCTCCGGCGCAGGTATGGCCGGTTAAATCCAGGGGCAAGATTTTCATTGTGAATCCCGACAGGATAAGCTATGTGATAGATGCCGAATACGGAATCACCCTTTCCACAATCTACGGCGGAAGGGAAGCCATCGGCCTTTCTCCGGATAAGGGAGAGTATTACATCAAGTGCATGAAGGATACTGTAAGGGCATATTCCATTGCCAAAATAGATTCTGCACTTGACGGAGCGTCCATCTCGGACGGCAAGGCCATTGTGCTGGATCCTAAGGAGATGGCTGCCTGGCAGACAATCACGGAATACAAATACGAGATAGCCCCGTCTCCGATAACCGTAAAGGAAAATGCGGGGAAGGACGGAAAGGGACTGCTCTTCATTTCGACCGACAAGGGCAATGTCTTTGCCCTTAACTGCTCGGACGGCTCGGTTGCCTGGCAGCACAATGTTGCAGGGGCTCTTGTAAACTACGCCCTTCCTGTTGGAAACAGGCAATTACTTGTCTCAACGATGGACGGAGTGATTGCTCTGCTCGAATATTAACCAAGCGAGACTGACATTCTCCAGAACCTTCCGCTCGGCACTTTGTGCTTCGCTTCATCCTGTCAAGCCTGACGGCTTGCCACCCATTCATGTTGACATGGGCGTCAACAGGTTCTTTTGAGAAGTCAGTCTCGCTTGACTAACATTAGCGTGGTTTATTTGTCCTCCACGGTTATGCGTGTGGAGGTTGTGTGTGCCGTGTATTCAGGAGCGTATGCGCACTGGAGGGTTGCAAGTCCAACCTCGTATTCTCCAGGACGGCTTGCCCTGTAGTTGACTTCCAGAACGTATGTTCCCTTGCCCAGAGAGTAGAAGAAGAAGCTTGTGGCGGCATCCTTGATCTCCTCGTAGTAGCCGGTTCCGCCTCCGCGGCGGTAGCCTGAAATCTGAGTCATAGGCTCGAAGCAAGCACCTCTCTGTTCCTTGAGCTGGACAAAGTCCATCCTGCGGTCTATCTTGATTACCATCCTTGCGGTAACAATGTCGCCGACCTTGATAACGGCTCCGTTCTTTATAGGTTCAAGAGTGTAGGCCAGGGCTCCGTTGTCCGTGTTTCCGCTTTCTGAAACCTTGTTGACTCTCTTTACAAAGAGCTCCTTGGTGATGCTCATCTCCTTGCCGCCGTTATTCTTTACGTTCTCCAGTTTCTCGAAGAAGGTAGCGTAGGCGGCGCCCCAGGCAATGCCCTTGTCTTTCTTGTCCACGGTGATGGTTCTGGCATCGGTGGCTTCATTGTCGGTGTAGGCTCTCTTGATGTAGTTAAGGCCAGGAATAGGGGCGTTGCCTTCCTCGTCCGGCTTGTTGGTGGACACTGTCCTGCCGGCAAAGCTCAGGTCTGCAACTCCCTCGCTTGCAAGCCAGTTGTCTCCCCTTGCCAGAAGGGCGAAGATAGCGTCTGCGGTAAGGACGGAAGTTCCCCACATCTGTGTCTGCTTCTGCTTGAGGAGCCAGATCTTCATCTCTTCCACGGTCTGCATGTCGCCTGCAACCTGGTCGAAGGCCTCGATTGCGGCAACCTGGGCGTTGACGTTCATACTTCCCCAGCGGTAAGGATTCTCGTTGAAGGCAAAGTACATTCCCATTTCCTCTGAACTTGTCAGGTGCTCCCTGATGGACTGCATGTACTCGTTTGCCTTGGCCATATTGCCGTTAGCCTTCAGGACTACCGCAGCCATAGACTTTTCCTGCATATCCTGGCTTCTCGGAGCCTCGGCGACCTTATTCAGGAAGTAGTTGTAGTACTTCTGGCGGTTTTTAGGAACAATGTTTACAGGATTGTCCACGCCATTTGCCTGGGCCTCGAGGGCAACCAGATAGAGATACTTGAGGATGAAGTAGGAAACTCCCTTGGATTTGATCTTCTCCTTCATAATCCAGTCGTATTCCTTCTTTACCTCGTTATGCATATAGTCCATACCTTTCTGGTGCATAGCCTTCTGGGCGGAAGACATCTCGTCTCCTGTCAGTATCCTCAGGCGGATATCCTGGGTAAGAACGTATTCGGTAATCCAAGGGCTGGATTCCATTCCCTTGAACCAGGTCCAGCCTCCGTCTCCCATCTGGAGTTCCTGGAGTTTCTTGAGGGCCTTGTCCTTTGTGTTGCCAATGCTCATCACGTCGAAGAGGGCGGAAATCATGTTCTTCTGGTCTTCCTCGCTCTTGGCCTCCAGAACCCAAGGAGATTCGCTAAGAAGAATGGTTTTCAGCTCCTGGTTCTTCTGAAGGTTGCTAAGCAGGGTTTCCTTGTTCTGGCCGCTCTTCTTCCAGCTCTCGTAAACGTTCTTGATCTTAGGCTGTGAGTTGGCAATCTTGCTTGCCAGGACGTTTGCATAAAGGGCATTGGTCCAGCAAATTGCGCAGTCGTCATCCGGTTCTGCCAGAGAAGGCAGTGCCTGAACCGCATACCAGGCAGGGTTGCCGGTAAACTCTATGGTAAGAGTCTTCTTTGTCGCCGATGCGCTATGGTGGTTGAACAAGCTTTCAAGGGAGAATTCCTTCTTCTGCTCTCCGCGGATAGGGAGGGCGACGCTCTCAACCAGCCTTATCTTGTCGCTGAGTACAGCCAGTAAGTGCTGCTCTCCATCAGAGAACTGCCCGCCTTCCGCTACTATCCTGATTCCCACTACATCGTAAGTGTCTTCCACAGGGAAGCTGAAGGCTACCTTGCCTGTCTTTGAAGCTTTGGCGCTGACCTTCTTGGTCTGGGTGTGGAATACCTTTTCGGTGGCAGGGTCAAACATCTCGAACTTGACGGTTGCCTCAATGTCCTTGTCAGACAGGTTTGTAAGGGTGGAGGCTATCGTGGTCTTGTCTCCGTTCCTGAGGAAACGAGGCATGTTAGGGGAAATCATAAAGTCTTTCTTGGCCTCGATGTTGTCTGACAGATATCCGGTCTTGAGGTCTCTGGTGTGAGCCATAGAGAGGAATCTCCATCTTGTAAGACTCTCCGGGAGAGTGAAACTGATGCTTACGTTACCGTCCTTGTCCGTAACAAGCTGAGGAAGGAAGAATGCCGTCTCGTTGAAGTTGGTCCTGATCTGAGGGCCTTCCTCTTCCGTCTTGGCCTGAGGCTTGCCCTCGTCTACAGTTTCATTCTTGGTTTCTGCAACTTCCTCTTCTGAAACAGGGGTCACACCCCTTATCCTCATATTCTGGGCAGCGGCAGGAGCGACGGCATCGTCCAACATAGCAACGGATTCTACCATTCCCGCTTCTTTGCGGACAGCCCGTCCGCCCAAAGCGGCTCCCTTGGTGTAATAATAACCGTATTTTCTGAAGAATTGAGGCAGTTTCGAGAAATCGTCGAAATACATCGAAGGGACATAAATTCCAGTACCGGCGGAATAACTCATGGAATAAACTCCGGTAGTTTGAGAATTCCAGTAAACCCAGGTGATCTTTCTCGGGAAACTGTGATAAACCCTGCTCATATAGTAAGGATAGATCTTGTCCAGGGAAGCGTCGTACATCATTGCCAGGACTTCCGCATCGGCCGGCTTTCCGTCCGCATCCACAACGCTCATCTTCCACTCTTCTTTCTGCCCAGGAATCAGGCGGTTGCGGAATACACTCCACTTAAGGCGAAGGTCATAGTCCGGGCGCGGCTTGTAAACCGAAAATCCTTCCTTGAACATACGGTCGTTGCGCACCATTCTCAAGACTATGGAAGCTCCGTCCTTGTATTCCGGCTTGTATACGAACTTCTGGGAGAGAATCTGGTCTGAAATATTTACGAGTTTGCTCTCGATGAGTTTGTTGTCTGCATATATGTCTATGAAGACAACGGCATCCTTGTGGGAAGTTCCGTAATAGATATAGTCTCCATCGCGATAAGTCCAGAAGTCTGTACCTTCAATAGGCTTAGTGTCTTTTGCGGAGAACAATGTAAACTCCTTCGCTCCTTCAACAAGTTCTCCGGCATTGTCCTTTGCGGAATACTCGATGCGGTATTTTCCGCTTGGAAGAGTCTTCCATTCTTCCTTCTTTATCTGGGTGTTGGACTTGACGGTTCCCTCTTCAACCTTTTCCTTCCCGTCCTTTCCGGTCAGCCGGTAAACTGTGTATTGTACATCGACATCAACTGGGTTCTGGGCGAGATTGGAGGCAACCATCTCGAATTTGATATCCCTGTCCTTGCAGATCTGTCCTACACCGGTGAAGCTAAGGATCATGCTGTTCTTTCCCGCATAGACGAAGGCAGTGGTGCTCTGGGTTTCCCCGGCAGCATTCGTCACGTCTATCCTGACCTCGTAGGAGTAATGGCTGCTTGAGTAGCGGTCTTCGATCTCATCGTCGTCATCCTCCGGAAGCAAAGTCAACGGTACCATCACGTTTCCCTCGCTGTCTGTCTTGAGTTCTCCCGTTTCCAGAATGTCTTCTGAAGACGGGCTCCACCATCTCCATTTGCGGCGGGTTACGGTGTATTTTACATCAGCCTCATCTACAGGAACTCCGGAGAAGGTCTTTGCATTTGCCTTAACCTCAACCCTGTCGCCGAACTTGTAGGTTCCCTCCACATCGTCCGCCTTGACTTCAAAGGTAGGTCTCTTGTATTCCTCCACCCGGATGTTTCTGGATTGTGAGTTTACCTTGACAGTGTAGTTGCCCATCAGTCCTCCGGAAGGTATCTGGAGAGAAGCGTCAAAAGAGCCGAAACTGTTGGTAACAGCCTCTTTTCTGTCCACAGTCTCCCGGTTGGAGTTAACAAGCTCTATGGTCATCTTTTCACCTTCCCTGACATGGGCCTCGTCCCCTTTCTCGTAGTAGTACAGTCCCTTGACATAAACGGTCTGCCCCGGGCGGTAAATGCTCCTGTCCGTTATAATGTTAAGTCTCCCGCTTCCATAGTGGTTCAAATCCTGAGGGTTGGAGGTTATAGAGGTATTGACCGTAGGCATATAGGTGTCGTCTCCCAATGCCGCTTTAAGGTTGACATAACCATTGTATTTGCTCAGGTCTTCCTCATAGACCATCTTGCCGTCCTTGCCGGTTTTCAGAACAGTTGTCTTTTTCTTGCCGTCGTATGACCTTGGGGATGATTCAACGGTAATTTCCACTCCCTCAAGCGGATGTCCGCTAAGCCGGTCGACTGCCGTCACTTCCAGTTTGCCATACTCCCAGGATGTGTACATCAGTTTAATCTTTCCGACAGCCATAAGATTCCAGTCAAAGATTTCCTTGTCTGCGGCAATCAGCTTGGAGGTGTAGAGCCCCGGTTCTGCCGGAATCTCCAGATAGATATTTTCCTGAGTGTCCTTATAGTCTGCAGGCCTTGCCACTGCAAAGGACTGGACAGAATACTGCTGGCATTTCTTAAGATCTGACTTTTCAAGTTTGTAGATGCCTTTCTCCCTGATAATCTTTTGGATAGACTCTGGAATCTTATAGAGGATGATGGTTACCTTATCCAGATTCTTATGGGTAAGAATGATCTCCTTTTTATCTCCTGTGTATGCGTATGAAGGAAGGTTGACGCTGGCTTTAGGAAGGAGAAGCTTTTGCTTCAGTTCATCCAGAAGTCCAGTCCTTTTGTAGGAAGAATAGGAGGCTTTTCCCAAATCGCAGAGTTCCATTGCCTTGACAGGGTTGTTCGGTGCATGGATTCTAGCCAGTTCTATTAGAATTTCCGCGCAGAGAGGATTTGCCTTCACCTTCTCGTCCATCAACTCTTCCAGAGCCTGTATGTGGGCTTTACCGGCAAGATTGCGGTAATCTATATAGTCGAGAGACATAAGGATATAGGCCTCCGTTTTGGAAGCATCCCGGTAGTTCCGTATGGCGTCTTCCCAGACCTGCTGTATCCTCTGCCTGATTGCCTTCTTGTCTTTTGCCACCATTTCCGCAGAGGCGAGACTGTTAACGGCCCGCTTTGCAATAATGTGCAGAAGGTCGTGGTTGTAATACTTGCTGTCTTCCTGCTGGTTGACAAAAGGAACAAAGGCCTTGTTGCCGGTTTTTCTGAGGATTTCAATATTACTCAGCGATTCGTTGACGTTGTAGAGAATCGTTTGGGTAATCTTGACGCTTCCCCACTGCTCTATGTCTGAAACATCCTCCCCTCCGTCAATATTTGTACGGCGGGCCAGTTCCCAGGCATTGGAACTGGCATAGTTGGCGTAAATGGTTCCAAGGCAGCTGTGAAGGACCATCTTTGTAGCCGGGTCCTTTTCCTCGGCAGCCATCTTCTCCAGCTCGGCTATGTTTGCGTACAGGGTGTCTGGAGTTATCCGCATCTTGTTGTCCACCCTGTAGAAGTATGCTTTCAGCAATTGGCCCTTGTTGCCCTCGCTGCGGGCCTTGGCGAGTATCTTGTCGCAGATTTCCACCACTGTCTTGGGGTGGTCCTTGCTCTCTGCTTCTCTGACCTGCTTCCAGAGCTGGTCGTATGAAGCGTCCTGAGCGGCAGGCTTACTGAAACCGAATCCTAATGTTGCCATTATAATAAGGATTAAGGTGAGTAGATGAGTTTTCATAATAGACCGTTTTTATGTGTTAACAAATTTAGCAATTATCAGCAATTATGCCAAAAGACCGGATTTTGTCTCGGCGATGGAGATATTGATAGAAAAATGATGATTGTGCCTAAAAACACTATCTTTGCTGCGCAAGCGGTTCTGCAGCAACTCGAAGCTGCGGATTAAATGGGAATCGGGTGCAATTCCCGGACAGTTCCCGCTGCTGTGAGTTCCTTAAAGTCCGGATACTCTTAGCCACTGGTTTTCAGCCGGGAAGGCATTCGGATGGAACGAGTCAGAAGACCTGCCTCTTGCATTATGGATTATAACCTGCGGGTAATGGGTTGGAGGATGATGACAGTTTTCAGAAATACGGTTTTAAAGGTATTGTTGTCTGCAGTTCTGCTGCTGGCGGCTGCTTCTTCCTTTGCCCAGGAGTCTCCCAAGGCGGATACCTTGAGTCCGGTTACGGTTGTGGCCCAGAGGATTGTAAGGGAGATTGCTCCGGTGCAGTTCCTCTCCGGAGAGCAGATGGAAAGGCTTTCCGCCTTTTCCGTTGCGGATGCCATCCGTTATTTTTCCGGAGCGCAGATCAAGGATTATGGCGGAATAGGTGGGCTCAAGAGCGTGAATATCCGTTCCCTGGGAAGCCAGCACGTGGGAGTGTTCTACGATGGCCTCGAGATGGGGAATGCCCAGAACGGCATCGTGGACCTCGGGCGCTTCAGCCTGGACAACCTTGAGGCCGTTTCCGTGTATAACGGACAGAAGAGCGCCATATTCCAGAGTGCGAAGGATTACGCCAGCGCCAGTGCGGTTTATCTCCAGAGCAAGATTCCGGTATTTGCCCCGGGAAAGAGGGACAACATAAACCTTGGCTTCAAGACCGGATCCTTCGCCCTTGTAAACCCTTCCGCCTTCTGGGAGCACAAGTTTAGCGACAGGCTCTCCCTGAGCGCCAGTGCCGAGTATATGCACACAAACGGCCGCTACCGCTTCACATACGCCACCAGGGGAGGCTATGACACAACCGCTTACCGCCACAACGGGGACGTGAGGATGGAAAGGGTGGAGATGGGCCTTTTCCGCTTCATAGAGGGTGGCCACTGGAAGATCAAGGCCTATTTCTACGATTCAGAAAGGGGATTCCCTGGAGCCAGCGTAAGGGAAGAGCCGGGCCGTTTCCGCCACCAGGACCGCCAGTGGGACCGCAATTTCTTCCTCCAGACGCAGTTCAAGAAGGAGTTCAGCAAGAGCTACAGCCTGCTTTTCAACGGCAAATACGCCTACGACTATCTTCATTATCTATCCGATCCGAGGGAAGATGTCTCAACGATGTATGTCAACAGCCATTTCCGCCAGAACGAGGGCTATGCGTCCCTGGCCCATCTCTTCAACGTTACAAAGTGGTGGAGCCTGTCCCTTTCTGACGATATCCAGTACAACAAATTGAACGCTGACCTTGCGGGTTTTATCTATCCGAACAGGTTCACATTCCTGAACGCCGTTGCAACATCCGTTTCCCGGGACAGGTTCAAGTTCCAGGCAAGCCTGCTCTATACATACGTAAAGGACCGCTCAAAGTACGAGTCCGCACATTTCTCCACTAACGGCAGGTTCACTCCAACCATTATCGCCTCATACCGCCCGTTCAGGGATATAAATCTGGACATCAGGGCTTTCTACAAGAGAGTCTTCCGTCTTCCGACATTCAACGACCTTTACTACACATTTGTAGGCAACATAAACCTGAAGCCTGAATCCACCACCCAGTACAACATTGGAGCGGTCTTCAGCCAGAAGTTCAAGACTGGCTTCTTCAAGGCTTTTGACGCCAGTGTGGATGCCTATTACAATACGGTAAAGAACAAGATCGTGGCTGTTCCTTCCTCCAACCAGTTCCGCTGGACTATGCTGAACTTCGGAAGGGTGGAAATCAAGGGAATAGACGCTTCTGCACAGACATCCTTCTCTACCGGAGAGATTGGCTGGAACACCCGTCTTGCCTACACATACCAGAGAGCCGAGGACGTTACGGACAAGACCAGCCAGTGGTACAGGGGGCAGATTCCTTACATTCCGTGGCACAGCGGAAGCGTCATAGTTACCGCCGACTACAGGAAGTGGGCCGTTACCTACAGTTTTATCTATACGGGAGAAAGGTACGAGTCTGTTGCCAACATCGCGGAGAATTATTCTCCCGCCTGGTACACTCACGATATGGGCATTACCCGCACCTTCTCCATTGGCCAAATGAAAAGGGAACTTAAGGTTACTCTGGAAATCAACAATATCCTCAACCAGCAGTACGAGGTTGTTCAGTGCTATCCGATGCCTGGCACAAATGTCAAATTAAAGCTGAATTTTGATCTATGAAATATTCCCTGTTAAACGGTTTTGCTGCAATACTCTTTGCACTGGTGATAGTGAGCTGTGGCGGAAAGCCTGTCAATCCTACTCCTAAGCCGGGTCCTTCCATTTCCCTGGAAAGCCAGGCGGTTACGGTAAAGATTGGCAAGAGCATAACTATAACTCCAACATATTCTAATGCGGACGGTGCATCGTTCATCTGGACTATTGAAGGCAAGGTGGTTTCCACCTCCCCAAACCTGACATTCTCTTCAAATACAGTTGGCATTTACTATGCAAAGATCACTGTCACCAACTCAATCGGTAGCGCTTCAAGGGAAGTAAAGATCACTGTCGCCGAGAAACTTCCTCCGGTGATTGGCTTCGCAGTTCCGCAGGGCGGTTTCTCCATCCTCAAGGGCTCGGAATACGAGTTCAGCCCGGAGGTTGCCAACACCGATGGAGCCACATATAGCTGGACAATAGACGGTACTGAGGTTTCCACTTCCAAAACCTACAAGTACAAGGCATCCCAGACAGGCACACATACATTCAAGTTTACAGCAAAGAACGAGGACGGACAGGCTTCCATATCTTTTACCGTAAAGGTTCTGGAAGAGAAGGATATGCCTTTCAAATGGAACTTTGAATCAGATACTTACAACTATTCAACAGGAAGAAGCATAAGAATTCTCATCCGCGATCTTGAAAACGCTTTTGACGCCACATTCACCTGGACTCTGGACGGAACCAAGGTTAAGGAATCTGCCGAGCCTTATTATGTATGCAATGAGGCTACTGTCGGAGTGCATACACTTTCCGTCACGATGAAAAACTCCTTCAGGTCCCAGTCCAAGACTCTCAAGGTAAATGTCTGCCCTCCAGAAGGCACATACAAGCGCATAGGCGGCAAGGCTCCGTGGAACAAGATATACGAGTATATGCCTGCTCCCGGGCAGTTCATTAACGCTGACTTTACGGCAAACACAATGGAAGAAGCCTGTGCCTGGGCACAGAAGAGGATGGAGGCCAAGACATTTGTATCTCTCGGAGCCTGGGGCGGTTATCTTGTCGCCGGCTTTGACCACAGTGTGGAAAACGACGGCGGCTACAACATTGCCATCACCGGCAACGCCTTTCACAATTCCTCCGAGCCTGGCATTGTCTGGGTGATGCAGGATGAAAACGGCAACGGCCTTCCGGATGATACCTGGTACGAGCTTAAGGGCAGTGATTATGCCTATGAAACAAAGGATTATGCAATAACATACTATAAGCCAAACGCAAAATCCAGCGTGATGTGGACGTCCTCTGACGGCAAGTCCGGCAGCGTGGATTACCTTGCCGCATACCACAGCCAAGACTTCTATTATCCGAACTGGGTAAAGACTTCTTCCTACACCCTTTACGGCTCAAAACTGATTTCCAAAACCAAGGAAGTGAGCAAGGACAACTGGATCAACCAGGATTTTGACTGGGGTTATGCAGACAATTTCAGCACCATAGACCGCCTCTCCTCCAATGACAATTCTTCCGGCGGGGCACTAGATAACCACTTTAAGATCAGCGATGCTGTTACCTGGGACGGCCAGCCTGCCAACCTCCAGTACATAGACTTCATAAAAATTCAAACCTCAGTCTGCGCCAAAGCCGGCTGGATAGGGGAACTTTCCACGGAAATCCTCTTTATCTCCGACTATAACATGAGCAAATAATTCATATTATTTGTTTTTTTAGGTGGAATCGTTAACTTTGAACAAATTTTCCGCAAGGAAGGGAGAGTAAAGAATATTATTAATACTTAATTCATATAAGGAAATGAAAAAGACTAATTGTTATGAGTCTCCTGTAATCAAGGAAATCGAAACAAAGCTCGAAGGAATCGTATGTCAGAGCGGGTGCGGTGATGATTGTCCGTCATATACTGGTTGCTCCCATGGCGATGGCGGTGATGCACCTGCTTGCAGCGTTGGTGGTTTCCCTGGTCTTCCAGGTACCAAGAATTAATAATGGAGACTGTCTTACTTCCAAGATTCATTCTAATGAATCCTAATGCACAGAATATCGGGTAGTCATTTGACACCCGATATTTTTTCGTTTATTTTGATAAGCAATTTGCCTATGCGAGAGATATTCCCAATCATAGATCCTTTCGACAAATTGTTGGGGGAGCAGCCGTACTCTCAATATACCTGGGAGCGATATCGTCCTTTAACATACTGCATTACAGAGCATATCCCCGAAGGGGTGCTCCTTTTCAACACTATGACAAAGTCTATGGTGCTGCTTTCTTATGCTGAGATGGAAAGCATCAGGTTAGGAGGCGCCCCTTTGTCCGAACTCGTGGAAAACTGGTTCTACGTTCTGGAAGACCACGATGATAAGACCCTCTGCCAGCAGGTTAGGAATGTCGCCAAGATGTTGCTTCCTCCTGTGAAAAATATCACAGGCTATACCATCTTCACCACAACTGACTGCAATGCGCGTTGCTTCTATTGCTTTGAGAAAAGCGCAAAGCGGATACCTATGTCTTCTGCGGTGGCGGAGAAGACTGCCGAGTTCATTGCTGAGCATTGTGGTGGCAAAGAAGTGTCCTTGTCCTGGTTCGGCGGCGAGCCTCTCTATAATATGGGAGCGATAGACATTATCTGCTGCAGACTTGAAGAAAGAGGGGTCTCTTTCCGCTCGACGATGGTATCCAATGGATACCTCTTCGACAGTGAAATTGTCCGCAAGGCCAAGGAGATGTGGAAGTTAAGAAACGTTCAGATTACTCTAGACGGCACAGAGGATGTCTATAACAAGACCAAGGCTTTTATTCATAAGGGGGTAAATGCTTTTAGAAGGGTGATTGGAAATATTCATCTCCTGCTGGATGCTGACATTACCGTGGATATCCGCCTCAACATAGATACCTATAACTCTGATGACCTGCTGGACCTCTCCGGCCTTCTCGTAAAGGAATTCTCAGGGAAACGGGGTCTTTATGTTTATGTGCATCCGTTATTCGGGAGCAATATGCATTACGCGTTGCACGATCCTGTAAAGCGGAAGGATATCTTCGTAAGGATGGAGCAGCTGCAAGAAACCTTTGATGGTGCGGGTATGGGGCGGAATTCCTTGTATAGACGTTACATAAAGACGAACTGCTGCATGGCTGACAACCATATGTCCCTGACAATCTTACCGTCCGGACAATTTGGAAAGTGTGAGCATTATATGGAGGATCACTTCGTAGGGCATCTGGATAAAGGCGGCCTTTTCGACCAGGAAGAATTGGCCGCATACAGGCAAACCCATCCTGATATTGAGGAATGCGAACACTGTCCGATATATCCGGACTGCATCAGACTTATAAGATGCGATAGTTTTTTTGGTTGTTATCCAGAATCAAGAAACTATGCGCTGAATAGGCTTCGGTCCGAGATGCGTGCAGTCTACTATGCAAAGAAAATTAACGCTGACCAGGATTCAGCGACAGATGAATCAAAGCCATGCTAAAGTATTCCATTGAAATGGCTCCTTTGGGAGCGAAATATGTTGTAGCCGCAAAGGATCCCGAAAAAGGAACCGTAGAGCAGGTTTTCACTCTGAACGAGACGGCAGCATATATGTTGCGGCTGTTTTCGGAAGGGCTGGATGCTGAGGCCGTAACAAACCGTATAGCAACTGAATACGGTGCCCCTTACGAACTTGTGAAACGGGACGTCGACTCCTTCTGGGAAGACATCGTTAGTAAGGGCCTTGTATAGTATTCTTAATTATCTTTATTTTTTTTGTGGTTAGGGTTTGCTGGGAACCAGCCCTTGCGGACTCTTTCTCTCTGATGAAAAACTTCCAAAATGCCCCAGAAACTGGAAAAGGATGTTACGCCCAGTATGGCGCTCCAGAAAAGGCTTGGGGTAAGGCAAGCCCAGACGCCGAAACCAATGCCGGCAATGAGGAAAGCCCACCAGATCTTGACTCCAAAGTAATACTCTCCCTTGATTACAAATGGATGAAATATGCCGATAATCAGGAAGGAGATGGCTCCTATAAGTATTCCGTACCAGTTCATTGTTCGAGTCTTTATACAGTTTCAAAGATACTCAGTTTTTCAAAGATATTTGATACATTTGCGCCCTATGAAAAAGAGTATTTCCATCGGGATAAGGACAGGAATGCTGTCTATCGCCCTTTTGAATTGCGGATTGGCATGGGGCCAGAAAGATACCATCGCTGAATATTCAATTGAGAGCCTGTGGGTTGTGGATTCTCCAAAGGAGAACAGGGTGCTTCGGGATCAGCCGGTTTCCTCATCGATTGTGCAGAGGAAGGCAATGGAAGAGAACAGGGTATTCTCTATGAAGAGCCTCACAGGTCTGGTGCCGAATCTCTACATTCCTGATTACGGGACAAAATACACTTCATCAATTTATGTGAGGGGAATAGGCTCCAGGATTAATTCTCCGGCAGTGGGAATCTATGTGGACGGGATTCCGTACTTCGACAAGTCTGGCTTTGACTTTGACTATTCCGATATCGAGAGGGTAGAGGTGCTCAGGGGACCTCAGGGAACCTTGTATGGGAGGAATACGATGGGCGGACTGATAAACGTCAGGACCAAGAGCCCGTTTGACTATAGCGGAACGGACCTGATGCTGAGTGCCGCAACCAAGAATGGTTATAGAGCGTATCTTACGCATTATCACAGGATAAGTTCAAAGTTTGCCTTTTCCGCAGGAGGATTCTACGATTATAGCGGGGGCTTTTACAGGAATGAGTTTACGGGCAAGAAGATAGACAAGGGATCCAGTGCCGGAGGAAGGATGCATGGCATCTGGAAGCCTGTTTCCGGATTATCTCTGGACTTGAACGTGAGTTACGAGTATAACGATGATGGTGGCTATCCATACGGGGCCTATGACAAGGAGGTTGGGGAGTTTTCCCTGCCGTCATATAACTTCAAGAGCAGCTACAGGCGCAATATGCTGAATGCGGGACTGATAACCAAATATGCCTCCGCTTCTGGACTGGAGGTTGTTTCTACAACCGCCTGGCAATATCTGAAAGACAGGATGACGATGGACACGGACTATTCTCCGGCGGACAGGTTTACCATGAACCAGAACCAGCTGCAGAATACCGTAAGCCAGGAAGTGGTCCTGAAGGGCAAGTGGAACGAGTTCTGGGGCGGAATGGATTATTCAACGGGAGTTAGCGGTTTTTACCAGTGGAACCGCAACAATACGCCTCTTACATTTGGAAGCGACTTTGTTTCTTCCCTACAGGCAACTATGGATGCCGCAATGGCGCATTCTCCTGTTAAAGTGAAGCTTACGGACGAATATATGAATGTTCCGGGGCTTTTCCATTTGCCATCATACGGAGGGGCAATCTTCCATCAGAGCGTGTTCAACGATATATTTGGAGCAAAGGGGCTGTCCGCAACCCTGGCCGTCAGGTTTGACTACGAGAAGGTGAAGATAGACTATGCCACAAGTTGTGCGATGAACTATGTTATGACGATGATGGGAAAGACGTCTGAAGGAACCTACAAGGTGGAATATCTGGGAAAGCAGTATCAGGAGGCAATACCGGTGCTGCCGAGAGTGGCCCTCAAGTACGACTTCAACTCCAGGAACAACATCTACATAATGGCTGCAAAAGGCTATCGAGGAGGAGGATTCAACATACAGATGCTCAGCGATTATATGCAGACAGACCTGCAGAAGAACGTGGGAACTCTTGAGAATGACGAGACCATAAACGAGGCTCTGCGATATAAGCCCGAGTACTGCTGGAACCACGAGATAGGAGGGCATTTCACTTCTTCAGACTCCAGACTATCTATGGATATGAGCCTTTTCTACATGAAGGTTAAGAACCAGCAGGTATCCAGGTTTGTGGAAAGCGGACTGGGCCGCTACACTTCCAATGCCGGAAAGAGCCGTAGTCTGGGAGGAGAGGTTTCTATGATCTGGAATCCTTTATATGGACTTGACTTTGTGGCCGGCTACGGATATACAGATGCAAGATTCACCCGTAACCTTACGCAGGTTATGGTAACGAAGGAGGGAAAGAGAGTGCTGGAAGACAGGGATTACAAGGACAAGTATGTGCCTTTTGCCCCGAAGCATACGCTTCATCTTGCCGCTTCCTACGGCTTTGATCTGGGACTGAATGGCAGGCTATCCTTTGGCGTGGATTATACCGGAGCGGGCAAGGTTTACTTCACCGAGGCAAACGACGTGAGCCAGGATTTCTACGGCCTTCTGGGTGGAAGGATTACCTATTCACTGGGCAAAAAGAAATCCTCCAGAAGCGGCTATGCGTCTCTAGAGGTTTCCCTTTGGTGCAGCAATATCCTGGATAAGGATTATGCACTGTTCTATTTCGACAGCACAAGCGCCGGATTCATGCAGCGCGGCCGCCCGTCCCAGGCCGGAATCGACCTGAGGATTAAGTTCTAGTTACTTTATAAGGCCTCTGGCCCTGAGCATTGCCTTAGGGTCCGGCTGGCTTCCCTTGAACATCTCGTACAGAACCATCGGTTCTTCTGATCCGCCCTTCTCGAGGAAGGTCTTGCGGAATCTGGTAGCAACGTCCTTGTTGTAGATGCCCTGCTGCTTGAAGTAGTCGAAGGCGTCCTTATCCAGAACCTCGCTCCACAGATAACTGTAGTAGCCAGCGCTGTAGCCGGAGTTGAAGATATGGTTGAAGTAGGTGGTGCGGTATCTAGGAATGATTTCCTTGATAAGCCCCATATCCTTGCAGACCTTGTCTTCAAACGCCTTGATGTCAATGCCGTCCAGCTGTTCCTCGCTGAGTTCGTGCCACTTCATGTCCAGGATGGATGCGGCGCAGAGTTCCGCGGTCATGAATCCCTGGTTGAACTGGCGGGCAGAGAGAATCTTGTTAACCAGAGAATCCGGAATAACCTCTCCTGTCTTGTAATGCTTGGCGTACTGGGCCAGGATCTCAGGCTGGAACGCCCAGTTCTCGTTGAACTGGGAGAAGGTCTCCACAAAGTCCCTTGCCACGCTGGTTCCGCTGACGGAAGGATAGTGGCACTTGGTCAGGAGGCCGTGGAGGGCGTGTCCGAATTCGTGGAACATGGTCTCCACCTGGTCAATGGTAAGAAGTCCCGGAAGAGAATCGGTAGGGGCGTTGAAGTTGCCCACGTTTACTATGATAGGGCGGACTTCATTTCCGTCCTTGTCCACATACTGGTCTCTGAAGTTGTTCATCCAGGCACCGCCTCTCTTGGTGCTCCTCGGGAAGTAATCAGTCATGAATATTCCCAGGAGAGAGCCGTCAGAATCCGTTACCTTGAAAACGTCAACTTCAGGGTTGTACTTAGGAGCATTATCCAGTGGTTCAACGTTGATACCGTAAAGAAGGTTGGCGGCGTAGAATATGCCGTTACGCACATTCTCCATCTTGAAGTAAGGCTTGGTCTGCTCCTCGTCAAGGTCATACTTTTCCTTCCTTACCTTCTCTGCATAGTAGAACCAGTCCCAAGGCTCGATCTTGCTTCCCTTAGGGAGCAAGCCGGCGGCGATGTCGCGGTCCATAACCTTCTGCATATCCGCTACCTCTTCCTTGCTCTTGGCGTTTGCGGCCACCTGAATCTCATCCAGGAAGGCATCCACGGTCTGAGGATCGTGAGCCATCTTGTTATCCAGCTGGTAGGCAGCAAAGGTCTCGAATCCAAGGAGCTTGGCTTTCTGGGCCTTGAGCTTTAGAATCTGGAGGCAGAGAGCCTTGTTGTCAAACTCGTCGCCGTGGTTGGAACGGTTGGAATAGGCCTCGAACATTGCCTGGCGTCTTTCCCTGTCAGGGCAGCTTGCCATCTCGTCAGGATAGGCGGAAACAGGAATGCCGAACTTCTCCTTGAAGGCGTTGTTCTGGGCAAGCAGGTTGTCGCCGAACTTGTGCTGGGCATCGCTGAGAGCCTGGTTGATTTCCTTCAGCTTCTCCTGTGCCTCGTCTGCAAGGTCCACGCCGTTACGTGTAAAGGCCTGGTAGAGTTTTTTCAGTGTCATCTGCTGCTCGCGGTCCAGACGGCTCTGGTCAGCTTCATAAACGGCCTTTACTCTCTCGAAGAGCTTGCGGTTCATGAAGATTTCGTCGCTGTGGGCGGTAAGAAGCTTATTGGCCTCGTCTTCAATCTTGCTGATGGTAGAATCAGAATCTGTCTCCGCGAGGTTGAAAAGCACACCGCTGACCTTTGCAAGAAGCTGTCCGGAAAGCTCGTATGCCGCAACGGTGTTGGCAAAGTTAGGAGCTTCGGGATTGTTAATGATGGCCTCGATTTCCTTCTTGTTCTGCTCTATACCTTCCTTTATGGCAGGGATATAGTTTTCTGTCTTGATCTGGTCAAACGGAGGAATTCCGTAAGGAGTATTCCAGTCCGCAAGGAAAGGATTCTTGTCTTTGCACGCTGCAACCATCATAAGTATCGCAAATAAAACCGTAATTTTTTTCATTGTTACTGCGTTGCTTAATAAACTTTTACGCCCTCCATATCTATAAGTGTGAACTGAGGGGCTCCGCGATAATTTGTCAGGATGCCGGTAATGTCGATCTGCTTGGTACCGTTTAGGATGCCCTCGTCCAGTTCAAGGTCTGCGAACTTGGCGTAGCCGCTGGTCCTGATCTGGATTTCGGTGCTTCCCATCTTGAAGTACTGGCTGACATAGTTGGCGCTGGCCTCGATGGCTCCCTCGGCCCTGAGCTGGGCGACTGTCTTGCCGCCGTCTGCAGTCTTGGCCTCGTCCCAGATTCCGGAATCAAGGTAGGCCTGCATCTTGTTCTTGCTCATGGCCCAGGTGGTTATGCCCCAGGTCTTGTCGCTGAGGAATACACGGTTAGAGGTACTTGACTTGTCTCCGTTAGGGTTAGGGTAGAGCAGGGCAAACGCCTCGTTGCCGTATTTGAGGCCTTTCAAGGTTACAAGTTTCTCCATATTCGGCTTGAAGGTAAGTTCGCTCTCGGTGAGCTCTACAGGCTGCACAGGAGTGTCAATCTTGCCCTTGAAAACGTGCAGGTCTATAATCCTCTGGACATCTATGTAAGCGGTCTCGTATTCTCCGGTAGGATCGTCGAGTCCGATCTGGAGCATGCCTTCGTAGGCACCGATGGTAAGTCCGTCCAGTTTGACATATATCCACTGGCCAGGGCGGTAGTCGTTGTAGAGAGAACTCTTTCCAATCTTTATCTCAAGCGCTCCGGTAGCGTCCTGGATATACATCGAGCGGTAGATGTTTCCACTCTGGTCAGAAGACGTTACCTGGCCGGCGATAATCAGATCCTTCTCTATGTGAACCGGTTTGTCCACGTAGAGAGCCTTTACGGCGGCTATAGTGGTGTTGGCGGTCATTCCTGTCACCTGGTCGGTGAGAGGATCATCATAACCGAAGTTCACAACCGGATCCCATTCGTCGCAACCGGCGGCAAGGAATGCGGCAACTGCCATCACATATGCAATATTCAGTATCTTTTTCATAGCCATAGTGTTTTAGAATCTGAAGTAGAGATTGAACATATAGTTCAGGCCCTGCATGTAGAAATACTTAGGGTCGAACTTGTAATAACGCTCCTTGCTGGTGGTGTTGTCCACCATACGGCTCTGCTCGAAACCTCCAATCTTGACATCCTTGTTATTGAGGACGTTGTTGATGTTGCAGCTGAAGCCGATCTGATACTTTCTCCTTATGTACCAGCTCTTTCCGATGCTGAGGTTAACTATCCAGGCCCTCTTGAACTTCTCCTGGCTGGTCATGTATTCCACTTCCTGAGGAGTGATGACCTTGTCCGGTCCGGCTGTTGCCATATCCGTTCTGTAGAGAGGGTTCATGCTGAGGTAGGACTTGTCGAAGTAGTTAACGTTAGCGTCAATGAACCAGTAGTTGCGGAAGTAGGACAGTCCGAGACTAGCGGCCAGCTGAGGAGTGGAAGGAACATAGTGCTGCTTGTACTTCTCAACGACATATCTGCCGGAGGCGTCCCTTACATAGTTGCCGTCTGCGTCCTTTTGGAAAGTAGGGTGGCTCATCCAGTAAGGAATAAGAACATCTTTGTAAATGACTTCGGTAGTGTTGTCGTAGGTCTGCGTCATCCTAGGGTTGGATGTATAGATATACTCTCCATAGGTGGCCGCTCCCACAATGCTCAGTCCTGTAATGAAGGTAGGCATCTTGAAGCCCATCTCAACACCCATATGCCTTTCGTCAATTCCGCTCATAGCAAAGTTGGTGAAGGAGTTCTGGCTGTCGTCGTAGAGGCTCATAACATCCGTCTGGTCCTTGATGGTCGCGAAGAATCCGCTGACCCTGAAGTTTATCAAACTGTTAATCAGGGTGTAGGAAGCCTCTGCCGAAACTATCTTGGTCTTGTCAAGATGAGGAATCAGGGTGTTTCTTGTCCTCGGTGATATGAAGGCCTTGTTGAACTTAGGAGCATCGGTGAAATAACCTCCGCTTATTGCGAATCTGTGTCCGCCTGCAAAATTGTAGCTTATGATACCCTTTGCCGCCCAGGTGGTGAAATCGCTCTTGTCGCTGTTTCCGTAGGAGGAAATGACTTTTCCGTCCTCGTCATAGCTGGTGAGGGTCTCGCCGTTGTAGATTATCTCTGAACCGTCCTCGTTCAGTCCTGCAAACAGGCCTTTGCGGTACAGACCGTCTCTCCAGAACCGGGTCTTCTCGATCTTTGCTGCCAGATTGGTCTGGAAGCCGGCATAATTGAAGTTCCAGTTCATCCAGCCGGTAAGGTTGCGGATGTTGGCATCGTAGTTATAGCCGTACTTGTCTCCCTTGTGAAGGATCTGTGCCTGGCCGTGCTTGAAGAAGTAGTTGAGGTCGTTCTGGATCTTGGCGTCGTTGGTGGCGTAGTCTCTCTCGGCGAAGTTGTCGAGGTTTACATAGTAATCGCCACCCAGGAGATCGGCTACCTGCTTGTAGTTGTGGGTGTTGTTCCACTTGTAGCTTGCTCCAGCGGTGATAGTCCACCACTTTAATGCTCTCCACTTGAAGTTTCCTCCCACATTCAGGTCTTTCTGGTCAACTCTCCTTTCCTCGATTACATACTTGGAACGGCGGCCTTCGGCTGTTGTATTGTTCAAGTTTACATTGACGATCCTGTCCCAATTAATGTGGGTTATGCTGCTGATGTCCTGCTCCCAGCTGTCCTTTGCCCAGAGATACTTCTGCATATTGTTGCGGTTATAGTCCGGATTCTCCATCCAGAAATATGAAGGGAGATTGCGGTAGTAGTCTGGCCTCGGGTCTGCAGCGTCATACCAGTCAAGGGCAGTGTAGCCGTTTTTGCCAAACCTGTAGAGAGTGGTCAGCGATGCCTTGAATTTGTCTGAAGGAGTGAAGTCATACTTCAGAATGGCGATAGGCTCGTGAGTCCTTCTCTCTCTGGCGTTGCGGATCTTGCCGTTCTGGTAGCCCCAGTTGGAGTTGTACATATTGTCTCCCATAAGATCGTAAACCTCTTGTGTGGAAGCCTGCTGCGCTCCTCTCTGGCCTGGGGTTCCGAGGAAGGTCAAGCCCAGTCTGGAAGCCTTTCCCATTTTCTTCTCTATGGATAGATAATAGCCGAATGAGCGGTAGTAAACACCGTTAACCCAGTCATTTCCGCCAAGTCTCGCGGAGACGCTGAAGGCATAGCTCCATCCGTTGTCCAGAACTCCGGAGGCGTAGGTGAGCATGAGTCTCAGACGATAGAGGCTGCTGTTGGTCATAACGCTTCCCCTCCATCCCTTGCGCACGTTGGATGCGTTTGCAGGAATGTTGGTCAGGCCGTTATAGCCTCCGAACCCGTAATCTGAAATCTCGTTTCCGTTTACGGTGAACTTTGTTCTGGTAGCCTCGTTAAGTCCGCTCCACAGTGAGAACGGGGAATAGCCGGTAATAGCGTCATTCAGCTTGATGCCGGCCAGATAAACGTCCTGCGCCTCGCTGTTGAAGCCTCTGGCCTTGAACCTTACAGACGAGAAGTTATAGCCCGCCTGGTTGTTGAATACATCGTTCTGGCCATAGAGTATGGTAGGATTGTCCTGATAACCGGTGTCTTCCAGGTCGAACTCGGAAACCTCATCCTCGTTGCTGGCGGATTCCTGCACTACAATCGGGCTTATGGAAATGTTGAACATATCCTTCACGTACCCGTTGTTTACCGTCACGTTTACTCTGGAGCGAACATAACTGTCTGCAGTAACCACAAGGGAATATACGCCATTCTCCAGCCCTTCGATCAGGAACTTTCCGTCCGAGTCAGTTGTAGCTGTCTGGAGTAGATTCTTCCCGCTGTAAAGCTGCAGGGTGGCGTTATATACCGGTGCCCTGTCTGCACGGTTAATCACTGTTCCTTTCACGCCGCCGGTAGGAGTCTGTGCGCTTAACCCTATCACGCACAGAAGGACGGCAATAGTCAAGGAAATTTTCTTTAGCATATTGATATTATTTATTTGTTACAACTATATAAGTAGGATAATGGTCGCTGAAGCCGCCGATGAAAGCTCCGTTGGAGAATGTCCTGAAAGGCACATCCTTGTACTGGCCCTCCTCGGTTGTCATAAACGGCTTGTGGAATATCCTTCCATAATACTTTTTCTTCACGATAGGGATGATTCTCATAGTCCCCGGCTGAGCTTTGGCAAGATTGGAATTCACGAGTAAGATATCGTAGATATTCCAGACTCCCTGATATGCCAGGGAGCCGTATCCTGCCTTGAGCATCGAGATGAAAGGACAGAAATAGTCTTCCGGTTCCACTTGGTCGATACTTTCTTTTCCGTGCATATAGACAACCATGCTTTCGTCCGTAGGATTGTCGTTCATATCTCCCATCACCACAATCTTGATTCCCGGGAATTCCTGCATCAGCTTTTGGGAGTGATTGTAGATGATTTCAGCCCCGCGGCTTCTGAGGTCACCGCCCTTGCCTCCGACTCTGGAAGGAAGGTGGGTTACATAGAAAGCGAACATCTCGCCTCCCAGCAATCCCCTGACCATAAGAATATCTCTGGTGTGGAAAGCTGCCTGTCCGGCAGAATCCAGGGAGAAGGTTATTTTTTCCGAGTTAAAATCGAAAGGAATGCTTTCTTCATCCAGGAGCTCGAATCTGGAAGGCCTGTAAAGAAGAGCCACGTCCACGCCTCTGAAATCGGGACCGTCAAAATGGACTATCTGGTAATTGGCATCCGCGATTTGAGGGTCGGCGACAAGGTCCTCCAGCACGTGACGGTTCTCAATCTCGCTGACTCCCAAAATGGTATGCCACATCTTGTTCTCTTCTTTCATCTCCTTGATGACCTTGGCCATGTTCTGGAGTTTCTTCTGGTACTTGACGTCCGTCCACTCGTTGAGTCCGTCCGGAAGATACTCGAAGTCGTTTTTGCCGTCATCGTGATAAGTGTCGAACAGGTTTTCCAGATTATAGAAGCCTATGACATGGGTTTGGGTCTTCTGTGCCTGGCTTCTCAGCGGGATTGCCAGGAAAACCATAACTGCCATGCAGGCCAATATATTGTATGTCAGTAGTCTTTTCATATCCAAATACTTTTACCACCAGAATGAAACTTTTGTCGGGTCTTCGGCTTCCACCTGGTCGGAAACGCTCTTTCCCGCAACCGTCACAAGGTTAGGGAAGAGATCCAGACCGAGTTTTGCTTCAAGGGCATCTATGCTCATAACGATGTCTGTCATGGTGTTATTGATGTTGGAGTGACTGTAAGATTTGTGCTCAAAGTACATCGCGAGTCCCATATATCCGCTGTAACCCAATGTGCTGTTCTTCACATATCTAACCACGGCCTTGTAGTATGCTACCGGAACGGTGACAGCCTTACCGTTGTTGTCGTAGGCCTTCTTGGAACTTCCCTTGACCACGCATCCTGTGACCACATACAGGGTATCACTGCTGGTTGACCACCCCCTTACCATACTCTCCGCTGTTAACCAGATTTGGCCGTTGAAAGCGTTCATCTGTGGAGTCATATTGGTATAGTAGAAGGTCTTGACGTTTTCCGCATAAGTAAGTCTGTCTGCACTTGGAAGCTGATGTCCTCTATCATAGCTACCTTTGTAACCGGAAGCCAGAATTGGCTGTTCTGCAGAAGTCAGTTTAGGATCCAACCCCCAAGCGTCAGACCTTCCCCCTGAACCTATAAGACCTTTGTTCAGCGGGTATGCAACCCAGTTTGCAACAAGGTCTGTAGAGTTCCAATCGTAGGAGAAACTTCTGAGACTCTTGCCGGTAAAAGAGTGGGTAACGAACTTGTGCCCTGTTCCGGACTTGAGCTCAGGCAATTCAATCCAACCAGGAGAAGTTGCCGGAGAAGGCTCTTCTCCCTTTCCCTTCTGAGTCAGTGTAGCCGTTGCGGTTTTACCGGCACAGTTAAGGGTAAGGATGGCTGTTCTGCTTGAAGAGCCGGTGTTTTCGTCATAGGAAACGGATACGCTGGAAGTGCTTCCCGTACCGTTGGACTGGCTGACTTTAAGCCAGCTCTGCGATGAAGACAAAATCCAGCTTCCGTTTGAAGATATGTTGATGAACTGGCTCCCCTTTGTGGCTTCCACTTCCGGCTGCTTGAAGGTTACGGATACAATGGTTTCAGGCTTGACAGGATCCGTTCCCTTGCCACCTCCGCCTCCGCCGCAGGAGCCCGCCAGCAACATAACTGTTGCCAGCGGCACCGCGAGCAGTATGTATCTGAAAAGTTTCACTTTACTCAAGTTCTACCGTTATTTTCTTTACTCTTACCTGTCCGTTTGCAGCATAGCCAACCCAAGGGGTTACCGCTGTACCTGTCCAGGTTATCGTTGTGCCTGATGCTGTAGCCGTACCGGAACCAGGATCAAGAACATTAAGGTTAGATGAATAGTTGGCTCCAGAAGCTTCCATAACCACCTTCTTCACCTTCTTTCCTCCCGTAGGGGTGATTATAAGGACAGAGTATTTGTAAATCCTTATATGGTCTGAGTTCGCCGTTACAGGAGTGGTTGTACTCGTATTCTTGTAGTAACCTACCTTGATATCGTTGTCAGAAGCGGAGAATCCGGCTCCGTAAGTGGCATCGGTTTCTGCACCCCATGTCTGGTTGTTTGCACCTATTGTCCACTCGATAGCGTTGTCGCCTACCGGAGGATTGTCGTCTCCGCCAGGGTTGTCTCCTTCCTCAACTTTCTCGTAGAGTTCAGGCATAAGGGCTCCATCCTGTGCAGAGTCGTAAACACCCCAGGAAGAGTGGGTTGTGCTGTATTGCATCCACTTATTGTTGGAGTAGTTTGCAATAGAAACTCCGGCTGATGTAGCGTTTGACCTTACAACCCAGTACTGGCCTTCAGTAGGGTTGGCGTCAACATTGCAGCTGGTGTAGGTTCCCTTCATATAGAGGTATCTTCCGTCCTTCTGCTGGATAGTAAAGTAACGGTCGTTGGAAACTACGCCAGGTATCTCTATTTCAGTGAATGTGAACTCGTTTTCGTCGGTGCTCAATGTTATCTCACCGTTCACTGCATTTACAGCAACCTTAGGCAGATAGCCGAATGTCTTGTTTGCAGGAACAGGACCTGCTGCTACAGTACCGTCTGTAGTTACTATAAGATAGGCCTTTCCGCTTGTAACGCGCTCGACTTTCTTGTAAACGTATGTTCCTGTATCCGGCTGCGGCTGGTCGCCGTCCAGGTCAATGCCACGCTCGAAATCTATGCTTGTTCCGGCATCTTCGGAAACCTCAACCTTGAAGTCGTCCAAACGGTAGGCGCTGGCAACGTCTGTCTGGATGCGGAAGAAGAGCTCGCTTGTTCCCTGAGGAATTGTAATGACTGTCTCAGCCAGATCCCATCTTCCATCCTTGAATCCGTTAGCAAAGGTGTACGAAAGCTCTACCCACTTGGATGTATCTCTTCCAACATACAGATGGAATTCCTGAGGGTTGAATACAGATGATCCTCCGTTAAGATACTTCTCGCTGCCGAATGTAATCTTGTAATTTGCATATTCACTCATAGTACTGATACCCTTGATCTTGAACATTCCGTCAGAACCGAAGAACAGGTTGTTCACTCCAGATCCGGAGTAGTCGGAATAAGAACCGTCAGAAGCGCTGTTGGCCCTGACACTAACTGCCTTGTACCAGTATGTTACGTTAGCGGCGCCTTCTCCCTCGTGGTTAATCCAGCAGTCTGTCTGGTCCGTGTAAGGCCAGCTGTTGCCGCTTCCGTAGGTCTGGGTTGCCTTTGCCTTGTCAAAGTTGTTGAAATAGATAACCTTGCCTGCGTTTGGATCCTTGTCCGGATTAACACCGTTTTCAAAGTCGAGCGGCGTTCCCTCAACCCTTGACATGTTAAGTTCCACATCGTCAAGACGGTAGGCACTGGCAACGTCAACCTTGAAATAAACGCAAAGTGTAGTAGTGCCTTCAGGGACCATAAACCAGGTTCCCGCCAAATCCCATCTTCCGTCTTTGTAGCCGTGGCCGTCAGGGAACTGGTAAGTAACCTCAACCATGTGGTCCGGATCGCTTCCTATCCATACGTGGAATTCATCCGGATTGAAGACTGAAGAACCCTGGTTGAGATATTTTTCGCTTCCAAAGTAGAGTTCAAAGTTGCGGTCCTTGCCGGTAATGTCTATGTTGGCAATCTTGAATGCGCCCTTTGAGCCGAAGAAAAGGTTGTTCATTCCGCTGCCGCTGTAGTCCGAGTAGTTGCCGTTGGAATTGGAGTTGTTGCGCACGCTCATTCCTGTGGCTGTGTATTCTACATTTGAAATTCCGGAGCCCTCCTCGTTCTTCCAGCAGTCTGTCTGGTCTGTGTAAGGCCAGCTTGTGCCGGTTCCGTAGGTCTGGGTTGCGGCTTCCTTGTCAAAGTTGTTCTTGTAGATAATCATGTCTGCAGGATCACCCCATTCTCCTTTCTGGGAGACTGTTACGGTTCTGTAGTCATAATCCATGGAGACCTTGACATTTGCCGTCCTGTTGAAAGAATCGTTATTCAGTACAGAGACGGTAATTGTCTGTGGCTGGTCTGAGGCCGGTCCGCTGGACGGCTCCACAGAAATCCAGGTTTCGTCGCATACGACTTTCCAAGGCCTGTTGGCCACGATGGTGAAAGTCTGGGAAGACGCGTTGGACCCGAATGACAGAACGGCATCCGTGAGCCCCTCCAGGTCCATGAACGGCATGTCCTGGTGGTCTTCCTGTGCACAACCGGTTGCCATAAGGGCTCCGGCTATGACCGATAGAAGTAATGCTTTGAATCTCATAAGTGTGTGTGTTGTATAATTATTTCGTTATTTTTTTGACATAAGGATTTCTTTCATTTTCTGCATCCCGACAGTTGCCTTCTCCTTTATGTGGGTGAACCCCACGCTGGAAGCAACATCCTTGGGATCGATCAGGTAAATCTCCGTGCCCGGCCTTGTGTAGTAAACCAGCCCCGCAGCAGGATAGACTGCAAGACTTGTGCCTATCACAATCATAATATCGGCATTCCTGACAGCCTTTTCCGCCTTCTCAAGCTCGGGAACAGCCTCCCCGAACCAAACTATATGAGGGCGGATCTGCTGTCCTTTTTTGGTAAGGTCTCCGATATTGATGTCTTCATATCCGATAGGGAAGGCGCTGTAATAGTCGTCAAACTCGCCCCTTGCCTTTGTCAGCTCCCCGTGAAGGTGAATAATGCGGGTTGATCCGGCCCTCTCGTGGAGGTCGTCTATGTTCTGGGTGGCGACCGTAACGTCGAAATCCTGTTCCAGCTCTGCGACAATCTTGTGGGCCAGATTTGGCTCGCAGTCTTTCAGGCCTCTCCTCCTCTGGTTGTAGAAATCCAGCATAAGAGCCTTGCGTCCAAATACATACCAGCTATCAGATGTGGCAACCTGCTCTACAGGGTAATTCTCCCACAGACCGTTGCTGTCCCTGAAGGTGCTGATTCCGCTCTCCGCGCTTATTCCTGCGCCTGTCAATACCGCTATCTTTTTCATAATCAGTTGTTGTCGTTGAAGAAATAGTTCCTGAACCACAGTTTCAGGAGAGAATCGTTGAACTCTATGTTGTTCTTGGAAACGAATGTCACCACTTCCTTTTTCATCAGAGCTTCCTTCAGCCTGTTTACGTTGGCGGAAGAGTTAAGTCCGTATTTTTCAAGCACTTCAGTCTTGCTGAAACGCCTTTCACCGTCCAGAATCGCCCTTATCAGCTGCAGCTGGTGGGTGCTGAGTCCATAGATGGTATTGTGGAGCTCGTAGTCGTACATACTCAGGAGATATCTCAGGCTCCTCTGGAAAATCTCCGGCGTAAGTTCCTTGTCCGTAAGCAGATAGCAAATCTCCGCCAGATGCTGTGTGTACCACGGGTCTCCCTCCAGGGTGTCGAACATCAGCAGCGCGTCCTTCTGGGAGCATACCTTGCCGTTATCCGCAAAGCATTTGCAGATAAAATCGGCGAACACCTTCCTGTTAACCGGCTTAACCGGTATTTCCGTCACCAGGTTGCGGAAGAAATGCATCTCCTCGAATATGGAGTACATAGCGTTCCGCTTGTCTCCCGTAATGATAAAGGAGACATCTTTTGCCTCGGCGAACGCTCCTTCCAGCATATTGAGAACCTTCATAGGCTTGTCGAACAGAAGAATATCCTGGAATTGCTGGAAATAGACCACCAGGTGAACGCCCTTCATCCTGGCGGCCGACTGAGGAAATTTCAGAAGCGTCTTTATCTGCCTGTCTGTCAGGGCGTCTTTGGATGACGGGTCCAGCGGGATGTTCTTCAGCAGGGTGGAATAAGCCTTCTGCTGCTCCTCCTCGCTGAACAGGGTACGGGCCACGCTGCGGGCCAGACGCCTTAGCAGCTTGTCTATATGACGGATGTTGAAAAGGTCGAACTTGCAGACCGCAATGCCTTCTTTTTCAAGGTCCATGCCCTTGAGGGCATTGTGCACGATGGATCTCTTGCCGATTTTCGGCGGACCGTAGAGCAAGGCGTTCTTGTGGGAGGAAATCAGCTTCCTGAGCCTGGAAACCTCCTTTTCCCTGCCTACGAACCGCTTCCCGGTTACTATTTCATTATATTCGAATGGCGACAGATACTCCATCTCTCAATGCATAGGGGAAACAAATTTAATCAAAAATTTTGTTTTTTCCTGCTAAATACACTACTTTTGCCCTCCCAATTGAAAGAAGGCAGTGGAGCTTTTTATAAGAGTCTGCAAGTCAGGCCGCTTGCTGTCAAAACCAAAATGTGTTTTAATTATGTACGCAATTGTAGACATTGCAGGCCAGCAGTTTAAGGTTGAGGCCGGAAAGAAGATCTACGTTCACCGTCTTGCAGACGAGGTAGGCTCTACCGTAACCTTCGACAAAGTCCTGCTGACAGACAACGACGGAGCAGTAACAGTCGGAACTCCGTATGTTGAGGGTGCCGCAGTAAAGGCCAAAGTGCTTGAGCACCTTAAGGGTAACAAGGTTATCGTATTCAAGAAGATCGCCCACAAGGGATTCGACAAGAAGAACGGACACCGTCAGTACCTTACCAGACTGGAAATTGAATCAATCGCTTAAAGTAAAAGATTATGGCACACAAGAAAGGTGTAGGTAGTTCCAAGAACGGCCGCGA
The DNA here is from genome assembly GCA_017550655.1 of Bacteroidales bacterium. Lineage (GTDB taxonomy): Bacteria > Bacteroidota > Bacteroidia > Bacteroidales > UBA932 > Egerieousia. Next base: position 217,373 of record JAFZOK010000017.1, on the reverse strand, counting down.
ATCACAGAGCAAAAGACTCGGCCTGAAGATTTCAGGCGGTTCCGTTTGCAAGGCCGGCAACATTCTGGTACGCCAGAGAGGTACGCAGCACTATCCGGGCAAGAACGTGGGAATGGGCAAGGACCATACTCTTTTCGCTTTGACGGATGGAATCGTAACCTTCACGGTAAAGTCAGAAGGCAAGTCCTATGTATCGGTAGTTCCTAAGGAAGAGGCAAAGAGCTAATCCCCGGGTTTACCGCATAGAGAAAATCTGAGAAGGCGCCCTTTGCTTTATAGGGCGCCTTTTGTTTTGAAACCAAAAGTTAACCGATAAACGATTATGCTAGAACTTAAATTATTGCGCCAGCAGCCGGATTTCGTGGTAGAAAGGCTTGCGGTTAAGAATTTCGACGCAAAGCAGATTGTCGCCGATATCCTGGATATAGACTCTCAGAGACGCAGCATCCAGACTCAGCTGGATGCCAACCTCTCCCGCCAGAACCAGGCAGCCAAGAGCATCGGCTTCCTGATGAAAGAGGGAAAGAGAGAAGAGGCAGAAGCCGCAAAGAAAGAGGTCGCCGAGCTGAAAAACGCTTCTGCAGCCCTTCAGCAGCAGCTTGACAGTCTCCAGAAAGAGCAGAACGAGAAACTGGTCCTCCTGCCGAATCTTCCTTGCAGCATTGTTCCCCATGGAAAGACCGCAGAAGACAACGTTGTGGTTAAGGAAGGCGGACACAAGGCAGTCCTTCCTCCAAACGCCAAGCCTCACTGGGAGCTCGCCAAGGATTTGGGTATCATAGACTTTGACCTTGGAGTAAAGCTTACCGGAGCCGGATTCCCGGTTTACATCGGCAAGGGTGCCAAGATCCAGAGGGCTCTGATTGCCTACTTCCTGGACCGCAACACCAAGGCCGGATACCTCGAGGTGCAGCCGCCGCTAGTTGTAAACGAGGATTCCGCATTTGCCACAGGCCAGCTGCCTGACAAGGGAGAGCAGATGTATTATATAGGTCTGGACAAGTTCTATATGATTCCTACCGCTGAGGTTCCTGTAACCAACATCTACAGGGACTGCATAGTTCCAAAGAAGAACTTCCCGATCAAGATGACCGCCTATACACAGTGCTTCAGGCGCGAGGCCGGATCTTACGGCAAGGACGTAAGGGGCCTGAACCGCCTGCACCAGTTCGACAAGGTGGAAATCGTCCAGCTCGCCCTTCCGGAAGAGTCCTACAAGGCTCTGGACGGAATGGTTGCCCACGTGGAGAGCCTTGTCCAGGAACTCGGCCTGCCTTACAGAATTCTCCGCCTCTGCGGAGGAGACATGAGCTTCACCTCTGCGATTACCTACGACTTTGAGGTTTACAGCCAGGCCCAGGGTCGTTGGCTGGAGGTAAGTTCAGTTTCCAACTTCGAAACTTATCAGGCAAACCGCATGAAGCTCCGCTTCAAGGACGATGACGGTAAGATCCGTCTTGCCCATACCCTTAACGGAAGTTCACTGGCTCTGCCTAGAATCCTGGCATCCATTTTGGAGGATAACCAGATGGAGGACGGCAGGATCCGGGTACCGGACTGCCTGAGACCTTACACGGGATTTGACTATATAGATTAAGGAGTATTGATGGCGGACCAGAAAGTGATATTGGGAATTGACCCTGGAACCAGAATTCTCGGTTTCGGGGTCATTTCCGTATCTGGACGCAAGGCCCGTCTCAAGGAACTGGGAGTGGTCAACCTCAAGAAGGAAGAGACACATTTCCTTGTTCTTCAGAGGATTCTCTCTGAAATCTCGAAGCTTATCAGAAAATACCGGCCGGACGAAATGGCCATCGAGGCTCCGTTCTACGGCAAGAATCCCCAGACAATGCTCAAGCTGGGAAGGGCCCAGGGAGCGGCCATCGCAGCCGCCCTGCTGAAGGACATTCCTATTTATGAATATGCTCCTACAAGCGTCAAGTTGGCCGTAACCGGCAAGGGTTCCGCTTCCAAGGAACAGGTCAGTGCAATGGTGCAGAGCGTCCTTGCCTTCACCTGCGATGTCAAGTACCTGGACGCAACGGATGCCGTGGCCATCGCCCTCTGCCACCATCTCAGCCAGGGATCCCTTACTTCTAAGGCCCAGACAGAGGATATCCGCACCCGCCTTTCCGCATCATCATCCAAAAAGGGCTCGGCCATGAGCCGCAGGGTTGGTAAAGCCGGGGCAGAGAATATACGCAGCGCAGGTCACAAGTCAAGCTGGGGGGACTTTGTCAAATCGAATCCATCGCGGACAATAAGAAGTGTCAAAAGTTCGAAAAACCACTAATTTTACTTTTGCCTTCAATCTCCGTCTAAACGTTTGAAAATTGATTTTTATGAAGAAGACATATTTATTCCTTTCCCTTGCTTTGGTTCTGTTTTTCATGGGCCAGAACAAGGCGTATTCTCAGAACTCTCTGAAAGTCATGGTTCTGGACAGTGCTTCCCACACGCCTGTCGAATTTGCCACAATGAGCATCAAGTACATCGGCGAGACTCAGGCAAAGCGTTATGCACTGACAGATTCCACCGGAGTGGCAATCATCAAGACCGCCCCCGTAGGAAGGGCGAACGTGCTTATCGAGTGCGTGGGCTACCGCCAGCACACCCAGGTATTCGACGTTCACAGGGGAGCAAACGATATGGGTACCGTTTACCTGAACGGCCAGAATACCTTGAAGGGAATTGTGGTTACGGCAGCCGGAAACCAGATGGTGGTCAAGAAGGATACCATAGAATACAATGCTTCTTCATTCAAGACCAACGAGACCGATATGCTGGAGGAACTTCTCAAGAAGCTCCCTGGCGTGGAGATAGATTCTGACGGAACCATCACCGCCAACGGAAAGACCATCAACAAGATCATGATAGACGGCAAGGTCTTCTTCATGGATGACCCTCAGCTGGCTTCCAAGAACCTGCCAGCCAAGATCATTGAGAAGGTGAAGGTGGTAGAGAGAAAGAGCGACGAGGCCCGCTTCACCGGAATTGACGACGGTGAAGAAGAGACAGTTCTTGACCTCAGTCTCAAGAAGGGAATGGCAGAAGGATGGATAGGAAACATGGGTGGCGGCTACGGTACGGACAAGAGATACGAGGGTTCCTTCATGGTGGGAAGATTTACCAAGAACCTTCAGATAAGCCTGCTCGGCAACGCCAACAACACCAATAACCGCGGATTCAACGATATGGCAGGCTCAATGATGAGCGTGATGATGTCCGGCGGCGGAATGGGCGGAATGAATATGGGCGGCGGTCCCGGCCGCGGCGGCGGAGGTGGCTTCACCTGGACAGGTAACGGAATCACAGCCAGCAAGATGGCAGGATCCAACATCAACTACCAGTCAGACAACAAGAAACTGAAGGTAAACTCCAGCTATCTCTATTCTACCACAGACAAGGATGTTCTCGAGACAAAAGACAGGACCACGATGCTTTCCGAGACTCTTGAGCAGAAGAACTGGAATGACGGAAAGCAGAACACGGTAGCTCACGGCCACAGGTTCGACAGCGAGATAGAGTACAACCCTACAGACGCAACATCCTTCATTTTCCGTCCTTATTTAAGGGTAGGTAACGGAGATTTCGATTCCAGAAATAATTTCTACACTCTGAGAGGCGGAGATTCCACCAACCGTGGATTCAGCTCCAATTTCGGAGACAACCACTCCTTCCAGGCAGGCGGAAGCGCAATGTGGAGACAGAGGCTGTGGAAACCGGGAAGAACGATGACCCTGAGGTTCAACTACAGTTTCTCCAACAACTCTTCAGACGCTTTCAACATCTCCGAGACTAACTACTTTACCGGCGGAGTGCTTTCAAGCACAGAGGGTATAAACCAGAAATTTCACCAGAACCAGAGGTCTAACCAGTTCGGAATCAACTTCTCCTACACGGAGCCTCTTGGAAAGAACTACTTCATCCAGACATCCTACCGTTACAGCCGCAACCACTCCAACACGGTAAAGAATACCAACGACTACGATCCTGTAACCGATACCTATTCTATAAAGAACGAGGAGTACTCCAGCAGCTATATGGGTAATTTCCAGACCCAGAGGATAGAACTTGCCCTCAGGAAGCAGGAGGAGAAATACAACTTCATGTTCGGCCTGAGCGCAACTCCTGCCAAGACCACCAGCATCGGAAGAGGCAGGGACACTTCTTACTCGGTGACGAATTTTGCACCGTCTGCAAGACTGGACTACAGGATCAGCGAGGAGAAGTTCCTGAGAGTTTATTACTGGGGAAGGACAAGCCAGCCGACTCTTAACCAGATGCTTCCTATTCCGGATAACTCCAACCCTCTTTATGTGCAGGAAGGTAACGACAAGCTGAATCCTTCTTTCTCCCACCGTGTGGGCGGAGAGTTTAATTCTTCCAACCGCGCCACATTCACTTTCTTGCGCGCGAATGTTGAGTTGCAGTACACCACCAAGAGCATCATCAACCAGATGAGGTATACTTCTGACGGTGTGCGCCATAGCCGCTATGTGAATTCAGACAAGGGAATTTACAATGTTTCCGGCGGACTGTTCTTCAACTCCAAGATTGCAAAGAGCGACTTCTCCGTCAATGTGATGTCAAGAATGAGTTACGGCAACGGAATCAGCTATGTGGCTTCCGAGGGAGACTATGTTGAGAACGAGACCAAGAATCTCAACATTAACCTGATGGGTAATATAACCTACCGTCTGGACAACTTTGAGGCAAGGATAGGCGGCGGAACAGGTTTCCGCAACGCCTGGTACAGCGTAAAGACTATGGATAATGTAAGGACCTGGAATAACCGTCTTAACGCTAGCATCAACTGGACATTCCTCAAGACCTTCAACATTACCACGGACATTAACTACAGGTTCTACAAGGGATATTCTGCCGGTTTCGGAGATCCTCAGACTATATGGAACGGAGAAATCTCCAAGACCTTCTACAGAAACGCATTCACCTTCAAGGTAAGGGTTTACGATATTCTCAACAAGTCCCGCAATACATACAGGACCACTTCCGAGAATTACTTTGAAGACGTGACCAACAATACCCTCGGCCGCTATGTGATGTTCACCTTGACCTACCGCTTCGGAAGCTTTGGCGGCAGAAGCATGCGTGAGGGTGGCAACCGCAGAGGCGGATTTATGGGACCTCCTCCAGGAGGCGGACCTGGCGGATTCGGCGGAAGAAGAAGATAAAGTGAAGCGCCTTTATTCCATCGGGATTATGATCATCTCCCTCGTCTTGCTCACTATGAGCAGCGGGGGACATGTTCTTTATGCCCAGAACACTCTCAAAGTCATTGTTCTGGACAGTGCCACAAAAGCTCCCGTGGAGGCTGCATTGTTCAGTGTCAAGTACATAGGAGAAGCAAACCCAAAGCGTTTTGCCCAGACTGATTCAACCGGAACTGCGGTTATTCAGAGAGTCCCTGTCGGAAGGGCGGAGGCAAGGATAGACTATGTAGGCTACAGGACCTATACGGCCACGGTGGATGTTAAAAGAGGGGCAAACGATATGGGAACCGTCTATCTTGCATCCGCCAACCAGCTGTCTTCCATAACGGTAAGCGCTACCGGAAACCAGATGCTGGTCAAGCAGGATACCATTGAGTTCAACGCTTCCTCCTTCAAGGTGGAGGAGGCGGACATGCTTGAGGAGCTCATAAAGAAACTTCCGGGAGTTGAGATAGAGGACGGGAAAATCTATGCGGACGGCAAGGAAGTCAAGAAGATAATGATAGACGGAAAAACGTTCTTCATGGACGATCCTACCCTTGCCTCCAAGAATATTCCTGCCAAAATCGTTGAGAAAATCCGGCTTCTTGACCGTCAGAGCGACGAGGCCCGCTTTACCGGCATAGATGACGGCGAGGAGGAAACCGTCCTGGACCTGAGCCTGAAAAACGGCATTTTCGACAACTGGTTCGGCAATCTCGGCGGCGGCTACGGCTCAAACAGGCGATATGAGGGAGCCCTTCTTGCAGGCCGTTTCACAAACACATCCCAGTTAAGCGTCATAGGCAATGCCAACAACACCAACAATGCAGGATTCCGGGATATGGCAATGGATATGCTTACCTCTCTTGTAGGCAATACCGCAACCGGCAACGGAGTGACAGCCAGCAAGATGGGCGGAGCAAACTATAACTACGAGAGCAAGAATAAAAAGATCAAGACGCAGAACAGTTACCTCTATTCCACCTCTGACCAGATAATCGAGCAGACTGTAGACAGGGTCTCCAGCCTCAGCGATGAAGTTACCCAGTACAGCCATTCCCGCAATTCCAACCGGAACAAGACACACGGTCACCGCTTCAACAGCGAGACTGTCTATTCGCCGAGCGAAAACACGTCCTTCACCCTTAAACCGAACATTCAGATAGGGGGCGGGGATTTTTCCCGGGGGCGCAATTTTTCCACCCTCAGGAACGCCGATTCCACCAACAGGGGAACAAGCTCTTCATTCGGTGACAATTCTTCCGCTAAAGGGGGCGTGACATTTGTCTGGAGGCAGAGGCTCGGAAAACCGGGCAGAACCATGGCCCTGGTGCTGAACTATAATTTCTCCAATAACACCGCGGACGGGACCAACCGTTCCAACACTTTCTATTTCAAGAACGGGGAAATCAGCCGCACAAAAGACGTGGACCAGTTCTATCACCGCAAGAACACCAGCAACGGTTATGCGGTGTATATGACTTACACAGAGCCTCTTGGCCGCAACTATTTCCTTCAGTTTGCCCACCGCAGCGCAAAGAGCCGCTCAACCACGCTGAGGAATACATTTGATTTTGATGCGGAAACCGGAAAGTATGACCTCCCGGATGAGGATATGACAAGAGACTACAAGGGATGGTTTACAACCAGACGCTACGAGATGAGTTTCCGCAAGCAGGAAAAGCGCTACAACTTTATGCTCGGGGCCTCACTACAGCCATCCACCACAAAGAGCACGGGCCGCGGACGGGACACTTCCTACACTGTCTACAACATTGCTCCAACGGCAAGGTTCATCCACCGGTTCGACGGCAGCAGATTCCTTAGAATAACTTATCGGGGAACCACATCCCAGCCTTCCCTCAACCAGCTTCTGCCGCTCAAGGACAATTCAAATCCTCTTGTTATCCAGGAGGGAAACGACCGCCTGAATCCTTCCTTTACGCACAACCTTGACACAGAATACCGTACGGGCAAGCGTAACCGCTACCGCTGGTTTAGCGTAACATTCCGTGGAAGGTACACAACAAACAGCATAATCAACCGGAAAACCTATACCTCAGACGGAGTCCAGATGCGGCAGTACATAAATTCCGACAAGGGAATTTACAATATGGACCTGAGGGTGATGTACAACTACCGTATCCCTAACACAGATTTCTACTGGAACCTATGGACAAGGTCTGCGCTGAATAACGGCATCAGCTACCTGAACGTGAATTCCCAGTTTGAGGAAAACACTACCACAAACCTCAACCTGGGCCTGAGCAACCGCCTGAGTTACCGTCTGGATGATTTCGAGGCCACGGCAGCACTGGTTCTCTCCTACAGGAGGACCTGGTATTCTTCAGAGTCTCTGGAGAACCTGTCCCTGTGGACCAACCGTCTAAACGGTTCCCTCAACTGGACCATAAACAAAACCTGGAATATATCATCCGATGTGACCCATCGCTTTTTCATCGGATATTCAGAGGGTTACGGAAAGTCCCAGACCATCTGGAACGCCTCCGTTTCAAAGACTTTCCTAAGGAAAAGGATGACTGCAAAGGTTAAGGTTTACGACATTCTGAAATCCAACAGGTCCATTTCCAGAACCAATGCCGAGAACTACTGGCAGGATACCAGAAACAACACCCTCGGGCGTTACCTGATGTTTACTCTTCTATATCGTTTCGGGATTTGACATAGGAGCGCATCTTCTCTATTAGAGCCTGCATGTCTGCGGGTATTGGGGAATCGAAGTTCATCTGCTGTCCGGTAGTCGGATGAACGAATCCAAGAGTCTTGGCGTGAAGCCCCTGGCGAGGCAGAATCTTGAAGCAGTTTTCTATGAACTGCCTGTATTTTGTGAAAATTGTTCCCTGAAGGATCTTGTTCCCGCCGTAGCGGTCGTCGTTGAAAAGGGGATGCCCAAGATATTTCATGTGAACCCTAATCTGGTGGGTCCTTCCCGTTTCCAGTATGCATTCCACAACTGTCACGTAACCAAACCGTTCCAGCACCCTGTAATGGGTAACGGCGTGCTTTCCCTTGTTCGGGTCCTTGGTTACGGTAAACCTCATGCGGTCTGATTCATCGCGAGTTATATTGCCTTCAATAGTGCCCTCGTCCTGCTCCACATTACCCCAAACTATGGCTACGTATTTGCGTTTGGTGGTATGGTCGAAGAACTGCTTTGCCAGTTTCATCTGGGCTTCCTCGTTCTTGGCTATGACCAGGATTCCGGAAGTGTCCTTGTCTATCCTGTGCACCAGGATCCCGTTCTTTCCACCAAGATGCCAGGCAACCGCATTTACCAGAGTTCCGGAGAAATGGCCGTGCCCCGGATGAACCACCATTCCGGCTTCCTTGTTGATAACCAGCACGTCATCGTCTTCATAGACTATGTCCAGAGGAATGTTCTCCGGACCGATGTCCCTTACCCTTTTCTCGTAAGGGAACACCAGGGTAATCTCGTCAAGAGGCTTGATCTTGTAGTTGGACTTGGCAATCTTCCCGCCAACCCTTACGTAACCGGCCTCTATGGCCATCTGAACGCGGCTGCGGGATGTCTCGAACATCCTTGAGGTTATGTACTTGTCCAGCCTCATCATAGACTGGCCCTTGTCCACTATGAACTTGTAGTGCTCAAAGAGTTCCTCCACGTTCTCGTCGTCAGAGAACTCGGAATCAGGATTATCGTCGATATAAGAATCATGCAACTCCTCCTGCACATCAGGAGATTGCAGGCTGCTTAGTTTGTCTGCAAGTGTCTTTACCGTATTTTTCTTCTTGGCTGAGCCCATAGATTAAAGCTCGGGCTCGTCGTTGTTGTTGTCTACCGGCTCTGCCTCTTCCGGAGTTTCTTCTGGCTTCACCTCTTCCAGTTCGGTGTCTTTAGGCAGCACCATAGTGGTGTCTCTAACCAGGTCTTTTGCCTTGAGATTCTGTTTGTTTAGCTCAGCAAGGTCTTTGTTGAGGGTTAGGAAAATCACAATTCCGGTACCCATTCTCACGGAGTTGCCGATGGTAGGGCCCGGTTCCTGCTTGTAGACTATGGAGTTTAGAGTGTCCGCATAGGTTTGGACAGTTCCGTCAAAGAGTATCTTGTCCAGATTAAGGGAGTTATAGGTAAGCTCGCTCTTAACCCTGTGATATGGCAGTGTGAGCAGGTTCGGAACCTTTGTCCAGCAGTCCGATGCGCTCAGGCCAAGCGTTAGGTCTATCTCGCTCTGGGCCGGAATCTCCGTTCCAGGAACCAGAGGTCTTCCCTTGTAGGACTGGCCCATAACGCTGTTGGTTGCAATATCCGGCACATAGTTCAGCCTTCCTATCTGAAGATTGGCGGCGTGCAGGTTGCTCTCGGCCTGCCTCAGGGAATAGCCTACAACATCCGGAGCCTTCACCATCATTGGAACCAGAGAGTTAATGGTTATCAGAATGTTGCGGTTCTTCTTCACGCGCGATCCAGCGCTTGGGGTCTGCTTGAGCACCTGTCCTGCGTGCAGCTGTGGAATGTAAACGGAATCGGTGATCTTTATCCTGATATGATTCTTCTTGGCCACCTTCCTTGCCTCTGTAATGGTCATATTGGTAAGGTCCGGCACTTCCAGGGTCTTGCCGTGGCGGGTAACGCCTTTCAGCATCCAGAACAGAAGCAAAACCGTCGCTAATGCGGCAATCACAGCAAGCACCAGATGCTTCAGCCACCAGTATTTGGAAGTATTTTCCTGAGTTTTCTTGTTTGCCATAACACACAAATATACAAAAACAACGGAAAAGAAGATAAAACAGAACCGCAATAAAACAAAATGGGCTGACCTTATGGCCAGCCTCACTCTCACCTCGAAAGACAAGTCTAGAACCTGTCCTCAGAAGAAACTGTCAGTTTTTTTCTTCCTCTGCGACGGCGTGCAGCGAGAACTCTTCTTCCGTTAGGAGTGCTCATTCTCTCTCTGAATCCGTGCTTGTTGCGTCTTTTGCGGATGGAAGGTTGGAATGTACGTTTCATATCTTTAACTCTTTATATTTTTCGTCAATTGGGCTGCAAATATAAGATTTATTTCCCAAACACCAAAAAAATCTTGAATCAGCCATTTTCAAATCAAAACATCGATACGGTAATCAGTTTCTCTCCGAGACGGTGCAAGGCTGATTCAATCTTATTAATTTGCTTTCTGGAGGCAGAGAAATCTCCACACTTGTAGTGTCTCATCAGAGACGCATTTACGCCAGCAAAGCGTGCAAATTTCGAGATATTTATCAGATCCAGTTCGTCAAATATTGAAGACACATCATATCTAAACTCGAACTTTGGATCAATCATTTCTTCTGGAATCTTCATTCCTCTTTTAGGATATATGCTTTTGACTTCTTCCCAAGAGTTGAAGAAATCAGCTTTGGCTTCCTCTACAGTGTGGCCCTCTCCGATAACCGTGCCGTGCTGAAGATTATCAGTATAAACCGAGAAGCCCTTCTCGTCTTTTTCTATTAAAACCAGTATTATCATATTATCACAATGTAAAGATAACGCAATTTTGCGATAAAACAATTTTAACGACCACAATACTAAACAAGAATATTGCTTTCAGTATGCCAAAACGTAAAATTGACTGTGTCCGCCCCTAAAGTTTTTACTTTTACGCAAAACTACAACTACAAAAGGTTTTTTGTATATTTGTAAAGTCTGAGGGTTTTGAGAGTTAAACTCCCGGACAGACATAGAACGTATAATAAGCGTTTACTGTTTATTTGATTGGCCCGAAATACGCGACATTTCACAATCAATCTTTAAATAAGGTAAACGCCTGTGCTTGTGCGCAGGCGAACTTGTTGGAGATTGGTGGGCCGTCGCGGGCCTCGGGCCAGACAACTTGTGAGTCTGCGCCTTTTTTTGTGCCCTGCGATAGCCTACCATTCAAGTAAATAGTCACGCACAGACACACTTTGCATGGCTACTGTAAAAAAGGCTATTGCAGAGGATAGTGAGCATATCCGGGCTGTAAAGAAATTAGTCCAGGAGAGAGCCTCCGGCATATCCTCTGCGAATCTTCAGGAGACACCATTATCAAACGGGACATCGTGGAGAGATCTAAATTTTAAACATCCCGATAGAACTGTCAGATTGGCAACGGCATTTAGTGGTATTGGAGCCATTGAACATGCTTTTCAAAGGTTAGGTATCAAACACAAGATTGTTTTTGCTGGCGATATCGATGAAAAATGCAAGAAAACATATTTTGCTAATTACGAGATATCTGAAACAGACTGGTTTTCGGATATTAGGCAATTCAATGCGTCCTCATACTGTGGAAGTGTTGATTTATTGGTAGGAGGGGCACCTTGTCAGGCTTTTTCAATGGTAGGAAAGCGGTTAGGGTTCGAAGATACACGAGGAACGCTCTTCTATGAGTTTGCGAGAGTAATTAAAGAATCCCAGCCAAAGGTTTTTATTTTTGAAAATGTGAAAGGGCTTTACAATCACGACAAAGGAAGAACTTGGTCAGTGATGTGTGATATTTTCCAAGAAATAGGCTACCATATCTATTATCGAGTGTTGAACAGTAAAGACTATGGTATTCCTCAGCATCGGGAGAGAATTTTTTGTGTAGGCTTCAGAGAGCCGTTAGCAAAAGGTTTTGAATTTCCTAAGCCTATAAAACTACAGTATACAATGTATGACTTTTTGGAGGACTACATTGATTCCAAGTATTTTCTGAAGGATAAAGGGATTAAGTTTGTAACCAGCCATAAAAATCACGAAAAATGCTATACTCAGGTAAATGGAGATATTGCTTTGTGCCAAAAAAGAAATCAGGAATTCAATTGGCACGGGGATTTCGTATATCATCCTGCTGGACACGGTGAAGATTTTGACGAGTTTGTTTTTGATGTCCGCACTGTAGAAGAAAAGTATTATTTGTCCGAAAAGGTCGCTAAATATGTTCTTTCTCCTGGAACAAAGAATTTTAAAACAACAGTCAAGACAGACTTGCCAATAGCAAGACCAATTCTTCAGACAATGCATAAAATGCATCGGGCAGGTGTGGACAATTATGTTACGCATTTGGGTCGCATAAGAAAACTAACGCCAAGAGAATGTATGCGACTGATGGGTTTTAAGGACTCTTTTAAAATAGTCGTATCCGATACCTCTGCATATCAGCAGGCAGGAAATAGTATCGTTGTCGATTGCCTTATTGCCCTTCTGAAACAACTTGATATAACAGAATACGGTATATGAAAATTAAGGACTATAATTACAGAATACTAGAGAACTTTGACAACAATATTACAGTCCCCGATTGTATAGTGGTTTCAAAGAATAAATTAGGAAAGGGGCATGGAGAGCAGAAATTATATATATCATCTAAAGAAACGATGCGTTCATTTTTTGGAAAGAAAGGTTTCAATGCGAAGTGTTTCTTATTAAAAGATGATTTGATTCAGTATATGCTGACCATAAAACCCGAGTACTTAAAACCATCTCAGGGATATAGAGGTAAAGATGAATTTGGACAGCTTTGGAATGATAGGTTTCAGAATATTAATTCTTTGGAAGAAATCATCTTTTTTGAAGTGTCTGATCAAACTCAGATTGAAGGTCCTCGTGGGTATGTTAATTCTAGTGGTCAGGGCTATCAGATAATTAGAGAAATATCATTGCCTCTTGTAAGCTATATATCGGTACTCAAAGTATCGGATGGTGCAGCCGCACCGCTTTATTATTGGAAATTATTTGTTGATTATGATGCGCTTTCAGCAGCTGATGCATTAGTTTTTAAGTATGGCAAGTCTAAAGATGTTGAAGAAGGCAAATCATCTGATGGAAAACCTTCGGAGATAGACGAGGAGTACAGTAAGGCGAGAAGCGGTCAAGGAAAATACAGAGAACAGTTGTTGGAGGAATGCCCATTCTGCCCCATTACTAAAATCAACGATGAGAGATTACTGATAGCAAGCCATATAAAACCTTGGGCGGCATCTAATAACAAGGAGCGGATTGATCCTCATAATGGTTATATGCTCTCCCCTATGTATGATAAGTTGTTTGATAAGGGTTTTATTTCTTTCACGGATGATAGGAAGTTACTTGTATCTTGTTGGTTGAGTCCGAAAAACGTATCAAGAATTGGTCTAGTTGCAGGTAAATTTTATCAAGACCTTCCAGTTGGCGAAGATAGGCTGCGTTATTTGGATTATCATAGAAGATTGGTTTTTAAAGGATAGCGTCAGAATGTTATATGGTTATTCCAATTGTTTTATGAAAAGTACTTTCTTTTCCTGGAAGTAACTGTCGTTGAACCAGTCGGTTATCTCTTTCTGGAAGATTGCGGATGGGCGGATTCTGCATTTCTTTTCTGCCTGTGCGATTTCCTCATCCAGGTTTCCGCCCTTGAGATAGAGGATGCCTTCCGTGTATTTTCCCTTTACCCAAGGGATGAAGTTATCCAGGGAGGTGACGGCCCTGGAAACGACGAGATCAAACTTTTGCTTTACCTCTTCCGCCCTGGAATGAAGGGTTGTAACGTTCTTCAGGCCAATGGCATCGGCGATAGCCTGCGCCACCTTGATCTTCTTGCCGATGGAATCTACCAGTAGGAATTGAGCCTGAGGATATAGGATTGCCAGCGGTATGCCGGGGAAACCGCCACCGCAGCCGACATCCATAACCGTAACAGAAGATTGGGAATCTGTCATCTTTGCCTGAAGTTCCGGAAGGAACTCAGCGATGAACCTGGCGATAGATAGGGAATGCAGCACGTGGTGCTGGTAGAAGCATTCCGTATCCTTGCGGCTGATGACATTGATCCTGGAGTTCCAGTCTCTGTACAAAGGCCCCAGCTTCTCTATCTGCTCCCTTTGAGCCTGCGAAAGATCAGGGAAATACTTGTATATGACATCCGGGTTCATCTTCTACTTCTTTGCTTTTTTCACCGGCTTTTTTGCCGTTGTCTTTGTGGTTTTCTTTGCTGCGGCTTTCTTCTTGCCCTCGGCGGCCTTCTTGGAGCGTTTCTGTGCCAACGGGCTGTCTTTGAGGGCTTCTGCCAGAAAATCCTTGCCTCTCTTTACCCTGATCTTGGTGTTGGAAAGGGAAATGTCCAGTTCATCTGCGATGTCATCCAGAGCATAACCCTCTATGTAAAGCAGCATCACATCCTTGTAAATATCAGGAAGGCGATCGATGGCCTTCATGGTCTTTTCTATCTGCTGGCTCACGATGAGATTATCTTCAGGCGTGTCCGGAGAGAGGATGTTCCCTACAGCGCCATTGTCGGAAGCGCTGGCATCGCTGAGGGAGTTGCGGCTTCTTCTGAGGAAATCTGTCAGGCAGTTGAGGGCGATCCTGTAAAGCCAGGTGGAGAACTTGTATTTCTCGTCGTAAGATGCAATGTTCATGAAAGCCTTGTTGAAGGTATCCATGCAGATATCCTCAACTTCCTCGCTGAGTTCCTTGTGGATTGAAACGAAATTCCTTTTGATGAAGTTCATCAGCGGGACGTAATACTTGTCGAATAGTAGGGTAAAGGCCAGTTCATCTCCCTTCTTGGCATAGAAAATAGTCTGGCCAAAATCCGCCTTCAGGTACTCTTTTTCATTAATGTGCTTCAAGCCAGTTTTTGCCATATCCGCATTCTGCTATAAGTTTAACTTTAAGTTCGGCGACACTTTCCATCTCGCTCCGGGCTATTTCCATCACAATGTCTTTCTCCTGAGGGTGCACGTCAAACACAAGCTCGTCGTGGACCTGAAGGATCATCTTGCTCTGAAGATGCTCTTTATCCAGCCTTCTGGAGATGTTTGCCATCGCGATTTTTATAATGTCCGCGGCGCTTCCCTGAAGAGGGGCGTTGACGGCGTTTCTCTCGTTGAACTTGCGCACGTTGGCGTTGCGGGAGTTGATGTCTTTCAGGTAACGCCTTCTTCCGTAGAGAGTCTCGACGAATCCTCTGCTATGAGCCCTTTCCACAGTGTCCGCAATGTAGGAACTTACTCCAGGATACATCTTGAAGTAGTTCTCTATGAAGGTCTTGGCTTCTCCAACCCCAATCTCCATCCTTTCCGCCAGGCCGAAGGACGAGATGCCGTATATGATGCCGAAGTTCACGGTTTTTGCCTTGCGCCTCATCTCGTCGGTAACATCCTTTGCATCCACTCCGAACAATCTTGCCGCAGTTGCCCTGTGGACATCTTCCCCGCTGCTGAAAGCCGCAATCAGATGTTCGTCCCCGCTGAAATGGGCCATAAGCCTCAGTTCGATCTGGGAGTAATCCGCACTTACAATGTAGCCGTCTTCAAACGACGGGATGAAGGCCTTGCGGATTTCCCTGCCCCTTTCCGTGCGGATAGGTATGTTCTGCAGGTTCGGGTTGTTGGAAGACAGTCTTCCCGTTGCCGTAAGCGCCTGGTTGAAAGTAGTATGTATCTTTCCGTCGCGGCTGCTTGCCAATGCCGGGAGAGCATCTGCATAGGTGGAAAGAAGCTTCTTGAAATTGCGGTATTCAAGAATTTCGTCCACTATCGGATGGGCCGCGGCAACAGATCTCAGAGTGTTCTCGTCGGTAGGGTAGCTGCCCTTTGGAGTCTTCTTGATTTCAGTAGATATCTTGAGTTTCTCGAAAAGCAGTTCTCCAACCTGTTTTGGAGAAGAAAGGTTAATCTGGGAATCCCCGGCCAGAGCCTTGGCCTTGAGCTCTATCTCGTTCATCTGCGATGTAAGAGCCTTGCTGTATTCCTTGAGCTGAGCCGTGTCTATCTTCACTCCTGCAAGTTCCATCTTTGCCAGGGTTCCGATAAGAGGCATCTCAATCATCCCGTAAAGGTTTCCGGCATTTGGAGAAACTCTGGATACTTCTTCGTATAACTTGTCTTTCAGATAAATATACAGGACGCACTCCTTTGCGAGAGCATCGTCTTTTGCCGGATCTTCCTCTTCTTCCTGGGAGAAGAGATCCATCTGAGCCGGCTCTTCCTTTATATTGGCGAGGCCCTCCGTATCCACTCCAAACTGCTGCTTGAGAATGAAGGAAGGGGAATGGCTGACTTCAGGATCTATCAGATAGTGAAGCAGGGCGATATCGAAAACAGGGGACTTTGAAAATCCGTCCACAAGGTCTTCAATCCCTGACTCCATCGCTGAGGCAATCTGACGGACTGAATCCTTCAGGCTGCATCCGGTCTTGACTATGGAACTGTCCTTAATCAGGGAAATTACACCAGAATCCGGTTTCCCTGCCCAGGCAAGCCCCTTTGGCTTCTGCCTTGCGGAACCGTTGTCCAAAGTGCCTAGAATGATTCTTCCGGAAGGTTCCACAATAATGGAAACCTCTCCGTTTTTCTTGACTGCCTCGACAAGAGAATTGAACTCCACAAACTTGATTGAAGGAATATCTATTTTCTCGATAGAGGCCTTCTCCTCAGGAACATAGCTGTTAAAATAATTGCCGGATGGAGCCGCGTCATCCTCAGGGAAATCATCTGCCGGCATATCATCCGAAGGCATCTCCGAGTAGGAGGAAATCATTTTCTTCAGCGACGAGAACTCGTACTTTGCAAATACGCTGTCAACGGCCGCCTGGTTTGCCCCTTCTATCTTAATGTCATCCAGTGTAACCGGAAGGTCTATATCTGTCTTTATGGTAACAAGGAAGCGGCTCATATCCAGATAGGAAGACGCCTCCCGGATCTTTTCCTTCTGCTTTGCCGGAAGTTCGTCAAGGTGCTGCAGGAGGTTATCTATGCTGCCGTAAGTCCCGATGAGTTTCTTTGCTCCGACTTCTCCGATTCCCTTGACTCCTGGGATATTGTCAGAAGCGTCTCCCCAGATTGTCAGTATGTCTATCACGCTTTCAGGAGACTTGATTCCGTAGTAGGCGCAGATCTTCTCCCTGTCCACAATCTCCACTTCAGTTGCAGAGCCTTTCGGGAACTTGTACTGAAAGATATGGGAGTCTATCAATTGTCCGTAATCCTTGTCCGGGGTGACCATATACACATCGCAAGAGTCTGATGCCCATTGCTTTGCCATGGAACCGATTACATCGTCTGCCTCGAATCCTTCCATTCCCAGAGCCGGAATGTTCAGCGCCTTGAGGATTTCCTTCAGAGGCTCCAGAGCGTCCACCACAAGTTCAGGAGCTGGTGGACGGTTGGCCTTGTATTCCCCATAGATCTTGTGGCGGAACGTTTCCGCGTGAAGGTCAAACGCCACGGCAATATGAGTCGGATGCTCCCTGTTTATAAGTTCAAGGACCATCTTGGTAAAGCCGAAGAGTATGGATGTGTCTATCCCCTTGGAATTGATGAGGGGATGGCGCATAAACGCATAATACATTCTGAAAATCTGCGCGTGACCGTCTATGAGGAATATTTTATTCATAAAACTACCTGTTATCTGCGGCATACCAGGCGGCGCAGCTCTTTTCAGTCTCCCAGAGCTTGACGCTGTAAAGTTCCACTCCCTTAGGAAGCAAATCTGAAATCACATCGGCGAAATATATTGCCAGCATCTCGCTTGTAGGCTGGAAATCAACTACAATCACATTGCCGTATGCCTTCTGGATTTCTTCTGAAAGCGGAGCGTCCCGTCTCATTACCAGCGCATGGTCGAACTTGTCTATGATGTTCTCTCCCACAATCTTCTTAAGGTCTGTGAAATCCATTACCATTCCCTTTTTCGGAGAGTTTTCCTCTGCGACCGGTTCTCCCGTTACTGTAACTGCCAGGCGGTACGAATGCCCGTGAATGTGGCAGCATTTTCCGTCGTAGCCTCCCAGAGCGTGAGCTCCCTCAAAGCTGAATTCCCGTGTTATGCGTATCTTGCTCATCTGTAATAATTGTCTATCAGTTAATGTCTTGTGCTACTCTTCATTTGGAACGAAAGCCAGTTTCTGCCGGTCGAACCTTACACCTTCCACATCAAACATCTTTTCAACCTTTCCGTCCTCAACCATCTGCCGCGGTGTTCCGGTGAAAAAGCCGTCTTCTGTCATCACCCACAGCCTGTCGCAAATCTGAAGGGCCAGCTGAAGGTCGTGAGTGGAGAATATGATGAGCTTGCGGTCGTTTTCCCTATGTGCAATCTTCTTCAGTAGCCTTGTAACCAGGAACTTGTTTGCCACATCCAGGAATGCCGTAGGCTCGTCCAGCAGAATGATTCTGCTGTCCTGGACCAGGGCTCCGGCTATTGTTGCCCTCTGGTATTCTCCATCGCTGAGGCTGGTGCAATCCCTTCCGGAAAAACCTTCCAGTCCCACCATCATAAGCGCCTCTTCAATTCGCTTTTCTTCCTCGGGATTGGATGCCCCGATCCAGTTTGTGCGCCAGTAGCTGCTGATTGCCACCATATCCTTGACAATCAGGTATTTTGTTCTGTCTGTAAGTGGACTTACAAAAGAAACCAGAGCGCTGATTTCTTTCCTGGAATAATCCTTCAGAGGTTTTCCGTCATATAGAATAGAAGCCTCTTTATTCTCATCAGAATTCCAGATATCTTCCAGCCCTGCAACCGTACGCAGAAGCGTGGACTTGCCTCTTCCGTTGCTTCCCAGAAGCGCGATTAGGCAACCTTCATCCTCACGGGCATCTATGCCGGAGAAAATTCTCTTTTCCCCGTAGCC
Organism: Bacteroidales bacterium; assembly: GCA_017550655.1. Classification (GTDB taxonomy): domain Bacteria; phylum Bacteroidota; class Bacteroidia; order Bacteroidales; family UBA932; genus Egerieousia. Next base: position 198,559 of record JAFZOK010000017.1, on the reverse strand, counting down.
CAGAGACAGGTTGTTTATCCTAAGAAGAGACATTCAATAATTATTATTTCTCAACGGATTCCTTGACAAAACTGTAAAGCTTCTCTCCCCTTAAGTTGATGGCTGCTATTTTACCCTGAGGATCAAACACCACTATGTAAGGAATACCGCCAAAACCGTATGCGTCAGAAGCAATGTCTCCAGTATTCACTATTTGGGACCAAACAACGCCGTTTTGCTTTGCAGATAACTTGGTGTCTGAGAGTTTATCCCACACTGCAATGCTTAGTACGGTAACCTTTTCTTTTGGGAAGTCGCTGTGGATTCTCTTGAGAGTAGGAATCTCCTTTATGCACCAATGGCACCAGCTTGCCCAGAAATCCGCCACAACCCATTTTCCTCTTCCCACATAATTGCTCAGCGATACTTTGCTGTTTGGATTAGAAGGATCCTGCTGTACGGTAAAGTCTATGAACATGTCTCCAACCTTTGGCTTGTTCTTGCTCTGGCCAAAAGAAACAGCGGAAGAAAACATCAAGAGGCAAAGAACTGCCAGAATTGTCTTTTTCATAATCGGAAGTGTATTGTCTTTTACTGTTGCTGTCTGTATTTTTCTGCCTGAGAGGCGATGAGGGCCTTATCTTCAAAGTAGTTAATCTTCATTGCCTTGCGCACATCGTCCATTGTCCGTGCGGCAACCTCGCGGGCTCTCTCGCTGCCCTTGCGGAGCATGTTGTAAACCTCAGGGATGTCCTTCTCGAACTCCTTGCGCCTTTCGCGGATAGGGGCGAGTTCCTGCTCCAGAATCTTGCCGAGGAACTTCTTGATCTTGACGTCTCCAAGTCCTCCTCTCTGGTAGTGTGCCTTGAGTTCGTCCAGGTTCGGATACTCAGGAAGGAACATTCCGAAATGCTCCTGGCGGCAGAAAGCGTCCAGGTAAGTGAACACGGTGTTGCCCTCAAGATGTCCCGGGTCGTTGATGGAGATATGGAGAGGATCCGTGTACATGCTCATAACCTTCTTTGCCAGAGTGTCTGCCGGCTCTGAAAGATAGATGCAGTTGCCCAGGCTCTTGCTCATCTTGGCTTTGCCGTCTATTCCTGGAAGCCTGTGGCATGCGTTATTGGAAGGAAGCAGGATATCCGGTTCCACGAGAGTTTCCCCGTAGATGCTGTTGAACTTGCGCACGATCTCCACCGTCTGCTCAATCATCGGTTTCTGGTCTTCTCCCGTAGGAACGGTTGTGGCCTTGAATGCCGTAATGTCAGCCGCCTGGGAGATAGGATAGGTGAAGAATCCTACAGGAAGCCCGCTTCCGAACACTTGCTGCTCCTCGCTGTTTTCCTTGCTGAATCCCCTCATTGCAATCTCGGTCTTAACGGTAGGGTTCCTCTGCAAACGGGCAACGGTTACAAGGTTCATGTAGTAGAACGCCAGTTCCGTAAGTTCCGGAATCATGCTCTGGATGAATATGGTGATCTTGCCCGGATCCAGCCCCACGCTCAGGTAGTCCAGAGCCACCTCAATTATGTTCTGGCGCACTTTTTCAGGATTGTCGAAGTTGTCTGTAAGGGCCTGTGCATCCGCTATGAACACGAACATATCCTTATAGTCCATAGCATTCTGGAGTTCAACCCTGCCCTTGAGGGATCCTACATAGTGTCCGATGTGGAGACGCCCCGTTGGCCTGTCTCCGGTAAGTATAATCTTGTCTTTCATATTCATCAGTACATAATTGCCACACACGTCAAACACAATGCTCTCTGACAGCAATATGGCATAGTTTCACCAAATTCCAAATATATGAAAAAAAAGGCGGGAATGAATCTTTACATCCATTCCCGCTAAAACTTTTCTGCTGCAGAACCGTTATTGCTCTTTCTTACGGGAATCTATCCAGCACCACAATCTCCACATCAGCCATCCCCACGCAAGGAAAAGGACAATGTAAATCCACATAGGGATGCTGGTGGCAATCCCCTTGTCTTTTAGCACCTTGTCAAAGTCCGGAATGTCCGCATAGTAATACGCTCCCGCCCCAAAGTCGTGCTCATCGCTGAGGCCAAGGCGGTTCTTCATTATCCACAGGGCACAAAGCAAGACAGCGGCCACCATCACGATGGTCACTGTCCTGAACAATATCTTCCTGTGATTCTTTCCCATACCTTAACAGTATGTGGCGGTTATGTGGCTTATACTCAGCGATATAAATATATGGTCCTGCGGAGAAAATCCTGCAGGACTGACATTACAGTTCGTTGGTAATCAGGTAAGTATTTGCCACCGGAGCAATATTCATTGTGGTCTTTGCGGGAGCCGGAGCCTCCACAACCTTTGGCTCAGGCTTCTTGCCGCTATAGTTGTCCAGTTCAGGAACAGGGAAGAACTTGCCGCTCAGAAGCAGCCATACTGCAAGGAAGGTAAGGGCAATGTTGAATACCTGTCCGATAACATACAGCCACAGAACCTTTCCGCCCTGCATCTTCTTGATAATCTGGCGGAAGTTGGTGTCCAGACCTATGCTTGTGAATGCGAGTACGAACGCCCAGTTCTTGTACTGGTCCAGCACCTTGTTGATGGCTCCGACATTCTCGCTTCCGTAGATAGGAAGTATGATGAACGAAGCCACGAGGGATGCCGCAAAGAAACCGATGATGAACTTAGGGAAGCGGTACCAGATTTCGCTTGCACCCACTCTCTGGCCGTGCTGCCGGTCAACTCTCGTTGCAAAGAACAGCGCCACGAAGAAGGCGATGAAACCGATGAGTATGTTCTGGATACTCTTTACTAGAACCGCTGCCTGCTCCGCCTCTGCTCCGAGGGCACTTCCTGCAAGCACAACTGCTCCGGTTGAGTCTACCGTTCCGCCAATCAGGGAGCCTCCCATAATCTGGCTCATTCCTGTCCAGCGGATAATCATAGGCTCGAACACCATCATCAGAATCGTGAAGATGATCGAGATGGAAATAGCAAGTGAAAGGTCCTCCTTCTTAGCCTTTGCGGCGGCACCTGTAGCGATAGCGGCGGAAGTTCCGCAAACACTTGTCGCCGAGGCAAGTGTAATCACAAGCGGTTTGTTGTCCATCTTGAAGATTCTGGTTCCAAGCCACCACATGAAGATTATGACGATAGGGGTTACAATCCACGCAATACCCAGTCCGTAAAGACCGAACTTTGCTATGTTGGAGAACAGAACGGAGAATCCCATTATCACCAGACCGGTCTTGATGTAAAACTCGGTTCTGATTGCCGGCTTCAGCCAGTTAGGGATGCCTACGGTATTGGAAATCAGAAGGCCTATGATCAGTGCCCAGAAAGCCCATTCCAGATAGCGGTTGAAGGTGAACTCGGCGCTCACGATTCTTACTATTATCGCGAGTATAAACAGAGCAAGGAATGCAGGCAGGAACTTTGTGACTTTCTCTCCCTGGAGCTTGATGCCGATTGCAAACAGAATTGCCAGCACCAGGAACGTTCTTATGAGCTTTGTCCAGAAGACTCCGCTCATCTGCCCAATAAGAGAAGCCTTCTCCGGAACATCCTCCCACAGATGCCATTTTGAAAAGTTAAGTGCCGTAAAATCAAATGCTTTTGAAAGAACTGCAATGGCTGCAACCACTATCAGCACAACTCCAATCCACACTGCCAGCCAGTCTTCTTTCTTCCATAAATCAGAAAAGGTGGTCCTGTTACGGACAACCTCGGTTTTCTTTGTAGGTTCCATAGGTTATGTATTAAACTATTAAGTCAAACAACATGAGGCCGTACAATTACTCAAACCAAAAAAGTACGACCTCGTACTGTATATGCAAGGACAAATATAGCAAAACTTCCTTTTCCAACCAACCAGTGTCCGTTATTCCAACAACGGATATACCGCAGCACCGGTGACACCACACTTGGACCACCGGTACACTTTTAGAACAACGGGCAGACCGTTGCCTTTGTAACCTTTATAAGATCCGATGGAGAAATCTTGAACTGGAGTCCGCGCATTCCGGCGCTCACATACATCTCCTCCAGTTCCTGGCATGTAGAATGTATATATGTTGGAAAAGCCTTTTTCATCCCGACAGGAGAGCATCCTCCTCTGATATAGCCTGTTGTTGGCAGCAGTTCCTTCATCGGAATCAGGCTGCAGCTTTTGTTCCCCGATGCCTTGGCCGCCATCTTCAGGTCCACTTCCTTGTCCCCTGGAATCACGCACACAAAGTGCCCCGTCCTGTCCCCCTTCAGAACCAGCGTCTTGAACACGCACGATATGTCCTGCCCTAGCTCCGCCGCAACATGAACGGCATCCAGATGCTCCTCATCCACATTATAAGGAATCAGGGAATAAGCCACCTTCTCCCTGTCCAAAATCCTCGCTGCGTTTGTCTTCTGAACTTTCATCTTAGAAGAACTCAATGGGCCGTTCGGGTGTTGATCTTGTCACCTTTACTGTTCCAGGTGTAAATCCAGCTTCCGTTGCGGGAGGTAAAAGTGTCTCCTGCTACTCCAATTACATCTCCCACATAGGAATAAGTAAGGGTTTTGTACTTGTTTCCGTTGCTGTCCCACAGGTATATCCAACTGCCATTCCTGGAAACAAAGAATGTTGAGCTAAATCCTTTTACCTCTCCCACATAACTGGCCGTCAATGTCTTGTACTTATTGCCCTTGGCATCATAAAGATACACCCAGCTCCCGTTAGTTTCCACACTTGATATCATACGTTCCTGTTTTTGTTCTGATGGTACGCCTGCATTGTTTCCGGCAGAAATTAAACCCGCAAGAAAACAAATCAGTGCTATTTGAATACTTAATAACTTTCCCATAACAACACAAATATAATGAAAGCATTGCATATTTTTTGCTATCTTTATAGTTGGTTTAGTTGGGGATAATAGAAAAACAAAACATACATCACTATGAAACGAATTCTTATGAGCATCCTACTTTCAATGGCTTTCTTCGGTATGATGAAGGCCCAGGACGGTGGCCGTGAATGGCTGAAAAGGTACAAGATAGATCCTATGAACTCTAATCCAGTGTTTACACGTCCTGATCGCGAGCGGGACGAGGCAAGGGTTATGGGTGCCGGAATCTGCATGGATGACGGGCAGGCTTACAACCGCACTTATTATGGTTTTGGTTCCGAGTGGCATTATGAGCCGAAACTGCACCTTTGCCAGGAGGAAGAGGCTGTTCTGCAGCAGATCTTCGGCAAGTTTGTTCCGGAGAGAGGCAGTTTCTACTATCAGCTTCTGAAGTATGGAGTGATTCCGACGGACTTTGGAGCTATAGTGGCATACAGGCTCTGGGATGATGAATATCCTGGAGACAGGGAGAATGTAAGACACTTTTACGCCACCTTTGACCATAAGGGCAACCTGCTGGATGCCATATATATAGGCCATCACGACTGGCTGAACGAGATACTTAAGGCAGAGCCTCACGGAAACTACACTCCAAGAGAGAATTTTGGAGGTGGAAGCATGGTGTTTTCCGAAGACGGCAAGACTCTCACAAAGGAGGATTATTACTACTTCAAGACACCGGATGACAAGAACGACAAGTGGGAAGACACAACGGTTTTCAATATCTCCGACCAGGGACTTTTCTCTCTTGTCTCACACAAGGAAAAAGGCAAGCCTCAGGTAAATCCGGCGGCGGAAGAACTTCACAATCTGGAACTTCTTCCTCTCAGCGATAAGGATGCAATCCGCAAGTGGAATGCTTTCCTGAAGAAGAACGCCAAGAACGAACAGTTAAAGGACAGAATCAACTATGATGTCCTTTACCTCTTCATAACCCGCCAGAAAGAGTATATGGAATGGGCATACAAGAACCAGAAAGAGAGCGTTCTGGTGTCTGCTCTCGCACCGGCACTCAAGATTATTTCCGGAAAGTATGGCGGAGGAACAACACAGATGCTTATGGCAGAAGCTCTGGATAGTTTTGAGAACAACAAACCGATCCAGAATTACTGGCGTAACCGCAAGTTTGTCAAACAGTTATTCAGCGGGGAGTAATCCAGTTACCTGATTATCCTATAGTAGTTTTCCTTGCGCGGCTTTGCAGGGCGCGGTTCTCCCTCCGGGTATCCGAGGGCCAGGGCGCCTATGCCTGTAAGCCCTGCCTGGATGAGTTCTTCCGGAATGTCCATCTTGCGCATCAGGGCCTTGCCTTCTTCCGTGGAGAACATCTCCATCTCGCGGTTAATCCAGCAACTGCCTAGTCCGATGGCGTACGCTGCATTCATCATATTGCCAAGCACAAGGGATCCGTCCTGGACAGAGTTGCGCCATTTCTCAGGGTCTGAACCAAACACCAGGACAATGGTAGGGGCTCCGTAGTAAGGGTCTGAAGTAGCGCCCAGTATCTTGGCGTTCATCTTCCTCAGCTGGTCCAGAATCTCCGGGTCCTGCACGGCCACAATCCAGGAATCCTGCCTTCCCATTCCGTTAGGCGCAAAGGTCCCCGCTTCTAGCACGGCCTTGAGTTCCTCGTCTGTTATCTGCTGCGGCTTGTAGCTGCGGACGCTTCTTCTTTCCTTGAGCGCCTTCAATACTTCATTATTCATGATCTTGTCTTTATTGTCAGTCTGTGCATAGGATTCTGTTGCGGACATAACTGTAGCAGCAAACAGAATCGCGCAAATAATTAAGGGTTTCATAGGGGTTTTACTTTAGGAACTCTTCAAGATCTTTTGGCTCAAATCCTTCAGTAATTGCTTTGATGGTGCCGTCTGCATTTACGTACAAGCACGTCGGAGTAGCTTTGACATTATAGATTATATCAATATTGGTCAGATTGCCTTCCATATCGGAAACCGGGTTGTATTCAGTCATTCCGTAGTAATCAGCGTCCTTCTTGAACTTCTCAAAACTGTCTTCGGAAAAATAAGGTATGAATACAAAATCGCCGAGTCCTTTGATCTTCTTTTCAATCTCGTTCTTGTAATAGTTCTTGAAAGCAAGCGGATTCATATGGGAACCCATGCAGTCATAGCCGTCGAGTATTATGAAAAGCCTCTTGCCGCGGATACTTTTCCAGTTGAACTTCTTTCCGTCCAGGGTGTAGCAAGTGAATTCCTGAAACTTGTCTCCGGCCTTCAGAGACTCCTCTGTCAGATATTCTTTAATCCTTTGGGCTGCTTTACTTTTTCTGATCTTTGGGCTGAGGTTTGCCAGAATCTTTTCAAGTGAATCTTTGGTGTGCCCTTTTTTGATTCTGTATACGTCTTCCAGAGCACTTTCTGAAACAGCGTAATAATCTTTTCTCAGCGAGTTGATATCATTGTTTATTCTTTTCCGGTTGTTGTCAGATATAGCTATCAGCGAATCGGTATAATGCATCAATGAATCCCTGACTTTGGTGAGCGAATCAATCTGCTTCTTGATTTTCATCGCCCTGATTCTGTCTGGAGGAATGACGGCATTATGCCATTTGCCATTTTCTTTAAATTCCTCGTATAAGGCCGCCTTTTTCTGCTCGTATTCCTTGTCTGTCTTGCTCTGGTTCTTTTTGTTGTTTTGGGCTTGAAGGCTGTGGCAGACCAGAACGGCGGTTAAAATGATGAGGAGCTTTTTCATGGGGCGATGGTGTCTTGTAACTTATTGGTTTTAAAAGTGTTCTGAAATAACGCCGTTTGGCTATTGAGGGTTATTTTGTGATGGGTTGATTACCAGCGATTTACGAAGCACCATCGCCCTTCTTCGTGGTTTTCTTTTTCGTGGTTTTCTTTACCGTTTTCCTTGCGGGCTTCTTTGCTACAGGTTTCTTGGTGATGGTCTTGAAAGGCAGACGTTGCTGAGGACTCTCAAGGTCAAGCAGATAGCGTTTAGCTCCCAGTCCGCCGCCATAGCCGGTCAGTCCATCATCGCTTCCTATAACTCTGTGGCAAGGGATTATGATGGAAATCGCATTGTCTCCGCAGGCATTGGCCGCAGCCCTGACGGCTTTCGGATAGCCTGCCATAGAAGCTATCTCTGCATACGAAACGCTCTTTCCGTAAGGAATATCCAGCAGACTCTTCCACACGGCATTCTGGAAAGGGGTGCCTGCCATTTGATAAGGAATGTTGAAAGTCTTGCGTCTTCCGCTGAAGAACTGGCCGAGCTGTTTCATCGCGGAGACTATTACCTTCGATGGCTTCTCCTGTCTTGCCTTTCTTGGGCTGGCCCCTGCAACTTCTCCTGAATCTGCATTAGATGAATCGTGGAGAATGAACTCAATGTCAAGTGCCTTGGAAAGCCTTGAGAGAGTGTCGGTAAGATTCTTGCTGCCTGCCCAGCTGCATAGGCAGAGGCTCCCTTTTCTGGCGGCCAGAAAAAGCTTTCCGCAAGGGGAATCGTATTCGTAGATCTTAACTTTTTGCATAACTTCAGGCATGGCCTTTTATGCCATTTTCCCAAAGTTACGAAAAGTTGCGGTTATTCATGCAATTATTTGTAAATCTTTGCCATTTCCGCCACCTCAGACTTTATGCCTTCCCTGAATTCTTTTGGAGAAAGAACCTCCACTCCCGCTCCGTAGCGGAGAATCTCCTGCCTGAAGTCGAATGTTGGTGCCACAAAGTACCGGAAAACAGTGTAATCTTCCTTTTCCTCAACGATTTCCTGGGAGTGGTGAAGAGGCAGAGACTTGAAATATTTGGCCTGGATAGGATCAACACGGATCTCTATGGTGCAAGGCTTGATGTCGTCAGACGCAATGATTCCAAAATAGGAGTAGAAGAATTCCCTGGCATCAAACTTTGAGGGAACCTGGAGTTTGGTTTTGGTCGGCGATATGTTCTTGATACGGTCAAGTGAATAGATTCGAGGTTTCTTGTAATCCTGGCTGCGGGCCAGAAGATACCACCTCTGCTTGAAAAGTTTCAGGCAGTAAGGGTGGGCGATGAAGGTTGAGGGTTCTTCCCTGGTGAAGCTTTTGTATGTGAGTTCTATGGCCCTTTCCTCCTTCATCGAGTCTATGATTATATTGAGCCACTGTCCGCTGGAAGGAATGTTCTCCACAAGAATCTTGTCGTGCAGGCTGGCGCTTTCTCCCATAAGGTTGTTGACCAGCAGGCAGTCCAGCATCCATTCCTTTATGCTCCCGTCAGAAAGACCGTCAGTTGAGATGTAGTAACCATCCGGCCTGTCATATTCTATCGTGATGCCGAAAGTATCCTCAATTGCCTTTCGGTGGTTGTGGAAAGTGCGCTCGCTGAGCGTCTCGCCATTAAGGTTGTATGGGCTCAGCTCCCATTTTTTGCTTAATTCCGCAAGTGTTATGTGCCCGTGCCTCTTGATGGTGTCTATGAGCCACAAATAACGGTTGAAGTAATTCTGTGCCATGGCCAATGTTCTTATTTGTTACAAATATAGAAAAATACTCTGCCAAAAAGTAGCAGAGCATTTTCCCTAGTAGCCGATTTTACGCTTGCCTTCAGTTTTATCGTTGATGCTTTCAGTCTTGCACATCTCGCGAAGCTCGCGGTATGTAGGCTCCTTGCCGCTAATCAGCCCGGCCACCGTCTTCTTGCGTGCAATGTTCTCAATCTGTCCGCCGGAGAAATCAAACTCCGCTGCAAGCTTCTTTGCCTGAGACGGTTTCAGCTCCGGAATCATAGACTTCCAAATCTGGCTCTTGACCTTGGTGTCGGGGTTGTCGAAGCGCAGTTTATAGAGGAACCTCCTGTCGAAAGCCTTGTCGAAGTTGCCTGTAAGGTTAGTGGTGGCAATGAGGATGCCTTGTAGGTCCTCCATCTCCTGCAGTATGATATTCTGGATGCTGTTCTCCATCTTCTCCACAGCCCTTTCTGCCCCGCTCTGGCGGATTCCGAAGATGGCGTCTGCCTCGTTGAAAAGCAGGATAGGGGTTTTGTCGCCACTCTTTACGCACTCGCGGTACTGGTTAAATACCCTGCGGATGTTTTTCTCGCTTTCTCCCACCCAGCAGCTCTTTATCTTGGCCACATCTATCAGGAATATGTCTCTTCCGCTCTTTCTTGCCATCTGGTACACGGACTCTGTCTTGCCGGTTCCCGGAGATCCGTAGAAAAGACAGGAGAAACCTGTTCTCATTCCCTTTTTCTTCAGCGATTCCATAATGGAGTTGAGCCTGTCTTCTTCAAACAGTTCTTCCAGAGTCTGAAGCTGTTTCTGCTGCTCCTTGCTGAAAAACAGTTCCTTTGCATCTATGTCGCTTGCCTTTATCAGGGAAGATGCGCTTACCTTTGTCTTGTCGTCATTCTTCTCTTTGGTATATCCCAGGTCCTTGAAGATTTCCTCCTTGGCCTCATCTGTTATATGGAAGGCATCCTTGCTGAAGAAACTACCGTCTGCCTTGGGTTCTATTACCTTTCTCTTCTGAAGAACAAGACGTTCGCTTCTGTAATAATTGCGGACGATTGCCAGAGCCCCCTCCTCAAAATAATCTTCCAGGTCATCCCAGACAATATTGTCGTCGTTCTGGAACCAGAAACGGGCAATCATCGAATAGAGAAGGATTTTCTCCTCAGACTCGGTCTCCTTGAGATACTTTCTGCAGGTATCGCAAATGCTGTTCTTGTTGTTCTCCTCAAGAAAGTCTATGTACTCGTGGAACTCTTCATGTGTTATGTCATTGTTTTCCAGATCTTTGAGCTTTACCTTGATAAGGTTAAGGACAGACCTTGCGTCCAGGCCTGTAACCTGTTCCGCTTCAAGCGGCTTGTTGTGCTTTATTGCATTCATGGCTACAGGAGAGATGGAAATGCCACGGTCAGACATCTTTATGTATCCGGCCTTCTTCAGTCCCTCAATCTCATCCGTATAGGATATGTACTCCAGATAATCAATGCCGATTATGCCGGCAAGGTCCTCGTCACTTACTCTATAAGCCCCGGATGCCCGTAACATTGCAGACAGGATGATAACCTGCACCTGGCTCAAGTTCATCAGGCTGCAAAGATGCTCCAATTCATCTTCCGCAGTCTTCTTGATTTTCCCGATAACAGCAGACATTTCTGTTGTCTCTTCCTTCTTGCGCCATTTTTTTCCGTCAAAGGCCGTGTCTATGGCGCGAACGCACTCGATAATCGTCTTGTTTATCATACTCCAGATACCTTTCTTTTTCTATATACTCCGAATCTCCAAAATCATTTCATCGCGATGATGATTTTTTTTTCACAATGCAAAGAAAAGCATTGCCTTTGCCAAAAAGTGGCAGAATCAAACATACTGTTGATTTTTGGCAGAGTACTGAATTTTCTTCGTGGAGAAGAGATATAGTATTTACATCATATTAATCTATATAACGATATCAATATAGGAATTCCTATGTGATAATTCTATGTGTATTATGAAATAATGATATCCTTCTCAGATAATCCTTAAAGATTATCTATGATATATCTATATGTGCGCGAAAATAATTGAAAATCAAATGATTGAATTGTTTGGCTGAAAGGATTGTTTGCTTATTATTGCAGACGGATTTAACATTTTTTTATCATGGAAGAAAGAAAAGACATTGTAATTTATCAGTCCGAAGACGGGCTGGTGAAAATGGAAGCGATGGTGGATGCTTCCAACGAGACTATCTGGGCCACCCAAAAGGCAATCGCCAATTTATTTGGTGTTGATGTATCTGGTATCTCCAGACACATTAGAAATATCCTAGACATCGGCGAACTTAGAGAAAATAGCACTTTGCAAAAAATGCAAATTGCAAATTCAGATAAGCCGGTAGTATTCTACAATCTTGATATGATCATTTCTGTCGGCTATCGAGTAAACTCTGTTCGGGCAACCAAGTTCAGAATCTGGGCTACGGGAATCATCAAGCAGTATATGCTAAAGGGTTATGCCGTGAACCGCAGCATTGTCTCCGAGCAGAAATATGAGGACCTGAAGAGTGCGCTGGGACTTCTGGAGAATGTGTTCAGCAGGGAACTTGTGCTTTCATCAGATCAGGCAACGGGATTGTTTGATGTAATTAGGGACTACACATACGCCCTGGACACTCTGGATTCTTACGACTATCAGAATCTGAAAATTGCGGATACAACTTCTCCGGAGCGTTTCCACGCAACTTATGACAATGCTATGGAAGCTATTAAAAGCTTGAAGAAAAAGTTTGGAGGAAGCAGCATATTCGGAGTGGAAAAGGACGCTAGTTTCCGTAGCAGCATAGGTCAGATCTATCAGACCTGGGATGGCAAGGATTTGTATCCGAGCATCGAGGAAAAAGCAGCAATGCTTCTGTATCTTGTTGTCAAGAACCATTCCTTTGTGGACGGTAACAAAAGAATTGCTGCCACATTGTTTCTCTGGTTCATGCAAAACAACGGCATCCTTTACCGTCCGAATGGAACCAAACGCATCGCCGATGCAACATTGGTTGCCCTTACTCTGATGATAGCGGAAAGCCGTACAGACGAAATGGACACAATGGTTAAGGTAGTAGTTAGCCTTATTAACAGACGAAACTAACGTCTCCGGCTTTTATAGAATCTGGAGGGCGATGCGGGCGCAGGCTTCAGCGTCTGCCAGGGCGTGATGATGATGCTCCAGGTTATAGCCACATAGTTCTGAAATTGTTTGGAGCTGATGGTTCTCCGCATCCGGGAAAGCTTTTCTGGATGCTATGAGAGTGCAGAAGAACGGATAGTCCGGGTAATCCATCTGATAGCAGCGGAAGACGGCTTTCAGACAGGATTCATCAAAGGCTTTGTTGTGGGCGACAAGTGGCAGGGTAGGTGAACCGAGAAGCCTGGCATCCTCATCGCTGAGGGTTATCAGCTTCTCAACCTCCTTCCAGACTTTCGGGAATACCGGAGCGCAGTCCGTATCCTCGCAGCACAGCCCGTGTATCTGAGTGCAAAACCAGTTGTAATAGTTTGGTTCCGGCTGAATAAGCGAATAAAACGTGTCCTTAATCTCTCCGTTTCTGACAATTACAAGACCTACGCTGCAGACGCTTGTTCTCTCGCCGTTTGCCGTTTCAAAATCTATTGCTGCAAAATCTCTCATTGTTTTTGAATGATTTCTATGGCAAAGATACGGCCTTTTACTGCCAAAATCAGGCAGAGCAATCAAAAGATATCGGCATAGCGGCGGATATCCCTCCTCCTGTGCAAGAAACGGGTTGCTTCCATCTGCAGAATAGACCGTCTGTGGTCGGTTTCCTTCCAAAGCGGAGTGTGGGTTGCAAATTCAGTGAGGTTGTTATACAACTCCCAGACTTTCAGGCTAGACATCGCAAGGCGCTTCTTTTCAATTGTGTCCAGGTTATAGCCTCTGTCGCTGTACATTTTCATTTCTTCATAATATGGATTAATGATGCTGATCTGATCTTTTTCAAGGCGAAGTTGCTGCAGTTTTTCTTTCACGATAAACATCTCCGCCATAGAAGCACGGCACTCCATTGCCGTTAAGGCTTTTGTCTTGAATCTGTCAAAAACCGGATCTGCACCCTTGCTGAGAGCTAAAGTTCCCATTAAAGCGTTAACCGCAACGTTGTTGGTTGAATAGATTCTGCTTATAGAATCCTCTTCCGTAACTATTTGCCCGTTTGAGCAAACAACTCTTTCCAGGTATCTTCCGAGCTCGACTGTTCCAAGGCCCCATTTCATATAGTAGTTGTTGGTAATGAACATTTCTCCCACTTCATCTTTTAATAAACTGTGGGTAAGGTTTTGATAAATCGGGTTATTGCTTTGCATTTTCAGTATTAAACCTGCCCCGTCGTTGCTCTTTTCATAGCTGGCGGGAGAAAGGTTCCCTGCATCCATTACCAGCTCGGCGATGTCAAAAAACTGTTCAGCCATAATAGCCTCTTGTTGTAGAACAATTGCATCGCAGACGACCTTCTTTTTCGGATCTGCAACCAAAGCAACCTTTGTTTCCTTGGTCAGAGACTCAGCTGTGGCAAGATAGTTCCAGAAGAAATGCATGTTGCTTGTGCCGTATGCTTTCTCTATGGATCTTCCCTGCTTCTTTTTAAAGCCAATCATCTCGTCAAGGACTTGGGTTGCATTCTTGTTTGCCTTGACTTCCATTCCGTTAATGGAGAGGACGTCTTTGTCTACTTTCTTGATTTGAGCCAGGTCTACTATCCTGAAAGGATTTTGCTTTGCGATCTGTTCCCTTTTCAGCCTGTAAAAGTCTTCAGTTGTCATAATCGTTGAGATACTAGGTTATTGTGTTAAGTTTCAGTGTCAAAAAGAAGGTCAAACTTGTCTGCATAGTCCCGCATGCTTCTGGACGCCTCGCTCTGCAGCTTCCTTATCTGTTTGTCCTGATTGAACCGGTTCTGGTCGTAGAATACGTCTCCCGTAGTGCTTAAATCATAGTATAGGCGTACTCCCACATCTCCTCTGCGATGCTTGGAAAAGACTATGTACCTGTTTGAGTAAATGTTCTTCGGGTTCTCCAGCCTTAATTCCATCATTGCGGTGATGGAGTGCTTTAACCTGTTGGATCCCACAAAGTTTCCGGTTTTTGTAACTTGCTGGATCGTGAGAAATGTGGTATTCTTTCCGCACAGGTTGTCTCCTTTGTTCTGCTGCTTGATCATCTGCAGGAGAAGGCTTTCCGTTTTCTTGTTTGTGATGTTCCTTTCTTCCTTGATAATTCCCTGCAATTCGATAAAGGAGTCTATTGCAACCACATCCCATCCGTCCACTAGTATGGAATCCAGCGTTTCCAGGGTGTTAGCCTCCCCGTTCTGGTAATCCGGTTCAACAAACAGTATATCAATGTCCTGAAACTTGGGATATCGCTGAACATAAATGGCAAGATCTATCTCATTCATCTCCGCACTGACAAACAGGCATTTCATTTCTGGCTGTTCCCTTTTCAAATTGGACAGCATATCCAGAATAACGGTTGTCTTTCCCACTCCAGGATCTCCTATAACCATATAGTTAACTCCTTTTGGAAGCCCGTTCAGGGTACAGAGAAGCTCGTCCAGCACAGACCCTGTCATATAGTTCTGAAACAGCGAGGGATTGAACTTTACATCCCTCATCCTTACAATTTTGCCGTTATTGGATTCCATAAAGATTCCCTTGCCTCACATCTATTCTCTAAGGCAAAACTATATGCCGACTATGCAAAAGACAGGCAGATTATGATGAAAATTCCACCCAGTTTTGTACATCCATTTCCACCCGGAACTTTTTGCAGAACAAGAAATCCTGCAGGGCAAAATAGGTGTTGTCCAGGAGAAAACGGATAGGGTCAATTAGTTCAGGAATGAGGTTGAACAACTCTTTGGTCAAGGCTTTTTCCGGCTTCTGATTCTTTTTACTTTCCAGTTCCGCTTTATACGCAGATGACTCTTCTTCAGACGCCGCTTCTCCGTACAGGCCAATAAGGAAATCATCTTGATAGAAGCCATCCTGATATTGAGGATGATATTCCGAATTGTTGAGAATATCCCAGATGTTTTCTCCGTAATTGTTCTTTTTAGACAATCCTTCGGGACTCTCATCCAGAAAACACTTTAAAGTCAGTATCGTATCTTCATACTGTCCTTTCAGTTCATGTCCTGCGACAAATATAAGAGCTTCCCAAGCATTATGTGAAGCATCTTCAATAAATCCCTTAAGATCTTCATTGAACGATTTGACACTTGACAGAAAACCGCAATAGTCATTCTTCCTGATATTCCTAAGCATTTCGGAATCAAGCAACTCCTTTCTCCTTGCCAGAAGAGCTCCAAGCCCTTCCCTCCTGTATTCCATCTGATTGTAAAAAGGCTTCCCATCCTCATACAGATTGAGGATATCCTTTTCCAGTTTGTTTAGCGTTAAATAATCCATAGCCAAAGTTTTTGTAGTTTATCTCTCAACCACAAATAAAGGCTATGACTCTGCAATATTTTGGCAGAGTTAGGAGCAACTTAGACAATTCAAGGCCAATAGTAATTAGGCTGTATCGGATGGTTTTAAATCCAAAGATTATCCCATTGGTCTTTGTATGATATAAGGTCTTTTAGAGTAATAGCTATAGGGTAAGAGTCTTTTTCTTTATTCTTTTTTTTGTTGAAATAGATATCATCCGTCCTGATTACCAGATTGATATAATCATTGCGAGATAGTATGTAAAAGGAGATATTATCATTTTTATCGATATAAACAAATACAAAGGGCCCCTTAACTCGCTTATAAATCTCCGAGCGATTATTATGATTAAGGCCTATGTTAAAACTTGTCTCCCGACTTGTTTTGACTTGTATGGATATATTCTTTCCGTTATTCTGTCCGAATATGTCCACACATGGAAAGTTCTTGAGAGTAAGGCTTGCAATCCAGCCCTTTAGGTTCATATAGCCAGCAACCAAATACTCGCCAGCTAAACCTGTCATTAGTTTTTCAAGTTGTTTTTTTGCCATGGTTTTATAATTTTAGATGATTGGATCCGGGCAGTATTGTTTGCGGCCGCAGGATTTGAAGTAGGAGCCGCGCCAGACGGAGTCAAACTGCTCAATGGCAGATTCTAGGAGAGATGGCTCATCGGTGAAGATGCCAGCCTCAAAGTTGTGTTTATTATGGCCTTTCATACTAAGGCCGGAACAGGTATGGTTGGTAATATGTTTCCACTATGTATTCCTTCATTAAAGAAATCATATAGGTCATTTAATATAATTGATAGTTTTTCAACAACTTCTGTTCCTTTAGGAGTAATTGTCATCCATAAATTCCACCAGTTATTGTTCGTTTCTATGATAAAACGATAATTATTATTCTGGTTAAAACTATCAAGATATTCTTGTTTAATATCAAGTTTAATCAAATCTTTATTATCTGGCATTTTCCTCAGACCGATTTCATATTCATAAGAATTGGACAGACAATTAGTTACAGCTATAAAGCAATTATTTACACTATATCCACAAGACATCCATTCTTGTGCCCATTCTATTGCCTTATCAAAACAAGAAGAAGTCGCTTTTTCTAAGTTCTTTCGATTATGGAGGAAATATGTAGAGCACTGTTTGGTTGAGTTTTTTTCCATTAGTTGTTTAAAAATATCTTTTCGTTTAATAATGTCATTAATACGACGGTTGTTTTGAGGGATAATATTTAAGGCATCAAGAGATAGTTCGCTTAAATCTAGATCCCTAAGAAAATCATATAATTCTTCATATATCCTCTTTGCTCTATCCCAGGTAATTGTTGACAATAATAACGCTTCTTTTTCTTCGGACTGTATTGTTTTCTTTAGCTTGTTATAATCTTCTGTACATATCAATAAATCTTCCTTATTGTTATAGTAATAGCTCCAATCTAATTTGTCTC
This sequence comes from Bacteroidales bacterium, assembly GCA_017550655.1. GTDB lineage: Bacteria > Bacteroidota > Bacteroidia > Bacteroidales > UBA932 > Egerieousia. Next base: position 181,320 of record JAFZOK010000017.1, on the reverse strand, counting down.
GTAATGAACGATTTATTTGGAATGGAATAGCGGCTAAATTTCCAATACAGTCTTTCCATTGTTCGCAGTATTCAGAATATTTCTTATATCTTTCATAATTATTATGAAACCATTTTTTGGGAACTATATGGTCATAATCCCAAGGACAACTTGAATCTTGCCACATGTCAGGCAATGCGGGATTATAAGATTTGAAATGGTTAACCATATAATTACGCTGTGTGTAAAGAAGAATTTCTTTATTATTCCAAAAGCATTCCCACAGAGGCCACCAATCTTCCTCACTATAATTACTAAGTCTCCAGTTACTATTGCCAGAAATTTCTATTTCGTCAAAAACAGTCTTCTTAATAAGGGGTTTCGCCTTTGATTCACTGATTGCCTGTAAAATAATTTCTTTTGCTCCTTCAGAAAGATTGATACTTGAATTTGTGATTCTTTGGTATAATTGATTTATCCATTTTTCCTTGTCATCTACAAACCAGTGAAAATAAAATGCAATGGCTCTAATGGTTTCAGGTTCAATTTCTTTATGTGCGCAAACGACCGTTTGGGCTAAACACATAAGAAATAAAAAAATATCTGGAGACTTTCTTGCGATGCTAACTAAAAGGTAAGGTGGAGTGTCATTCCCTATCCACTCTTTTACTATATTAATAATGCTTTCAATTGGCGCAGGTGAGTCTTTTGAAGAAAAAAGACTACAAATACTGTCATATACATCATTGCCTTCGCCCTCCCTTCCAATTTCGCGTATTTGATTTATGTCAGGTTGCTTGGCTAAACCATTCTTATTAGTAATTGCCAGCCTAAAAGATAGCAGCATTAATGAAACAGGAGGCATAATGCTCTTAGCAAGAGAGTCTATTGTATTCTTTATGTTTTCTGGCCAATATGCCTTTATTGAAGAATACATCAAATCCTCTTTTGTGATTGGAGTTCCCTTTGAGCCAATTCGTTCAAAAAGAATTTCTATATCTGTTAAATCATTTTTTGTTTCGGAATAATACTTAATAACAGGAACACAATAATCATTAACGTTTGTTAATAGGTCATTTGTATAGAATGTGAGTAAATTGCTTATATCTTCATTTTTGTATTTCTTTTGTAAAAATGGAATATTTAAGATATTTGCATAATCATCAATCCTAGACTTGAGGATGGAAACATCCTTTCTTAATAGGTATTCGACAAAATAGAATAGAGGAATGGGGTAGTCTGCCTTAATCGGAAATGATTGAGAAAGAGAGACTTCGTCATTTTCATCTATAGATTCTTTGTTTAATATTAATTTTATTGCTTTTCTTTTTTCGTCTGTATTAAGAACTTGGCAATCATTTTCTCTGAAACCCCAGGGATGAGCGCGTGTGGTTAAACGGATATTAAACTTTCTTGATGATTTCGAGTTGATGCCTGAGAAGTTATATCCTAGGTCAATCCATAATAACATATATGAATCATTAAAATTGTTCGAAAGAGGGTCTGTTAAGGCGGATTTTATAGCATGCCACCTTTGTTGCCCATCTAGCAACATAGCTCTATCTTCTGTGCCTTTTGCAAAAGCAAGAGTAAATGCACCTATTGGGAACCCCCTTAAAATTGAGTCCCAAATAAGCTCAATTTGTAGAGGCTTCCAAACCAATCCCCTTTGAAGTGATGGAATGTAAACAAAGGAATCGTTATTTCCCCATTCTGAGATTTCTTTTAAAGTGTAGGAAGGCTTAATGTTATTACTCATTATACGATTATTAATAAAGGAATATGTTTTTTAATTTAATTTAAAAATATAAAAAAATGTTGATTTTAGATAGGGTGGGATAAATATCAAATGTGAAATATGCTGTCCATAGTTTTTGGTGGACAGTAATGATATGAATATATTATCGGATCCGGGCAGTAGCGTTTGCGGCCGCAGGTTTTGTTTTCAGTGTGAGCCGCGCCAGACGGAGTCGAACTGCTCAATGGCAGAATCTACAAGAGAAGGGTTATTGCTGAAGATATCGTCCTCAAAGTCGCGGTCTTTGTTTTCATTAGAATAAGATAGGACTCTGTCATTATCATTATAAACTATGACAGAATAATCTGCTTTTTCAACTCTTTTTCCTTCATCTCCACTAAGGCACGCCAGAGACCGGAATCCTTGAATTCATTTGCCGGGATATAATCGATAAAAGTTTTAAAGAAATCCAGTGTGAACAGTTCTTGGTGGCAATAGCAGGAAGAGATGAGTTGCTTCCAATCCAGTCTGTCAGCATATTTGGTAACAAGTTCAAGAGTGAGGTTGGGGTTGTCGGAAAGCTCTTTCCAGTCCCACTCGTTCTCGAATTTTTCAACAATTTCCGGAATCAAGATCTCTTCATCAGCGCATTTGCTGAATTGAGACCAGTCTATGTAACGCCGGAACTTTTCAAGTATGGATACGGTCCATTTAATGTTTGAATTGCAAGAAATTTCTTTCCAGTCAAGTTTGTTGCTATACTTGCTGAGTTGTTCTTCGGTCCAAGGGTAATTACTTGAAAATTCTTTCCAGGCCTCTTCCTCAATCATGATAGCGATCATGCTGTCGTTCAGTTTGTTATTTTCCATATTTTAGCAGTATTATTGGTTTTCTAATGGCAAAGGAAAACACCAACACTGCCAAAAATAGGCAAAGAAGGAAAGATCTAGTTCCAAAATGGAACAGGTTGGTTAGATGATCGGATCCGGGCAGTAACGTTTGCGGCCGCAGGTTTTGCAGTGGGATCCGCGCCAGACGGAGTCAAACTGCTCGATGGCAGATTCTACGAGAGAAGGGTCATCGCTGAGGATACCAGCCTCAAAGTTGCGGTTATTGGGGCTTTTCATGCCAAGGCCGGCGCCGGTTAGGTTGGCGGAACCAATGTATGCCAGGCTGAGGTCAAAGATGATGATCTTGAAATGTACTCTTGGGCACAGGACACGCTCAAGACCGGTTGCAAGAAGAGGGTACTTGTCAAAGTCTTCCCGGAAGTTTTGGCCTGGTTCTTTGGCATGGATGAGGCGGACTTCCTTGCCTCTGGAAATGAGGTTTGCCAAAACGCCAAGCAGGGGCTTGTCTTCCACATATAGATCCTTGATGTCTGCAGTTCCAATCCAGAGCTGCTTCTTGACCTTGGGGATGCGTTCAATCACCTCTTTGAAATGTTCTCCGTTTGCAATGTACTGTATCATACTGCCAAGTTAAATGATCTTGTTGTTTCACGCAAACTTAACCCGATGTTCTGCAATAATAAAGCAGAGCAACGGTATTTAAAGAAAATTTAATTACCGCACAGATGGTTTTTGACTGGATTGAGGAACTATTCAATTTTTTTGAATAGTTGAAAAGTGAATGGTCGATTAGTAGCTGAGAGTAACTTTCATGCCAACGGCTTGGGTAATCATCAGGAAAGTGGAAAGCTGCATATCGGTTTCACCTTTTTCCAAGAGGGCAATGTATTCTCTCTTTTTTCCGACTTTATCGGCGAGTTGCCTTTGAGTCAGACCTGCGTCTTTTCTGGCATCTTTAGGGATTTCAGCATAATACCATGCTAGGGCCTTGGCATCAAATTCTTCTCTTTCTTTTGAGCCTTTTGGTCCATATTTCTTTGTAAGATGATCTTCTGTAGTATTGAGTTTTGCAAGGTGTTTTTGCAAATATATTTTTACTAGGGCCTTTTTCTACGGATATGTAGAAGGTTTATGCTGAGATTTTTAGTGGTTTTTGATAATCTTTTCTATCCTCTTAAACTCTGCAATTGCCTCTTTTTTGTTCAGCCCCGCCTTAAACGCCACGGCAAACAGATCTTCTTTAGTCGGTTCTATATTGTCGTTGATTGAAGTGGTGCGAAAACCGTTGATGCCATTGCTGGGTAGCAGATCGTATGCCGGAGCAAGATGCCAATCATCATCTCGATAAATGAAGGCAAAATTCTTTGCATGATCGTCTTTATTGCCTATCAGGAAGTTGAATACCATCAGACGATAGACCTTCCACATTTCTGCCATATTGTGAGTAAGCAATGTACAAACTTTAAATATGTGAGAGTAGTCTATACTTGGTAAACGATAATCGGCACTAATAAGACCAGCCATGCTTACGACATGCAATTTGCCATTAGCCGTTCGGTCAAACCGTTGCACACCAAAGTATTTATCTTCGAACAGCCGGGTTTCAGGCATTTCAATTCCGCACTTTTGAGCAAGAAGTGAATAGTGGTATTCTTCAACGCCGATGTGTTTAGAATCCCTTTTGGCGCGGAATTTTACCAGCCATTCCTGTCCATCATAGCGAACGAAGATTTTTGGCCTTGCTCCTCCGGGTGAACCACCCCTGTCTTGAAATTCCTCAATGCCTTTTCCCGTATAATCTTCGCTATCAAGTATCAGTTCTGCCTCATGGGCCAGCTTATCAAAGTCGGCACAATCTTGACGGCTTATGACACTGTTATCTGGACGGAATTCCAAGGCTCCGCGTCCTGTTGTCCCTACAAGCGCTAGGCGGTCCAATAGTGTTAGAGACAGAGGATTAACTCCTTTTTTCTGCAAGTATCTGTCTAAAATGAGTAAGCCCCATCCATCGGGTAGACAATCGTCGAAAACACCGAAACCTCCTTCAAACGGGCGTGGTTTGGCTATAAAGACACCGCTTTGCAATGGCAATTCAAACGGTGATATGGAAAAACCGGAACTTAGCCATTCTGCGGAATACTCGAATGCGCACAATCCGTCTTTTGTCATAGCAAGATGCCCAACCTGCCGGCTGTCGTATTTCACTTCAATTTGTCTAATGCTATTCATTTTTTCTTTCCTCGTTTACGGGTTATAGTTTGTTCGCTCAATACATTATCTAAAGACTGATATTGTTTCTGGGTGAAAAGGGTTTCAAATTCGGATAGTGAATTCAAGGCAAATCCAATCTGCAGCAATCCTCTCAATGAGATTTCTCCCGTTTGTTCGAATCTACGATATGTGGCAAACTTAAGTCCAGATCTAGATGCCATACCTTTCTGTGTTAAGTTTAGCTCAAGCCTGCGTTCCTTTACTCTTGCCGCAATTTGTTGTGCCACTTCAACGGGAGTATAGATATTAAATGCTATTATATTATTCATAAGTTCGCAAATATACCTAAAACGAATAAAATATTATTTTTACAAAGATAGCATTTTAATCTCAAAAAGAAAACAGCCGGCCTGTTTCCAGGACGGCTGTTGTAGGTTCTTGTTTTGTTTCCAAATCCGTATTCGGACAGGAAATGTTTACCAAGAGCTTCTGCAAGAGACTGCCTTGCTCTGCAGAGTCTGGAGAGAACAGCATTCGTGGTACAGCCGAGAATCTGGGAAATTCTCTTTGGCTCGTATCCCAGGATGCTCAATTCAAGGACTTTGCGCTGCTTTTCCGGCAAGGTTGCAATCTTGTCCTTGATGTAGGACAGGGCTTCCTTGCTTCTAAGGTCGCGCTCGGAACTGAATTCATCACCACCTTCGCACTCTATCATTTGGGAAGAGAAGATAGAGTCGCGTTTGGCAATCTTCTTGAAGGCATTTTTCTCGCAACTGAGTGCGATTGTGTATCCGTATGCCTGGGGACATCCACAGCTTTTCTCCGGATCGTAAGATCCTACCGAGACAATGGCTTTCTTGAATGCTTCCTGACGGAGGTCTTCAATATCCTCGTCGGACAAATGTCTCCCGCCTTTGAAACGGTATCGGCTGATTTCCTTGCCAATACCCTCAAAAATGTCTTCATAGCGGACTACCGTTCCGCCTTTGGTGGTGAATGTTTCGTTGGTGTGAATCAAACGGTTATTGCTCATGCTAAAACTGAGACAATGAACTTATGTTTGCCCCAACGATAATCCTTCCCTGAAAAAATCTTTCGGCACTCTTAATTACGAGTGATTTTTCCGATGGTTACAAATTTTTCAGAAAAAAGTTGCAAAAAGTTTTACCCTGCCGGAATCTTGCAGAACCAAGTGTAATACTATTCCTCAAACACGGAGTTAAGGATAGGGAAGATTTCTTCTACGTTGGTGTAGGGGTGGATGTGGAAGTAGGTGTTGCCGGTCAGCATGGCGGAAAGGCGGGTGCGTTCCTTGTTGTAGAAGATGTGGACGGGCTTGTTGAGTTTCTCTGCGAAGGCGAGTTCATAACCTACTCCAAGGGATGCTGTGGTGCATTCCGCAATTACAATGTCGGATTCCTTGAGCCAGCCGGTATCCTGGAGGTAGATGGCCTCGTCAACGTTTTCTCCATTATGGATGTTCTTGGGCGTAGAGCCTTCCTTTTGGCTCAGCGACAGGTCTCCCACATGTTCCGTGAGAACCTTGCAGCCAAGTTCCTGCTGAATATAGGTGATTATCCGTTTGTAGAGAGCGGCATCTGCCCTTCCACCGCGGATGGATCCGGCAAAGTATACTTTTTTCATTTGATTACGGGTTGAGGATCTGGGCGGCGGCGTTCTTGGTGTCCACTTTTTCTATGATGCGCTCGAGGATGCCTTTATCGCTGAAGATGAAGGTTCTGCGAAGAGTTCCCATAGTGGTTTTGCCGTACATTTTCTTTTCACCCCAGGCACCGAAATCCTGAAGCATCTTGGTGGTGGTGTCTGCCAGGAGGGTAAACGGAAGGTCATACTTTGATTTGAATCCGGTGTGGGATTTCGGGCTGTCCTTGCTAACTCCGATTACGTTGTAGCCGGCCTTGGTAAGGGCATCGTAGTTGTCCCTGAAACTGCAGGCCTCGGCTGTGCAGCCGGAAGTGTTGTCCTTTGGGTAGAAGTAGATTATGGTCTTCTTGCCGTTGCCTATGAGGTTTTGGCTTTTAACGGTGTTGCCGTCCTGGTCCAGGACCTCGAATGCCGGCATTTTGTCTCCGATTTTAAGCATAGCTGAAATTGTTTGTTCTATGCTCAAAGATAATGCAAATTATTCTTATTTTTGTGAACGAGGCTTTGTATTAAGCTGGTTACCGGATGAAAAAACATTAGTTTATGAATGATATGAAAATGATTTTGAGTTTATCCATTATCCCGATGCTGATGGGGCTGTTTGCCTGCGGCGGGAACAAGTACATTGATATGGACGTGGTGGAGTTCGGTCTTCTTCTGAAGGAGAACGAGGCTGCGCTTATAGATGTTCGCACACCGGATGAGTATGCCCAGGGGCATATCGCAAGTGCCGTAAACTTTGATGTTTATTCTAAGACTTTCCTTGAGGATGTCAAGGCTGCATACCCTGTGGAAAAGCCGCTGGCAGTTTATTGCCGGAGCGGAAAGCGCAGTGCAAGCGCCGCAAAGAAACTCGCAGATGCGGGCTACACTGTGTATAACCTAAAGGGCGGCTATCTGGCTTGGACAGGGGCCGGACGTAGGACCACAAAGTATGAGGTGGAGCTGTTTCAGACAGAAGGAGGGTCTCTTGTAGCCTTGTGCCTGATCAAGCACGGAAGCCTGGAGATTGAGTATGACGGACTGAGCATCCAGGTGGATCCGGTGGGAGATTACGGCAAGAAAACGGACTATGCCAAAGAGTTCCCGAAGGCGGATGTGATACTTGTTACGCACGAGCATCCGGACCATCTGGAAGACTCAACGATAAAGGTACTGGAAGGGGATAATACTCTGCTGATTCTCAACAAGACAAGTGCAGACAGGATAGGCCGGGGAGAGGTCATTGCAAACGGTCAGAGCAGGGAACTTCCACACGGCATTATGCTGGAGGCTGTTCCTGCATATAACACCACTCCGGGAAGGGAGATGTTTCATCCGAAGGGCAATGGCAACGGATATATCCTGACGATTGACGGCTTGAGGATTTACATTGCGGGAGACACTGAAGATGTGCCAGAAATGGCGGACCTCAAGGATATAGACATAGCATTCCTGCCTGTCAACCAGCCATATACTATGACACCTGAGCAGTGCGCAAATGCCGCCAAGATGTTTGCTCCAAAGGTTCTGATACCTTATCACTTTGGCAAGACAGACTTGTCCGGCCTGCAGGAAATGATTCCGGACCAGAAGATTCTATTCCGTCAGATGCAGTAAGCTATTCCTGCGGTTTCTGCTTCGGTTTCTTGAAGTATGTCCAGATAGCCCAGGCGGTAAGGATTATCATAAGCACCACTGCGCCAATAGCGTAGAACTTGGTGCCGTGAGTCAGGCTCATCCATATCATAAAGTAGTTGAAGGCAAACAGGACGGCGCCTCCAAGCAGCAGAATTAGAACTGCGGGCAGGATGTCTTGTTTGTTGACCTCCAGCCTCTTTTTCCTTACCAGACGGAATACTGAGATTGCGGGGAAGAACGCTATCAGAAGGGAGAAGAACATTGCAACTTCCCTTTTCAGTTTGGCACTTGCCTCCGCCTCTTCTTTCTGCTGCTCAACCTTTTCCATCTCTGCCTGCATCTTCTGGTAAAGTTGGTTTGTATCAGCCCCGTACATATTCAGAAGATCCTCTTCCGTAAGGGTTTTATCCTCAGCGATGGCGTTCTTAACCGCAGATGCCAAGTCGGAAGAAGTATCCGTCTGTGCAAAAGATGTAACTGCCAGACAAGAGGCCATGATTATCGCAATTATTCTTTTCATATAGAGCAAATTTTCATTTAGTTGATGTAAATATCAATCGCTGAGTTGGCATCTAACCTTGGAAAAGTCTCTTTCTGCAAGGTCATTTTTTCTTATGTAGAAATAAACTTTTCCCTCAACTCCAAATTCTATAGGGTCAAAGCATTCTTCTTCAGTACCTTCATCTTCTTCGATCAGGTTTGAGGAAAATAGCTGCAAGAGAAGTATTTCGTTTTGAGGTACATCCAGAGTATCGTCTTCTACAGGAGTGGCATATCCCAGCAAGGAACCGTTAAAATCTACGTCTGAGATTCCTTGTGTTCCACTTTCTAACATAGCAGACTGGTACTCAATCTTTGAGCAATCTGTGTCAACTATTTGCATAGCGATAGCATCTTCCCAAGCGGGAACGCAATCTTGGGATGAAAAGCTGACAGATCGCTCCGTCATTCTGTATTTCTTTGCAAGTTTCTTTGGAGGATCCTGGCGATGAAGCATCGCTTCTGGCGTATCAAAATAATAGACTTGAGCTATCTTGGGGTTATAGGATGGGTCGTCATCTTCGTCAATATATGACATGCTTTCATTTTCCCAAGAATAGAAAAAAGAAAAGAGCCCGCTCTTGGGTAGCTTGTTCTCCTTGTCATACTTTTTTGTATCAGAGCAGTTTATCTGCAGAATGAAGGACATTGGATACCCTTCGCTGTCTTTTGGCCACTCAAAACCATCCGGGACATCCGGATTCCCGCCGAATTTAGTTTGTCCAGTTTCTGATTCGCCTCCCGTTTCTTCCGTAAACTTTATTGTAATTGCATTGCGTTTGTATTTAGGCAGTTTTGCTGAAACGGCATTAACGTTTTCCGTGTCAAACTTCAGGTTTTCATCTCCGGTAACTTCTTTAAGTTTCGTAAAGGCTTTATTTAATCTGACAAGAGATGCAAACACCAGAACTTTCAGAACGAGTGTTATCGCCAGAACAATCCAAAAGGCTGTGTGATAGTTACGTACCCATAGGACTACAAGGATGAAGATGCTCAGCGATGTTCTGAAGCGCATTTCTTTCGGATCAAAGAAAATCTTTGCCACATCCCAAAAGCTTTTGGCCTCTTGAAGCCTTAACTTTTCAGTTGAGTCTGGGCTGAATTCATGCCTGATCCTCCATACGGCTCTGTGACATCCGTGTAGCATCAGCCATTCGAAAGCAAAGAAAATGATATTGTTTTCCTTAGACACGGTTTTCAAGACATAAACAGCATAGATATATGTTCCTATCATGCATAAAATGCAAATAGTTAACCCCAGATAACCCAGCTTGTTTTTTAAAGGCATAGACATAACGATAGTCCATATTATCGGAGAAGAACAAGATGGTCTCCTTCGTAAAGTACTGTGTTGCCGTTAGGTATGATGTTCTCATCTCCTCTTCGGATAAGAATGATAATGCCGCTTCCCGGAACTTCCTTGATCTTCTTGCCGATTCTTCTGCTGGTAGGCTTGACAGTCTTTTCCAGGAAGATAGCGTCTGAGCCCTCAAAGGCCTTGGTAACGAGGATTGCCTTGTCGCCAGGAAGGAGTGTTGTGTCACCTCTTGCGATAATCTGTTCCTTTCCTCTTATGATAAGGGCAATCAGGACGTTCTTAGGGAAGTTTATCTCGTGCACCTGCTTGTTGGCCATACTGCTTTCCGGAGTAACCTCAACCCAGCTGAAATGGAGGGTATTGTCCTCAGTATAGTCGTTGAAGGACTTGAGGACATTGCTGTGCTTGTCAATCATATCCAGCTTCTTGGCTGCCCAAGGAATCAGGGAACCCTGAAGGCCTATCGAGATTACAACCAGGCAGAAGACGATGTTGAACAGATCCTGCTGCATAGGCTCGTCTCCATTTATGCACATAATGGCAAACACGATGGCAGAAGCTCCCCGGAGCCCAACGAACGATATGAAAGCCATCTGTTTGAAGCTGTATTTCCGGAACGGAGTCAGCACTCCGAAAACTGCAGCCGGTCTGGCAAGGAGCAGCAGGAACAGGAATATGAGTATTGCCGGAATGATGTCATTAGGCATCTTTGACAGATCAACGAGCAGACCTATAAGGAAGAAGGTCATCACTTGCATCAGCTCGGTTATTCCGTCGAAGAAATTCACGATGGTTTTCTTGTCCTTGAAGTCCTGGTTTCCCACAATCATTCCGACCAGATAAACGCTCAGGTATCCGTTACCACCCAGAATGTCAGGTATGGAGTAGCTGGCAACGGCAAGGGCCAGGATGAAGAGAGATATGTAGCCGCTGCCTTTGATATCGACCTTCCTCAAGGTAAGGCAGGCGATTTGAGCCAGAATCAGACCGCAAGCAGTTCCAATGCCTATCTGCATAAGCAGCATCAAGGCCAGTTTTCCTCCCGATGCAGTGCCGTTTGCTATTGAAAGCATAGCGATGGTAAGCATAAACGCCATAGGGTCGTTGCTTCCGCTTTCCACCTGCAGCATCGGAGATGTGTTGTTCTTCAGGCCAAGCTTCTTCGTCCTGAGGATGGAGAATACAGATGCGGCGTCAGTAGAGCTCACTATCGCTCCGAGAACCAGGCTTTCGATAAGTCCCCAGCCCAGCACAAAGTAGCACAAAAGGCTTGTTATGGCTGCAGTTATGATAACTCCCACGGAAGCCAGAAGGCCCGCTTCCGTAACTATATGCCTGACAGCGCTCCAGCGCGTTCCGAAACCGCCGTAGAACATTATGAATATCAGTGCGCAGGTACAGAAATTATGGGCAAACTGGAAGTCTTCTATCTTGATTGGAATCACATTGGTGACACCGAAGATTGCGCCGAGCAGCAGAAAGGCCAGGAGGGCGGGAATCCCCAGACGGGTGGAAATATTGTTAAGCCCGATGCTTATGAACAATACCAGTGCACCAATGAGCAGAATGAGAGTTATCATATTGAGCAAAAATACGAAAATTGTCTCTTAGCAGCACATGCTGTAGATTTTTTCCACATCTTGCTGCTGAAGCGGTTTGAAGCCCTGAAGCGTTCCGCCGTTGACCGCTTTTTCAGCCATCTCTGCGAAATGGGTCTTATCTATTCCAAGATCGGTGAGGGTGCTCTTCAGGCCCAGTGTCTTGAACAGGAAATAGCTGAGATTCTCGATAGCCTTGTGAGCAATAAGCATAGGAGGCAGGGAACTGTCTATTCCAAACACGTTCACTCCAAACTGGACATACTTGGAGACAGTGCTATCATCCAGGCAATACTCCATCCATCGCGGAGTAAGAATGGCAAGGCCGAGGCCGTGCGTGATGTCATAATATGCCGAGAGCTGGTGCTCCATAGGATGGCAGCTCCAGGCCAGGCGCTTTCCTCCGTCTATGAAGCCGTTTATCGCCCAGGAAGATGTCCACATAAGGTTTGCCCTGGCCTCGTAGTTTTCAGGCTCTTTCATCGCGATAGGGGCATACTTTATAACGGTCTTCATCAGGCCTTCCATAAAGCAGTCCAGCATATAGAGATCCTGGTCCATATTGAAGTAAACCTCAAAGATATGTGATAGCATATCGGCAGCTCCGCAGGCTGTCTGGTAAGGGCTTACTGTAAATGTATTGGTCGGGTCCAGGAAAGAAGCCTTCGGCAGCATAGGAGGGCACATGCATCCTATCTTGTCGTTGGTTTCAGGGTTGCTGATCACTCCTCCGCAATCCATCTCGCTTCCCGTTGCGGACAAGGTCAAAATGCTGACAATCGGCAGGGCCTTTTCAACAGGTACTCTCTTTTTCATGTCAAAGAAATCCCACGGGTCAAAGTCCACAAGGGCTCCCGCTGCCATAAACTTTGTGGCGTCTATCGTTGAACCTCCTCCAACTGCCAGCAGCACGTCTATCTTCAGGTCCTTGCACATCTGCGCTCCCTGCCTTACGGAACTGATTCTCGGATTCGGCTCTATGCCGGATAGTTCAAAGAGTTCCAGGCCTGCGTCTTTAATCTCTTTCACCACCTTGTCGTATAGGCCGATGCGTTTGATGGAACCGCCTCCGTATGTGAGCAGGACACGCTTGCCCCACTTCTTGAGTTCCGGACCAAGATTTTTTAGCTGGTCCTTTCCGAAATATACCCTGACCGGTATGTCATAAATGAAATCGTGGATCATTGCTTTATTGTATTAAGTGGTTAAAGAGATAGCGAATCAATCCAGGCCTTTACATCCTGGTCTGATGCCCCGTTGAGTACCTTTCCGGCCTTCCAGCTGATCTTCGGATACTGTGTCTTGAACTGTGCGTTTGCCTTGTCTATTGTGCTTCCTCCGGATGTTGCAAAGAATACCACGGTCTTGCCTTCAAATCCGTATGCCTCTATAAACGTGTTGATTATGGTAGGTGCGGTGTACCACCAGACCGGAAATCCGATGAATACCGTTCCATACTGGTCAGCGTTTTCCAGATCCTTTACAAATGCCGGGCGGGAGTTCTTGTCCGCCATCTCCACGCTGCTGCGTGAAGTCTTTACTCTCCAGTCCAGATCTTCTGCCGTGTACTTGACTTCAGGCTTGATTTCATAAAGGTCTCCGCCTGTTGCCTTTGCAATCTTCCCGGCCAGGGACTTGGTTGTTCCTGTGGCCGAGAAATAAGCTACAAGTGTCTTCATATTGTTTTCCTCCTGTGTTTTTTGTTCGGATTTCTTGTTTTGCGCGCAGGCAGATAATGCCACTGCCACCATCGCGATTGAGAATAATAATCTTTTCATCTACGTTTACATTCCCCGAAAAGCGGGATTTGTGTAAAAATAGTGAATTTTGGCCTGAAATGCAAGGTGTTTAGCGGAGGGTGCGCATGGCATTGAGGATGGCAAGGACGGTTACGCCCACGTCTGCGAATACTGCCATCCACATTGTGGCGATGCCCAGGGCGGCCAGGATGAGGACTGCCACCTTTATTGCTATTGCAAACCAGATATTCTGCTTAGCTATTGACAATGTGCGTCTTGCGATGCGGATAGCGGTGGCGATCCTGGATGGTTTGTCATCCATCAGAACCACATCTGCGGCTTCAATGGCGGCGTCGCTGCCGAGAGCTCCCATAGCAATGCCGATATCTGCTCTGGCAAGAACCGGGGCATCGTTGATGCCGTCTCCCACAAAGGCGGTTTTTCCATCCTTGTTCTCTGTTATGATGCTTTCCATCTTTTCAACCTTATCGGCCGGGAGAAGTTCCGCATAGTACTTGGTAAGGTTCAGTTTCTCCGCGATTTGCTTTGCCACATCCTTATGGTCTCCGGTGAGCATTACGCACTGCGAAACGCCCAGTTCCTTGAGGCTGGAAATGGCAGATATGCTGTCTTCTTTTATCTGGTCGTTTATGACGATATGGCCTGAATACTCTCCATTGATTGCGATGTGAATAATGGTTCCTGTGCAGTTGCACTGATGCCATTTTACGCCTATGCTTTCCATCAGTTTGGAGTTGCCCACATAAACAAGATCGTTTCCAACCTTTGCCTTTGCTCCCTGGCCTGCAATTTCCTCTATGTCAGTCACCTGGCATCCGTCTGTTGCCTCTGCAGGGAACGCGTCCCTGAGGGCTCCGGCGATAGGGTGGGTGGAGAAATGCTCCACGTGAGAAGCAAGGTGGATAAGCCTGTCTGAATCGGGGTCATTTGAATGGGACTGATGGCATTCTCCGGTATGATGGTCATCCTCGCAGGTATCCGGATGGATTGCTTCAACAGCAAACTTTCCCTGGGTGAGGGTTCCGGTCTTGTCAAAGACTACGGTTTTAACGTCGTTGAGGATATCCAGGCAATTGGCTCCCTTGATTAGGATTCCCTTCCTGGAGGCTCCGCCGATACCGCCGAAGAATGTCAGAGGAACGCTGATTACCAGTGCGCAAGGGCAGGATACAACCAGAAACATCAGTGCCCTGTAGAGCCAGGTCGGGAATGTCTGGGAAAAGTTTCCGCTAATTAATGGTGGCAGAAATGCAAGGATTATTGCGGCGAATACCACAATCGGGGTATATACCTTGGCAAACCGGGTTATGAAAGCCTCGCTTCTGGACTTCTTGTCCTGGGCGTTTTCCACAAGGTCCAGAATCTTGGAAACTGTGCTTTCCTTGAAAGACTTGGTCGTGCGGATTTTCAGAACTCCGGAAAGGTTGATGCAACCGGAGATAACCTGGTCACCCACAGTTGCTTCCCTGGGCATGCTCTCGCCGGTTAAGGCCTTGGTGTCCAGGGAAGAACTTCCTTCCGAGACTATTCCGTCCAGCGGAATTTTCTCTCCGGCTTTAACAACTATGGTTTCTCCTATTGAAATGCTTTCAGGATTTGTTTCCACGAGGACTCCGTCCCTTTCAACAAGTGCCCTGTCAGGACGTATGTCCATCAGGTGTGAGATGCTCTTGCGGCTCTGCCCTTCGGCATATCCTTCAAACAGTTCCCCAATCTGGAAGAACAGCATAACCACCACTGCTTCAGGGAACTGGCTATCGGCCCCTGGAAGAAATCCAATGCATAGAGCTCCGATTGTGGCAACTGCCATAAGGAAGTGCTCATTGAACGGCTCTCCCTTCATAAGCCCCTCCGCCGCTTCCTTCAAAGTCTCCCATCCAACCAGAAGATAAGGCACAAGATAAACCAGCAGAAGCTGCCAGGTCTTGAGGTTGAATTTCTTTTCAACGATAACAGCCGCAACAAGAAGAATCACTGTCGCGATGATTATAATTATCTTGTTTCCAAGCTCTCCATGGTGATGGTGCTCGTGATGATTATTGCAGCATTCGTTATCGTGATGATGATGGCTCATATCCTTTCAAATTGCACTGCAAAGGTAAGGCCTTCACTATCCAAACGCCAATACCCAGTAATCGGTATATTACTTGAGAAGGGCCTCGCAGCCGGTAAGCAAATCCTGGAATGTGGTTTCAAAATCTCCGGTGTACCACGGGTCGGCAACGTTGCGGCAGATACCTGCAAAGGACATCATAAGATGGATTTTGTTCTGAGGGTCTTCCGGAATTATCCTCTTGATAAGCTTGAGGTTGGAGGTGTCCATACAGATGATCAGGTCAAATTTGTCATAATCAGATCTTGTAATCTGCCTTGCAGTCTTCCCTGGATCAAACCACACTCCGTGCTGCCTTAAAGAGAGTCTTGCCGGAGGATAAATAGGGTTCCCTATCTCTTCTGTGGATACCGCTGCGGATTCTATATAGTACAGATCCTCAAGCCCTTTGGCCTTTACCATAGCCTTGAGAATAAATTCCGCCATAGGGGAGCGGCAGATATTTCCGTGACAGACGAACAAAATCTTTCTCATAACAGCGGCTCAGCGATGATTTCAGGTCGCAAAATAGGCATTTTTGAGGTTATACGCGTTTTTTATATAGGTGTCGAAAAATTTTTTGAAAAAAGTTGCAAAAATATTTGGTTTATAAAATAAACTGGTTTATATTTGCAGTGGATTTGATGATCAGGGAGTGCGCAATCGCTGAGATAAAAATCCAAAATGGCCATTGAAACCGGCTCGATTGAAGAGCCAAAAACAAACAAAAGTGTTTAACCTTACAAAAACTTTTAACAATGGAAACTAAGAACCTTACAACCGAAAACTCTCTGAAGATTATCGCAGAGACAATGGAGCGCAGCAGAATGACAATCGCCAAGAATACCGGCAAACCTCTTATCCTCTGGGGATGCATGGTGGCTCTGACTTCTGTAGTTGTTTACTTCCTCTGGTCAAAGACCGGTAGCCCTGTCTGGAATCTTCTTTGGTTCGCGATGACTGCAATAAGCGTGGTTTGCAATATAATTATGGACAGAAACAAGGAGAAGGCCCCAAGCACCGAGATCAGCAGAATCATAGGCAAGACCTGGATGTGGTTCGGAATCTTTACAACCGGCCTCTATCTGATGATCTGGGTTGCATACTTTATATTGAGAGCTTTTAATCCGGAAGCCAGCATCCACGTAGACCTTACTCTTGTAATCTCGCTGATGATGGGACTTTGCGGAGTTATCTCCGGAGTGGTCATGAAGATGAAGTCTGTTGTTGCCTGCCTGGTTATCGCTACGGCATTATCTGTAGTCGTTGCCCTGGTAGTAAACGGTCCTGCTCAGATATTGGTATTCGCAATCCTTGGAGTCATAGGGCTTGTCATTCCTGGGTTTATCCTCCAGAACAAGGCCAAAAACAGCCAGATATCTGCATAGTAAACCATAACCCGACTTCATTAAAACACAAAGTGTTATGGAAGAGAAACAGACAACGTTCAAGCCGCTGGATCCGCTGCTCCATTCGGAGCTGAGGCTTGCGGTGATGAGCATACTGATTGGCGTGGTGGAGGCGGACTTCGTGTACATCAAGTCCCAGACCGGAGCCACGGCCGGAAACCTGAGCGTGCAGATTGACAAGCTCTCCGCGGCGGAGTATATTCAAGTGGAGAAGACTTTCAAGGGCAAGAAGACCTGCACTCTCTGCCGGATCACCGACAAGGGCCGCAATGCTTTTGCCGAGTATGTAGAGACTCTAAAGCAATATCTCCAGATTCCCAAAGTCTGAGTATCGCCGAGGTTGATTTTTAGGTGATTTTAATAATGTGCGAGGTGTTCCAGAATGGGACACCTTGCGCGTTTAGGGGGAAATGTGATATCTTTGAAGTACGGATAGATTAAACGACTATTTCAGATGAAACGGAATGTACTTTTGGAAAGGATGCTGGAGTGCCGGGACGAGAGTCAGGTGGCGGGGCTGATGCGCTTTTTCAAGACCGGTCCCGGACAGTACGGAGAAGGGGACAAGTTCTTGGGAATCAAGGTGCCTGTCACAAGGCAAGTGGTTAAGGAGTGCTGGAAGGAAGTGTCTTTTGAGGATCTTGAGGAGTGTATTCTCAGCGATTATCACGAGGTGCGCCTAGCCGCTCTGCTCTGCCTGGTAGAGATTTTCTCCCACAATAAGAAAGGGGGAGAGGAGCTGCGGAAACAGTGCGTGGACTTCTATCTGGCCCATACTGACAGGATCAACAACTGGGATCTTGTGGACCTTTCCTGCTACAATCTTCTTGGAGCCTGGCTTCTGGACAAGGACCGGACTCTGTTGTATGACTTGGCTCGCAGCGGAAAGAACATCTGGGAGCAGAGAATTGGAATAGTTTCAACGATGGCCTTTATCCGCAAGGGCCAGCTGGATGATACTTTTGCCATCGCCGACATATTGCTGAACCACCCTCACGACCTGATTCAGAAGGCGGTAGGGTGGCTGTTAAGAGAAGCCGGCAAACGGGACGAGAAACGTTTGAGATCATTTCTGGATACCCGTTGCCGGACTATGCCCCGCACAATGCTGCGGTACGCAATCGAGAAGTTCCCTGAACCCCTCCGCCAGAGTTATCTCCGCTAGTTTTCGGAGGTGAGGTCTTTGATCTGGGCCAGGGTCTCGTCTGACTTGCTGAGGATGTTGTGGCGCATCATCAGGCCAAGTGCTCCGCCAATTACCAGACCCACTCCAAGACCAATGAGCATTGGTGCTCTGAGTTCTGCCGGGAATTTTCCGTTAGTGTAGATTTCATAGACCATACCTCCAATCCAAAGGATAAGCAGAGGAATTCCAATCCAGAGCCAGTTTACATAGCCTTTTTTGAAGCGTACGATTCCCTTGGCAGCAGTTACAAGGTCAGTGCTCATGTTAGGAAGCCTGTTGTTGATTATGATAGTGGCTACCAGGCAGAAAGCCAGCATAACCTCTGTTGCGATTACGAAAGGAATAGAGAATCCCACATTCAGGAGGTTGAGGCAGAGGAGCATTGCAAGAACTCCTATTATAGTTTGCCAGAGAGCCTTTCTCTGGAGATTGCCGAGAGTTTTGCGATAGGCGTTGCGGAGGAGCTTGTCGTTGACGATGGATTCTCCTTCCAGCTTTTCCTTCATCTGGCGCAGCTGCTGCTGCATTTCGTTGAGTACGTTATCTGTGTTTTCCATTTTAGTGCATCTTTTTGAGTTGTTCTTTGATTCTGACAAGACGGACAGAGACATTCTTGGTGCTGATTCCGACTATCTGGCCTATCTCTTCATAGCTGAGGTTTTCCAGCCACAGCAGGACTATTGCCCTGTCGAAAGGCCCGAGTTTGGAGATTCTGTCTTTCAGGAGATTGGCCTGGATGGAAGCCGAATCGCGGTCTTCAAAGAGGTCTATCTTCATCGATAGAGGTTCCTTTCTCGGCATACGCCTTTTCTTGCGGTCTGAAGAGATACAGGTGTTGAGGCTTACCTTCCATATCCAGGAGTTCAGGCTGCTTTCTCCACGGAAAGTTCCGGATCCTTTCCAGAGGTTGATCAGGATCTCCTGGAAGAGGTCGGCGACTTCCTCCTTGTCCTGCGAGAACATATAGCAGACGGTGTAGATCGTCCCCTTGTGTTCCCTGACCATTTTTTCGAATTCTTTTTCTGTCATGTCCGTTTTGTTTGTTTCTGCCCATTAGACGCAGAACCACAGGAAAAACTACACAAAGGTCAGAAATTTTTTTTATGCGGGTGGAGATTGATTCTAGAAGATCATGTTCCAGGCGGCTTTCTGGGCTCTCTGGTTGTTGGCGGCGTTCATCTTTCCAAAGTTCCATTTGACGCCGAAGAGGATGTAGCGCCCCATCACAAGCCGGTAGGTGTCTTCTTCATAGTTTGCCGTAACCGTGTGCCTGAGGTTTCTGGTCTGGTTAAGGATATCGCGGACCTTTACACTCAGGTTGAAGGCGCCTATATTCTTTGATATTTCCGCATTCCATTGCCATTCCGGCTTTCCGTATCCCTTTGCGTAGCCTTTGTAGCAGACATAGGAAATGTCGGAGATGAACTCAAACTCGTGCTTTGTAGTGTATGTTCCTTCCGCAAAGAAGCTGGTGCTCAGAGTATTTGTGTTAACGCTGTTATCGAGGGAATAACGGGATATCCTTGCCTCGGTCTCCGCTCCGGCAGAGAACGTATACTGCTTCTGGTTGCATCTGATTTTGAAACTGGCGTCTGGAATAAAGAGTCTGGTCTTGCTCTTTTTGAAACCGCTAAGCCCACCGTAAAAGCGGTTGCCCTTGCTGTCTCCCCAGAAGTCTTCCATAAAAGCAGTATAGTCGAAGGTTTCCTTGTCCAGGGCTGGCAGCGTTCCGGTTGCCTGATAGCTGGAAGAGAATGAATAATTGCTGCTTGCGTAAAAGCTCAGAGACCATATCTTCTTGGAATCCAGCGGGGTGGTGTAGTCAATGCTTATCCAGCCTGAATAATAGGGATCTTTAGAGTTTACCGGAATGGAATAGAGGATTCCGTCTGAATCATACCAAAGGGCACTGGTGATGGTTCTGGTATTAAAACTGAAGCTTCCGTAAACCATCAGATTGGTGAATTTCGCCCTGTTGTTCCGTCTATAGTTTGTGGTTAAAACGGTATTAGTATATGGCTTGAGATAAATGTTTCCCAGTCTCAGGCTGGAAGGGTTGCTGATATTCAGAACCGGCAGCATCCTGCTGTTGCCTGGCTTCTGGCTGCTTCCGCTAAGGTGCAGATTGAAACGGTTTGAACCTTTTGAAAGCTGGAGCCGGAGCGTTGGGGCCACATACCAGTTCCATTCTCCCTTTCCTGTAGTGTCCAGCACGTTAAAGCTTTGGGAGATGAGCTGGTTCAGGGTTCCGTTGGCTGTCACTCCGAACGTTACCCAGCTCTGCTTGTTCCACTTGTACTGGGTTGTAAGGTTATACTGCTGATTGATATTGTGGTTTTTGCTCACCGATGAATAGTAGCTGTTCTTTCCGCCGGCGTCAAATGCGTCTCTGATGCTCTTTGATTCATTAAGGGTTAACTGTGTCTGGGCGGAAAGGGTCAGCTTGTCTGAAACAGGTTCCGTATATCGCAGAAGACCAAGGGTATAATATGTGTCGGAATTAGAAACATAATGCATCGTACGGTTGTCTTCTCCGGCTGCTGTCTTGAAAATGGAAGACTCGTCGCTGTTGCCGTCGCTGTTATTGACAGTGCCGAGGATGTTGAAGTGAAGAGACCTGTCTTGCTTTCCTCCGATTTCCCTTAATGTAAAGCCGGTGCTGAGTGATGCATATCTTGTGAGGGAATGGTTGCGGGAGTGGTTCTCGGACTGGTTTATAAGAGACTCTTCCCTGTATGTTTCAGATGATCCGTTGATGTATGAATCTGATTTTGTGAACTTAAATCGCGGAACAAAACTGAGCCAGACCTTGCCTTTTTCCTTTCTCATTTCAAGATTCACGCCAGCGTCGTTGCTGAACCCTCTTCCGGAATTTTGGCTAGAGGTCAGCAGGTTGCCGTTTTCCTGGAAGGTTTTCCTGTAGCTTTGGGCCCCGGATTCAGTATCTGAGTATTTGTAGTTTCCGGCAAGGGTTGTCTCAAAATCCTTGATTCTGGAGGTATTGACATTTATTCCGAACTGAGCCGCAGAAGTAAGGCCCGGTTCGGATGAAGTCCGTTCTCCGTCCGAGACGAATACAACTCTCATTGTATTGTCGGAAGCATCTATATTCATGCCGTTGGCTATGACTGTAACCTGGTCTTTTTCATTATAGGCGGCAACCAGGGCGTTGGCATAGTATAATGCTCCGCGATTGTCTCTAAGAGGCTCGTCGTTTTTCTTGCCCTCGATGGTAGTTCCGCCCTTGACAGAAGCATTGCCGAACCAGCCTTGCTCGTATTCCTTCTTAAGCCCCACATCCAGAATCTTTTCCCGGTTTCCATCCTGTATTCCGGTTGCCCTGGTCTGCTCGGACTCCCTGTCTATCACGCGTATCTTATCCACGATTGCTGCAGGAAGGTTGTTCAGGGCTGTAGCCTGGTCATCAAAGAAGAATGTCCGTCCTCCGACAGTGAGTTTGGAAATGGCTTCTCCGTTGAATTTCACCTTGCCTTCTTCGGTGATCTCCATTCCGGGCATCCTCTTTATAAGGTCTTTGAGCATGGCGTTGGCTCCCACCCTGAAAGAAGAGGCGTTGAACTCTATCGTATCCTGTTTCATCACGATGGGGTTGCCCACACCGGAGACCGTAATCGCCGAGAGATAATTGTCATCAAGTTTGAGTCTGACGGTTCCCATATCCACCCTCTCTTCCCTGAAATATTTTTCCTTGGCGTAATGCACATAGCCCATCATCTCGATATGGAATACATAGTTTCCGAAAGGCACGTCTTTCAGGGTTGCAACTCCGGATGTGTCTGATATGATGAAATTTGTAATGGTAGTGTCTTTGACCGGAATTACATAAACGGAAGCATATGGAATAGCTTCGCTGGTCAGGGAATCAACAATCTTCACCCTGATGCTGCTCAACCTTCCTGTAAATATGTTCTCGTTACCCACAAAGATCTGCGCCTTTGCAGACAAGGCAAAACATACAAGCAATAATGCTGCCCAGATATATTTCTTGATATAACTTCTCATAACAGAATCAGAGTGTTTTTGTCCAGATAAAGATAAAGTTTGGTCAAGCTTATTTGGCTTTCGGTTTCTTGGTGTCTATGACAATCACCCCAAATCCTTTTCCGTATTTGAGCTGTTCCGGAGAACCTTCTTTGTAAATCGCAATTCTTTTTATTTCAGCTGGCTTAAGGCCTTTAAGAGCAGTGATGTCATCGTATAATTTTCCGTCAATGACATATTTTATGTTTTGGTCCGTGCTCAGGTTTGTAATATTGAATACCGCGGTTTTTGATGTGTCTTTGAAACCGGAATGCTTGATGATTATTGTCTTGTCTGGATTATGCGGATCCATAATTCTCATAGTGATTAGATTGGCAGAATCAGGCCTATCCATTTCCATTTTATAACCATCAGCTTTTATTTTATCATTTCCTAAAAAATATGCAATATGATATTTCCTATCCTGAGGAGCATTTGTAGTTATGATATGCAAAGTTGTTGCTTCTTCTCCGGTACCTATGGTCTGGATGATATAATTCTTAATGAATTTGCCTTTAAGCTGCTGCCCGTTGAAATTGACTACTTCAGAGTCTATTATGTAGATGGTTTTCTGTCCGTAGGCACTTAATCCTATCAGGCAGAAGACTATGGCTATAAGCAATGTATGGAGTCTTGTTTTCATAATCTTTGGTTTTATTGTTTTGTCTGGCATATCACTGGTTCAGGCTGAGAAGGGAATAGGTGTTTCCATCTTCCTCGGCGATAAGTATGTAGGATGCAGTTTCTCCATCAGGGAAGTAGGCTGTCATTACATATCCTCCTTCAATCGGGCGGAATTCGCATTTGTCAGCATCTTCCAGGCTGAGTTGGGAGAGTAGCTGGATATTCTGAATCTGTTCTATCAGGTCGGTTTTGTCATCTGATTGAGGGGTTGCCGGTTTAAGCAGCAGGAACAGAAGGATTACCGCCGCTGCCGCCATCGCGGAGGAAATGCCCCAGATAATGCCTTTCCTTTTGCCTGATTTGCTTATAATCCTTTCAAACTCTTCCTCAGCGATAATATCATCTTCCGGGAGGCTTTCCCTTCCACTTTCAATTTTATCAAGGAGTTTTGAGTGGGCGAGGATTGCGGCAATCTTCTCCTCCTCTTTATCCTGTGGAGGGTTCTCTGCAAAGGATTCTGAAAGCAGGCGTTCTTCCTCTATAGAAGTTTCTGCATCCAGGTATTTTGGGATGAGATCTTTGCGGTTTATGTTGTTTCTTGT
Organism: Bacteroidales bacterium; assembly: GCA_017550655.1. Taxonomy (GTDB): domain Bacteria; phylum Bacteroidota; class Bacteroidia; order Bacteroidales; family UBA932; genus Egerieousia. The sequence continues at coordinate 158,086 of JAFZOK010000017.1, read as the reverse complement.
TTCCATTGCTTTTTAAATGTTGAGGTTTTGGACCAGAATCTTTCTGGCTGCCGAGATGGAACTCTTCACGCTGCCCTTGCTGCGGCCGGATATGGCGGAAATCTCGTCAAGAGACAAGCCGGAAGCTCTGAGCCGGAGCAGTTTGATGGTTCCTTCCGAGAAGCTTTCCATAGTTTTTTTTAGTATCGCAGAGGCTTCTGTTTCCCTTATTCTGCTTAGGGCCGGGTTTTCAGGAACGGCTGGGGTTTGCTCTTCAAGTGAGGAAAAGGCTGCAGTGCGTTTTTTCCGCCAGGCAGATATGCAGGCATTCTTGGTGGCTCTTACGGCCCAGGCTTCGGCATTCAGGATATCCGTTCCATTTTGCTTTTCCCTCCAGAGTTTCAGAAGCACGTCCTGGACTATGTCTTCCGGGTCTGACTCTAAATGGGCGGAACGGAAAAACTTGCGTGTGAGAGCAAGCACCTTAGGCCTCAGTTGAGCAAGTTCTATGTCAAAGCTTTTCCCCATATTCCGTATAGATAGACGCACAGATGCCGGAAAGTTAAAATAGGCGCATACCCAAAGATACAAAAAAAGACAGCGGTTAAGCTGTCTTGATTTGTGGAGCATAGGGGAGTCGGACCCCTGACCTTTTGAATGCCATTCAAACGCTCTGCCAACTGAGCTAATGCCCCATCGGGACTGCAAATATATAAAAAAGTCTTGTTTTATCCCCTAAACAGCAGGATTATGATCGTGAAGATAACCGCTGCAATGAGAACTATAATCCAACCCTTGTTTCCACGCGGTTTCTTTGGCTCGAACTGATACTCATACCAGATGCGCTGACGCTCCATTTCCTGAGCCATATCGTTCAGCTGGTTGCTGTTGTCTTGCTGGTAGTCTTCCATATTATTTTGGTTGTACGTAGCGGTCTCCGGTATGTTTCTTTACGGCTTCTATGAAGGCAGGGGCGTAGGCCGGGGAAGTGCGTCTGCCAGGAACAAGCTCTCCGTTCTTGGAAGGGAGCATGATCTGGTCGTTATGCTTCACGATGAGAAGCTTGGCGAGTTTGTCCCAGCGCTTCATCATCTTGTCTGTATACTCTTCTGTCTTGGAGGTCAGGAAGTTAATACGGTCGCTGCGAGTCATCTTGCAGGCCTGCTCTTCAACCTTCTTCTGGTCTTCTGCGTAATAGTCCTCGAGTTCTGTCTGTGCCTCCCTTAGGTCACCGATCATAGCGCTCCATCTCGGATAGATCATGTTGGCAACCCAGTTGTTCATCCAGAAAGCGCTTTCGGTCGAGAATTCACGGACATTGTTGTTCTCCCTGCGGAATGCCTCCGGAATGCGGTTGATTCCGCAATATACGGGAACGTATGCAACCATAGTAGCATCGTCCAGGTTGAAGTAGGTTACTCCGCCCACCTCGTCAGGGAGCCAGTCTCTCATCTGGCAAACCATTGTCATTGCGCTCTGCTGGCATCCGATTGGCCTCTCGCGGAACATCTTTGTGGAGTCTTCTGAATAATAATTCACCGGCTGGTTGCGGTATGGAGAGCCCCAAGGGCCGGCGCTTATGTCTGCTGTCATATCCAGGGCGTTGCCTTCGTAATGGTCTCTCATATCGTTCATAAGGTCTCTTACGCTCACTGGCTTGTCCGGTTTGATCCAAAGCGGTAGGTGATCGCAGATTTCCATCTTGCCGTTGATGAACGGAAGGTAGGAGTCCATCTCCTCCGGGTTATAGTGGCGGCGGAAGAAACTCCACACCCTGGCCTCGCAGTAGCGGATCTTGCCGAAATCTAGCGGACCATAGGCCTCGCGGAAGCTGAAGTCCTTGTCCTCTCCGTTGAAGTATCCCATCTCGCGTGCAAAGGAAATGATGTCCGAAGAGTACATGCACTCGTTCTCAACGATGCAGAATCCAAGTTTCTTGTCCACCTTCTTTGCCTGCGGAAACTTCTGGATGCGACTGGAGTTTGCGTAGGCGGTAATGCAGTCATCCGGGAGTCTCATCGCGATCCAGATTGCACCCTTGCGGCCCTTGCCTTTTCCTATCATCTCCATTATCCAGGCCTCTTCCTTGTCGCATACGGCAAAGGATTCTCCGGTGGAATTGTATCCGTATTCCTGCACCAGCTGGTGCATTATCGCGATGGCTTCTCGGGCTGTGGAGGCTCTCTGGAGAGTAAGGTTCATCAGAGTGAAATAGTCCAGCCATCCTTCCGGATTGTGGAGTTCCTTCCTTCCGTCCCAGGTGGTTTCCACGATGCTTACCTGATGGTCGTTCATCAGGGCCACAACTCCAAATGTATAAGGCACTTGCTTGATCATTCTCTCTTCTTTCTGCGGAGGTCCCCAACTGCGGATCTGAAGCATTTCTCCATCCGGGTGCATTCCCGGAGCAAAGAAACCCAGGGAGCCGGCAAAGCCGAATCCGTCGCAGTTGTATGTACACATCACGCTTCCGTCTGCGGAAGCCTTCTTTCCTACGATAAGGTTTGTGCAGGCATCAGTCGGGGTAGACTGCAGCAAGAGCAAAATGCCCACTAGAATGGTAAACAGGCGTTTCATAACAATCGATATTTATCACGATATAAATATACAACAAATCGTGATTATTGTCGTATCTTTACAGAGACAAAGGCGACAGATTATGTTTATTGATATACTTAAAGACCGTATTCTCAAAGACGGCAAGTGCTTTGAGGGCGGAGTGCTGAAAGTTGACAGGTTCATCAACCACCAGATGGATCCTTATCTGATGAAGCAGATTTCCATTGAGTTCATCCGCCGGTTTGCAGACCTGAAAGTCAACAAGATAATTACGGTAGAAGCTTCCGGCATTGCTCCAGCGGTGATGCTGGGCTATCAGATGGAACTTCCGGTGGTCTTTGTCAAAAAACAGAAGCCTTCCACGATGGAGGATATGTATGTGGCTCATTCAAGGTCATTTACCAAGCAATGCGACTACAGTATGATTATCAGCAAGGAGTTCCTGACTTCAGAAGACCACGTGCTGTTCATAGATGATTTCCTTGCCTGCGGAAGTGCCGGGAAGGGTATCGTAGACCTGTGCCGCCAGGCCGGGGCTACCATCGAGGGAATGGGATTCATAATCGAGAAGGAGTTCCAGCTGGGAAGGCAGGTGCTGGAGGCTGCCGGAGTCAAGCGTATAGAATCCTTGGCTATAATCGAATCTCTTGACAACGGAAAGATAAAGTTCAAATAACCGGCATTCAGCAAATCAGTCAGAAACCAGCGAATGCAGTTTGAATGAGACATAACCCTTGCCGTCAAGGTAAAAGAGTGCCTCGTTTAGCAAAACCTTTTTTCTGGATTCATCAAGATCTGAATAGAACAGGATTTCCATAAACGTTTCCAGCGCCTGGTCTGAAAACTTCTTCTCCTCCACAAGATAGCATATAGGATTTTCCTGCTTTAGGACAGATTCCAGGTCAATTTCAAGACTGGCTTTGCTGATTTCCTCCTTTACATTGGAAATGGAGTAATCCGGCTTTTTCCCGCCAAACAGTCCCAGACGCCGGGCAATCATCAGCATCATTTCTCCAATGCGGTCTATCTCTCTAAGCAGTATGTCTTCCATGGTGGTTTCTTTTTACTTCAACGATTTAAACCAGCTCAAGCAATCTTCCATTGGAGTTTCTGTGTTTACATCCGGCTCGATAGGATCATCGCAGAACTCTTCTCCAGTTCTTGCTACATCACAGCCTTCAGTAAGCACCATCACTGAGCCGTCGCTCATCTTGTATGGCCTGTTGCTTGATGCATATCCAGCTGTCGGCGAACCAAATACACGGGCCTTCTCAAGTCCCCTGAAGCACAACAGAAGAGCCTCTGCAGAGCTTCCCGTTCCTTCATCGGTGAGGATAGCGACTGGGCATTCAATAGCCGGCAGTTTCTTTATTCCGGCAACATTCAGTACATAGTCCAGTGTAATCCACATCGTTCTTTTCCTGGATCGGAAACGGAGGATGTTTCCATCCGGAATGAACCGGTGTACGGAGCTGATCATAGGGTACATATCCCCTCCGCCGTTTCCCCTGAGGTCTATAATAACTCCTTCAATAACTTCCGGAACTGCTTCTGTTACAGTGTTGGCATATTTAAGTCCTTCATCGTGATTGCCGGAAAATTGTGGCAATTTCACCACAACAATCTTTTTCCCGCAAGAATCCGTGATGCTGACCTGAGGCATTTCCCACTCGGAGGTCTTCTCCTTCACCTCAATTTCCGCTTCTTTCAGGAATGAATGCTTTCCTCCTGCAACCTTCAAGGCTTCTTGTACAATATTATGCGCTTCTTCCATCGAAACCGGATTTGCGGACAGTGCCTCTTTCTTTGCCTTTTCCCATTCCTCTCCAACGGCATACAAGCCGTTCTTGTCCATCAGCTTTACCGCCTTCCGGACAAAGCTCTTGTTAGCATCAGTACATGCTACAGCACAGATAATTGCAGCTATCACTGCTATCCATTTTATTCTGGCCATAGAATCTGATTTAATTACTTGAGCTTGAATATGGCTTTTGCCAAGCCGCTGAAGCATTTCATCAGGCCGTCATCATTAGTGTAATCTATGCCGGCACCGAAATTGTCAAGATCCAGAAGGCATACGGTTTCGTTTGTAGCAATGTCGACGACGACTATCTTTCCCGAAACATAAAACTTCCCTTGCCCCGGATTCCCCCAGAAGGCCTGATGCCTTGCCAGGTCATCTACAGTGAAAACTATCTTGTATTTTGGAGATTCCGCTTCGTCCAGGGTTATTGTCATTCCAGAAGAGGAGTGGTTGAAAGTCGTGACAAAGCCACTTTTCATCATCTCGATTCTTTTGTCATAGTCATTTCCGCACCAGGTTTTGAAGTCCACCTTCACCTCCCAGGTGGTTTTGGAAAAATCAAACTCGATAACAGCCACAGAGCTTTCCTTAAAGCAGTCTAAATTTCCTTTTTTCACTTTAATGCCTTTGTCTGCAAAACTGTAAGCTGACATCAATAAGGCACAAATTGCCAATAACAATCTTTTCATTGTATAGTTTTTTTAATTCAACGATCTAAACCAGATCAAGCAATCTTCCATTGGAGTTTCTGTGTTTACATCCGGCTCTATAGGGTCGTCGCAGAACTCTTCTCCAGTCCTTGCTACATCACAGCCTTCTGTAAGCACCATAACTGAGCCGTCGCTCATCTTGTAAGGGCGGTTGCTTGAAGCATATCCTGCTGTCGGCGAGCCAAATACACGGGCCTTCTCAAGTCCCCTGAAGCACAACAGAAGAGCCTCTGCAGAGCTTCCCGTTCCTTCATCGGTGAGAATAGCGACTGGGCATTCAATAGCCGGCAGTTTCTTAATGCCTGTAACCTGAATGACATAGTCCAGTGTAATCCACATCGTTCTTTTCCTGGAGCGGAAGCGGAGTATGTTTCCATCCGAAATGAACCTGTGTACAGAGCTGATCATAGGATACATATCCCCTCCACCGTTTCCCCTAAGGTCTATAATAAATCCTTCAATATCTTCCGGAACTGATTCTATTACTGTGTTGGCATATTTAAGTCCTTCTTCGTGATTGCCGGAAAACTGTGGCAATTTTACCACCGCAATCTTTTTCCCGCAAGAATCCGTGATGCTGACCTGAGGCATTTCCCACTCGGATGTCTTCTCCTCCACCTCAATTTCCGCCTCTTTCAGGAAAGAGTGTTTTCCGCCTGCTACTTTCAAAGCCTTCTTGACCACATCGTGAGCTTCTTCTATCGAAACCGGATTTGCGGACAGAGCTTCTTTCTTTGCCTTTTCCCACTCATCTCCAGTGGCATACAGCCCGCTTCTATCCATAATCTTGATAGCCTTTTTCACATAGCTCCTGCTAGGATCCGTACACCCCAAAGCAATTAAAACAATCGTGATGGCCCAAAAGAATCTTAAATTCCTTTTCATTCGAACAAATAATCAAATCTGCACAAATGTAATAAAAAACCGAGGGGATAGAGTAGCGCCAGCCTTTCGGCTAAGGTTCAGTCTTTCCTACCTTAGATTATTCAAATCGTCCGATAGTGACTGCGGACCTTTTGAATGAGGCCATTTCTGATGCGTTCATACGCTCTTACTTTGACCTTCTTCTTAACATCCACCCTAATGGTGAGATGAAGCAATTTCGGTCTCTTATTCATTGTTATATAGTGTTTATACGAAGTGTGAGAATAGATCCTCCTTGTTTCAAGTATCTCCCCTCGGTTAGGTTTTTCAGAAAACAAAAGAACAGACATCTTGCCCAAAATCAAGAATGTCTGTTCTACTTGCTTCGTATAATTCTATATAACACTGCAAATATAGAGAAAACTTTCTAACAAACAACCAATTCCAACATTTTTCAGGATAGGATATTATGGGTGGTGTTCCTGTCGTCCCGTTTTTATGGACGACAGGAGCAAAAACGGGCAAAAATGCTCCTATCCCCTCCATTTTTGGGACGACAGGAACACTAAAAAACTCAGGCATCCGTTAGAGGTCGAATGCCTGAGTTGCTCTTATGGGAACAAAGACCATTCTAAATTGTTCGCATGTCCATTAGAATGATTTAGGTGCGGGTAAAGGGACTCGAACCCCCACGGATTACTCCACCAGATCCTAAGTCTGGCGCGGCTGCCAATTACGCCATACCCGCTTGGACTGCAAAGGTATTATTTTTCTCACGATTTGCAAGGAGTGGAAAATAATGGTTATATTTGTTAGATTGAAAAAGATTGGTTTTGAAAATATATAGAATATGAAAGTGTTCAGGAAGATATTGGTTGGAGTTCTGGCGATGGTTGGTTTTACCGCCTGCGGCAGTAATCATGGTCCTCAGGTTGAGTACGGATGCCCGCACGCCACTCTCAAGGTTAATGCAACAGTGGTAGATGAGGATGGAAATCCTGTAGGTAATACCAGGTTGCTGCTTAGGGATCTTGAGAAGAATCATGATCTCGTTTTAGTGGAGACGGGGGAGGACGGAACAGTTTCAGATACCTTGCAACTCTTTGCCGATTTGCGGCTTACATCCGGGGCCAATGTAGTCTATTATGGCGAAGATAATAAGGAGCACTCAGGCAAGTTCAAGGATGATTCCATTACAGTTAAGGCCGAGCAGATTAAGGAGGGGGCAGGTACGTGGGAAAAAGGAACTTATGAGATGAATGTCAATCTCAAACTCCAGAAGAAAGCCGAGTAAAATCAGATAGTTTTATGAAGGGGCTTCCATTCAGGACCTGGCTTGCCTGCGAGGCGGAGCGGAAACTCAGACATTTGGATATAAAAGAGCACAAGCTAAAGCAGCTCTTCTGGGAGTGTACGCTATCGTGCAATCTGGCTTGTAGGCATTGCGGAAGTGACTGCAAGATTCTTCCAAGCGCCACATCGATGAAGGTCGAGGATTTTCTGAAGGTGCTGGATTCCGTTAAGGCTTATTGCGAAAAGACAGGAGACAAGACGGGGGAGATACTGGTTATTCTGACCGGCGGTGAGCCTCTGATGCGCAAGGATCTGGAGGAATGCGGACGCAAGATTATCCAGAAAGGTTTCCCGTGGGGAATGGTAACCAACGGGTTTGCTATGACTCCGGAGAGGTTTCGGAGGCTGATGGCTTCCGGCCTGCATTCAATGACAGTTAGTTTGGACGGATTGAAGGAGTCTCACGACTGGATGAGGGGCCGATCTGGAAGTTTCGAGAAGGCAGTTCAGGCCATAAAGCTGGCGATAGCGGCAGGGGACGACCTTGCCTTTGATGTAGTTACCTGCGTGAACCAGCGCAATTACAGCGAGCTCAATCAGATAAAGGAACTGCTGATATCAATGGGGCTCAAGCAATGGCGAGTCTTTACCGTGTTCCCTTCCGGAAGGGCCAAGGAGGATCCTCTCCTTCAACTGGACAACGAGCATTTCCGCGGAGTAATGGAGTTCATAGAAGCCACCCGCAAGGAAGGCAGAATCCAGTGCAGTTACTCTTGCGAAGGCTTTCTGGGTTCATACGAAGGCAAGGTAAGAAACCACCTTTTCCGCTGCCATGCAGGAGTGAATGTGGGCTCTGTACTCAACGACGGCTCTATCTCCGCATGCGTGAGCATCCGTTCAGACTATAACCAGGGCAACATCTACAAGGATGACTTCATGGAAGTTTGGAACAACCGCTTCCAGGTTTATCGAGACAGGTCCTGGATGAAACAGGGCCAGTGCGGCTCCTGCAAGTTTTTCCGCTACTGCGAGGGTGGGGGAATGCATCTGAGGAACTCTGACGGTAGCCTCCAGTTCTGCCACCTCGACCGCCTGAAATAATTTTTTGAGTTATGGCAAAGAAAGTGTTGTCTTTATACAAATACCTGTTGGGCGGCATTCTGGCGTTGCTCGGTGTAACGGCATGTTCTAAAGAAGTCATGAAAGCTGCGTATGGCAGTCCACATGCACGTCTGAATGTTGATGCAAGGGTTGTGGATCAGTCAAATAATCCTGTCAGGAATGCCAGATTGATTGTCCGCACGTCACTCACTGAAACTTCATATTCTTCTGTTATGAGAGACACGGTAATCAATGGTCAGCCGTCTTGGATCAATACTACAAATGAAACTGGCAGGATATACGGTTATACAGAATCTTTTTCGGAACCGGATAAGGATCACACATATATTGTTTACCGTAGCAGTTTAAATCCGCAGTTGTCTGGCAAATACGAAGATGATTCCGTAAAAGTAGTACCTACGATGGTTGAAAAGGGAGACGGTAATTGGTATCGCGGGACGTTCAAGATGTCGGGAACCGTTAAGTTGAAGGAGAAGACTCCAGACGAGTAATTGCTTCTGCTATTTTGATCAATCAGCGATAAAAAGAAACGTCTCCGCCTGGTCTGGTGGAGACGTTTTGCTTATGCTATAGTCCAGCGTTTAATGTTGCAGGGCCTTGGTTAGAAGCTCTTGGCGATGGCGATAAAGTCGTCTGCCTTTAGGCTTGCGCCGCCAATCAGGCCGCCGTCAATGTCTTTCTGGCTGAAAAGCTCTTTTGCGTTTGAAGGCTTGCAGCTTCCGCCGTAGAGGATGGAGGTCTCTTCTGCAAGAGTTCCGAACTTCTCTGCCAGGGTCTTGCGGATGAAAGCGTGGATTTCCTGAGCCTGCTCCTTGGTTGCAGTCTCGCCTGTTCCGATAGCCCAGATTGGCTCGTATGCAACAACGATATTCTTCATCTGCTCAGGGCTGAGGTTGAAGAGGACTTCCTTTATTTCCTCTGCGACAACATCAAAGTGCTTGCCTGCCTTTCTTTCCTCGAGGGCTTCTCCCACGCAGTAGATGACTTTAAGGCCGGCTGCGAGAGCCTGGTTGATTTTTTCAAGAAGGATGGCGTTGGTCTCACCGTAGTAGCCTCTTCTTTCTGAATGGCCGAGGATTACATACTCAACCGGAGAGCCGGTTGCGCCTTCAGGAGCGCCTGCAACGGTTCCAACTGCCTTGTTTATAGATGCAAGCATCTTTGCGGAAACCTCTCCGGTATATGCGCCTTTTTCCTTGTCAGAGCAGTTCTGGGCACCGAGAGAAATCTTGCTGCGGCAGAACGGGCATTTGATATCGCCGATGATCTTGCTTACAGGGAAGAGATGGGTGAACGGAGTGTTTACGATGAGTTTCACGTCCTGCGGAACGTCTTCTATCTTTGCGATTATCTGGTTAACAAGGTCGATTCCTTCGGCAACTGTGGTGTTCATTTTCCAGTTTCCGGCAACAATTTTCTGTCTCATAATGCGTTGTATTTTTTATATTTTGTTTCGTATTGATTCTGCGTTGCAAAAGTAGCAAATAGTGGGTATTTTTGTATTCGGATTTCTGGAGAATATCTGTTTTGAAAAGGAGTGGAGCATATTTTTTAGTCTCTGCGATAGCATTGCTGGCGCTGATGGCGGCGGATCTGGTTCTGGGGTCGGCCTCGCTAAGCGTGCGGGATCTCTTTACCACTGACCTGGGGCGGGATATCCTTTTGAACTTCCGCATTCCGAAGGCGGTGGTGGCACTTGTCTGCGGTGTGGCTCTGGCGGTTTGCGGCCTTCAGATGCAGACTCTTTTCCGTAATCCTCTGGCTGATCCTTACATACTGGGAGTCAGCAGCGGAGCGGGACTGGGAGTGGCGCTTTACATAATGGGAACATCCCTGATAGGCGGCGGTGGCAGTACTGTGCTGAACTCTCTTGGAAGCGCTGGAGCGGCCCTTGCCGGAGCGGCTTTGGTGACAGTCCTCATAATGTATGTTTCCAATCGGGTGAAGGGAAGCCTTACGCTTCTGATATTCGGTGTGATGATAGGCTTCATAGCAAGCGCGCTGGTTAATCTTCTGCAGTATACCTCAAATGCACATTCACTCAAGGCCTATGTCTTGTGGACGATGGGAAGCTTTGCGGCGCTGGACTGGCTGAAGATAGGAATACTGTGCGCTCTGGTTCTTGTTGGACTCGTGCTGGCAGTTATGAATATCAAAGACCTTAACGCCATACTTCCCGGGGACAGTTACGCTTCCTCGATGGGCCTGGATGTCAAAAAGATAAGGATGAGAATCCTGGTCTCCACAACCCTTCTTTCCGGAGCGGTGACTGCTTTCTGCGGGCCGATAGGCTTCCTTGGAATTGCAGTTCCGCACATTGCCCGGTTCATATTCCGGAATGCTGACCACAGGGTGCTGCTGCCTGCTTCTGCATTGCTGGGAGGATGCCTTACCTTGCTTGCGGACACACTAAGCGAACTTCCCGGAACGGGCTCTGTAATCCCGATCAACACCGTGGCTGCCCTTCTGGGCATTCCGGTAATCCTGGTCATTCTCTTCAGAAAGGGCCGATAGGGGGTCTTTATTTGATTAAGCCGAGTATTTTGCCTAAATTTGCGGGCCTTGGACATTTATGTCCATCGCCGAGCAGAATATTTACAATTAGAGACAATATGAAAATCACTAAGAAAGAAACAGAACAGCTGACCTACCTGCTTACGGTAGAGTTCGAGAAGAAAGAAGTTAACGAAAAGAAAGACAAGCAGCTGAAAGAGTATCGCAGAAAAGCGGAAATCAAGGGATTCCGCAAGGGTATGGCTCCTATGGGGCTGATAGAGAAGCTCTATGGCCCGGCTGCAGTAAACGAGGCCGTGAATGAGATCATCACAGACGGAATCAACGGTTACATAAAGGAGAACGACCTCGACCTTATCGGCGAGCCTATTCCTAACGAGGAACTCCAGAAGCAGATGGACATCGAGAAAGACGAGAAGTTCGAGTTCGTATATGATATGGCCGTACGCCCGAAGGTAGAGATTGCCCTGGATAAGGAAGATAAGGTTGCATACTACGACATAAAGGTTGAGGATGAGGCTCTTAAGAAATACCGGGAGGATATTCTCCGCCAGTTCGGCTCTCTGGAGGATACGGAGAAGGCAGGCGAGGAGGACTTCCTGGAAGTAGATCTGGAGCAGGGCAAGAAGAAGGTTGAGAACACTTTCATTACCCTCAAGAGCATAGATGCAAAGAACAAGAAACAGTTCATCGGAAAGAAGGCTGGAGACAGCTTCGATGTTGATGTCGTAAAGTGCTTCCCTAACGAGACAGATAGGGCTTCCCTTCTGAGAATCAAGAAGGAAGAGTTTGACGAGGCTAATCCGGTTTACAAGCTTACAGTACGCAAGGTCCAGACATTTGTTCCGGCAAAGGTAGACCAGATGCTTTTCGACCGCCTCTTCGGCAAGGATGCCGTTAAGGACGAGGAGGGCTTTGAGAAGGCTCTCTCCGAGAGGCTTAAGGGCGAGTACAAGCAGGAAAGCGACTGGCGTTATCGCAGAGACCTCATAGATTACCTTGTAAAGAAGGCAGACCTTCCGCTTCCTGAGAATTTCCTGAAGAAGTGGCTGTTCAGGGTCAACGACGGCAAGTTCACGATGGAGCAGATAGAGAAGGAGTTCCCACTCTTCCTGCAGGATTACCGCTGGCAGATGATCAGCCGCAAGATTTTTGAGGACCAGAAGATGAAGATAGGAAAGGAGGATCTTCTCCAGGTTGCCAAGGATATGACCGCTCACCAGTTTGCAATGTACGGCCTGGGACAGGTTCCGCAGCAGACCATAGACAAGTATGCTGAGCAGATGCTGAACGACGAAAAGCAGATAAACCGCATCTACGAAAAGTGCGAGGAAGACAAGGTTCTTGATTATGTCAAGGGCATTGTAACTGCAGACGTTAAGGAAGTTACCCGCGAGGAGCTTGCACTTCTGAACGACAATGCCGCTCCTGCAAAGCCTGCAAAGAAGAAGGCTCCTGCCAAGAATAAGACCGCAAAGGCAAAGGAAGAATAAAGCTTTCTGAAAGATTTTCCGGATTTCCCGGTATATGTTTCTGAAGGCGACTAGACGCCCGACCAAAAAATGAATATGAATAGAGATTTTCAACTTTTCGCATCAGACCGTAAAGGCATCAGTTCCCTGAAGCTGGACGGCTACGCAGCCCAGAGCGCTGCATACATAAACCCTACGATTATCGAGGAAAGGCATCTTAATGTTGCCTCCATGGACGTTTTCTCCCGTCTTATGATGGACAGGATCATCTTCCTTGGAGTTCCTATCAACGATGATGTGGCAAACATTATCCAGGCACAGCTCCTGTATCTGGAGAGCGCAGACCCTGAGGCTGATATCCAGCTGTATATCAACTCTCCGGGTGGCCAGGTTTATGCCGGTTGGGGCATTTACGACACTATGAATCTCGTGAATCCGAATGTCTGCACTATCTGCACCGGTATGGCTGCCTCTATGGCAGCTGTTCTCCTGGCTGCAGGTGTAAAGGGCAGGCGCAGCGCGCTTCCTCACTCAAGGATAATGATTCACCAGCCTATGGGTGGAGCATCAGGACAGGCATCCGACATTGAGATTGAGGCAAGGGAAATCATCAAGACCAAGAAGGAACTGTACGAGTCTCTGGCCCAGAACACCGGCAAGACCCTGGAGCAGATAGAGAAAGACGCTGACAGGGATTACTGGATGACATCCCAGGAAGCCAAGGAGTACGGAATGATAGACGAGATTCTGGCCAAGGCCAGGAAGAAATAATATGGCTGCTGCAGGTGGAACTGGCGGGAACCAGAAAGTTCCCAGGTGCATAATATGCGGACGCACGGAGAAGGACGGTGCCTTGCTTATAGGCCGTTCTTCCGGTTGCATCTGCACTGATTGCGTTGAGAACATCCATAATTATATTCACGAAAATAAGCCATCCTCAGACAACAGCAAGTTTATATCCAAGGTCAGGGAGGACTTCAAGCTCCTGTCTCCAAAAGAAATACACAAGTACCTGGGTCAGTATGTGATTGGTCAGGAAGAGGCAAAGAAGTTTCTGAGCGTGGCCGTTTACAACCATTACAAGAGGATCTTGAGCCAGAAAGAAGAGGACTCCGGTCTGGAACTGGAGAAATCCAACGTTCTTATGGTAGGGCCGACGGGAACCGGCAAGACTCTTCTTGCAAGGAGCATTGCAAAGATGCTTCATCTTCCGTTTGCCATAGTGGATGCCACTGTACTTACAGAGGCCGGATATGTGGGAGAGGATGTGGAGAGCATTCTTACAAGGCTTCTGCAAGATGCTGACTATGATGTTGCCAAGGCAGAGATGGGTATTGTCTTCATCGACGAGATAGACAAGATCGCACGCAAGAGCGACAATCCTTCCATTACCCGGGATGTTTCCGGAGAGGGGGTTCAGCAGGCGATGCTGAAGATTCTGGAAGGAAACATCGTGAACGTTCCGCCACAGGGAGGACGCAAGCATCCGGAGCAGAAGATGATAGCGGTAAACACCAACAACATATTGTTCATCTGCGGGGGAGCGTTTGAGGGAATTGACAAGAAGATCGCGCAGAGGCTGAACACCAAGGTCGTGGGATATGGAGTCCAGGAAAAGACCAAGGGCGTGGACAAGAAAGACCTGCTGCGCTACATTGCTCCTCAGGACCTGCGTTCCTACGGACTGATTCCGGAACTCATCGGAAGGCTTCCGGTGGTAACCTTCCTCCATCCGCTTGACCGTAAGGCTCTTATGGATATCTTGACTCAGCCTAAGAATGCCCTTATGAAGCAGTACAGGCAGATGTTCAAGATGGACGGCATAGACCTCAAGGTAGATGACAGCGTGCTGGACCTTATTGTGGACACCGCCATAAAGTACAACCTCGGGGCAAGAGGCCTTAGGTCTATATGCGAGGCAATTATGGTGGATGCAATGTACGAGGCCCCGTCTTCCGGAAAGAAATCCTTCAGGGTAACTTTGGAATACGCCCAGGAGAAGCTCTCTTCCTTTACCGGAGGCCTGCTTCTGAGTTAAAAGATTGATAAGATGAATTACGACGAGTTATACGCCCAGATTAGAAAGAAGGGAAGTTTCCTATGCGTTGGACTTGATACGGACTTGGATAAAGTTCCAGACTGTGTTAAAGAAAGGAACGTGACCATGTCCGATGCTGAGGCCATTTTCCTTTTCAACAAGGACATCATAGACGCCACGGCTCCCTATACCGTTGCCTACAAGATAAATACAGCTTTCTATGAGGCCGCAGGATGGGAAGGCGTGATGGAGATGGAAAGGACAATAATCTATCTCCGCGATACTTATCCGGATATCTTTATCATCGCTGATGCCAAAAGGGGAGATATCGGAAACACCGCCAAGCAATATGCCAAGGCTTTCTTCGAGAGAATGGACAGCGACGCCGTAACGCTTTCTCCTTATATGGGCGGAGACGCGATTCTTCCTTTCCTTTCATACAAGAACAAATGGGTAATCCTTCTTGCTCTCACTTCCAATGTAACGGCTGTGGATTTCGAGACTATGCTTACCGTGGAACAGAGTGAATATCAATACGAGCCGCAGCTCCAGGTGCCTATGTACGAGAGGGTTATCCGCAAGGCCTCACAATGGGGAAGCAAGGAGAACATAATGTTTGTGGTTGGAGCCACGCGTCCGGAACAGCTAGCTAGGATTAGGCAGATTTGTCCGGATAATTTCTTCCTGGTTCCGGGAGTTGGAGCCCAGGGAGGCACGGTAGAAGAAGTGGCCAGGGCCGGAATGAACTCAAGCTGCGGCCTTCTTGTAAACTCGTCGCGAGGAATAATCTATGCCGACTCTACAGAGAAATTTGCTCAGACCGCCGCTCTCAAGGCAGAGGAGATGGCATGTGAAATGAGACGTTTTTTGGAAAAATAAAAACTTTAAGATATGAGAAGATTCATAGCATTTTCAGCGATGGCTATTGCAGCCCTTCTGCTTTTTAACGTTTCCTATGCTCAGAAAAGTAATAAAGGTTTACCTACAAACCGCAAGGTTAATACTATCAAGGTAATTTTCACTTCAGACCTACACTCCTGCGCGGAGAAATATCCAAAGCTTACATCCTTCATAAATCAGGAGAGAGAAAAGGCTCTGGCTGAGGGATATGGAGTGGTTACCCTGGATGCCGGAGATTATTCATTCGGCACAATCTATTCTGCTTTTACAGAGATAGATGCAACGGAATATCGTCAGCTGGCTTTGGCGGGTTACGATGCATTCGTATTTGGAAACCACGATTTTGACTTGGGGCTTACTTCCCTGGCATATATGTTCTACAACTCACGTATCCAGGGCAATTCCAAAAATCCTGTTACCAACACTCTTGTGGACTGGCCAATCAATATAACCGCCAACATCGATGGCGGGGAAAACAAGGATTTCTCCCAGGCCCTTCCTTACATAGGCCATCAGCGTTACATTATTCTGGAAAAGGCCGGAATGAAGGTTGGCGTGTTCGGCATTCTTGGAAAGAACGCCTACGAGACCAGTGCCGTCAAGGGAAAGATGCCTTGGAAGGATCCGGTTGAGGTTGCAAAGCAGATTATCCCGGCCCTCCAGAAGGCTAAGGTGGATTTCATCATCGCCTTGAGCCACAGCGGAGCTCTTGCCAGGGAAAACAGTGAGGATGCGCGCCTTGCCACAGAATGCCCTGAAATTAACCTTATCGTTAGCGGTCACGACCACGAGGCTCTTGCAAAGCCTTATATGGTAGGCAATACCGCAATCGTTTCCGCCGGTGCCAACGGAAGCCTCATCGGTGAGGCAGATCTCTTCAAGAGCAGCACCGGAGTTTCTCTTGCAGATTACAAAATACTTCCAGTTCCTGAGGATATTACACCTGATCCTGCAACTCAGATCATCTTTGACAGGCTTAAGGAAAAGGTTGAAGACCAGTTTGGAAAGCGCTATCATTCATCTCCATTTGACGTGATCGATACTATCAGGACTCCTCTTTCCCTTCGTACAGATTCCACTGGTTTCAACCCTATGGGCTATGATGTTGCAAGAGCAATCTTCAACGCCGCTTACTGGATCAAGGAAATCGCCAGCGATACTTCCCGCCTGGTAGCCGTTGTTCCTGACGGAGTTCTGCGCATGCAGCTTCCTGAAGGCCCTATAACTTACAACGATGTTTTCAACTCCCTCTCTCTTGGAAGAGATTCCAGAAAGAACCCCGGCAGCCAGCTAGTTGTGGTATATCTTACAGGAAGCGAGATTAAGAAGATTTGCGAGTTCAACTGCTCATCTGCAGCCGAGAATCCTGATACCCACATCAGCTTCTATGGCCTGAACTACACTTACAATTCCCGTATGCCTAAGTTCTTCAGGGTTAAGGATGTTTATGTTCACGGCAAGAAGGTGGTTTCTTCAGACCTCTATCCTGTTGTAACCGATATCTATACAGCCAACAACATTTCCCTGGCCGGCGAGAAATCCCACGGCCTGTTGAGCCTGGAGCCAAAGAATAAGGAAGGACAGGAAGTTCCTGATATTGAAAGATATCTCAGCCTCAGGGGAACTGCCGAGGGCTGGTTCCTGGACAATGCGGATATCCAGGAATGGTACGCTTACGCTGTTTATCTGAGAGATAAGGTTATTCTCAGCGACAGCTATCCTGTTCCTGCCGCCACCAACAAGCCAAGCTACCTGCCTTACATAATCTTTGGAGGCATTTGTATCCTTGCTCTGATTCTGATAGACTTTATCATCCGCTCTCTTAAAAAGAAGAAGAGAGCCGCTAAATAATATAGGATATTTCCTTGAAAGCAAAAGACTTGCACTGCCTGTCGCGGTACTCTAGTATCAGACAGGCAGTGTTGTCTATACCTGTAATCTTGGCTTCAACGGTTTTTCCGGTAGCCGTTTCAGTATAGTGATGCCATTCGCCCTTTCGGTAGAGGCGGTTGAGGTATTCCTTGTAGATGGATTCGTATTTTCCTGTCTTGAGGTATTCCTCCCTGGCCATGTCGTAGAAACCGAATATATCGGATAAAAGAGTTTCCAGTTCCTTCTTCAGTTCGTAGTTTTTGTCCGTGCCGAGTTCCAGGACCAGTGAGGTTGGATTGGGGAGATCCTTTGGGAATTCCCGCTGGTTGATGTTCAGGCCAATACCGCATACGCTCGTGGAGAGGTATTCACCGCTGATTCCGTGCTCGATGAGGATGCCGCAGATTTTCCTGTCGCAGACATAAATGTCGTTAGGCCATTTGATCTTGGAGGTTACTCCCTTGTCTTTCAGATACTTTTCCAGGCCGAGGGTTACTATGGCAGATATGACGAACTGGTCTTTGGCAAGTATGAAGTCCGGCTTGAGAAGGATGGAGAACATAAGGTTCTGTGCCTGGGCACTCTTCCAGGTGTTGCCCCTCTGGCCTCTTCCGGCTGTCTGGAATTCCGCGGCCCAGGTTGTGCGGTCCTTTTCAGTCGGGATTCCCTCCAGGGCCCTGTTGTTGGTGGAATCGGTGACCTTCAGCCAGCGTATATCGAGTTTTTCTGTCATATTGTCCTTTGGCAAAATTATTGATGTATTTTGTGTATATTTGAAAGATTAAATGCAAAGTTAACAAATACGAAGATATGACGTTAAAGAAAGCCACAACAGCAAAAGCTCCCGCAAAGAAGACCGTGAAGGCTCCTACAAAGAAGGCCGCAGCAAAGAAAACTCCTGCGAAGAAGGTTGAAAAGAAAGCCCTTCCAACCGATATGGAGGTTATCACCGATGCCATTCTGGAGAAGAAAGGCCAGAACGTTATTTCCCTGGATTTGAGGAAGGAAGGCAGCGGCATCTGCGATTTCTTTGTTATCTGCAATGCGGATTCCACCACAAATGTCTCTGCGATTGCGGACAATGTGGAGGACAGGATGATAGAGAGGCGGAAGAAGAAGGTGCTGCGTTCCCAGGGCAAGGAGAACCGCTTCTGGATTATCCAGGATTTCGGGGATATCGTGGTGCATATCTTCCAGACCGAGTACAGGAATTTCTACCGGCTGGAAGATTTGTGGAGCGATTGTGACAAAAAAGTTTATGAGGACTAGACAATATGGCGCAGAATAACAATAAGAAGAAGAGCCCGTTTGCGTCTGTGATTACCTGGATCTACATCCCGTTGATCCTTATTCTCCTTTACATGTGGTTCCATTATGACGGTGGAGATCCTATGAAGACCGAGTGGTACGAGGTCAAGGAGAAGATGATCGCAGAGGGAGATGTGGAGAAGATCAACTACGTGATGAACGAGCAGACGGGAACGGTTACGATCAAGAAAGACCGCCTCAAGAAATACGAGAACAAGTTCGGGGGAAAGGAACTCAAGTACCAGAACCTGTTCTACTTCCAGCTCCCGGCGCTGTTCGACGTGGAGAAGGAGTTCAGCGGTCTGAGAGACACCCTGCCGGAGAACAAGAAGTTCGAGTACACCCTGGATAATGCCACTGATTACTGGGGCAACATTTTCAACTGGCTGTGGCCGCTACTGTTCATCATTTTCACCATCTATCTGTTCAGCCGCCTGTCCAGAGGTATGTCTGGAGGAGCCGGCGGCAGCGGTGGCGGCGGAGGCGGAATCTTCTCCGTTGGAAAGAGCCAGGCCAAGGTTTTTGACAAGAACAGCAAGGTGAAGGTTACCTTCAAGGATGTTGCAGGTCTGGAGGAGGCAAAGGTGGAGATTATGGAAATCGTGGACTTCCTCAAGAGTCCGTCCAAATACACCAGCCTGGGAGGAAAGATTCCTAAGGGAGCCCTTCTAATAGGCCCTCCGGGAACCGGCAAGACCCTGCTGGCCAAGGCTGTGGCCGGAGAGGCAAACGTTCCGTTCTTCTCCATGAGCGGAAGTGACTTTGTGGAGATGTTCGTTGGTGTGGGCGCCTCAAGGGTAAGAGACCTCTTCAAGCAGGCAAAGGAGAAGACTCCTTGCATTGTATTCATCGACGAGATTGACGCCGTGGGAAGGGCCAGGGGCAAGAACGTGGGATTCTCTTCCAACGACGAAAGGGAGAATACCCTTAACCAGCTCCTTACCGAGATGGACGGTTTCGGCACCAATAGCGGTGTAATCATTCTTGCCGCAACCAACCGTGCGGATATTCTGGACAAGGCCCTTATGAGAGCCGGAAGGTTCGACCGCCAGATTACCATTGACCTTCCTGAACTCAAGGACCGTGAGGCTATCTTCAAGGTTCACCTCAAGAAACTTAAGCTGGATCCCGACCTTGATACAAGTTTCCTGGCAAAGCAGACTCCGGGCTTCTCCGGTGCAGACATTGCCAACGTTTGCAACGAGGCTGCCCTGATTGCGGCCCGCCACAACAAGAAGCATGTGGACAAGCAGGATTTCCTGGATGCGATAGACAGGATTGTGGGCGGTCTGGAGCGCAAGAGCAAGATTATTCCGCCTTCAGAAAAGCGCACCATCGCTTTCCACGAGGCTGGTCACGCTACGGTAAGCTGGTTCCTGCCTAACGCAAATCCGCTTCTGAAGGTTACCATCATTCCTCGTGGCAAGGCTCTTGGCGCAGCCTGGTATGTGCCTGAAGAGAGGCAGATTATGACCAAGGAGCAGATGATGGACGAGATGGCAAGCCTGATTGGCGGCCGTGTCGCTGAGGAAATAATAAACAACAAGATTTCTTCCGGTGCCCTTAACGACCTTGAGAGGCTTACCAAGATGGCTTACGCAATGGTTGCCTACTACGGCATGAGCGACAAGGTGGGCAACGTTTCCTGGTATAACTTCCAGGAGGACGGCTATCAGCTTTCCAAACCGTTCAGCGAGAAGACCGCAGAGATGGTGGACCAGGAGACCAAGGTGCTGATTGACAAGGCTCACCAGATGGCCAAGGACGTTCTCGAGAGCCACATGGACGGCTTCAAGGAACTTGCACAGCTTCTCCTTGAGAAAGAGGTGATATTTGCCGAGGACCTTGAAAGAATCTATGGTCCGAGGGTAAAGGAACTTGACTCGGCGGCTCCTGCAAAGGAACTCCCTGAAACTCCTGAGGAACTTCCAGAGACTTCTGAATCAAAGACAGAATAAAGACTGCCTGTTATGAAAGAGATAATGATAAGGACGATTAGCGGGGCGGTGTTCACTGCCTTGACTTTGGCATCGCTGATTATTGTTCCGCATAATCCGCTTCCTTTCCTTATTCTCTTTTCCTTCTTCCTTGTAAGAACTGATTACGAGTATCTAAGGCTCACGATGGGCAAGGGTAAGGCAATACTCAAAATCATATCTCTGATTGCGGCCTTGTTGCTTTTCTGGGCAGTGGCTTTCGCTCTTTGCCTGGACGAAAACGTTAGCTTTTCAGTAGTTCTTTTAATTGGTTTGCTGCTTTTGGTTATCGCGGTTCCTGTGATTGATTTGTTCGAGGGAGAGAAACTGTATATGTCTTTTTCCCTGTCTTCCCTCATTTACCTGGCGTTGCCGTTTTCCGCGCTGATTGCTGTTTCTGCCATTGCGGTTCAAATGTCTTATAGCGAGGAAGGCTCGTATTTCTTTGAAGGCTGGGCTATCGCTTCCCTGCTGATTGTGATGTGGATGGGGGATGTGGGAGCGTATTGCATAGGGACGGCTTTCGGTCAGGGAGAACGTGGGCATAAGCTTATGCCTTCAGTTTCCCCGAAGAAATCCTGGGAGGGAGTATACGGAGCCATAGCGCTTTCTATCATTACTGCATTGGTTCTTAGGGCATTCAACCTGCTGCTGCCGCAATTCCCTTATTGGGTTTCCGCTCTGTTCGGCCTGGTTGTATGTATCTTCAGTGTACTCGGTGATCTGGTCGAGAGCAAGATCAAGCGCCATTTCCAGAAAAAGGATGCCGGCAGGATAATGCCCGGGCACGGAGGGCTTCTTGACAGGTTCGACAGCGGGCTTCTGGCCTGGCCTGCGGCATTCCTGTTTTATTTAATAGCAATGTTTATTTATTGATGATACACAAGGAAGGCCGCATATCGGTTTTGCTGACATTCTTTGTCTTTGCGGTGATTGCAACTGTAATCATGCTGGCCTTTGGGGTGAACTGGATTACGATGGCAGTGGCGGCAGTCTTGCTGGCTCTGTTTGTGTTTATCGCTTTCTTTTTCAGAGATCCCCATCGCGGAGTAATATCATCTTCAAATAACGAGATTCTGTCCTCTGCAGACGGGGAGGTTGTGATTGTAAAGGAGACGGAGGAAACCGAGTTCCTGCATTCCAGATGCATTCAGGTTTCTGTTTTCATGAGCATCTGGAGCGTGCACGTAAACTATTATCCAGCAGGAGGAAGGATTCTATACAGCAATCACCATCAGGGCAATTATCTTGTGGCCTGGCATCCCAAGTCTTCCGAGAAGAACGAGAGGACTTCCGTTGGGCTCCGTCTGGATAGCGGCAAGGATATTCTAATCCGTCAGATAGCCGGCTATGTGGCACGCCGCATAGTCTGCTATGCTAAGGAGGGAGAGGTTGTGGCTCCGGGGCAGCAGATGGGGTTCATAAAGTTCGGAAGCAGGGTGGATTTCTTCCTGCCGCTCGGGTCTGAGATTTTCGTGACGGAGGGTGACAAGGTCCGCGCCTGCCAGACGGTCATTGCAAAGGTTTGATAGTTAAGCATATTATATTTCTCTAAGAGCCTGTGGCCGCCCATGGCCACATGAATGGGAGGGGCCCATCTTTGATGGGAGGGATGAGCGAAGCGAAGGCTAGAGAGAAATATAATTGCTTAAAGAACGCCTTGCAGAATCTTGATGGCCTGGGCAGGATCCTTAGCTCTGAATACTGCACTGCCGGCCACAACCACATCAGCCCCTGCATTGGCAATCTCCTCTATATTATCAACGGTTACCCCGCCATCTACCTCAATCAGGCACTCCGGATTGTTTCTTTCGATGATCTTTTTCAGCTCGGCGATCTTTTCAGTGCAATAAGGAATGTACTTCTGTCCTCCGTAACCTGGGTTTACGCTCATTATCAGGATGTAATCGCTGATGCGCACGATGTCTTCCAGAAGATTGACATTTGTATGGGGATTGATTGCAACTCCTGCCTTCATTCCCAGTTCCTTGATTCTCTTGACGGTGCGGTCCAGATGGTTGCAGGCCTCGTAGTGGACGCTGATAGAACCGACGCCCAGATTTCTGTAGAGTTCAAAAAACTTCTGCGGCTCAACAATCATCAGATGGGCTTCTACAGGAATGGTGGCTCCCTTGCAGATAGTCTCGACCAGTGGAGTTCCGTAGGAAATGTTAGGCACAAAGACTCCGTCCATAATGTCCAGATGGATAATGTCCGCATTTGCGTTTACAAGATCTATGTCCTTTGAAAGATGAGCGAAATCTGCGCTCAGCATTGATGGGGCTACAATCATCCGTTTCATATATTCTCTTGAATTGTTCCGTTTTTGTATGCCTGAAGCAGGTCTGTAAGGTCTTCTACCTGACCTTGGAGCAGGCGTCCGTTGTCAGTGTCTCTGACTCTCATCCTGTGTGAAGCCGTGGAGTTGACCACGGTAACGCTTTCTATGTCGTCGTGGTTTACAACTGCACTGGTTGCGCTGGTAAAAGGGCTGAGTTTTACGATATGCATTCCCTGAGAGTTGAAAATCAGGGTATAGCCGGCAATGCCCGTACTGGACTGATAGGCCCTGCTAAAGCCACCATCTATGACCATCAGCTTCCCGTCCGCCTTGATCGGTAGTTCTCCTTCCTTGGCCTTTACGGGCACGTGACCGTTGATTATATGGGCGTCAGGACCCCCGACGCCGAATTCATCCATAATCATATCGCAGACACCGCTTTCTGTCCTGTACTTGTAGTAATAACCCTTCTCTTCGTGATGGGTGGACTTGTCCGGGTTGAAGTACCTTTCGAAAGTGGTCATGGCACTCTTGTCGAACTGAGGGGAATCAGGACCGCACCACAAGTACCAGAAGTAATCGTTGAGATCCTGGCTAATAGTGGAGAACTTATCTTTTCCAGCCTGCAGATACTCTTTCCTGGCCTTTCTGACAACATAGTCTATCCTGTCATAGAGAGCCTTCCCGCCCAGACGGACATATTTCCCGTCCTTTCCTTCAGGAACCAGGACTTGCCTGAAGGTCTTGTCCCCGTTTAGGGGAACAGAGGCATGGAAAAGCAGGTTGTTGTTGCAGCACAGATACATGCTTCCGACTTTGTAGAGGAAGTCTATGTGCCGCTGCAGACGCTCGCTTCTGCCGAAATAGGAAGCCAGGTCCCTTATGACTTTTTCCTCCTCTGGAGTCAGAGAGTATGGGTCTGCAGAAGTTACGGTAGGGGATTCGTTGTCGGCAAGGGTGTGCAGGAGGTTTCTGCTTTCCATCCGGTATTCAGGATGGCTGCTGATTATCTGGTATTCCAGTTTAAACTGGATTATGGAGATTGCCTTGTGCATCATAGCCACAAGACGGGTTTCCTTCTCGTCGTAGTTTTCGCTCCCGCCCTTCCCCTTTTTTGGCATAAACGCTTCCAGAGGAGTGTCTGAATATGTTTCCTGGGCAAAAATGGCCAGTGGCAGGATGTTTATGCCATAGCCGTTCTCGAGAGTGTCGAGATTGGCGTATCTAAGAGAAATCCTCAAGACATTGGCGATGCAGGCCAGGTTTCCGTTGGCGGCTCCCATCCAAAGCATATCGTGGTTACCCCACTGGATATCAACGTGGTGGTATTTGAGTAGCCTGTCCATTATCACTTCCGCACCGGGACCTCTGTCATAGATGTCTCCCACTATGTGGAGATGGTCTATTACCAGACGCTGGATGGTGCGGGCGAAAGATACTATGAAGTCTTCCGCCTGCCCCGACTCGAGAATTGCCCTGAAAATGCTCTGCAGATAATCCGCCTTGTTGGCATCTGCCGAGTTTTCGTGCATTATCTCCAGCATTATGTAACTGTAGTGTGGCGGCAGGGCTTTTCTGACTTTGGAACGTGTGTATTTCTCACCGGCTTTGCGACAGACCTTTATCAGGTTCGTTATCGTTGAAAGATACCAGTTGTCAAGTTCTTTTTGGGCAAGCTCCCTCTTTTTGAGATTTATGCTTTCTTCGGGATAATATATCAGTGTGCAGAGGCAATTGATTTCTTCCTCTGTCATCTTGTCCCTGAACAGGAAAGTTACCTTTTCCCTTATGCTTCCGGAAGCGTTTTTGAGAACGTGAAGGAAGGCCTCCCATTCTCCGTGGATGTCTGCAAGGAAATGTTCGGTACCCTTGGGCAGGCTCAGAATAGCCTTCAGATTCATTATCTCCGATGCCGCGGAAGCTGCTGAAGGAAACTTTTCGCCCAGTAGTTTGAGATAATCAAGTCTGCTTTTTTTCATGTGGGTATGATTAATAGCCGCTGCCGTTATCCCAGTAGCTGGCGTTCTTCTTGAACTGAAGCAGGTCTGCCAGGGACGAGGCGTTTGCGCAAATCCTGAAGCTCCAGCTCTCCCATTTTCCGTTAGGAATCCAGGAGAATGAAATCTGGAAGCAGTGCAGGCTGAACGAACCGGAAAGCTGGGTGGTGGTCAGCTGCATCTTTGTAAGGTCCACTCCGGTATTGAGGGAGATTCTCAGATCCCTGTATATCTGCAACTGTGAGCTTATTCCCAGTGTCATAGCGTGGTTGTTCTTGGTAACCAGCTGGTTGTTTGAGTACTGGTAAGACCGGTAGAAGGAATAGCTGTAGTTCAGGTTGACACTCCACGGCATACTAGGGTCGTAGTAGTAAACCCATCCGCCCGGAATGTATTCTCCGGTTACTGGATGATAGAATATCCTCTGGTATGCGGAGGAAGAGGAATTGGTTCCGGCTCTGGTTGGAATTACAGGAGAATTACCTCCTTCCGGGGAGTAGTCTGCACCCAGGCGGCTCTTTCCTTCTCCCTGGAACGTGTAGGAAGTGGAAAGGCTGGCACCCGTCAGCCTGAATGGCTTGAATCCGCCTTGGGATATCATCAGCTTGTTGTAGCGCTGGCCTCTCTCGTTGATGGCATAGGGGTCCAGAGTCATGTTTGCGGAAATGCCCATCTTTCCGAAAACGGTGGTGGACATATTGACTGAAATATTGGAAAGCTTCATTGAATCCGCCAGAAAATTGTAGGATCCTCCTATATTCAGCTGGTCTATGAGTTTAATCTTCCTTACGCCCTTGCCGGTGGTGTCCATCTGCGACCTTACCTTGGCTTCCAGGGTATTGCCGAAGCTGAAGCTCATACCTGCGTTGCTGCCCTGGCCCGGAGGAGAATAGAGCTGCCCGGAATATCTGTTGTAGACCACCGAATGCGGCTTGCCGTCTGAATCCACATACTCGTAGGTACGGTATCCGTTTGCCCTGGTGCCGAGTTCAGGCATATAGCTGAAACTGATGCTCGGTGTAATGATGTGCCTCATTGCCTGTAGGGCGCTGTTCTTGCCAAAGTTGAACAGGCCGTAGATTCTGGTATTGAAGGACAGGCTGAAGTTGTAGGTCTGGGTAAGGCCGAATGTGCTGAAAGGATCGGAATACTCTGTAACAGCCCTTTTGAGCCTGGTATCGTAATACTGTGTGGCATCCGAGAAGTACCAGTTCATTCCGTAATTCACTCCAGGAGAGGCTTGTATGTATCTGAGCACGGTAAATGTCGGCAGGCCGATGCTGAACGTGTGCTGCATGCCGTTGCGCATCTTCTTGAAGAAATCCGGCTTTCCCACCTCGGAACTCTTGAAGTTGATTTTGTTGTCGAAGTGGGCAGAGTAGTTGAAGGTTATGTCTTCGTAAAACTTTCTCTTGCCAACCATTACCTTCCTCTTGAACGGGTTGATCCTGCTTACGGTGAATGTAAGGTTAGGGAAGGTTACTGCATAAGAGCTGTCTCTTGAGTTCTGGCTGTGCAATGCATTTAAACTCAGCGAGAACGGTGTGCCGGCCCAGGTTTTTCCGTATGAAATGGAGGAGGAAATCTGGTTTGTCAGCGCCTGGTTTATGGTGGTTGAGTTGTAGCGGCTGTTGGATGGGGAAGAGAAGTTCACAGATGCCCTGAATGTGGTTCCCGGCCTTGCCTTGGCATCCTGGTTGTGGCTCCAGTTCAGGGAGAAGTTCTTGCTCTTGGAATAGTCCGGCTGATGCTTTTCTCCCGTTATGTCAACGGAATAGACGCCGGACAGATTGCCCGTGTATTTATATCTCTTTGCATACCTGGAGTTTACGTTAACAGCCCACGAGCCCCTGGTATAAATGTCAGCGGTTGCGGCAAGATCCAGATGGTCCCCGAACACGAAATAATATCCCAGGCCCCTTAGGTAAAATCCTCTGGCCGTTTCCTCTCCGTATGTAGGGAACAGCACTCCGCCGCTGCGGTTGCTGATTCTCGGAACAAATCCGAACGGCAGGGCAAACGGGGTAGGGACGCCTTCAATCACGGTGTATGCAGGGCCGAACACGGTCTTCTTGACCGGCCCCGAATTGATAACCTTGGCGGTTGTCATCTGGAGGTAGAAGTGCGGCTCTTCCGCGTCGCAGGTGGTGTATATTCCTCTGGCGATGTTGATTGAGTTATCCGCCATCTTCTTGATATACTTGCCCTTGATGTTGCCCTCTCCCTCTTGCGTCATCATATTCTTGATCTTGGCCTTCTTGGTGTCGAAGTTATAGTAGACGCTTTCCATCGTGTAGGTGTTCTTTCCCTCCTTGAGTTCGGGATTGCCCTTGATAACACCGGTGGAGTCCGGGAGGCCTTTGGCGAACACTGTCTTTGTCTGGACGTTATATGCTATATAGTCTGCCTTGATGGATATGTCTTCATAAGTGACGGTAACGTCTCCATAGTAATAGAGCATACGCTTGCCGTCCGTGAGGATTTCCACGCTGGAGTCTCTGCCCGTGGAGAAAACCGGCTGCTTGAGGGTGGAGATAAGGGAAGAATCCACCGTAAACATCGTGTCTTTCAGGTTGAGGGTGTCTTTGCCGAGAGAGTCTTTTGCGGGAATGCTGTCCAGAACAGGAATCGTGTCTCGGAAGTAAGGAATCCGGGAACCTTTTGCCGTCTGCTTCCTTGGGGTAAAGCCCCAAAGGGAGGCAAGTAGCAGGGCGCACAGGGCCACATTGCAGGTTTTCCTTATTATTCTTCCTATAGACATCACCTTCTAAGGTCTTTTTCAGCTTTTATTTGTAAATTTGTCAGCAAAGTACAAATGTAGCAATATTTTTGTTACTGATTTATAAAAAGGAATCGATATGAAGCTTCTCTGTGGCATAGGACGCATTGCATTTACCGTTGCCCTGGCGGCGGCGGTGGCTGGAGTTTCCCTTCCGCTAAATGCCCAGAACAGCACCGGAAAGGTTAAGTGCGTGGTTTTGGATCCCGGACACGGCGGGCATGACCACGGCTGCATGAGCAAGGACCGCAAATACAGCGAGAAGAATATCGTTCTTTCCGTAGCGCTTAAGCTGGGCAAGATTATCGAGGAGGAGCATCCGGATGTCAAAGTGATCTACACCAGGAAAAAGGATGTTTTCATTCCTCTGGCAGAGAGGGCGGACATTGCCAACCGCAACAAGGCGGACCTTTTCCTTTCCATTCACGTTAATGCAAATCCTTCCGTTGTGCCGTCCGGCAGCGAGACCTATACTATGGGTTCTCACGTCAGCGACAAGAACTTCGAGGTTTCCAAGAGGGAGAACGCCGTAATCAAGATGGAGGACGGCTATACAACTAAATATGAGGGCTTTAATCCCGATTCTCCAGAGTCCTACATTATCTTTTCCCTTCTCCAGAACGCATATTCCGAGCAGAGCATAAGGTTTGCAAGTTTCATCCAGGACGAGTACAAGAAAGGTCCTGTTTCCGTGAACAGGGGAGTACGTCAGGCCGGTTTTCTGGTTCTGTGGCGCACCACAATGCCTTCCGTTCTTACGGAAATAGGCTTTTTGACCAATGCGGCAGACAAGGCAAAGATCATAACCACGGAAGGCCAGCAGAAGATTGCCCGCCATCTGGCGGACGCTTTCACGAGATATTGCGAGGATTACAGCAGCCGCTACGGCAATACGGAAGAAACACCAGAGGAGAATTCCAATGAAAACGCTCCAAAGCCTGATGAGACTCAGACAACTGAACCTGAGCAGCCAGAGGTCCAGAATCCGGAGCCTGAAGTTAAGACAGAAGTAGAGAAGCCGGCAAAAGAGCAGGTGCGTTATTCCATCCAGATAATGGCCGCCAAAAAGAAACTCAAGAGCAATTCTTCTGAATTTAAGGGTCTTAAGGGTGTCCAGAGCATATATGACAACGGCTTCTACAAATATCATTACGGGGATTGGGATACAAGGCAGAAGGCGGCGGCAGTTCTGGGCGATGTGAGAAAAAAATTCCCTCAGGCCTTCATTATCGCGATAAAAAATGGTAAAATTGTAACCAGATAATTATAGATCATGAAAATTTCCAGCAGTCAGAAAATAGGCATATTCGTGATAGCGGTGGGTGTGGCGCTTTTCCTGGCCCTGAACTTCCTCAAGGGTTACGACTTGTTCAAGAAGAGGAGCACTTACCACACTTATCTTCCTGAAGTGGAAGGGCTTGCCCCCACATCTCCTATTTATATCAGGGGCTTTAAGGTTGGAACGATCGAGAAAATCAAGCTGGATCCCGTAAGAGACAGCTTCCTGGTCAGTTTCAATGTGTCAAACGATTATCGCATTCCTATCGACAGCAGGGCTGAGGTGTACAGCTCCAATTTGCTGGGAGGAAAGGAAATGAGGCTGGCTCTGGGAGAATCCCAGATATCCGCAAGGCACGGCGACACACTTAAGGGAAAGAGCGTTCCTGACATGCTCAGCGTGCTCTACGGTTATGTAGGACCGCTCAAGGACAAGCTGGAGGAAACGGTGGATAACCTGAATTGCGTACTGGCTTCCGTAAACCAGACTCTGGATTCCGCAGCAAGGCAGGATCTCCACTCGTCTCTCAGGAGGCTGGACGGCTCGCTGGCCAATATCCAGAGGCTTTCCGCATCTCTGAACGGAATGACTCCGGACCTGTCCTCATCGCTGAAGAATATAAATACCATCACGCAGGATCTTAGCGCTCCGGATGGAGACCTGAAGGGAGCCATCGCAAATGTCAACAAGACAGCGGAAAACCTCTCTGCCGTCCGTCTTCAGGAAAGTCTGGACAAGCTGAACGCTATACTTGACAAGATCCAGTCTCCGAATTCCACCACCGGAAAACTGATGAGAAACGACGACCTGCACAATTCCGT
Source organism: Bacteroidales bacterium (assembly GCA_017550655.1). Lineage (GTDB taxonomy): Bacteria > Bacteroidota > Bacteroidia > Bacteroidales > UBA932 > Egerieousia. The sequence goes on along the minus strand of JAFZOK010000017.1, from coordinate 128,518 downwards.
AGACAGTTTGCTCACCGATATAGATGAACTTGTAAAAAAGATAAAGGCGAATCCTAAAAAATATATCAAAGTAAGTGTGTTCTGATTAGGCGTTTAACTGCGCAATTTGGTACAACCGCCTGATTAGCACACCGTTGCGAGATAGCTTATTTTTTCGCACTGATTTATAGGGCTCTTATATTTTTCCGCAAAAAAACAATAGCTGGAGATATTTTTTTTTAACTTTTTATTTACCAATTTTGTTCTGCCAAACCACGGCGCTTTTTTTTTCTAATATCATTCAGTTTAATGAGCGAGAGCAATCATATAGAGGTGTGGAACCGTTGTCTTCAGATCATAAAGAGCAACGTTCCGGACGCAGTGTTCCAGAAATGGTTCCTGCCGGTAAAGCCTATATCCCTGGTTGACTCCAGCCTCACTATAGAAGTTCCTTCAGACGCCCACATGCACCATCTGGAGGAGATGCCGCTTGTGGATATTCTTGGCAAGACTCTCAAGAGAGTCATCGGCGACAAGGTAAACCTGTTCTACAATATCCAGTTCGTGAACAGCACGGTTGCCTATCCTCACCAGATGCTTGAGGTTGCCGGCAATCCTCCTATCGCTTTTCCGAGAAACGAGAGGGAGCCGATCAATCCTTTCGTGATACCGGGAATCCAGAAGCTGACCATCAACCCGAACCTCAACCCTAAATATTCCTTCGAGAATTTCATTGAGGGGCCTTGCAACCGCCTGGCAAGGAGTGCGGGCGAGAGAGTGGCTTCCACTCCGGGCAACAATCCTTTCTGCCCGCTGTTCATTCATAGCGGATCCGGTCTCGGAAAGACCCATCTTTCCCAGGCTATTGGTTTGAGGGTAAAGCAGCTGCACCCTGAAAAGATAGTCCTCTACGTAAGCGCCCATACTTTCAAGACTCAGTATCAGAATGCTACTGTAGGGAACAAGATTCCGGACTTCCTGCATTTCTACGAACAGATTGATGTGCTGATCCTGGATGATGTGCAGTACTTCTCCGGAAAGAGTGGCACTCAGAACGCTTTCTTCCACATTTTCAACTATCTGCAGCAGGCTGGAAAGCAGCTCATCCTTACTTCCGACGTTGCTCCTGGCAACCTTAAGGATATGGAGACAAGGCTGATCCAGAGATTCAAGTGGGGGCTTACCGCTGAGTTGCTGACTCCGGACTTCGATACCAGGGTGAAGATAATCAAGGCCAAGAGCGCCAACGAGGGAATCGTGCTGGGGGACGAGATTGTCAATTATCTGGCATCCAAGGTTACCGGAAGTGTGCGTGAACTTGAGGGAACGATACTTACGCTTCTGGCACATTCCACTTTCAACAGGGAGAACATTACCCTTGACCTTGCAAAGAAGGTTACCCAGCAGATAGTGAACGTGGATTCTTCTGAGATTTCTCTGGAGAGAATCCGCAACACGGTGTGCGACTATTTCAAGATTTCTCCGGAAACCATCGTTTCCAAGACCCGCAAGAGGGAGATTGTCCAGGCCCGCCAGATTACGATGTATCTGGTGCGCAACCTTACCAAGACCTCCCTTGCATCCATAGGCAGCCAGATGGGAGGAAAGGACCACGCCACCGTTCTCCACGCCTGCAGCACCGTTTCTGACCTTATAGACACAGACCGCAACATAAGACGCTATGTTGCAGACCTGGAGCGCCAGCTCAAGGGCGGAAAGTAATCCCGCGATTACATAAACAACAAATAACACATAGCTATGGATAGCAAGAAAGTTCTTGAAATCTTCAAGGAAATTACAACTGTTCCCCGCGAGAGCGGTCACGAGGAAAAGATAATCAAATGGCTTCTGGATTTCGGAAAGAAGCACAAACTCGGAGCAAAGAAAGACAAGGTAGGCAATGTCCTTCTTACCAAGAAGGCGGACAAGGGCATGGAGAAAGTCCCTACCATCATCATGCAGAGCCATTCCGATATGGTTTGCGAGAAGAACCAGGGAGTAAAGCACGACTTTGCCAAGGATCCTATCAACTACTGCATTGAGGACGGCTGGATGATTGCCAAGGATACCACTCTGGGCGCAGACTGCGGAATCGGTATGGCTGCGCAGCTGGCGGCTCTGATAGACCCTAAGATGAAGACCGGAAAGCTGGAGGCTCTTTTTACCATCTCCGAGGAAACAGGACTGGACGGAGCAGAGGCTCTGGAGCCGGGTTTTGCTACCGGAAAGATTCTCCTCAATCTTGATTCCGAGGACGAGGGAGAGCTTTGCATCGGATGCAACGGCGGCATAGACACTACGGCCGTATTTACCTATAAGCCAGTTCCTCAGACAAAGGAATTCCTCAAGTACAAGGTCAGGGTGTTCGGCAGCCAGGGTGGTCATAGCGGAGACGACATAAACAAGAACCGCGTGAACGCCAACCAGATGCTGATGCGTTTCCTCTACAAGGTTCTGGACAAGCACAATATCGAGCTTTACGAGATAGACGGCGGCAACAAGCGCAACGCCATTCCTAGGGACGCTCACGCCATCTTCGGATTCCCTAAGAGCGCAAAGGCTTCCGTTGTGAAGATTTTCAACCAGGTTAGGGATGAAGTGAAGGCTGAATTCGCCATTCCTGATCCTGGAGTACAGATGGAACTTGTTCCTATAGAGTGCAAGCTCAAGGCTATAGACGCTAACACTGCGGCATCTCTGATTTTTGCCGGAGTTGCCTGTCCTCACGGTTCTTACAAGATCAGCGACACTATTCCTGGCCTGATAGAGATTTCCACTAACTTCGCTTCCATCAAGATGAAGAAACCTAACAAGATTGTCATCGGTTCCAGCCAGAGAAGCGCGGTTGTCAGCGAGAGGCGCTGGATGGCTCAGCAGATGGAGGCTTGCTGGGCAATGGCCGGAGCAAAGGTTACCCACGAAGGCGAGTATCCAGGATGGATTCCTAAACTGAATTCTCCGATTCTGGAGCACTGCAAGAAGGTATACAAGAAGCTCTTCAAGACAGACGCCAAGGTTATCGTAACTCCTGCAGGACTGGAGTGCGGACTGTTCAGCCTCAAGTTCCCTGACTGGGATATGATATCGTTCGGACCTACACTCAGGGGAGTTCACGCTCCTGGAGAAAAGCTGGATTTGGCTTCTCTTGACAAGTTCGTGAAATTCCTTGAGCAGCTGCTGGTTACAATCAAATAATACGTTCCCTTTGGTGAATATTTCGGCAAGCCCTGGCCCTTAACCGGCCAGGGCTTGCCGCTTTATGGCAAAATTGTGCGTAATTACTTGAAAATGTTTGCACTTTAAGTATTTTGTGTTATATTTGCACACGATTTATGCGGGTGTCTCCCGCAGGTGGGATCCAAGATGATCCATTTGTTCCCAAATTATTTTTTACACATTTTATATGTACGACATTATTGAACTTAAGTCCAAGAGTTTTGAAGAACTTTTGGCAATCGCGGAGAAGCTTGAAATTGCAAAGCCCAAGTCCTTCTCTCAGGATGACCTTGTCTACAAGATCCTCGACGAGCAGGCTATCAAGGCAGCGGAGCAGCCGGAGGAAAAGCCTAAGCGCAAGCCAAGGCAGAAAGTGAAGAGCCAGCAGGCTTCTACCGAAAACAACGAAACTAACGCTCAGGCTACAGCTGAAGCTCCAAAGAAGCGTGGCCGTAAAAAGAAAGAGATAGCCCAGCCGGCTTCACAGCCTGAAGCACAGGCTCCTGCAGCAGAACCTAAGCTAGAGGCAAAGCCAGTTGAAGAAAAGACTGAACAGGCTCAGGACCAGGTTCGTCAGCCAAGGCAGAAGAGGCCGAGAATACAGAAACCGCAGCAGCAGTCTCCATCGCTTTTCGACCAGACTCCTGCAGCCGATAATCCTGAAAAGTCTGCACCGCAGCCAAAGCCGCAGGATCAGAAACCTCAGGACCAGCCTCGTCAGCAGGAACAGCAGCCAAGACCTCAGGACCAGCAGCGCCCTCGCCAGGAAAGGCCGCAGAACAATGAAAGGCAGAACGGCGAGCGCAACCACGACCGCGCCCAGAACAATGAAAGGCAGAATGGCGAACGGCAGAACAACGAGCGTCAGAATGAGCCTGAGGAGAAAGCTCAGAAGTTTGAGTTTGAAGGCGTTGTAAAGGCAGACGGAGTTCTGGAGATTATGCCGGACGGCTATGGTTTCCTTCGTTCTTCAGACTATAACTACCTTAATTCTCCGGATGACATTTACGTATCGCAGAGCCAGATAAAGCTCTTTGCCCTTAAGACCGGAGATACCGTATTCGGAGAAATCAAGCCGCCGAGAGAGGGTGACAAATACTTCCCGCTGGTTAAGATCGATTCCATTAACGGAAGGGATCCGGCTTTCATCCGCGACAGGGTTCCGTTCGATTTCCTTACTCCGCTTTTCCCTGAGGAGAAGTTCAACCTTCTGGGTAACGGCCACAACAACCTGTCTTGCAGGGTAGTGGAGATGTTCGCCCCTATAGGCAAGGGCCAGAGAGGACTTATCGTGGCACAGCCTAAGACCGGTAAGACCGTGCTCCTTAAGGAGATAGCCAATGCCATCGCAGACAACCATCCTGAAGTTTACCTTATCGTTCTTCTTATAGACGAGCGTCCTGAGGAGGTTACCGATATGGCAAGAAGCGTTAAGGCCGAGGTTGTGGCTTCCACTTTCGACGAGCCTGCAGAAAGGCACGTCAAGGTTGCCAGCATAGTTCTGGAGAAAGCCAAGAGACTGGTTGAGTGCGGTCACGACGTGGTTATCCTCCTGGATTCCATTACCCGTCTTGCAAGGGCATTCAACACGGTTCAGCCAGCCAGCGGAAAGGTGCTCAGCGGCGGTGTTGACGCCAACGCGCTCCATAAGCCAAAGAGATTCTTCGGAGCCGCCAGAAACGTGGAGAACGGAGGTTCCCTTACCATTATCGCCACCGCCCTTACGGAAACCGGATCAAAGATGGACGACGTTATCTTTGAGGAATTCAAGGGAACCGGCAACATGGAACTCCAGCTGGACCGCAAGCTGTCTAACAAGAGAATCTTCCCTGCCGTAGACGTAACTCTCTCATCCACAAGAAGGGACGACCTGCTTGTAAACAAGGAGGCCCTGAACCGTATCTGGATTCTGAGAAACTATCTCTCCGATATGAACAGCGTGGAGGCTATGGAATTCATGAAGGCCCGTCTGGAAAAGACCGCTACCAACGAGGAATTTCTCGTTACCATGAACGGCGATGCCTTGAAATAATCTGTCAAAGTGAAAATTTTACAACATTACAGATATGAAAAAGATTGTAGCAAGCCCTAATGCACCGGCAGCTGTAGGAACTTACAGCCAGGCAGTTATAACAGACAACACAATTTACGCATCAGGCCAGCTTCCTATCGATCCTGCAACCGGAGAGTTTGTTCCCGGAGGATTCAAGGAGCAGCTTACCCAGGTATTCAAAAACCTTAAGAACGTCCTGGAAGAAGGCGGATTCAAGATGAGCGACGCCGTCAAGGTTACTTGCTACCTGCAGGACCTTGCCAACTTCGGAGCACTGAACGAGGTATATGCCAAGTTCTTCAGCGAGCCATATCCGGCAAGAGTCGCCTATCAGGTAGCAGCCCTGCCGAAAGGCGCGATGATAGAAGTTGACATTATCGCCGTGAAGTAACACAAGGGGCGATGGTACTCTGTAAGTAATTGATTATCAATACTTACTAAAATAACCGCACTCTAAAAGATGCGGTTATTTTGTATATTGCTGATTTAATGCGTGTTATAAAGCACCATCGCCCTAAAGGCAATATCCCAGCATTCCGGCGGCGATTCCAAGGATGGCGCAGAAGGCTTTGCTGAGGATCCAGCTCTTTTTGCTCTGGGCCAGAAGGGGTAGGGATACGTGGCCCTGCTGGCTTATGGCGCTGGCCAGAAGCACATAGAACGGGAGAGTGCCCTGGGCTACAAGCAGAATGAACACCATGTGCGGGCCGCTCTGTGGTATGAGGCCTATTGCGGCGGCTGCCAGTATGACAAGCGGCATATAGCCTTCGTGGCCTGAAATCCAGTTTTCCAGATTAATGTATTCCGTAAGAACTCCGCACAGGACCAGCGCTCCGAAAGACCAGAGGAACACGCCCGGAAGATGTTTCTTTACAATATGTTCCCAGATGTGTTCCTTTATGAAATGCCTGAAGTTCCTCTCCTTTTTATGTTCCTTGTCTTCCTGATGTATCTGGAAACTCTCGGGACAAAGACTCTTCTGGCGGTTTTTCCTGATAAGGCTTATGGCAAGTCCAGTGCAAAACGCTATGGCGCAAAGTATTGCAAGCAGCTTGAAAAAGAGAGCGGGAGAGGTTGCCAGAAGAACAAAGGCCTCGTCTCCGGTAGCGGCAATCATCGTTGAAATCAAGGCTCCAGCCCCGATTATAGAGTGCGTGTATAGAGAAACAGATGCAAATCCTCCCAAACAGCCGGGTATTGCTCCAAGGAGAGTGCCGGCAAGAACCTGCCGGATAGGGGAATCCTTCAGGGACTTGAACCACCGTCCCTTGTTTTCAATGTTGAGATATTCTATAAGAGTCATCATCGCGATTACCAGTGCGGTAATCACGGCAGCTCCTTTGAGAGCCTCAAGCAATACGGGAAGAATCCGGCTTAAATCCATTTATTCCTTTTCCTCCTGGCGATAGATATCTATCAGCTGCTCGGCTGCCATAAAGGAATCTATCTGGCCGGCAAGCACCTGGTCCTCTGTCTTCTGCAAAGCTTTCTCTATCTTAGGATTGTCGTAGAAGTCGTTCTTGAGAGTCTCGTTAATATGCTCGTACATCCAGTACTTGGCCTGCTGGCGGCGGCGTATGTCGTAGTAGCCGTTTTTGCGCACGAGCTTGAAGTAAGCATCTATCTTTTCCAGGATTTCCGGAAGTCCTTTCTTGGTAACCGCCGAGGATGTGACAGCGGTTGGAACCCATCCGGAATCTGTAGGCGGGAACAGATGCAGTGCGTTGGCATACAGGGCCTTGGCTCCTTCTGCCTTTTCCACGTTGGATCCGTCTGCCTTGGTTATGGCAATAAGGTCGCTCATCTCCATAATGCCACGCTTTATGCCCTGGAGGTCGTCTCCGGCACCGCTGAGCATCAGCAGGAGGAAGAAGTCGCTCATGCTGTGGACGGCGGTCTCGCTCTGGCCCACTCCTACGGTTTCTATGAAGATAACGTCATAGCCGGCCGCTTCGCAGAGAAGTATGGTTTCCCTTGTCTTGCGGGTAACGCCTCCCAGGCTCCCAGCGCTTGGCGAAGGCCTGATGAACGCGTTAGGGTCTTTGGTGAGGGTTTCCATTCTGGTCTTGTCTCCAAGGATGGAACCCTTGCTCCTTTCGCTGGAAGGGTCAACAGCCAGAACTGCAAGCTTGTGGCCGGCTCCTGTGATGTAGCCTCCGAAAGCCTCTATGAACGTGCTCTTTCCGGCCCCCGGAACGCCCGTGATGCCGATTCTCATAGTGCGGACCTTGCTCTTGCGGATCTTCTCCTGGCAGCCGATTATTATCTCCTTTGCCAGTGCCCTGTGTGCAGGATTGGAACTTTCTATTATGGTAATGGCCTTTCCCAGAATGGCACGGTCTCCTGCAAAAATGCCCTTGAGATATTCCTTGGCGGTAAGTACCGAAGGTTTCTTCTTTACAAAGAAGTTCTTTATGTAAGGATTTACAGTGGGCTGGGAATTCACTCCGTCATTCACTACTAATGCAGTGTCGTTGGTCTTGCTTTTCTTCGGAGGCCAGTCCTCTGTTGTAGCGTCTATCTTGTTGCTCATATTCTATCTTTCGGGCCAGATGGTGCCGCTTGAGAAAATAGTTACAAGAGGCCTGTCTGGCGAGTTTGTTATCAGTGTGATTATGAATACTTTGTCCATTTCCGCATCGCGCGGGTGGATTTTGGCTTTAAGGGTTCCGGTGCCGCCTGCCTTGATTCTTGAAGGGCAGCTGATATCCATCCTCTCCCCGCCGGTTTCAACCTTGTAGATTCTCAGTTCGGATTTTCCGGGGTTGCTGATTTTCACGCTCAGGTCAATCGTGCTGTAAACTCCGGCGCTTCCAAACGGAACGGAACTCTTGTCCAAAATAATCTGAGGGGCATTGTCTTTCTGCTCTTTGCTCAGCGATGTGTAAGGCGTTAGCACGGTTGCTTCGCTGGAGAACTCTCCGGCCTTCTTGCCGTCGCAGAGTATAGTTGCCTTATAGTAGTTCTTGCCCCATCTGGTCTTTCCCTTGCGGGTATCTATGCTGTAGGAAATGGTTGCGCTTTCTCCCGGGCCGATTACCGACGGCGAGACGGAAATATCCAGCGCCGGATCCGCATCCGCAAAGCTTACGGCCACCTTCTTCTGCGATATGTTCACCACATTTTCCTTCAAGGCCTTCTTCAGACCCTGCTCTATCTGTCCTCCGTTCTGCACCTCAGCCTTCATTCCCAGAGGCCCGAAGTGTGCCGGATAAAGTTCGCTCACGGGTTTTGCCTTATCGTATGCAACTCCTGTAATCCTCAGGATTATAGGCTTCTGCGATGAGGATACGTAAACGGTTAAGGTTTTGTCAAACGGATAGGCACCCTGGTCATTCAGATAGGTAACCTTGATGACTCCGCTTTCTCCCGGGCGGATAGGGGCCTTGTTCCATTCAGGAACGCTGCAGCCGCAAGATGAAAGGATGTTGTTTATCACAACGGGTTCCTTGCTGATATTGGTGTACCTGAACTCGCATTTTTTCTCCCCGCTGCCATACAGGATCTTGCCGAAATTATGGACGGTCTTGTCAAACTTCAGCGATGTGGTGTGGCCTGTCTGAGCCATCGCCGAGCCGCAAAATAAAGCAATAGCGACTATTATCGCAGACGCCTTTCCGAATATGTTCAACCCCTTTTTCATAATAGTGTCCAAAGATACCGATTAATTGTTAAATTTGTCCGTTTACAGAAAAACAAAATACAATTTTTATATAGTTAAATCACAGTTATGAAGTTAACCAACAAACTTTCAATTCTTGCAGTTGCAATTATCGTGCTTGCGTGCGTTGCCGGCTGCAAGAAAGAGTACACTACCATCAAGGGGGATCCTACAAACACCAGGATCTACACTCTTGACAACGGTTTGACCGTTTACCTGACTCCAATGCACAAGGAGCCTAGAATCCAGACCTACATCGCTGTAAGAGTCGGCAGCAAGAACGACCCTTCGGAGACCACAGGCCTGTCCCATTATCTTGAGCACATTATGTTCAAGGGTACAACCAACTACGGAACAAGCAACTATGAAGCTGAAAAGCCGCTGCTGGACCAGATTACCGAGGAATTCGAGAAGTACAGGACAATGACAGATCCTGAGGAGAGGAAAGCTGAGTATGCCAAGATAGACTCTCTTTCCTATGCCGCATCCGAGTATTTCATCGGCAACGAGTATGACAAGATCATGGCCCAGCTGGGAGCAAGCGGAAGCAACGCTTTCACTTCATTTGACATGACCGTTTATACCGAGGATATTCCTGCCAATCAGGTCGAGGCTTGGGCAAAGATTCAGAGCGACCGCTTCAAGAATATGGTTATCCGCGGATTCCATACCGAGCTTGAGGCAGTTTACGAGGAGTGCAACCTTGGCCTCTCGGATGACAGCGGGAATGCTCTTGATACACTTTTGTTCGCGATGTTTGACAAGCATCCTTACGGAGAGCAGACTACAATCGGAACCCAGGAGCACCTGAAGAACCCTTCCATCGTGAACATACAGAAGCATTTCGACAACTTCTATGTTCCTAATAACGTGGCTATCTGCATGGCCGGCGACTTTGATCCAGATGTTGTGATCAAGACCATCAAGCAGTATTTCGGAGACTGGAAGAAGAATGATGATCTCAAGCTTCTTGAGTTTGAAGATGAAGAGCCTATTGAAAATCATATAGAAAAGACCGTTTACGGACAGCAGTCTCCGTTCTTTGGCCTGGGCTGGAGATTCCCTTCTGCCTACAAAGCCGGAAGAGAAGGCTTGAACTTTACCGAAGACACTCTTTACATTATCAATAACCTTCTTTCCAACCGTGGCGGCGCCGGTCTGATAGACCAGGATGTTAACCGTCTTCAGAAGACTCTGGGAGCAGATGTTTTCAGCTATACACTTTCCGATTACATTATTTTCCTGGTTACATGCGAGCCTAGGGAAGGCCAGAGCCTGGAAGAGGCAAAGGCCATCGTGATGGAAGAAATCGAGAAGGTAAAGAGAGGCGACTTCGACGAGAATATGCTCCAGTCTATCCTGAACAACTACCGCCGCCAGCAGATGATGGCCCAGGAGTCTTACAGGGCACTTGCTTCCTGGCAGTACAACGCTTTCATCAACCACCTTCCTTGGAATTATGTAATAGGTGGGGGAGAGCGTCTGGCCAAGATCACCAAGGAAGATGTCGTTGCCTTTGCTAACCGCCACTTCAATGACAACTATGTACAGGTAAACAAGCTCCAGGGCCCTCAGGAAGGAGTCAAGAAGCTTGAGAAGCCGGCAATCACCGCTATCCGCACCAACAGGGACACCTCAAGCCAGTTCCTCCGTGATATGGAAGAAATGGCAAATGTAGCCGCTCCTATACAGCCTGTATTCGTGGACTTTGCAAAGGATATGAGTGTGGCCGAGCTGTCCAACGGACTGCCTTTCTACTACAAGCACAACGACGACAACGAGCTCTTCAACCTGAACTACTATTTCAGGAACGGAACAAACGACATTCCAGTGCTCCAGTATGCACTGTCATACGTTCAGGCTCTGGGAACAGACAGCCTTACCGCTGACCAGATCAGGTCCAAGTTCTACAACCTGGCCTGCACATTCAACGGAATGGCCGGAGCTAACGACCTGACAGTATCCCTGAGTGGTATCGGTTCTTCAATGGACGAAGCAGTTGCTCTTCTGGAGAACTTCATCTCTAACGTAAAGGGAGACGAGGATCTTCTTAACATGATGAAGCAGAACTGGGTTCTGGAGAAGATGAACGCAAAGACCAGCAAGAGGGCAAACGAAACCGCTATCCAGATGTATGCCATCTACGGTCCTAAGAATCCAATTACTACAGACCTTCTGCCGGCCCAGATTATGGCTCTGACTTCAGACGAGCTGATCGCTGCCGTAAAGGATATGTTTGCCCACAAGCACACTGTTATTTACTACGGTCCTGCTTCACAGGAGGAAATGGCCAAGAAACTCCCTGAGATGCACAAGGTTGCAGAGAACCTCGCCGAGTTTGCCCCAAGCAACGTATTCAAGGCCTGGAGCAGCCAGACCCCTGGCGTGTTCATCGCACCTTACAAGGCCAACCAGATCAATATGTACAGGGTAACAACATACGACGATTCAGAATACGATCCTGCAAAGGACGCTATTGTAAATCTCTACGACATTTACTTTGGCTCAGGAATGAGTTCAATCGTATTCCAGGATATCCGCGAGGCAAAGGGTCTTGCGTACCACGCAAGCGCACGTACAACCCTGCCTGCAAGAAAGGGAGAGATTCCGTTCTATATGGCAAGGGTTTACACCCAGAACGACAAGATGCTGGACGCCATGAACGCAATGGACGAGATTATGACCGATATGCCGGCTAACCAGAAGTCCTTCGACGTTGCTAAGACAAATGCAGTCCAGAATCTGGCAACCCGCCGCTACAACGGAGTCAATGTCATCCTGCATTACATTGCCCTGAAGGAAAAGGGTGTTGCCGAGGACTACGACAAGCAGGTTTACGAAAATATCTCCAAGCTTAACCTTGAGGATATCGTGGCATACCAGCAGGAGTTCATCCGCAACCGCACTTACAATACCGGAATCCTGGGCAACCCTGCAGAACTCAATATCAAGGGCATTGCTCCAAGCTACGGCAAAGTGGTAATACTCAGGACAGAAGACATTTTCGGATACTAATTTTGAGTATTGGTCCGGAATTTGTATCTTTGCGTCCTTGAAAAGAACTATTAACAACTTAATTTAATACAACTATGGCTTACAAAATTACTTCAGATTGCGCTGCATGCGGAACTTGCCAGGGCGAGTGCCCTATGGGTGCTATCTCTGCAGGTGACATCTACTCCATTGACCCGGGTCTCTGCACCGAGTGCGGAACTTGCGCTAGCGCTTGCCCTATGGGCGCTATCGTTCAGGGTTAATTGTAAAAGATAACCAATGAAAAAGCCCGGTTTTCCGGGCTTTTTCTGTTTTATTCAGTGACAAATGCTATGTGAGCCGGGATGTCTCCGGTAGTAACCTGCCATTTCTTGACTCCGTCTTTGCTGAAACAGTAGAGGGTGCCGGGGGTTACATAGTCTTTAGCGTCGGTGACGAAAAACTCCCCTGTCTCGGGATTGACCGCGATGCCGTATGGAATCTGTATTTGTTCTTCCGTTCCGTCTGTTATAAGGTTGCGGCTGACGATTTCCCTGCGGACCACATCGTAGACTGCATAGCTGATTTCGTTGGAGTTGGTGAAGTTGTTCCACTGGCAGCATACTACATACAGGGAATCTCCGCACATCGCCATATCGGATACCGGAAGAAGTTCCAGTTCGTCTGTTACCTGGTCCAAGGAGGAACTGATCACGAATGTCCTTGGATGCTCGTCATAGCCGTCTCCCCTGGAGGAAACATAGATGTTCCCGAACCTGTCCTTTTCCATGCGGTGCAGGTTTATGGCTACGTCTATTGTTTTGGTAACCTGGAAGGTTGCCAGGTCTATGACAGATACCGTATTGTCGTAATTGGGAACGCGGTAGCCTCCGGAATTTGCCACATAGAGCTTGCCGTTCTCGATAACCATTTCTTCCGGCTGGTAGCCAACAGTACATTCTGCTATAACCTGAAGGGTGGTGGTGTCTATCTTGGCCACATATCCCTTCCTGTAATTCGGGTCCATTTCCACGGGGCCGGCGTATGAAGACACGTAGGCAAAGCCATTGTCAAAGGTTATGTAGCGGCAGTTGGGTATGGATATCTGCGCGATATGCTTTGCATCCCGGCTGTCCATAACCTCCACGAGATTCGAGCAGTTGATGACTGCATAAAGTTTCTTGCCATAGACCTGGATGTCGTTTCCCACATCGCCGAGTTCCCTTGCAACGAATGGGTTTGCGCTGGCAAAGATGTTCTTGAGGTAAATGCCCGTGGAATAGTCGAAGTAATCCAGGGTGGCCTTGTTGCTTCCCATATTGCCCTCGTTCAGAAGGTAGAATCCTGTTACCTTTCCGGAAAAGGGGGAGGTGACGGCAGTGCCCGTAGGAGGGATAATCTCCAATTCCTTCCTGCAGGATGACGCCCCCACAATCAATGACAATGCAAGTATCAGTTTTATTGTCTTCATCGCGGAGCAAATTTATTGATTTTTCCGCTTTTTTTCCGCAAATTTGTCAGTTATTTCATTTGGCAGGATTGTCGTAATGAAAAGAAATGGCAAATAAAAAATCAGATTACCGTATATGAGTACATTATCAGACATTCTGAAGAAACTTTTCGGTTCCAAGGAGGAGAGAGATCTCAAGGCTATCAAGCCGATTCTGAACAAGGTTCTTGCAGAATACGACAGGGTGGACACCCTTTCAGACAACGAGCTTAGGGAGGAGACAAACAAGATCCGCAAGACTATCCATGACAGGATATCATCAGATATGGAAAGCCGCAAGGCCCTCAAGGTCAAGCTGGAGGATGTGGATCTTCCTGCAAGGGAAAAGGAAAAGCTGGCGGCCGAGGACGACAAGCTCAAGAAGAAAATCAACGAGGATGTGGAGGTTGTGCTGAACGAGGTGCTGCCTACCGCATTTGCAATAATGAAGTCTACTGCCCGCAGGTTCAAGGAGCACGAGACCATCAGGGTAAAGGCTACTGAATTTGACAAGGACCTCAGCACAAGATTCGATTATGTGGAGATAGAGGATGACACCGCAATCTGGCATAACAGTTGGGTGGCAGGAGGAAACCTGCTTACCTGGGATATGGTTCACTATGATGTTCAGCTGATTGGAGGTATCGTCCTTCACCAGGGAAAGATCGCGGAGATGGCAACGGGAGAAGGAAAGACCTTGGTTGCAACCCTTCCTGTCTTCCTGAACGCCCTGGCCGGATTCGGAGTGCACATGGTGACAGTAAACGACTATCTGGCAAAGCGAGATTCCGAGTGGATGGGGCCTTTGTACCAGTTCCACGGCCTGAGCGTAGACTGCATAGACAAGCACGAGCCGAACTCCGAAGCAAGAAAGAAAGCATACCTGGCAGACGTAACTTTCGGAACCAACAACGAGTTCGGTTTCGACTACCTGAGAGACAATATGGCAGTGGGGCTGGAGGATCTCGTGCAGAGAGAGCATCACTATGCCATTGTGGACGAGGTGGACTCCGTGCTCATCGACGATGCCCGTACTCCTCTGATCATTTCCGGTCCTGTGCCTAAGGGCGAGGATCAGCAGTATGAAGAGTACCGCCCTTATGTGGAGAAGATCTACAGCATTCAGAAACAGGAGGCTACAAAATATCTCAACGAGGCCAAGAGACTCATTGCCCAGGGCAACGAGAAGGATGGCGGAATGGCTTTGCTCAGGGCCCACAAGGCTCTGCCTAAGTACAATCCTCTGATCAAGTTCCTCAGCGAAACGGGAATGAAGCAGCTTCTCCAGCAGACGAACAACTTCTATATGCAGAACCAGAACAAGGAGATGCATATTGTCACCGACCCTCTGTATTTTGTCATCGACGAGCACGACAAGACCGTGGAACTCACCGACAAGGGTAACGAGTTCATTGCTTCCCTGGTAAGCGACCCGAAGTTCTTCGTTCTTCCAGATGTGGGTGTCGAGGTAGCCGAAATCGAGAAGAAGAATATCTCCGACGAGGAGAAACTCGCCGAGAAGGAGCAGTTGATTGCAGACTATGCCATAAAGGCGGAAAGGGTACACACGGTAACCCAGCTGCTTAAGGCCTACACCCTCTTCGAGAAGGATGTGGACTATGTGATCATGGATAACAAGATCAAGATCGTGGACGAGCAGACGGGCCGTATTATGGAGGGAAGGCGCTGGTCGGACGGTCTGCACCAGGCTGTGGAGGCAAAGGAGAACGTTAAGGTGGAGGCTGCTACACAGACATTTGCAACCATCACCCTGCAGAACTACTTCAGGATGTACCACAAGCTGGCAGGTATGACCGGAACCGCTTCTACGGAGGCCGGAGAGTTCTGGTCTATCTACAAGCTGGATGTGGTTACGATTCCTACCAACAGGCCGGTTATCCGAAAAGACGAGGAAGACCTTATCTACAAGACAAGGAAAGACAAGTTCAACGCCGTAATAGACAGGATTACGGAATTGAGAAACCAGGGCCGTCCGGTACTGGTTGGTACTACATCCGTTGAAATCTCCGAGATGCTGAGCAAGTCGCTGAAGCTTAGGAGGATCCCTCATAACGTGCTGAACGCCAAGCTCCACGCCAAGGAGGCCGAGATTGTTGCCAATGCCGGCCAGCCGGGAACAGTAACCATTGCAACCAACATGGCAGGTCGAGGAACCGACATCAAGCTCGGTCCAGGAGTTGTTGAGGCCGGAGGCCTTGCCATCATCGGTACGGAGAGACACGACAGCCGCCGTGTGGACCGTCAGCTAAGAGGACGTGCCGGAAGGCAGGGAGACCCGGGATCTTCCGAGTTCTACGTTTCTCTGGAAGACAACCTTATGAGACTCTTCGGAGCGGACAGGATAGCCAAGCTTGTGGACCGTATGGGCATGAAGGACGGAGAGGTGCTGCAGCACAAGTGGCTGTCGTCCTCCGTTGAAAGGGCCCAGAAGAAGGTGGAGGAGAACAACTTCGGTATCAGAAAGAGGCTGCTGGAGTATGACGACGTTATGAACACCCAGAGGACTGTGATCTACGCCCGCAGAAACAACGCCCTCAACGGAGAGAGGATGGACGTTGACCTTCAGAATATGATCGCCGACTTTGCCGAGGCTCTGGCCACCCGCAAGGACGATTACGATTACGAGGGCTTTAAGCTTGAGATGATCAAGCAGGTTTCGATCGACCCTCAGTTTGACGAGCAGTTCTTCCGCGATTGCACCAAGAACCAGATGAGCGACCTCTTGGAGCAGGCAATCGCCGAGGTAATTGAAAGAAGGGGAGAGACCCTGGTAACCAAGACATTCCCGATTGTGGAGAGAGTTTATGAAACCCAGGCTGCCGCATACCAGAACATAGCCATTCCAATTACAGACGGACATAAGGTCCTGAACCTTATCGTCAATATGAAGAAGGCTATGGACACCAAGGGCAAGGAGATCCAGAAGGCTCTGGTAAGAAGCGTAACCCTCATCAAGATCGACGAGCACTGGAAGCAGCACCTCAGGGATATGGATGACCTGAAGCAGAGCGTGCAGAACGCCACCTACGAGCAGAAGGACCCTCTGATTATCTACAAGTTCGAGGGTTACAACCTCTTCTCCAGCGTTGTCGAGAACATTAGCCGAGACGTTATCTCCTTCCTTGTAAGGGCCCAGGTCAACCTGAGGGAGGACAATGACGCCCAGCTCCGCCAGGAGGCCCGCCGCAAGAAGACTGACATGAGCCGCATGAGCATGAGAAGGGACGACGGAAGCGCCGAGGCAGCCGCAGCAGCCGGCAGGCAGGAAAGAAGCAACCAGCCGGTTCACGTGGAGAAGAAAGTCGGCAGGAACGACCCTTGCCCTTGCGGAAGCGGCAAGAAGTTCAAGAACTGTCACGGAAAAGGACTTGTATAATAATCGCGATATGCAATACGACGTAATAGTAATAGGTTCAGGCCCAGGCGGATATGTTGCCGCTGTAAGGGCCGCTCAATACGGATTCAGCGTAGCTGTAGTGGAAAAGGCCGAGATAGGCGGAATCTGCCTCAACTGGGGCTGCATTCCAACCAAGGCACTCCTTAAGTCCGCTGAAACTTTCCAGGCTTTCAAGCATCTGGCTTCCTACGGGATTTCCTTTGACGGAGACAACATCGCAGACCCTGAGCGCACAAAAGACCTCAAGGCCGATGTGGCAAAAATCGTAGAGAGGGAAAGGGGAGTTGCAGACAAGATGCGCAAGGGCGTGGAGTTCCTCTTCAAGAAAAACAAGATAGACGTTATAAACGGAAAGGCCACCATTACAGGTAAGCACACCGTAAAGGTAGCTGGTCCGGAAGGGGAGAGCACCCTTGAAGGCAAGTATATCATTATCGCGACTGGAGCCCATCCTAAGGCCCTGCCTTTCGCCCCGTTCGACGGGGAGAAGATAATCTCCTACAAGCAGGCTCTGGTTCCGCAGACTCTGCCAAAGTCTCTGGCCGTAATAGGATCCGGAGCTATCGGAAGCGAACTAGCATATTTCTATCATGCAATGGGTTGCGAGGTTCATCTGATAGAGTTCCTGGACAGGATAGTTCCTCTGGAGGATGATGATGTCTGCGCCCAGCTCAGCCGATCTTTCCGCAAGGAGGGCATGAAGATTATGGTAAGCACCAAGGTTTGTGGAGTGGATATAGACAAGGACTCTACGGATCCTGAAAATGTTACCGTTACCGTTGAGAGCAAGAAGGGAGAGGAGATGATCAAGGTGGAGAGAGTGCTCTGCGCAGTTGGAGTTGCTCCAAATACAGATGACCTCGGCCTGGAGAACGTTGGCATCGCCACAGACCGCGGCAAGATCAGCGTCAACAATTTCTACCATACGGGAGTTGCCAATATCTATGCGATAGGTGACGTAATTCCTACACCTGCACTCGCGCACATGGCTTCAGCCGAGGCGGTTGCGTGCGTTGAGCACATCGCCGAGGATGAAGGCAAGACAACCCCTGAAGGCAAGCCTGTAAAGTTCCATCCGATTAATTACGACCACATCCCGGGCGCAACCTATACCACACCGCAGATTGCTTCCTGCGGAATAACAGAGCGCAAGGCCAAGGATATGGGAATCAACTACAAGGTTGGAAAGTTCCTTTTCACCGCTTCCGGCAAGGCCACCGCAGCAGGCAAGACAGACGGATTCGTCAAGCTCATCAGCGATGCCGATACGGATAAACTCCTTGGCGTTCACCTGATTGGTGCGGATGTTACAGAGATAATCGGCGGTATGGTTCTGGCTCTTGACCTGGGCGCAACAGCAGAACAGGTCAGGAACACAGTCTTCCCTCATCCGACGATGAGTGAAGCCATCCGCGATGCCGCAGAGGCGTTGTAAGAATCTGAGGGGTTAGCTCAGTTGGTTCCACCAAATAGCAATGACATATCTTTGTCCAGGAGCTTCTTCGCCTTCAGGCGTGGGATGAACTCCCAGCCACCGATTATGTTGCGGTCTGAGATAGAATCGGTGACTATAGCCTTGTGCTCCAGCAGATACCTGTAGAGAATCTCCCTGTATTCCGGATATCTTTCAACGATTCTTTCATCTATCTTGTCCGTATCAATGCCTGCCTGCTGAAGGAGTCCGCCGCCGCCCGAAGCTCTGTAAGAGGTCATTGCAACCTTGTAGGTTTTCTCCGGATCAAATGATCCTCCATTTGCCATAGAGAGTATCCTTATCCTTTCTCCGCGAGGCTTGTCGATGTCTACGGTATAATAGATTCCTGCAGCGGAATCGAAGTTGTAGGAGCGGTTTATGAACGACCAGGTTTCCTGGTTGTTTCTCTGGTCATCTTTCTTTTGGATCTTTAGCAGGTGGTCTGTTGCCGGGGCGTTGATCCATCCGTCGTAAGAGGCTTCCAGATAGTCCTTTATCTCCTTGCCGGACATATTGATTACAAACAGCTGGTTCTCATACGGGTAGAACGAGAACAGGTCGTTGTAGACCAGGGTTCCTGCCTTAATTGTTTTGTTATAGGTGAGAGGGGCGGCAATGGAAATCTCTGCATCCGTTGCTTCGAGTCCGATGGTGTGCACCAGGTTGATGTAGCCGCTCATTCCGGTAAAGGCGTCCCTGGTTTTGATGTCCTTGTCCAGAGTTCCCACTTCAGCAAGAGTAAACTCCTTGACTTTCAGAAAATCCGGATGGAACCTGTTTCTCATTGCGGTGTCAACGTCAGTAAGGTCACAGGCAATTGTTTCCGCAAAGAGGCTTTTGCTGATTATCTTTCCGTCCTTGACCGTAAGGCTGATTCTCCCGTGCCCGATGTTCTTGGCGTGGCTTCCGGAGTTGATCAGGCAGATGCTGTCTGCGCTGGAGACAAAAGGCCTGTGGTCGTGGGAGCATACAACAAAGTCCACACCCTTGAGGCTTTTCATCAGGTCCAGGCCCTGGCTCTCGTAATTATCTTCTTTCCCTTCTCCTGTTCCTGAATGTACAGCCACTATGACTACCTGAGGATTATCCTTTTCCCTAACCTTGTCCACATCCTGCTGTACTAGCGGAATCAGGGAGACGAAATGCATTCCGCTCCATATCTCCTCCGCCAGCCAAGCCTTCATATTCGGGTTGGTGTAGCCGAGAATGGCCACTTTCAGTCCGCCTCTTTCCAGGATCCTGTATGTCTGGAAATACCTGTCATCGGAGGAATTCTTGATGGCGTTGCCTCCCAGGAAAGGGATACCGAAGGCTTCCAGCTGCTTTCTGACCCTGTCATACACAGCGTGTCCGGTTTCTATGTCGTGGTTGCCAACGCATACGGCATCGTACTTCATGTAATCCATCAGTCTTGGAAAAAGATGTGGAGTTACAGTGTCCACGTAATTGAAATAGTATGGGGCATTGTCTCCCTGAAGGCAGTCTCCCGCGTCCAGAAGAATTACATTATCCGCTCCCACGCTGTCTCTGAAACGGTTAACCTTGCTGCTTATTGCATAAAGGGATTTTCTGAGATTGCCGTCTGTGTAAGTGGAGTCAAACCAGCTTCCGTGCACATCGTTAGTTGTCAGAAGGTCTAGCGTGTATTCCCCGTCCTTCAGTCCATTGCATCCTGAAATCATCGCTGAGGCAACTGCCAGCGCCAATACATATATCTTTTTCATAACAGTCTTTTGCTATGCAAATTTACTAAAATCGCCAAAATAATGTTGACGATTCCAGAATCGTGAAAATCTTTATGTACGATTGGAGAATTTTGTGTTTCAGTGTATTATGTTTCAGATGAAAAGATATTTTTGCCGGTATGAAAGGCCGGCTTACATTCAGGATGCTTGTGGGGGAACTGAGGGATGACGCCCGTAATCCATACTATGGAGGATCTTTTCTCCGGAATGTTCTTTTTGTGCCGCCTTACAAATACATCTTTCATCACAGGATATGCTACTGGCTTTCCGGGATGAAACTGTTGAAACCTTTGTACTTTTTCCACCTTTTCTATCTTCATCACCTAAAGATAAAATATGGGATAGAAATGTCTTCCAAGTTCCATATTCCCAGAAGATTTACGATTGCACATTCAGGAGGGATCGTGTTCTACCCGGCATCTTGCGGGGAAAATGTATATATCCGCCACGGAGTGACTGTAGGAGCAAAGGGTAGGGGCGGGGCAGGTGCGCCTGTAATCGGTAACCGTGTCGAGTTCGGGGCCCACAGCATCGCGATAGGGAATATATCGATTGGAGACAATTCAACAATCGCTGCAGGGGCGGTAGTGACTAAAGACGTGCCTGCCGGAGCCACGGTGGCCGGCATCCCCGCCAGACTTATTTGAAGATTTGCTATATTTGCAATATTCAGGCAATACAACGGATCAAGTTGATAACTAAAACTGACAGTAAGATTATTCAGGGGACAGCATTTCTGTTAATGCTTTTCTTTCATCTTTTTAACATTCCCCGGAACGTTGACTTATGCGTCAACTATGTGAGCATAGGCGGAGTCCCTTTGGTTAATCTTCTTACAAGAGCCTGCTATCCCGTGCCCTTCTTTATGATAATAAGCGGATATGGACTTCACGCATCGTCACCTTCATTCAGACGGCAGCTGATAAGGGTAGCCAAGCTATATCTGTGCTATTGGGTAACATTGGTGATTTTTGTCAGCATAGGAAGCTATGTCCGTCCTGAAAAATATCCGGGTTCCTGGGTAAAAGTTATACTTAATGTTTTGGGATACAGGTTTACGTATAATGATGAAACCTGGTTCCTGCTGCCATACGCACTTAACGCCCTGGCCTCCGGCTTTTACTTCAGGCTACTGAAAAGATATGGGAGGAAGGTTGTCCTGGCGCTGTCTTTTGTGATAAGTGCGGTATCCACATTCATGACTGCACATTACGGCAACGACGTGATTCCTAAGCCTGTATATGAATTGTGCCTTGTCTTTAACCTGATGTTTGCCTTTATGGTAGGTGCCGTCCTCCACGATGTCCATGCCCGGGGTTGCGGCAATGGCCTGTTCGGGAGACTGCATAAAAGGCTCTCGCCACTGTTTGAGGGCAGGAGCAGCTGGTTTTACATAATGATTCTCGTACTTCTGATAGTATTGAAGATTATTGTGAGAACCAATCTGATAGATGGTTTTTACGCTTTGGCGTTCATAGTGGTATTCCTTAAAATAAAACGCCCTGAAGCGTTAAATGCCACGCTTGCGGAAATAGGCAACAAATCTATGGTAATGTGGCTGATACATACATATTTCTGCTATTATCTGTTCCACGACTGGATTTACGGATTCAGATATCCTCTCTTGATTTTTGCAATAATGCTCCTGCTGACATATCTGTCCAGCATCCTGATTTTGTTTATTACCAAAAAGATATATCGCCTTTTATCCCTTGAATAAGGCTAGAACTGCTTCTTTATTTTGTAGGTGTTACGCTGGGTGGAGTTGCGGCTGATGAGTTCGGCGATGAAGCCGGTCAGGAAAAGCATCACTCCTATAACTATGACAACCAGCGCAATGTAGAACAGAGGCTGATCCGTAACGGCCCTCATCTTTATGTCGGTGAATCCCTGGGTGTTGAGCTGAGTCTGCATCATGTGCTGGAGGACAAGCTTGCGGATGATGATCCACAGGGCGATTGCTCCTCCAAGGAGGAACATCAGGGTTCCCCAAACTCCGAAAAGGTGCATAGGCTTCTTGCCGAACTTCTGCAGGAACCACAGGCTCAGAAGATCCAGATAGCCGTTTATGAAGCGGTTGAGGCCGAATTTGCTCTTTCCGAACTTGCGCTTGTGGTGCTGGACTTCCTTCTCGCCGATGTTGGTGAAGCCGGCTTCCTTTGCAAGGAACGGAATGTAGCGGTGCATCTCTCCATAGACCTCGATGTTTTTTACCACCTCGTTACGGTAGGCCTTGAGGCCGCAGTTCATGTCGTGGAGCTTTGTCTTGGTCACCCAGCGGGCGGTGGCGTTGTATATCTTGGAAGGGATGTTCTTTGTGAGTTTGTTGTCGTATCTTTTCTTCTTCCAGCCGCTTACAAGGTCGTAGCCATCTTCTTTCACCATACGGTAAAGTTCCGGGATCTCTTTAGGGTCGTCCTGAAGGTCTGCGTCCATAGTGATGACCACGTCTCCCTTTGCGGCCTCGAATCCGCAGTACAGAGCCGCGCTCTTTCCGTAGTTGCGCCTGAAGCAGATTCCGTGCAGGATCTCCTTTCCGCCGGCATTGGTCTCGGCGGCAATGGCTTCTATTTCCTCCCAGCTTCCGTCCGTGCTCCCGTCGCTGACCATTATTATTTCATAGGAAAGGGAAGCAGCTTCCAGATTCTCCCTGATTCCGCCAACCAGTTCTCTCAGCGATTCCTTTTCGTTGTATAGCGCTATAACGACCGAAATGTCCATATTGGGCTTAGTTGTTGAAGTTGCCGACAGGGTTGATCTTGGTGGAAGAAGCCAGTATCAGAGACCAGATAACTCCGTAGAGAATGGCCATGAACAGTATTCCGAAAGAAGTGAAAACCTCCAGGTTATTGGAAAACTTCTCCAGCAGGGCCGGATCCATTGAAGGCATGGCGGACAACTGGGTAATATATGCTTCCTTTGCCGCTTCGGTGCTCTCCGGGCTTATGAATTTCATGTTGATGAAGGTAAACACCGCGAGCACGATACCGGAGAACAGGGAGGTCAGGAACCCGAAGGAGAAGACCTTTCCGTAAGTCGTGAAACCCTCTACTGCAGCGTTGCGTACGGAGAATTTCTTCATCGCGAACCACAGGAATGTGATGGTTGCGCCCAGCTTGAGCAGAGAAATTACAATTGCAATGATTCCCCCGGTAAGATTCTGTGGAATAAGGGTGGATATCAGCATGAAGATGATGCTGATGGCCGCCAGCTTGAGGCCTTCTACTGCCGCCAGGTTGAATTTGCTTACGGGCTGTGCCGTCTGCATTCCGTTTTCTTCCATAATTAAAGATCTGTTAGGATGAATAAGTTGTGCAAAGATATTAAATTTTGTAGATTTGCAGGCTATTTGAAGCCAAGTGCTATGTATTGCACTTGAGATAATTAACTAAAGGTATACACTATGAGTATTGTAAAGATTACATTTCCGGACGGGAGTGTAAAAGAATTTGAAAAAGGCATTTCGGGGTATCAGATTGCCGAGAGCATCAGTCCCCGTCTTGCGGCAGAGGTGTTGTCTGTCTCTGTAAATGACCAGGTTATGGACCTGCGCACACCAATCGAAAACGATGCGTCCATCCGCCTTCACAAGTGGGATGACGAAGAGGGCAAGAAGGCTTTCTGGCACTCATCTTCACACCTTATGGCTGAGGCTCTGGAGGCTCTTTATCCGGGCATCAAGTTCGGAATAGGGCCGGCCATCGACAGCGGATTCTACTATGACGTTGACCTCGGAGACAAGACTCTCACCGAGGCAGACCTCAAGAAAGTGGAAGACAAGATGCTGGAGCTGGCGCGCACAGGCGAGCAGTATGTTCGCCGTGAAGTTCCTAAGCAGGAGGCTCTTGACTATTTCTCCGCCAAGGGAGACGAGTACAAGACAGAGCTTATCGGGGAACTTAAGGACGGATCGATTTCCTTCTATACAAACGGAAACTTCACAGATCTCTGCCGTGGACCGCACATCATGTCCACCTCGATGATCAAGGCAATAAAGCTGACTTCCATCGCCGGAGCATACTGGAGAGGAGACGAGAAGCGCAAGCAGCTTACCCGTATCTACGGTATAACCTTCCCTAAGAAGAGCATGCTGGACGAGTATCTGACGATTCTGGAAGAGGCCAAGAAGAGAGACCACCGCAAGCTGGGCAAGGACCTTGAACTGTTTGCATTCAGCCAGAAGGTCGGAGCCGGCCTGCCGCTGTGGCTTCCTAGGGGCGCAGCGCTGAGGACCCGCCTGGAGAACTTCCTGAGGAAAGTGCAGAGCGACTACGGATACCTTCCTGTAATCACTCCTCACATCGGCCAGAAAGAGCTCTATGTAACCAGCGGTCACTGGGCAAAGTACGGAAAGGATTCCTTCCGCCCGATCACCACTCCGCAGGAAGGCGAGGAGTTCCTGCTCAAGCCTATGAACTGCCCTCACCACTGCGAGATTTACAAGACAAAGCCTCGTTCCTACAAGGATCTTCCTATCCGCTTCGCCGAGTTCGGAACAGTTTACAGATATGAGCAGAGCGGTGAGCTTCACGGACTTACAAGAGTTCGTGGTTTTACCCAGGACGATGCTCACCTGTTCGTAAGGCCTGACCAGCTCAAGGAAGAGTTCTGCAAGGTTATAGACATTGTGCTGTATATATTCAAGACCCTGAAGTTCGACCAGTATACCGCACAGGTTTCTCTCCGCGATAAAGTAGACCGCTCTAAGTATATCGGAAGCGAGGAGAACTGGGAGAAGGCAGAGCAGGCTATCATCGAGTCCGCAGCCGAGAAGGGCCTCAAGACCAAGGTAGAGTACGGCGAGGCTGCATTCTACGGTCCTAAGCTGGACTTTATGGTGAAAGATGCCCTTGGAAGGCAGTGGCAGCTTGGAACCATCCAGGTAGACTACAACCTTCCTGAGAGGTTCGGTCTGGAATATACCGGAGCGGACAACCTCAAGCACCGCCCGATCATGATCCACAGGGCTCCGTTCGGATCTATGGAGAGGTTTGTGGCCGTTCTTCTGGAGCATACGGCAGGAAATTTGCCTCTCTGGCTGACTCCTGACCAGTGCGTAGTGCTCCCTGTCGGTGAAAAATATGTGGATTTTGCGAAAAAAGTTTGCAATTCACTAAAAAATTCCGAAATTCGCGCCTCCATAGACGACCGCAACGAAACTATTGGCAAGAGAATCAGGGAGAACGAGCTGAAAAAGATGCCTTATCTGCTGGTTGTCGGAGAAAAGGAAATGGAGACCGGATGCGTGGCCGTAAGGCAGCAAGGCGGTCAGAACCTGGGAGTTATGAAGGTAGAAGACTTTGTCACTCTCATAAATGAAAAAATTAAGCAGGAACTGGGAGAACCGGTTAAACCTGCAGAATAAATAAAGTTTAACTTAAAATAGGAGGATAGCGTATCGCAGCATTCAAACCCCGTTCCGGTGGATTTAAGCCACAGGGAACCAACCAATTCCACAAGCCGGCAAACCAGGCAGGCAAGCCGGGCTTGAAAGGGCAGAAAAACTTCCGCAAGGAAGACGAAGGCCCGCGTTTCAACGAGCAGATCAGAGTACCCGAAGTCAGGGTAGTCGGAGACAATGTGCCTGAGCAGAAGATTTACCCGATAGCACAGGCATTGAAAATGGCCCAGGAAATGGAGCTTGATTTGGTTGAGATTGTGCCTAATGCAACCCCTCCTGTCTGCAGGATAGTAGATTACCAGAAGTACGTCTACCAGCAGAAGAAGAAGGCCAAGGAAATGAAGGCCAACGCAGCCAAGACCGAGATCAAGGAACTGCGTTTCGGTCCTCAGACCGACGAGCACGACTTCCAGTTTAAGTTGAACCACGCCAAGAACTTCCTCAAGGAAGGCAACAAGGTGAAAGCGTACGTCTTTTTCAAGGGTCGCTCGATCCTGTTCTCGGAGCAGGGAGAAAAGCTCCTTCTGAGATTTGCCGTAGAGCTTGAGGAGTTCGGAAAGGCGGAAAAGATGCCACTCCTTGAAGGAAAGAGGATGACAATGATAATTGCACCTATTAAAAAAAAGTAAAGATATGCCAAAATTAAAGACCAAGTCCAGTGCCAAAAAGCGTTTCGAGCTTACTGGCTCGGGTAAAATCAAAAGGCGTCATGCCTACCACAGTCATATTTTGACTAAGAAGACCACCAAGCGCAAGAGAAATCTTGCTTACTCCGGTGTGATCGCAGGCAGTGACGAGAAGAGAGTTAAACAGCTTATACTCTCTTAATGAGTTAACTAAATTATTAACCGGACGTCCAGCAGAACAAGTCTCTTATTGGAGAAGAGCGCTGGCTTCCAAAAACAATGAATTATGCCAAGAAGTGTAAATTCTGTAGCGTCAAGAGCAAGACGCAAGAAAATCTTAAAGCAGACTAAAGGCAACTTCCACGCAAGGGCTAACGTCTACACCGTAGCAAAGAACACCCTTGAGAAAGGTTGGACACACGCCTACAACGACCGCAAGGACAAGAAAAAGAACTACAGGGTACTCTGGATCCAGAGAATCAACGCAGCCGTAAGAGCTTACGGTCTGAATTACTCCCAGTTCATCGGCAAGCTTGCAAAGAACAATGTAAGCCTCAACCGCAAGGTCCTCGCCGATCTGGCTATGAATAACCCTCAGGCTTTCGAGAAGGTAGTAAAGTCTTTGGACTAATATGACCGTAGATGGGATTCTGGCGGAATAAATGGTTTAAGTTCGCCCTTTGGGGAGGGCTTTACCTTTTATGGGTCATATGGCTCGGAAATTACTGGTGGCTTTTGGGCTTGCCGGTAATTTTCGATTTATACGTGACCAAGAAGGTCAAGTGGGCTTTCTGGAGGCGGAAGGAGAAGAAGGGTAACTTCACCGATACCCTTCTGGACTGGCTCGATGCAGGTATCTTTGCCGTAGTTGCCGCTATGGTGATAAAGATATTCTGGTTCGAGGCTTTCACCATCCCTTCTCCGTCTATGGAAAAGACCCTGTTCACCGGAGACTATCTCTTTGTCTCCAAGGTGGCCTATGGTCCAAAGATTCCGCAGACTCCGCTTTCCGTTCCGCTGGTCCACAATTCGATCTTCGGCGGAGAATCCTATTCTACCCTCATACAGAACAAGTACCGCAGACTTAAAGGTTTCGGGAAGGTTAAGCGCTACGATATCGTAGTGTTCTCTTTCCCTCACGGAGATACTGTCCTCAAGCAGATTCCGCAGGCAGACTATTACCAGATGGTTCGCCTGAACGGAGGAGACAGGGAGGCTATCGTTGCCGCTTACGGTCCTATGATTGTCCGTCCTAAGGACAAGAAAGACAATTATGTAAAGAGGTGCGTGGCCATTCCGGGAGACACTCTCCAGGTTATAGACGGAGCCGTTTATGTGAACCGCAAGAAGGAACCGCAGAGAAACACGATTCAGAGTTCCTACACCGTCGTTACTAAGGGAGACCCGATCAACAAGATAACCCTGGACGATATGAGGATCAATCCTGAGGATGCCCAGTTTGACCCTTCACTTCCGGGCTATCCGGACATATCCCTGACGGCGGAAGAAGCTGAAAAGTTCTCCCGCTTCCCGGCAGTGCTGAAGATTGAGGAAAACATAGACGTATATCCTCCGGATTATCCGGATTCTCCGCTTATGCTTTTCCCGTTCGACACTCTCAGGCGGTGGACAAGGGACAATTACGGTCCAATATGGATTCCGCAGGCAGGCGCAACTGTTACCCTGGACGGGAAAAACATCTCCCTTTATCGCAGAATTATTACATCATACGAGGATAATTCTTTGGAGGAAAAAGACGGTAAATTCTTCATTAACGGTGAGGAAACAACCACCTACACATTCCGTCAGGATTACTACTGGATGATGGGTGATAACCGCCACAATTCTCTGGATTCCAGGTATTGGGGCTTTGTTCCGGAAGACCATATAGTAGGAACTCCGTACCTGGTATGGTTCTCAAGAGACAGGTACCGCAGTTTCCCTCAGAGTATCAGGTGGAACCGCATTTTTAAGTTTGTAAGAAACATTTGATTTGGGAATTAGAAAAATATTTCTCATATTTGCACCCCGATTTTGAAATTATAAAAATAAAAAGATACAGTTATGGCAAGGGTTTGTCAAATCACAGGTAAAAAGAGAATGATTGGTAACAACGTTTCTCACTCAAAGAGGCGCACCAAGCGTGAATTCGCCGTTAATCTGAGAGAGAAGAGGTTCTGGCTGGAGAGCGAGAAGAGGTTCGTTACCCTTAAGGTTAGCGCCGCAGGTATGCGCAACATCAACAAGAATGGCCTCGAGGCTGAGCTCAAGAAGGCTATGGATAATGGTTATATAGACATCGTTTAAGGAGGTTAGGCTATGGCAAAGAAAGAAAACAGAGTTCAGGTTATCCTCGAGTGCACAGAGCAGAGGGAGAGCGGTGTTCCGGGCATGAGCCGTTACATCACCACCAAGAACAAGAAGAACACAAACCAGCGTCTGGAGCGTAAGAAGTACAATCCTTACCTCAAGAGAGTTACGCTGCACAGAGAAGTTAAATAATTAAAACGTTTAGAATATGGCAAAGAAAGCGGTTGCAACGTTCGCTGGCGACAAGTCTCAGAATAAGAATGTTGTTAAATGTATCCGTATGGTCAGAAGCAAGAAGACCGGTTCTTACTATTTCGAAGAGGCTGTTGTTCCTGTAGGACAGGAGAAGGAGTTCCTCGCAGGCAAGAAGAACTAATTTCTGGACCATCGCGCAAGTTAGGGGATGACCAATCCGGTCATCCCCTTTTTTGATTATATTTGTAAGTTAATTTCAACGATAAGATAAAGCGGTATGGGACTTTTCTCAAGAAAGAAAAAAACGGATTCGTCTTTGGACCTTGGCCTTCACAAGACCAGGCGGGGATTTTTTTCTAGGATGGCTGATGCCCTTATGGGCAAAAGCGTTGTGGATGACGAGGTTCTGGAGAGCATTGAGGAAGCCCTCATCGGTTCCGATGTCGGAATAGAGACTACAACCAAGATTATGGACCGTCTCCAGGAAAGGGTTCGCAGGGAAAAGGGAATTACCACTGACAAGGTGATGGAGATTCTCAAGGAGGAAATCTCGGATATGCTTACCGTCGCTTCCACAACCGGTGTTTCTGATGATGATTATGTGGAAACCGCTTTCAAGGATAACAGCAAGGTCTTCGATTTCTCCAGGAAGCCTTACATAATGATGGTTGTGGGGGTTAACGGAGTTGGAAAGACAACTACAATCGGAAAGATTGCCTCACAGCTCAAGGCTGCAGGAAAGAAGGTTATGATAGGCGCCGCAGATACATTCCGCGCCGCAGCGGTTGAGCAGCTGGATATCTGGGCTCAGAGGGCCGGAGTGGAGATCGTGAAGCAGAAAATGGGAGCGGATCCTGCCGCAGTCGCCTTTGACACTGTAAGTTCCGCTGTTGCAAAGGGAATGGACGTGGTGATAATAGACACCGCCGGAAGGCTTCATAACAAGGTGGGCCTTATGAACGAGCTGACCAAGATAAAGAATGTGATGAAGAAGGTTGTTCCCGATGCTCCTCACGATGTTATGCTGGTTCTTGACGGATCTACCGGGCAGAACGCCCTTATTCAGGCGAAGGAGTTTTCAAAGGCAACCGATATCTCTTCTCTTGCCGTAACCAAGCTGGACGGCAGCGCCAAGGGTGGCGTTGTGATCGGCATCGCGGAGCAGTTCAAGATTCCGGTTAAATTTATAGGAGTCGGCGAACAGGTGGATAACCTCAAGGTTTTCAGCCGCGAAGAGTTTGTGGATTCATTGTTTGACAATACAAAAGATTAATTATGGATATTTCTTACAATTGGCTAAAAGAGTATGTCAAGTTCAACCTCAATCCAGACGAGGTTGCACAGATTTTGACCAACATAGGTTTGGAAGTTGAGCACCAGGATATGGTGGAGGAGATTCCGGGCGGACTGGAAGGTGTGGTTACCGCCAAGGTACTGGAGTGCGAGCCTCATCCGGATTCTGACCATCTCCACGTTACCAAGGTGGACTGCGGAAGCGGAGAGATTCTCCAGGTTGTGTGCGGCGCTCCAAATGTTGCTGCTGGCCAGAAAGTTATGCTTGCAACCCTGAACACCAAGCTCGTTATTGGCGGCCAGGATGTCAAGATCAAGA
Organism: Bacteroidales bacterium; assembly: GCA_017550655.1. Classification (GTDB taxonomy): domain Bacteria; phylum Bacteroidota; class Bacteroidia; order Bacteroidales; family UBA932; genus Egerieousia. The sequence continues at coordinate 98,366 of JAFZOK010000017.1, read as the reverse complement.
AATCCAAGATCAGGGGAGTGGAGAGCTTTGGAATGCTCTGCGCCGAGGATGAACTTGGAGTAGGCAGCGACCACTCCGGCATTATGGTTCTTCCGGAAGGCACTCCTGTCGGCGTTAAGGCAAGAGATTATTTCGGTTTCAAGACAGATACGGTTTACACCATCGGCCTTACTCCGAACCGCATAGACGCGGCTTCTTTCATCGGAGTAGCAAGAGACCTCAGCGCATACCTCAGGCTTAACGGTATGGGCGGAGAGCTCACTCTTCCTTCAGTTGATGGATTCAAGGCTGGAGAAGAAAGCGACAAGGCAGTGGAAGTTGTTGTCAATCAGCCTGAAGGAGCTCCTCGATACAGCGGCCTTACCATTGAGGGAATTACTGTAAAGGAATCTCCTGACTGGATGAAGAAAAAGCTCCTTAGCGTAGGTTTCCGCCCGATCAACAACATCGTTGACATTACAAATTACATCCTCATAGAAACCGGCAACCCGCTCCATGCCTTTGATGTGGATTATGTCAAGGGAAGGAAGATCGTGGTTGATTTCTGCAAGGAAGGCACTCCTTTCACCACTCTGGACGGAGTCGAGAGAAAGCTCAGCGGCCAGGACCTTATGATCTGCAACGCGGAGGCTCCTATGTGCATTGCCGGAGTATTCGGCGGACTGGACAGCGGCGTAAAGGACAGCACCACTTCCGTTTTCCTGGAGAGCGCGTACTTCAATCCTGTATTCGTGAGAAAGACTTCCAAGAGGCATACACTCAAGACAGAGGCAAGTTTCCGCTTCGAGAGGGGATGCGACCCTAATATGGTCCCTTATGCTCTCAAGAGAGCCGCAATGCTGGTTCTGGAACTTGCCGGCGGAAAGATTGTCGGTCCTGTGAAGGATGTGATCTCCAAGCCAATAGAGAAGAAGACCGTAGAACTTGACTATGCCCGTATGGAGTCCCTCATGGGTTGCAAGATAGGGGCAGGCAAGATCCGCGAGATTCTGGAATATCTTGAAATGGAGTTCGTGGAAGAAAATGAAAAGGGTTGCATCGTAAAGGTTCCTACCTACAGGGTGGATGTATATCGCGAGTGCGATGTTGTTGAGGATGTCCTCAGAATCTGGGGCTACAACAACGTTCCGCTTCCGGGAAGCCTCAAGTGCTCAGTGAACATCGCTCCGCATCCGGATCCGGAGAAGATACGCAAGACCGCTTGCGAGATACTTACCTCCAACGGCTTTATGGAGACGATGAACAACTCCCTGACAAAGAGCGCGTATTATGAGGACCTGAAGACATATCCGGCAGAGAATCTGGTTATGATCTGCAATCCATTGAGTTCAGACCTCAACTGCATGCGTCAGACTCTGATTCTCAACGGCCTGGAGGTTGTGGCTTACAACATCAACCGCCAGGAGAGCCAGCTCAAGCTCTATGAGTTCGGCAACGTTTATTCCTTCAACAAGGACTATGTGAAGCCGGAGGAGGAGAGAAGCACCCTTAAGGCATATACCGAAAGGCCCAAGCTTGCCCTGTTTGTTACAGGAGAAGGCCTCAAGAGCTGGAGAAGCCAGACTGTCAGCGGAGACTATTTCTCCCTGAAGGGCTATGTTGAACTCCTTCTGAAGAAATTCGGCATCGAGATGAAGGATCTGGACTGGGAGGGCGCCGCTCCTGACATTTTCTCCGAGGGCCTGAGCTACAAGCTGCGTTCCAGCGGAAAGGAGATTGTCACGATGGGATGCATCAAGGACCGTCTCGCCAAGAAGTTCGGCATCAAGCAGAAGGTTTACGCCGCCGAGTTCAGCTGGGATGTCCTGCTTGCCAAGGTAAAGAAGAATACAGTCAAGTTCACCGAGCTTCCGAGATTCCCGGAGGTAAAGAGAGACCTTGCCCTGCTTCTGGATTACAAGGTAAGCTTCGCCGAGCTGAGAAATGCCGCCTACCAGTCAGAAAAGAAGCTCCTCAAGAACATTGTACTCTTCGATGTCTATACCGGAGACAAGATTCCGGAAGGCAAGAAGCAGTACGCCATCAGCTTCTATTTGCAGGACCCTGAAAAGACCCTGACAGACAAGGCTGTGGATGCCATTATGGATAAACTCCTGAGAATGTTCAAGGAGAAGTTCGGAGCCGAACTGAGATAGGGAAACTCAACAAAAAACATATATGAAAAACATCTTTTTTGCAGCAGCTATCATACTGCTTGTCTCTGCCTGCGGACAGAACCGGGATCAGAAAGAAGAGACTGCGGACACCAATAAAGCCGTGCCAACAGAGGTAAAGGCGGAGGAACCAGTTGCGGAACAGCCTGTTGAAGCCGTTAAACATGAATACCTGTCTCAGGACCTGGCAACCTTTGACCTTTACGGGAGGGTTGAATCGGTGAATTATGACCAGGGGGAACACGTCCTTCCTGTATGCGTACAGTTTGACACCAACGGGAAAGTCTCTTCGATTGTGCGGACCAGTAGCGGGGGAAACAAGGAGAATGCTGAATTGCTTTATGATGGCAGCGACAGGATAGAAACCATCTGCTTTGAGTCAGACGCCCCATGGATAAATGTTCTAACCTATGGAGATGGAGACGGTGAAGGGTTCCAGGCCCCAATTACATATACAACTACCAATCAGATGGACAATTACACGGAAGTCACTTATCAGAGGGATAGCAATGGTTTAGTGATTGGCATTCAGCGGGAAGAATACATTCATTTCAACCTCGTTGAAGACAATGATTCTTATACCATTGAGTTATCGGATTTTGACAGGATGGGCAACTGGCTGTTGTGCACAAAGAAGTGGGGTGAGTATACTTTTGTCATCAAACGCGCAATCTCTTACTATCAGCAAAACTAGTCAGTTCCATGTACAGGCTTTTTACAACCATTATCCTTGCAGTTGCTTTGTTGCTTGGCAGTTGCAGAGGATCTTCTGATATTGTTGACAACGGGGACAAAGGTCCGGTGGTAGTGGCATACGTCAGCGGAGGACAGGGGAAACCTCTTCCGGATTTTGACAAGGTCACTCATATAGATTACGCTTTCGGCAGGGTGGATTCCACTTTTTCCAGGGTATGCATAGAGAATCCGGCAAGATTCAGGGAGATCGCCGACCTGAAAAACGAGTATAACAAGACTCATTCGAGGCAGGTAAGAATGCAGCTTTCTATTGGAGGATGGGGGAGCGGACGCTTCAGCGAGATGGTTGCGGATACTGCCTTCAGGCATGCGTTTGTGTCTGACTGCAAGAGGATTGTGGAGGAGTATGGGATTGACGGAATAGACCTGGACTGGGAATATCCTTCCAGCGGAGTTGCCGGGATTTCATCTTCTGAGAAAGATATCGACAACTTCACGCTCTGGGTTAAGGAACTGCGTGAAGCCTTGGGAGAGGACAGGCTTCTTACCATTGCCACGATTTCCACGGCCAGATTCATAGATTTCAAGGCGGTTGACCCTTACATAGATTTCTACAACATAATGAGTTACGATATGGCTGTTGCTCCATATCACCACGCTCCGCTTAAGAGGTTTGAGGTGGAATTGCTGAGAGACAGCCTCATCGGAAATCTGAGGATGGGATTCGGCTTTATGGATTATCCTTCTGATTCTGTTGTTGCCCAGCAATACGGCCAGATGTATCAGACACCGGTGATTTTAAATCAGGATTATTTCAGGCGTTTTGCCTCTAAGTTGAGTGGGGATGATAATCCCCTGGAGAGCAAAGTTGCAGGACAATGCACTACGGAAGAGGCTGTAATGATGCACATTGCAGCTGGTCTGAATCCTGCGAAACTGGTTATGGGAATGCCGTTCTACGGCAAGAGCGGCGGGGGAGTGGAATATCCGCTCCAGCCTCAGTTCTGGGAGACTGGAGATCCCGGAGAAGGCTATCAGGAACTATGGGACGAAATCGCCGAGGTCCCTTATATCGCCGATTCAACCGGCAAGTTTGTTTTCGGTTTTGAGAACGAACGTTCAATACGCGCCAAGTGCCGCTTTGCAAAAGAGCATAATCTGCTGGGCGCAATGTACTGGGAGTACTGCATCGATGCCGGCAGATCCGATACTTTCCGCGGCAAACTCATCAACGCCGTCGCCGAGGAGATATTAAACTAATTCTTTTGCTGGAATAATAATAAATCATATCTTTGTATCAGCAAGTTATGAGACTTCACCAAATTCTTGGCAGAAGTCATTTGATAAAGGCATTTCACAATTGACTGAAGTGCCTTTTTGTTTTAGATACAGCTTGCTGTGATGAAAGATATGAGTGCGATTCCAAACATACCGACAGGTAATTCTCCGGAAGATATTGTGGCTCGGAGAAAAATAATCTCTAATTATTATCGTGAGTGGAAACTTCAGAATCCACTTCAGAGGAGTTTTAATCTTTCTTTAAAAGAGTACATTAATATCCGCTATGTTTCTATAACGGAGACTTGTACTCATGCATCAAGAACTTATCTGTCCACACTTGCCGTTTTGCAGTTGGATGCTATTCTGACTGGAGCCAGGAAAGTGGCAACTGTCCGACCTAAGAAAAACGCAAACCAGAAACAGTTTGAAAAGATGTTGGTTATGACATATGAATGTCCTGGAATAGGAACAGTCAGGATGACTGTAGGGGTTAGAAGACGGAATCACGAGAAGGTTCAATATTGCATAACTACTGTAGATACATAACAAAAAATGGATGCCTAATTGGCATCCATTTATATTTGCCCCAGGAATACGCAAAGGATGTTTACCTTTCGGTGAGGCTCGAGGCGGGGGCTTTGCACTTAGCGAAATACCTCATCCCTAATGCGGTTTATTTCCCACTGCAAAAGTATGAAGTTTTTTATTAATAGCAAATAATCTTAGCTAATAGAACTTTACCGGGTGGCCTTCAAGGGAGGTGAGTACCTTGTTGGCAAGGCTGCTGGCTCCTATGCGGAAGTATTTTGGAGCAAGGTTTTCCTTTCCCAAAGTCTTTTCAACGATGGTGAGGTAAAGGATGGCGTCCTCTGAAGAGGATACGCCGCCGGCAGGCTTGAATCCTCTGCGCTTTCCGGTCTTTTCCATAAAGGCTTTCAGGCACTTGCACATCACAAGGGCGGCAATAGGAGTTGCAGTAGGCTCCTGTTTTCCTGTGGAAGTCTTGATGAAATCAGCACCTTCCTCCAGTGCCAGAAGGGATGCCTCGGCGATTGCCTCAACGCCTTCCTGAAGGGTAGGGTAACCGGTCTGGAGAGCTCCGCTTTCTAATATGACTTTCAGGGTCTTGCCTTCGGTAACTTTCCTCAGCGACGCTATTTCTTTTCTTGTCTCTTCCAGATTGCCGGCAAAGAAAGAATTGTGAGGAAGCACAATGTCTATCTCTGTGGCACCGTCCTCAACAGCGTGCCTTGTCTCCAGTTCCTTTACGTCCAGGAAACTCTGCGATGAAGGGAAGCAGGCGGAAACCGTGGTGATTCCGACTCCCTCTTCCTTGAGTGTCTCCTTAACGGTCTTGGCGAAATTCGGATATACGCAAATGGATGCCGGAAGCGGATAGTCCGGGTAGGCGGCCTTGAACTTGTTGACCTTGTCAGTGAACTTTGTGATGAATTCCGGGGTGTCTGAAGTGTGGAGGCTAGTCAGGTCAATGGCTCCGAGGGCAATCTTCAGGTTTTCCCTGTTTATGTTGGAGGCGGCTTCTGCCTTTATCTCTACGAGTTCCTTTTCAAGATCTTCAGCGTTGATGCTTAGATTGTACTTTTCAATCAGTTCTTTCATATCCGTATGTTTTTAAAAATGTCTTTGTTTGCTGTCCATAATGATGGTAACCGGGCCGTCGTTCAGGAGTTCCACCTTCATGTCTGCGCCGAACTCTCCAGTGCCCACTTTTTTGCCGATGGCCTCTTCCATTTTCCTGACGAACTCTTCGTACATAGGGATGGAAATCTCGTGCCTTGCAGCCCTGATGTAGGACGGGCGGTTGCCTTTATAGGTGGACGCCATAAGGGTGAACTGGCTGACAACCAGAATGTCTCCGCCGTCGTCCAGGACTGATACATTCATCACTCCATTCTCGTCGTCGAAGATTCTGAGGTTGGAAATCTTCTTTACCAGATAATCTATGTCTTCCGCATTGTCGTCTTCTCCTACGCCAAGCAGGACAAGCATTCCCTTGCCGATGCTGCTTTTAACCTTGCCGTCTATCGTGACGCTGCAGTGCTTTACTCTCTGGATTACTGCTCTCATGCCTTTTCTCCGTTAATGGTTATGCAGAAGCCTTCTTCCTTAAGCGGAAGGGCTATTTCCCTCATTTCTTCCATTGAAGCTTTTATGAGGCCTTGTGCTGGAGTGTCCCTGTCCAGGGTATACATCATTATCTGCCTTGGCTTCAGTTCCCTGACAAGGTTTCTCCAGCTTTCCGCCAGATCTTTACGTGTACAGTCTATTGTCTCTGACTTGAAGAATATGGTCTGGAGGATGAAGTTGCCGTCAAACTTCTTGAGGTTTTCAATTGTTTCCTCAAGGCTGTAACGGGCGTTAGGCCGGTTGATGGCTCTGACAAGGCTTTCGTCTGTGGAATCTATCTTGAGGATAGGGTTGTCCACCTTCATAAGGGCCTCTCTGACTTCCTCTTTCCATATCATGGAAGCGTTGCTCAGGACGGAAACCTTTGCCTCTTTAAGATATTTGTCTCTGACTTTCAGAGTAATGTCAACGATCTTTGCAAACTCGGGATGGATGGTAGGTTCCCCGTTGCCGGAAAAGGTAATGGAATCCACCCTTACACCATCTTTGTGGAGCTGCTTTGCCCTTTCCGTCAGAGCCTTCTCCACTTGCTTTGCGGTAGGGAGAGTCTTGTCATCCTTGTGGTCCTTGTTCCATCCGCATTCGCAGTAAATGCAGTCAAAGGAGCATATCTTGCCGTGCTCAGGCAGCAGGTTGATTCCCAGGGAGGAACCGAGCCTGCGGCTGTGGATAGGGCCAACTATCAGAGATTCAAAGAGTTTTGTTGCCATTTTATATCAGTCTGGTTGACTTGCTTTTTTCATTGATGCGGAATTCTTCCGCGTTTTCCAGAAGGACGATGCCTGGCCTCTTGCCTTCCGTCAGGCTTCCCAGAGTGTCTTCCTTTCCGAGCAGAAGCGCTCCGTTGGTGCAGGCCCAGAAGAGGATTTCCCCGAGTTCCAGATGCGGGAAGTTCTCCTGCAGGCACTCCATTTCCCTAACCATATCCAGGATGAGGTTGGAAGACAGGCTGTCCGTCCCAAGGCAAATCTTAAGGCCATTCTTCCTCATCAGGTCAATTGGCGGAAGCTGCCTGTGTATGAATATGTTGGAAAGCGGGCAGATGGAAAAGAACGGGCTTTCCAGAGCTTCCAGCGCTCTGTCTATGCTCCTTTGGCTGATCACCACATTGTGGACAAGGTTGATCCTTCCCTTCACCTTTTCTTTCTCCGCGATGCGGTCTATGAAATACTCCAGTGCGGTTGCGCCTGTAACGGGAGGAGTTGAAAGGCCTCTTTCCCTATAGTTGTCCGCAAGGGCTCCGGAACCTTTCATTATCATGTCTTCTTCTTCCTGGCTTTCCTGGCTGTGGTAGGATATCATTCCGCTCTCAAGGCCGCGCTTTGCGGTTATTTCCAGAAGCTTGGGGCTCATCGTGTAGCAGGAGTGAGGGGTTACGGAAGCATCCAGCCCCATTGCGGTTGCCTGGTCAGCAATCCTCTGGCCGCCTTCCAGAATGCCTTCGGCCTCTTCCTTTTCCGTTCCGAATAGTTCCACGAATGTCCTGTAATAAACAGGGAAGACAGGATGGCCCAGGTATTCTTTCTTGAATGGGAAACTCTCCGTGCAGTTGCTTATGTCAGAGACAGCTACAACTCCCTGGCGGGAGAAATTCGCAAACTCGGACTTCATGGCTTCAGCCCTTCCTTTTTCATCAACGCTTTCCCTGAGGGCATTTATCTGGTTTATGAATCCGCTCATTCCGGTAGCCTGACGGAAGACGCCTTTAAGATGGGAGAGTTCTATGTGGCAATGGGCGTTAACCATACCGGGAATGAGGATTCCCTTATGGTACTCCGCATCGCCGAGCTCATCCTTGGAATATTGGCTCACAGACAGTATTTTGCCGGAGTCATCGGTGACGACAAGAGGCCTTTCCAGCGGCTTTAAGGAGCCGTCCAGAGTGAAAGCGTAATCTGCTGCAAATTTCTTCATTGTCATTTAATATCCATTTCCAGATCCCCCCGGAACTCCTTCCTGATCTTCTCCGCTTCCTTTGACAGGACAAGTTCCGGTTCGCTGTTTTCCGTCTTGCCCCTTCTCAGTTTGCTCTGGCGTCTCTTTTCCTCCTCCTCAGCCTCTTTGATTCTTGACTGCAGGTCCGTGTAGAAACTCGTTTCGTGGGCATAGGTTCCGTCTATTTCCCTTTCCCACCATCTGTCCTTCTGAACCTCTATACCAGGCGAAAGGTTAGGTACCTGCACGATGACTCCATGAGGACGTTCCTTGGTCAGCTCCCTGTTAGCCTGGTTTGCGCTGTCCTTTGCAGTCTGGACGGCTCTCTTGAGGATGTAGGTATATGCCTTTTCGTCTACTATGTAGTGTTTTATGGAATTACGGTAGTCTTCAAGGGAACAATCGTACTTGTCAAAAATATGCTGGTACAAAAGCAGTGAATCGGCTGCTTTGCTTACGTTAGGATATTTCTTGGCGTACTCGTCAGCCACAAACATCTGGTACATTATATCGGCCACATCATTCTTGGACAAAATGCCCCTTTTGCGGCAGCCGGATGATATAATCACTGCCACCAGGGCCACTGCCACCGCTATATGATGCAAGATTTTGCTTTCTTTGTTCATACCCACAAAGTTAATTTATTATTTTTGTCAGTCAATACTCAAGAAATGAAGATCAACCCTCCAAAATTCATCCGCAGGATGTTCCCGAGCTTTATCTGGGACCTTCCAAACGACAGGAACGAGGTGTATCTTACATTCGATGACGGTCCGCGGCCGGAAGTCACGCCGTGGGTTCTTGACCAGCTGGACAAATACAATGCCAAGGCAACCTTCTTCTGTATTGGCAAGAACGTGGAGATGTTCCCGGAACTTTTTGAGGAAATAAAGGCCAGAGGCCACGCCGTGGGCAACCATTCCTACAGCCACGTGAAGGGATGGGGGATGAAGACCGGAGACTATGTCCGGGATATAGACATTGCCGGGGACCTTATCCACTCCAACCTTTTCCGTCCGCCTTACGCCCGCATCGGGCCTAACCAGGCAAGGGTTCTGGCGGAGAGGTACCGCCACGTTATGTGGACAATCATAAGCCGGGACTACAGCAAGCATATTAACGGACAGAAGTGCATCAAGAATGTGGTCCCGTATCTGGAAAGCGGTGTGATAATAGCTTTCCACGATTCCATAAAATGCGCCAGGAACCTCTGGGAAGCCCTCCCTGAAGTGCTGAAGGCCATCTATGACAAGGGGCTCCACTCGGCAAGGATAGAGTTGTAAAAGTTAGCTCAGCGATATGAAAGCATTGGTTTTGGGCGGCGGAGGCCGCGAACACGCGATTGCCTGGAAGATAAGGCAGAGCTGGGATTGCGACAAGATGTTCGCAATGCCGGGAAACCCCGGAACCGCACAGGTGGGAACAAACCTCTCCGGTGACCCGAACGATTTCCAGGCCGTGAAAAAGGCTGTGCTGGACAATGATGTGGATATAGTTGTTGTAGGTCCGGAAGAGCCTCTTGTAAGAGGTTTGAGAGACAGGTTCGAGGAAGATCCGCAGCTGAAAGACGTGATGTTCGTTGGACCGGGGGCGGCAGGTGCGGCCCTTGAGGGAAGCAAGCAGTTTGCCAAAGAGTTTATGGAGCGGCACGGAATTCCTACTGCCGCTTTCCGCAGCTTCACTTCAGAGCAGGTGGACAAGGCAGAGGCATTCCTCGGAACTCTTAAGGCTCCTTATGTGCTTAAGGCAGACGGGCTTGCAGCAGGAAAAGGCGTGCTTATATGCGAAAATCTGGACCAGGCACGCGAGGAAGTAAGGCAGATGCTGGGCGGAAAATTCGGCAAGGCATCCTCCACGGTTGTCATAGAGGAATTCCTTTCCGGAATAGAAGTTTCCATGTTCATCCTGACGGACGGAAAGAGCTATCTGATGCTCCCGGAGGCAAAGGACTACAAGCGGATCGGAGACGGGGACACGGGCCTTAACACCGGAGGAATGGGAGCCGTATCGCCGGTTCCTTTCGTGGATGAAGAGTTCAAGGATAAAGTCAGAAACAGAATCATAGAGCCGACCCTCAAGGGTCTCGCAGAGGAAGGAATTCCATACAAGGGATTCATCTTCCTCGGCCTTATGAATTGCAGCGGAAACCCTTATGTAATAGAGTATAACGTTAGGATGGGAGATCCTGAAACAGAGGCGGTTATGACAAGGATAGATTCGGACCTGCTGAGCCATCTCTGCGCTTGCGCAAAAGGAACTCTGGATAAGGAAACCATAGAGATTTCCGAGGATGCCGCGCTGACGGTCGTATGTGTCAGCGGCGGATATCCGGGAAGCTATCAGAAGGGGAAGCCAATCTCCGGAGACCCGATACTATTCAGCAATTCCTACAGCGGCCCGGTTAAGGTGTTCCACAGCGGAACAGCAGAGCCTCAGGAAGGAAATCTCGTGACTTCAGGCGGAAGGGTTCTTGCCGTAACATCCAACACTCCGGCGGCCGGCTCCGTAGAGGAAACCGTGGAAGAGGGCCGCAGCCTTGCATATTCCCATATCGATAGGATAGCCTTTGAGGGAAAGTATTACAGGAAGGACATCGGTCTTGACATAATCCGCTATTGCAAATGAACGGGAACCTGAAGGAATACGTGGTAATGGGGCGCTACAACAAGATTGCCCTCTATGCTGTAACCGTGTTCCTTCTGGTCACGTCTTTCTTCATAAAGTTTTCTCCCGCATCGTTTTTCTCTCTGGACCAGACCTGGACAATGCCGCTTGGCATAGTATTCTGCATTGTCCTGCTTATAACCGTATATATAATATCGGAGCCTGTGGTTCCGTCTTACAAGGACAGGATGACTGCGGTGGTAATGAGCGCGGCTCTGCTTTTTGCCTGCCCCGGATCGCTGAGCGCCAGCTTCATACACATTGCAGCCATCGCTCTCCTGTGGGCGCAGTTCTGCCTGCTGAGCGGGCAGTATTTCAAGGCGTTTTTCCTGATGGCGCTTTCTTCGCTGTTTTTCCCGCCTGTTGTGTGGATAGCCCTGCTGGTGATTATCCTTATGCTGGCAGCGGGCCTGACAGACACTGTCCGTAACCTGCTCAAGTTCACCGGAGGATTCCTGGTTCCGTATATCCTGCTGTTTTCCGTTGCTTATCTTATAGGTTATGACATTAAGGCAGCCCTGGCTGACATTTACTCCGCGATGACCACGGTCTATTACGATTTCTTCTCCCTGAACATCCCTATGCTTTTCCTTGTGGCTTGCCTGATTTTTATGCTGATTCACGCCATTATCCTGTTCGGCGGCAAGATGAGGGAATATGGAATCGCTGAGGCTTATGCCCTTAAGATACAGATAATTAACGTGGTGGTGTGCGTGGCGGAAGTCATATTGTTCGCCTCCACTTCGGACCACCCTGTGGCGCTGCTTGCCTGCTGTCCTTCCGGAATACTTCTGGCCCGATATTTTTCCCAGTACGGGGCCCGGTCTTTCCTCCGCGTGGAGATAGTTGTCCTGCTGTGCGCCCTGGTTATTTCCAGACTTGGTAATTTCATTGTTTAAGGTTAAATTTGAGTCCTATTTCAAAAACGATATGAAAAAGATTTTCTCAACTCTAGCTCTGGCCGCTTCGTTTGTTCTGCTGGCTCCGGTTTTTGCTGCAGCCCAGGCTCCCAAGTCGGCCTATACGCCTCAGGAGTACATAGACAAGGTGCTCAAGAAGGATCCTAACTACCTGAATGCCGTTGCAGCCATCAAGGCTGTGGACAAGAACGGCAAGGTTGTAGCCCAGTGGAATTCCAATCTTCCGGTATTGACCGCATCTACCCTCAAGACAGTCACTTGCGGTATGGCTCTGGCATATCTTGGAGAGAATCACAAGTTTTCCACCTGGTTGAAGCATAGCGGAACAATAAAGGACGGCGTTCTTTATGGAGATCTCTGGATCGTCGGAGGTGGAGATCCTACACTTGGCAGCGAAGACGGAATGGCCTATCCTATAGATTCATTGTTCGGAGTTTGGACATCAGCGATGAAAGAGCTGGGAATCAGGAAGGTGGAAGGTAATATCGTGGTAGACGACAGATACCTGGACAGGGAAGTGATACCTTCTTCCTGGACTTGGGGAAACATTGGTTACGATTACGGTTCCGCTCCTAGCGGACTGCCTTTCCATCAGGATATCCAGAACGTGAGAATTATTCCCGGAAAGAAAGAAGGAGAGAAGCCTCAGATTAAGGTTCTTTACCCTCAGATACCTGGTTTCACTTATGTAAATGCCCTGACGACCGGCCCTGCAAAGAGCGGGGACTGGTCTGAATACAACTGCTCTGACCTTGCAAGAATCGGAAAGTTTACGGGAAGCGTTCCAGTGGATAGAGACACCATCCGCAGCACTATCTCCAACAAATTCTCTTACCTGTCCTGCGGTGCCGCATTCAGGGACTTTGCCGTTTCTCAGGGTATTATTATCTCTGGTTCGGATGTTCTTCCGATAGAAGATGTGCAGGATGCGGATCTTACAGAGATTGCTACAGTCTATTCTCCTGAACTCTGGAAAATTACAGCCCAAACTCTTCTTGTCAGCGATAACTTCTATGCAGAAACGCTTTTCAAGCAACTTGGCAAAAAGATGTTCGGAGACGGTTCTTACAGAGCCGCAAAGAGAGCCGCAAAGAAGATACTGGACTCCCTGGGAGTCAATACAGTGGGCTATACTCAGGACGACGGCAGCGGACTCAGCCGCGAGAACTATCTTTCACCTGATTTCTTCTGCAACTTCTACAGCGTTATGGCTAAGCAGCCTTGCTTCGAGAAGTTTGTTGAAGGAATGCCTTATCCTGGAGTCGGAACTTTCCGTAACGTTCTTATGGACAAGAAGAAATTCAATCCTGAAGTTGCGGCCGGAGTCCATGCCAAGAGCGGAAGCCTCAGCTGTGTGAAGACATATGCCGGATATGTTTACGCCGGTCCTAAGCACGGGCTTATCAAGTTTGCCATACTGGTAAACAACTATGCCTGCCCGACACGTGAAATCCAGAAACACCTTGAGGGATTCATGTACTCCCTCGCAAGCGCAGATTAATCAACAACAAATTTTATATCAATATGTTAACTCTTTCACAGAAAGCAATCCAAATGCCTGCTTCCCCAATCAGGAAGCTGGTGCCATACGCCGAAGCGGCAAAGAAAAGGGGAGTGAAGGTTTTCCACCTGAACATCGGACAGCCTGACATCGATTCCCCTGAATGTGTAATGGAAGCAATCCGCAACATTCACCTCAACAACCTGGCATACGCAAATTCCGGCGGTATCGAGAGTTACCGCAAGGGTCTCGCAGGCTATTACAACAAGATAGGAATAGACGTGGAGTCTTCCGACATCATAGTTACGACATCCGGCAGCGAGGCCGTGCTGTTTGCTATGGCAGTTCTATGCAACCCTGGAGACGAGGTTGTTGTAATGGAGCCTTTCTACACCAACTACAGGGCCTTTGCAGTCCAGACCGGCGTAACCCTGGTTCCTATCTCCACCAAGATAGACGATGGTTTCCAGGTTCCTCCGATCGAGGAGTTTGACAAGTACATCACTCCAAAGACCAAGGCTATCCTGATCTGCAACCCTGGCAACCCTACAGGTACCCTTTATTCAAAGGAAAGTATGCTCAAGCTAGGAGAGATCGTGAAGAAGCACGACATCTTCCTGCTTTCAGACGAGGTTTACAGGGAGTTCTGCTATTCGGACGATCCTCATTTCTCAGCGATGCAGATTCCGGGCCTGGAGCAGAACGTTCTGCTGCTTGACTCTGTTTCAAAGCGTTACAGCATGTGCGGTGCACGTATCGGCTGCATAGTCAGCAAGAACAAGGAGGTTATGGCCGCCATCATGAAGTTCGCGATGAGCCGTCTCTGCTCTCCGACCGTTGAGCAGATTGCCGCCGAGGCTGCACTGGATACCCCTAAGGAGTATTTCGCCGCCGTTAAGGCAGAGTACATCCACCGCAGGGATGTGATGTGCGATATGCTCAACAAGATTCCTGGAGTGTTCACTCCAAAGCCAATGGGAGCGTTCTATACCATTGCAAGGCTTCCTGTAGATTCCGCAGAGAACTTTGCAAAGTGGATGCTTGAGGAATTCAACTACAACGGAGAAACCACAATGGTTGCCCCGGCAGCCGGGTTCTACGCTTCCGAGGGTAGGGGAACAGACGAGGTAAGGCTTGCCTACGTCCTTAAGGTAGAGGACATTGAGCATGCCATCAAGTGCCTGGAGGAAGGCCTGAAGGTTTATCCTGGCAGAAAATAGCCTAGTCTCTCCGAAAGAAGAAAGCCGGAAGAAAATGCTCTTCCGGCTTTTTCTTTGCCAAATAATTCTGCGAAACAATATAATTTTTGGAGAAAATATCTATATTTGCAGTGCCTTTGAGTAAAAATCAAGGTAATTTTTCTGAAAAATACATCAAAATCCAGTTTTATGAGCAATGTCCGTACAAGAGCCCTGGCAGAGAGCGCAACTCACCAGGCCGAGCGTTTCTATGCAGACCCAAGACCCGTTTCCGAGTATTTCGGAATGAATGTGTTCGACCTTCCCAAGATGCAGCTTTATCTTTCCCAGCAGGCTTATAACGCCGTTGTGGATGCCGTGGAAAACGGAGTCGCCCTGGAAAGGGAAGTTGCAGACCAGATAGCCCTTGGCATGAAGAACTGGGCCGTGAAGATGGGCGCCACCCATTACACCCACTGGTTCCAGCCTCTTACGGACGCCACTGCGGAAAAGCACGAGTCTTTCTCCGATCCGGTCAAGAGTGCCGGCGGAGGATCTTTCGAGAACTTCAAGGGCAGCACCCTGATCCAGCAGGAACCTGACGCATCCAGCTTCCCTAATGGAGGACTGAGGAACACTTTCGAGGCCAGGGGATATACCGCATGGGATCCGACATCCCCTGCATTCATAATAGACAAGACCCTATGTATCCCGACAGTTTTCGTTTCCTATACGGGAGAGGCTCTGGACCAGAAGACGCCTCACCTGAAGAGCATTGCGGCGCTGGACAAGGCTGCCGTGGCTGTCTGCAGGATGTTTGACAAGAATGTGGAGAAGGTAATACCTCAGCTTGGAATCGAGCAGGAGTATTTCCTTGTGGACAGCGCCCTTTACAGCGCAAGGCCGGACCTTGTGGCCTGTGGCCGCACCCTCCTGGGCCATACCGCGGCCAAGGACCAGCAGCTGGAGGACCATTATTTCGGAGCCATTCCAAGCAGGGTAATGGCGTTTATGCAGGATTTCGAGACCGAAGCATACAAGCTTGGTGTGCATCTTAAGACTCGCCACAACGAAGTGGCTCCAAACCAGTTCGAGTTTGCACCGGTTTACGGTCAGGCCAACATTTCATCCGACCAGAACCTTATGATGATGATCATAATGAAGGCCATCGCCGAGAAGCATCACCTCAGGGTGATTTTCCACGAGAAGCCTTTTGACGGGGTGAACGGCAGCGGAAAGCACTGCAACTGGAGCCTTGTTACAAATACCGGAGTCAACCTCCTCAAGCCTGGCAAGAACCCTAGGGCAAACCTCCAGTTCCTGTGTTTCTTCTCCAGTGTGCTGAGGGGTGTTTACGAGCATAATCACCTGCTTATGAGCACGGTGGCATCGTTGAACAATATGTACCGCCTTGGAGGGAACGAGGCGCCGCCTGCAGTCCTGAGCATTTTCATTGGAGAAACCCTTACCCGCCTGGTGGAGAGCATTGAGAAGCTTCCGGACGACAACCTTGCAAGCGTTTCTGACAAGGATATCAAGGTCCGCAGCAAGATGCACATAGTCAACCAGATACCTGAAATCCTCCCGGACAATACAGACCGTAACCGCACATCTCCGTTTGCCTTCACCGGCAACAGGTTCGAGTTCAGGGCAGTGGGTTCTTCACAGAACGTTGCGTCATCCATCTTCGTTCTCAACGCAGTTGTCGCAGAGCAGCTTATCCGTTTCAAGAGTCTCGTTTCCCTCAATATGGAAAAGGGTATGAGCGAGAGCAAGGCGATGATGAAGGTAATCCGCCAGTTCCTTGTGGAAAGCCGCAAGATCCGTTTCGAGGGTAACGGCTACAGCGAGCAGTGGAGGAAGGAGGCTGCAAAGAGGGGCCTCAAGAGCATAAGCGTTCCTGATGCCTTTACCGAGTACAAGGTGAAGAAGAACACAGATCTTTTCCAGGCACTGGATATAATGACACGCCGCGAGGCCGAAGCCCGCTACGAGGTGCTAAATGAGATTTACGTAAAGAAACTCCAGATAGAAGCCAGGGTGCTCGGCGACCTTGTGACAAACCACGTGATCCCGACAGCCATCACCTTCCAGAACTCGCTGATCAAGAACGTGCAGGGTATCAAGGAACTCTTCCCGGACAATTACCCGGAAATGAGCAAGATGCAGATGAACCTGATAGAGAAGATCTCCGGATACATCAATGTCCTGCACAAGGACGTGCACGATCTGGTGGAGGCCCGCAAGGTTGCAAACAAGATTGTGGACATTCCGGAAAAAGCCAAGGCCTATTCCCAAACCGTGGCACCGTTCATGGCCAAGATCAGGGAGAAGGCGGACAAGCTGGAAATGGTAATCGACGACGAGCTCTGGCCGCTTCCTAAGTACAGGGAACTCCAGTCTTTCCGCTAAGTGTAGGAATGCCGTCGGTTTTTTGTTAAATTTGCAGAATATGATGGCAGACAATCACCAAACTACAGACCGGTATGCCCTCCGTGGCGTGTCCTCACAGAAGGAAGATGTCCACAAGGCGATAAAGAATGTGGACAAGGGCTTGTTCCCCAAGGCATTCTGCAAGATAACCGAGGACGCTTATTCCAGCGGGGAGGCAGATCCTTGGTGCTGCGTAATGCACGCGGACGGCGCCGGAACAAAGTCTTCCCTTGCATACGCCTACTGGAAGGAAACCGGAGATCTAAGCGTCTGGGACGGCATAGCACAGGATGCCATCGTGATGAACACGGACGACCTTCTTTGCGTGGGTATTACAGACAACATCTATATCAGTTCCACGATCGGAAGGAACAAGAATCTCATCCCCGGAGAGGTTATAGAAAGGCTCATAAGCGGCAGCGAAAAATTTGTCTCCCGTATGAAGGAGTTTGGCGTAAACCTTATTCCGACCGGTGGGGAAACCGCAGATGTCGGAGACCTCGTAAGAACCATTATAGCAGACACTACCGTCTTTGCCAAGATCCGCAGGAGCCAGGTCATCGATAATGCCAATATACGCCCTGGAGACGTGATAGTTGGCCTTGCCTCAGACGGAAAGGCCAAATACGAAGACACTTATAACGGCGGTATGGGAAGCAACGGCCTTACCAGCGCCCGCCACGACGTGTTTGCCAAATACCTTGGATGGAAGTATCCGGAATCATTCGACGGGGCAATGCCAAAGGAACTGGTTTACAGCGGAACCCGCAACCTTACCGACATTGAGCCAGAAACAGGCCTCACATACGGCAAGCTCGTGCTTTCCCCGACAAGGACATACGCTCCTGTGGTAAAGGCTGTCCTGGACAGGATGAGACCAAAGATCCACGGAATGGTCCACTGCACCGGCGGAGCTCAGACCAAAATCCTGCATTTTATTGACAATGTCAGGATTGTAAAGGACAACCTCTTCCCGGTTCCGGTTCTTTTCCGCACCATCCAGAAGGAGAGCGGAACTCCTTGGGAGGAAATGATGAAGGTATTCAACATGGGGCACCGCCTGGAGTTCTACATCGGCGAGTCAGAGGCCCAGGACATAATAAAGATATCGGAGAGCTTCGGCATTCCGGCCCGCATAATCGGCAGGGTTGAAAAGGGAGATTCAAGTCTTCCTCGACTTACCATAAAATGCCCTATGGGTGAATTCAACTATTAGAATATTAAAGATTATCAGCGATATGAAAAGAATTATCCCTTTCCTGATGATAGCGCTTGCCACTCTGGCGGCCTCTTCCTGTAAAGACAGGAAAAAACCGGTGGTAGAGACCATTCCGGTAACGGACAAGGCTCTCGGAGACCCTTCCAGCGTGTGGTATGCGGACTTTGACAAGTTTCCTTCAACGGAAGAGCGCAGCCAGCTCCCGATTGGCGTGTTTGATTCCGGTACCGGCGGACTGACCGTTCTGGAAGTCATCCTCAAGTCTGACTATATGGACAACATAGACGGAGACCTGGATCCAGACGGAGTTCCTGATTTCCGCGGAGAGGATTTCCAGTATCTTGCAGACCAGGCGAATATGCCTTATGGAACTTATTCATCCGAGGGCAAGGCTGATTATCTTAGGGAACTTGCGGTAAAGGACGCTCTCTTCCTTCTCGGTGACAAATATTACGAGAAGAGCAGCGACAAGTACGCCAAGGCCAAAAAGCAGAGGTGCAAGATTATCGTGATTGCCTGCAACACCGCAACCGCATACGGGCTTAACGACATCAAGACTCTCCTGGAACTTTCCGGAACAGGTGTCAAGGTTATCGGTGTTATCAACGCCGGAGTCAACGCTGCGTTTGACGATATCCTTTCCAGCCGCAAGAGAGATTCTCTGGCAGTGGGAGTTATGGCAACCATAGGTACCATAGATTCAGATGCTTACCGCCGTACCATAATGCAGGTCAAGAGAGAAAGGGCATATGACGGTTTCATCCAGGTTGTAAACCAGAAGGGTGCCGGATTCGCAGAGGCTGTTGACCTTGAGAAGGATTTCGTTGACCTTTCACTCACGGCTCCGAGAGATACCTACAGGGGTCCAAGGCTTGGAGACGGACCGGACGACATCAAGGAAGACCTTCTGGACGTTTATAATTTCTGCTATGCAGACAACGCCATCCTCTACAAGAAAGTCAACAAGAAATTCACTGAGTTCCAGCTTAATTCAGCCGCCAACTATGCGAGGCTCCACATGGTCAGCCTTCTGGAGCAGCTCCGCCAGTCTCCTGAACAGGCTCCGCTTAAGAGCGTTATCCTTGGCTGCACCCATTATCCTTTCCTTCTGGATACTTTGAAAAAGACTCTTGACGAGCTTAAGGCATATCGCCGCAACGGAAAGCTAATCTACGCGCACCTTATCGCGGATGACTTTACCTTCATTGATCCTGCGGTCTTTACTGCAATAGAGTGCTGCAAGACTCTCCGTGAAGACAGGCTTATGGCTCTCAGGACCAGGATGGGGCAGGTGGATGCCTTTATCTCAGTTCCTTCCTACGGTGTTCCAAGCAAGAACCTTGAGGAAAACGGAGGCCTTACCCACGCCTTCAAGTATGGAAGGGCTGTCGGGAGCGAGGACGTTACCACCGTTGTGGTTCCTTTCAGCAAGGATAACCTCAACCCTGACAACATGAAGAGAATCCAGAAACTTGTGCCGTATACCTGGGAGAAGATCAAAGATAAACTCAACTAGATGGCATTTCTTCAACATATTGCAACTGAGCAGATAGAGAAGTTGCCGATGGCCCAGTTCCCCGGGGAGATTACCGTTGTGGAAAGGGAGGACCAGGCATTCCGCAACGCAATCAGAACACTTAGGGAAGCCAAGGTCATAGGCTTTGACACCGAGACCAAGCCTTGCTTTGTTGCCAGGGCTCCCAAGAACCACATTGCCCTGCTCCAGCTTTCCACGGAGGATCACGCCTATATTTTCCGCCTTCAGCAGCTGGGAATGCCAAGGGAACTTGTTTCCATTCTCGCCGATCCGGCAATTATCAAGGTAGGTGCTGCCGTAAGAGACGATATCCACGGTCTTAACTGGTACTCCCAGTTCGAGGCCGGCGGTTTTGCTGACCTCCAGACCATTACCGAAAAATTCGGCATAGAGGAAAAGAGCGTCAGGAAGATGAGTGCCATCATCCTGGGTATCAGGGTCTCCAAGGCTCAGCAGCTCTCCAACTGGGAAAGCAGCAAGCTCTCCGACGCCCAGCTCAAATATGCCGCCATAGACGCATGGGTCTGCAGGGAAATGTACATTAAACTGATGTCTGTCTGATGGAAAAGAAAGTCATTCTCAAAAAGGGTAAAGACCAGAGTCTTCAGAGGTTCCACCCGTGGGTGTTCTCCGGTGCCGTTGCAAAGACAGAAGGTGATCCCCAAAACGGAGATACCGTAAAAGTATTCTCTTCAGACAGAACACTCCTGGGCAAGGGCCATTTCCAGAAGGGTTCCATTATGGTGAGGATGCTTGTCTGGGATGATTCTGACATTGATGAATCTTTCTGGCAGAACAGAATCCAGGCTGCATATTCCCAGCGTCAGACTACTCTCGTTTCCGTTAACGAGGGTATGACGGACTGCTTCCGTCTTGTTCACGGAGAGGGAGACTACCTTCCGGGCTTGATAATAGACATTTACGGCGGAATTGCTGTTATGCAGACTCATTCCGCAGGCATGTATAACTGCAGAAAAGACATCGCCGAGGCAATAAAGACAATCTTCCCAGACAGCATAGACGCCATCTATTCCAAGTCCACTCCAATCGGCACCTTCAAGGGAGATGACGATTATCTTTTCATCAGAGACGGATATATTCCACAGTCATATACAGAGGTGAAAGAGAACGGTTGCAAGTTCCTTGTGGACTGGGAGAAGGGCCAGAAGACCGGTTTCTTTCTGGACCAGAGGGATAACCGCAACATGGTCGGAAGGCTTTCTGACGGCAAGACAGTCCTCAACCTTTTCTGCTATACAGGCGGCTTTTCAGTTTACGCTATGAGCGGCGGGGCAAAGGAATGCTGTTCTGTGGACAGTTCCCAGCTTGCCATTGACGCCTGCAAAAACAACCTGAAGCTTAACGGCTACACCCAAAACTGCGAGTGCATCTGCACTGATGCCATTGAATACCTCAGAAACGTTGAAAATGGGAAATACGATCTTATGATCGTTGATCCTCCTGCATTCGCCAAGCATCTCAGCGCAAAGCAAAACGCTCTCAGGGCCTACAAAAAGCTCAACGCCATGGCTATAGAAAAGGTTGCCAAAGGTGGCATCGTCTTCACTTTCAGCTGCTCACAGGTGGTTGACAAGACAGATTTTGCCTTGGCTGTATTCAGCGCCGCAACCTTAGCAAAAAGAAAGGTCCGGATCATCCACCGCCTTACCCAGCCTGCCGACCATCCTGTAGATATCTGCCATCCTGAAGGGGAGTATCTTAAAGGTTTGGTCCTTTATGTAGAATAATCAAAGTTGAATTATCAAAAAAGATTGTTATATTTGCATTCCCAAACCGGTACCATGGCCGAGTGGCTAGGCAACGGTCTGCAAAACCGTGTACAGCAGTTCGATTCTGCTTGGTACCTCAAATAAAACACTAACCCCTTCCAGAAACCACTAGGAAGGGGTTTTCTTTATTACGGGTTTTTGCCTTATTTCCAGCGGAAATATATAATCGGACCTGGATTCCCGAATTTCATAGGAAAAGCTGACCTGGATTCCCGATTTTCATTATTTTTGGACTCATAAACCATTTAAAGAAAACAAAGATGAAAAGCACATTCAGATTCACTGTTGTCATGATGATCATGGCATTTCTTTTCTCCTCCTTGAAGCCCAATGT
This sequence comes from Bacteroidales bacterium, assembly GCA_017550655.1. GTDB lineage: Bacteria > Bacteroidota > Bacteroidia > Bacteroidales > UBA932 > Egerieousia. The sequence continues at coordinate 76,577 of JAFZOK010000017.1, read as the reverse complement.
AACCTACGCTCAGAAAGCGACTTTCAAGAACTGCAGGCTTGAGACGAACGTGAAAGACAAAAACGGAAAGAAGAAAATGGTATGCCATTTCTCCGCCGACTTTACCGGAATGAAGAAGCATGACGCCCAGATCTATATGGAAGTTGAATGTCCGAAAGGCACTACACATGAATATTTATCTAATGATTATGGCGGAGAGGGCCGTATACGTTATCCTGTCCAAAAGGTCAAGGATTTCAAAAACAAGAACAAGACAGATAAATATGTTCTCAACAACAAGATCATCTGGATGTGGAACAGTGACATTCATCCAAAGAAGGGCCAGCATACATACTATGTACGCCTTGTTGCATACGATGCCCAGACATACAAGGTAATTGGTCACTCTAATTACATGACTTTCAAAATGACAGGGAAATAACTTTTGTCTTTTTCCAATAATAAAACCCCGGAACTTCTGGTCCCGGGGTTTCTGTTTTTTTCTTATTTAAGTTTCTGTATTTCTTTGTTTGTTTCTAGAGCTTGTCGAAATCTACATCGGTGAAGTCGGTCTTTCTTGGAGCGTCTTCAGAAGGTTCTGTATAGACTCTTTCCTGGACAGGGCACTTGTCCTTGATGTACTGGACAACTTCCTGCAGGCCTGCGGCAAACTTCTCGAAATCCTCCTTGTAGAGGAAAATCTTGTGCTTGTCGTAAGAGAAACGCCCGTCTTTTTCCACCTTGCGCTTGCTTTCTGTTATGGTAAGGTAGTAATCGTTGTTCTTTGTGGCCTTCACGTCGAAGAAATAAGTTCTCTTGCCCGCTCTTACCGGCCTTGAATAAATGTCATCCCCGCTTTTCTCCTGAGAGAAAGAATTATCAAAATCTTCTTGATACATAATCTTGCAATTTTAATTCTTGACAAAGATATAACTTTTTGCTCTCATTTTTCGTTATATTTGTCAAATATTATAATTTGTCTCAAATGATTAGCAGGACACTTATAAGAATAAAGGCTTTCAAGGAGCTTTACAGCAGGATCACCACGGAAAATACAGACATCCAGGCGGCAGAGAGGGAGCTTGTGCTTTCTCTGGAAAAGACACGCCAGCTGTATTGCCTTATGTGGCTGCTTCCTGCCGCCCTTGTACCAGTCGCAGAGGACAAGATTGCCCAGCAGATGAGAAAGTTCAAACCGGATTTGGGTGTGGTGGAGGTTAACAGGAAATTTGCTTCAAACCCGTTTTCCGCGCTTGTAAAGGCGGATGCTGTGTTCAACAACCACTGCAACAATATGGGAATAGGGTGGAGTGATCTGGAAACTCCTTTGAAATCGGTTTACTCGGCGATGGTTGCTTCTGATTTCTTCAAGGAATATGTCGGTAAGGAATCTCCTGTTATGGGGGATGCAGTAAAGCTGTTCCGGGGTGTATATTCAGAACTTCTGTCTGGAAACACCGTGCTGGAGGACGCTCTGGAAGGCGAGTGCATCTGGTGGGCGGATGACCTGGATTATGTGCTGGAGCTCATTCTCAAGGAGTTGGGAAAGATAGCAAAGGCAGGTCACATAGACCCTCCGGCACTGTTTGAGAAGGAGGAGGACGAAGCCTTTGCCAAGAAGCTTGTGGGAAGCGTGATGGTGGAGTATGACGACCTTGCGGAAACAGTATCTTCCTATATGTCCAACTGGGATGTTTCCAGAGTTGTACAGTCAGACATACTGATTGTGTCTATGGGAGTTGCAGAGGCAAAGACATTCAGCAACATTCCGTTCAAGGTAACGATAGACGAGTATGTGGACATAGCAAAGCATTACAGCACCCCTAAGAGCTACTCCTTTGTAAACGGTGTACTTAACGCCATTCTGAAGGATATGCACTCCCAGGGAAAAATCACAAAAGATCCAATCGGAATGGTTGGCGGATTCTAGAAAACAACAAAAACACTTTTAACATGAATATCATTTCCATTATTCTCCAGGCACAGCAGGCCCAGCAAGGCGGTGGCGGACTGTCCCTTATCATCATGATGGTTGCAATCTTCGCAATCATGTACTTCCTTATGATACGTCCTCAGCAGAAGAAGCAGAAGGAACTCCAGAAGTTCCGCAACGAGCTCAAGAAGGGCGACAAGGTGGTAACCATCGGCGGTATCTACGGAACAATCGAGGAGATTCCGGAAAGTGGAAACTACGTAATGATGAGAGTAGACACCAATGTCCGCATCAAGGTTGCCAAGAGTTCAATAGTAAGGGATTTTTCAGACGCTCAGCAGCAGTAGGCCTTGTCTTTTGAGGATCTCCATAAGGGCTTGAAGATCAGCTGGGGCGGGAAAATCGTGGTTCTCATCATTTCCCTGCTCGTTGCGCTGGTTGTCTGGGGCGTTATGAAACTGGGCCTCCAGTACCGCTATGTCTTCCATTACAACGTGGAGCTTTCCGCTCCTATGGAAGGCCGCGTGTTCAAGTCCACAAGCCAGGATCCTCTTACAGTAAGGGGCACAGCATCAGGCTTCTACCTTCTCAGGCACAAGTATTTTTCATCAAGGAAAGGCGAGACTCTGACCTTCAGGGCCGAGCCTTCCGCCCTCCGTCCGTTAAGCGGCAAGGAAGACGCCTTCTACATACTTACGTCCCAGATAAAGGACAGGGCGGCTGAGAAGCTGGACGGATATCTTTCAGTAGACGAGATAATTGTGGACACTCTGGTTTTCGTTTTCCCGAAAACCTTCCAGAAGAAAGTTCCCGTATGCCTGAAAGCAGATCTGAGCTTCAAGCCTCAGTATATGCCGCTGGAAAGGGTTTCCGTTAAGCCGGATTCAGTGCTTATAAACGGGCAGGAAAGCATCGTGAAGGCCATAGATTCCGTGTTTACGGAAAAGATATCGGCGAGGTCTCTGAAAAGAAGCATTCAGGGAGAGGCTGACATTGAGCCGATTGCAGGAGTGCAGATGTCTGAAGACAAAATCGTCTATCACCTTAGCGTTGGGCGTTATGTTGGACGCAGCATGGACCTTCCGGTAGAGGTTAGGGGACAGGAGGAAGGTTCCAGGATGATTCTCGTTCCGTCTTCAGTCAGGATAACTTTCAAGGAGGAATTCGGCCGCAAGCGCACCTTGACTCCGGATGATTTTGCGGCTTACGTGGATTACAGCCAGGCTGTCAATTCCGCCTCCGGCAAGGCCAAGGTGCTTATTGACAAGACTCCGGAAGGAGTGTTTGACCTAAGGGTGGACCCGTCGTTTGTGGACAGGGTGGTTATGCTTCCGGAAGAAGGCAAGGACGCAAACTGATATGGCCAAGGTTTTGGGGATAACGGGAGGTATCGGCTCCGGCAAAAGCTATGTTTGCGGAGTTTTCAGGTCTCTGGGTTGCAAGGTATATGACTCGGACTCAAGGACTAAGGAACTGTATGACGAGAAGCCCGAGATACTGTCCGGCCTTGTAAGGATTCTAGGGAAAGGCATCCTCAAGAAGGGGAAGCTGGACAGGAAGGCAATGGCCGCGATAATTTTCGGCGACAGGAATCTTCTGGAAAAGGTGAAGGAGTTTGTCTATCCCTTTGTGATGGAAGATTTCCGCCTATGGAAAAGATGGAAGAGGGGAACGGTGATTTTTGAAAGCGCCGTGATACTGGAAAACGGATATGTAAGGAGCTTTGTGGACAAGACACTTGTGGTTACCGCTCCGCTGAAGGAGAGAATCCGCAGGGTAAAGGAAAGGGACGGAAGCTCTGAAGAACAGGTAAGGGCCAGGCTTGCAAGCCAGGTTTCTGACAAGGAAAGGTTACGCCTTGCGGACTTTACGCTTGAGTCCGTTCAGGGCAAGGACATAGAGGCGCAGGCAATAAGGATATTGGAACAAATGAATTGATTATATGGCGGCATTCAAGTGGATACTGGGAGCAGTAGGATGGGCCTTGGGAGGCTATATAGGGGGCATTATAGGCTTCTTTATAGGCTCCGCGATTGACGGAAGCTCCAACCTGAAGATCGGCACGGGCTCTGGCGGAGGCTGGACAGGAGGAAACTCTGGAGGCGGCTATTCCGGTGGAGGATATACCGGTGGAGGTTACACCGGTGGGCGCAGGCCTTATTCCCAGACCGAGCAGCGCAACAGTTTCCTCATAAGCCTTCTGGTGCTTTCCACAGCCGTGATGAAGGCTGACGGAAAGACTCTCAAAAGCGAGCTCAACTACATAAAGGACTTTGTCCGCCAGAATTTTGGAGAGGACTCCGTTCAGGATGCCCTTACCATCATCAAGAAACTGCTGCAGAGCAACATAGACATCTACCAGGCCTGCAGCCAGATAAAGCAGTATATGCAGATTTCCCAGCGTCTGCAGCTGTTCCATTACCTGCTGGGAATCGCCCAGGCAGACGGGCAGGTTTCTCCGGAAGAGAGCAGCATGCTGTTTACCATAGGCGGCTATCTCGGACTCAGCGAAAAGGACATCCGAAGCATAATGGGAATGTTCGAGCCTGAGAAGGATCCGTACAAGATTCTGGAGATAGACTCCAGCGCCACGGACGAGGAAGTCCGCAAGGCATACCGCCGCATGGCCGTTAAATACCATCCTGATAAAGTCGAGAGTCTCGGCGATGATGTCAAGAAGGCGGCGGAGGAGAAATTCAAGAGTGTCCAGAGCGCTTACGAGCAGATAAAGAAAGAAAGAGGAATGAAATAATTCTAAAGATTTTAAATATGAAGACAGATTTAGGAAAAGTACTCACAGTCAGCGGCCAGCAGGGCCTGTTCACCTATGTGGCACAAGCCGCGAGAGGCGCCATTCTGGAGTCTATGCTGACAAAGAAAAGATTCGCCGCCGGCGCATCCACCAAGATGAGCGCCCTGAGCGACATTTCCATTTTCACCCAGGAGGGAGAGAAGAAACTCCAGGAAGTTCTGGAAGCAATGAAGACTTTCCTCGGCGACGGGAAAGCCCCTTCCGGAAAGAGTTCTCCTGAAGAGCTCAAGGAATTCTTCGGCAAGGTTGTTCCTGATTATGACGGAGACAGGTTCTATCCTTCCCACATGAAAAAAGTTGTGGAGTGGTACAACTGCCTGAAGGAATATGCAAGCCTTGACTTCGAGACTGAGGAAGACCAGGCAAAGGCCGCAGAAAACGAGGAGAGTGCAAAGACCGCAGCCTCCAAGCAGGCCAAGGAAGCCTCAAAGCAGAAAGGCGCCAAGGTAAACGCAAAGCAGGCCGCTCCTGCAAAGGCAAGCGTTCCAAGAAAGGTTGTATAATCCTTGATGGCAAAACCTAAACCTCATAAAGTTCAGCTGGTTACCCTGGGCTGCTGCAAGAACAGGGTAGATTCCGAGCATCTTCTGGCAAAACTGTCGGAAGCTCTGGAGATTGTTCCGGAGGAGGTTCCGTATGAGGAATCCCGTCCGGATACCGTCATCATCAATACCTGCGGTTTCATCGGCGACGCAAAGAAAGAGTCCATAGACGAGATTCTTACTGCCGTAAAGGCAAAGCAGGACGGTTTTGTGGGCAGGATAGTTGTTTGCGGCTGCCTTAGCGAGCGCTACAGGGAAGAACTCCAGGCTGACATTCCGGAAGTGGATGCCTTCTTCGGATCTTTCCAGTGGAAGGAAATCGTGAGGTGGATGAGCCTCCCGCAGGAAAAGGACTGGACAAAGAGGCATCTTACAACACCTTCCCATTACGCATACCTGAAGATTGCGGACGGCTGCAACCGCAAGTGCTCCTATTGCGCCATTCCGCTGATCAAGGGACCGTTCAAGTCAGTTCCGGTGGCAATCCTGGAAAGGGAGGCCAAGGCTCTGGCTGCCAAGGGAGTGAGGGAACTCATACTCATAGCCCAGGACACCACTTTCTACGGGATGGACATCTACGGAAAGAAGATGCTGGCCCCGCTTATCGAACGCCTTTCAAAGATTGGGGGAATCGAGTGGATAAGGATACATTATTCCTATCCGACCGGCTTTCCGAAAGACGTTCTGAAAGTGATGGCTGAAAACCCGAAGGTATGCAAGTATCTGGATATCCCTCTGCAGCATTCCTCCACCAAAATCCTCAAGATGATGCGCCGCGGCGTGGACCGCACAAGGCAGCAGTCCCTTCTGGATGACCTGAGGTCAAGGGTTCCGGGCATTGCCCTCAGAACCACGATGATAGTTGGGCATCCGGGAGAAGGGGAGCAGGAGTTTGAAGACCTTCTGGACTTTGTAAAGAAGAACCGCTTCGAGATGCTGGGGGCCTTCACCTACAGCGAGGAGGAAGGTACATACGATGCCAAAAACTTTGCTGACGATATCCCGCAGGGCGTGAAGAACAGACGCTATGGCCGGCTTATGAGGCTCCAGAGCCGTATCTCACTGGAAAACAACCGGAGGAGAGTTGGCGGAGTGGAGAAGGTCATCATAGACGATGTAAAGGACGGCTTCCTTATCTGCCGCAGCCAGAGGGAAAGCCCTGAGGTGGACGGCAGCATACTCGTGGACCTGAAAGGCTGCAAGGGCTTTGACCCTCTGCGATTAATTGGTAAATTTGCGGCCGTTAGAATTATCTCCGCCACGGAGTACGACCTTACCGGAGTGCTGGCTGGCGGATACGAAAAGGAAAACAAATAAAACAAAATCAGAATATTATGAAATTACTCGAAGGAAAGGTTGCCCTGATTACAGGAGCAGCAAGAGGAATCGGCAAGGCAGTTGCCCTCAAGTTTGCCTCTGAAGGAGCAAACATCGCTTTTACAGACCTCGTTATCGATGAACTCGGCGAGCAGACAAAGAAAGAACTTGAAGCCTTTGGCGTAAAGGTTTTGGCCATTGCTTCCAATGCCGCTGACTTCCAGCAGGCTCACGATGCCGTTGCCCAGGTAGTCAAGGAACTCGGAAGAATAGACGTTCTGGTAAACAACGCTGGTATCACCAAGGATGGCCTTATGCTCAAGATGACTGAGGCACAGTGGGATGCAGTTCTGGCAGTTAACCTCAAGAGTGCATTCAACTTCATCCACGCGGTTACTCCTGTAATGATGAGCCAGAAGGGCGGAAGCATCATAAACATGTCTTCTGTTGTCGGTGTTCACGGCAATGCCAGCCAGTGCAACTACTCCGCTTCCAAGGCCGGTATGATCGGTCTTGCAAAGAGCATTGCCCAGGAGATGGGAAGAAGGGGAATCCGCGCAAACGCAGTGGCTCCGGGCTTCATCATCACCGAGATGACAGACAAGCTTCCTGAGGAAGTAAAGCAGGACTGGTACAAGAAGATTCCTCTCCGCAGAGGCGGTACTCCTGAGGACATTGCAAACGTTTGCCTCTTCTTGGCAAGCGACATGTCTTCATACGTTTCAGGCCAGGTTATCCAGGTTTGCGGCGGAATGATGATGTAATTTATGGCTGCCGGAAAGATTTTTACAAAGCAGAACATATTGGAATACAGCCTTCTGGTGGGTGGATGCTTCATCTTTTCACTGGGGGCTGTGCTCCTTATAGAGCCTTATGGTTTTGCTCCGGGCGGAACCTACGGCCTTTCTATGGTGTTCCATCATCTTTGGGGATGGAGAACTGAGGTATCCGCACTGTGCATGGATATTCCTCTCCTGATTCTGGGTACAATAATCCTTGGAAGCCGCTTTGGAATAAAGACGCTGCTCTGCACGCTTTTCATTCCGGCCTTCATGTGGATTATCCACCAGACTTACGGATTTGACTCTCTCATTGAGCCGGAAATCAGCCGGAAGATAGCTGCGGAAGGCCTTACGGGAGTAGCCGCCATAAGCCTTTACGACCACCAGCTTTTGGCTGCGATTTTCGGAGGTATTCTTTACGGAATAGGCCTTGGAATGATATTCCGCTCAAGAGCAACCAGCGGCGGAAGCGATATCATTTCGATGATAATAAACAAGTATCTCCATATCTCGATGGGAACTGCGGTTACCATTGTGGACGGTCTTATAACTCTCTCTACGGTAATCGCTTTCGGAGACTGGAAACTCCCGATGTATTCCTGGCTTATTATCATTCTGGAGAGCATAATCATCGATAAGGTCATCGAGGGCCAGTCTGCAAAGACGATGATGATCATCTCCACCAGGCAGGATGAAATCCGCAAGGTGATTATCGACGATATGCATCGCGGAGCCACCTTGATTCACGCTACCGGAATGTACAAAGGAGAGCAGAAAGACATTATCTACGTTAACCTTACAAGACGCGAGGTGGTAAATCTGAGATACCGCATCGCGGAGATTGATCCGCAGGCGTTCATAAACATCATAAACTCCTCGGAAACCCTCGGCAGGGGATTCAAGTCGATAAGGGAATAGGGATTCTAGTCCAGTTTCATGAGAATGAGCTTGTCGATTTCGTTCAGACTTTTGAAGAGCTCGTTCTCTTCGTTTTTGTTGTGTATCCTGACAACAACGTCTACCTTGAATCCTGAAGGGGTATCGCTGACATTGTAGTTGCTTACCACGTACTTGGTTTCTGCCAGGATTTTCTGTATGGCCTCCAGCTGTTTTTTCTCAGGAATCAGGATCTCAAGTCCAATGCTTCTGAGCCCCAGGCCTTTGAAGAAGAAACGGAGTACTTCCAGACCAACCAGGATGAGGACTGTAGCTGTTATTCCGACCACATACATTCCGGCTCCGACGGCAAGGCCCACACCAGCCAGAGCCCAGAGTCCTGCCGCCGTCGTAAGTCCTTTTACAATCTGTTTCTGGAGTATGATAGTACCTGCACCCAGGAAGCCTATACCAGACACTACCTGCGCGGCTACCCTGGCAGGATCCAGTCTCATTGCATTAACCTGTCCACCATATTTTTGCAACACTGCCTCAAAACCATATTGTGAGATAAGCATGAAAGTGGCACTTCCGAGGCAGATGAGGAAATGGGTCCTGTAACCGGCCGCCTTTGCGCGGTATTCCCTTTCCAGTCCAACCAGCGTTCCTAGTATTCCAGCTACCAGCAGTCTAAGAAGATGCTCCCACTGGATATTAGCAAAAAAATCCTGCATATTCAGTTAACGGTTAATTCTTTCCAGAGTTTTCTTGTGGTTGTTCAGATACAGGCTAAGCTGCCTTGCCTCGGAGAAATCGAACTTGCTTCTTCCGAACGCAAGCCATTCTATGGCAAGGTCTGTCTGCCCCAGCATCTGGCACGCAACAGCAATGTTGAATGCCGCATAGGAGGCTTTCTCCGGGTTCTGGTCTTCTGTCAGCGGCATCCAGGCCTTGATTGCTTCCTCCCACTTGAAGTCCATAGCGTCTTTGTAGGCGTTGTGCCAGGCGGATTCCTCCGGATAGTCTATCAGCATCCACTCCTCTTCAATCCACTGGTAGCTAATGTGTTTTGCCAGAAGAGCACCAACCGCGGAGACAATTAGCGAGTCGTTTGCCGAAAGGAAGGCGCTTATGCCCTGCTGGGTCAGATTCTGATCCAAAGGTATGTGGAATTTGAGGTTGTCGCTGATTCTTTCAGAAAAGATTGTTGTATCGGCGATGGCGTCATATACATCCATATTTGCCTTGACAGGGAGTATTCCCACTATGGACATTCCGGAAATTTCGTCAAAGGTTCTGGACACTTCCACATCTCCCATTTCAATGTCTCTGACAATAACCAGGGTTTCGCTTCCGGTGGCCAGCATCAGGCCCTCCATATATTCCTTGTCTCCCGCTCCGGTGTATTCTTCCTCAGGGATGGTGAAGGCTCCAACGCTGCCCTCGTCCAGGGCGTTGCCTGTCTCAATGTATCTTGCCGCACCCAGAGCCAGGTTTGCGGAAGATGTGCTGTCCGAAGCCTTGTCCTTATAGGTTGCAACCACTGCAACAGGCTGTTCGTCAACCGCAAGGGTGAATTTCTTCGGCTGAAGCACGTCCACATTGAAAAGCATCGCCTGGGGTGCGCCGCACCCGGCAATAACCAGCCCCAGAAGGGCCAGGAATCCGTATCGCTGAATATATTTCATATAATTGAAATAGACTGCAATAATTGCACCAACAGTGGCTTTCTACAAAATGTTCAGGCTCTGCTCGCGTATTTTCTCCAGTTCGTCCTTCATCTTGACCACCAGAGCCTGGATGGCGGCGTCGTTCGCCTTGCTTCCGAGGGTGTTGATTTCCCTTCCCATCTCCTGCACTATGAATCCCAGTTTCTTGCCCGCCAGAGGATCATTCTTGATGGTATCCATAAAGTACTTGCAGTGCTGGGCAAGCCTTACTTTCTCCTCGTTGATGTCCAGTTTCTCCACATAGAAGACGATTTCCTGCTCCAGGCGTTCAGGGTTGGCCTCGATTCCGGCCTTGTCTATCTTCTGGCGGAGCCTTTCTTTTATGGCCGGCACTCTCTTGACATCAAGTTTCTGGACTTCCTCCAGGGAGGACATTATGTTTGCCACCCTGCTCAAAACATCTTTCAGAAGGGCAGTCCCTTCAGCCATCCTGTAGGCATTTAGTTTCTTTATTGCCTGAGAGATGGCCTTGTTTATCTTTTCCCAGTCCGCGTCGCTGAGCTCTAACTGCTTTGTTTCCAGTACATCCGGCATCCTTACAATTGAAGCCATCAGGAAAGAGTCTGACAATGAGTCAGACAGGGAATCTATCAGCACGTCTAGCCCGCTGTCCACATTGCCGGAAACATATCCGTCCTGAATAGGGAAGTAAACCTTCCGGTTAACGTTCTCCCTGGATGTCTTTTTCTGTATATCCTTTATCTGCTGGAGAATAGTCAGGGCCGCCTTTGCATTGACCTGCTTGTTGGCGGCAGGGTTCTTCAGTTCCAGATTCAGGGAGAACTCTATGCTTCCGCGTACAAGTTCCTCTGCCAGCAATTTTCTGATTTCCAGTTCCTTGTCTTTAGGCACAATCTGGCTCTTGAAGCTTATGTCCGCGTTTTTCCCGTTCAGAGACTTTATCTCCACGGTTATCTTTCCGATATTCGCAAGGGTGCATTCTCCCTTGCCGTATCCTGTCATTGATCTTATCATAAGGGCAAATTTAATAAAACGCCGCAGATAATGGGCAATACAACTATCATAACGCTAAAATGAGTATATTTGTCATCTAACACAATCAATGAATATGGAAGAAAACAAAAACCCTCAGGCAAAGGAAGAAGCAAAGACACTAAACTTCATTGAGGAAATCATTGAGGATGACCTCAAGAGCGGCAAGCACAAGAGCATACTTACCCGTTTCCCTCCGGAGCCTAACGGTTATCTGCATATCGGGCACGCAAAGAGCATCTGCCTGAACTTTGGAGTTGCAAAGAAGTACGGCGGCAAGACCAATCTCCGCTTCGACGATACAAACCCGACCAAGGAAGACGTGGAATATGTTGATTCCATCAAGAACGACATCCGCTGGCTGGGCTTCCAGTGGGCTGAGGAAAGGTATGCGTCAGATTATTTCCAGCAGCTTTACGACTGGGCTGAACTTCTGATAAAGAAGGGGTTGGCCTATGTGGACGACCAGTCTCTGGAGCAGATCCGCCTCAACAGGGGAACTGTCCAGAAGCCTGGAACCCCATCTCCTTACCGCAACCGCAGCGTTGAGGAAAACCTTGCTCTCTTCCGCGATATGAGAGACGGCAAGTTCAAGGAGGGCGAGAAGGTGCTCCGCGCCAAGATAGACATGGCCCATCCGAACATGCTCTTCCGCGATCCTATTATGTACCGCATCAACTACGCTCCGCACCACCGCACCGGCACCAAGTGGTGCATCTACCCGATGTACGACTTTGCCCACGGCCAGAGCGATTCCATAGAGGGCATTACCCACAGTATCTGCACTTTGGAGTTTGACGTTCACCGTCCTCTGTACGACTGGTTCATCGAGAATCTGGAAATTTTCCCGAGCCATCAGTACGAGTTTGCAAGGCTCAACCTTACCTATACCGTTATGAGCAAGCGCAAGCTTCTGGAACTTGTAAAGAACAACTACGTAAGAGGCTGGGACGATCCTAGAATGCCTACCATCTGCGGTATAAGGAGAAGAGGCTATACTCCTGAGAGCATCAAGATGTTCGCCGAGAAAGTTGGCGTTGCCAAGCGCGACAACATCATAGACCTCTCCCTTATGGAGTGGTGCGTTAGGGAAGACCTCAACGCAAGGAGCAACCGCTATATGGCTGTCCTTGACCCTGTTGAACTGGAACTTGAAGGCTGGCCGGAAGGTCAGGTTGACTGGGTTGAGGCTCCGCTGAACCCTGCTTTCCCTGACGGTCCAAAGAGAAGGATTCCTTTCACCGGCCATGTTTACATCGAGAGGGCGGACTTTATGGAGAATCCTCCTAAGAAGTACTTCCGTCTTCAGCCGGGCGGAGAGGTAAGGCTCAAGTACGGCTACATCATCAAGTGCAAGGATATCGTAAAGGATGCAGACGGCAACATCACCAAGATTATCTGCACCTACGACCCGGCATCCAAGCCTGGAGCTGGCCCTTGGCGCACTGTTAAGGGGACCATCCACTGGGTTAGCATTCCTCACGCCAAGAAACTGGAAGTAAGGCTTGTAGACCGCCTCTTCACAGAGCAGTTCATGGACCAGATTCCGGAGGGCACAGACTACAAGGACTTCCTCAATCCGCACTCAATGGACATCGTTACCGCCTTCGCAGAGCCGGCACTTCTGGAAGACAAATCCGGCATCGCAGTCCAGTTCGAGCGCACCGGCTACTTCTTCAAGGATCCTGACAGCACGCCAGAACTCCCTGTCTTCAACCGTACCGTCACCCTGAAAGACACCTTCAAGTTCAAATAGAAACCATAAAGAACAACAAACCAAGAACAACAATAGAAATCCGTACAGAAAGAAACCAAATGGAATAATCTGTACGGATTTATTTCAAAACATAGTCAGATGAAAACAATTAGAACAGCAATTATCATAATGCTTTTGGCCGTTGCCTGCAAGTCCAACACCGCCAGCACAGATAATCCATCCGGTATAACCTTTACGCAGGAAGAACTGATGATCCTCAACCAGTCGGATTCTGTGATGTACCTTACTGTAATCGGCGACAAGTCAGACAGCCTTATCCTCAGAAAAACGTCAAGAGACTTCACCGATGAAGAGCTTCAGAGCAAGGAGTTCCAGACCCTTGCCAGAAACCTCCTTGCCACGGTCCAGGATCCGAGCCAGGATGGTGTTGGCATTTCCGCCCCGCAGGTTGGCCTCAACCTCAGGATGATTGCCGTAATGCGCTATGACAAAGAGGATAAGCCAATCGAACCATACGCAAACATCCACATCACATATTTCAGCCCAAACATAAAGTCCGGCCCTGAAGGCTGCCTCTCCGTTCCAAACTACAGAGGTATTGTTCCCCGTTCAGACAGCATCATAGTCTCATACTACGACATCAACTCAAAAACCAACAAAACAGACACGATAGGGGGCTACACAGCCATAATCTTCCAGCACGAGACAGACCACCTGGAAGGCATCCTCTACATAGACCGCGCAGACTCCGTTTTCTTCAACCAGAAATCTGCCGACGAGCGCAAACTCTACGAGCAGCAAGGCGCCTACACCAAACCCGCCTGGTGGCCATACAATTAGTACTCAGCGATTAGCAATAGAGAAAAACTTTTATAGTTAATTTGTTTTATTTAGAAGAACTATTAACTTTGTCTCCAGATAACTCCTTTTCAGGTTGATATTGGGAAGAATTGGGCTTCCTAAGAAGTGCTTCCTGCAAAGGAGTTATTTTTGTTTCTATGAATATAACTTCCTCTTTGCCAGATAAATTTTTGTCTCTAGCAAAAATGGTAGATATGGAATTGACTTTTAAGTTACGCCCAGCATTTTTAACTGTTACTCCCGCTACAATATAACCATCGTCATATTGTATTACGGTATATAATCTATAGCCCTTCATATTTAAATGACCGGAATCCGAGTAATACTTTGAGATAGCAAATGGTTTTACAATGGCTTCAGGTAGTTTCATCCAGACATCCTTTGGTAGATAGTGGGCAGTGTCTTTATCGTAATGTCTCGATATTGTTCCGTAGGAGATGGTAAATCTGTCTCCTTCTATGCCAAGGACTTTCATATTATCTGGCGTGACCGCAATGGTAAAATACATGTGGGAAAACTTTTTAGCCGCAATGTCATTTCCTTGGGTATAAAGAGTTTCAATTACATCATTAAATTCTTTTGATTGTTTCTCTGCTATGGTGCTAGTAGTCTTTTTACACATTATTGAAGATTTATAGTTTACAAAAACGTAAAAACTCAAGTTCCCAGATGTTCCCTCGCAAATCTACAGTCACCTCCCACTTGTTTCCAAACCAAACGGTAAAATTTACCCGACCGAATTGAAAGATTTGTAGTTTACGCAAAACGTAAACTACAATCACTGCATTTTTCGTAATTTTGAACAGAAAATAGTGATATGAACCCTGTTGCCATCCGCCTTCTTAATCAGCAACTTGCCGCTCCCCAGTTTGCCGATCCGGCTGAGGTTGTCAGCCACATGTGCGCCATCCAGGCACAGGAATACCGTATGATGAGATGGGCTGTGGCTATGCGTACAAAGAAGCCATCAGCCAAGGCTTTCAAGGAGGCATTTGATACTGGAAAGATTGTCCGACTGCACCTTATGCGTGGAACCTGGCAACTTGTATCAGCAGAAGACTACTGGTGGATGCTGGATTTGTGCGCACCCAAGGCCATTGCAACTACCGTGGGATGGATGAAAAGCAACAAAATCAACATCCCGGACAATGAACTAATCAAGATCAGGGATATTCTCACAAGAACAACTTCGGAGAAAGGCAGCGCAACCAAGGAAGATTTCAAGCAAGCCTTGAAAGAGAAGGATTTAACTATGGATGACCACCGGCTTTCGTACCACATCCGTATGGCAGAATTCTCCGGAACTCTATGCAGCGGAGATCTTCTCCCCTTGAAAGCCACATATGCCATCGCTGAGGACAAAATAAAGCACAAACCCCAAAAGACAGACAGAGACGAAGCCCTTAAACATTTTACCCGCAAATACTTCCAGAGCCGTCAGCCTGCCACTCTAGAGGACTTTGTCTGGTGGTCCGGCCTTGGTGTCAGCGATTGCAGAAGGGGAATAGAGCTCCTGAAAGACACCCTACACAAAGAGCATTTTAATGGCCGTGATTTCTATCTCACCGATGACTGCCACACAAGAGGCTTCCGCAAAGGCAGATACCTTCTGATACCTCCTTACGACGAATACCTTATAGGCTACAAGAGCCGAGATATCGTCCTGTCTCAGGAATACCGCCATAAAGCACACAACAACAGCGGCATCTTCCAGCCAATCATAGCTTGCGACGGTATCATCTGCGGCAACTGGCAACCTTTTAAACCCGGAAATCAATCCGATTTTTTCCACCCCATCACCAACATCGACAATATGGCCCTCCAGCAAGCCTGGCAGGCTTATATCCGATTTAAGGAAAATTAAAGAGTACTCTTGATGCGCTGCTAATACAGTTATTTTCAGCTCTTGATTACTTGAAGATTAATTAGTTATAATACTCGTTAAGCATCTGAAGGATAACTCTTTTATCGTTGTTATCCATATCAGCGTCTTTATCCATAGTTTTAAACTTAACGCTGAGAGCAATAATGCTTCTACAGAGCCGTTGAATGTAATCTTTATGATTGGCCGCCGTTTGTGGATCAAGTATATAAAGGACATCTGCGATTTCTTTCCAATCATTGTCTGACGGGAATAATACGGAATTTCCGGGGAAAGGAGAAATATCAAATTCATCAACAAGAGAGAATAAACTTTCTTTGTTGTTGGAAAAAACAATTAACTGATTTTTAACACGATCAAGTAGGATTTCTGTTTTCATGCCAGTATATGCCGGGGTATCATAAAGAAAACCTGCTACATGCTCTTTCCAAGTAGCTCCGGTTGATCCGACATGCAAAAGGCAAGATTTGAAGTAATCGCTGCCATCACTGTCTTTATGCCCTCTATGAAGTTCTCTAGCCACATAGGCTGCTGCATAAATAACAGGAGTCCAGTAACCTAAAGAATAATCCAAATCTTCAATTCTATTCCGGCTTTCTTCCGGATTGAATGTTGCAATATATTCAAGATATTCCCGATAGAGTTGCTCAACATCATTTCCTTGTTCCATCATGTCCCATAAAGGATCCATGTAGCTGTCCATGTACTTAATGTCCTTCTCATTTGAAGCTTTGAATCCCGCCAATATCGTCTTACACAATCGAATTGTCTTGTGCTGTTCTTCAGCAACTTGTTTGAAAATGTCTTTCATCTCATCAGATAGAATGAAAGAATGTTTTTGTTCTTCGCGCGAGTTCATAACTGTCTTTTATTTATTCCGACTGCAAAGCTGAAGAAGATAATTGACGATTTATGTCAACCTATGATTTTTCGGATAAATGCCTATCTTTAGAATAGAAGGCTTTAGCATGTTCTTCTGCCTCTTTGCGCTCCTCACTTCCAGGAATGCCGAACTCGGCATCTAATACAAGATCGTAATCCCTCACCTGATTGTCATTAATGTGTTCTTTCATAATCTGCCCTACTATTTCTTCTTACCGTTCCGATACTCGCGAATAATGCGGTCTATATCAGCTATATCCATTTCAGCAATGCCATCCAATTTGGCTGATTGCCGGATTTCAAGTGTTGCCGCGATGGCTTTATTGAGTATTTCGCGTTTCTTGTCAGACATATATTCACTTCCAGGTTCATTCAAAAGTGAAGACTCCTGAATATTGGCCTTTATAATCATAATCATATCAGCAGGACTTATGATTCTACTGTTGGAAGGGAAATGCTTAAGATTACCTGTTATAAGATATGAGTCGTCTCTTGAGAGCATTACTTCCACAAACTTTTTGTCATCTGCATCTTGAATATCCAGTTCACAGTCACATCTTTCACATGAGAGCCCTCTTACCTTGATGGCAGAAATTATCTCTTGGACTTTTTGAGTGTTGATATTAAACTTGTCTCGCAAGAGAACTTGCTCATATTCTTCAAGAATATCTTCATTGAACATAGCAATGATATCTCCGTTCATAATAAGATCCCATATCTGAACAATAGGGGAGTCCGCTCTTGAACTCAATTGAGAGGACACTATCACATTAGTGTCTATAACGGCGTAATACTTCATAACTGCAAGATTAGCCGTTCTTCTTTGATGAAGAAGCCTTTTTCTCTTCTCTATAACGGCGGATTTCTTCATCGATTTCCTCCATAGACATATCAGCCGTACCATTTAGAACCGCTTTCGCCCTAATTGCAGCAACAGCTTCTTTTCCTCTTCTCAACACAGCCTCCTCTTCAGACTCTACTTCAAAGGGAATCCTCCTTCGCTTTACAACGGTTCTTGCGAACACATTGAATGCTGTATTAGCGCTCATTCCAAAGTCTTTGCAGAGCTCATCAAACTTTTGTTTTGTCTCTGCATCCATCCTGACAGTAAACGCAGTCTGTGCCATAATCCTGTATCTTTAACTATCCAGGAACAAATATAGGAAATTAAAACCTAATTGCAACCATATCGCAACCAAAAGCAACCAAATATTTTTATCAGCTACATCTCTTCAGTCAGCGATTCTGCTTAAATTCAAAAGGTTAAGAACTTAGGAGAAGAGACATAAAGGATGATACAACCTGGCTCATGTTCCGGCCAAGCCGTCCGGTCCTTGTGCTAAGTTGCAATGTATTCCCTTTCAGATATGCCTTTTTGTTGATTTCAAGCATCATCGATTTGTAAGGCACATTGCACTGCGGTGCAATGGAGTTGCTGTATGGATTGTTGATACCCACTGCATAGCCGTTCTCCTCGAAGAAATTCACTGCAAATTCAAGAGTCTCCTTCTCTGGCTTTGACCAGTCTTCGTTGAACCCTATGCAGACATCCACATCGCTCATCCTCTCCGGAAACGAGTGGCAGTCCAGCAGCAATGTGGAAGCAGAACTTTCCAGAGCCCTTTTCAACCTCCTCTGATGCCAGTGCCACAGCCCCAGCAGCTTCCCTTCCTCAGCAACGGGAATCTTACGGCAATACTCTCCGTACTTCCTGTACAGAATTCCCTGCCCCTTGTTTTCCAGAGGATCGTTCCACAGCCGTTCCGCATCCACCACAAACCTGGAATAGGGGAACCTTACCGTCTCAATCCTACTGTCCCTAAGGCCGTGAAACAGGAAATCCGTGTGCCAATCCGTAAGGTCCATCACGGCCCCGTTCACAAACCCCTCGTCAATGTTCCAGAAACTTAACCTGCTGTCATACAAGCCCTCCACAGACGCGTGAGGCTCGTTCAATACTATTCTTCCGTATCTCATAAGCTATTGTTTTAGTTCTGACAAACCCGCATCATCTTACCACCGTGGCATAACTTAAACTCGGTTGGTGTACACTCAAGTACTCTTGATGCACTGCAAATATACTATTTCTCAGCGATTGTATCAGAACACTGATATCGCAACCAGACGTTTGCCGATATCATGCAATGCCTTCTCTATCTTGAAAGCCTGCTTGCCAGATATGGCAAAGTCGCCTCTTTTGTAGTGTCTTAGCAAAGAAGAATTAAATCCTGACAACTCAGCGAACTTGGTTAGGTTTATAAAGTCCAGTTCATCAAAGACAGACGCCACGTCATACTTGAATTCAAATTCAGGATCCACAAGTTCTTCCGGAATCTCCATTCCTCTTGCAGGATAGGTACTTCTGACCTCTTCCAGCGTATTCATAAAGTCTTCCTTGGCCTCTGCCACACTTTTGCCGTCCCCGATAATAATACCGCTTTTAAGACCATCACTATAAACGGAATACCCTCTCTCATCCTTTTCTATAATAACCTGCATTTTCATATTCAGAATCCTATTTGTTTCTTAAGTTTCGCCAACAATCCTTTCCTTATCCCGCCATTAAGTTTGACAATGCAAAACTAACACATTTTTGAGATAATTCAAAATCTTCCTTCTTATTCAGATTCTCCATGAAAATTAGTGGTTTATGATTCACTTCCGCAAATCTACCGCCCCATCTCCCTCGTTTCCAAACCAAACGGTAAAATTTACCCGCCTCATATGAAGATTTTGTAGTTTACGCAAAACGTCAACGACAACTTACTAAGATACAACAAGTTAAGAATCTTTAATTGACTTATATTGAGACAAATTCAATTGTGAACACATCGTATTCACAATTGGATAAATCTTAGAATTGCCAGCTCCCGAGAAATTTTTCCTTAATTGACAAAACCTGTCAATGGCCTGCCATATCTTTACCTCCGAAAAGATCAATCACTAAATTTTCTCGAATTATGACAAAAAAGCAAAAGGACACAAATGCCCAATCCGCAGATTATGTGATTGTGGCAGGCTACAAAATTGACAAAAACGACCCTGATTGGCCATTTGCCAAAGTTAAAGTGGATGGCCAGACACTTGAAATTGACATTTGGGACTTGCTTGAAAAGTACAGGGCACAGAAGTTGGACGATTACTTTGAGTTCTATACAACCCCTTGCTTTGCCGATAGCGAAGCACAGGAAAAGGAATTCAAAGCCTTTATGAAGTGGGGTATGGATGGTCAGCCGACTGGCATTAAGAGTGATGAGGAATTCTTTGACATTCAGAAACAGCTTTGGGGCGAGGTGCTTGTAACTCTTGATCCAGACGATGACGAGTATGAAGATTCCGCAGACAATGAAATAGTAAAACAGTTGTTAAAAGGTTTTAAAAAGGATTATTGATATGACAAACCTTGAAATTGCAAAACAGGTACTCGGAGAAGACTGCGAGGAGCATTATACTTTTGTAGAAGAACCACCGTATGAGGATTACGATGTAGTTGCCTGCAACCCAAACAGTGAGGATGGAAAAATACTTTTAGGCCTCCCTTCGTTTGTTATCATTAAGGACGGCAAGGGGCGTATGGCTGCTGGAAAAGTGTTTGAAGACTTATTATTTAGAGATGTCGACGATTAATTTACTTAAGACAATGAATTACCAGAATTTAGAAGACTACAGGAACGCTGTAAAGGACTATCTGACAAAGACGCTGAAAGTTTCAGAACAGGTAGCGGGGAATTGGATGAAAAGGAGCGACAAAGCCCTGGAAGAATACTGGGAAGACAAACTGCCAGTATCAGCAACAGCGACCGGGATAGCCAGAGGGTTACTTTAATGCACTATCCTCAGCGATTGAACTTCGCCTTGATCTCCTGGCTGAAATATTCGTCCCGATTTCTCCGAAGAACCCGCTCTTTCCGCTCCTTCTCCCGAGCCTCCCTGGCAGCCGCCACCCCCTCCACATACTCCTTTCCTCCAGCCAGGATCTCCTTCCTGACCCGGGATACCGTCTCCTCAAACACTGCCTTCTTCAGCTGGCACTCCCATACAATCACCACCTTCCATCCCAGAGCCTCCAGCCTCCTCCACACCGCAGAATCCCTAACCTTGTTCCTCTCCACCTTGGCAACCCAGAACTCCACGTTTGTCTTCGGCACCGTATACAGGCTGCACCCCAGATGCACCCAAAGTACCGATGGTGTTGTTTGATAACAATGTGCGTCCAGGAGAAGCCCCTATTAAGATATTTGACTCGGGAGAAACTCCAGCAATTCTTGACGAAGAGAGAATGCAGCGTTTTTTAAGTAAAGCACTACATAAACCATTAACCAATAAATTCAACAAGCTTATGAAAGCAAAAGACAAAACTGCCATTACAAAATCTGCACAGTTTGTGGAAGTGGCAGGCCACAAAATTGACAAAAACTATCCCGATTGGCCATTTGCCAAAGTTAAAGTGGATGGCCAGACACTTGAAATTAACATTTGGGATTTGCTGAACAAGTACAGGGCACAGAAGTTGGACGATTACCTTGAGTTTCAGATAGCCCCTTGCTTTGCCGATAGCGAAGCACGGGAAAAGGAATCCGAAGCCTATATGAAGTGGGGTATGGATGGCCAGCCTACTGGTATTAAAAGTGATGAAGAATACATCGACATCCAGATGCAACTTTATGGCAGGGTTATTTTTACTCTTGACCCATACTAATAGTGTTTTTACCTAAACAAAAAGATTATGCAAATAGATGAATTGCGGAACCAGTTAATCCGCTACAATGCCAGCTATCGAGCTGGCAACCCATAAACATTCACCCAGTACCGGAACCCCAGCCCCACAGCGCACGCCTAAGCCTTATCTACGGCTTTGTCCCCGATGAGTGTATCCGCGACATACACCTGTGCCGCTGCTGAGGTGTCATCTTGTCTGCCATACTGATGATACTATAACCTATTCATAGTTAAAGAAGGGGTATTACTATAAATTTGTTACAATTAATTTATCTGTAGTTGTCAATACTCCTTGTAATCGCTTCAACATGTGAGTGTTCTGGCTTCCCTTGCGGGTGTTCTGATACGATGTAAATTCTATTACAATAATCGTAGGTATGAACTAAATAATTTCCCCATTTCTCATTTTTAGTTTCATGCTTTTGATAATTTGGAATTAAGTATTCAACGAAATCTTTACACCATCCCCATCCAGTAAGAAAAATAACGAATCTTGGTGAGAAGGATTCAATTTCAGCTTTAATAATCTTTTTGCATGTTTCAAGTTGCAAATAGTATAAGGCATTGCTCGGATTACCTACGTTGGGGGCTATTTTACATACATTAGACCAAGCTACATAACTAATTTCTGGTTCAGGATATAAATGCTTGCTTATTCTCCTAATAACTCGCCAGAAGGCAGATTTCCGTGAATTATATCCGGTTTGACTCCCATCTAAATCATCAACCCATCTCATTTGATCAGGACGGTTGAATATAGCATTTTCAGATGTTCCGAAAAGGACTGTTATATCTGGAGTATAATGAAACCATCCATTAGTTGCTCTCCCGACAAATAGGATTCCATCTTTTTCCTTTTTTGGGAAAAATCTGCCCCATTGGGCGGCAAAACACACCAAATCATCAGTATGGTTAGATTGCCTGATATCCTTAATTAGTTGTAAATATAATGGAAGGATGGCATTTCTAATTTTTTGTTCAATCATATATCCTATAAACACTATCTTAATAACCTATAAGAAGGATCCCCTTCAATGGAAGTTTTAAACGGCTGTTGATATATAGCGTTTCAAGGAAATCATATATTCTCTCAAAGTCTTTACTGTCATTGTACTCATTCCTTACGGCTATAATAAGATATTCAACGGAATACATCATACATGCCTGAAAAATGTCCTTAAGGAACTGGTTGTTGGCCAGTGCTCTTCCAGCTTCGACCTCAAGTACTATTCTTCCGTCTTCACTTACTCCGTCTGCATCAAAAAACTTTTCAATGTTGTTGTTCTTGCCGAACAGAACCGGGACCTTGATTTTGTCGCTGGATTTCTTGCTCTCCTCAACGATGAAACCAATTGATTTCAAATCTGGCTCCAGAATCTTCAAAACATCGTTGCTTTTTAGCTTATTATCTGGTGATTCTATTTCTGAAATGTGCTTACTGAAACACTCAATAACCATATTCAAGGTGTCATTTACTCCGATTGAGCGGGGGAAAAATTGATACTGAAGCATATAGTACTTTCCTTTCTTATTATTTAACGAACATTTTCTACTTGCTGAAGTAAAGTTAAGCAAGATATGGGTGTTGGAGATCAAAATTTTATTATTCGGACGAAAAAATGTAACTTGCCCAAAGAAAACAACTCAAATTCCGTCTTTGTATAACAGATAATTCTAATCAGCTGCATTAACTGACAGACAATTCATTATGAATCAACAGGGTTTTGAAGACTATACATATTTTGCATACGGCCATACAACTGGCACGGCTAACAGTTACATTATGGCTATCCGTATTCTTGATCGGATATTTGCGATAAAAGACGTATTTCATCTCCAAGGTAAATCTCTAACAGAAGTAGATGACGAGAATCTTTTGCATCAGATCACTGATTTTGTCGTTTCAGAAGAAAAAAAGTTCAAGTCAGGCGAAGATAGCATTTTCAAGTATGGCCAGAACACCCAGAAGAGCTACCCTTGCGGATGGTTTTGTTCCGCCGCCATGAAGCATCTCCAAATGTACCAGACATTTGCTCCTCAGGAGATTGAGGCCAATGCTATTGTTGACAAGCTAAGCCAAGGAAAGGATGTTTCTGCCGAGCTATTGGATCATTTTGACATTACGAAGGAAGGTAAAGATCAGGTAAGCCAGACAAAGGTGCGTGTTGGGCAAGCCTATTACCGTAAGATGATTGTTTCTTTATATCAAGGGAAATGCTGCATTACTGGGCTTGATGTGCCGAAGTTATTGAGAGCAAGTCATATAATTCGCTGGGCAGATGACAAGGAGAACCGTATGAATCCGGAGAATGGATTGTGCCTTAGCGGAACTTATGACCTTGCTTTTGATCAGCATCTGATTTCATTTGACGAAGATTATAGAATGGTCATCGGTGATGAGATAAGCGAACATTTTACGAATGCTGTCACTCGTGAATATTTCAAGAAGTTTGTCGGGAAAAAGATTGCAATGCCTTCCAAGTTTCTTCCCAATCAGGAGTTTCTACAAGCTCATAGAGAGTTGTTGAGATAATTACTATTCATCTCCTCTGACAATGAGGCAGCAGTGAGAGCTTTCCTCATAATGCTGTTATGCTGATAGATATAGTGGGTTCCGGTGTTTAGATCGCTGAGGCAAAAGTATAATTTTAAGAAATACAGATAGTTTTAATATGGAATACGAGAATAAGAATAGCATAGACAAAGTTTTGGCGTTCAACAGGGAGTTTGTTGAGGGGCGGGGGTATGAGAAGCATCTGACAGACAAATATCCTGCTATGGGGTTGGCGGTGCTCAGCTGTATGGATACAAGGCTGAGCGTGCTGCTGCAGGAAGCGCTGGGGCTGAAGAACGGAGATGCCAAGATCATAAAGAATGCGGGAGCGGTGATTCCGTCGCTGTGGGATTCGGCGATGAGGAGTTTGGTTGTGGCGGTGTATGAGCTTGGAGTTGTTGAGATTATGGTGGTGGCGCATACTGGCTGCGGAGCATGCAATATGAGCTTTGGGCATTTCAGGGAGGAGATGCTTGCCCGGGGAATAAAGGCTTCTGCATTTGATAGGACTGATGTGGATTTGGGCGAATGGCTGGAGGGGTTCCACGATACTAGGGCTTCCGTTGTTCGGACAGTGGAGGTTATAAAGACTCATCCTCTGATGCCGTCTGATATTGTGGTCAGAGGGTTTGTTATAGATTCCGCTACAGGTGAGCTGACGGAGGTTCTTGGGGAGTAGGTGCGTTATGGCGGTTTGTGGACGAAATTTTCGTCCACAAAACTATATCGCTGAGAAAAAGAATATGGAAGATAGAATTAATAATATAGAGTCTGCGGATGATAATTTGAAACTCAAGGAATTGCATAAGGACCGGGCGCTGGGTTGTATGGTTGGCGGAGCGGTGGGAGATGCTCTGGGATATGCTGTGGAGTTTAAACAGTGGCTGGAAATAGAGAGGAAGTTTGGTCCACGGGGCATAACGAGATATTGTTTGGCTGCTTCCGGAAAGGCGCTGATCTCTGATGATACCCAGATGTCTCTATTTACGGGAGCGGGAATTCTTCTGGGAATGACACGTTCGTATATGAGGGGCATAATGGGGAGGCTGGATACATATTGCAGGTATACATATCTGGATTGGCTGCATACCCAGGAATGGAAATCACGCAGGAGTGAATGCAGGGTTGATTCGTGGCTGATGGATGTTCCTGAACTGTATTCACTTAGGAGTCCGGGTATTACCTGTCTGACTGCGCTTAAAGATCTGGAAGCGGGGAAGGAAGTTGTGAACGACAGCTGCGGATGCGGGGGAGTGATGAGGACAGCTCCAATTGCCATATTGTCTTATCTGCACTCGTATGCAGACGGGAAGATTGATTACTGTGATATGGTAGCTGCCGAGGCTGCCAGGATAACTCACAAGCATCCGCTTGGATTCCTTCCGTCTGCAGTGCTGAATGACATTCTAATGCAGATTATGGGTGGAGAGGCAGATGATGGAGACAGGCTCGGTTATGTTGTGGAAAAGGCGGCGGAAAGGTTGCCCTTGATACATTCTGGTGAGGACGGTAAGACATACGGGGAGCTGTGGCCGAAGGAAGTGTCCAGGCTTCAGGAGATTCTGTCTGTTGCTTCGGATCTGGCAAGTTCAGATTTGCCGGATCATATTGCAATAGAACGGATTGGAGGAGGCTGGACGGGGCACGAGGCTCTTGCGATTGCAGTTTACAGTGCGTTGAAGCATAAAGACAGTTTTGAGGATGCCATAGTGAGTGCTGTCAACCATTCCGGAGACAGTGATTCTACAGGAGCTGTCTGTGGGAACATAATTGGAATTTTACTCGGCCGGAAGGCTATCCCTGAGTATTATACTAAAGATCTTGAATTACTTGATGTTATAGAAGAGATGGGGACAGATCTCTATACAGGTTGCATTATCAGTGAGCGTATGAGATTTGACACCGCGGAAAAGTTCCGCTGGTATAACAAATACTGTAAACACAAGTGGGAGCCTTTATAGACTTATGAGGTAACGGGCGGTGCGGGCGGCAAGGCGGGCGTTATTGAGCACAAGCTGGATGTTGGCCTTGAGGCTGTCTCCGCCGGTAAGGTTCTTGACCTTTGCAAGAAGGAAAGGGGTGGTTTCCTTGCCGTGTATGCCTTTCTGCCTGGCTTCTTCAACGGCCTGATCGATGGCACTGTTGATATAGGCGGGATCCATAGACCACTCTTCCGGGATAGGGTTGGTTACAAGCATACCTGATTTCAGGCCCATTTCCTGCTGGGCGTTGAATGCAGCGGCAAGATCTTCCGGAGTGTCTATCCTGTAGTCAACCTTGTAGCCGCTGACTCTTGTATAAAAGGCAGGAAGCTCGCTTGTCTGGTAGCCGATAACAGGTACTCCCTTGGTTTCCAGGTATTCCAGGGTAAGGCCAAGATCCAGGATAGACTTGGCCCCAGCACATACAACCATAACCGGTGTGCGGGAAAGCTCTTCCAGGTCTGCAGAAATATCCATAGTGGTTTCAGCTCCGCGATGAACGCCTCCCACGCCGCCTGTGGCAAAGATCCTGATACCCGCAAGATGGGCGATTATCATAGTGGTGGCAACGGTGGTGGCGCCGTCTCTTTTCTGGGCCACAAGCACCGGAAGGTCTCTTCTGGAAGCTTTGGTTACAGCAGTTCCCTTTTTACCCAGATACTCGATTTCCTCTTTTGTGAGTCCGGCTTTAAGGCGGCCGCCTATGACGGCAATAGTGGCGGGAACGGCTCCTTCCTGCCTGATGGTGTCCTCAACCAGAAGGGCGGTCTCAACGTTTTGAGGATATGGCATTCCGTGAGATATTATGGTGGATTCCAATGCAACTACGGGTTTGCCGTTTTCAAGTGCTGATTTGACTTCGGGAGAAATTTCCAGATGCTTGTTCATATTTTGATATGCTGTTCTCTTTTAGCTATGTGGCTTATTGGATTAAACTGTGGAGTTCCGGGTTTACGGCCTCGGGGCTCTCAAGGGTAAGGGCGGCGCACCTAAGGCCGAAGGCTGCGGCCTGGCTTACCGATGCGTCAGGTCCGCAATGGATGATACCCGCAAACAGAGCGTCTCCGGCACCGGTCATGTTGCGGATCTTGTCCTTGGCAACAGGGTAGGCGGGGAAGGATGTCTGAGTCTGGTTTTGCTGGTTTTCGATAACCTTCAGGCCGTCTTTGCCAAGGCTGATGTAGTGGCGTCCGTAGCGCTGGAGAGAGGCCACTTCTTTTTCCTCCAGACGGTTGTACTTGATAGAGTGGAAGCGCGGATTACGGGCAAGGTTGAATGCCTGCGCTATGCGGGAAGCCTTGGGGCCTGAAACTGCATCAAGATACAAAGGAGACTTGCAACTGTCCAGAAGCCAGGCCAGTGTCCCGCTCTGGAGATTGGCATCGGCGACAACCGCATCTGAGTGGTTGATAATGTCTTTTCTTTGCTCAAGCCATTCTGGGGTGATCAGGTTTACAGTATCCATGTCGGCGATGCCTCCCACCATCCTTCCGTCTGTGTCGTTGATCGAGACAAAGCAGGGGTTAGGGGCGTTTTCCGCAGTCTGGCAGGCGGAGATGTCCATACCGAGAGCCAGGCAGGAGTCTTTTATGGCAGAGCCAAACACATCGTCGCCGAATAAGGTTATGAAGGAAACATTATCGCCGAGAAGAGACAGGTTATGGGCAATGTTGCGGGCCACCCCGCCAAAGGAAGTGCGAACCCGTCCGGGATTGGAATCTTCTGCCCGGAAACTGGCATTTGATGAGGCCGTAATATCAAGGTTGGCACCGCCTATGACGCAGATTCTCATTATTAGTAGTTGCCCTCGTTCTTGGTGGTGATAGGGCCCTCGTAGTGCATCTTCCACTTCTGGCCGTTGCTCAGGGAAACGTCTATGTCAGCTACGTAACCCTTGCCGGTAACAAGTTCAAGGCTGAAATAGCCAGTGGCGGTAATAGGCAGTGTTTCCCACATCTCGTTCCTTATGACAGGGTTATTGTCTCTGCTGAGGTAGATGGTGATGTCGTTATCGTTGTTGTTGCGCACGGAGCAGAGGAAGCAAGTGTCATATTCGTCGAGGGAAGGCAGAGGCTTGGAAACGTCTATCTTCTTGCCAAGATCCTTTTCCAGTACGGTCATGCGGAAATGCTCGGTTCCGTCTGAGAAATCCACATCGTAGTAGTAGACAACTCCCGGGGAGTCGTAAATCTTGTAGCCGGTAGCCTGCTTGATAGGGTAGGAAGCATTGCCTTTTGTCATTGTCCAGTAAACCTTTACGGTGGCAGTCTGCCTTACTGCGCCGCAGGTGGCCACAAGGTTGGAGGTGCCGGCCTTGATTCCGGTTACCTTGCCGTTTTCAAAGGTGGCGATGTCCGGTTTGCTGGAGTTGACCTGGAGTTCTCCCGTGTTGGTGGCGTTCTCCGGAACAGTGGTTACTGTTACAGGCAGGCTCTGGCCCACGAAGATTTCCATCTTGCCCGGATTGAACTCGATGCCTGTAACAGGAACTTCCTTGTGGCTTTTGCCGCAGGAGGTTGCCAAGATTATGGCCGCCGTTAGCGATATGGAGAATATACCTTTTGTGTTCATAGGTTTTCTGTGCTACTTTATGTATGACAGTATAATATCAACGATTTCGTCTTCAGTATGGTTGTCCGCATTGATTACAAGGTCGTAGTTGCGGGCGTCGTAGCGGCTCTTTCCGGTATAGCGCTTCACGTAGTTGTCTCTTGACTCGTCTATAGAATCCATAATCGTTTCCGCCTCGGTTTCAGTCAAATGCTGCTTGCGGACAATTCTCTGGATTCGGTTTTCCCTGGATGCGGTGATGAAGACGTCAACCTTGTTAGGATGGTCCTTAAGGACAAAGAATCCGCTTCTTCCGGCTATAACGCAGGAACCCTCCTGGGCAATGGCCTTGAGGATTTCCCTTTCTGCCTTGTAGATGTCGTCTGTGGTAACGTCTGAGCGGAGTTCCGGCAGGAATCTGCTGTCAGTGTCGATAATCATATCGGCCTTCGGCACCGGAGCAACCATCTGAATAAGTTCTGCAAACCAGCTCTTCTTTTCTCCTTTGAGTTTCTCGATAGAGTAGGTTGTCAGGTTGAATTTTTCCCTGAGATTGCGGATGAGCTCCTTGTCCGAATAGCGTACACCCAGTTTGGCGGCAAGCTTGCGCCCTATGGTCCTTCCTCCGGAACCGATCTCGCGGGCAATGGTGATGACGAATTTCTCTTTTGTATCCATAATGGTGGTTATTTGTCGTGATAATCGTACAAATTTAATAAGAATCTCGAAGATTATTGATTTTCTGTCATTGATTTTGGACATTTTTTCCTCTTGCACTGACATAGTTTCCTCTTTTGGCAGACGGTCTTGACTGGCATCTGATTTGCCGTGTATACAAGTGTCTTCAGTTATTGAGGATCAGCGAACAAGGCCCTTCAGGACCGGAAGGCTGGACATTGAGAATTTTGCGTTATGCTACCTGTAAGAAGAACTTCGAATAGCTGGCTGCCGGAAATTTTTAATGATTTCTTCGACAACAGCTGGATGGAAAGGACAAATTATACGGCCCCGGCCATCAATGTAATCGAAAACGAAAAAGAGTATGAACTTGAGCTGGCCGCTCCTGGCCTGAGCAAGGAAGACTTCAAGATCCAGCTAGACAACGAGGGCAATCTCGTAATCAACATGGAGAAGAAGACCGAGAATAAGGAAGAGAAAAAGAAGGGGCGCTTCCTCAGGCGCGAGTTCTCGTACGAGAAATTCCACCAGAGCCTTATGCTTCCGGACGACGTTGACATAGAGAAGATCGAGGCCAAGATGGAAAACGGCGTGCTGAACATTCATCTGCCAAAGATCATGAAGGTTACGCCGGCAGAAGTTCACCGCCAGATAGATATCAAATAATCTTCTATTATTAGTTGGTTATAAGCGAAGTATGAAGGGGTCGGCAATTGCCGGCCCCTTGTTTTTTATATGCTTTACGTTTTTTCAGGAGATCGCTGAGTAGTCCTTAATGTCCTTGCCTTGTTTGCGGAGGATTTTGAGTTGGGCTTCAAGAAGCTTGTTCTCAGGTTTTTCCAGCAGAGGATCGTTGTCCAGGATTTCCAGGGCGGTGCGGCGGGCCATGTCGAGGTATCTGCCGTCTCTGTAAAGGGAGGCGATGTGCAGGTCTATGGCAAGGCCGCTCTGCGATGTGCCCTCCAGGTCTCCGGGCCCCCTCATCTTCATATCCTCCTCCGCGAGCAGGAATCCGTCTGTGGTTTTGCACATAAGTTCCAGGCGCTTGCGGCTTTCCTTGCTGAGCTTGTATCCGCTCATGAGTATGCAGTAGCTCTTGGCGGCGCCTCTTCCCACGCGGCCGCGGAGCTGGTGGAGCTGGCTCAGGCCGAACCTCTCTGCACTCTCTATGACCATAACGGAAGCGTTAGGAACATCCACTCCGACTTCTATCACACTGGTAGCCACAAGAATGTGGGCTCTGCCTGAAGCAAAGAGGTTCATGTCGATTGCCTTGTCTTCAGGCTTCATCTTGCCGTGGACTACGGCTGTAATGTATTGCGGTGTCTTGAATTCTTCTATGATGCGCATATAGCCGGCCTCGAGGTTCTCGTAGTCCATCTTCTCGCTTTCCTTGATGAGAGGATAGACCACGAACACCTGCCGTCCCGCGTCTATCTGGGAGCGCATAAAGTCGAACACCTGGCGCCTCTGGCTTTCCCAGGCGTGGGAAGTCACAACCGGGGTACGGCCCGGAGGCATCTCGTCTATCACGCTGACATCCAGGTCTCCGTAGAGTGTCATCGCCAGGGTTCTCGGGATAGGGGTGGCGGTCATCACCATAATGTGCGGGGCGAGGCTTTCCGCCCGGGCATCGTCGTTCTTGCTCCAGAGCCGGCTTCGCTGGTCGACTCCAAAGCGGTGCTGCTCGTCTATGATGGCCAGCCCAAGGGCGTGGAACTTAACCCTGTCTTCTATCAGGGCGTGGGTGCCCACTATTATGTTAAGCGATCCGTTTTCCAGGTCGCCGAGTATCTTTTTCCTTTCCTTGGCCTTGGTGCTGCCGGTAAGCAGGGCAATGGTTACCGGAGTGGCTTTCAGAAATTTGGATATGCTTGCAAGATGCTGATGTGCAAGGACTTCTGTAGGAGCCATTATGCAGGCCTGGTAACCGTTGTCCACGGCGATCAGAGCCAGGAGTACGGCCACCAGAGTCTTGCCGCTGCCCACGTCTCCCTGGAGAAGGCGGTTCATCTGCTTGCCGCTGCGCATATCTTCCCGCATCTCTTTGATTACACGCTTCTGGGCGCCTGTAAGCGGGTATGGCAGAGACTGGTAGCAGAGGTTGAAATTCTCTCCGACCTTACTCATCATAATGCCGCTGCCTTTGCTAAGACGGGCGTTCTTCTGCTTTAGGAGGCTGAGCTGGAGGTAGAAAAGTTCCTCGAACTTGAGCCTTCTCTGGGCTTCTTCAAGTGCCTGGCTGTCTGCCGGGAAGTGTATGTTTTTCAGGGCCTTTTCCAGAGGGCAGAGCCTCTTGCTTTCAATCAGGTGCTGAGGCAGGGTTTCGTGTATGTGGCCGCTGACCTTTTCCAGAAGGATGCTTTCCACCTTGGTTATAGCCTTGATGCCGAAGCCGCCGTTTTTCATCTTTTCCGTAGTGGAGTAGATGCCGGCCATTGAACCGGCTCCATAGGTTACGGCCTGGGATGGAGGGTAAATCTCCGGATGGACAAGGTTGACTTTGCCGTTGAAGACGGTTGGCTTGCCGAAGGCGATGTATTCTTCTCCCTGCTTGAGCTTGTCCGTTATCCATTTAAGTCCGCTGAAAAAGACCAGTTCCATAGTGCCGGTAGCATCCTGCATATAGGCTAAAAGCCTGGTCTTGCCCTTGACGGCCTTGCCCTTTATGGCTCCCACCATCTCCATTCTGGATATTACGCCCCTTATCTGAACGTATGCGGCGGAAGTGGAATCCTCGTTTTCAAGGTCTGCACTGGATATTACATCGCTGATGGGATAAACCTTGCTCTTGTCTATCCAGCGGAACGGGAAATAATAGAGCATGTCCCTGTAGGTATGCACACCGATTTCCTTGGCGAGCAGTTCCGCACGCTTCGGGCCTATGCCCGGAAGATATTTTATGTCGGTGTCCAGAATGTCCATACCATATCTGTTTCTGTCTTTGCAAATTTACAAGCATTTTTTGTAAATTGCACTCTATTATGAAACAGAAACTTGTAATCGGAATTACGCAGGGAGACAGCAACGGAATCGGCTATGAGGTTATCATCAAGGCCCTTTCCAATGCCAATGTGCTGGAACTTTTTACTCCGGTGGTTTACGGCTCCTCAAAGGCTTTCGGATATTACCGCAAGCAAATACCTGAAACAGAAAACATTAACACTAATCTGATATCTTCCGCAAAGGATGCCCATCCAAAGAGGGTGAACATAGTCAACTGTGTGGGGGACGATCTTCCGATAGAACCGGGCAAGCTCACGCACGAGAGTGCCAAGGCGGCGATTGCTTCTCTGGAGAAGGCGGTTCAGGAAGCGAAGGCAGGTTACATAGACGTTATCGTAACCGCTCCTTTCAGCAAGAAGGGAGTTACGCTGGAACACTTCAAGTATGCCGGCCATACGGGATATCTGATAGAGACTTTCGGGGCAAAGGACGGACTGATGTTCATGTGCTCGGATACCCTGAGGGTTGGTGTGGTAACGATGCACATTCCTCTGAAGGATGTGTCTTCATCCATTACCAAGGAGCTTATAATGAGCAAACTGCGGCTGATGAACGATTCCCTCAAGGAAGATTTCCGCATAGAGAGGCCAAAGATTGCCGTGCTGGGCCTGAACCCGCACGCCGGGGACAGGGGCCTTCTCGGAGACGAGGAGCAGAACGTAATTATCCCTGCCATCAAGGAGGCCAATGCGGAGGGTATAGACACCTTCGGGCCTTTCCCTCCGGACGGATTCTTTGCCGCCACGCTCCAGGGCAAGTACGATGCCGTGCTTACTATGTACCACGACCAGGGCCTGATACCGTTCAAGACGCTCAGTTTTGATTCGGGCGTCAACTATACTGCCGGCCTTCCTGTGATAAGGACTTCCCCGGACCACGGAACGGCATTTGACATTGCCGGGCAGAACAAGGCAAATCCGCGCTCTATGCTCTCGGCGATTTACCTGGCTATAGACATTTACCGTAACAGGGAGCATTTCCGGGAGATACACGCCAACCCGATGACGGCCCAGATACCTGGAAACGAAGACCGCCGCGGCTCTGCGTCTGAAGCGGAATCCGAAACAGAATAGTATATGGCAGAAAAGCGCCCTCCGATATACCTTTACACAGACGGGTCTTCCCGTGGAAATCCCGGACCGGGTGGCTGGGGTGCCGTACTGGTATGCGGTCAGATGCGCAAGGAGATAAGCGGCGGAGAGGCCCTTACCACAAACAACCGTATGGAGCTTACCGCTGTGATAGAGGGTCTTAAGGCAATCAAATGGAAGAAGGCCACAGTTCATATCTGGTCTGATTCCTCTTACGTGGTAAAGGCCATAGAGGAAGGATGGCTTGCGGGATGGCTGGCTAACGGCTTCAGAGACAAGAACAAAAAGAAAAAGAAGAACGAGGACCTGTGGCTGGAATATGTTGAGGTCAGCAAGGGATATGACCTTCACTTCCACTGGCTTAAGGGCCATGCCGGACATCCGGAAAACGAAAGGTGCGACGCTATGGCTTTTGCCCAGGCGAGCGTTTATGCAGAAGAAAACAAAACTTAGTATATGGAATCGATTCTTGGAAAAAGGAACCTGAAGTTCGCGATGGTGGGAAGCGGCAGCTGGGCCACGGCTCTGGTAAAGCTGCTTATGAACCACCAGGAGAAGATTTCCTGGTTCATCAGAGACCAGAAGAACATAGACCGCGTTATGAAAAACCACCGCAACAAGGTCTATCTGAGCTCAGTAATTCTGGAGCCGGACCGCCTGTTCATGTCTACAGACATCAACGCAGTGGTCAGCAATGCGGATGTTCTGGTGTTCTGCATCCCGAGCGCCTATTTCCTTGGGGTGATGGAGAAACTGACGGTTTCCCTGGATGACAAGTTTGTCATCTCAGCCATCAAGGGCTTTGTGGGAGACAGGACAATCGCGGAGTACTTTAACCAGGTTCACGGCATCCCATACGACAGGATAGGGGTTGTAAGCGGCCCTTGCCATGCTGAGGAGGTTGGTATGGAAAGGCTTTCATATCTCACGTTTACAAGCAAATACGCGGCAAACGCCAAGGCTCTCTGCGATTTCTTCGAGTGCGATTACGTAAGGACTATGCCTGGAACGGACATCTACGGAGTGGAATACGCCGCCGCACTCAAGAACATCTACGCCATTGCTGCCGGAATCGCCCACGGGCTGGGTTACGGAGACAATTTCCTGTCTGTGCTTATGACAAGTTCCTTCAAGGAGATGACCGAGTTCCTGAACGCATCGCATCCGGACAAGAAACGCAACATTCTCACTTCCCCGTATCTTGGAGACCTTCTGGTTACCGGATACAGCCAGTTCAGCCGCAACCGCACATTCGGAAGCATGATAGGAAAGGGCTATTCCGTAAAGAACGCGCAGGTGGAGATGAATATGGTGGCTGAAGGCTATTACGCAAGTGCCGCAATTAACCGCATCAACAAGAAATACAGAGTGGAAATGCCTATAGCCGAGGCTGTTTACGAGATACTTCACGAGGAAAAATATCCGGCTTACGTCTTCAAGAGACTGAGCGAGAAACTATATTAGAATTACTGGCTTATGCTGAAAATTCATACAGAGATGATAGAGCCCTTCATAGGGCCTGAGGATTTCAAGAATGCTATGGGAAGCGCCATGGCTGCCTATGATACCCTTCTTTCCGGAAGCGGCCCGGGCGGGAATATGACCGGATGGCTGGACCTTCCGGTAAACACTCCGGAGCGGCTGCTGGCGGACTGCCGCCTGATTGCCAGCCGCTGGCTCGGGACGATGGATGTGGTGGTTGTGGTGGGAATCGGCGGCTCCTTCCTCGGTGCAAAATGCGCCCTGGAGGCCTTCTCCCACAGTTTTGCAAGTGCCGGAGAGAGGAATTCCCCGCACATAGTATTTGCAGGTTATTCGCTCTCGGAAGACTATATGTCTGACCTTTTGGGATACCTTAAAAAGAAGTCATACGGATTGATTGTCATATCAAAATCGGGGACAACCATAGAGCCTGCACTGGCCTTCAGGATCCTCAGGATGGATATGCTCAAGAGGTTTGGAGCCGAGGATACAAGAAGAAGGATTGTTACCGTCACCGATGAGAGAAACGGTGCCCTCAGGGCGATGAGCGAGAAATACGGTTACACATCGCTGAGCCTGCCTTCCAATGTGGGAGGCCGCTATTCAGTGCTGACCGCGGTGGGGCTTCTGCCGATTGCGGTTGCAGGTTTCGACATAAATGCTTTCCTTGGCGGTGCTGCTGAGGCGCGTGAAAACCTTATGAAGAAAGAAGAGAGCAATCCGGCCCTGATTTACGCGTCGCTGAGGAACATTATGTACAGGTGCGGCAAGAAAATAGAGGTCTTTGTAAATTATCATCCAAAGCTCAAGTATCTGGGAGAGTGGCTAAAGCAGCTCTTTGCGGAGAGCGAGGGAAAGCAGCTCAAGGGCCTGTTTCCGGCCACGCTTGACTTTACCACGGACCTGCATTCCGTTGGCCAGTACATTCAGGACGGCGAGAGGACAATGTTCGAGACTTCCATCCTGGCCGGAAGCAAGGAGGTTGAGGTGTTTGTTCCAAAATCCACAGACAATCTGGACGGCCTCGACTATCTGGTGGGAAGGACGCTGGAAGACATCAACTTCATGGCGGAGAAGGGAACCCGCATGGCCCATACCAGCGGCAACGTTCCAAACATCTACATAGAGATGGAAAAGATAGACGAGTGGAATATGGGACAGCTCTTCTACTTCTTTGAATTCTCCTGTGCCATAAGCGCTTATATGCTGGGAGTGAATCCGTTTGACCAGCCGGCGGTTGACGTTTACAAGAACAATCTCTACAGGCTGCTGGGAAGACCTGGATACACTGAATAGCGATGACTTCTGCCATTAACCCTATGCTTCTGGACCTTGCCCTGATACTTGTGGTGGCGGGCGTGGTCACTATCATATTCAAGGCGCTAAAGCAGCCTCTTGTCCTGGGTTACATAGTGGCGGGAATTCTTACGGGCCCTTATATCGGATGGGTGCCCACAGCAACAGAAGTGGCCAGCGTGGAGTTCTGGGGAAAGATCGGCGTGATTTTCCTTCTCTTCGGGCTTGGTCTGGAGTTCAGTTTCAAGCAACTCAAGAAAGTGGGCGGTCCCGGAACCACCACAGTGCTTTCGGAAGCTGTGGTGATGTTCTGCATGGGCTTCCTGATTGCCAAGATTTTCGGATGGGAGACCATAACAGCTCTCTTTGTCGGGGCTATGCTCTCCATTTCTTCCACGTCAATCATTATCAAGACTTTCGACGACCTTAAAATCGGCGGAAAGAAATCCTCCCAACTGGTTTTCGGGGCTCTTATCTGCGAGGATATCGTGGCCATTCTTCTTCTGGTGCTGCTGCCTACCTTTGTAATAAGCAAGACCTTCAACGGGGTGGAACTTGCCACCAAGATTCTGGGAATCACTGTGTTCCTCCTGCTTTGGTTTACGGGCGGAATTTACTTTATACCAA
Source organism: Bacteroidales bacterium (assembly GCA_017550655.1). Lineage (GTDB taxonomy): Bacteria > Bacteroidota > Bacteroidia > Bacteroidales > UBA932 > Egerieousia. The sequence goes on along the minus strand of JAFZOK010000017.1, from coordinate 40,286 downwards.
CCATTTACAAGAAACTGCGCAAGCTGATGAGCGACGAGACACTGATTGTGGTGTCTCTGGGACTCTGCCTCTTTATGGTGGTTGTTACCCTTCAGGCCAATATCTCTGAGGCTCTCGGGGCCTTCGTTATGGGAAGCATCCTTTCCGGTACGGTGCAAAGAGACAGGATAGTTACTCTCATCAGGCCAATCAAGGACTTCTTCGGGGCTATATTCTTTGTGTCTGTTGGTATGCTTGTGGATCCTGCCGTCCTGCTGCATTACTGGCCTCACGTTTTGGTGATTACGCTTGCGGTGATTGTAGTCAAGCCTCTTGCTGCAACTATCGGTTTTCTCTTCAGCGGCCAGGCGCTTAAGATTGCTCTTCCTGCCGGAATGTGCATGTGCCAGATCGGTGAGTTCTCCTATATCATAGCTTCCCTCGGCAAGAACATGAACGCCACTCCGGATTACCTTTATCCTGTGATAGTTACGGTTTCCATTCTCACTACCTTTGTTACTCCATATTGGGCCAAGGGAGGAGACCGGACATTCCGTTTTATCTACAGCCATTCCTCCGGCGGCTGGCGTAACGTTATAGACCGCCTGGGCAGCGGCAAGAACACCTATAACCAGCAATCCAGATGGCGTAAACTGCTCAAAAACTATCTGGGAAGAGTTTTCATCCTGACCACCTGGATGGCCTTCATTATCATACTCTTCACCAAGGTTATCAATCCCTTCCTCAATAGCCTCGTCAAGTCTCTTTATCCGGAGATTGCGGGTTTGCTCTGGATCCGGCTGATATTGTTCCTGCTTACAATCGCCGCCATTGCCCCGTTCGTTTGGGCTCTCCTACGCCTCAAGGACAAAGAGGGGCTTTACGACCAGATCTGGGCAGACGGCAAGTTTGCCCGCGGACCGCTCCTGTTCCTCCAGGCCGTAAAGTACATAATCGCCTTCATGGCACTGTCTTTCGTGGCCAGCCTTTACCTTACCAAGAGTACCGGCGTCATCATTCTGATTTGCGCCACGGTCATCGTGTTCGTTGTCTTGTCGCAGAGGATAAAGGGTTATTATTCCAGAATCGAGCATAACTTCCTTACCAACCTCGACAGCGAGGGCGGAAGGCGGTTTGTGGTTCCACGGGAGATGGCCAACGAGATCCACATGGAAAAGTGCACGGTTGGGCAGAATTCCTACCTGGCGGGCCGCACCATCGGTGAAGTACACCGCAAAAAAGATACGGGCGCTCTTGTCATCCAGCTTATAAGAGGCAGCCGGGTTATTAACCTTCCGCACAAGGAGCAGGTTTTCTATCCGTCTGATTCTCTTCTGATTCTGGGATCTGACAAGCAGCTTGGGGCATTTATGGACTTGTCCAAGGACAGGGATAAGGATCCTGCCTCCATACCTGCGGAAGAGACCATTGAGATGCGCCTCTTCCAGATTACCCTCGGCGGCAGGGCTCCTGTTGTCGGGCACAATGCCAACATTACCGCTTTCCGCAAACAGTTCGGTGTTCTTCTGGTTGGCGTGGAGAAGTCCGATTCCGATGTCTTCCTCCGCCCTAATTCCTCCGTTTCCATCGAGAAGGGAGACACTATCTGGGTTGTGGGCAACCGCGAGAAGGTTAACAGCCTCAACATCCCGGACGAAGAATAGTTCTAAAAGTTTAAAATAAAACCGTCCGTTGACGGTATATGTCAATACAGAAGCATAGTTTTGCATCATGGATAATCAATTCTTAAAACAGGTTGCCTCCTTGTTTGCCAAGGAGGATGATTTAAAGGGATATACATTCATATTTCCTAACAGGCGCTCTTCCCTGTTCTTCCGTATGTATCTGGGCCAGGAGCACGGGAAACCGATGTTTGCTCCTAGAATAAAGACAATCAGCGATGTTTTTTCCGATTTGTCGGACAAGGTAGTTCCTTCTCACATCACTCTTATGATGAAGTTGTGGAAGGTCTGGTGTGCTGAGCAGAGGAAAGCCAAGATTGCAGCCGGTATCCCTGAAAAAGACATAAAGGATGAAACTGCAGATGATTTTTTCCTTTGGGGCCACATTCTACTCACTGATTTCAACGATGTGGACCAATACATGGTGGATCCTGTTAAACTTTTCCAAAATATAAAAGACTTTGGAGATATTCATTCGGACTATTCCTTTTTGGATGAAAAACAGATAGAGGCTCTGGAAAAACTTGTGGGGAAGGATTTCAAGAGCAGGATTAAGAAGAAAGAATACCTTGATATTTGGAATCTTATGCTTCCGCTTTACAATTCTTTCCGCCAACTGCTTTCAGATGAGAACAAATCATATCCCGGAATGCAGGAACGGCTTGTGTCTGAAGCAATAATTCGGATTGACAATGGAAAGATGAAGGAGGGCGATATTGCGGTTAAGGAGAAACTTGAATTGATGGGCAAGGCTGTTTTTGTTGGTTTCTCTGCTCCGACCAAATGCGATAAGATTCTTATGTCCCATTTCAAGGATGGTGGCAAGGGGCTGTTCTATTGGGATTTCTACTCTTCTATGCTGAAAAGTGAGCAGAACAGGGCTTCTAAACTGATTTCCAAGTGTGTTGAGGACTTCGGGTGCTCTTTACCTATTGATGGTAAGGGAGGAATAGAAGAGACGGAAGACGGTAAAACAAAGTGCAAATTCACTGTTATTCCTGTCTCGGGCAAGAATGAGCAGGCTATAATAGCATCTTCTCTTCTTAAAGAGAATGATTCACTGGAAACTGCTATTGTTCTTTCTGACGAGACACTGCTCCTGCCTCTTTTGGGAACTGTCCGGAACAACTCTGTGAATATTACAATGGGCTATCCATTTCGTGCATCGTCTGCCTATTCTCTGATTTCTATGCTTATAGACCTTATCCTTAGGGCCGGTATAAAGAACGGGAAGGTTTATCTTAGCGGAAATATCCTCCGCAGTATTTTTAACCATACATATATCCGTCACCTGAACAGTTTACAGGCTGGCAAGGCATCTTCTATCATATTGGAAGGCAATATGATAAGTATTTCATCAGACATTCTTAACGAGGAAAGGCCGCTGGATTTGGAAGATGATTCACTGAAGATATTCCTGAAAAAACTGTTTCCTTCAGGAATTATCGTTGAGGATGGAGAAGTCTCTTCCGTTCATGGTGATTCTCTGACAAAGGCTTTAGTAGGTTATTTCAGGGATATTTTGGAGTTTATTTCCGGCAAACTGCCGTCTCGGGAAAGGCTTTTCCTGAATAAATGCCACGATTCGCTAGACGGACTTTATTCTTCAGGGGCTGAGTTCACAAGAAAGAAGACCATTTGCTCCGTTCTCAGGCGAGACCTTGTAAATGCCTCTGTTTCCTTTAGCGGAGAACCTCTGGAAGGTGTCCAGATAATGGGACCCCTGGAAACCCGTTGCCTGGATTTCGACAAGATTATATTCCTTTCATTCAACGAAGGCGTGTTCCCTGCCAACGGTGAGCAAAGCAGCTGCATTCCTTATTGCTTGAGAAAAGGATTCGATTTGCCGACATTCGAGGAAAAGGACAGCATTTCTGCCTATAATTTCTATCGTCTGATACAGAGGGCAAAGGAGGTGTACCTTATTTACGAATCACAAACAGAAGGCAGTGATACCAAGGAAGAAAGCCGTTTTGTCAAGCAGCTTGTATATGACTATGGAGTAACTCCTGTTCGCCGTCACTATAAATTCCCGTTACCGGTTTTGACAGAATCCTTCGATAAGAATATTGAAGTTAACAGCGATGATCTGACGAAACTGCGTAGTTTCTTCTCTGATCTTTCAGATGGAGCTAAAGAAAAATATATGTCAGCATCTTCCTTGAATACATATATTGATTGCCAGAGAAAGTTCTTCCTCTCTTATGTACTCGGAGCAAGTAAGGATGATGAATTGACAGATAAGGTTGAGTATAGCACCTTCGGCAGCATCTATCATTTCTGTATGGAGCTTATTTATAACAGTTTTCTTACACGCGACAAAAAAACTGACAAAATCATACCTCTTGAAGTTGACGGGAATCTTATGGCTAAGGTAATGGATAAAGTGTCAGATGATAGTGATCTTGAGGGGATTATTTTTAATGCTTTCAAACATGTTATGAAGGTTAGTGATATAGATGGGGAGAATCTGATTATTAGGGAAGCCGTCAAAAAGTATATTCTCAATACCGTTACGGCCGATATGGAGAGGGCTAAAGTTTATCCGTTTACCCTTTGCGGCAACGAGTTCAAGATTAAGAGGACTCTTGCGTCTGCTAACATAAAAGGTTTCATAGACAGGCTTGAAAAGCAGGGTCCAATACCACGGATATGTGATTATAAGACTGGACGCTATGTGGATGTAAAAAAGAAGAATCCTGCAGAAGACCTTAAGAATGCCGGCTTTGAACTTATTCCTGCAGGTTCTTTGCTTTCTCCTTACAGGGAGTATGATAATGACGAGTTTAAGGAAGAACTAGAAAAGGTCTTTTCTGCAGAACCTAGAGATAAATTCCATGAAATACTGTTCCAGCAACTTTTATATGCTCACATGATACGGATTGAAAATAATCATAAGGGGGCTGTAGAACTCGCTATTTACCAGTTAAGAATAGTGGAAAAGTTCGGTCCGGTCCGGATACTTGTAACAGAAGAACAGCTGGATATGTTTGCCATGAGGCTTGAAGGTCTTGTTTCTGAGATTAGAGCCAAGGTTGAAGGCAAATCCGAACCGGTTTTTGCCTTATGTCAGGATAAGGAAATATGCACGAATTGCGATTTCAAGAATTTTTGCAAAAGGGGATAAAATATGAGTAAGAATCTTAAAGTTTACGATGCTTCTGCCGGTAGTGGCAAGACTTACACTCTAGCTGATAAGTATTCGGAGTATCTGTTGGCCGAGTATGACAAGGATCATACAGCCCACAGGCATGTTCTTGCGGTCACGTTTACCAACAAGGCAACTCTGGAGATGAAACAAAGGATAATAGATAGACTTTTGGAAATCTCCCGTGAAGATCCATCTCCTTCAAAGAGAGACAAGGCAAAAAAAATTATATGCAGTATAGTCCATGACTATACTATGTTCAAAGTCAGTACGATTGACAGCTTTTTCCAGAGAGTGCTGAAATCTTTTGCGGTGGATCTGGGCAAACGCTGTGCGTTTGAAACGATACTGGATCCCGACGGGCCTATAGAATCTTCTGTGGAATCAATGTACTCCAAAATCGGTAGTGACAATTCTTTAAGAGCTTTAATGAAGGAAATGGCTTTGTCCAGAATAGACAATGGGGAGAATTGGAACTGGAGAGATGTAGTCTTGTCAAGAGGCGCCTATGTGGCAAAACTCGAATATCAGGAACTGAAACTTCTTTCCGGAGTAGCTCCCGGAGCTTTGGCTTCTTCCGCACCCGTATTCAGAAACCGGGCAAAGGTACTGGAGACAATTTTCGTGGAGAAACTTAAAGGTTTGTCAGTTGAAAAGGAAAGATCATTAGAGGAGAGCGGGCTTGTAAAGGATATTTTTCAGGGACAATCGAATTCTCCAGTATGGAAATTTCTTTCGTCTAGCCCCTATGTAAACAAGGAGGCAATTGCCGCATGTCCTGAAATTGTCAAAGAATGGCTTGATGCATCTTATCACGATGTCTATTTCAAGGATATTGCTTCAGCATCAGATAAAAGGACTGTTGAAGACCTTATGAATAAGTATGCAACTGATATCAAGGATCTTTATGACAAATATTACGCTGAATATGTAACTTTGAGTATTGTCATTCCAAATCTCAGGGAAACGGTTCTACTGGATTACATTTCCAAGGAACTGGATGATTATCTGGAAAAGGAACAGCTTACCTTATTGAGCAAGTCTCCGCAGCTTCTTCAGGATCTGATTAACGGAAGTGACGCTCCTTTCATTTATGAAAAAACAGGTGCTGCCATAAACCATTATCTTCTGGATGAATTTCAGGATACATCCACTAAGCAATGGGATAACTTTAGACCGCTGCTTAAAGAGGGCGTTGCCAATAATTATGAGAGTATGCTCGTTGGAGACGTTAAGCAAAGCATATACCGCTGGAGGGGCGGAGACTGGAATCTTTTCAGCAAGAAGGTTCCAAAGCAGTTCATAGGATACGACAAGAAAGATTTAAACACGAATTACAGAAGTCTTTCCAATATTGTCAATTTCAATAATTATCTTTTCTCTTCTTCAAATAGTGATAAGTGGTTTGATGATGATTCAGACGAGCCGGGTTTTCTGGTTAATGCATATAGCAATTATCTGAAAGACAGAGGATGCCGCCCTGATTACTGTGAGGAGGTTATTGACATATACAGAAAATCGGCGCAAAAAGTAAAAGAAAAATATAAAGTAGCCGAACAGCAAGGGGTTGTTGACATTATATGCTGTCCTCCAGACAAGAATGGCAACATAATCTCATCAGATGAGTTTATTCTCTATGATTTGGCATCCAAAATCAAAAGCCTGACAGAAGGAGAGAACCCTATTTATAAATTGGGGGACATCGCGGTTCTTTCACACAAGAATGAAAACTGCAGCTATATCGCTGAGTTTTTGATAAAAAACGGTATTAGCATTGTATCCTGCGAAAGCCTGCTGGTAAGTTCAAATCTTTATGTATCCCTTCTGGTAGAAGCTTTAAGGAAAATAGACAATCCGTCTTCCACCGGCTTTGTAGCGCTAGCAAAGGTGTCTTCAGCAAAAATTAAAAATGCCCATCTGCTGGATGCGGATACTGCAAATGGTGCCTTATATATTAAAAATCTTTTGACTGGCAAGACATTGTATGAGATCTGCAAAGAAGTAATCAGGGTTTTTCTGCCGGAAATCAAAGGAAGCGACACAGCTTTTCTGGATGCTTTTCTCGACAAGGTACTAGAATACACTTTTTCATTTGGAACGAGTGTTTCCGGTTTTCTCAAATGGTGGGATGATAATTCAGCCAAATTGTTTATCCCTGAACCTTCAGACAGCGAATCTGTCAAGATTATGACAATGCATAAGGCAAAGGGCTTGGGATTTCTGGTGGTTTTTATTCCATTCCTGAGAGAGAAATTAGTTCCAGATGATGGAGAAAAGTGGTTCCTTCCGGACAATGGCAAGAATCTTCTTGGTTATACAGGCCCTCTTCTTTTGAATTTCAAGACCAGCAGTCTCAAGAACTCCATATTTGCAAATAACTATAAGAAAGAACAGATGGAAGGGTGTGTCGATAATCTTAATTTGGCTTATGTTTCTTTCACAAGGCCTAAAGAAAGATTATACATATATGCCAGCAGAAACAGAAAAGGTTGTCTTTCTACGGAAATAGGCGCTTTCTGCAGGTCTAACGGCAATCTGTTCAATACCCAAAAAGGCCGGATTTCAGCAGAAGATGTCAAAAATGGTATTTTAAAGGGAATCCAAGCTGACGACAGCAAAGCCCCGTTTGAATTTACGGAGTATATCATCGGAAATCCTCTGGAAAAATCCTATGCCAAGCTACACCCTGAGACCGGGATTGAATTGTATTGCGAGGAGGATGTCAATGCCGATGGTCTATCGTCATTGCTTGGTAATGAGATTCAAGTTTCTAAACTCAGGGGGTATGAAGAGGATGATGACAATGTGAGAAGGGGAGTGCTGTGGCATCAGCTCTATTCTATGATCGAGGAGGTTGGAGAAGGCGAGAATGGATTGGGAGAAGCGGTCGGGAAGGCTGTGGACAGGTTCCTGAAGAAGAATCCGGGTAGTTTGCTGGGGGATGATAAGGAAAAGCTTGTATCAGATGTCAGTTCAAAGATTTCCAGTATTGCTTCTCTTGGATGGTTTGATGCGGACAAGAAGGTTATGAATGAAGTTTCCATATTGTCAGGTACCGATATGTGGAGGCCGGACAGGGTGCTTTTGCCTGCCGATGACAGCAAGGACTGGGCGCAGGTGGTGGACTACAAGTTCGGTTTGTACGAAAAAGATTCTCCAAAGCACCGTTTATATGTCAATCAGGTGAAAAACTATATGAAACTTCTCAGGGAAATGGGGTATTCAGATGTGAAAGGGTGGCTTTGGTATGTCCTTGAGGATAAAGTTGAGGAGGTTGAGGGTGTTGAATAGGTTAAGGGCGAATTTTTAATAAATTGATACTCAGGCGATTGAAGTTTACGTTTTTGATAAAAGTAAAAACTTTTCGTCGGGGTGGGTAAATTTTACCGTTTGGTTTGGTAGAGGGTTGACGCGCTCATACTTTTGCCGTTGTTTTTTAGCGGCAGATTATGAAGCGCATATCAAAAAAGGTCCGGATTTGGGTTGGGTTGGCGGCGGTTATTCTGGCCGGTTCAACCCGTCTTAGCGGACAGAACTATTCAATTTCTACAAATGCGGCGGACTGGCTGGCTCTGGGCACAATAAATGTCCAGGGCTCGATGCCTGTTTCCAGGCACACAAGTCTTAGGGCCGGAGCCGCATACAATCCATTTACATTCGGAAGCGGGGAAAAGCAAAAGTATTTCCGCCGCGTGGAGCTGTCTTTCGGAGCCAGGTACTGGCCGTGGTTTGTGAACTCCGGCTGGTATCTCTACAGCTATGCTGCCTGGGCAAAATATGCCTGTGGAGGAATCTTTACCCATAAGGCCTACGAGGGCTATGCCTACGGCCTGAAGATGGGCGGAGGCTATGCCCTGATGCTGGACAAGGGGATTAACCTGGAGATGGGAATGGGAGGCTTTGCCGGGATGACAAATTATACCAGATACTCCTGTCCCAAGTGTGGACACAACGAGGGCAAGAAGGAGAAGTTTGTGGTGGCGCCGGCAGGTCTGCTTTTAGGTATCTCGTTTGTGTTCTGACAGTTATGAATAATAAGGTTAGTGTTGTAATACGGTTTGCGGGGGCCGCTGTCTTGGGGCTTTTGACAGTGTGTGTGTGCGTGGAATGCCGCAGCGGTCTAAGAGGGGACAACCAGAATTGCCTGAGGGTAACCATCGCTGATGCCCCGGGGAATGTGGATATGTCTCTTACGGAAGGAAACAGGGAGAGACTCGCAACCGTTTCCGAAGAGGAAGAAGAGCTTGTACTGAATGCCGAGGTTACTGAATCGGGAGGGGAAATTATGGCCCAGGGCAAGCTCTCGCCTCTAACGGTAACCGCACTCCACCGCAACATCGCCGAGAGGGGAGGAAAGATAAGGTTAAGTTTCGATATGAAAGTAAGCCCTGAACTTCTTGCCGGGGACAGGCAGCTGAGGATAGTGCCAAAGCTGATGAAAGACGGGGATACAGTGCTGCTGGACAGGATATTTGTAACGGGAGAAGGTTACAGGGCAGAGCAACTGAAGGGTTATGGTAGGTACAACAAATATTTTGCGTCCATAATCCCGGATTCCGTGGATTTCCTGAAGGCGTTCGGGTATCTGGGCCTGCTCAAGTACTTTACACGGAGGAATCTGGAAGACAGGGCTCTGGGAGAGTTCGGGGTAACGGAACAGGAAGCCATAGACTATTATATAAAGCACTATCTGGTAAAGCTGAACCGCAAGAGGAAAGACAGGCTGGAAGAGGTGTTCCGAAAGTGCGTGAAGGATCCGATAGACCGCCTGGGAATAAGGCTGGACACTGTTCTCCGCGATCTTTCCGGAGGGCTGGTTTACAGGTATGTGCAGGATCTTCCGGCAACAAGGGACATGCGCCGTCTGAAGATGTGCTTTCTGGGGAGCGTGCATACTTACGGGAACACTCTCTACCGTTTTACCGCTCCGGACACGCTTACATGGTACGTAAGTTCCCTTACCCAGATGGCAGACACCTCTGCGGTATACCGCAGGCATACCATGGCCAGGGACGTGGAAGCCAGCACGATGGCGTTTATAGAATTTGAAAAGGGAAGCTGGGAGATAGACACGGCCCTCGGAAACAATGCAAGTGAGTTGAACCGCATACGCAGGGAATTCGATTCCCTGGCGGTAAGCCAAAGATTTACCGCAGACTCTGTAATCATCTGCGCATCCTGTTCTCCTGACGGAAGTTACACGGTAAACCAGACTCTGTCTCACAAAAGGGCGGAATCTGTTATGGAATATTTTTCCTCTGCGATAGGGAAGAAAATTAGGATGCATACGGAGCATATTCCGGAAAACTGGGACTTGCTGAAAGAGCATATAGTTTCCGACAGCAACATCGGGGACAGGGAAGCCGCTCTTGCCGTCTTTAGGGAGATCGATCCGGACAAAAGGGAGGGACTTCTTTCCAAATGCGCTGATTTCAAGTACATAAGGGAGAGGCTGTATCCTCTGCTGAGAAGAATTGACTTTACATTCCGGCTCCATCGCAGAATATACGACACAGTCTCCACTGAGATAGTGAGGGACGAGACTTACAGGGAAGGAATCAAGGCTCTTCTTGACAGGGATTTCAAGAAAGCGGTTGCCCTGCTGCGTCCGTATGCGGATATAAACACCGCTATAGCATACCTCTGCCTGGATTACAACGCATCTGCGCTGAGTGTCCTTCAGGAACTGGAGAAAAACGCCAGGACAAATTATCTGATGGCCCTGGTTTACAGCAGGATGGGAGAGGATAAAAAGGCAATGGCACATTATCGGGCCGCAATCGGGGAAAACCCTCGCCTCAGGTTCCGCTCTTCCCTGGATCCTGAAATGGAAAGGCTTATGGAACAAGTGAATTGAACGTTTAACTCAAATACTCAACAATTATGATTAAAAAACTGTTTTGTGCGGCTCTGATGGCATTGGCCGTAGCCGCTTGCAGCAAGGATGAGGCTGCAAAAAGCGCTGAATCACAGGAGAAGGCAACTATTCACCTGAATGTTTCTCCTTATGAAATCGTTACCAAGAATACAGATCCGAGACACGGAGAGAAAAAGTATCTGGATTCTGTGAGTGTCGTTGATGTTTTTGTCTTCAGGGAAGGAGGCGCTCTGGATGCCTATAAGCATTTCAGCATTAACTCCACAAGTGGAATGAACCTGTCCAATCTTCCTGTTGACGCCACAGTAGGAAACAAGACAATCTATGTTGTGGCAAACTCTAAGGAGACTTCCTGGGCCGGAGTGGTAAGGGAGGAGAACTTCCTCAATCTCGTGGTATCCCTGCAGAAAGAATATCTGCCTTATTTCACCATGACAGGCAAGGTTACTGTAAACGTTCAGAACGACCAGGTTGTAAACATTGTGCTCAAAAGACTTGTAGCCAAGGTTGTAGTGAAGGGCATCAAGACTGATTTTGCCGGCACTCCTTACGAGGGAATGAAACTCAAATATGTAAAACTGTATCTAACCAACATTGCCGGAGCCAAGACCTATATGGGTGAGGATCCTTCCACAAAGGTTATCCTGAATTCCAAAGGATATTCTCAAGAAGATTATTCTGGCTGCCTGATGACCGCCATGTTTGCCGAGGGAGTTCCAGGCCTTGTGGGAGATGATGGCTATACCACCGTCCATCATTTCTACTGCTATGAGAACCTGATGGATACGGAGACCGATACCGACAGGTTTACCCGTCTTGTCCTTGAGGCTGAACTGGATGGAACTGTTTATTATTATCCGGTGGATATCAATCAGCCGGGATACGGATGGACTTCTTCCGTAGGGCACAAGGGAGTAAAGAGAAATACCTGCTATACCTACACCTTTACCATTACCGGCCCGGGTTCGGATGATCCTGAAAGCAAGATTACACTCAAGACTGTAACGCTGAACGCTTCTGTGGAAAATATGGCTACCAGCCCGAATTATTCTGTTAGTTTCTGATGAGGAAAATCTTGTTGATATTATTCTCGGCGATGCCTCTTGTCTTCTCGGGATGCGATATCTGGGAAGACAGGGAGGCTTGCCCAAGGATATTGGCAGTTGACTGCAGTCTTCTGGAAGGCAAGGCTTTATATGCGGATATCTGGATATTCGGGCCACAGGAAGGCCTGATGTGCAGAACCCGCATCACCGAGCATGAGTTCTACAAGAGACAGATTTTTGAGGTCCAGAGCGGAAACTACAGATGCTTTGTGTGGGCCAATCTGGGCGATGGAACCATAACCGCAGACATCAACACCCTGTCGGGGAAACTGTACAAGGCTGCGTCAAAGGAAGTGGATCCGTTGTTCGGATATGCCAAAGAGGTGGAATTGTACAGGGATTCCGCTTTGGTCAGGGTCCAGCCGAGAAAGATGTTCATAGACGTCTTCATAACCTTCACCGGACTTAAAGCGGACGAAACGGCTCAGGTAGAACTCATTAGCCAGTACGGGGGATTCTGCCTGGACGGAGCGCCGCTGCCGCAGCAGACTGTATCCAAGGCGGACGGTACATCTCCACTTCATTTGAGGATGACGCGTCCGGGAAATCTGGAGGGTATAAAACTGGAGGTTTCCTGTTTCAGGGCCGGAAACCAGACTGTCAGTTCTGACTTTGAGCTTGGCGAGTATCTTGAACAGAACAATTATGACCTTGTTTCTGATATTATCAAGGACATTTACATAACGATAGATGTGGCCAAGCTGAAAGCAGTGATAGGAACTCAGCCGTTTGAGAATGTGCCTCCGGTTAACATAAACTACTGAGCCTCTTCCCAGACGGCATCCACAAAGAAGCAGTTTTTACCCCTGTAGGAGACAAGAGAGTCTTCCCGTACAGGTTCCACGGTATAGTTTCTGGAATGTATTCCCATACGTTTCAGATAGTTGGAGAGGTTCTCGTTTCTGGTTTGCGCCAGAGAGAGAACCTTCTCCTTTTCTTCTTTCCTGAGGGCTTTCCTGAGGTTGAACCTCTGTCGGAAAGTGTAGTGGAACTCGTCCTTTTCCTTCATCGCCTCCACAATCTGCTCTAGCTTCCCGTATTCCCTGGTGGAAAAGTCTTCCTGCTCCGTGTCTATTTCTATGCGGTCCAGATCCTCGCCTTTTGCAAGCATTTTTCCAACGGCTCTCAAAGGGGCTGCGGATACTTTGGTAAAGACGTTGAGCAGAGCCTTGAAGACTGTTTTTCTGTAGGAGAAATCCGGGCTGTCCAGATTTCCCTTTACCGGAAGGCTGATGTTCATCAGGCCCTTCTTGTTTGTAAGGGCATATACTCCAAGCCTTACGGGAGCCTCATACACAGGCTCTGTCCACTTGGAACGGCGGCTAACTTTCGGCTTGTAGATTTCTATCCGGTTGCTGCCCTCCAGATGGCCGCCGATAATTGTGTTTCGGCTTTCCCATCGCAGAGTTCCTCCCTCTATGCTGTTCCCCACATAGTATTTGGCGTAAGGAGTGAAGTCCTTTACGTTTATGTTGGATGCCGTGATGTCCAGATAAACGTTTTTCATTTTAACAAAGTCTGTTGTCCACTCGAAATCCACCTTTCCGGCTTTTCCGGCCACGCCACTTCCAGTGAAGATGTTCATCTTGTCCAGGCGGAAATCATTGCACTCAAGGCTTATTTCGCTGAGGCGGTACGAGAAGGACTCTTTGAGGGTATTGTCCTTGAAATCAATTTTCCCATCATTAACAGAGAGGCTGTCTATTACGAGTTTCATTTGCGGAGAGTCTTCTTCCCGCTGCTGTTCCTCGTCCTTGATCAGCAGGCTGAAGTTGTCCGTGGAGTCTTTCATTATCTCGTAATAAGTCTGAGGACCAGTGATTTCCAGGGAGTTGAGATGGGCCATTCCTTTCCCGAGATTGAAATTGGAGATTGTGGCTTTGAGGCTTTCCGCAGAGAAAACTGGTTTCCTTCTTTCGTCTATCACCTTCAGGTCTTCAGCGATGAACTTTCCCTTGACATCTGCATCAGCGATGTGCCGGGTTTTTCCGTGAACTTCCAGATGCCCGGATACCTTTCCCTTGCAGCGCTTGACATTGAGGAACTGCTGAAGGTATGGAGTAAGGCCGTCCGTGCCAAAGTCTTTAAGGCTTACGTTAACCTTGAAGCGGCTTCTGTCGGGATTGTAGCTTATGCGGCAGTACATCTGTCCGCCCTCCTCAAACGATAGCACGGTTCCAACGTCCGTATTTTTTCCGCTGAGGTTGATCTTGGGGATTTCCAGGCTTATCCTGTTGAGTGTGAACTTGCTTCCGAGGGCTTTGTCGCGGTAGCGGATCTTGCCTCCGGTGAGGGCGATGTTTCTTATGTCCATCTTCCATCCGCTGTCTTCCGTGTCCTCTTCCAGATAGGTGTACAGTTTGTCCTTTATATCGTCGAAATTGAATTTGTCCCCGTCCTGCACAATGTTGATATACAGGGAGTCTATGCTGATACCCTTGATGTTGAGAATCCTGCTTGCTATAGGCTTCAGCCTTATGTTCCCTTCCAGGGAAGAAAGGGAGAGAAAGTCCTCCTTGCCGTCTTTTTCCAGAATATGGAGGTTTTTGACTCTCATTCCGGCAGTCAGGGGGTTTATGCTGAGGCTTCCGATAGAAACCTCCCTGCCTATCAACTCGTTTCCGTGCTTTTGTATGTAGTGGCGCGCAATGGTTCCGCTGAAAGCCAGCAAAAGAACTGTCAGGACAAAGACAATTGTCAATGCCCACAGGAGTCCCTTGCGCAGTTTTCTGAAAAATCCTGCCATATAGAATGTTTTTCCTTCTGCAAAAATACTCTTTTGCTATCTTTGTCCTAAGCAAATATTATGCTATGAAGCGAGTTTATGATTTTCTGGCGGCCCTTTCCAGAAACAACAACAAGGCCTGGTTCGATGTCCATAAGGCACGGTATCTTGAGGCAAAGGAGATTTTTGAAGATTTTACAGCGGAACTTATAGAGGAAGTGGCAAAGTGGGACGAGTATGTTTCCGCCTCAAAGCCAACCGTAAAGCAAAGTACATACAGGATTTACAGGGATCTCCGTTTTTCCCGCGATAAGAGCCCTTACAAGACTCACATGGGGGCCTTCGTTGTGCCTGGCGGAAAGAAGTCTCCGTACTGCGGTTATTATTTTCATCTGGAGCCTCCGCAGAAACGGGAGTACATAGGCGGCAATATGCTTTTTGCCGGTCTTTACCAGCCTGATCCAAAGATTATTGCAAGCTTCAGGGATGAGATCTCGGTTAACGGGGATCCTTTCCTTGAGGCAGTGGCCAGGGCAAAGGGTTTTGATATGGGCTGGTCGAGCAGTTCCAGAAAGCTGCCTGCCGGTTTTGAAAATGTGGAGAAGGAAGAGTGGAAGGAGCTTCTCAAGCTTAAGGACGTGAGTCTGACGATGATGATGGACGAGAAATTCCTGTTTGCCCCGAACCTTGCCAAGAGGGTGGCTGCACGGCTAAAAAGATGCAAGGATTTTTCCTTAATCCTTAACCGCTGCGTTGACTATGCTTTGGAGGGCAATCTATGAAAACAAGGTGGCTGATAGCTTTGCTATGCGCTGCGGTTGCAGCAGCGGCTGTTATTGTCTTTGTTACCCGCAGAAACATGAATAAAGAAGGACATTATGCCTTGTACATAGGCGGTTACGGTAAAGCCGCCGTAAAGTGCGTGTTCAACGCCAAGAATATGGAATACAGTATAAGCCAGGATTTCAAGGCAAAGAACCCGTCTTGGCTTCTTGCGGTCAATTCTCCAAAGAGAGTGTACGGTGTGAGCGAGAGCGGCGCCCGTTCCGGTGTATGGGGCTATATGGACAATTCTCTGGACCAGAGCCTGGGAGAGGTGAAAGACGGCGGTGCGGATGCCTGTTATCTTACATATTTCGACAATCATCTCCTTACCGCAGGCTATGGGAAGGGGAGTATAGGGGTATATCCTCTGGATACCGCGGGGAAGATTATGCCGCCATCCCAGATAGTGAACTTCCCTTCCGTGGGCGGAGTTTCCAGACTTCACATGGTAAAGGTTTTTACAGCGCCCCAGACCGGAGGCAATTATCTTCTTGTCACCGACAAGGGTTGCGACAGGGTTTATTCTTTCCGCATCGCCGAGACTGAAAACGGGCTTAGGCTTAGGCAGTGCGATTCTGCATTTATCTCCGTGCCAAAAGGTTACGGACCAAGACATATTGAACTTTCCAAAAACGGCAAGTATATGTATCTGCTGTGCGAGAGCAGCGGGACGATACTAGTCTATTCCGTTAAGGAGACAGACGGTAACATAATCCTTAACCAGATTCAGGAGGCGGTTTCAGACAAGAAGAAGGCTGGGGCAAGCGCAGACATTCATCTTTCCCCGGACGGAAAGTTCCTTTATGCTTCAAACCGCAGAGGCAAGGACGGTATAGCCATTTTCAAAACCGCAGAAGACGGCACTCTTACCAGGATTGCATATCAGGTTACGCTCCAGTGGCCGAGGAGCTTTGCCATATCGCCGGACGGAGACTTTATGTTCGTGTGCTGCCAGAAGTACAAGGCGGTGCAGATATTCCGCATAGACAAGTCCTCCGGCTATCTGTCCAATACCGGAAAAATGATAATGTTTCCAGACCTGGAGCCGTCCTGTATAATTGTCAGGAATAACTAAAGGGCTTCCTTCCACTTTTCGAACATGCGGATGGCGGTATTGTATTCGTTCCCGTATTCTTTTGGTTTATATTGCTTTGGGGTGGTTATCCAGTTCCATTCCCATTGCCTGAGTTCAGAGTAGAAGGCATCTGCTTCTATGGCTTCCCTTCCGGATGTCCTTGGCAGAGCCTCCTCGTAGGCCTTGTAGTCTTTCCAGCTTCCGTCAAGGAGTTTTTCCCTCAGCATCGCGTGGAATTTCTTCCATCGCGGAAGATAATAGTCCCTGATCAGGCCGCTCCACTCTCTCCAGGAATAATCGAACAGATAGTTGGTTCCGCTTTCCTTGTCCGGCCCCCACTGTGTTACGAGCAGAGACTGGTTGTAGTCGTAAAGAGCTGCCTCTTCAGGGGTTGTGGCCCATTTGAGGGCCTTTTCCATCTGGTTCTCAAAACTGTATTCGCGGCGTGTTCCTACAAGTGTATCAAGGTCTGACAGAAGATTGTGGAACATTGAGGTGTATTTGTCATACTCGGCGATGTTGCCAGTGTTGAAAGCCTCTTCCACCTTTCCAAGGATCTTGTAGGCGAGGTTGCTCATATACTGCCTCTGGACATCCACGATGTCGAACCTTATGCCGTCTGTAGCGTCTGGAAGGCCTGAAAGTATGTCCATTACAATCAGCAGAGAGTCATTGTCGTACGGGAAGCTGAACGCTCCGCTAGGGCCGGATTTCTTTACGTGCAGAGCAGGTCTGGCTGCTACTGCGGAACTTCTCTCGGTGCCGTCCGTTCCTCTCTTATATGCAGTTCTGACAAGTAGTTCCAGTGCGCTTGTCGTATAGTCTGAGACATAGCCGTATCTGCCTGCGCTGTAGTCTTCTTCCCAAGCTTGCAGTTCTGCCTTTTCCTGCTTTAGCGGCATTTGGAGAGCCAGGTCGTAATAGAGAGGGTTCTGGCATATTCCTTCCATGAACACTCCGGTTCCTATTGCCTTTTCCCCGGCTTCTCTTGCCTTGAGGTACTGGTTTTCCGCCAGAGCCTTGACATCTCCGTGGAGCTTGATCCTGCCTCCGAAGTTGTGGAGGTTTCCGGCAAGGTAGCTGTAGCCCCAGAACCTTTCCTGCCCGTCTTTTCTCGGGGTGTAGTCAGGGTCTGCAAGGTCAAGGATTATCAGAGAGTCTTTTGGTATGGCGGTTACAATACCCTTGGTAGGAGTCCAGCCCTGCATTATCCAGTATTTGAAGTTGGGATCCGCTATCTTGTTGAGTTTCATGATAGAATGGGCTACATCGGCAAGATAGACGCTGTCCGTGGAAACAGGAGAACTCTCGTGGAACGGGTCTGCTGCATAGAAGCCGTGGAGGCCGTAGAGCTTGGCTTCCTCTTCGAAGAAAATCTTTCCGAAGTCCAGGAACAGGGAATCTGTCGGGTCCAGCTGATAAACCGGAGGGAATCCGCACCAGTCTTCCTTGGCCACGATTGTAGCGTTAGGGTAAAGATCCTTGAAGGCGGCCGGAACATTGCCTGCAAAGCCTTGCTGGATAGGGTGCATTCCGAGTTCTATCTCTCTTTGCGTCACCTTCTTGCCGAGTTCTATGTGGCTGTCTATCCAGGATTTTGGAAGCGGGCCAGCAAAGCTCTCTATGTTTCCCATCCACTGCCAGGCGAAGTATGCCGGGCCGCACAGGTACTGCCTGGCCTGAAGATCCGAGTAGCCGCATCTCAGCAAGGCATTGTACCACACCCCCTCAAGGCCCGTAACCTGGAGCGGCATGTTCACGCCGTTCATTGCCAGGAAGTCTATTGTCCACTGCCAGTCTTCCCAGTCCCACCAGGCGGCCGTGTAACTGAAGGAGCAATAGTTGAAGAACGAGCGGAACTCTCCGTTTATTTCTCCTTCTGTCCTTGCCGGAAGCGGCAAGGTGGCGGGCAACTCGATATGGTTTCCGCAATAGGAGAGGTTGACGTTGCACCATTTCCTCAGGTACTGGTAGTAGGCCACGCAGAGGGAGATAGTGGTGTTCCCCTCAAGCAGAATCTTCCCGTCACGAGTGTCGTATGCATATCGCTGAGGACCTTCTTCAGCATTGATTTTCAGCGTAAAGGAAGATGAATAGCCGGGGGTTACCCTTTCTATAAGGGCGGAGACGGCTTTCTCTTTTCCGTCTTTCCAGTCTGACGGTTTGTTCTCGGTGCATGAAATCAAAAGAGCAGCGGCAATGATGGCTGCGGCTATATATCTTTTCATTTTATTCTTGATTTTCTTGATAGATTCTGTAGTCAACAGTGCTGATTTTTCCTTTCTGGAAAGAAACTGTCACCTTCAGTTTGCTGAACTTGCGCAGCGGATCGTCCAGTATTGCTTTTGACAGGGAGAAAATGTCCCAGCAGTCTATGTCTGACTTCTCCTTTGGCTTTGTCACCCTCTGAGTGAAAATAACCTGTCGTTCTAATATCCTTATCTTCAACGATGTGGAAAGGCAGTCGGATGGACTGAATCCGTTTCTTTCCATATTGTTTACCGCATACTCGGCGATGTGGTTGAGATAGGGTGGGAGGGGATGAATACTTGTCATCAGTTATATCGGTTTTTGCCGCCATTTTTAGGCGAGTTGTCAAACATTCCGGTGTAGTTTTTCAGGAGCTTGCCGTTCTGGTCATAGACCTTCACGTTGTTTTCGAATCCGTACGGCCTCTTTTCGTCTCCGTGATAGAGAATCCGGATTTCGTATGAGACCTTATGGCCTTGTTTCTTGGCACTTATGGCTTTCTTTTCCAGTTCGAGTATTTTTCCGGAGTTTAGGTCTCTTCTCTGGGGTACATAGTTTATCTGCTCCGTAGGGCCGTCAAGAGCCTGTGGAATGAGGTGTCCGCAATTGTCTCCTTCTACCCCGTCCTTGAACTTTACGGAGTATTTCTGGGAATTCAGGTTTCTTCCCCTGGATTTCAGTTTAAGGTCCGGGCAGTAAACACGCTTTATTCTTCCCTGTTTGTCAGTATAATAGCTGATATTGTCAACCAGATAGAGAGCGGAAGGAAGATGCACGGTGTTAAGGAGCATGTTCATATAAACTTCTTTCCCTTTCTTGGTCTTTGTTCCTGCATCGGCGACAATCATATCTTCGCTTACAAGGCCGCAGAACTGCCCTCTGTTGTCGAAGGCCGCAACCCATCTCCTGCTACGGGCCCTGGCGGGAAGGCGGGAAAGCAGACCGCCGGCCTTGCGGATGGCGGAAGTGTCTCTGCTGGAGATCACGCGGCTCAGGTCCAGGAACTTGAACTTGTTGAAATCTACATTGTAGTACTTGTGCCGGCAGGCATCATTCCACCAGTTTTCCAGTTTGGAAGACCTTTCCAGAACCGTTCCCCGGAAAGGAGTGTAGGATGCCAGGACCAGAGGCAGCAGGGTCGCCAGCAATGAAAATAGGGTAGCTCGTTTCATAACTTATACAAAATTAATAATTTTGCAGAAAATGACTGAATATGGAAAGGGTCGATTTCTATAAGCTCAGGCGAGTGTTCGGGAAAAGGAGCAACTTTCTGGTCCTGGGCATAGCCCTGGTCGTGATGATGATATTCTATCCGGTTGACGGAAAGTTCAGGTACCAGTACAAGAAAGGCTCTCCGTGGCTTTACGAGACTCTGATATCTCCTATAGACTTCCCTCTGCTTAAAACCCAGCAGGAACTTGCCGAGGAAAGGAACCGTGCTGCCGAATCAATGATCCAGTACTTCCGCTCGGATGATGGAGTAAAAAGCCAGGTGCTCACCGATTTTTCCGGCAAATGCCTCTCGGACAGCGTGCCCGCCGCAATAAGGGATGCCGTAACCGAGTCTTTGGTAAAGGTTTACAATATGGGAGTGCTGCCGGAAAGAACCCTTACGGACAAGACCGTTTTCATACAGAGAGGCAGGAACGCCCTGCCTGAAATAGAGAAAGACCTCTACACTCCGTCAAAGGCCCTTAAACTAGTCCGTTCGGACCTTAAATACGCACTGCCTCACATCAATCCGGATTCCCTGATGGATGCGCTGGATATCGCCACTCTGCTGGTTCCAAACCTGGCCTTCGACCAGAACACAACTGAAGAGTTGCACCACAAGGCGGCAGACTATATATCGCCGACCAAGGGAATGGTTTATGCCGGAGAGCATATAGTGACTGAAGGGGAGACCGTTACCGCAGAAATCGCCGAGATACTGGATTCCTTCAAAGCGGAATATCTGAAGAGCGTGGGCTATTCCGGGAATCTGCTTCTGCTGCATCTTGGGCACGCCCTCATCATAATCATACTTCTGATTATGGTTTATGTGGCGGTTTATTTTTCCGACCCGGATGTCTTAAGGCACCAGAACGAGTTCAACTTCGTGATTTTCATCCTTTGCCTGAACTTTGTGGTGATAATGCTGGTCAGGAAGATTGCCCCGGAGTTCCTCTATCTGGTACCGTTTGCTGTTATTGTGCTGTATCTTAGCGCATTCCTGTACAACAGGGTGGTGCTTCCGGTTTATCTTGTGGCTATGATGCCGCTGCTTCTGATTTCCGAAAACGGCGTGGAACTGTTTACAATAGCCGCGGCGGCAGGATGCATTGCCTTTGTTTCATTCTCCCTTTACGAGAGGGGATGGCTGCAGTTCATAAACACCATCTACATATTCATTGTCTGTGTAATTGTCCATATAGGATTTAAGCTTATAGCGGACGGAACTATCTTCCCGCTGGAGAGCAAGATATATCTTTACCTCTTCATAGCAAGCATATTGGTGGTGATCATCTATCCGTTTGTCTTCCTTATGGAGAAGGTGTTCTATATGGTTTCCATTTCCACCCTGAAGGACCTGTCGGATACGGAAAACGCTCTTCTGGAGGAACTGTCCGCCAAGGCTCCGGGAACATTCCAGCATTCGCTCCAGGTGGCTAATCTGGCCGAAAGGGCTGTGGTGGCAATCGGAGGAAACCCAAGAATCGCCAGGGCTGGTGCACTTTATCACGATATCGGAAAGATGAGCAATCCGCAGGCCTTCATCGAGAATGCTACCCCTGGCGTGGATTTGCACAAGGACCTTACTCCGATGGAAAGCGCACAGCTGATAATCAAGCATGTGGAAGACGGAATCACCCTTGCCGAGAAGAACAGGCTGCCGAAACTGGTGCAGGATTTCATACTCTCTCACCACGGCCATTCCATGACCGAGTTCTTCTACAACGTTTACTGCAACGGTGGAGGAGACCCTCAGAACAAGGCGATGTTCACCTACAAGGGCAACCTGCCTGTTTCCAAGGAAGAAGTTGTGGTTATGATCGCCGATGCGGTTGAGGCTGCTTCCCGCTCCCTGAAAGAGTATTCTGAAGAGAGCATCGCGGCTCTTGTGGACAGCGTGGTGGCCAAGAGAATTGCAGGAAACCAGCTCATCCGTTCAGACGTGACGTTCCGTAACTTGAATACCATCAAGGCGGTTATGAAACGCCAGATCAAGGAAATATATCACGCCAGGATAGCCTATCCGAAGATAAAGGCCTAAGACAGCCTCCTTCGCCTCGTGAATATGCCGATAAGGAAGAATGCCGCTGAAATCCAGCAGCATACAAGTCCTGTAATATCTCCGTACTTTACAAATGGAGTAATCTCAGTGTTAGGATAGACGCTGCCTCTTATGGCATATTCCTCCCACCAAGGGGATGGCTGGAGAATGTCTCCCCTCTTGTTCACGATTGCGGAGGTTCCGGTGTTGGCGCTGCGGGCAATGTCTCTTCTAGTCTCAATTGCTCTCAGCGATGCGTAGTGCAGGTGCTGGATATGGCCGCTGGTGTTTTTCCACCAGCCGTCGTTGGTAATTATCGTCATCAGGTCCGCTCCCTCATCCTTGATATAATCCCTGAAGAAATTAGGGAATACTGATTCGTAGCATACTGCGCTTCCGATTTTATGGCCGTCATCTGTAATGAAAAGGCCCCTGTAGCTCTGGATTCCGAAGTTTCCGAATCCTCCCCCAAGGTCAAGCCCCAAGAAGCCAAGAACGCTGGTATTGCCTATGTAAGGAACGGTTTCAGCCATAACCACCAGCTTGGATTTGTGATAGAAACTCAGCGTGCTGTCTTTTCCGGCGAATACGGCTGTGTTGAACAGGTCGTACCAGGAATACCCACCCATAGGCCTTGCGGAACGGGTAGGCCTCTCCGATTCAGGATAAATGAGTTGGGTTACAGCCCCGAAGATGAAATTCACGTTGCTAGAACGTGCAAAAAGCCTTATGCTGTCCAGGGTAGGACATCCGGCAGGGGCGTTTTCCAAGATGCTTCCGGCGGTGCGGGATGGGTTGAAGAATGTTTCCGGGGCAACAACCAGGAATGTGGAGTCAGTAACGTTGGCTTTTGCCAGCCCCAGAAGAATTTCATCCTGCTGCCTCTGGGTTTTGCCACCGAATTTGTCCTGGTATGGGTCTATGTTAGGCTGAAGTATCACAACCTCTTTGGCGGAAGATGGGTCATAAGACGCGATTTTCTTTCCGTATTCGGCATATCTGATGTGGGAAAGGACAATTGGAACCGCAATCAGAAGGGTTGCACCCAAAGCCCACCATCCGGCCTTGCGCCTTTCGGCGACATTAAGAAGTGTCTTGAAAATCAAGCCGTTTGCAAGCAGAATCCAGAACGATCCGGCTGTGGAACCTGTCACCTCGTACCACTGGATGTGCTTTATGCTCTGGGCAAAACTGTTGCCCAGGTTAAGCCATGGCCAGGTTATCTGCCACCCCTGGTATAGATGCTCCCAGGCGCACCAGAAGGCTGCCAGTGCCAGATAAGGGAAGAATCCTGAGAATCTTTGCCTGAGAAACCTGAAAAGGCGGAAAATCACGGCCATCTGCAGGGCATTCAAGATTATTGCCGCGACAGATCCTGCCGGAGTGGCGTACCAGATCCACCAGGTGGCGACAATGTTCCAGAGAAGGAATCCCGAGTAATAGCACAGCCCGAAATGCCTTATGCCGTTTTCCGTGGCTATCCTTTCCGCGGCTAGCAGCGGAAGGAAGGCTACAAGGCTTACAAGACCGCAATGAGGGTATATGTAAGGTATGGCGAGCAGGAGCCCCGATATCAGGCTCAGGATCCAAAGTTTTCCCAGGCTATTTTTTTTCATCACTCAAAAATAGTAAATTTGCGCCTTGATATGCACAACGAGATGCTGGAAGTTTTCCTTAAGGGACTGATAGTGGGCGTGGGGGCGTCTATTCCTCTTGGCCCGGTGGGAGTCCTGTGTATCCAGAAGACCATAAGCAAAGGCCGTTTCGCAGGCTTTTTCACCGGTCTGGGAGCTTCCATCTCCGATACCTTCTATTCCGCCCTTTCACTTCTCGGTCTGTTTATGGTGGACAGTTTCCTGGACCAGTACAAGGCCTGGGTGCTTCTTTTCGGCGGTATTGTAATTGCGTTTATCGGAATTAGGGTTTACCGCAGCAATCCGGTTAAGCAGATCAAGCAGAAACAGGGGAACGGCAGCAGAATCAAGGATATGCTGGAATCTCTTGCCATCACCATCACAAATCCTGGATCTATCTTCCTTATTTTCGCGATGATGGCGGCTGTAAGGCTGGATGTTTCCTCATATACTCTGGAGACGGCTCCTGTGGCAGTGAGGATTCTTCTGTTGGCAATATTCCTTGGAACCGCCCTCTGGTGGTTCTTCCTGACATCTCTGGTCAGCATTTTCCGAAAGAAATTCCGCCTCAAGCAGCTTATCGTGATAAACAGGATTTCCGGAATCGTGATTATTCTGCTGGGCATACTGAGTTTTGGAGAAGGACTCTTCAAACTGATACTTCAGTATGTGATAAAGTAGTGGAGGTGAGCGGAGTCGAACCGCTGTCCAATCAGGCCGCCAACCGGTTTTCTACGTGCGTATCTCCGGTTTGTTTTTCGTCCAAGGCCCCGCCCCGGAGCGGGCAAGTCCAAAGCTTATCCTTTAAAACTTAAGAGGACTTAAAGGAGTCGTTCTCCGCATTCTTCTTTAGATGATACCCCGTATGCCAGGTCCAAGAAGACGGAAAACCTGGCGGGATACTCGTCCGAAGCACCTTGTGCCTCAAGGATTAAGCGCTGTCAGCTTGGCTGATTACGCAGCGAGTGCATAGTTGTTGTTGCCAATTAATGGCTGAAAGTCATTGGTTAACGGGTGCGGCTTCCAACGCCCGGCACGCTTGCCGACCAACTGATCTGATGTCAAAACCAGAACACCCCCGGCATAAATGGGACGCAAATATACAAATTATTCTGAAGCCTCGTCAACCAGATACAGAAGGTTCTTGAAAACGATTCCGCTGTGCTCGCTCAGGCCTACCTCGCAGGTGCGGCTGGTAGCGTAGCCTTCCGTGCATCCCTCCACCTGGTTCTTGAGGTCTCTCAGGCCCCATTCGTTGAGCTCTGGAGTGAAGAATCCCTTGTCTCCCGCAAAGCCGCAGCAGTTGGTATCCATTACCTTTACCTTCTTTGCGCACTGCTTTGCTATCTCAACGATGGTAGTGTCCACTCCAAGTTTCTTGGATGTGCAGACAGCAAAAACGGCCACGCTCTTGTCGAGTTTCTTGATGTTGAGGTTAGGCATAAGGTAGAGTTTTGCGAACTCTGCCGGTTCGTAAAGAGTGAGCTTGTCCCCGAAATTGGATTTCATGGTGTAGAGGCAAGGTGTCATGTCGCAGACTATCGGCAGAGTGCCTCCTTCGGAAGCCTTTGTGAGCTCTTCCAGAAGATGGTCGCTGAGCATCTTGCCGGCCTTTACATATCCCTTGCTGGAGAAGGCCATTCCGCAGCAGAGTTTCTTGAGGTTGGACGGGTAGACCACCTCGTATCCGGCCTTGCGGATGAGTTTGTCCATCAGGCTGGTAAGGCTGAGGGCCTTGCGGTATTCCTTGCCGTTGCCCATCGAGCGGGTGAGGCAACTAGGGAAGTAAACCACTTTTCCTTTGCTCGGCGACGGAATCCTGGACAGATCCGTTCCCTCCAGTATTGCCTTGGATATCTTGCGGTTGCCCTTAGGGAAGTTGGCGTTCCACTTTGGAATCAGGCCGCAGGTGGCCCATCTAGCTGCCTGGGCAAGAGGTTTCATAACGGTCTTGCCTACTGTTCTGCGGATGCCGTAGGACATGTTCCAGGCGGCTCTCATTCCCCAGACGGCTCTGTCCCAATGGGCTGCAAGGTTGGCTGCCTTGTCTTCCTGCTTTTGGGTGTGGCTTTGGTGGCGGAGTTCCTTGGTGAGTTTTCCGTTATCCACCTTGACCGGGCAGGCCACGGCGCAAAGGCTGTCGGTTGCGCAGGTCTCGTCTCCCAGATACTTGTATTCCTTTTTCATCAGGGCCAGGTCCGCAGGATTTGATCCTGTCTTTTCCAGCCTTGTCATCTCCCTGTAGGAAACGACTCTCTGCCTTGGAGAGAAGGTCAGGCCCTCCGATACGCAGTTCTTTTCGCAGAAGCCGCATTCCATGCAGCGGTCTATTTCAGGACTTGTCTTAGGGCAAGGTTTCAGGTTCTTTATATGTGCCTGAGGGTCATCGTTGAGGATGACTCCTGGATTAAGTATTCCCTTAGGGTCTATGAGATTCTTGATTTCCTTCATCAGGCCGTATGCCTGCTGTCCCCATTCCAGTTCCACAAACGGGGCCATGTTCCTTCCTGTTCCGTGCTCTGCCTTGAGCGATCCGTCATACTTGTCTACAACAAGATGGCATACATCGTCCATGAAATGAGCGTATTTGCTAACTTCTTCAGGGCTCTGGAAATCCTGGTTGAACATGAAGTGGAGGTTTCCGGCAAGGGCGTGTCCGAAGATTACGGCATCTGAATAACCGTCCTTGTCAAAGAGCTCCCTAAGGTCGGTGACGGCATCGGCTAGTCTTGGCACCTCAAAGCAAACATCCTCTATAATGGCGGTGGTTCCGGCCTTCCTCATTCCGGCAACGGTAGGGAGGCATTCCTTCCTTACTTTCCACAGCGTGGCCCTTTCCTTTTCGTCCATTGTGAACGAGAACGGCAGGACGGTCTGGAATGGAGAAAGTGCCTCCGTGATTCTCTTGACCTTTCCCAGCAGCGATGGCTTGTCCTCTTCCGTAATTTCCACCAGAAGGCCGCAGGCTCCGTCCGGCAAAGTCTTAAGATACTCCGGAACTCCGTCCGCGTTTTCCACGCTGCGGATGGAGGACCTGTCTATCAGTTCCACTGCGCTTACCGGCATCTGCTTCAGGACCTGGACTGCGCTGCAGGCTTCCCTGATTGTAGGGAAAATTACAAGCGCCAGCGCCTTGAACTTGTTGTCATCCACCGTGTTGTATGTAATGCTGGAGATGAAAGCGAGAGTTCCTTCGGATCCTATAATCAGGTGCTTGAGTATGTCTATTCCGTCTTTGTAATCCACAAAGGCGTTCAGGCTGTAGCCAGTTGTGTTCTTGATCTTGTATTTCCTCTCGATCCTTTCCTTGAGGACCGGATCCGCTTCTATTCTCTTTGCGATATTCTCCAGTCCTTCAACGATATGGGAGTGGGTGTGGCGGAACCGTTTTACCGATGATATGTCCGCTGTATCCAGATCTGTTCCGTCAGGAAGTATGATATTTATGTCCGCGATGGTCTTGTAGG
Source organism: Bacteroidales bacterium (assembly GCA_017550655.1). Taxonomy (GTDB): domain Bacteria; phylum Bacteroidota; class Bacteroidia; order Bacteroidales; family UBA932; genus Egerieousia. Next base: position 13,264 of record JAFZOK010000017.1, on the reverse strand, counting down.
AGTTCTGGCTTGTTCCGCAGCACATTCCGCTGGCGTTGTTGGCCGCGATTCCTCCGATCATCGCGGAGTCAATTGATGCCGGGTCCGGCCCGATCTTTTTTCCGAAGCGCGTGAGCAGGCGGTTTGCCATCGCCCCCCTGATACCAGGAGCAAGGCGGATCTGCTCTCCCCTTACAGATATGCTGTAGCCTCTGAAACCGTGAGTGGCAATCACCAGAACGGAGTCTGAAATACTCTGGCCGCTCAGCGATGTTCCTGCAGCCCTGAAGGTTACGGGGATATCCATCTCGTGTGCAGCCATCATTATCTGCCTAACTTCAGGGGCTGAATAGGCCCTTACCACCAGTTTAGGTATGAGGCGGTAGAAGGAGGCATCCGTTCCGAATGCAAGAGTTGTCAGAGGATCGTGGAACATCCTGTCTTTTGGGATGAAAGCCTTGAGCTTTTCGTAAAATTCCTTGTACTTTCCGGTTAGCATATCTTGTTGTTTTTATTTCAGTATTTCGTTCAGTTTTTCTGCAGATGTGCCCTTGTATATAACGGTTCCGTTATTATCTATGGCCAAAATCAGAGGAACGGCCTCTATATAGTATTTGTCTCCAAGTTCCGCCAAATTGTCCTTTGCATAAAGTTGCCTGAATTCCAGGCTGTTGGAAGAAACAAACTTGCGGAATTCCTTAACATTGTCTCCTGCGAAAATACCCGTGAAAGAAACCTTCTTTCCGTATTTCTTCCAGACGTTCCGTATTTCCGGCAGGGTTTCCTTGCAGACTTCGCAGCCGGTCCTGTAAAAATACAGCACCTTCATCTTTCCGTCAGGAAGCAGAAGATCAGCCGGATTATCAGCTATATCGTAGAGCGTAAGGTTCCCGGCCTTGCTTCCAGGAGCGTTCATGTTGGCAGCCTTCATAATGCTTCCGATGCTGGACACAAACACTGTATCTTCCCACCTTTCAGGCATATCCAGAACATATTTCTGTCCAAGGTACAGAGCGGTCTGCGTATTCGGCGCATAGCCACAGAAGAAAAGATAGGTGAATGCCTGCCTCATAAGGCGAGAGAAAGAATCGGAAGTTTTCACTCCTTCGTAAATCTTGTCCACTGCATCCTTTCTGGCTTCCAGATCCAATGCGGAATCTGGGGAAAGTTCCTCTGCCGGGAATATTTGTGAAAGATAATTGTAGGCCTTGTTGTCTTCTTCCGCCTGTTCCTTCAGCATTGCAGTAAGGGTAGGGGTGAGGATTCCTCTTCCTCTTATCCTCAGGCTCTCGTCCAGAAGGAACAACTTAGGTGTACTTACAACCCCGTAATCCACAGGGAAATTGCTCTCCCTGTCCAGGTCTGCAAGATGGATCCAGCTTATGTACGGGTTATTGGTCTTGAAATGATTGTTGATGTATTTCTTCCAGAGATCAGCATCGGTTCCGGTATAGACAGCCGCAATATTTATCGGAAACTCATTCCACGAGTCCAGAAGGGATACAAGTTTCGGGGTTTCTTCCTTGCAGTAAGCACAATCGTCTGAATAGAAATAAATTATGGAATGGTCTCCCATCAGTTCAGATATGCTTCTTTCCACTCCGGAAGTGTCTTTCAGACTCAGCTGCGGAGCCTTTGCCCCAACCAAAGTGCCCTTGTTGACAGTCACATACCAGGCAGCCTCCGCCTTATCTGACGGGGAAACCGCCCCGTTATTCAATATGTATTTTTCCGCGGCATAGACAGCGCTTCCCTCGCATCCCATAACAACAGAAGAAGAATATCTGCGGAAACACTCCATTGCCACGGCAGCCATCATCTTAGGGGCTGTCAGATAGCGGTTTTCCATCAGATAGTCAATGGCCATGTTCCTGACACTCTCCCTGGAAAACTTGAATTTGTCAAGGAATATGTCTATAAGGTTCCTTGCAAATGATGTATAAACGAGTCTTTCGTCCGCGACAAGAGGAAGCTGGGATGATTTTTCGGAGGTCACCCCGTCCAGGGTAAGACTGAGCAGGGATTCGGTCAGCGATCCAGGCGCTTCTTTTTCCACCTGGAAGAGCAGGCGCTTGGTTACAACTTTGTCGCCTCCAGGGAAAAGGGTGTTCACGGCATACTCCGCCGCCAATGCTTCAGAGGAATCTCTGCTCATGGAAAGGGCCTTGAACATCAGATAATTCTGGTATTGCAGATATGTGATGTTCTCTTTGGAAAAAAGGCCGCTTTTGGATCCGTCTGTTTCCCAGTTGTAATAATGATAGACAAGCGACGAGCGGTGGCGGAACGTGATGATGAAGTTTTCTCCGTCTATGGAAGAGGAAAAGAAGCTGAACAGTGGTCCATCGTTATCGCACACGTCATATTGGCCGGCTGTAAAAACCTTTTCCTGAGCAATTTTTGTATCCAGTGCATATACCGGGCCCGAGAAAACGGCTTTCTTGCGGTCCATTACAGCTGAATCTATGACGACCGTTTGATTTGACTGGTAATTATGCTTTTTAAGATAAAGCGTGGAGCCTTTAGGAACCCTGTCAGTATTCCTGTTCAGTCTTCCCGTTTTTATGGTGATCTTGTATGCGCCGGAAGGTGATTGGGCCGCAGAGTGAATGGCAACCAGACAGAAGACAGCCGTGATCAGATACTTGCAGATGCTTCCGGATAATCTTCCTTTGGTTATCATCATTTGCCGAGTTCTTTCTTTGCCTTTAAATACTTTTTGAGATTTACCCCCTTAGGCATAAACGGGGTGGCGTCTCCGTTGTGGACGAGAAGGTCCCTTACAACCGTGGAGGAGATGAAGGAATACTCGTGGCTGGCCTGGACATATACTGTAACGACATCCGGATCCATAACCCTGTTGGCCTGGGCGATAACGCCCTCGAACTCAAAGTCCGTGGTGGTTCTAAGGCCCCTTACTATGAAGTTTACGCCCAGCCTGTGGCAGAGGTCTATGGTCAGCTCCTTGTAGCAGCACACGTCCACCCTGTCCTTATAGTGCTTGACAGCATCCTTGATGATTTTGATTCTGATGTCTACAGGAAAGAAACCGCTGGTAGTCTTGGTGCTGTTGTAACCTACTGCAACTATCACTTTGTCAAATAGTTTCAGAGCCGAATCCAGAACATCCAGATGGCCGGCGGTAAAAGGATCGAAAGATCCCGGGAAAATTGCTGTACGCATAATAGTTCTCGTTTACACTTAACAAAGTGTAAATTTAAGAAAAAAAGCGATGGGGTATTACAGGCTCCAGTCGATTGGATTCTTCCCGCGGCTCTGGAGATATGCGTTGCACTTGGAGAAATGGCGGCAGCCGAAGAAGGCACCTCCCGCAAGAGGAGAAGGGTGGGCGGCTTCCAGAACAAGATGCTTAGATGTGTCTATCAGTGCCTTCTTGCTCTTGGCGAAGTTGCCCCATAGCATAAACACCACACCTTCCTTATGGTCTGATATTGCCTTGATTACACTGTCCGTGAATGTTGTCCAGCCAATCCTGCTGTGGGAGGCGGCGTTGTAGGCCCTTACGGTAAGGATGGCGTTCAGGAGGAAGACTCCCTGCCTTGCCCAGCCGGTAAGGTTTCCGTTTTTGCCCTGGAGAGAAATGCCCAGGTCGGATTCAATCTCCTTGTAGATATTCTTCAGCGATGGGGGCAGAGCCACTCCGTCCGGAACGGAAAAGCTCAGGCCGTGAGCCTGTCCCGGATTGTGGTACGGGTCCTGCCCAAGAATCACCACTTTGACATCGTTGAACGGAGTAAGGGCAAAGGCGTTGAAAATCAAAGATCCCGGAGGGTAAATAACCGCCCCGGAATCCTTTTCCCTGTGAAGATATGCGGCAAGATCCTTGAAATAAGGCTTGCTGAACTCATCGCTGAGCACACTCTTCCACTGGCTTTCTATCTTGACATCCATTACTTTTGAGGGAAAATGAAGTTTATTACCTCGTCTATAGTCTTGACATACTTGAACTTGAGGCCCTTGATGTAAACAGGCTTTATCTCTGCGATGTCCTTGCGGTTTTCCTCGCTGAGGATGATGGTGGTGACTCCGGCCCTCTTTGCGGCGAGGATCTTTTCCTTGATTCCGCCCACAGGGAGGACCTTGCCCCTGAGGGTCATCTCTCCCGTCATCGCGATCTTGCTCTTTACCTTCTTGCCCATAAGGGCTGAAGCCATGGCGCTTACCATTGTGATTCCTGCGGACGGTCCGTCCTTAGGGATGGCGCCCTCCGGAACGTGTACGTGAAGGTCGAATTTCTTCAGCTGCTGAGTGGTCATTCCCAGAATCTTAGGGTTGGCCTTCAGCCACTGGTAGGCGATGGTGGCGCTTTCCTTCATCACATCTCCGAGGTTACCGGTGGTGGAGAGCATTCCCTTGCCCTCGCTGCGGATACACTCAACAAAGAGGATTTCTCCGCCCATCTCCGTCCAGGCAAGGCCGGTAACCACTCCCGGAGCCTCATTGTCTTTCTGGAGCTCGTGCTGGTTGGTCGGAAGGCCCAGGATTTCCTTTACGTCCTTTGCCTCAATCTTTTCAGGAACCTTTTCATCCATAGCCACTTTCATTGCCTGGTGACGGGCAATCTTGGCTATCTGCTTGTCCAGCTGGCGGACACCGCTCTCGCGAGTGTATTCATCAATAATTTCATTGATTGCGTCTTCCGTAAGAGCGAGCTGGCCGTCTTTCAGGCCGTGTTCCTTCATCTGCTTAGGGACAAGATATCCTGTTGCGATATGGAATTTCTCCTCTGCCAGATAGCCGGACAGCGGAATCATTTCCATCCTGTCCTTCAGGGCCGCCTGGATAGTGGACGTGTTGTTGGCGGTAGTGATGAACAGAACCCTTGACAGGTCATAGTCAATGTCCAGATAGTTATCGTGGAAAGTTGTGTTCTGCTCAGGGTCAAGCACTTCCAGAAGGGCGGAAGACGGGTCCCCGTGATAGTCGTTGGATACCTTGTCTATTTCGTCAAGGACGATTACCGGGTTGGATGATCCGGCACGGTTTATAGCCTGCATTATCCTTCCGGCCATAGCGCCGATGTATGTCTTGCGGTGTCCCCTGATTTCGGACTCGTCGTGGAGTCCGCCAAGGGAAATCCTCTGGTACTTTCTGCCAAGAGCTCTTGCAATGGACTTTCCAAGGGAAGTCTTTCCTGTGCCTGGAGGCCCGAAGAGGCAGATGATAGGGGATTTCATATTTCCCTTAAGTTTCAGTACGGCAAGGAATTCCACAATTCTTTCCTTTATCTTTTCCAGTCCGTAGTGGTCTTCGTCCAGAACCTGCTGGGCGTGCTTGAGGTCCAGATTGTCCTTGGTGGTTTCGTTCCAAGGCAGGCCAACCATAAACTCCAGGTAGTTGAGTTCCACATTATAGTCCGGAGTGTTCGGGTTCATTTTCTCCAGACGGCTGATTCCGCGGTCAAACTCCTTCTTGGCATATTCCGGCCAGTCTTTCTTGGCTGCCTTCTTGGCCAGTTCGGAAACATCCTTGGAATTACCGCTCATTCCGAGCTCTTCCTGTATGGTTTTCAGCTGGTTGTTAAGGTAGTACTCCCTCTGCTGCTGGTCCATCTCGCTCTTGACCTTCTGCTGGATATCATCCTTGATCTTCAGTATCTCGATCTGCTTGCTGAGAACCGAGAGAAGCTTATAGGCCCTCTGCTTTATGTCGCTCTCCATCAGCAGTTTGATCTTGTCTGCCACAACCTCGTTGTCCAGGGTGGTGGCGATAAAGTTGGTGAGAAACTCGAAGGAATCTATATTCTTAATCGCGAACTCGCTCTCGGCAGCGAAAGAGGAAGAATACTTGACTATCCTCAGGGCGGATTCCTTTATGGAGTCCGAGAGCGCCTTGATATCCTTGTCGTCCTTTGCAGGGAAGATGTCCGGAATATTCTCGATAATACCGATAATATACGGGTCCTCGGCGATAATCTGCTCTATGCGGAAACGGCGGATTCCCTGAAGCACCGCGGTAAGCGCACCGTCAGGCATCTCGATGAGTTTCAGTATCTTGGCACTGCAACCCACTTCATACAGGTCTGCCTGGCGAGGGTCGTCCTTGTGAACGTCAATCTGCGTGGCGGTACCGATGATCCTCGTGGTCTTGTAGAGAGCCCTTACAAGCTTTACGGACTTGTCTCTTCCGATAGTCACCGGAAGGATGGTGCCCGGGAACAGAACGGAATCCCTCATTGCCAGAATAGGGAGGGTCTGCGGAACTTCTATCTTGTCTGTCTTTGCGTTTGCTTCTATACTCATTACGGGGAGTATGTTGATGTCTCCTCCCTCGATCTGGTTAAGCATTTCCTCTAAAAATTTCATACAATCTCCTTTCTCTTTCAGTTGTCTGCCTCCAGTGTCAATTTGTCAGTATTCCCCTTTCCCGGAAGGCTGACTTTCGGGTAAAGCGGTGTCGCTGAGGCAACCGGTTATAAGGTATGTCAATCATTGTGCCAAAGGGAAAATTGGCAGAATTGGCAGAAAAATCGCTGATTTTACCCTGAAATGTGCCCTAAAATGCTCTCTTTTAAACATTTTTTGCAAAAACTATTTGCTGGAACGAAAAAAAAATCTATTTTTGCGCCACAAATATTCACCAATTTATTAGTATTTAGAATTATGACTAAATCAGACATTATCAACGAGGTTGCTAAGCAGACTGGCTTAGAGAAAGTTACCGTAGCTCGCGTAGTAGAGGGCTTTATGGCAGCCGTTAAGGGTTTCCTTGCAAAGGGTAAGAACGTTTATCTTCGCGGATTCGGCTCATTCGTAATCAAGAAGAGAGCAAAGAAGACTGCAAGAAACATTTCTAAGAACACTACAATGGTTATCCCTGCTCACAACATTCCAGCTTTCAAGCCTGCAAAGGTTTTCATGAGCGGTGTAAAGGGCGGTAGAAAATAATTATTATGCCTAGCGGAAAGAAAAGAAAAGGACACAAGATGGCCACTCACAAGCGCAAGAAGCGTCTGCGTAAGAACAGACACAAGAAGCGCAAATAAGGCATCTTGTCGTGTCGATAATCTAAAGCAGGGCTTGTCTCTGCTTTAGATTATTTTTTTTTGAGATGGAGAAGGATTTGATTATCGATGTAAGCCCTGCGCAGGTGACAATCGCCCTGCTTGAGGACCATCGCCTGATGGAAATCAACAAGGAGCAGAATACCTCGGCGCAGAGCATCGGTGTCGGAGACGTCTATCTGGGAAAAGTCAAGAAAGTTATGCCGGCCCTCAACGCCGCTTTCGTGGATATCGGGGACAACAAGGACGCTTTCATCCACTATCTGGATCTTGGCCTGAATTTCAAGGCATTTGACTATTTCACAAGACAGATCAACACCCAGAAGGATCTTCAGACCTTCTACTCCAAAGTAAGGATCGGTCCGATACTCGAGAAAGAGGGGAGGATCGACGAAGTGCTCTCGCCGGGCCAGCAGATTGTCGTTCAGATAGTCAAGGAGCCTATATCAACAAAGGGCTCAAGGCTTACGGCGGAAATTTCCATAGCAGGAAGAAATATTGTCCTGCTTCCTTTTGCAGATAAGGTAAGCATATCGCAGAAGATCTCCTCCAAGGAGGAGAAGAGGCGTCTGGAACGCCTGGTGCAGAGTATTCTGCCCAAGAATTACGGAGCCATCATCAGAACTGCGGCAGAAGGCAAAAAGGCCGCCGTTCTGGATGCAGAGCTCAGTTCATTGATAGAAAAATGGGAAGGAGGGTGCCGCAAGCTGCAGACTAGCCGTCCGCCGCAACTCCTTTTCACAGAGAACAGCAAGACCACTACAATCCTCAGAGACCTTCTGAACGACTCGTTCTCTTCCATAGAGGTTAACGATGAGTCAACCTTCTATGAAATAAGAGACTACATCAGAACCATCGCTCCCGAGAAAGAGAAGATCGTCAAGCTCTACAAGGGAGAAATGCCTATACTGGACTATTTCGATGTCACAAGGCAGATCAAGGGTTCGTTCGGAAAGGTGGTTCCCCTGAAAAAGGGTGCGTACCTGATTATAGAACACACTGAGGCATTGAATGTTGTAGACGTTAACAGCGGAACCCGCGTAAAGAAGGGCGTTGAGCAGGAGGACAATACCTTCGAGGTCAACACTCACGCCGCGGACGAGATTGCCCGTCAGATGAGACTCAGGGATCTGGGCGGAATAGTCATAATAGACTTCATCGATATGGACAACGCAGACAACCGCAATAAACTCTACAAGCACATGCAGGAGCTGATGCAGGGCGACAGGGCCAAGCATAACATATTGCCTCTGACCAAGTTCGGCCTAATGCAGATTACCCGCCAGAGGGTCCGTCCGGCAACTGAAATCAAGGTTAACGAGACTTGTCCAATGTGCCACGGCACGGGCGAGATTGCTCCAAGCCTGATAGCCGACGAGGCCCTTGAAAGACAGCTGGCGTATTACACCAAGGAAAGGAAGATATTCTCTTTCATCCTGACGCTGAATCCTCTGTTCGAAGCTTATCTTACAAAACGCAAAGGATTGTTCCACAGTATCATAAAGGACTGGTGCAGGAAGTATTCCTGCTCTATCAAGACCAGGACCGATACTGATCTTCCACTGCTGGACGCCCACTGGAGCGATAAGGCAGGCAATCCTTTGGACCAGGAGTAGAATTTCTCGGCGACTGAAGTTGATGCGGCCTCTAGAAAACGGAGAGCCGCATCTTCTTTTCTATGTCTTTGAGAGCCAGGTCTCCGATGCTGCCTATGTGGGTGTGGTTCAAAGACTTTACATTCATTTTCTCCTTGGGGAATTCAAAGGTTTTCCCGGCAACTTCTTTTGCCACCTCTTTGTAGGCCTGACGGAAAGGCTGCCCTGCCAGAACCCTTTGGTTAACTTCCTCGACAGTGAAGATTGGACTGTAGAGAGGATTCTTGAAAATGTCCTTGGAAACCTTGATGTTTTCAATCATCAGGGCGGCCATCTGAAGGCAGTCGCGAGTCTTTTCCAAGGCTGGCATAATGACCTCCTTAAGCAGTTGGAAATCTCTATGATAGCCGTGAGGCAGGTTTGCCGTGAGCAGGGCGGTCTGGCCGTAGCAGGAAGAAATCAGGTTGCAGTTTCCCCTTATCATTTCCCATACGTCCGGATTCTTCTTGTGCGGCATTATGCTGCTTCCGGTTGTAAGGCTGTCCGGAAAGCTTATGAAGGAGAAGTTAGGGCAGGAGAAAAGGCAGCAGTCCTGGGCCAGTTTGTTGAGAGTGCCGGCTATCTGGCCGATTGCCGCAGCTATAGCCCTTTCAGTTTTCCCTCTCCCCATCTGGGCATATATCGAGTTGAAACTCAGGGTGCTGAACCCGAGCAGCCTTGTCGTGAGCTTTCTGTCCAGAGGGAAGGAGTTGCCATATCCGGCTGCGCTTCCAAGCGGATTCTGGTCTGCGATTCTGTATGCCGCTCCGAGCATAACCATATCGTCCGCCAGACTTTCAGCGTATGCTCCCAGCCAAAGTCCAAAGGAAGACGGCATTGCAGTCTGGAAATGAGTGTATCCCGGCATCAGGACATCCTTGAGCTTCCGGCTCTGCTTTACAAGAAGCTTGAACAGGTGAAGGACCTCGTCTCTTATCTTCAGGCATTCGTCCTTGAAGAAAAGTTTCAGGTCCACTGCCACCTGGTCATTGCGGCTTCTTCCGGAATGGATCTTTTTACCGATGTCTCCAAGCTTCTCGGTAAGAAGCATTTCCACCTGTGAGTGAATGTCTTCCACGCCATCCTCCAGACAGAATTTTCCGCTTTCAATGTCAATCAGGATTTCGTCCAGGGCATCGCTGAGCTTTGAGAGTTCTTCAGAAGTTAGCAGTCCGATTTCCTTCAGCATCGCGATGTGGGCTTTGCTTCCCTGGATGTCATATTTTGCAAGTTTGAGGTCCAGTTCCCTGTCTTTCCCGACAGTGAACTTTTCCGCCTTTTCTTCGAATTTTCCGCCTTTGTCCCAAAGTGTAGCCATTATAGTTTTGTTTGCAAGTGTTTTAGAATCAGTGAATATCCCTTAATTCCGCCGGCGATTTCGCTCTTGGTTATGTATTCTCCGGCTTTGTGGCTGCGGTAGCTTTCCCCGGGCCCGATCTTTATAGCCGGAACAGGAAGTCGGGACCAGTCTGAAGAAGTGGGGGAGACATAAGTTTCTATGCCAAGCTCTTGCACTGTCTCCAATAGCGGACTCCCCGCCGGGGTTACGCAGCATTTGTGCTTGAGGTTCCTGGCTTTCAGTGTGCTGGCGGTTTTGGCCGAGAGTATTTTAAGTATTTCTTCAGGCGTGTACTTTTCGTTGAACCTTATGTCCACGACAAAAGTGCACCTGTCCGGAACAATATTGTGAGCCGAGCCTGCATTTATCTGCGTTACAGAAAGATGCGTAATGCCTGTCACATCCGATTTCCTTCTGAAGTTGAACTTCCGTAAGGTTTCTATGTCCTTGAGGGCATTGTAGATCGCATTGTCTTGGCCAGGGTGGGCAGCATGGGAAAGGGTACCTTTTGAGGTTGCGTCCAGAACCAGAAGGCCTTTTTCTCCCACTGCAGCCTTCATCCCCGTAGGTTCTCCAACCACGGCTAAATCAGGCATCGGGATATCTTTCTGTTTCTTAATATATTCCAGAACGGCAGGAAGACCGTTCTGTCCGCCGTTTTCCTCTTCTGCGGTTAGCGCAAGAAGCAGGCTGGGGCCGCCTTTTGCCTTTGAGTGTCTTAGGAAAGCCTCCAGCATGCAGACCACGCAGCCACCATCGTCGTTTGTCCCTAGGCCATAGAGCTTTCCGCCTTTCCGGACTGGAGAAGGGGAGGAACCTTCAGACGGTTTGACAGTGTCTATATGTGCGCACATCAGCAGGGTTTTCTTTCCTTGAGACGGGGAGTAAAGAAGGATATTGTTCTTTATTCCGGCCACCGTGACCTTTTCCTCCAGTCCCTCGTCATTCAGCCAGGAAAGGATTTTCTTCCTAAGAAAAGCGCTCCTGGCCTCCTCCCTGGTGGAAGGGGCGGGGATGGAAACCATTTCTTCCAATAGGGCTATTGCCCTGCAGGAGAGTTCTTTGCTTTTCATTTTTTGTCGCTGAGGCTGTAATAAATCTTGAGAGGGTTTGCAAGTACCCTTGTGAAACCTATAACATCTTGAGCGGTGAAGGATTTGTTGTCTTCTCCGTAAGCGCCGAACTTGGAGTCCATCAGGTCATAAGGGCTTTCGCATCCCAACGCCTGGAAGCAGTAGGGCCTGAGTTTTACATAGACAGTTCCGGTCACGTTCTTCTGGGTGCTTTCCAGGAAGGCTTCCATATCCCTGGCTGTAGGGTCCAGATACTGGGCTTCGTGCATCAGCTGTCCGTAATACGCTGATATATGGTCTTTCCAGTTGAGCTGTCCCTTTACCAGAACGTGCTTTTCCAGAAGATGATGAGCCTTGATGATGATCAGCGGAGCCGCGGCTTCGAATCCGACCCTTCCCTTTATTCCGATAATAGTGTCTCCAGTGTGGATATCCCTTCCGATGCCGAATGCGTTTGCAATCGAGGCGATTCTGCGGATTGCTTCAACAGGACTCATTTTGACCCCGTCCACCCCAACTGGTTCTCCCTTCAGGAAATCTATGCTCAAGATTTTTTCTTTCTTTTCTGTAACATGGTGAGGATAAGCCTCTTCGGGAAGATATCCGTCCGAGTGCAGAGTTTCCTGGCCGCCTATGCTTGTTCCCCAGATTCCCTGGTTGATGGAGTATTTGCTTTTCTTCCACGAGAAGTTGAAGCCCTTGCTTTTCAGGTAGTCAATCTCGAACTTCCTCTGGAAATTGTTGTCCCTGACAGGTGCTATTATTTCGATTTCCGGTGCAAGTACATCGAAAATCAGGTCGAAGCGTACCTGGTCGTTTCCGGCTCCCGTACTGCCGTGGGCTACATAACCGGCCTTTTTCTTCTTGGCAATCCTTAAAACTTCCAGTCCCTGGAACACTCTTTCGCTGCTGACGCTAAGCGGATAAGTGGCGTTTTTCAGGACATTTCCGAAAATCAGGTACTTTATACCTTTATTATAATAGTCTTCAACGATGTTTGAGCAGGTATGGGTTTTAGCGCCCAGTTCCATGGCCCTTTTCCGGATCTCTTCCTCTTCCTCTGGGGAGAAGCCTCCGGTGTTTACGAATGCGGTATGAACCTCATAACCTTGTTCCTTGAGGTAAGGGACACAGAAAGACGTGTCCAGGCCTCCGCTGAATGCCAGTACGATTTTCTTTTTCATATTTCCTGTTGTTTTTGCTGTTTCTTTTCATCTGACGGATCGTAAAGCAAGGCGGTGCAAAGGCATATCTTGCAGTCGTTCCTCTGCAGTATATCATAGTTTGGGCATCCGTAGCATCCTTCCCAGAATTCCTGTTCCGAAGTCAGCTCAGAGAAGGAAACCGGCTTGAATCCCAATTCGTTATTTATCTTCATAACAGCCAGTTGCGTGGTTATACTGAATATTTTTGCATAGGGGTACATTTCTCTGGAAAGCTCGAATATCCGTCTCTTTATCTGCCTGGCAAGTCCGCTCCTGCGGTACTTGGGAGCTACTATCAAACCTGAGTTTGCAACAAACTTGGTATGGCTCCAAGTCTCTATGTATGAGAAACCTGCAATTGTTCCATCCTCGTCCAGGGCGATTATGGCCTTGTGGTTTTCCATCTTGTCCTTAATGTATTCCGGGGTTCTTATGGCAAGCACAGTCCCTCTTTCCTTTGAAGACCCTTCCATCATTTCAACGATTTTTTCAGCGTACTTGAAATGGCTCTGGTCTGCTACTGCAATATTGACTTTCATTTTTTATATTGTGTGATTATATAGTGGTCCTATAGTGTAAAATAGACTGTAATCCACCTGATTATAGCTATATGAAAATATGAGTGTGTGAACACTCTAAAAGAAGGCACCTCTCGCGGGACACTGGAATCAGTGACCTTGACGGGGTGCTCAAGATCGGACTCTTAGATAATTTCTAACAGAATGAAATATGAAAATTTTTTCTGTCACGATGCAAAAGTATAAAAATATCTTTTCAATGCACTATACAAAGGATTATTTTTGTCTAGAAAGTGTAAGTTTTGCCCCGGAAAGAAATTTTTTGGAAAATTTTTTGCAAAAAGATTTGGCGGTATGAAAAAAGTGTTTACCTTTGCAGCCCGTTTCGGCCAAATTTTATGGAAGGAACAAGTTCATTGACATTTTGAAGACAAGCAGCAAACCTTTAAAAGGTTTTCCAATTAGTACAAGGAAAAAGAGCGTCAGATTCTT